>CAZVFC010000034.1:0-97095 GCA_964625855.1 uncultured Verrucomicrobiota bacterium | reverse complement strand
GTGCTCGGCGCGTTCGCGGGCATCCGGCACGCGGAGATTCAGCGGCTGGAATGGCGGGACGTGCGGTTCGACGAGGGGCACATTGAGATTCATGCGTCCAAGGCGAAGACGGCGAGCCGGCGGCTGGTGCCGATTGTGCCGGTGCTGAAGGAGTGGCTGCTCAAGTATCGGGAGCCGGCGGGGTTGGTAGTGTCACACCGCAACGTGGCTTTCGAGCTGCACCTCATTGCGAAGACGGCGAACCAGTTCCGGCGGGCGGCCTGGGCGGAGGCCCGGGGAGTGACCGAAGAGCAGCTTGAGCAGGCGGACGAGAGGGCGAGAAAGCAGAAAGCAGAAAGCAGAAAGCGGAAAGGAAAGTTGCGGAGCCAGAAGGGCGAGGTCCCGCCCGGCGCCGAGACGGCGGAGATCGAGGGGTGGGAGCCGTTCGCCTGGAAGCACAACGCGCTGCGCCACAGCTTCATTAGCTATCGGCTGGCGGCGGTCCCGAATACGGCGCAGGTGGCGCTGGAGGCGGGGAACAGCCCGCAAATGATCTTCCAGCACTATCGCGAGCTGGTGCGGCCAACGGACGCGGAGAAGTGGTTTGCGGTCACGCCGGCGGCGGTGGAAAAGCAGAAAGCAGAAAGCAAAGAGCAGACGGCCGAGGGGAAGATTGTGAAGCTGCCGGGGGTGGCGGCGTGAGGCCCGCTGGCGCGGGAAGTCCGAAGGCCGAACTTGAACCACGGATGGACGGGGATGGACAGGGATTGGACTCCGTGGGGGCCAATTATTGGCTCAAACGGGCCGTGAGCGCTGCCGTTGGTTCCAGGAAATGGAATTAACGGATTCAGTTGTTGAATCCGTGAGCGGCAACATCGTGGAGTGCGCCGGATTCGGCGGAGTGTGGTTCGAGGATTAAACGCAACTGGCAACGCCGCGTTTTGCGCAGACTGTCAGCCGCGACGACGTTAGCGCCGAGTGCTGGGTAGAATGGCAGGTTTCGTGCTGTTTTAGGGCAGCGGTGTGTACCGGAGTAGACAGAAGGACCTGAATTATGGCGAAGATTCTCGGCAAGTCGGGCAGATACGTAAGCGAACAGGCGACGCGGAAGCGAAACGCCATGTGGGTGTGTGCTGCTGTTGCAATTGCGGCGCTCGGGGCGATCTGGGGAGTGATGATCGGTTCCTCGTTGCGGATTTTCCTATTCTCTCCGGTGCAGGGATGCCTGCTCTCCTTAGTCTTGCTGCTGGCGATGTGCTTTGTAGGGAAGTGGGCCTTTCGACGGATGGATGAGCTTGAGCGAGTCCGCGATAGGATGCTGAGCGGCGCGGTCGGGGAGGAGAGGGTCGGGTTGATTCTTCAGGGGCTGCCGGAGGAGTTCCATGTGATCAACGATCTACCACTTGGGAAAGGCAACCTGGACCATGTGGTCATTGGTCCAACCGGTGTTTACGTGATCGAAACGAAGAACTGGCGGGGCATCGTCCGCGCTGACGGGAAAGGGGAATTGACGTGGAACGGTGGCACCTTGAAGACGCCATACGCGAGTGATGCGGTTGGTAGGGCGATGGAGGTGAGGGAGAGAGTTCAAGCGCTGGCGCCTGAGGTCGGAGCGTATTTCCAGGCGGTGGTGGTCTTCACGTCGGCATGGGTTGGCGTGAAGTTCGGTGAGACAGGGAAGGCGCATTGCATGCGCGACAACCGGCTTCGGAGGTATCTTCTGGATGGGAAGGGGCGTTTAGCAAAGGCGGAGGGGGAAGTCATCGCGAGGGCGTTTGCGGCTCTGGCGCAGATGCATCCGGAGTGCGCGGCTGAAGTGGCGCAGCAGGAAAAGGGGTCGGAGGCCATAGTGGCGCTGCCCGGAGTGAGGGCCGCGTGGGGCCCGCTGGCGCGGGAAGTCGGAGGGCCGAAGTCCGAAGGCCGAACTTGAACCACGGATGGACAGGGATCGGACTATCGGCCACGGGACTACAGGGGGCCGGGGAGCGTGTGGGAGCGCAGGAACTTCTCCACAGCCGCGACGGAGTAGTAGACGTGGCCGCCACCGCGGCGGGCCAGCGGGTTGGCTTTGAAGCGCGGGATGCGGGCGCGATCGAACCAGGCGCGGAGCGTGTCGCGGGAGGGCGGCGGGCTCAGGAAGGCCGGGATCATGGTTTGAAGGAGAACATCGAGGGTGGCGAGTCGGACGTTAATTGGAGGTTGCATGTGCCGGAAGTATGGCGAGGATGCAGTTCCAAGGAAGCGAAGCTTCCTTTCGCGCTGCCCGCGCTAAGGGCTAGAGGCTTGTCGGCATACCGAGGCCAGGGGGCGGAAAGCGACGCGGGGGCGGCGCAAGGCACAACGCCGGGCGAGAGAAACCACACTCTAAAGGCAACTGGTTGCTTTAGAGTGAGTGGCGTTCGGTTTTGGAAACCCGTGGGGGGGGGGCTGGATTAAGCGGACAAACCCAACGAATAACTGGAAACGGGGACTGGGAAACCGAAAATGGCCGGAAATGTCGGTCACGGCCGGGACAAGGGCGGCAGTGGGCGGCACTGGGCGGCGGAAACCGGGACAGAACCGGACAGAAGCCTGGGACATGGGTGACCGAAAAAAGGCGGAATTTTCGGTGAGAGTGGCAGGGAAAATGCGAAGAGTATGTGAAAACCCCTGAAAAACGGGGTCAAAATAGCTGTTTACAGGTTGTCAAGTCTGTGATTATATTTTTCTAGCTCATCCACCATGAGTGGACAGAGATTTCGAGGCCGTTCGGGAAACCGGACGGCCTCAGCTCTTTCCGGGCTTCTGGCTTGCCTGCCAGTCGCGGTTCAATTCCTCGCGCTTGTCCTGGCTCACTATGAAGGCGGTCTTGAGGAGGTGGTAGCTCGAACGCTCGGCCAGGATCACGACGTAGTCGTGGCCGTAGAGCCAAAGCGCCCAGGTCCTGTCGCCATGGCGCCGCGTCTGGGGGAAGACGCGGACGGCGGTGTTGCAGCCGGCGTTTCGGATCACCCACGAAACCCATAGCAGGCGACGGCAGCGCTCGGGGTCTGGGGTACGGTCATCTTCGGGGTAGCCTTCCTGAACAAGGTGCCAGAACGCGACGTGTTTGCCGGTGGCGTCCGGCATGCGGCGGTATTGTACCGGTAAACCGCGGAAGGTGAGTTGTGCTTCCACGAGGGACCGGCGGTAAACCAGGTACAGGGCCTCGAGGTACGTCTTCCATTGCTCGGCGGAATCCGGGCCGGTGGCGTCGGCGAGTTCTATAAACTTGGGTAGGGGGCCGTTCACTGGGGGATGTCCTGGCCTTGCCAGCGGAATAGGTTGAATTTTCTCTCGCCGAGGAGGGTGGATCGGACCAGGGAATAGTGGGTGCTCTGCTTGATTCGGTCGACCACGGCGATCTTGGCGGCGTTCGTGGTGAGGCCTCGGTTGGTATAGCCTACCGCGCCGAGGAGAAGGTCGCAGAGCTGGAGTTGCTGTACCTGACGTGATGAGACGGGTTGCACGCGCTCGATGAGCTGGCGGTCGAAGTCGGAGCGGTCATTGCAGAGGACCTCGTGTAGTTTGGCCGCCTTCGCGGCGCTCTGGGTGTCTTTGTGGTCGAGGTAGATCCGATAGTGGGCGTCGGGGCTGAGCAAAGGGGAGAGCAGCGTGAACAGCATCTTGTAGTACCATGTGTCGTGGTCTTGCCCGGGGAAGGCTGCGTGGTTGAGGCGGCGTTTGTCGGCGATCAGGGCGCGGAAGTGGAGGTCGCTCTCAGAGAAGAAGAGGTCAATGAGCTGGCGATAGAAGTCGGTCTTGCCCGGGGAAACCTTCGTCCACTTGATTTCGAATCCTGGGGCCAGGCCATGACTGGCTTTGAGGGCGCGGATGGCGTCAGCTATCGGGCGGGCCCTGTCGGCGGGGCACCAGACGGCTCCCAGAATCATGACGGGCTGGTTGTCGTGCTCAAGGTGGCAGCTTTCATCGCAGTAGATGTTGAATATTGGATTCATGTGCAGTTGTTTTGGGTTTGCCGCTTCAGGTCTGTGAGGGTGGGGGCTCCAGGGGGAGGGACATTTGCTTGAGCTGTTTGTCCTCAAGCTCCTGCCGCAGGATGAACTTGCCGAGGAGTGGCACGGCAAACGAGTAGCGCCCGTGGCGGTTCTTGTAAACAAGGCCGGCGTTGGTGAGCGCCGTCAGCATCTGATTGGTGTGGCTGGCGCTGAACGGGTGGGGTGTCTTCCTGGACGCGTTGGCGATTTCCTGAACGGTGAACTCGTCTTCGCAACTGGACAACCTCGCGATGATTGAGAGCATCTGACGCTGGCGGTCGGTGGCGCGACCCCAGCGGGCGGCGAAGAAATCCTTATCCAGCTTTTTCAGGATGCCGTCTATGGGGATGGGGGTGGTTTGGCCTTCCACTTGAATCTGCTGAATAAAGACATCGAAGAGCTCTTTGCAGATGAACTGGATGAAGTAGGGGTAGCCGCCGGAGACATCGACGATCAGGTCCACGGTTTGGGGGCTGAATTTCACCGGACATTTCGTACTCTCAATGGGCTTGCGAATTGCCTCGGTGCTTTCCTTGGCGGTGAGCTTTCCGAGGATCTGGACATCAAACATGCGTTCAGAATAGGTCCTGGCTTCGACGAGCTTAGTCGCGAGGGTAGGAAGGCCGACCAGTGCGAGCATGAAGGGGATACCCTTGCGTTGAATGGATTGGAATACATCGAGCAGGAGGGAGAGCGGGAACTGCTTCTCGTTGGTGTGGTCGGACATGGTTTGGGCTTCGTCGTAGGCGAACACGATGCCCTTCACGCCGAACGAAGAGAGGCATTTCCAGACCAGTTCCAGAACGGCCTTTAGCTTGTCGGCTGCCAAGCCCGGCTGCTTGTCATAGAGAGCGAAAAGCCCGGCGAAGTTGAGCGTGTTGTCTTTCGCTTCCGGCGCAAGCGAGAATCCCTTGGGCGAGGCTGGTTCCTTGACCGTTATAGCCGATGTTACGACTGAGAGGTCGGCGAGGAGGCGCTGGACAATGGTGGTCTCGCTGACGCTGGATGCCTCGGAGAGGTCGGTTCCGACCCAGAGCCATTTTTCCCGCATTGCGATGGGTTTGAGCTCCTCCAGCAGAACGGTTTTGCCGACGCCACGAAGCCCCGTTAGGATGAGATTGGAAAGGATGGTATCTTGTGCGAGGAGCTTCTTGAACTCGGCCTTTTCGGCGTCGCGGCCGGCCAGGTATGGGGGGGCGTGACCGGCACCGGGCTTGAACGGATTCGCGATCTTCGTTGTTGGCATAATTAGGATTATTTAGTGCGCTGGCTAAATTTAGGCATAGACGTAAATTTATGCAAGCGAATAAATGCACTTTCTTTGGGACCGTAGGTGCGCTGGGGGAAACGGAGACGCCCGTGTGGCTGGGGCTGGAACTGCAGACTCAGGCGTGGGCCGGTCGCCAGTGAGGAGAGGGCGTGGATTTCAGGTCGGGTTGACTCTTGACGGGGCAGGCGTATTCTGGCGCGATGGAACTGCAGCCCGGCGAGACGATCCTGAAGGAAGAGCGAATCCACGCCGGGGTTTTCGCCCCTCCTGCGGTGCTCCTTGTCGTGCTGGTCGTCGCTATGCTTCCTGAGCTGTGGTTTGCAAATATGTTCCTGGGGGCGTTGGGTAAGTGGGTCTGGCCGCTGGCTGCCGTGTTCGTCGTGCCGGTGTTTCTGCTGGGGCTCGTCGGCTTTATCCCGGCACTCGTCTCCTACCGGTGCTCCCGGATAACGCTAACGAGTCGGCGCCTGGTGTATCAGATCGGGTTTCTTTTCCGGGCGTCCGGGGATGTCGGACTGGAGAACATCGAGAGCATCTTCATTTTGGAGCCGCTCTTGGGCCGGATGACGGGGTACGGCACAATCACTGTTACCACCACCGGCGGGGCCGCGTTTCCGCTCCGCTTTATCGCGAAGCCGCAGGTTTTCCATGCGGCTCTCCAGCGGGCTGTGGCAGAGGCAAAGAGGCCGGCCCGGCCGCTTGCAAAGGCTGTCGGGGAGGCTCAGGACGACTCGCGGTATATGCCGAAGTGGTGAGTGGCTGCTGGGAGGGGCGAGAGGGAACGGGCGGCGGGTCCCCATTCCTTACTCACGCGCTACCACAGTATCGTAAAGGCCGTAGTGGCTTAAGCCCTCGTGGCTTTCGATGCCGGTGTAGCGGAGCGAGGCGTCCTCATAACGGCGGAAGGCGAAGACGGCCTGGTTCATCTGCTCGGTGTTGAAGACCTTGAGCCGCACGAGCAGGTGGAAATCCTTTACCGTCAAACCAGTCACCGTCTCGAACAGGTCGGGCTCGATCTTGGTGATCACGTCTTGCAGCGTGTTCTCGCGGAAGTCGGTCAGATACATGAAGGCCGGGATGCGGGTGGCAAACTTGATGAGTTTCTCCTGGACCATCTTGCGCTTGGACTTGAACTCCTTTTCCTCGTCGGTGAGCTGCTTCTTTTCCTTCGCCGACAGGTCTTTTTCCTTCGCCTTGTTCTTTAGCCCTTTCACCACGTCGCTCTTGTTGATGATGGTTTCGAGGATGTTGTCGCCCAGGGAGCGCCAGCCTTCGATGCGCTCCACGGCGGCCATCGCCTCGGGGTTGTCGAGGATGCGGCGCAGGGTGTCGTTGTCCACGTTCACGAGCAGCGCACTTTCCCACTTTCGCGCGAGCAGTGTGGCCGATGTTCCGGCCATCGCGATGTCGAGGATGCCGCCCGCGTCAATCTGCGTCATGTTCGCGCCGTCGAAAGCCAGCACCGGCAGGAAGGACACGAGGTCCTTGACGGCGTTCTCCGGGTTCGGCTCGTTGGGCGAGAGCCCGATGCCATACTCGGAAAGCTGCCGCAGCGCGCGCGTCGGTGCGAAGTCGAACACAAAGCAGACGGGCTTGAGGATTTCCTCCTCGTTTGGGTCGTCGCCGTTAGGGTTCTTGATGGACCAGGGCGATTGCACACGAAACGCCGATTGAAAGTACGTCTCCGGCGACTTCAGGTTGCGGAGCATCAGGATGGACGACCACTGCGGCACGGTGATGCCGGTGGTGAGCTTGCCGCAGGAGAGCGTGATGGTCTTGGTGTCAAAGCCGCTGCTGATGGCCTGGCGGACGGGTGGCAATGCGTCCAAACCGATGCCCGCGGTGGCCCCAGCGGCGACGACGACATCGTAGTCGTGCCAGAAAACGTTTTGCTTTTCGGCCAGGAGGTTCGCCATGGCGTGACAGGCCGCGACGTTGGGCAGGAACCAAAATGAGTGCTGGAGATACGGCAGCAGGCGCACGTCCGAATACGGGAACGGGGGGCGTGTGCCGGTCTTGAGGTACTCTACTGCCTTGGGCGCATACCCTCCACGGATGATGTCCAGCCACTTCTGCACATCGCTCTTGTGCTTGAACTGCGCCAGGACACCTGTGCCCGATGCCTCGAAAAAAGCGTTGAGATCAAACTCGTCGAACTCCCCGGCACTGGCGATGGCCACCAGCTCATCGGGCATCTGATAGGTGAGCAGCCGCATCTGCGGCAGCGCGCCGTAGGGATTCCACTTGCCGGGATTCTTAGCGGCGAAGTCTTCTTTGGCGCGTTGCTCGTCGGTGTAGGTCCAGTTGAAAATCTGTTCTTCGATGAACTCGCCGGTGGCCAGCGCTTTGAATGGCGTGCCGGAGAGATACAGGTAAGCCTTGGTGGTGATAGGCAGGAACTCGGTCTCCTTCTCCGAGAGAACGGTGAGGTCTTCGTTTACGCCTTCCAGGCCGGCGGCGTATTCGAGCTTGGCCTCTTTCTTGGCGACCGCCTCTTCTTCACCCTCGAACAATTCCTTGGCCGTCTCGCGCCAGGCACCGAAGTGGTATTCATCGAAGACGACCAGATCCCACTTCACCTGGTGCAGCCATTCGTTCTTGGCCTTGATGTTGCCGGCGTCGTCCCGGCCCAGCAAATCCTGGAAGGAACCGAAATAGACGAGCGGCTTCTTGGCGGAGATTTTGGTCGGATCGGTTTCGGAATGGCGGGAGAGGTATTGCCAGCCAGCGAAGTCCACGTGGGATTCGATGTCTGTCTGCCAGGCATCCTCCACGGCTGGCTTGAAGGTGACCACGAGCACGCGCTTGGCCCCGAGTTTCCTGGCAAGCTGGTAGGTGGTGAACGTCTTGCCGAAGCGCATTTTGGCGTTCCACAGGAAGCGTGGGACGGCGTGCATGTCCTCCTTCCAGATGGAATGGAAATAGGCGTGCGTCTTTTCCACGGCAGCGCGCTGCTCGGCCCGCATCGGAAAGGCTTGGTCCCGTGTGCCAGCTATTTGCTGCCCGGTGCGAAGTGCGATCAGCACGGCCTTCAGGTCCTTGAGGGTGCAACGCACCCATTCCAACTCCGGTTTCGCGAAGCCTTTCTTGACGAGGGCAGCGCGGACCTCGTGATCGGTGAAGATCGTGCCGTCATCGCGCTCGGCGAATTCATCCAGCTCAACGGTGTAATTCTTGATGTTTGCGGTCTTCAACTGCTCAGCCACGCGCTGCTTCACGTCGCGCGTGGTCTGCCCCACTTTGAGGAGTCCCTTGTGCGCCTGGTCGTCAATCGAGTAGGCGTAGATGCGCGGCCGGGCTTCCGGCTTGGGAGCAAGGATTTCCTCGATGGTCTTACTCATCGTCGTCGCCCATTGGGCGGATCATGCTTTCAATGAATGCAATCTCCGCCTTCGTGATGCCGTATTTCTTGTAGAGCATCTTGTCAGTCCACTCGCGGTCCATCGGAAGGTCAGGAACGAAGGAGAACCTTTCGCTGTAGAGGTCCTGTGTATTCTTCCGGAGCGAAATCAGGAATCGAACAAGTCGCGTCCTGAGATAGGTTGCAAACAGCTTCGCTTTCTTCTCTGAATTGAAGCGGTTGATGACAAGATACGTCTCTGTACAGGCGGTTCCGGGCTCAAGGATGATAGGGTCGCTTGTTATCCAGTACGGGAACGATCCGCGTTCGCCGTATGCGCGACCTAAAATGACCTTCCACTGGTCAATCCAATCGTCGTTCCTGGGTACATCTGCGCGCTCGATGAACGTATAGCCTTCTGAAGTCCATAGTTTGATTGGCCTCTTGAGTCCTCTTGGATCCTCTTTGCCGCGAAATGCAGTCCGCAGACTGAAGGGCTGTATTGGTGATACATGTGCCCCGAGATTCTGCTTCTTGACCCCCTCCGGCCACACCTTCTCCAAGATGGATACGCCGGTGTTGTAGCGCACAAAGATGTCATAGGTGTTTAGGTGGCGAGTTGCTGGTTCTGGTGGCACTCCGGGTGCGAGGGTCTGGACCTCGCACGGACCTTTATGAGAGCGGTCCCATAGGAAGTAAGAAACGCCGCCCGCGATGTCGATTCCAGGAAACACGTCAGCAGCGTTTGGAAAGTCCACGAGGACACGGATCTGGTGGCTATTCAGCATTTCGCTTCGATACTCGTCGAGGCCGCGGCCTCCTGCGAACCATCGCGACGGTGTTACGAACACTGCGTAGCGCGGGTCAAGCGACTTGGCTGCCTGAATGAACTTCTGATAAATGGGCATGGCGAAGCTGCCCACCGCTTCACCGCCACTCTGGCCAAGCTGATACGGCGGATTTCCGATGATTACGTCGAATTGCATGTTGCCTCCAAATATCTCGGCAAGCCGAGCCTTGATGTTGTCGGTATGAATGAACGCGTAGGCGTGGGTCTCTAGTCCTGCGTCACGGTCGTAGTCCCGGCGATTCGCTCCGCAATACCTACACTTGTCCTCATCCCAGGTGTGCTTGATGCGCTTGAACCAGACGTTTCCATCGTCGCTGGTGAAGGTTTTGGCGATGGAGTGCTTGCCCATGGCGTGCTTTGAGCAATACAGGCTGCGCCGCGCGAGCAGGCTGGTGATTTGCGTGATGCCAATGCCGAACACCTGCCTGGTCAGGATGTGATTGACGCGCTTTTCCAGATCCGGGATCTCCTGTTGTAGGCCTTGGTTTAGACGGCTGGTGATTTCGCGCAGGAACACGCCGGATTTGGTGAAGGGGTCCAGGAATGTCACCGTCTTGTCGGCCCAGAGGTTTGCCCCGCCGCGGTTGGCGGCCCACGCCTCGGCCAGCGTGTCGAGCATCCGGTTGGCGAGCTGCGGCGGTGTGAACACCTCGTCGTTGGAGAGGTTCGCGATGCATGTCAGCACGTCGGGGTTGCGTCCGCGCAATGCAAAGCTGGCTTGGGCGATCATTCTGTGGCCTCCGGTGCAAGGGCCGCCAGGTCGCGCAGCGTCATGGGCGGATAGGTCTTTGTGGGTTTGAAAAGCTCGTGCTTGCCGTTTTGCGCGAATAGCGAGTCGGCGCCGCCGAAAATGGTGAGGTTGTCGAGGCGGAAGTCGCGCCGTTGGAACTTCCCCTTTCCGAGGTAGCCCCACTCGGCGAAGATGATCGGTTGGCAAGTGTGCGCACGCATGGAGAGGGCGTCGCTGTGGCTGCCAGAGGGTTTGCAGCTTTTACAGCCTTCAGTGCGTGTGCGCATGGTGAGGGCGTCGCCGTGGATGAGGTTCTGCGAAAGCACGAAGAACGCGGCACGATACAGGTCGGCGGCCGGGTCGAGGCTCAGATACTCGGAGAAGATTTCCAGCAGGTTTTCGCGGCAATCGGCAATGTTGTCCGCCAGCAGCTCGATGCCGTAAACGCACATCAATCCGAGCAGCGCGTAGTGCCGCCGCTCAAAATCGGACTTGCCGTATTTGAGTTCCACGGCGGCGAGCTTACGCCGGAGGACCTGCACGAGGAAGTTGCCGTTGCCACACGCCGGCTCCAGGAAGCGCGAGTCAATGCGCTCGGTTTCGTCCTTCACCAGATTGAGCATCGCCTCGACCATCCACGGTGGCGTAAAGACCTCCCCGTGGTCGGCGACGCGCTGTTTAGACTTCACCAGGCTCATATGCGACTCGGTGCCAGCCTATCCGCTTTGGCAAGGGGCGTCGAGGCGTTTGCGGTGCTGCGCGGTTTTGAGGCGTGTGATTGACAGGCTTTTCGGAGCGGGGCAAATGGCTGGAGCATGAATGAATTAAGAATCACACTGACCGGGAAATTGGTTAACGCGCAGGGGCTGCTGAATGAGTTGTTCAGCGAGGAGTGCCGGCCGAGTCTGCGGTGGCTGCGCACGCAGACGAAGGCCAAGACCATTCCGCATGTGCGGATTGGGCACCTGGTGTTCTTCGACCTGGAGATGGTCCGCGCCTACCTAGCGGAGAAGCGGGTGGTGCATAGCCGGGGGTGGGTGGTCGGAGGCTAGGGCCTGGCCGGCAGGGTTTCCCTGAGGTTCTTCTCCGAGAGCCAGCGGTGGACTGCTGAGGCGTCGCAGTAGCGGCCCAGCTTGAGGATGTTGGGCGGGCGCACCTGCACCTTGCGCGGCCTTTTTGCGCCCGTGAACCAGAAATCGAAGGCCGCTCGGACCAGCCGGCCGCCGTCCGGGATTGCGTCTCGCCCGCGCGCCAGCGCGGCGGCGAAGATGTCATCCGATTTGCGGATGACTACGTCGTTGAAGCCGCCCCCGAACGCAACCTCGATCTCCCGCAGGACGATCCGGGCCACGTCGCCGTCGCCGTCCCACTCCAGCACCCTGGCCCCCTCCGCCCGCAGCGGCTCCAGGGTGAACGCCTTGCGCTCGGAGAAGTAGCGGTCATCGCCAAACAGGCGCATGCCGAAGGTGCGGCGGTAGAGCTCGCGTTCGCCCTTGGTGCCGGCGTGAATGCGGAGTTCGTCCCGTTCGGGGGTGTAAACGACCACGTCGTCTTTGGCGGGGCGGAAGTGGAGCATCTTGAGGCGGCGGCCTTTTTCGAGCTTCGCCATCCGGGCGAACGTGTCGCCGTGGCGGACCAGAAACCAAAACTCGCCGTCTATGGAGTAGGGCTCGATGAAGGCGTCTTCCTCGCCGCGGTTGTTGTCGCGGAACCAGGCGTCGAGGTCAGCCGTTATCAGGTCCAAGGCGGGTTTGGCCGGCATTGCGATTGAGTCGCTGCGGTCCACCGGCTCCTTGGCGCCGTGGTACTCGAAGGAGGTGAGCCTGGCCAGGCGGAGCTCGTTGTTCTTTTGGGCGACCAGTTCCGGCGCCTCCAGGAACGCCCGCACGGCGATGTCGCCTTTGGAAGCCTGCTCGGCGGGGTCAATGGCCAGCTCGCCGCGCTCCCTGGCTGCCTGGAGGCGCTGCTCGCCTTCTTCAGTGGCCATTTCCTCGATGGCGTAGAGGGCCTCGAAGAGGTCGTCGGGCAGGCCGTCCGGTCGCATGACGACGCGTGACAGGGAGGCGAAGTATTTGTCGTCCTCCAGGTCGCGCGCCGGGAGATTGATATTCTTCTCGGCGAGGGCGGCTTTGAACCGGTCAAAGAAGCGTCCGAGCAGGTCTCGCCCGATCCCTTTCAGGAAGGCGGGCTTGGTGAATCGTTTGAATCTCATAATCTGCTTAGTCTTTCTCTTCTGAAGGCCACCATAATTCCGCATGGGCGACCGGCGACCGGCGCCGGGACGATCTGTGTCCCGGCCCCGGCCCCGGCGGGCACTAGGCCCGAGTCCAGAACGCCTGGCGCGGCCCAGGGACGATCATTCGCCCCGTGGTCTCGCACAGGATGAAAGCGGCAGTGAGCCGTTTCCATCCGGGTCCGGGACAGGTTTCGCTCATGAGGATCATGGCGTTGCCTTTCTCAAAAAGACCCCTTGCCTCGACTTGAGGGCGAGAGTAATCTCCCGCTGCTACCGTCAGTCGCTCGGTCGGAGTCAGTTCGCCCGAGTAACGGATGTGCCCCCGAAACGCGTTATCGTTTCGGGGTTTCCGTTTCGGCCCCTGCCAGGGGGCCAAAGTTGCGTGCGGCGGTGCTCTTTATGGTTTCGCGCCGCCGAGCAGCTTTTCAAAGAACTGCACATATCTTCGGGCCTACGCACAAAAAAGTCAAAATAATTATTGCAGAGTGTGGGATTTCGGCGTAATTTGTTTACAGATGAGCACCAAACAACACAACCTGTCAGCTCGGATTGCCGAAGTCCGGGCCTTGGTCAAGCTCAGCCAAGCCCAACTGGCCACGAAGCTTGGCGTCTCGACGTCGCTTGTCTCACACTGGGAAAAGGGCACGCGCACGCCGTCGGAGTCCCAAACCCTCGACCTCGCCCAGCACATGGGCGTGGGTCTGGACTACCTACTGAATGCGGAGGTCCGTCCGCACTTCCAACCCCGCACCCGCGTCACCTCACCCCAGCAGGATGCCATTGACCGCACGCTGTTGGACGCTTCGATGCAGGTGCATTACCTCGACACCGCGCATCGGCTGGCGGGGAAGGCGCCGGCGCCGTTCAGCCTGTCGGCTGAGTTTGATTCGTTTGCTAACTTGGCGAACATAACGTCGCACCTGCGGGATACGCTCAAGCTGAATCGGCGGGTGTCGCTGGATGAGTTAAAGCAGGCGCTGTCTGACTGGAACATCTTTGTTTTTGATTGGCAGATGCCCTACCATTTGTCGGGCCTTTCGTTCCGCGGGGCTTTCAGCGTGATCTTCATCAACAACATGCACCCGCGCACGCGCCGGCTGTTTACGCTGGCACATGAGTTTGCGCACCTGGTGTTCCATCTTGGGCGGGAGGATCGTGAGAGCAAAGAGCGCGTGAGCACGGCGGTGTCGCTGGCCTCGTGCCGGGAGCCGGCGGAAAAGCAGGCCAATGCTTTCGCCGGGGAGCTGCTGATGCCGCGGGCGGACCTGGAGAAGCTGGTGAGCACGATGGGGACGACGCGCTTGCGTGAGCCTGCCTGCCTTGAGGCGGTGGCGCAGCACTTCAATGTTTCCCGGGATGCGATTTTCTACCGTCTGACGCAGCTCGACGTTTTCCGGTGGACGGACAAGGTGCGTTATTTCGTAAGCAAACCGAAGCTGGAGGATGCGCCGACTTGGCGGGTTGGGGACCCGGGGAAGGTGGACCGCCAGGTTGACCCGCGGTTCCGGGAGATCGCGCTCGGGCTGCACCAGGCGGAAAAGATTACCACCGGCAAACTCGCGGAGTGGTTTTTTGCGCCGCGGCACGTCATGGATGAGTATCTGGCAGAGCTTGCGGGCGTGAAAGATGACTCCATCCCTGAAGATCCCGAGCAGGAGGAGGAGTTTGCGGCGGCATCTTAAATGCAGACACTTGTCTATGACACGGCCGCAATCTTCAACTTCGGCCACCGGGACGACCTGGCGCTGCTGCTCCAGAAGCTAGCGAAGGCGCACACACTGCTGACCACGCCGACCGTTGTCGGGGAGATTGCCGACCCGAAGCGGGCGGCGTTCTACAAGAAGTTCCTGGCGGACTACTTCAACGTTAAGGCCGCGTCGGTGGTTCCGTTTGACACGGGGACGCTCGCCGGGCTGGCGCAGACGTTGGACCCAGGCGAAATCAGCGTGCTGATGCTTGCGAAGGAGCTGGAGGCGACGGCGGTGCTGGATGAAAAGCCGGCTCGCCGGGAGGCGAAGCGGCTGGCGGTCAAGTTCACGGGCACGCTTGGGCTGCTGCATCTTGGCCTGACGCGGAAGTGGATGAAGGACGCCGAGTGCCTCGCCTGTGTGTTGCACCTCTGCGCGAGCGACTTCCGCATTCCGCGGCCGGAGCCGCACCACACTTTTGCCGAGTACATCGGCACCATCGAGTAGGGCGCGAATGGCGGGCGTTTGGCAATGCCTGGAGGGTATCCGTGGGCAGGTCGGGGTGCCGGCGCTGTGGCGCGCGGGCTTGGGCGACCGGTTTGATGGGTTCTGCAAGAATTTCCTGGGCAAGAGGGCCGGGCGGGCGGAGTCTTATCCGTGTCCGCGTGAGTGCGGCTGCGCGCATGAATTGGTGCCACGGGGCGATGGGTTATTGGTGGCGGTGTGCGCCTGCGACCCGCCGTGCTGCGATGATTTCACGGTGGCGCCGGGTGAGGCTGTTCTGTGGGAGCTGAACTGGAGGAAGCTCGGGGTGGCGCTATGCGGGGTGCTGAAGTCTGACGTTCGGGACACTGACCTTGGGGTTGCTGGCGCGAGGCAGGTCGGGGCGTTTTCATCGGCGGCGGTGCCGGTGGTGTTGAGCGTCCAAGAGGGGCGGCGGGATTTCCAGGCCGCCGTGGCGGGCGTGATCGCGGCGCTGGGGAAGCGGTTCATATTGCTGGCGCCGACAAGCCGGTTTGTGGATGGGTGGGTGTTGGGGAGGCTGACGGGCGCTGGGGCGCGCTTCTTTGACCTGGAGTCGCATGTGGCAGTGATGGCGAGCGGGGCGCTACAGGCGTTGAAGGACCCGATGGAATTGTTTGCTCCTTTGTTGGCCGGCGCTAGAGAGCCCGAGCCGGAGGATGTGGCGCGGCGTTTGTTCGCGCTCGTGGAGGAGCTGGAATCGGAAGGGAAGTGGCGCAAGGCACCTGTAATCCAAGTGTTTCGGCTTTATTGCTTGAAGGGCTTTTCGAGGGCAGAGGTCGCAAAGCGGTGTGGGTGTGTGCCGGGATTGATCACGCTTCGGCTCAAGACGATTGAGAAGAGATTGGGGCGAAAGGCAGCGGAACTGCGGGTGTTGTCGCCGCAGTTCGAGGAGATTGAAGATTCGCTGTCGGATTCGAGGGCAAGACACATATACCGCAAGGGGGCGGTATATGGGGGTGAGGGAGAGGAGTACGGTGGAGACTGACGAATTGGATGAGCGCCTAAGAGTTTCGGCTGGCGGATTGCCTGCGTCGCGGAAGCCGGAGAGGGGTTGTCTGGGGGCCGTGCCGACAATTGGAAACGAGTCAGGCCGAAACATACTACCTGTAGTGCCAGCAGTCGTGATGGGGGCACAACATATAGCGCTCTTTTTGGCATTTCTGGCTCAAAGGGCTCCAGAATGCAACCGTTGGGCTCGCGGACGGGTTTCGGGACAGGGATGCGCATGGCGCCGAGACGACGTAGCGGGGTCGGAGCGGGGTCGGTCAGCCTATTTTCACTGCCTTCTTCGAGCCATCTGTCCCACAAGCTGCCTGGTAAGAGTCTTTCGCCCGGAACCGGAGAGTTCCGCGGTGTTGAAGGCGCTCAGCCTTGAGCCGGAGGTAACCGTGTCCACGCTCGCGGAATTGGAAGTGATGGTCCAGCTCAAGGCCGACTATCTGGCAGGCAATCTGACTCGCCCGGCTTGGCGCCAGTTGGAGGCTCGATTTGCCGTCCTACGGCGCCAGGCACCTTTTGAGTTTAGCGGTCTCCCGGCGGCTCTTTTTCGGACCGCGCTTCGCCAGCATCGCAACGCCGGCGATATTCACTGCCGTTCGATAGACCGCCTGCACCTGGCCGCGATGGAGGAACTGGGTTTAAGTCGGTTGATGACGCACGACGTCCGCCAAGCCCAAGCTGCTGCGGAAGCGGGGTTTGAGGTCGTCCGTCCCGGGCACGATTGATTTACATTCAGCCGCGTTTCCGCGGGGTCAGGAGAAACGTCTGCTACAAGTTGCCAGCCAACGACGCCTTCACGGCAGGTTTTAGACTTTGCATTCGGGCCCCCTTGGCGTAGATATTCCTTCCCGCTTTGGCGGGCATGGTTATGAAACCCGAAGTCGAAATATACGATACGACCCTGCGCGATGGCAGTCAGGGCGAAGGCATCAACTTTTCCGTGAAGGACAAGCTGCGCATCGCCGAGCGGCTTGACGCGTTTGGGATTCATTACATTGAGGGCGGCTGGCCGGGATCCAACCCAAAGGACATCGAGTTCTTTGCCGAAGCGCGGCGCCGGAAATTCAAGCAGGCCCGGCTGGCGGCTTTCGGCTCGACGCGGCGCAAGGGTGTGGCCGTGGAAAGTGACGATCAGGTCAAGCTGCTGCTGGACGCCTGCACGCCGGTGGTGACGATTTTCGGCAAGACCTGGCTGCTGCATGTGAAGGAAGTCCTCCGCACGACCCCCGACGAGAACCTCGCGATGATCGGCGACACCGTGCGCTTTTTGAAGGATAATGGGCGGTTCGTGATCTACGACGCCGAGCATGCCTTCGACGGGTACAAGGACGAGCCCGAATACGCCCTCGCGACCTGGCTGGCGGCGGAGAAGGCTGGCGCGGACTTTGTGGTTCTGTGCGACACCAACGGCGGCTCGTTGACACGGGAGGTAGCGGAGATCACGGCCGCCGCGCGCGGAAAGCTCACCACCCGCCTCGGCATCCATACCCACGACGACATCGGTTTGGGGGTAGCCAACGCTCTGGCCGCCCTCGAAGCGGGCGCCTGCCAGGTTCAGGGCACCATCAACGGCTACGGCGAACGCACCGGAAACTGCAACCTGACCAGCGTGATCCCGAATATCGCCTTCAAGATGAGCAAGACGTGCGTGCCGGAGAAGTCGCTGGTCCAGTTGCGTGAACTGTCGCAGTTCGTGGATGAAATCGCCAACGTGCGACACGACCCGCGGCAGCCTTGGGTGGGCCAAACCGCCTTCGCGCACAAGGGCGGCATGCACGTCAACGCGGTGCAGAAGGTGGCGCGGAGCTTTGAGCACATTGACCCCGAGCGGGTGGGTAACCGGCGGCGGGTGCTGGTGAGCGACCTGGCCGGGAAGAGCAACATCGTGATGAAGGCGCAGGAATTGGGCTTTAGCGTGACCAACGACACGCCGGAGCTGAAGGCCATCCTGGCGCGCATCAAGGAACTGGAGCACGAGGGCTACGAATTCGAGGCCGCCGAAGCCTCCCTGGCCCTGCTCCTCAGCCGGGCGCTCAAACACGAGGAGCCCCCGTTCGCGGTGGGCGCCTACCACGTCTCCATGCGCCGCGATGGGCCGGGTTCTATCTGTGAGGCGACCGTGAAGGTGCGTGTTGGGAGCGAGGCCGGTCATACCGTGGCCGAAGGCGACGGGCCAGTAAATGCGCTCGACAAGGCTTTGCGCGCCGCGCTGGTGAAGTTCTATCCACAGCTTCAGAAGGTGGTACTGACGGACTACAAGGTTCGCATTTTGGAATCCGCCTCCGGCACCGGCGCGCGGACGCGCGTGCTGATCCAGTCCACCGACGGCAAGCGGGAGTGGGGCACGGTGGGTGTGAATGATAACATCATCGAGGCGAGCCTCCAGGCGCTCGTGGACAGTCTGGAATACGCGCTGATGCGCAGTTGAGACACGGATTCACACGGATATGTCAGAAATCCCGAAGGCCTACGAACCGCAGTCCGTCGAAGAGAAGTGGTATGACTTCTGGCTGAAGCAGAATTGCTTCGTCGCGAACCCCGCGTCCCCCAAACCGGCGTACTCGATCGTCATTCCGCCGCCGAATGTGACGGGCATGCTCCACATGGGGCACGTGCTCAATAACACCATCCAGGACATCCTGGCCCGCAAGGCGCGCATGGACGGCAAGGAGGTGCTCTGGCTGCCCGGCACCGACCACGCGGGCATCGCCACACAGGCCGTCGTGGAGAAGACGCTCCGCAAGCAGGGCGTCATGAAGCATCGCGACGACCTGGGCCGCGAAAAGTTCCTGGAGCATGTCTGGGCCTGGAAGGAAAAGCACGGGGGCATCATCATCCAGCAGCTCAAGAAACTAGGCTGCTCCTGCGACTGGACGCGCGAACGCTTCACGATGGACCCCGCCTACTCGCGCTGCGTGCAGAAGGTGTTCGTCGAACTCTACAAGAAGGGGCTGATCTATCGCGGCAAGCGCATGGTCAACTGGGACCCGGCGGCCCGCACGGCGCTTTCCGACGAGGAAGTGGAGATGATCGAGGAAAAGGGCCACCTGTGGCACCTGAAGTATCCGCTGCTCGATGAAAGTAGGGCAGGCGTCCCGCCTGCCCTCAGTTCCAAAGAGTTCCTCGTGGTCGCCACGACGCGCCCGGAAACGATGCTGGGCGACGAAGCCGTGGCCGTGAACCCGAAGGACCCGCGCTACCAGAAGCTCGTGGGCCGCAAGTGCCTGCTGCCCTTGCAGAACAAGCACATCCCCGTGATTGCTGATGAAGCGGTGGACCCGAAGTTCGGCACCGGCTGCGTGAAGGTGACGCCAGCCCACGATCCGGCCGACTACGAGATCGGTCTTCGCCACAACCTTCCCTTCACCGTCGTGATTGGTCCGGACGGGAAGATGACTGAGGCCGCGGGCGAAGACTTCGACGACCTGGACCGCATGGAAGCACGCCAGGCCGTCGTGGAGGAGTTGACCGAGCAGGGTTTGCTGCTCAAAGTCGAGGACTACGTCCACAACGTCGGCTACAGCCAGCGCAGCCATGTTCCCATCGAGCCTTACCTCAGCGAGCAGTGGTTCCTGAGGTATCCGAGTGTAGAACCCTCGACCAAGGCCGTCGAGGAAGGCCGGATCGCGTTTCATCCCGACCGCTGGGTGAAAACCTACTCGCACTGGATGCACAACCTCCGGGACTGGTGCATCAGTCGCCAGCTCTGGTGGGGCCATCGCGTGCCGGTGTGGACCAAGCGAATCACCATTCCAAACACGCCAGAGAACAATCGCACGCATACGTTTGACGAGGTGGCAAAGCTTCACGATGTGGCCAGTCCGAGAACTGTGTTCCGAATTCTTCATCTCGGAACAGGAAGCACCATCGATTTGCTTCATGCTGAGTTAACGGAGTCAATGGACGTCGGAAAGCCAAATCACGAGTTTGACTTGTTCGTCTGCTCAACGGATGAACAAATCGGCGAACGTTTGAGCACCGAGGGCTTCACCCAAGACCCCGACGTCCTCGACACCTGGTTCAGCTCCTGGCTCTGGCCGTTTGCCACGATGGGCTGGCCGGAGAAGACGGAGACGTTGAAGAAGTTCTACCCCACGACCGACCTCGTGACCGGCCCGGACATCATCTTCTTCTGGGTCGCGCGCATGATCATGGCGGGCTACGAGTTCATGGGCGACCTGCCCTTTCGCAACGTCTATTTCACCGGCATTATCCGGGACAAGCTGGGCCGCAAGATGAGCAAGAGCCTGGGCAACTCGCCCGACCCATTGGAGCTCATCGGCAAGTACGGCGCAGACGCCTTGCGCTTCGGCACGATGCGCAGCGCGCCCCTTGGCCAGGACGTGTTGTTCGACGAGAAGGATGTCGAGCTGGGCCGCAACTTCTGCAACAAGCTCTGGAACGCCTGCCGTTTCCGCCAAATGCAGGGCGGCGAGGTGCAGGGCGAAATCGAGCCCCGCCTCCTGACCAGCGACGACAAGTGGATTCTGCTCAAACTCGACCAAGCCATCCGCGAGATCACGACCGCCTTCGCCGAATACCGCTTCAACGAGGCCACGCAGACCCTCTACCGCTTCTTCTGGAGCGAATATTGCGACTGGTATGTGGAAGCCAGCAAGGCTGTCCTCTCCACCAGTAGCAGCCGAGGTAACGAGGCTCCATCTTCAAATGCGCAACCGACAACAGGCACCGCGGGACAGGCAGATCAGAGCCTCCTCACGTCGGCTGCTACGATACAGGATCGCCGCGCCAATACCCTGGCCGTCATTGACTTCATCCTCTCGCACACGCTGCGCCTTTTCCACCCGTTCCTGCCGTTCATCACCGAGGAGCTGTGGCACGGGATGGGTTACCACGAAGAGATGCCGGAGAACCAGGGCGGCAGCACCATCATGTTCGCGCCGTGGCCCAAGCCGCTGGACGAGGACTTTCGCGGCCACTACGGCCTGGACGCCTGCTACCTGGACATGGTCAACACGAGGTATGACCTGGTGACTCAGGGCCGCAATCTGCGCCGGGAAGGCAACGTCCCAGCGAGCAAGAAGGTGAAGTTCGTGTTCAAGCCGGCCAATCCAATGATGCCGCACGATGCCGAAGTGCTCAGACTGCTGCTCAATGCCGAAGCCTTGGAGATTGATGCCAATTACCAGCCGAACAAGGGCACACCCAGCGTCCACTCGGAGCTCGGCGACCTCTATCTACCGCTCGAAGGATTGATTGATGTCGCCGCCGAAAAGGCACGGTTAACCAAAGAGCTGGACAAGATCCAAGTCGAAATCACCAAGGCGGAACAGAAGCTCGGCAACCCGAACTTCACCTCGAAGGCGCCTCCCCAAGTGTTGCAGCAGCATCAGCAGCGGCTGGTGGAGTGGCAGGCCAAGCGCGATCGCGTCAAGGGAGCACTCGACGCGCTGTAGGGCCGGCTCCGCGGTGGGGCCAGGCGCCCGAACCGAACGACATAAACCTATGAACCTGAATCGAGCACAGAGCACAGCCGTACGCGCCGCCCGAGCGGTCGGCGAATTGCTGCGCCGAAACCTGCGCAGCCCCAAACGGGCGAACTCCACCTCACAACATGACATCAAACTGGAACTGGACGTGCGCAGCCAGGCATTGATTGAGAAGGCGCTGCGGGCAGCGTTCCCCGGCGTCGCACTGCTGGGCGAGGAAGGTGTGACCGGGAATGTCAGCGCGCCGTTCCGTTGGGTCGTGGATCCCATTGACGGAACAGTGAATTTCGCCTACGGCATCCCGCACGCTTGTGTCTCGATTGCCTTGCAAGGGCGGGCGCCCGGGCCCGGGCCTGCCGATTATCCGGACGGCTACGATACTATGCTGGGAGTCGTCTATGATCCATTCGGAAACGAGCTGTGGACGGCCGTGCGCGGCCAAGCGGCTCGATTGAACGGCAAGCTGATTCGCGTGAGCCGCCGCTGCAAATTGCGCGAGGCGGTGGTTTCCATCGGGTTTACCAAGACCCGCGAAAGCCTGACCGCCACGCTGCCTTACTTCAACAAGCTGGTGCACCGGGTGCGGAAGATCCGCATGATGGGTTCGGCGGCGCTCGGTTTGACTTACGTGGCTTGCGGCCGTTTCGATGCGTATATCGAGCGCGAGATCCGGATCTGGGACATCGCGGCGGGCGGGCTGATTATCGAGTGCGCCGGCGGCGAGTTTTGGCACGAGGCACTGCCCGGCGAACACAGGTACCGCGCAACCGCCAGCAACGGATTGCTACGCCGCGCTTTGCGCGTCCCGCGTTGACGCGCCCTTGCCGGCGAATTCCCGGCGCTCCAGTTCGCGCATCCGCTCGACTTTGGGCAGGGAGCGGCCTCCCTCGAACCTCGAATTGATCCAGGCCGACACGATGGTCCTGGCGAGTTCGGGGCCGATGACACGGGCACCGAGGGTAAGCACTTGGGCGGCGTTGCTTTTGCACAGCCGCTCGGCGGAATACACATCGTGACAAGTTCCAGCAAAGACACCTTCCACCTTGTTCGCGACCATGGCCATGCCCAGACCTGTGCCGCAGACCAAAATGCCGCGTTCGAATTCCTTCGCTGCCACCCGCTTGGCCAGGTTATGGCCGATGTCGGGGTAATCCACTTTGCGCTGCGCCAGCAGATTCAAGTCCACCGCATCAATTCCCAAGTCCTCCAGTTCTTCGAGAATCACTTGCTTTAGCGGCAGGCCCGCGTCGTCACAATCAAAGGCTACTTGCATATCGTCTTACCTACATGAATTGGTCGTTACATCCGACCCGCCGGCACAAGGGGCGCCGGTTTCGACTCGGCCACCGTCACGGCGTAACCGTGGGCATTGGCCGGCCAGGCCAGCGCGAACAACAGGATGCCCATGACGGCCATGCCGGTCAACCCGGCTAAACCCGCGTTCCAACCGTGGTGCTCGACCAGCGTGCCGAGGCCCCAACCTGAAACCACCGTGCTGGCGTAACCGAAAATGCCAGTAAAGCCGATGGCGGTGGCTGCGACCCGTTTGGTGGCCAGATTGGCTACGATCGTCCCCACGAGCGCCTGCGGTCCGTAGATGAAGAATCCTGCCAGGCACAGGAGTAACGTGCTCAGCCACATTGACTGGCCCGGCAGTTTCCAGAAGAGCAGCATCGCCAGACCCGCCAGGGTCATGGAAATCACGCACACCCGGGCCCCACGCCCGCCAAAGAACCGGTCGGTCACCCACCCGCTCAGGAGCATTCCCGCCACGCCCGAACCTTCGAACGCGAACACCATCCAACTGGCGTGCGTGAGTTTGACCCCCTTCATTTCCGTCAACAGCATGGGGCCCCAGTCAAAGACGCCGTACCGAACCGTATAGACAAAGAAGTTCGCCAGGGCGAGGAACCAAACATACTTGTTGGTAAACGCCTGTTTGAGCAGCGCAGTGGAGAAACCCTGGGCGGCGCTGCCGGGCTGCGCGGTGCCTTCCACTTCCGGCAACCCGAGCGAAGGCGGCGTGTCAGGCAGCGCCAGCAAAAGGAAGAGGGAACAAAGGATCGCCAGGCCGGCCGGCACGAAGAAGCAGAGCCGCCAATTGCCGAAGTGCGAAACCAGGTAACCGCAAAGCACCACCACCAGCGCCGCGCCGATCGAATGGGAGGTATTCCAGATGGAGAAGTTGGTGGCCAGTTCCTTGGGAGAGAACCAATGCGACATCAGCCGGGCACAGGGAGGAAACCCCATGCCTTGGACCAGGCCATTGAGCAGCCACAGAAATCCCAGCGTGAGCACCGCCGAACTCAACCCGAAGAACACGTTGACAATCGCCGACAGGATCAATCCCGCAGCCATGAAGGTGCGCGCGTTGCACCGGTCTCCCAAGAAGCCGTTGGCGAATTTCGACAAGCCGTAGATCAGCCCGTGCAGCGTGAGAAACAATCCGAGGTCGGTCTTGCTGATGCCAAGGTCCCTTCCCATCTCCGGCATCGCGACGCTGAGGTTCTTCCGCACGAAATAGAACATCGCGTAGCCGATGATGGACGCGACCAGTATTCGGCGTTGCCAATAGCGGTATTGCGCGCGGACCTCCGTGGGATCCGCCACGGTCATCGGCGCCGCCGGGGACGGCGCAAACGACTTAAGAAGCGTCGTGAATAACGTCCGCCTGGGCGTGGATTTGGCAGTCAGGTCGAGCATGCCTCTGGCCCCGCCGCGATGTGGCCCTGCGCTGAAAGAGGCCATAGTCCCGCAGGACCGAAGATGTCATCCAGGCAGGCCTCGAGCAAACCGGCCTGGATAGCCAGGTCGAGTACCGTAAACCGACGGCGGATACACGAGGCCTGCCAGTAGGTCTGGCGCAAACGCTCTCGCGTGAGGCCGATCTGTTCGGGCTCGGTCGGCGCCCCCGCGTCCCGCAACATCCCGCGCAAGGTGGGCAGCGGCAGCAGTTGCGCTTTCAACCGCTCGCGCAATCCCGGCCAGATCTCCTTCAACAATTTCAATTGCCCGCCCAATTGCACGGGGGTGATGTACTTCGCGCGCAACTCTCGCACCCCCAGATCGGCCAGGTCGCCTTTACCGAACAGGTGTCCTGCGCGCGCGACCCAGGTCTCCTCATCCGGCCACGCGGCGCAACAGGACTCCACGTCCAGGTTTTCAACGCCGCGTGCGAGCAAGCGCTCAAAGAGCGCTGTCGTGGCGAGCGTCCCGATACCGACCTTGAAGCCGTGCGAGGGAGTATGGCCGTTATGGGTGTGATGCTGCATATCCCAGACGTGGCTGAACATGTGCTCGGCGCCCGAGGCCACCCGGCTTGACCGGGCCGACTGCATAGCAAAACCGCCCAACAGCAGTCCCTCCATCAACCTTTGGATGGCTGCGGGGTCGCGGCGGCAGATGCCGGCGGGATCCGACACTAATTCTCGCAACCGGCCCTGTACAATCGCCCAGGCTTGTTGGTGCACCGGTTCGGCGCCCAGGGCATCGGCCACAATCCAGTCGGCGCCCGCTGGAACTTTGGCAAGCAAATCCGCGTATCCCCACGAGTTCATGTCGCCCGGGGCAGCGCAGATCACATCCAGGTCCGCCACGACCGCAACCGGGGCCGGACACAGAAACGTTTGCTTCGAACCTTGATGGGTAATCGAGGCACCATAAGCGGTATAGCCGTCCATGGACGCCGCCGTGCCAACGCACATGTAAGGACGGTCGGTGCGATGTGAAGCGAGCTTTGTGAGGTCATTGATCGTACCTGATCCGACCGCGACCGGAATGGCCTTGTGCCCGCGGAAAACCGTTTCCAGCTCCGTAACGAACCCGGTTTCAGCATACAGGTCGGGTGCGCGGAAGATAAAGGGCTCCAGAACCGGATGTCCCGCCGCTCGAAACGCCTCCAGCACTTCCTGCCCCGCCGCGCGATAGGTATTCACGTCCGCAACGATGAATGCCGGCTCATCGCCAAACTGCTGGCGAAAGACGCGCGGCGTGAGCTTCCGAACTCCGGGGCCGATTTCCAGACAGCGCGTTTCGTTCGCCGCGCTCAGGGCTTCGGCCAAAGATACCGTCTTAGATGTTTGAAGCATAAGTCAGATAGGTAAGGTTCAATTGCCGGTATATCGGTTGATTCCAACCGGAATCAAAAAGAGTCTGCCGTGCAGCAATAGCTCAGGAGCCGCCGCCCTCTCGAACTGGATGTGAACCGGGCTGGGGGTCATGAGGCGCCCCGAGGTCTCCGAGGGGATGATGCGCGGCTTCGGCCCGTCAGGGAGAGGAACTGGGCCGCGCTGTCATCCATCACCACCGCCTTCAGCAACCCGCCACGGACGGCGGCGGCGATCGCTTCGGACCGATCAGCGCCGGCCACAACGCCGATGACCTGGGGGATTCTGCGCACCTGTTCCAGGTCAATGCTCAGCACACGGTCCCGCCAGGGCGAGGCACATTCACGGCCGTTCTTATCGTAGAAACGTCCACAGATTTCGCCGACCGCGCCACAACGCGTCAGTTCTTCCGTGTCCCGCGCGCTGAAAACACCGCGCGCCGCGAACACCGAGTTACTCGGGGTGCCCACGCCAACGATGGCGGCATTGGCCTGGGCGAACAGTTCGCGGACGGCGCGAATCTGAGGCAAAGCCAGCAGCGCATCGCGCGTCTTGCGGTCCGGCACAAAGGCCGGGGCATTAAGGGCCTGAAAGCGGCCGCCGCTGCGCCGGGCCAGAATGCGCCCCAATTCGAGGGCGTCCTCCGGCCCGATGGTCGAATCAATGCTGCCCATGGCCTGGACAACGACGAGGTGGCGACCTTTGTCGTCCGGCAGAAGCTGCACCAGTTCGCGAATCGTGCGTCCGCCGGCAATGGCGACAACCGCCTTCGGCGCCAGCAGGGTGGCGACAAACGGCGCCCCGAAGTGCCCCACCGCGCGCCGGGCGTCATCCGGGGCAGCCCCCTCGAGCGTCTTGATGACCGCCACACTCTGCAAGCCGAGCTGGTTGCGGAGACTGCGTTCGAGTGCGAGATTGTGCGGTTCGTATTCCGCCACCGAGATGCGGACAATGCCCCGCTCTCGCGCGGCTGCGAGCAGGCGCGACACCTTGGCTTGGGACACCCTGGCAAATCGGGCCACCTCGCTCTGGCCCAGGCCGTCCAGGTAGTAGAGGCGAGCCGCGAGCCGCAGTTGTTCGTCTGAGTAGTGACTCAGCATAAATATTCAACCCATAGTCTATGAGTCTCTGGCTCGGTTGTCGAGCGTTCCCGCTCGTTTCACGCGTGGCCCCGGGGCCTCATCGCTCGACCCGGATCCGGTAGTAACGGGAATGGTTGGTCGGCGAGCCGCCGCTCAGCGTGAAGTCGTCGGTGAACGTTTGCGTGGAGCTGGAACCATACGGACTAAAGTCCAGCTCGTTCGTCAGCGGCCGTACGATGTCCGTGAACGCACCCAGCGCGCCGCTGTTCTTCGTCCCGTTTCGAAACTGGACCCGGTAGCGCGTGCCGCCGACCGACGACCAGGAAAGGCTGACGTGGCCGTTGTCCAATCGCAGGCAATCGGTGATACGCAACACCGAGGCTGCGTTGGTAGGGTTGGTGCCGGCGGAATACTCCTCCCAATTGGTGTGGCCGTCACCGTCGTCGTCCGTCATGGCATCGGTTACTCCATAGGCGGTTTCCCAGGCATCGGGCAGGCCATTGGCATTCGCATCCGGGGGCGCGACCACATTCAGGTTCATGGACACTGCCGGGCTGCCGAGCAGGCCGTCGCTGGCCCGGTAAATCAATCGGTCCATGCCGCGAAAGCCGTGAATCGGCAGATAAGTCACTGTGCCGTGGTTCGTGTCAAGATTCAGGATCCGACCGTGGGTCGGCAGGATGCTGAGGCTAAAGGTCAGGGCGTCGCCGTCGGGATCGAAAGCCGCCAAAGTCAATTGGCTCGGAGCATCTCCGACCACGCTCACGACCTGGTTCTCGGCAACCGGCGCGGCGTTGGGCGCGCTGATGAATCGCCAGGCTGGACTCGTGACCGTATTCCCCTGCTCGTCGGTGAGTGTGACGTACCATTCATAGATCCGGTCCTTGCTCAAACCGGGCCACGCGCAGCTCGCCACGCCGCCCGGAAGCACGCCTGTGTTTGTGCCCAGGCAGGTGTAGGCGGTGCCCGCCGAGCCGCCGCCGCCCGGGTGCTGCATGTTGTAGGTGAAGTAGAACTCGCTGTTATCGTCGGTCTCATATTCGCCGGTCCAAGGCGAATAGGTCTGAACCACCACGACATTGTTGCTGGGCGAGAATTCCATGAGCCGCATCAAACCGTTGCCCCCGTTGGTGCGGCACTGGTAATCCGAGATGAGCGTACGCACGGTATTGCCATTGTAAGTGTCCGATCGCGAGCCTTCCCCTTCACCATTACTGCCACAAACGTGGCCACCGAGCAGGAGAAACAGATTGGGATTCGCCTTGAGCGCGTTGTAGATCGCCGATCCCTGGGCGCTCAAGCTGCTAGGCGTGGCGGCCGTGCCCATGTAATGCGTCACCGCTATCGCCCGCCGATGCGCGTTGGTGGCCAGCACCTGGTTGCCCCACGCCAGCAGTTCCGCCGGCGGAGATGGGTTGTACTCGAAGTAAAGCACCACGAAGTCCAGTCCGCTGGCGCTGAAGAAATCAAAGTGATTGTTGTTGTTGGTCCCGTAATGGCCTGCGTAATACTCGCGGCCGGCAAAGTGCGACACGCCAAAATAGCGGTTGTAGTTGCTGGTCGTGCCGCTGATGGCGTCGCCAAGGGGGGACTGCTCGTGGTTGCCCAGAGCCACGCCGTAGGCCATGCCGTCTGCGAGTTGCGTCCGACTGGGGTTCTCCAGGCGATACATGGCATTGGTCGCGTTATACCATTGCGAGATATAAGATGGGGTATCCCCATTGTTCACGATATCCCCGAGCTGTGTCACATAGGCGACGTTGCGCGACAGCCGGTTCGAGATCGCCCATTCCGTCTGCGCGATCATCATGGCCCGGGTGCCGCCATTTCTTTGCGCCGTGTAATTCTGGGTGTCCGGCAGAACCACGAGGCAGAAGTCCGGCCCGGGAAATGGGGTGGGTGATTCCCGGCCGTAAAACTTCACGGTGATATGGTCGGGGACAGTATTCGACACGGCGACCTTCAGTATGGCAGAGGCGACGCCGATCCGGCCATGAACGTCGGGAGAAATCAGCGTCGCCGTGGGGGCTGGAATAAAGACGAAGGACGCTGCCGCCTCGGGTTCGCCGTTCGCCCCGACCGGGGTCTGCAAACCATTTCCCGGAGTGTCACGGGACTGGATTTCCCAGCCATCGCCACTCGCGTTTGCCTGGTAGCTGACGATATTGTCCCCGTTATAGTGGCCGCCGCCTTCGTCGGAGAGGAGCAGCACGCCGCTGGCCGGTGTATGCCCCGGGATCTTGAGTTCCCACCGACCCTCGCCCAGGTTGGTCACGGAGAACCGAGGCGTTTCCCCGCTGAAAACGGCGATGCTGCCGTCACCGTTGAACCGGCCGGAAACCAAGGTGGTATTCGTCTTTGGGACAAACACGAACGCCACCGGGTCCTGCTCATAGTTGGCATAGGTCGGCTGCGCGTTGTCTCGGACGAACACGTTCCAGGTGCCGTCGTTGGCGTTGACCTGCGACAAGGCGAAGTTGTTTTCGTCCCGGGCATGGGCAACGAGCAGGACGCCGTGGGTGCGCGAATCAATGCCGAAGCTCCGCAAATCCAAGACTGACTTGCCAGCGGCCACGCCTCGAAAGTGCGTGCCCAGCACGAGACCGGGCGACCCGATGAGCATGTCATTGGTGCCGTTATTCGTGCCTCCCGAATTGAGGGCAGTGCCCGCGAGGTAGTCCGCATACGGAAACCAGGCCGCCGCAACATTGACGTTAAACTCGGCGGCGGAACCCGCACTAGCGGCCGTAGGCACAAAGGTCGAAATTCGGCAGGTGGCGCTAACGTGAGCAGAGCTGACGGCATAACCGTTCGTGCCGAAATTGTTCCGGCCATTCTGGCTAACCGACGACATCAGAGCGCCTCCCCAATAGTCGTCTTCAGCCAATTCTCCAACCTGCACGCCATAGTCTCCTTTGTTGGCCCCAGCCCGTAACACGAATCCATTGATTGAGAGCGTGGTGGCGACCCTCACCGAATTGGTGGTGTTATCCCAGTCAAGCTGTTCCACGCTGATGTTGGCCGCCGGGGGCCGGTCCTGGGCCTCGGCCGGCGCCACAGCGAACCCCGCGAGACCGCCGACGGTCGCTAAAACCAGCGTCCATATTCTGCGCGCGAATGGCCGGGTGGCTTCCGTCGGATCCGTGCGCTGGTCGCGGGCTGTAGTACGTGAGTTAGTAATCTTTCGTGGCATGTCTTCTCATTAAAGGGGTTGCGATGGCGAAGCGTTGGTGATCTTAGCCACCGCGGCGCTCACATGTGCTTGCAGCTTCACCATGCCCGGGCTTTGCTGTAATCGGCCTGGCAGACGACTCACCGCTGCCAGCGCCGCCTCGTAGGATTTTCGTGCTTCCGCGGCCTTCCCAATCTCGAGCTGGATGTCGCCGCGCCGCGCAAACCAACTCTCTTTCCGCAACGCTCTCGCGAGGATGGTCTCGATCCGGGCCAGCGCCGCGTCGTGGTTCTTTCGCCCGAGTTCCAGGTCCACGGCGTACCCCTGAAGCGGTAGGATCGGGCCCAGCTTGTTGATCCCTTCGTCCAGCGCCCGAAGCGCCTCGGCGACCTGGCCCTCGCCAGCGAGGGCCTGCGCAAGCTCCAGCACATACTCGGGCCGCGGCTCGGGCAAGCGTTCCAACGCACGCCAATAATCAGCAATTGCCGACTGCCCCTGCCCAAGCCTGGCCAGTACGCGAGCGCGCCCGACAAAGCTCTCGCCGTCGCCAGGATCGCGCTCAAGCGCCCGGTCAAACATGGCTCGCGCCGCCTCCAATTGACCCTGGTCGGCCAGGAGTTGGGCGCGACAGCGATCCACGCCGGACAGGCTCGGATCAAGCTGCGCGGCCCGATTATAGTCGGCGCTGGCCTCCTCCCACAAGCCATGGCCACGCTCCAACTCGCCGCGTTCGAGGTAAAGGCGCGCCACGTCATTCGTGGCTGCTTCAATCTGCCGGGTCAGTTCCAGGATTCGCAGGTGAATCTCGCCATGGGCGCAGGCGACCTGAGGTCGCGCGAATAGGAACGTAAGGACGGCGGCGATTGCCAGCCAGCCGCAGAGCCGAGAGGGGGGGGACGAAAGGCCGGCGCGACCGGTTGCCGTCGTCTGGGAAAAGAGTCCTAAGCCGGGTGCAGCCTTGGGAACTGGCCGACGGCCTATGCGGGCAGGATGCCCGCGCACCGGGACCGCTAAGGAGCCAACCTGCCTCATCGCTCGACTCGGATCCGGTAATAACGCGAATGGTTGGTCGGCGAACCACCCGTGAGAGTAAAGTCGTCCGTGAACGATTGCGTCGAGGGAGCCCCATAGAAGCTCTGATCGAGCTCATTGGTCAAGGGCCGGACCAGGTCCGTGAAGGCTCCCGTAACGCCGCTAAAGGGCGTCCCGTTCCGGTACTGGACGCGATAACGTGAGCCACCGATCGAAGGCCAAGCCAGGCTCACGTGTCCGTTGGGCAGCCGCACCCAATCGGTGATTTGAAGCAGCGAGGCCGCGTTGGTGGGGTTCGTGTTCGCCACGCACTCTGCCAGGTTGCGCTGCCCGTCGCCGTCTGCGTCGCCGTTCGGGTCGTCCACGCCGTAGGTCGCTTCCCAGCTATCCGGCAGACCGTTCGCGTTGCTATCCGGCGGTGCGACGACGTTCAGGTTCATGGTAGCCACGGCACTGTTCGCCTGGCCATCGTTGGCGCTGAACGTGAAGCGGTCCGTCCCGCGATACCCATACACCGGCCAATAAGTGAAAGCGCCGGTCAGCGGATCGAAGTTCCGGAGCAGCCCGTGCATCGGCGCCGTGTGAGTTTGGAAAGTAAGGGCGTCCCCATTGGCGTCACTGGCAACGACCACAAAGTTGGTTGGTGCATCGCCCATCAGGGTGCGAACCTGGTTAGCCACTGTTGGCGAAGTGTTCGTAAGGACGGTGGTAAAGCGCCAGACGGGGCTGGTGACGGTCGTGCCCAACTGGTCGGTCACGGCCACATACCACTCGTAAACCGTATTGGTCTTCAACCCGGGCCAGGAAAGAGCACACACTTCGCCGGGAGCCACGGACAAGTTTGTAGCCAGCGCGATAAACGGCGTGGCCGTGCCAGGACCGGTCGGCTGCATGTCATAGCTGAAGTAGAACTCGCTGTCCTCGTCGGTTTCGTATTCTCCCGTCCAAGGCGAATAGGTCTGCACGACCACCACATTGTTGCTGGGCGAGAAATCCATCAGCCGCATGAGGCCGTTGCCGCCATTGGGGTAGCCCTGGTAATCCGAGATCAGCGTGCGGACCGTGTTGCCGTTGTACACGTCCTCCCGGGAGCCCTCGCCGAGAACATGGCCGCCGAGCAGCAGGAAAAGGTTCGTGTTGCCCTTAAGGGCATCATAAATGGCCCGGCCCTGGGCGCTGTGGGCGCTGGGCGTCGTGGCGCTGCCCATGTAATGCGTGACGACAATCGCCCGCCGGTGGGCGTTGGTGGCCAGCACTTCGTTCCCCCAGGCCAGCAACTCCACCGGCGGATTCGTGTTGTATTCGAAATACAGCACCACAAAGTCCAATCCGCTTGCGCTGAAGAAATCAAAGTGGTTGTTATTGTTCGTGCTGTAATGGCCCGCGTAATACTCGCGGCCGGCGAAGTGCGACACGCCAAAGTACTTGTTGAAGTTGGTTACCGTGCCGATGTTGGTCGTGCCGAAGGTCGCCCAGCCGTTCGGCGACTGTTCGTGGTTTCCAAGGGCAACGCCGTAGGCCATGCCGTCGGGAAGCTGGGTCCGCACCGGGTTCTCCAGGCGGTACATTGCGTTCGTGGCGTGATACCATTGCGAGATATAGGTCGGGGTGTCCCCGTTGTTCGAGATGTCACCAAGCTGGCTCACATAAACGACATTCCGAGACACCCGGTTGCTGATGGCCCATTCCGTCTGCGCGATCATCATATACCGGGTTCCGCCGCCCTTCTCTGCCGTGTACATTTGGGTATCCGGCATAACCGCGATGCAGAAGTCCGGCCCGGGGAGAACGGTGGGCGCCTCGCGCCCATAGAATCTCACGGCCAGGTTGCCCGGAGTAGTATTCGTCACCGCCACCTGCAAGGTGGGCGAGCGGTTGACTTGCGTGGCATTGTTCGCCGGTGCAACAACCGTCGCCCGCGCTGCCAGGAAACCTACCGGCACATCTTCAGGATCCAAGCCCTGGTAGCCCGGGTCCGCGCTGCTGGCTGGCGCCAGGAGGATGGTGTAACTGCCATCGGAAGTGCCATTCTGCCCGGTCACCGTCACGGTTTGCGGCTGGAACCAATTGTTGAGGTCGAAGATCAGCATCCCGGGCACGGAGACACCCTTGGCCGGATCGCTGGAACTCACATCCAGCGTGACAACCGCGGTAGGCGGGCTCTGGAGCCTCACCGAAAAACTGGCTCTGCCGCCGCTGCCGGTCGTCACCAAAGCATTGGTGGAGGTTACGGCAAAACCGGGCGGAGGTTGGGGGACGAAGATAAAAGACGCCGCCGCCTCGGGTCCGCCGGCGTCGTCCATGGGTGTCTGCAAGGCATTATTCGGCGTGTCCCGCGATTGAATCTCCCAACCGATGCCGTTGGGGTAAGCCTGGCAACTGACGATGTTGTCGCCATTCAGGTTACCGCCTCCCTCGGGCGAGATTATCAATATCCCATTGGTCGGCGAACGGCCGGGAATTCTCAAGTCCCACCTGCCCTGCGCCACGTTCGTAACGGTAAACTGTGGACTCAACCCGCTGAACATCGAAATGCTGCCATCCCCGTTGAACCGCCCGGAGATCAGCGTGGTATTGGTCCTGGGGATGAACACAAACGCCACGGGGTCCTGCTCGTAGCTGGAATAAGTGCCTTGGGCAGGATCCCGGACAAAGACGTTCCAGGTGCCGTCATTCGTATTCACCTGCGACAGCGCGTAGTTGCACTCGTCCTTCGCGTGCGTAACCAGCAGCACGCCGCTCGTCCGGGAATCAATACCCAAGCTCCGCAGGTCAACCACGGATTTGCCCCCGGCCACCCCTCTGAAATGCGTGCCCAAGACCAGCCCCGGTGAACCGGTGAAGAGATCATTCGTGGCCCCATTCTCCCCGGCCGAGTTCCGCGCAAAACCGCCCAGATAACGGTCATAGGGAAACCACGCACCGGCCACGTTGACGTTGTACTCGATGGAGTTGCCGGCGCCCCCGCTGGTGCCCAGATGGCTCGTGATTCGGTAGCCACCGCCGCTCGTCGCGAACGTGGTTATGGGATAACCGTTGGTGCCAAAGTTATCCCGCCCATTCTCGGTCACCGACGTCATCAACACACCCCGCTCGTCGTCATACGTGGACTCCAGGCCGATCCCGATCTGCACGTTATAATCCCCGCGGTTAAACGAGCCGCACAGGAAGTGATCCACACCCAGCGCCAGCGTTACCTGCGCGTTGCTGTTCGTGTCCTCGGGAATGACCTGCGTCACATTGAGCAGCCCGGCGGCCACGCCGTGGCTCGCCGCTTGGGCCGTGAACGACTCGCCGGTTACTCCACCCAGCACGATAGCGGAAGCCGCCGTCGCGCGAAACCACCGCCAATACCGGTTCGCCGGGCGCTGGGAAAGGAGCGTCTTTGAAATGATCGTTGCTTCTCTCACACTCGAGTTCTTTCTGCTAAGCTTGGCCGGAACACCCTGAAGCCTGTCTCGCAATCCCGCAGGGCCGCGACGCCGTTAAAGCGCCCGCGAAACGGGCCGCTACAAAAAGCGGGACGGCGACACCGCCGTCCCGCTCTGATTGAACACATTTCCCGATGCCTACCGGGCGCTACTTGTTCTTGGCCCGGTAGTACGCTCCGCTTGCCAATGGCGAGTTATCCACGACGCTGGCGTTGCCGTTCGCGTCCACTGTGGCTTCGCCCACCTTGGTGGTCCAGTCCACGCCGGCACCGGCGGCTGCGGGGCTGCGCCAGACTTCACAGGTCTTACCCGGCTCGCCCTCGAAGTTCACCTGCACGCTGGTCGGCGACAATACGACCGCCGACACCATCCGCGGCACCGTTAGAGTATAATACACCCGCAGTTGCGGACGATTCGCCACCGTAGCGTGGTCTGAGGTGTACATGCCCCAGCCGTCTCCAAGGTACGGCCAAGGCAGTCCCGCCCAGCCGTAGTTCGGCGTGCCGCTGGCCCACAGTTGCACATCCGACGTCATGTCGAAGGTAAGCCAGCCCGCCTGAGCGTTCGGATTGCCCGTATCATTGCCCGCCGTCGCTGTCGGAACGGACACCGCCTCCACGTCGTTTGCCGAGATGCCGTCCACCAGCGAGTTCCACGTCGCCGTGGCCTCCCAAGGTATCAGCATCCGGTTGAACGTCCCGCCGTCGCCCACGTGATTGCCGCCCCGGCAGACCAGGTCCAATACGGCCGCGTGAATCCTCGAGTACGGCGGAATCGCCGTGCCGATAATGTTGTCGAACCGCAGCAGCACGTGCTCGGGATCCTCCAAGCCCCCAGTAACCTCTGCATCAATATACACGGCGTCTATTGTTGAATACTGCGTATCGGGAGTAATCAGCCGCACGCGCGTATCCACCGCCCCCGTGTAATCATTGACTCCCTGCCGGAAACTCGCCGACTTGATTGTGGCTTCCGCCGGCAGCCACTTCACCACCAGCCGCGGCCGCGTAACCAGGTTCGTCGCTTCCGCGGGCGCGATGTACGTGTTGTCATTGGCAGTGGATGGGCCAAAAGTGGGCAACACCCAGCCGTAGTTGTTCGTGCCGTTGACCCAAGCCTGCACATCGGGCAGAACACTGAACTCGATCATGCCCGTGCCCGTCTCCTGCGAACGGTTCGCAGGATTAAACTGCGAGTAGTAGGCGCTTTCTGCCTCGATGCCGTCCATGTCAACGCCAGACCCAAAGGTCAACCAACTGGTCGCGGTGGCGTCCCAATCAGTCTTCATGCGATACAGCGGACTCCCGTCGCCCGAATTCATGACATAGAGCATCAGGTTCGCCTCCACCAGGATCGCATTGGGTGGGATCTGCCCCGGATTGGTGCCGACAATATCCTTAAACCGCAGCAGCACCTGCCGGTTGTATCCGTTCGTTATGTTGACATGCACCACGAGTCCGACGAGTCCATTAGCAGGGTCCGACCAGGTGCCCGACGGGTAAGACGCCGACTCATCAACCACGGAATAGATCTCGCAATCCTCAGCCCCGGTGTAAACCCCGAACCCGGCGTCTTTGCCACACTGGAAGTCGCTGACGTGCAGTTTTGATACGCCGATTTGCTTGCTGGCACTGGTCGTCCCTCCATCGCCATCCGACAGTGTGAATACAACCGTCCTTGGATCCTGCAGCGGCGCGTTGGTCACACTTCGGTACGTGATGTCTCGCGCCAGCGCTTGTGCCGCTTCCAGATTCGCCGCGGCGTTGAACGTAACCACCAGCGGCGCCGTGCCTACCCCTCCGTTGAAGGTCCCGATCCCAACGCCCCCGTAGGTTACCGTGCTGCCCGATACTCCAATCTGCCCCGGGTCTGTGCCCACATGGCGGATTTCCACCCGGTCGTCGCTCTGGGCGTTGACCGCCAGCGTCACCGTCAACGTCCCCGTATCGTAGTCGGTCGCGTCCGAATCCGTAATCGTGGCCTGGCCGTCAATCGCCATCCCGGGCCAGCCGATCCCGTAATACAGCGTGCCCGAAGGCAGCGTGAGCAGTGGCTCGTTGTCGAGCGTCTGCGCCGAAAGCACCGGCGTCAGCGCCGCATAGGCCGCGTCGCCCGAAGTCACTGTACCGTTGAGCGTATAGCTCACCGTACCGTCGGTCAGCAGGTCGTCCACCCCCGTCAGCGTGAAGCTCTGCGGCTGCGCCCAGTTGTCGGGTGTAAAGGTCCGCGACGCCGGGCTCACGGTCCCCTCCGTCGTGTCGCTCGAGGTGAAACTGACCGTCACGTTCGCCGTCGGTTCACAAGGCAGCACCACGTCGAAATTGAGCGTGGCACCAGCGCCTGCTTCGCTCACCGTCAGCATCCCTTTCGGCGTAATGTTCAGGCCCGCCGCGTCGTTGTCCAGGTTCACCACCACCGCGTCCAGGGCATCCACTCCATTGTAGGCCGGATCGGTGCTCGTCGCCGCGGCCGTGACGATCGCGTGGACCACATCCCCATCCTGCACCGTATCATCCAGGCCCGTCACCGTCACGGGCTGCGCGTTCGACCAGTCCAACGACGTGAACGTCAGGCTCAGCGGTGAGACATCCCCTTCCGTGAAGTCACTCGCCGAAAGCCCGATCTGGACATCAGCCGTCGGTGCCGTGTTCAACGCGACCTGGAATGTCGCCGTCAGCCCCCCCTCGCTCGTCGTCAGGCTGTCCGCGCTCACGCTGATTCCTGCTTCGTTGTCCGCGTTGAGCGCACCCACATCCGAGGGGTTCAGACCATTGAACCGCGAATCCGCGCTCGTCGCCGCCGGTAGCACGATCGTGTAAGCCTTTTGCCCGTCCACGTCCACATCGTCCACCCCCGTCACCCGCACCGTCTGCGGCACGAACCAATTCTCGGGCGTAAAGGTCAGGCTGGTCAAGTCATCGCACACCACCCCTTCGGTCGCGTCGCTCGAGACAATACCGCTGATCGTCACATCCGCCGTCGGCTTGGTGCTCAGGTGTACCGTGAAGGAATTCGTGTACGGCTCCGTGTAGTAGGCGTTGGGCGTCTCAGCCGTGAGCAGGTTCGCCTTCGGCCACACCACAAAACCCACCTCGGTCGGCGCCGGGATGAACACAAACGAAAACGCCGCCTCTGGGTATCGCACGCCACCAATCAACGCATACGGCGACTGCAAACCGAAGTTGGGCGTATCTCGCGACTGGATCTCAAAGCTCTGTCCGTCCTGCGAAATCTCGTAGCTGACGACGTTGTCCAGGTTGTAGGTTCCGCCCCCTTCGGCCGATATGATCAGGACGCCGTTGGTCGCGGCGTAGTTGTTCATTTGTAGCTTGTACCGGCCGGCCCCCACTTCCGATGCCGTGAACTGCGGCGAAGTTCCGCTATACATCATGATATTGCCATCCCCGTCCACCTTCCCCGAGATCACTGACGTGTCCGTCCGCGGAATATACACAAACGCAATTGGGTCTTGCTCGTAATTGCTGGCCGTGCCGGTCGAAACGTCGTGCACAAAAAGCTTCCACGTCCCGTCGGGCTGCGCCTCCGATAACGCAAAGTTCGGTTCCTCCTTGCCCCCGTTTACCAGCAAAATCCCGTCCGTCTGCGAGTTGATCCCATAACTTGTCAGATCCAGCGCAAATTCACCGCCGCTGGCGGCACAACCCCCGGATCCATCCGGAATACAGTCTATAAACGTCACCCCATAAACCACTTCCGGCGACCCAGTAATCGTAGTGATTACACCCCCGTTGGCACTATTCAGGCAATGCGCCCCGAGATACCGGTCATACGGAAACCACGCTCCCGCGACATCCACATTCCATTCCCGAGTGCTGCCAGCACTCCCCGACACGTTGGTCGTGCCCGTGGTTATCCGGTAGGCGCCGCTATTCATTTGAATAGTGCTGATCGCATAACCCAGGACGTTGGTATTCCAGGGACCCTGGTTAATTCGTCCGTTGTCCGCTACGGACGTGATCAGAACACCTTTCGCTGCATCGTCCGATCGAGTCTCCCCAATCTGCAAATAGTAGTCCGCCGTGTTCCAACAGGGAAACGTAGTAACACCGTCATTCCACGTGTCCAGCTTGACCGGCAGAAACTCGTTGATCAACACCAGCGGCGTCACCGTCACGTTGGTGTTGACAGTACTCCCATTCACCGCGTCCACTTTCAGCAGTCCCGCCGCTATGCCGTTATTGGCGTGGGCCTGGGGCAAGGCCAGGGCAAGGAGTAGAGTGATTACCAAGGCGCCTACCGGCCGCCAGAGGTTCGTGCGCGTGGTTTCGCCTCGCAGGAGGCCCGATGCTTGTATGTTGGTTTTGTTTTTCATTGTCGGTTTGATTGGGGGTTAAAGGTCAGCAGCCTGAAATCTAAGGACTCACGCCGGGCACCCTGGACGAGTCATGGGAGATGTTCCAGACCTCCATGAATTTCTTCTGGTTCACCCACTCGGCGTGGCCGTCACAGAAAGTGAAGTTCTGCCCATCCTTGCCGTGGTTATCCGTCAAGCTGTCCGGCCAGTTGTTGATGTCATTCTTGTCCACCAGCGCGGAGGTGTCGTCCGCGTCCGTCATCAGGAATATCCGGGTCGGCCCGGGCACCATCCCCATGGCACCGGCGTAATAACAGATCTTGAATGCGCTCACGGTGTCCTCCTTCTTCTTCGTCGAGATCGAGGTGCCCGTCATGCGGGCAGTGAAGTTGCCAAAACACTCGTAACTGGTCCCGCGGGCTTTCGGGCCGGTGCCGTTGTTGCACAAATCGCGCAGGGTTGGCTCCCCGGTCGGGGTATTGATCAGATTGGTGGTGCTGACATAGTTTTGCGTCGCGGGACAAACATAACTACCAACGCTCTTGACGAAGCTCGGGTAGAGCCAGCTCAAATCGTCGTCCGATCCGGAGCGATCCGTCGCGGCGTTCTTGGGAACGTTGTCAATTTCCGCCTGCGACCACCAGGTGTAGCTGGAATAATGCCCCCGGTAGTCATTGGCATACATCGTACTCCCGAGGCCGAGTTGTTTGAGATTGTTCAGGCAGCCGATTCGCTTGGCCTTGGCCTGCGCTCGGGCCAGCGCCGGAAGCAATAAGGCGGCAAGGATGGCGATGATCGCAATGACGACCAGCAGTTCAATGAGCGTAAAGGCCGATTTCTTCGAAGACGTTCGGGCTTGAGTGTGCATATTCTACGGGCAACCAATCCGCGGCGCTATCGGGGCACCGCCACTATCGTTGTACGGGTACAATCGGTATTGTATAGCAGAGCATTAATGCTCACTCGTGATGGTGTCAACCGCATTGTGCTGAATAATTATTCGGATTTGCCATTCGCACGCCCCGGCGAGCCTCGGTTGGGTCTGGTGGAGGGGCAGGACGCCCGCGAATTCTCAAGGCCAGCCACGCTTCGGGTCGCGTTCTTCCGGGCCAGGTAAAAACAATTGAAAATAATTCTGGACACCAGGCTGTAAACGTGCTCTCATTCGCGGACATTAACGAAGCAATGCAGAACCAACAGATGAAACTCTTCACCAGGAATCTCGCTCTGGCCTTGCTGTCATGGGGAATCATGGGTAACAACGCGCCGGCCGCAACCACCATTGAGACTGTGCCGGTGCTCAACCTCGGCAACGGCAATGACGTTACCGGGTACGGCGGGGTGGGCTACAACTTCGGTCTCGGCACTTACGAAGTGACGCTCAATCAATACGCTTCTTTCCTGAACTCGGTCGCCGCGACGGACGCCTACTCCCTCTACAACCCGAATATGGCGGCCAATGCAAACGTTGCGGGCATCATTCAGAACGGTGTCTCGGGCAGCTATACCTATTCGGTGACCGGAAGCGGGGATCGGCCAGTGACCTATGTGAGTTGGTTTGACGCGGCCCGCTTTGCGAACTGGTTGGAAAACGGGCAGCCCGTCGGAGCGCAGGACGCCTCCAGCACCGAGCAAGGAGCCTACGATTTGAACGGGGCTACCAGCGGCATCTTCACGAGGAATCTGGGCGTGACCTATGGGCTGCCGACGGAGAACGAGTGGTATAAGGGGGCCTACCATCAGCCGACCGCGCAAGGCGGGGACACGGACAACTATTGGCTCTACCCGATGAGCAGCAATGCCCAGCCCAACAGCCGGAATGGCAGCGACAGTGACCCGAACAGCGCGAACTTCTACTACAATGACGGCATCGCCAACGGGTACAACGGCGGATATGCCGTGAACAACTCAACCGTCAATCCGGGAACCAGCACCATCACCGACGTCGGCTCGTTCAGTGTCTCGGACAGCTTTTACGGAACATTCGATCAGGGCGGGAATGTATGGGAGTGGAACGACGCCGTGATCGGCACGTCGCGCGGACTGCGCGGCGGGGCGTGGGACTCCAGCAGTGGAACTGCCGGCATGCGCGCCTCGAGCCGTAACAGCAGCAGCCCGGGGACCGAGAGCGCTTATGTGGGCTTCCGGATCGTGGCCATCCCTGAGCCGGGCGCGATTAGTCTGCTGGTCCTGGGAGCGGCCTTGGTGGCTTGGCAGCGGAAGCGCGCTGTTTGATCCCGGTTCGTTTCCTTGCTTCGATTTGCCGCGCCTCGAGCGCGGCTTTTTTTGGTCTATCCGGGAGAACGGGCTGAGCGGTTCGAGCCTCCTTCACCGACACCTTCTTCCCTGTAATGTCAAACTACCTCGCTTCGCAATTGTGGCTGGTGGATGGCCACTTGGAGCCCTTGAGGTCCTCGGGACACCCAAGACCCAGTTGCTGCGGTAAAGAGGCATATATCATTGCGCCACAGTAACTTATGTTTTCCTTGTAACGAAAGGCCAGGACTGGTTGCATTTTGGCAGAAAGCCTATGTAAGTCATTGGGAAACAGTAGGTTGCGTCACATCGCATCAGCGATGGGCGGAAAGTTATCTACGGTGAGTGTCGGGTGTGTGTCCGGTGAGCATCGGGTGTGACTCGGACGCGGTGCCTTGGTGCTGATGGCTGGGGAGCATGGTCAATCTAAATCGCTTCGTGTCCAGCCGGGGAGCAACGGCCCGGTTCGAGTCCTGCTGACTACGGCCGGCTGCCAGCGGCGGGGCTGCTCAAGTTGACCGCGGCCTGCCGGATAGCGAATCCAGTCGTTGTTTCAACTTCTCCAGGGCCTTGGCGCGATGGCTCAAACGGTTCTTCACGTCCTCGCTCAGCTCCCCAAAGGTCTGATCGTACCCGCTCGGAACAAAGAGTGGATCGTATCCGAACCCACCCTGCCCGCGGGGCGCACAGCCGATCCGACCCTCACACGTTCCTTCAAACAACTCCGTCTGCAGTTCCGCCTCCTCAGCGAAGCACACCGGGGAGGCTCCTTGGGCATGGGCGCGCCGAACTGGCGTCAGCGCCACGACACACCGGAACCGGGCGGCGCGCTGGTTGGATGGCACGTCGGCCAGCAACCGCAGCAGCTTGGCGTTGTTGTCCGCTGTCGAGGAGTTGCCCGCCTTGCCGGCATCCAGCGCCGCAAAGCGTGCCGAGTTGACACCCGGTGCGCCGTGCAAGGCATCCACCTCCAGGCCCGAATCGTCGGCCAGAACATAAAGCTGGGCCTCCTGCCCGTGGCGTTCGGCACACGGCTGCGCCCCGAGCCAGGATGCCAGTGCCACGGCCTTCTTCGTGGCATTCCCGGTAAACGTGCCGGCGTCCTCTACCACCTCGGGCGCGCCGGGCAAGTCAGCCAGGGACAGATACTCGTATGGCTTTCCGAGAATCGCCCGGATCTCGCCGACCTTGTGCGCGTTGCGTGTCGCTATCACCAATGTGACCATGCATCCCATCGTAGGCCGGACGCGGCGAACAATAAAGCCCGGATCAGGCCGCGACGGAATTCTTCCATTGTCTGGCCATCTGCTTTCCGCAATATTGACGGGCTTATGGCATCCGGACGCAGACAGTATCCGTTTCATTTGATTGAGCCCAAGTGGCAGAGCCGCTGGGATCAGCAGCAGACCTTTCGTGCGTGGAACCCGGGCGAGGCTGTGCCGGCAAGCCATCCCTTTGGTCAGCGCCACGCCGATGCCCAGCCGCAGGAACTGCCCAAGTTCTACATCCTGGACATGTTCCCCTACCCCTCGGGCGCAGGGCTGCATGTCGGCCATCCGGAAGGCTACACCGCCACGGATATCCTCGCCCGCTACCGCCGCGCCCTCGGCTACAACGTCCTGCACCCAATCGGCTGGGACGCCTTCGGCCTGCCGGCGGAGCAATACGCCATCAAGACGGGCCAGCATCCCCGCAAGACCACCGAGCAGAACATCGCGACGTTCACACGCCAGATCAAGTCGCTCGGCTTCAGCTACGATTGGAGCCGCGAGATTGACACCACCGACCCGCAGTATTTCCGGTGGACGCAGTGGATCTTCCTCCAGCTTTACAACTCGTGGTTCAATCCCCAGACCAATAAGGCTGAGCCAATCGAGACGCTGCCCTACCCGCCCGAGTTGCAGAGCAGGACACCCGCTTGGCCTGCCGGTTCAACCGACGTGCCGCCCGAGGAGCTTGAGCGAAAACGCCGCTACTACCGCGACTCCAAGCGGCTGGCCTATGTCACCCACGCCCCGGTCTGGTGGTGCGAGGAACTCGGCACGGTGCTTGCCAACGAGGAAGTCGTGGACGGCAAAAGCGAAGTGGGCGGCTTCCCCGTCGTGCGCAAGCCAATGCGCCAGTGGATGCTGCGCATCACCGCCTACGCCGAGCGGTTATTGCAGGACCTGGAGACCATTGACTGGAGCGACTCGCTGAAGGAAATGCAGCGCAACTGGATTGGGCGCTCGGAAGGGGCGGAGGTCATGTTCACGGTCCCGGCGGGAGGCGGGTCCGCAGTCCAGCGCGAGGTTAAGCAGCCGGTGGAGATCATCCATCAGACGTTCGTCCTGACCGTCTTTACCACTCGGCCTGATACGCTCTTCGGCGCAACTTACGTGGTTCTCGCGCCCGAGCACCCGTTTATCGCCTCCTGGCTTGCCCAAGGGGTCATCCCGAACGACTGGCCGCCCGGAACCCCGACGAATTGCACCGGCGGCGCACCGACTCCTCGAGCCGCCATCGAGCAATACCAGCAATTTGCGGCCAAGAAGTCGGACCTCGAACGCACTGAGTTGGCGAAGGAAAAGACGGGCGTCTTCACCGGGGTTTACGCCATCAACCCCGTAAACCGGGAGCAGATCCCCATCTGGATCGCGGATTACGTGCTCATCAGCTACGGCACCGGCGCCATCATGGCGGTGCCGGGGCACGACACCCGCGACCTCGAGTTCGCCACCAAGTTCAACCTGCCCATCGTCAAGGTTGTCGAGCCGCCTCCAGGGATAGACTGGCGGGGCTACGTCGAAGACGGCATTTCGGTCAACTCCGCCAACGAGGAAATCTCGATAAATGGTCTGCCCACACCCGAAGCCAAGCGGAAGATTACGGCTTGGCTGGAGTCGAAGCGGCTGGGGAGGAAGACGATCAACTACAAGCTGCGCGACTGGCTCTTCAGCCGCCAGCGTTACTGGGGCGAGCCATTCCCGATTGTTTGGAAGACCGGGCCGGATGGCCACACGTACCACGAGGCCCTGCCCGAATCCGCGCTGCCGCTATTTCCGCCGGCGCTCGACGACTATAAACCCACGCCCAACGGCCAGCCACCGCTGGCGCGCGCGAAGCACTGGGTGAATCTCCCGGACGGCTCGCAGCGGGAAACCAACACCATGCCCCAATGGGCCGGCAGTTGTTGGTATTACCTCCGCTACCTGGATGCCCGAAGCGACCACGCTTTCTGCAGGGCCGAGGCCGAGCGCTACTGGATGGGGACAGCCGGGAGTTCAGCGTCTGAAAGTCCCTCAACCCTCAACCCTCAACGCTCAACCAGATCCACGCCCGGCGTGGATCTATACGTCGGCGGCACCGAGCACGCCGTTCTGCACCTCCTCTACGCTCGCTTCTGGCACAAGGTGCTCTACGACCTCGGCCATGTGTCCACCGCGGAACCGTTCTTTAAGCTGGTAAACCAGGGCCTGATCCTTGGCGAGGACGGCCAGAAAATGTCCAAGTCCCGTGGCAACGTCATCAACCCAGACGACATCCTTGCCGAGTATGGAGCGGATGCATTCCGCCTCTACGAGATGTTCATGGGGCCGCTGGAGATGGTGAAGCCCTGGAGCACCAAGGGCGTGGAAGGCGTCTATCGTTTCCTCGGGCGCGTGTGGCGCCTGTTCGTGGACGAGCAGAGCGAGACCGAGTTCGAGCAGGGCCTGACCGCAGAGCCACAGCGCGGACCGGAGTTGCTGGATAGCATCCGTCTCGCCCCGGAGATCGCCGACAGCCAACCGACCGCCGCCCAACTCAAAGCGCTCCATGCCTGCATCAAGAAAGTGACTGAGGACCTGGACGGCCTTCGCTTCAACACCGCCATCTCCGCCCTCATGGTCTTCATCAATGAGGCGATGACCTGGGAAACAAAGCCCCTCCCCGTCCTGCGCGACTTCCTGATCCTGCTCCAGCCCTTCGCCCCGCACCTGGCCGAGGAACTCTGGGCCAAGCTCCACGCGACCCGCAACACGCAACACGCCCATACCCTCGCCTACGCCCCATGGCCCAAGTTCGACCCAGCATTGCTCGTCGAGGACATCCTGGAAATCCCTGTCCAGGTAAACGGCAAGCTCCGTGACGTCATCAAAGTGCCCGCCAACGCTTCCCAAGCCGACCTCGAGGGCGCCGCCAAGGCCTCCGAGAAAGTGAAACCGTTCCTGGCGGGCAAGACTATCCGTAAGGTCATCGTCCTGCCCAAGAAACTGGTGAATATCGTGGCGACTTGATTCCACGCCGCGATTCGAGATCAGCATAGCCATGGTTTACCAGCGCGAAATCCAGGTTCACACGTCAGGGCATGGGGACATGCATAACATCACGGCGGATGTCGCCCGAATCGCCGGCGAGTCCAAGGTGCGGCAGGGCATCGTCCACATCTTCAACGTCGGCAGCACCGGCGCTCTCGGCACGATCGAGTTCGAGCCGGGGCTGGAAGGAGACCTGCCGGCCATGCTCGACCGCCTCATTCCCCCCAGCCTCGAGTACGGGCACGAACAGGCCTGGCACGACGGCAACGGCCACTCACACTTGCAGGCAACGCTGCTTGGTCCCTCACTCACGGTTCCCATCAAGGACGGGAGCCTGGTCCTGGGCACCTGGCAGCAGATCGTTCACCTCGAATGCGATGTCCGCGCCCGCCGGCGCACGGTCGCAGTGACCGTGATGGGCGAAGGCTGAGTTTAGAGCGCATCGTGATTGACTCCCCCCCGGGCTGCGATATATTTCAACGCGTGAGCCGCTTGACCAGGCAGGAACAGATGGTTCTCTGTGTTATCCTTGGGCTGTTGCTGATCGGTTGGGCCGTCAAAGCGTATCGGACGGCGCATCCGCCGGTTCCGGCGGCTGAAACATCACAATTGTAACATGCAGGAAATCAGTTTTGAGGAAGCCCTGGCCCAGATTCAGGCCAAAGATCCCCGCTACCATCGGGACGCCTACCTCTTTGTCCGCGAGGCCCTCGATCACACCCAGAAAGCCATCACCAAAGATACCCGCCGCGTCCGCCACGTCACGGGCCAGGAACTGCTGGCCGGCATCCGCGAGTTCGCCCTGGCGCAGTTTGGGCCGATGACCAGGACCGTGCTCGAGGAGTGGGGGGTGCGGCGGTGCGAAGACTTCGGCGAGATCGTCTTCAACATGGTGGAGGTTGGCTGGCTCGCCAAGACCGAGAGGGACAGCCGGGCTGACTTCCAGGACGGCTATGAGTTCGAAGAAGCATTCGTAAGACCGTTTCTGCCTAAAAACAAGCAGACCGCCCCGGCCCCCCAGGCCAAATCGTAGCCCGGCGACTGGATGATCCTCGATCCATCCACCGCGGCCATTATCCCCGCCGTCCCGCCGGGGGTAACCTTGAATACACTCGACAACGGGCTCACCATCATCGTCCGCGAAGACCACAGCGCGCCGGTCGTCTCCGCGCAGGCCTGGTGTATGGCCGGCAGTGTTCACGAAGGCAAATGGCTCGGTGCGGGCCTCTCGCACGTTCTCGAACACATGCTGTTCAAGGGCACCACCACCCGCCCCGGCAGCCGCATTGACCAGGAAGTCCAGGAGGCGGGCGGCTACATGAACGCCTACACTTCCTTCGACCGCACCGTCTTTCACATTGATGTGCCGAACACCGGGGCCAAGGTCGCCCTCGATGTCCTGTGCGACGTCATGCAGAACGCCACCCTGCCGCCGGACGAACTGGCCAAGGAGCAGCAGGTCATCTTGCGCGAGATGGACATGAACACCGACGACCCGGCCCGCCGCGCCGGCCGCCGCCTGTTCGAGACCGCCTACACCCGCAGCCCGTATCGCTTCACCGTCATCGGCTACCCGGACATCTTCAACGCTCTCCAGCCCGAAGACATTCGCGGCTATTACCACGAGAAATACGCACCCAACAACCTCTTCTACGTCGTGGCCGGCGACGTGAAGCCCGACCAGGTAGTGACCCAAATCCGCGAGGCCTACGCGAAAGCAAGAGCTCGTGCCCTGCCGCCGGTCGTTCTCCCTGAAGAACCAAGACAGACCGCCCCGCGGGAGATCATCGAAGAGGCGCCCATCGAGCTGGGACACTTCCACATCGCCTGGCACATACCCGAAGTGCGCCATCCGGATGTGCCCGTCCTCGACGTGCTGGCCGCCTTGCTCGGACACGGCCGCAGCTCGCGCCTTTACCAGTCCGTCCGCGAACTGCAGGGCTTGGTCCACTCCGTAGATGCCTGGACCTACAGCCCCGGCCAGCCGGGCTTGTTCGGCCTGAGCGCGATGGTGGACGCGGACAAATTCCTCGCTGCGCGGAATGCTATGCTGGACGAAATCGAGAAGATGAAGACCGCCTCGATACCGGCCGAGGAACTCGGCAAGGCGGTGAAGCAGTTTGTCTCCGGCACGCTCGCCTCGCGCAAGACCATGCAAGGCCAGGCGCAGGACCTGGGCGGAAGCTGGCTCGCCGCCAGCGACCTGAACTTCTCCGAGCGCTACCTGGCCGCCGTCAAGCGCGTCACCCCAGCCGACCTCCAGCGCGTCGCCTGCGAATACCTCGCGCCAAGGAACCGCACGCTCTACTCGCTCCTGCCCGCCGGCACCGCGCCCAGGCCGGTGCTCGCCGCCGAAACCTCGCGCGAGCACCCGGTGCAGAAGTCTGAGCTGGCCAACGGCCTGCGCCTGTTGGTGAAGGAAGACCACCGCCTGCCCTTTGTCGAATTCCGCGCCGTGTTCAAAGGCGGCGTGGTGGTCGAGACTGCGGAAAAGAACGGCCTCACCCAGTTGACTGGCAAGCTGCTGCTCAAAGGCACCGCGCGCCGCTCCGCCGAAGACATCGCTCGCGAGATCGAGTCCGTCGGCGGCAGCCTTGAAAGCTACGGCGGCAACAACAGCTTCGGCGTCAACGCCGAAGTTCTCAGCAGCGATTTCCAGACCGGGCTCGACCTGCTGGCTGACGTGCTGCTCAACCCCACCTTCCCCGCGCCGGCACTGGAGCGCGAGCGCGAGGTCCAATTGGCCGCCATCCGCGATCAAAAGGACCATCTGCTCCAAAGCGCCTCGCTGGCCATGCGCCGCGCCCTGTTCGGCCCCGCCGGCTATGGCCTCGACGCGCTCGGCACCGAGATCAGCGTCCGAAACATCCAGGTCCCCGACCTCAAAGCCTTCCACGCCCAATTCGCCCGCCCGAACAACTGCGTCCTCGCCATCTACGGCGACATCGCAACTGAGCAAGTCAAAACCGCCGTGGAGAGTGCGTTCGCCGCCTGGCACCCCGCCCCCACCCCGACTTTAGACTTTAGACCTGAGACTCTAGACTCCCTTCGCCACGTCACCGGAACCCGCGACAAAAAGCAAGCTGTCCTTGTCATCGGCTACCGCGGCACAACCGTGCACGACCCCGGCCGCTACCCGCTCGACCTGCTTCACGAAGCCTGCAGCGATCTCGGCTCGCGCGTGTTCCTGCGCATCCGCGAGAAACTCGGGCTCGCTTATTACGTCGGCGCACAAAACGTCGCCGGCCTCGCCCCCGGCTACTTTGCCTTTTACGCCGGCACCGCGCCTGAAAAGGCCGCTCTCGTCGAAGCCGAACTCCTCAAAGAAGCCGAGTTGCTGCGCACCGAAGGTCTCACCGCCGAAGAACTCAAGCGAGCCAAGGCCAAGATCATCGGCCAGCGCAAGATCGCCCGCCAGGACCTCGGCGGCTTCGCCATGACGACCGCCCTCGATGAACTTTACGGCCTGGGCTACGCCCACACCGACACTGAAGACGCCCGCTACGAAGCTGTCACACTCGATCAACTCAAAACGGTCGCGCGGAAGTATCTCCTGCCTGATGCCTTCGTCATCTCCCTTGTCCGGCCCGACGGTGAATCGTCCGCGGCATCGTAGGGATTGGCTGACGCCTTACACCTGTCGCTCCTTGCGACAAGGACCCGCAAGGGATTTGCGCGGCCGAAGGACCCGCAGCACACCCGCATATAGGCGGCAAAATCCTCGATTCCCACCGTAGCCTCTCCGACGGACCGGGCGGGTAGAGGCGCCCGATGCACGTCCCTGGCATCGCCCTCGTTCGGAGCCTGGCCAGAACCATCCCAACGCCGAGTACCAGCGATGCACACCGGATGCACACCGGATGCACAACCGGTTCCCGCGTGTGCATCCGGTGTGCATCCGGTGTGCATCGCTGGTACACGAGCCGAAGAGCCGAAGAGGAGGCTGGGCCCCGGGAGGGCGCGCCGGAGCAGACAAGAGGTCGTTCCGGCAGGCGCCAGGGTTTGGACAGTGGCCCAGGCTGCAAGTCCGGTGTGCGGCAATCGCTTGCTTCACAACCAGGCAGGAGATGGCACGGCAGCCGTGTCGGAATTGATCGGCTCCGTTGACCGGAAACTTTTGATGGACAGGGGGGCTGCCATTGCACTACAAGGAACCAACTATTGTCGGTTCAACGTTAGCCAACTATGCCGCGACTAGTGATTAATCCTGGGTCCCCGGCTGCGTGGGAGGTGCAGCTCAAACCGGGCGTCAATTCCCTTGGGCGCGCTCAGTCGAATGATTTCCTGATCGCCGATCCTTCCGTCTCGGGCACCCACTGCCACATTCTGGTGGAGGGCGGGAAGATCACGCTCAAGGACTTGGGGTCCACCAACGGCAGCTATGTGAACCGCGCGCCCACAAAAGAGGCGGTGCTGCGGACCGGACAGACGATACACCTCGGCGGAGTGGAGATGGCGTTTTATGGCGATGGCCCGCCCCCAGTCCCTATCGGGGCCGCGCCAGCCGTCCTGAGCGGGGTGCCGCGAGCTGCGGTCGCAACGCCCGCCGCCCGCATCAGCGGCACCCCTCCGGTCGCTCGCGTTGCCGCCCCGCCCGCCGAAGTTCCGCCTCCCCTGCTCGGCGAGGCGCCGCCGGTGGCAGAAGCGGCTTTCATCACCAGTTCACAGCCCTGCAAGTTCCATCCCAAGACGCCCGCTCGATACTATTGCGCCCACTGCCAACGGTACTACTGCGAGTTCTGTGTTACCGTCCGGACAGTTGGGGGCGTCCAGCATAAGACCTGCCGCCAGTGCGCCGCTGAGTTGGCGCCGGTGCAGGTGGCGGCTGGCGGCTCCGGCTCGCACGAGCGATTCTTCTCAAAGTTGCCAGGGGTGTTCGCGTATCCGTTCAAAGGCGCGGGTCCCCTTGTGCTGGTGGTGTGCATGATTGTAATGGCCGCGCTGAGTTTCATGAGCGGCTGGTTCGGCTATTTCGCCTTGGCACTCTTCTACGGCTACCTCTTCGCGTTCATGCAGAACATCATCCACTCGACTGCATCCGAGGATGAGGAGCTGCCCGGCTGGCCGGACTGGGACGATGTCGGGGGCTGCGCGCTGCGCCTGGCGGGCGCGGTGCTGTTTTCCTTTGGGCCGGCCCTCGGGCTCTTCTTCTACGCGATCTTTAAGGAGGAGCCGACGGCCGGCGTCGCCATGATTCCGGCGATGATCTTTGGTTGCCTGTATTTCCCCATGGCCCTGCTGGCCGTGGCCATGAAGGACTCGCCGTTGGCCGCTAATCCGCTGGTCGTGTTGCCGGCGATCGTCAAAGTGCCCGTCGAATACATCGTGACTGTCCTTCTGCTGGCGGCCTTCATCGCCATCCGTCAAGTGGGCGAGCTGGCGCTGGCGGCAGTCTTCCCCAGGGGTATGACCACCCACTCGATGGCGACGCTCTTTGCGATGTTCGGCGCGCGGCTGCTGTGGAACTTCGTTGCCTTGTACCTACTGGCAATGAACATGCGGATCCTTGGGCTGCTTTACGTAGCCAAGAAGCGGAAGCTGGGCTGGTTCGAACGTTAGTCCCCGGCTGCCGCGTCACATTTTCAACTTTTCAACTTGCACGCCACACTTTGCTCTTGAAGCGGCGGGGTGGTTGCGCCACATTTCTCGCTGCCAGGGCCCATGGACTGTGGACTTACGAACCCCGCCAGGGCCGGAAGGCAGCAACGGTAGTCTGCTCCGCATCTGCCGTGGTCACCCTGGCACGCTTGATTTACGATTTGTGATTGGCGATTGGCAATGTTGCCGGAATTTGGAAGTCGAACTTCGCCGCACGTCGTAACTCGCAAATTGTATATCGAAAATGGCATATCAGGTCATTGCCCGTAAATACCGGCCGCAGCGCTTCCAGGATGTCGTGGGACAGGACCACGTCACCCGGACGCTGAGCCATGCCATCGAGCAGAATCGCATCGCTCACGCCTATCTGTTCTGCGGCCCCCGTGGCACCGGCAAGACCACCATCGCCCGCATCTTCGCCAAATGCCTCAATTGCACCGACGGCCCGAAAGTGGACTTTGCGGACAGCGACCCGCGCTGCGTGGAAATCGCCGAAGGCCGGGCCCTCGACGTGCTGGAGATTGACGGCGCGAGCAACAACGGCGTCGAGCAGGTCCGCGAGTTGCGTGAGACCTGCAAGTACGCCCCCGCCAGCTCCCGCTTCAAGATTTACATCATTGACGAGGTCCACATGCTCTCGACGGCGGCGTTTAATGCGCTGCTGAAGACACTCGAAGAGCCCCCCGCGCATGTGAAGTTCATGTTCGCGACGACAGACCCGGAAAAGGTGTTGCCCACGATCCTTTCACGCTGCCAGCGCTTCGACTTGCGGCGCATTCCCGCAGCGCTTATTGCGAAGCACCTTGCCCACATCGCCGGGCTGGAGAAGGTGACCATTGATCCCCCCGCCCTCTACGCCATCGCCCGCGGTGCCGAGGGCGCCATGCGCGACGCAGAATCCACGCTCGACCAGCTCATCAGCTTCTGTGGTGACAAGATCGAGGAGCCGGACGTTCTCTCCATGTTCGGTCTCACCGCGCAGGGCCAACTGCTGGAGCTGTCCGGCGCCGTGCTGGCGTGCAAAGTCGAGACCGCCCTCCGCCTGCTGAACGATCTCGCCGGACACGGCAAGGACCTCAGCCGGCTGCTGTCCGATTTACTGAACCATTTCCGCAATCTGCTCGTCTTCCAGGTCTCCGGCGGCGACCTCACCATGCTGGAGGTGTCCGAAGCGGAGGCCGCGGCGCTGGCCGAGCAATCCAAGCTGGCGCCCGCCGACGCGCTCACGCGCATTCTCGAAGTCTTCGCGGACGAGGAGACGCGATTGCGCGATGCCGCTTCGAAGAAGATCCTAATCGAGGTGGCCTTGCTCAAAGCGATTGAAGCCCGCAATGCCATGAGCCTGGATTCCGTACTGCAGCAGCTTCAGGCTCTGCGGCAAGGCGGACCCGGGGAAGCCGCCCCGGTTAAGCCGACATCCTCCTCGCGACCGGCAGTTGGCGTGATGTCGAAAGCCGCCGCTGCTCCCACTCCGGCTCCGCAGCAATCCGCTGCCGCTGCCCCGCAACCGGCAGGAGACCTGACGGAGTTGTGGGCGCGGGTCCTGGAAGCGGTGGGGCGGGCCAGCCCGTTTACGCGAAGTTACTTGCTGGAAGCACACCCCGTGTCCCTGGAGAAGAGCTTATTCACCATCGGCTTCGACCCCGAATTCGAGGAGCACATCGGGCTGGTGGATAATGCGCGCAACCACACCCTCCTGCAAACCAAGCTAGCCGAGCTCGGCCATCCCGGTCTCCAATTCAAGTTCATCAAAGCCGAGGCCCCCACACCCATGGGAATCGCTCCCGTCCAGCCGGCAGCGCCTCCGTTACCCGCACCCGGGGCCAAACCCAGCTCCGAAGCGCCCGTGGCAATGGCCGCGCCCCCCCCGCTCAAGGCTGCGAAGGAGAAGCTCGCCGCAGTGCCCTTCAGCCAGGACGATTTCAAGGATGACCCGCTGATAAAGAAGGCCCTGGAGATATTCAAAGGGCAGATTGTCGAAGTCCGTGCCTAACCATTAACTGTCAACCCTCAATTCCTTTCAATATGTCCAGCATGGGCAAGTTCATCAAACAGGCTGCGCGCATGCAGCAGCAGGTCGAACAAATCCAACAGGACCTTGCCAAACGCACCGTCGAGGCCACCAGCGGCGGCGGCGCCGTCAAGGTCGTCGCCAAGTGCGATGGCACGCTCTCCTCGATCAAGATTGACCCGCAGGCCATCAACCCCGGCGAGGCCCAGCTTTTGGAAGACCTGGTTCTAACCGCGGCCAACCAGGCCCTCAACCAGGCGAAGGAAATCTCCACCTCTGAGATGGGCAAGGTCACCGCCGGCTTCAACCTGCCCGGCTTTGGTTGAGATCGGAAAGGTCACAGGTGTCGCCGCAAGTTGGCGATCCCAACGCACTGTCCACTACATGGCCGTCCTTCCCGACTCCATCGCCTCGCTGATTGCTGCGCTCAGCACGCTCCCCGGCATTGGGCCCCGGTCCGCCGAACGCATGGCTCTGCATCTGGTGCAGACCGAAGCAGGCGCAGTCAAGCATCTGGCCGAGACGATCCTCCACGCCCGCGAGCGCGTCCAATTCTGTCAGGCCTGCGGCGCCCTTGCCGAGAAGCCGACCTGCGACACCTGCGCCGATCCGCGCCGCGATGCATCGGTGGTGTGCGTGGTCGAGCGGCCCGTGGACATCATCTCCCTTGAGAAGTCGGCTACCTTCCGGGGCCGGTATCACGTCCTGGGCGGGAGGCTCTCGCCGCTGAACGGAGTCGAGCCGGAAGACCTGCGCATCGCTGAATTGGAAAAGCGCCTGGTGAGCGAACCAATCAAGGAAATTGTCATCGCCCTGGGCACGGACGTCGAGGGTGATGCGACCGGTTTCTACCTGGCCAAACGGCTGGGGCGAGAGGGTTTGAAGATCACGCGCATCGCGCACGGCTTGCCCGCTGGGGCGGGCTTGGAGTTTGCCGACGAACTTACTCTGAGCCGCGCGCTCGAAGGCCGCAGGGAAATGCGCTGACATGCCCTCAACCATAGTTAAGACAGTAGTCTTTGATCTGGGCAAGGTGCTGGTGGACTTCGACTACACGATCGCCGCGCGCCGCATCGCCGCCCGCAGCAAAGTGCCGCCCGACAAGATCAGGAGCTTTGTGGATTACTCCCCCCTGCTCTTTCGGCTGGAACGGGGCGAAGTCACGACCAGGCACTTTTACCAGGAGGTCTGCGCCGCCACCGGCTTCGACGGCAACTTTGAGGAGTTCGCCGACTTCTTCGCCGACATCTTCGTTCCCATAGAGCCGATGGTCGAACTCCAGGCGGCGCTGCGGCGGCGGGGCATCCCCACCTACATTTTCTCCAACACCAACGATCTGGCCATTTGCCATATCCGGCGCGCCTTCCCATTCTACGGCAACTTCGACGGCTACATCCTGTCCTACCAGCACGGGGTAATGAAACCCGACGCCGGGCTATATGAGGTCGTCGAACGTCAGTCCGGTCGGCGAGGATCGGAGATTCTCTACTTGGACGACCGTCCCGAGAACGTCGCCGCCGGGACCGCGCGCGGCTGGCAGGTCATCTTGCAGGAAACCCCAGAGAAGTCTCGCGCGGCCATCGAAAGACTGGGGATCTTAAACCACGACTGAGCCTCACGGTCCATTCCTGGAGTCTCGCTTCAAAACGAAATGGAACCTGCGGGCGCCCGAATCCCGACATGTTCCCGCCATCAGGCGATGGACTGGAGCCTCGTCCTGGTCAGCCAGGGGATAGAAAGCGCCATCGAGTATTCCGACGGCGGCGGCGGGTGGGGCCTTGTGGTCCCCGCGCAGGACTATGAAGGCGCGTTGGCCGTCATCCGATTGTATCTGCAAGAGAACCGGCGCCAGCCCTGGCGGCGGGAAATCCCGGGTGCGGGGATTTTGTTCGATTGGGGCGGCCTGGCCTGGGTCTTCTTGCTGGTCTTGTTCTTCTGGCTGAACGCGCGCGGCAATTTGGAGCCCACTGGGATCATGGACAGCGTAAGCGTCGCGCGCGGCCAGTGGTGGCGACTATTCACTGCTACCTGGCTGCATGCGGACCTTGGACATCTTGGCACCAATGCGGCCATCGGCCTGGTCCTTCTGGGCCTGGTGATGGGCCGTTACGGCACTGGTGTCGGCCTGTTGGCGGGTTATTTGACCGGCGTCGGCGGCAATATCGCCGCGTGCCTGCTGTCTGCGGCACCCCATCACAGCCTGGGCGCATCCGGGATGGTCCTGGGCTGCCTGGGCCTGCTGGCCGTGCAATCGTTATCCATGTGGCGCCAAACGCCTCATTGCGGCAAGTATATCGTCAGCGGCGTCGCCGGCGGGGTGATGCTCTTCGTTCTACTAGGACTTACGCCCGGTACCGATGTCCTGGCCCACTTCGGGGGATTTGTTACCGGCCTGCTGCTCGGGACCCTCCTCGCCATGATTTCCCGCCTTGCTCAGCGAACCGGAGCCAACCTGCTCTGTGGTCTCTGCTTCGCTGTTCTGGTCATCGCGCCCTGGTGGCTCGCTCTGCGGCACGCGGCCGGCCTTTAACGGCAATGCGCTCGCCGCACCCGAAGCACTTTCCGCCTTCGGAGCGGCAAGTTTGTAGGGTTAAGCCCTACATGATTTGACATGGTTCGCCTGACAGACAGGTCTCGCCCGGTTGGGTATACGTGACGGTGTTAGCTGTGGCGAGTAATCGCCGGGCATCTTGTTCGCGCTTCGGGGAGTCGTGGGAAGGGTCAGACGTGGGATTGGGGCAAACGCAGGCAAGACGAAGGGGATCCTTTGGCGAACGGCTGGCTGGCCGAGAAAGCGGCAAGGGAATCCGGGATGCCGCTTGGGGGAGGAGGGCATTGTCTGAACCACCAGCCGTCGCCTCTGGAATGCCGGGTGTGGTATCGCCCGCATCCGGCATCGCTCAAGCGCGTCCCAAGGCAGCTCGACGAGCCCGGAAAAATGGGTGTCTTCCTTCGTTGGTTTTCCTCACTGGTCGCCCGGCACGCTTAATCTTGCGCCGCGCGCAGGAATTTCCTATAAATTCCATGGCCTTGCGCCATCCGCCACATACGTTTGGATAGGCGACAAAGTCCTGATTACTTAATTCTGTATAGTCGAACGCACCCGTTTATGCCTGCGGCCACCCATACTGAATCCACGCCCGCCCTCCAAACCCTGCCCGGGGACGACGTCCGCCAGCTCATGTGGCGCTATGCCGAGCGCTACGATCTGGCCATGCTCGTTCAATCCTCCCGCACGGTTGCCCGGGGAGCGGTCGCCCGGCTGGTTGCCCAGGGCGCGCGCAATTCGCACGAATGGACGGCCGAGAAGGCCAGCCTGCTGCCCGCGTTTGATGAGAGCGGCATTACCGCTGCTTTCCTTGATCCGCAGCACGGCGGATTCATCGAGGGGCCGAAGAACCTTGCGTTGGCCCTGATCGCCTTCGAGCTGGCCTGGGTGGACGCCGGAGCCGCCACGTGCAGCCTCGCCGGCAACCTCGGCCTCGCTCCCATTCACGAACGCGGCACACCCGAGCAGCGCGACCACTACATGACGCTCGCGGCTCCGCCCAAACCCGGCGAGAACCGCAAGCAAATCCGCGCTGCCTTCGCGCTCACCGAGCCGATCCCGTTTGTCGGGGTCGAGACCGGCATCCTGGCGGGCAAGGTCCGCGTCGCCGAATGGAAGGAAGGACAGGAGCCGGTCCTGCAAGTCGAGAAACGCGGGCGCTTCATCACCAACATGGGCTTCGCCAATGTGGTTACCGCCGCGGTGGACTCCGACGACCCGCGCATCAAGGGCGCCTGCATGATCATCCTCGAGGAAGGCGACCCGGGCACTTGGGACCGCGGCACGCCCACCAAGAAACTGGTGCACCAGCTTTCTTCCACGCGCGACCCCGTACTCAACGTCCGTGTCCCTGCCAGCCGCATCATCGGCGGTTACACGGTCAAGGACGGCGTCATCATCCCATGCTATTCCAACAGCGAGGTCATCGAAGCGGTCTTCAGCCACACGCGCGTTACGGTCGGGCTCATGACTTCCGCCAAGCTGCTCTCGGCGGTCGAGCCGGTCATCATGTATCAGCGCCGTCGTTTCCGCGGCGGTGAAGGCTCGCCCGGCTCACCCCGCTACGAGCTGGGCCTGCAGCAAAAGGAGGATGTCCTCCACCGTCTCGTGGACATCTGGGCTACCGGCGAAGCCAGCGCGTCGCTCGGTTTCGAGGCGGCCAGGATCTTTGACCAGCTCGACCCGCTGACGAAGCAGAAGGATGCGTACATGGCTGCAAAGCACCTTTCTGGCCGCGCGGCCTTTAAGGCCCAGGCTGCGGTGCACACCCAAGCCATCGAATACCTGGCACTCGCCGCCAAGCCCGAGGGGCACAGGGACGAGGGCCGGCTCGCCGCTCTGCGCGAGAATCCGCTGCTGGAGTTCGTCATCCTCGATTCCCTGGCCAACGTGCTCTGCCCGGCCTGCAAGCTTTGGAACACGGGCCACGGCGCCAATATGATGCGGGAGGCCGTCAGCCTCATGGGCGGCTATGGGGTCACGGAGGACTGCCCGGGCTTCCTGGGTCAGAAATGGATGGATGCGCAGCTCGAAGCCACTTACGAAGGCCCCGAAGCGGTGCAGCGCCTGCAACTCTCCATCACCATGACCAACGAGCTATTCCTCACGCAGTTCAACCAATGGATTACCGACATGCGCCGCATCGCCTCCGAGCGGCCCGGCACCGGCGCCTGCACGCTGGCGACCGCCATGAAGCTCTGGCTCTGGACCTTTAAACACCTGCAGACCGCTACCGATGCCGACGGCGACAAGCTCTATCACAAGAGCCGTCAGAGCGTCACCTTCCCGCTCGCCGACGCCCTTTGCTGGCTGCTGGCGGCCCGGCAATTCATCCTGGACATCATCGAGCTGGAGCAAAAGGGCGGAGCCAATCCCGCGCTGGCAGGCGGGTTGTCCGGCTTCGTGAGCTTCTTCACCGACCTGGCCCACGTCCAAAGCGCGCGCGCCGCCGGCGAAGTGGGCCGCATTTGCGCCGAACTCGTGCACGGCTACAACCGCCATCCGAACTGGGACGCAGCCGGCTGCCAGTCCTGTTACTCGGCCGAGGAACTGGCGTCTCTGGAAGGCATCATTCCCGGCATTGACGGCTCCGCTCGCGCCTACACCGACGTGACCGAAGCCAACGAAACGCATCCGACCAAGGCGGGTCCGTGCGTATCGTTCAAAGGCCTTGAAACGTTCGTGCGCCTGCGCGTCAAGCTCGACGGCTGCCTGACCGGCGCGCGCCTGGCGAAGGACCGTGCCGCCGAGGCGCTGACCAAGGTCATGATTCCTGAGGCGCTGGACTACCCGGCATGACAGAGGCATGCGAAAGCTACAGAGCCGGAGCGCCGACATGCCGCCGGCTCGGGCCCCTTAGACCGTCTAAGCCGGCAGCATACCGGCGCTCTGTCGGGGGCAGCGGCGAGCATTGACGCCCGACGGAGTTTAACTTAAGATGAACTTTGTATGAATGTGATTATTAACGCCAAAGAACTCCGCGCCTCGCTGCCAAAGGTCGTTCAGAAGGTCCGGCGTGGAGCACGCTTTACGGTGCTCTATCGGAGCCGGCCTGCTTTTCAGGTGGTGCCCGTGGACGCTGCACCGGGGATGGACGGCGACCTTGAGCACGATTCGCTCTACCGTGCCAAGCCGGTTGGCCGCTCCACTGACGGCCGCCAAGCCGCCGATCACGATTCCCTCCTCTACGGCAAATGAGGAGGCTTTTTGTGGACACCGCCGGCTGGGTTGCCTGTGCCGATGCGGCGGACCCGGCGCACCGACGCAGCACCGCCGCGCGGGACCAGTGGTTGCGAGAGGGGGGCGTGCTCGTGACTTCCGATTACGTCGTGGATGAAACTCTCACGATGCTTCGGTTTCGCCTTGGCTTGGCTGAAACAGAAGCCTGGTGGCACCAGGTAACTGGCACTTCCCGTCTGCGCTGGGAGTATATCGGTTTGGAGCGCGCGGACAAAGCGCGTGACTTGTTGTTCCGGCACACCGACAAGGAGTATTCCTTCACTGATTGCACGAGCTTCGTGGTAATGCGCGAATTGAAACTGCGAGAGGCGTTGACCACCGACCACCACTTTACCCAAGCAGGCTTTGTCATCTTGCCTCGCGGCTGACCTGCAGCATGGAAAACAGCCTGACTAGCCCCTCCACTGCCTGCCAAGACTCCGTGGGTGTCGAACGCCAGCGCATGGACGTGGACATCGTGTGCGTCGGCTTCGGCCCTGCTACCGCCGGGTTCCTGACTACCCTCTCCAGGAATCTTGTCAACCCGGACGGCACGCCCGCCATCGAGAGTGCCGCGATGCCTGGCTCGCCCCCTCAAGTTCTCTGCTACGAGCGCGCCGATGACCTCGGCTTCGGCGTATCCGGCGTGGTGACCCGCGCCCGCGGACTGCGCGCCAGCTTTCCTGACCTTGATCCGAAGCAAATCCCGATGGCCGCCCCCGTCACCGAAGAGAAGGTCGTCTATCTGCTCGACCCTATTGGCGCGAGCCGCCGTTCCTGGCCCTTGCGCGCGGCGGATGCCTGCATTCGCGCGTTCAGTGGCCTGGTGCCCTTCGAGCAGGAGGCCGTGGAACTCCCGTGGTCGCCCGCCTTCCTCCATAAGAAGGACGGGCTGGTGCTCTCGATGGGCCAGTTCATGCAGTGGGTAGGCGCCCAGGTTCAGAGCACAGGCACGGTGCAAATCTGGCCCGGCACTCCAGTGTCTCAAGCGCTCCTGGAGGACAAACGCGTTCTGGGCGTCCGCCTCCTCGACCAGGGAGTGGACAAGCAGGGCAAGCCCGGTGATGGCTTCATGCCGGGCATGGACATCCATGCGGCGCTCACGGTGATCGGCGACGGCCCAGTCGGCCCTATCGGCCAACAGCTTGATGCGCACTTTGGCCTGCCCGAGGGCCATCATGGCCGCGACTGGGCGGTGGGCATGAAATTCGTGGTGGATTTGCCTGAAGGCTCGCCGCTCAAGCCCGGCACGGTCCTGCACACCTTCGGCTTTCCCGAACCGGAGATCTTTGGCTTCTTCTACGTCCACCCGGACCGCGTGGCCTCGCTCGGCATATTCGTGCCGTCGTGGTTCGACAGCCCGATGCGGACGACCTACCGCTATCTCCAGCATTGGATGCTGCACCCCTATCTCTGGCGCTACTTGAAGGGCGGCAAACTCCGTTCCTGGGGCGCCAAAACGCTCGGGGAATCGGGCCGCCGGGGCGAACCGCATCTGGTCGGCGACGGCTTCGCGCGGATCGGCGAAGGCTCGGGCACCACCAACGTCCTCACCGGCTCGGGCGTGGACGAGGCGTGGACCACCGGCACGCAACTCGCCGAGAGCGTGCTCGACCTGCTCAAGGCTAAGAAGGCATTCACGCGGCAGAACCTGGAGGAAACTTACGTCAGACGCCGGCGGGCGAGCTGGGTGGAGGCCGAAGCCCGCATCGCCGCGCAATCCCGTGACGGCTTCCAAAAGGGCGTTGTTCGCGGCATGATCGGCATGGCCCTGGCCGGCCTGACCAATGGCCGGTTTGCGCTCACGGGCGAGCCGGTCCCGCCTTACCAACGCATCCCCACGCTGGAGGAGTATTATCAGGACCGCATCTCCGCCGACGAACTTCGGCAACTGCGGAAGGAATGCGCCATCAAAGGCGTTTCCCTCCACGGCACGCTGATGCATCGGGTGGGCTGGCCGGCCATCCCTTATGATGGTCAGTTGCTCGTTTCGCACCAGGACGCGCTGCTGCTCGGCGGCAAGGTCCAGGCGCCACCGGGTTATGCCGACCACGTCGTGTTCCTGTATCCCGAGCTTTGCGAGAAGTGCGGCACCAAGATCTGCATCGAGCTCTGTTCGGGACAGGCCATCACGCCCGGCCAGGCAGGGGTGCCCGCGTTCGATCGCGAGAAATGCGTCCACTGCGGCGCCTGCCACTGGAACTGCGCGCAACCCATCCCCGGCAACCCCGAGCGGATGAACATTGCCTTCCGTTCCGGCACGGGCGGCCTGCACTCCGCCGAGAACTGATCCCCGCTTATGCCCAAAGAAACCTGGGTCATCGCGAGCGTCCTGACGATTCTGCTGCTCTTGATCCTGCTAGGCTATGCCTCCTGGGGAAAGAAACGCGAGGTGGAACGGGTCCGCGCCGAGCTTGCGGCCGCCCTCGAGGCTGCGGACAGGAACTCCGCAACGCTGGCTGATTTGAAAGACAAGCTCGCCCAAAGCCAGGCGCGCAACGAGGAGCTGGAACGGGAAAAGGACAGCGCCCTTCAGACCCGCAGGAGCCTCGAAGACGAGATGCGCGCTGCCCTCGAATCCAAGGATGTCACCATCTCCCGGCTGCAGGGCAAGCTCACCGTAAATATTCTGGACCGGGTCTTGTTCGACTCCGGCGAGGCTGACCTAATGCCTGCGGGCGCCGCGGTTCTCCGCAAGGTCGCCGCTATCCTCGCGTCGCACCCCGACCTCAAAGTCCACGTGATCGGCCACACCGACAACGTGCCCATCAAAGCCTCCGCCCGGCACCGGTTTCCGAGCAACTGGGAACTCTCCACCGCCCGCGCCACGGCCGCCGTCCGCTTCCTGACCGAGACCGCCGGCGTGGACCCGCGCCGGCTCGGGGCGGTCGGTTATGGTGAATTCCGGCCCGTAGCAGACAACGCCACTCCCGAAGGCCGCGCCCGCAACCGCCGCATCGCCATCACAATACTCTCCGAAGAATTGGCTGGCGCCGATACCGCCCCTGACGCCACCCCGAAATCCCCTGCTCTGCCCGCTGCCTCCACCGGGAGAACCAACACCCTCTCCGAGCTGCCGCCCGGCCGACCAATCCCAGAAGAACCGGCGCCTGTGGCCAGGTAGCACGGCCTGTTCCGACAGTTTAGCGCAGAGACGCAGAGATACGCGGAGATACGCAAAGCAACCTCTGCCTCTGCGTTCCTCCGCGGTCCTTTGCGTCTCTGCGTTAAAACTTCGCAGCTTCCTTCGCCTGACGTCACGGCGGTGCTATAAACATGCCGTTCCTAACGGAGCTGGCGGGCTCTGGGCCAGGCCTGCGGTTCCCGGCATGCAGGCACTCGCACCAACTCGGGCGGTTCGCCAATGGCCTGGTTGACCTCCTGTTGGAAGCGCTGGAATGACGGCAGGCGCTTGCAATAGAAAAGATGGCTGCTGCGGCTGCGGTGGTAGTCCGAAGAACCGAAGCAAGGGATCGGCATGCGGAAGCCCGAGGCCCGTTCCAGCACCCCCGCCAGGGCTCGCTCCAGTTTACGGTCCGAAAGAGCATACCAAACCTCCACTGGCTCGGCATGTGCCAGCAAGTAATCTATGTGCCAATGCGGCTCGGCGACGGACTCCAGGTGGTGGTGCAATCGCGCGCGGAGGCCGCCGGGGCCGAAGGCGCTGCCTACATATGCGTAGAAGCCCGGGATAAGGTCGTACGCTCCCAACCGCCCGATTTCAAGCCGCTTCATCCGGGGAAGATAGGCAATCAGGACGTAAGTCCCTTTAGCTTCGGGCAAATCTACGTCCATCACCCGAACAGCATTTCTCATTTTAGCTCTTGGTAGGGCGCGTCGCTCCGTGCGCGCCGTGGCTGGGACGAGTGCCGACGCACGGCGCGCACGGAGTGACGCGCCCTACCTCGATGGGCCGCGCCATATTGAGAATTGCTGTCAACCGAAGGTGTTTCCCTTCCACCCCCAATTGGTGGCTTCGACCTCGGTGAAGTTCAGGTAGATGCGGTCTGGCGATACGCCGAGCGACTCATTTAGCAACCCGCACACCTTTTGCGAGAGCCGCCGGTTCACATCGCCGCTGAGCCCGCCTATGCCTCGAATATCCACAAAAGCGGCATCACCCGTTTTGCCCGACATCAGCATCGCGGACTGGCTGAGGGTGATCATGACGTAGCCCTCCGGTTTGCCAGTGGTTTCGGCCAGGATTTTGGAGAGGGCCGGCAGCAGGGTCTTGCGCTTGTCGTCGGTCAGCACAACGGTGGTTTCAAGTTTCAGGAGAGGCATAGGTTTGTTTGGTTTGGATTCATTCGCCGGCATTGAGTCTAACTCGTTCGGGGCCGTTTGGCCAGTGCTGGAGCGGGCGCTCAATTGTTCACGTGCAGGGCCCGGACGATGCGTCCCTTGATCAGGCCGGCAAACTGATGCTGGCCGGTGTAGTACCACCCGAGCTGCTGACCGCAGCGGTCGCATTGGCAAAAGGACCAGGCGTGGCCGGCAAACCAGGTGTTTTCCAGTGTGGGCGTGCCAACCTCCCGGCAGCCGAGGGTTCGGGAGAAGGTGATGATCGCGAACTCGATGCCTTCCGGGTTGGCAAAGGTGAATTCGTCCTGGCCGTTGAATGGGAACCGATCCTTTTCGTTGGCGACGCGGTTGTGGCACCAGGCGCAGAGCCAGTCGCCCGCAGTATCGCCCTGGGTCGTGCCCGGTCGAGGCGTCGCTTCCAGTTCGGCCGCCACGAGGGCTGCCAGTCCGGCTTCCGCTCCAGACGATACCTGCCACTCTGGCGTCTCGCCCCCTCGCAGGAGCGCGGGCATTCCTGTCCGCCTCCGGAGGTTGGGGGATGCCAAAGCGGACAGAAATGTCCGCGCTCCGGACGAGAGCGGGCTTGGTTTCATGCATCGTTCCAGTTGTTCGGCAAGATAACGCCCAGGGTGGCTGCCTGGCAAGGGCATCGCCTTTGCCGGCGCGGGAAGCCACAACCGAACGGAGAGCGGAGGCAGAAATACCGGGGCAGAAAGATCAGGCAACAACGGGGGAAGTCGGCAGAAACGGGCACCGCTAGCGATTCACACCGCATTGACCCTGAAGTTGGCTCGCACTAATCTCACCTCATGTCTCGTCCCAGCGCGCGTTCGACAGCCCGGGCAAAGCTGCGTGCAAGCCGCCGGCTCAATCGCTAGCGAGGGGCGAAGCCATGGAGATTTCCCGCCGACATAGGGGTGCCGATCCTGAGGATGAGCGTTCGTTCGGCGAGAAACGCCTGCCGACGCTGCGCCAGGCAACCAGCGATCTATGCTGGCTGCTGGACCATGGTTACGGCATCGCTTCGGCGACGGAACTGGTTGGAGACCGCCATCATCTGAGCCGTCGGCAGCGGATCGCCATCGCACGGTGCGCTTGCTCCCGACGGGCCAGGGACCGGCGTCAGGAGCACTGCGTCGCCGCGACTAAACTGCGCGGTGAGGAGCTTTGGCTGGATGGCTTCAACGTCTTGACTGCCGTCGAGGCAGCGCTGGGCGGAGGGGTGATCCTGATCGGACGGGACGGTTGCTGCCGCGACGTGGCCGGGGTCTATGCCCGGTACCACAAGGTGGCGGAGACCGTGCCGGCTCTGCAAGTGATCGGTCAGTTCGCTTCGCAATGGGAGGTGACGAAATGCCGCTGGTGGCTCGACAGCCCGGTGGATAATTGCGGCCGACTGAAGGAGATCATCCGGAGGGTGGCTGCCGAGGCGGGCTGGCCATGGGAAGTGGAGTTAGTGACCAACCCCGACCGCGTGCTAGCCACTGCCGACCGGATCGTGTCCAGCGCGGACCATGCCATCCTGGACCGGTGCCAGCGGTGGTTCAACCTCACGCGGGAGGTGATCACCCAACACGTGCCGCAGGCACGCATGCTGAACCTCGGCCCGGACGAAACGCCTCCAGCCGGCCGCCCGTGAAGCTTACCCCCATCCAGGTCGAATGCTACGCCGGAACCAAAGCCGACGAGACGCCGCGGCACTTCCAGTGGGAACAAGGGCTCATTGAAATAGCCGAGGTCATTGATCGCTGGTATCAGGTGGAAAGCCAACCGGAATGGCCGCGGGCTGACTACCTCAAAGTGCGAGGCGTTAACCGCCGCGAGTATCTCCTCAAGCATGACCTCGAGTCCGATGAGTGGTTTCTGGGGCGACAGTGGTGATCATAATTATGTAAGACGTTCCTGCTTCCGGCTACCAACACCAGTAGAACGGAAGATGTGAGATGCTGGACAAAGACCCAGAGGCGCTGTTTAAGCGCTGGCTCCACGAGTATGGCGGCACGGTGGCCAAGGTGGCGCGCGCCTACACGTTGACGGTGGAGGAACGCGAAGATTTGGCACAGGAAATCCTACTGCAAATCTGGCGCTCCCTCCCGCAATTTGAGGGCCGGGCTAGCGCGTCCACTTGGGTTTATCGCGTGGCGCTCAACACGGCGCTGGGCTGGCACCGGAAGGAAGGCCGCCGCCGCGCGCGGCAACAGCCTCTCCTCGAACCGGAAGAGCTGCCAGTCTCAGGGTTGGACAGCGCCGAGCAACTTCATCAGCGCGAGGTGGTCGAACGGCTCTACGCGGCCATTCGCCAATTGCCCAAGGCCGAGGCCGCGCTGGTGCTGCTGTACTTGGACGACCTGAGCTATCGCGAGATAGCGGAGGTGCTGGGTATCTCCGAGGGCAACGTCGGGGTGAAACTGAACCGGGCGAGAAAGGCCTTGGGCGAACTCATGAAAGAGGTGGTGTATGAATGCTGATAGCCTTAAGGAAGCCTGGCTGGCGCAAACGCCCCAGACCCGGCTGACGATTGATGCAGACCTGCTGCTCAAGGAAGTGCGACGGAACCAAAAGGCGTTCACCGCCATGCTCTTTTGGCGGGACCTGCGCGAAGTTGGCGTGAGTCTGTTGATGGTGCCTTTGTGGTTCTATTTGGGAGCCAAAAACTCCTTGCCCTGGACCTGGTACCTGATGGTGCCAGCCCTGCTGTGGATCGCCGGCTTCATGCTGGCCGACCGGCGGCGACATAAGCCACACCCACCCGCGCCGGGTGAGCCCCTCAGCCAGCGCGTGGAGAGTTCGCTCGCACAGGTTGAGCATCAGATCTGGCTGCTGCGCAATGTGTTCTGGTGGTACCTGTTGCCGCCGAGCCTGGCGATTCTAGCGTTCTTTGGCCAGTGCGCGTGGTATATCCGCTTGGGGGGATGGTGGGCGGTGCTGGCGATGGCGGGCATGGTCGCGGTGGTTACGGCGATTTACGGGGGCGTTTACTGGTTGAACCAGCACGCTGTTCGCTCTCAATTAGAACCGCGCCGGCAGGAGTTACAGGCGTTGCTCGCGGGTCTCAAAGACACCGCCGAAGCAGCCGCTCCGGCAAGAGAACCGAATGCGGGCACGGGCAAGCCTGGGAGGGCGGGATGGATCGGACTATTGGGAATCGTGGGACTGTTCGTCGTTATTGCAGGGGTTTCGGTCTGGGCACACCGCGCGGCAAAACCACCCTTTAACGCCGCGTACGCTCCGGCAGGCGGCGACCCGGCAGTGACGAACCTGCTGGCTCCGATTCGCCAGAAGTACCAAGTGCCAGCGATCGCAGCAGCGCTCGTAACGAGCAAGGGTCTCGTCTCTGTCGGCGTGGTGGGCACGCGCAAGCGCGGGACAGAAATCGCCGCGACCCTGAACGATCAATGGCACCTCGGCTCGGACGCCAAAGCCATGACCGCCACGCTAGTGGCCAAGCTGGTTGCGAAGGGCAGTCTGAGGTGGGACAGCACTGTGGCGGAGCTCTTTCCTGAACTGGCAACGAGCTTCGACCCGGCGGCTCGAACCATTACGGTCCTTCAACTCCTGTCGCATCACGCCGGCCTGAAGCCCAACCCGGACCTGATCCGCTACGGTGGTGCCGATGGCCCCCAAGAGCGGCTGCGCGTGGTGAAGGACGAGCTGAGCCGGGCACCGCAGCACAAACCGGGCACGCGTTACGAGTATTCCAACCTGGGATATGCCATCGCCGGCGCAATCACGAAGAAGGTCACTGGCAAGTCCTGGGAACAGGCCATGCGGGATGAAGTGTTCGGCCCGTTAGGAATGACGAGCGTCGGCTTCGGCGGCACGGGCACACCCGGCCAAGTGGACCAGCCCTGGGGGCATCACGCGAACGGGCAGCCGGTCCCCGGCAATGGTCCGGACATGGACAACCCGCCGGTGCTCAGCCCGGCGGGCCGGGTGCACTGCACGATCCAGGACTGGGCCAGGTTCATCACGGACCAGTTGCGCGGCGACAAGGGCGAATCGGCGCTGCTCCCGCCGGCCATTTATCAGAAGCTTCACACTCCTCCGTTCGGGGGCGAATACGCCCTGGGCTGGTTGGTGGCGGAGCGTGAGTGGGCGGGCGGCAAGGCTCTCAATCACGGCGGAGATAACACGATGAACTGCGCCAACGTCTGGGTTGCGCCGGCCCGCGACTTTGCCGTCCTGATCTGTATCAACCAGAGCGGTGACACGGCCTTTCAGGCCAGCGATGATGCCGTCGGCGCGCTCATCAAGCTGCACGCCACTGGAAGCAGCCGCGCCGAACCCGCAGGCCGCAAGAGCGACTGACTGGGGCAGCAGTCGTCTGTATTGCGGTGCGTGACTACCGCTGCCTCACCACGGGCGCATCTGGGGGCTGCCATCGGCAGCCAGGGGTGCCAATGGGGGTAACCTGCTTAACTACATGGGTTTGTGACCAACCAAAGCCCAGCACCAATCGGGGTCTGCCCAGTCTTGAGACAGCGTAAGAGCCTGGAATACCCGACCGGGCGGGAATCTACCTTCCGATGGCCACCCGGCATTCCCAAGGCTTCCGGCCAGCGATGCCGGTGTAACAATGGCGTTACCGCGGCGCTATCCCGGTGTGTCTCCCATGGGCAGCGATCCACATGGGAGCCACACCGTAGTCCCGCCGGGGAGTCACCTCAACATCGCCATAGCCGATCCTGAGGCGGTGTCACGTTTGCGCGGGGCGGCGGCGCTTCCAGCATAGTCTCTGGCTTCGTACTCGTTATGGGAGTGCTTTAAAAACAGAAAAGTGTGACAGGGAATCTGACGTTCCACACCCCAAGTGATTCGAGGCAGGCCAGCCGGTGTTCAGTTTCGTCCAGCCGGCACCCTCGCGCGGGCCAGACTTTCATTCCCCGGCCTGATCCCCTACCCTCTCGATCAATGAGTGCCCGATGGGTCCTATGTTTGCTGCTCACGGTGTCCGCCACGGCGCTGGCCGATCCCTTTATCCTGCCTTGGAACGACGCCCTGACAGGAGTCGTAACTGATTTCTCCGCCATGAACACGCCCATCGGCCCGACGGCCCAGGTGAGCGTGGACGCCAACGGGCATTTCGTTGCCAATGGCCAACGCGTCCGCTTCCTGGGGGTAAACTTCGCCGGTGATTCGCCGTTCATGCCGACGAACAAGGCCGATGCCGTCGCCGCGCGGCTCGCCAAGTTCGGCGTCAATTGCGTGCGCTTTCATCACATGGATGCGTCGTGGGCTTACAACGGCGGCCTCCTTGCCTACACCTCGACCAAGAGCACCAACTTCAACGCCAGCCAGCTTGAGAAAGTCCATTACGTCGTCTCGCGCCTCAAGGCGCACGGCGTTTACTCCGACATCAACCTGCTGGTGGGGCGCGAGTACCGGTCCGGCGATGGCCTGGGCCCAAACGTCGCGACGATGGACTGGAAGGACGCGCACATCCTCGGCTACTTCAGCGACATCGCGCTGGCGTTGCATAAGGACTACGCCACCAAGCTGCTGACACCGACCAACCGCTTCACCGGATTGCCGCTGGCCATGGACCCGGCGGTGGCCTTCGTCGAGATCATCAACGAGAACGGCATCATCCAAAAGTGGCTCGACGGCGGGCTGGACCGGTTGCCGACGGACTACGCGGCGCAACTCCAGTCGCGCTGGAACGATTGGCTCGTCGCGCGCTACACCAACGACGCCGCCATGCTCGCCGCGTGGAACATCATCAACCAGCCGCTCGGCGCAAACTTGATCCTCAACGGCGCTTTCAGCAACGGCCTGACCGGCTGGGTCGGAGAGCAGCACGACACCGCGAGGGCCACCTTCACTCGCACGTTCGATTTCACCAACAGCGCGCCCTCCGCGCAGATCGTCGTCACGCAGGCCGGCAGCGCGTCGTGGCACATCCAAATGAACTACCCCGGGCTGCGCGTGACCAACGGTCAGCCCTACACGGTGTCGTTCTGGGCGAAGTCGAGCCCCGGAACGAACTTCGATGCGTCGGTCATGCAGGCGCACGCGGACTGGGCAAATGCGGGCTATGGGCGAGGCGTCACGCTGACGACCAACTGGCAGCGGTTCACGAACACCTTCCAGGCGAACATGACGGACACCAACGTGCGCGTGAACTTTGGCGGCATGGGATTGGAGCTGGCGACGTTCTGGGTGGCCGACGCGCGCCTGCAACCAGGCGGGGAACTGGGCACGCTGCCGGCCGGTGCTTCCCTCGCGGCGCGCACCGTGCCGAACCTTCGTTTCTCCGGCAGCGGCTACGCCGGCACCACCGAGGCCCGCAAGGATTGGCTGCGTTTCCTCCGCGACCTCGAATATCGCTACTACGACCTCATGGTCGCCCACGTGCGCTCCAACTGCGGCTACGGCGGTCTGATCTTCGGCACCATCATGGCCAACAGCCCGGCCACGGCGCAAAGCCGGATGGACGTGGTTGACGGCCACGCCTACTGGCAGCACCCGCAGTTTCCCGGCACGCCGTGGGACCCGGTGAACTGGTTCCAGCCGAACATCTCGATGGTGAACACGCTGGGCGACGACAACACGCTGGCCGGCCTGGCGCGGCAACGGATCAAGGGCAAGCCCTTCACCGTCACCGAGTACAACCACCCCCAGCCCATGTACTATGGGGCGGAGGCGCCGCTGCTGCTCGCGGCCTACGGCGCGCTGCAGGATTGGGACGGCCTCTGGATGTTCGATTACGGCCCCGGACAAGACGGCACGGCGACGATGGGCTACGCGCGCGGCATGTTCGACACGGCGCAGCACTCCGGCAAGATGGCCAACCTGCTCCTCGCCGCCAACCTTTTCCGCCGCGCCGACGTCCAGCCTGCTGTTGAGGAAATCACGATGGCGCTGACCCCGGACAAGGAGATTGACCTTCTCGCCAACGCGTGGGCGTGGGGTGTCTTCTCCGGCAGCCAGCTCGGCGTTTCCGGCAAGCTCGCCTTCACCAATCGCCTCAGCGTCAGCGTCGGCACCAACGCCGTGGGGCTCACCAACCCGCCGCCGGCCCCGTCCGGCAGCGTGCTGGTCAGCGACACCGGCGAACTGAAATGGGACCTCGCCACGGCCGGCCGCGGCGCCGTCACGATCAACGCACCACGGACCAAAGCCGTCCTCGGCTACGCGACCAACCGGGTCTGGAACCTGGGCGAGCTGACGTTCTCCCCCGGCTCGAACCAGCTCGGCTGGTGCACCTTCGGCGCGACGATCACGCGCGGCGGCAGTTTCACCAACGATTGCAGCGCGCTCCTCGTCGCCACCGGCTGGTGGGAAAACACCGGGCAGATGTGGAAGGACGCCAACAAAGACTCCGTCGGCAATCAATGGGGCGGCCCGCCAATCCTGATGGAAGTGGTGCCGTTCACGCTGACGCTGCCGGCCGCCACCAACCGCATCTCCGCCTGGGCGCTCGATGAACGCGGGCAGCGGAGGGTGGCCCTGCCGATCACTGGCACGAGCACCAACGCCACCATCACGGTCAGTGCCGCCGCCGGGTCCATCTGGTACGAGCTTGAAGTCGCGCCCTTCCTGATTGGCTTCGACCTCTGGCGCTCGACCAACTTCACCGCCGCAGAGTTGACCGACCTCGCCATCAGCGGCGAAGGGGCGGCACCCGCCGGCGATGGCGTTCCTAACCTGGCGAAGTACTATCTGGGCCTGCCGGCCAAGACGGTTGCGCCAGCCGATCGCCTCCCGCAAGGGACCCTGTTGAACGTCAGCAACCTGCTTTATCTCGCGCTGAGCTACGAGCGCGACAAAGCAGCGCTGGATGTGAACGCCGTTGCAGAAGTGTCTCCCGATCTAGCCGATTGGTCTTCTGGCCCGTCCTACACGGAGACGACCGACGTGACTGACCTGGGTGCGCGCGAACGCGTGACTGAGCGCGATCGCACGCCCGTCAGCGCCACCCTGGCCCGGTTCATGCGCCTGCGGCTCCAACGCCAACGTAGGGCAGGTGTCCCGCCTGTCCGCGGGCAGGCGAGACGCCTGCCCTACGTTCGCCAAGTCAGACCTTCACCCACGACTGCGCCCTCTGGCTGCGGATGATCGCTTCGCAGACAGCTACCTCCCGGTGCCCGTCCTCCACCGTGGCGTAGAGAGGCGAGGCTGCCGGCCTGCCGCTGATCGCGGCATAGATCGCGCGGAAGTTCATCTTGAAGGTATCCGGAAAGCCTTCCACATGGCCCGGCGGGTAGTCCATAAACCCGGCCGCTCCGTCACCGAACGCCGGCGTGGCGCGCACCACCGTTTCATTAGGCGTATCGCGGTTCCCGAAGTGCAGCATCTCCGGTTCCTCGGAACACCACCAGGCCGACTTCTTCGAGCCATAGATCTCAATGCGGATGCAGTTCTTCCGGCCGGCGGCGACTTGCGACACCGCGAGGTTCCCACGCGCGCCGTTGCTGAAACGAAGCAGCACATTGGCAAAATCCTCGGTTTGGACCTTGTAGGTGGCGTACTTCATTTGCGCGTCGGCTTTGGCAAAGGTCCGGACCTCGCCGAGCGGTCGGCGGCGTTGCTTATGCCAGGTGGCGAGGTCGGCGAGCACCGCCGTGATCCTCGCGCCCAGGATAAACGAGACGGTGTCCATCCAGTGCGTGCCGATGTCCGCCACGGCGCGCAACTTGCCACCCTCCTGCGGCAGCAAACGCCAGTTGTAGTCGTCATCCTTGAACAGCCAGTCCTGCATGTAGGAGCCGTTGACATGGATGACATCGCCCAACTCGCCCCGCTGGACCAGGCGACGCAGTTGCAGCACTGCCGGGTAGAATCGCACATTGTAGTTCACGGCGAACACCCGCCTGGCGCTACGCACAGCTCTGACAACCTGCGCCGTCTCGCGCGTGCTCATGGCAAGGGGCTTTTCGCAAACCACGTGTTTGCCAGCCCGCAACGCCGCCAGCGACATCTCCGCGTGGAACCGATTGGGCGTGGTGATGTGGACCACGTCCACGTCCCCGCACACCAGCAGGTCGCGGTAATCAGTAAACACCTGCGGGATGGCCAGCCTGGCCGCCGCTTTTGCGGCCAGGTCGCCCACATCACAAATTGCCGACACGGTGACTCCCAGCCGGCGCAGCGCCTCGACGTGAACCGGCCCAATGAAACCGGTGCCAATGACGCCAGCGCGTAGCGAGGGAATGCTGCGAGTTGCTTTCATGAGGGCAGCTTACTACTGGTCACATGTGATAGATGTCAACCCCCGTCTGTCGTGTCACTAGACCGGCATCAATTGGATCTGCATTGACAACCTCAAAGTGGAGCTTTTCCCCAGGCGAAAGCATAGTGACCATGGTCATGGATTTGGTTACCCTATTGCGCGTGATGAAGCCTGACCTCTCGCTGGCGCCCGCAGGGGCCTGCTCCGCACGGCAAAGACTGGCCACCGCGGCCGCTCTTTGCTTTGCCTCCTGGCTCATTGCACCTCCAGTCTGGGCAGCGGCGCCGGGTTGCGATGGGGCGGCGGTTTCTCTCACGCCGGACTATAAGCATTTCATCGGCAGCGCGCGGTTCACCAGCAGCGTCAGCGAACCTGAAGCCGGCAGCCTGTTTCGCTGGCTGACTAATGGCGCGGCGCTCGCCGCCGGCTCGGTGAGCGAAGACTTGCTGCTGCACTTCGACGGCAATGCCGCCGGGGCCAACGGGGAGACTGCTGCCTTGGCGCAAAACCTCGCTTACCTGCCCGGGAAATGGGGCTCGTGCCTCGCCCTGCCGTCCGCCGGCCGGCTGCAGTTCGGCCGGATTAACAACCTCCATTTGGACCAGGGCATGATCGAGTTGTGGGTGGCATTGCGGGCGGACGGCACCAACGTGGTTTATTCCACGCGCGACCATCCGTTATTCCATTATCGCGCCCCGAACGGCGACTATACGTGGATCAACCAAAGCGGTGGCAGCCGCATTCTCTACGTCGGCGGCACGGTCAATGGCGAGTGGGAAAGCGCCTACGGCAACCTGGGCAGCATGGCCGCCTGGAAGAACGGCGAATGGCACCACCTGGCTTTCACCTATTCCGCCTCGGAGAATTTCATGCGCTTTTACGTGGACGGGGTGTTGACGGCCGAGAACAACGAGGGCCACTACTGGCCGCCCCAGGACGCTGGCGGCCTCTTTGCGGTCGGGGGTGACCTCTACGGCAACGCGGCTTATTACCTGGTTGATGAGTTGAGAATCTCCGGCCGCCCGGCGGATGCCGCAGAAGTGGTAGCCCGGGCGCGCCGAGTCACCGCGCCCCAACCCAACGAGGTCTGGCTGGCGAGTTCGAACGTGCCCGTCGGGGCTCAGCTTGTATTCGAGTTCACCCCCGCCACGGCGACGCAGACCGGGGCGGTTTGCCAGAGCTCATCGCTGGTGAACCGCGGCGTCCCCATCACTAACGCCGTGCCTCCCAGCACGTTGCTGCCGGTCGGCGCCACGAACCTGGCGCTCCTGGTCGAGACGGCCGAGAACACCACCTGCGCTTTCGCCGTTGGCCAGCCACTGGCTTATGGTCAAATGACCCCCTTCGCCTCCGGCGCCGGCTCGCGCCAACACCGGGCGACTATCGTCGGCCTCGACTCCAATCCCGCCGTCGTCAACGATGTTTACGTACGCTGCGCCGCCCAACCGGACTTCCTTTTCCATCTGCAGTACCGCGCGCTGGGCGAAAGCAATCCGCCGTATCCGCGCAAGGGCAACCTTTGGGGTTGGTGGGACTGGCACAGCCGAGGATTGGCCTATATGTCGAAGGTGGATTTGTGGCTGGGGGCGTCGGCTCGCCCCGACGAGATCGCTGCTCTGCGCCAACTCAACCCGCACCTTCGGCTGCTGACTTCCATCAATGCGGTCGAGAACACCGGTTTGCCCAGCGACTATTACCTCAAAGACGTCAACGGCAACCGAATCGAGGTCTGGCCCGGCTCGTTTCGGCTGAACCTGACCAAACCCGCAGTGGCCGATTACCAGGCGCGCTTCGCCTACCAAACCGTGCTGGACAGCGGCTTGAGGGCGGATGGGGTCTTCTTCGACAATGTAATGACTTCGCAGTCTTGGCAGAGGACCGACATCTATGGCAACCCGGTTCAAGTTGATGCCAACGAGGATGGGATTGCCGACGATCCCGCCGCGTTCGATGCGGCCTGGAAAGCCGGCGTGTTTCGTGAAATTCAAACCTTCCGCCAATTGATGCCCCACGCCATCGTCAGCGGCCACTCGATGGACATCTACGAGCCCGGCATCGCCGATTTGTTCCATGGCATCAGCATTGGCTTCTCCACCTCCGACGTGCTCGAGGGGCGGATGGCGTTTGCTACGCTCTTCACGCGTTACAACGATTGGATCAGCCGCGCCGTGCCACCCGCCACAACAATGATCGAGTCCTCGCCCATGGCCCAGTTCTCCTACGGCTACGATTACTCTCCCTGGGAGAAGATTCCGGCTTCGACCCTCGAGTTTGCGCGCACCTACTATCCGTACGTCCGGTTCGGCCTGGCGCTGACTTTGCTCAACAACGGCTTCTTCGCCCATGAGTTTGGCGACACCTGGCATGGGAACAACTGGTGGTACGATGAGCTGGACTTCAATCTCGGCTACCCGCTTGGTCCGGCCCAGCGCGTCGCCGTGCCCGGGCCGCCCGCCACCAACCTGCTCGTCAATGGCAGTTTCGAAAGCTCGATCGCCTATCCGTGGGGCGGGTGGAATGCCTCCGGGTGCGCCTCGACGGTTACACGCCAGGCCAGCGACGCGCCGGCCGGCAGCGCCTGTGCCCGCATTGACATTTCCCAGACCATCGGCGCCGAATGGCAGATCGAGTTCGCCCAATATAACCGTTCGCTGGCGCAGGGAGTGGCCTACGACCTGACATTCTGGGCGCGGAGCAGCGCGCCGCGGTTTATCAGTGTCAGCTCGCAAAAGGGCAGCCCGGACTGGCGCAACTACGGGCTTTACCAGCGCCTGGCCATTACCACCAACTGGCAGCAGTACTCCGCAACGCTGGCCGCTAACGAAACCGTCTCCGACGCGCGGCTCCAGTTCTTTCTCGGCGAGACCACCGGCACGGTGTGGGTGGACGACGTGCGGCTGACCCGCCAACCGCCCGACATTTATCGCCGGGATTTCAACCGCGGCATCGTCGTGCTCAATGCCACGCAGGAGGCGCGGGAGGTGGAGGTTGGGGCCGGCCTTCGGCGCCTGAACGGCGCTCAAGCCTCGATGTACGAAACGATCCTCGACGACCAAGGGACTAACTTCACCACCACCGGCGCCTGGACCAATGCCGCTTACGACAGCGGGCTCTGGAAAGCGGCGGGTCCGTTCTACCACCCGTGGTCTGGCTCGCTCCACCAACAGACCGGTCCCGGCGGCGAAGCCCGCTGGCAACTGCCTATCGCAGCGGATGACACCTATACCCTCTCCGCCTGGTGGCCCGCAGCGCCGCAGGCCAGCAACTGGACCAGCCAGGCCACCTATGAGATTGTCGCCGGCGGCACAGTGCTGGCCACAACCAATCTCGACCAGACGACCGCTGGTGACCAATGGCACAACCTGGCCACCGTCCAGTTGACAGCGACCAACCCGGCTTACGTCCGGCTCACAGCATCTTCAGGAATATGTGTCGCTGATGCTCTGCACCTGTGCTCCCAGTCTCGCTTTAACAATGGCCTGCCGGCCGCGCTCGTCCGGCTCCAGCCCATGGATGGCATCTTGCTCCAGCGCGACCAACCGGTGCTCTCCCGGCCAGGGTTCAGGCGGGCCACGGTTTCGCAAGGCCAACTCTTGATGACCGCGACGAACCTGACGCCCGGGTATGAATACTCCCTGGAAAAGGCCACTGATCTGCTCTCCCCCTCATGGGCCGCGCTCCAGAGCTTTCGCACGCTTGGTTTCTCGACGAACCTCTCCGTAACTCTGCCGCCTGCTCCAGCCGCCGCCTATTACCGCCTGCGCGCTGAGTAGAGTGTCCTACAGGCGGGTCAGTTGCGGCGGGTCTGCCGGCAACAACCGTTTCAAGCTTCACAAACGCCACTGGAAACCCGATTATGCTCGCCTGATGAGCACTGCATATCAAATCGTCGTCTGTGGCAGCATCGTGCCGGACCCGCTCCAGACCCTGGAGCCGGTGACCGGCCCGGCGGGCCCGGCCCTAAAGAATGAAATGATGCTTCCCGCCGTCCTCGACCCGTGGGCCAGCCATGCGCTGTATGAGGCGGCCTACCTGGCGAAAAGCGCGCCCGGAAGCAAAGTCTGGCTGGTCAGCCTGGGGCCCAAAGCCAAGATCCAGCAGGTCATGATGACCGTCGCGCAGAAGGTGCCCTTTGAACTCCTCGCGCTCGACGGACCGGCCGGAGGCTTCACCGAGGCCGCCGAAGTCGCCGCTGCTCTCGCCGAGGCCATTCAGGGGATCGCCGGTCTCGACCGCTCGAAGCTGCTGCTGTTCGGCGGCTGGGAATCCGCCTCGCGCGGCGCGGGTGCGACGATGCAAATGGTGGGCGAGCGGCTCGGCATCCTTGACCAGTTTCAGGGCGTGGACGAATTGAAGATCGGCGCCGACGGCTCGCTGGAAATCCTTGAGCGCATTGAAGGCGGGAAGCACCAGGTCTCGCGCTGCGCCGGTCCCCCTGCCCTGCTCGGCTGGGCCACGGGGAACCTGCCGGAGCCGAAGAACAATCCGCAGGTGGGCATGGTCAACATGCGCACCGTGATGCCGGCACTGCAGAAGGCGAAGCCCACAAAGCTTGCCGGCGATGGCCTGACCTTCGCCACCGTGTCCCTGCCCAAGCAACTGCGCGAAACCCGAGTCGTAAAGGACAAATCGGCGGACGACCTCGCGCAGGAGATCGTCGAATGGATAAAGAAGTAACCCCCTGAGTCTGCTATGGAAACAATACTCCTGATTGCCAGCAGCGAGGCCGACGGCTCCCTCGCCAAACCAGCGCTCGAAGCCCTCGGCGGCGCCAAGACCCTGGCCGCCGGGCTGCCCGGTTCGAAGCTCGTCGTCGGGCTGGTCGGCCAAACCGTTCAGGCGGCGGCCGACCGCATCGCCAGTTGCGGCACCAGCGCGTTCCTGGGTGTCACCGGCGCGGACTTTGCGCCAGCGCGATACGCCACGGATGCCGGGGCGGCGGAAGCCCTGGCCAGAGCTGCCCAGGCCACCATCATCCTCGCACCCGCCACCTCGCGCTGGAATCGTGTACTGCCCGGCGTGGCCCAACGATTGAGCGGGCGAGTGGACACGCATGTCACCGGCCTTTCCACCGGCAACGGCGCCGTCTCGATCAGCCGCTGGTACTATCGCCAACGGATGGAAGCCGTCTTGCAGCGCACCCAGCGGCCCTGGTGCATCCTGGTTGATCCCGGCAGCCAACCTCCCTGGCAGGGCGAACCCGGCACGGCGAACCTCCAAGCCGTCCCGGTGAACCTGCCCGAGACCTGCAAGCGGACGACCGTGGTCGGCGTGCGTGAACCTGCCGGCGACGCCCAGACGATTCGGCCCGACGCCGCTCTGCTGCTAGTCGCCGGCGCCGGCTGGACCAAGAAGCAGGCCGACGGTCAGGCGCACGTGAAGGACGCCGAGAAATTGATCCTCAACTGCCTCAAGCTCGCGCGCGCTTCGCTAGGTAGCAGCAAATCCCTGGTGGACCTGGGCGGCGAAGGGCAGGCGGTGCTCTCATTTCTCACTCACCTGAACCAGATCGGCCAGACCGGCTCCACGCCGCGTCACCCAAAGGGCCTGGCCACCTGCTGCCACGGCGAGGAACCGCACACCGTCGGCTGGCGATTCATCAACGAGCGCCGCGCGATCAACCTGGACCCCAACTGCGGCTGGGCGCGCGGCAAGGCGGACGTGCTTTACGTGGCGGACGCCTTTGCGGTGATGGCCAAGGTGAACCAATTGCTGGCCGCGAAAGCGGGCGGCTGAGGCTCAAATCCGAAACCCGAAGGCCGAAATCCGAAGGAAAACCGAATGCCCAAAATCCGAAATCACAACGCCTCTTCTAACGGCCCGACCATCCAGCGCGCTCTCTGCGCTCAGTCAGGCAAGTGCATTTCGGAGTTCGGACTTCGGACTTCGGATTTCCTTCGGATTTCGGATTTCGGGGTTCGGGCCTTGACTCTCAACATCGCGTTACTGCTGGCCGCCACGACCTTTGCCTCACCTGCCCCGTCGTTCGTATCGGCCAAGCCTGCCTGGCCGAAGGGCCGGGAAACCGAAAAGAACCTGTTCGTCGGGTTCCGGGCCGCCTTCCGCCTCGAGGCCCAGGAGAAGGTCTGCCTGCGTGCCACGGGCTCGACCGTCTATCGCGCCTTCGTCAACGGCCAGTTCCTCGGCCACGGACCCGCCCGCGGCCCGCACGACTACTTCCGCGTGGACGAGTGGGACCTGACCGACCGGCTCCAGCCCGGCGAAAACGTCATCGCGTTCGAGGTCGCCGGCTACAACGCCAACAGTTACTCCCTGCTCGACCAGCCATCGTTCCTTCAGGCGGAACTTACCACGGCGGACAGAAAGGTCCTGGCCTCCACCGAGGGCAAAGGCGAGCCCTTTGTCGCGGCCATCCTCAAAGAGCGGTTGCAGAAGGTTCAGCGCTATAGTTTTCAACGTCCGTTCTCCGAAGCCTATCGCCTTACTCCCGGCTGCGACGCGTGGCGCAAAGATCCTGCGGCCAAGCCTCCCGCCGCCAAACTCGCTGTCCTGCCGGACCGCAAGCTCCTGCCCCGGCGTGTGAGTTATCCCGATTACGCCCTCCGCCAGCCAGCCTGGCTCGTTTCCCGGGGCGAGCTACGCACCGATATCCACGTGGACAAACCCTGGAAAGACCGCTCTCTCACCGCGATCGGCCCCAAGCTCGGCGGTTACCCGGAGAAGGACCTCGAGACCATTCCGTCGCTGGAACTCCAGACCATCGCAAACTCGACCAGCCAGCCGCTGAATCAGCCCTGGACCGCGGCCAACTCGGTGAGCCTGAAATCGAACACATGGGCCATCCTCGACCTGGGCTGCAACCTCACAGGCTTCCTCGGCGCCCGCGTCACCTGCCGTAGCAACACGCGACTCTTCCTGACTTTTGATGAGATCCTCGCCAACGGCGATGTGGACTTCAAGCGCCTGGGTTGCGTCAACATCGTCAGTTACCAACTCCCCCCGGGCACTTACGACCTCGAATCCTTCGAGCCCTACACGCTGCGCTACCTCAAAGTGCTCGTGCTCGACGGCGATTGCGAAGTGCGCCATCCCTTCCTGCGCGAGTTTGTGGGCGCGGGCGTCTCCGAGGCGCAGTTCGCCGCCAGCGACGAGCGGCTCAACCGGCTCTTCGCCGCCGGACGCGAGACCTTCCGCCAGAACTCGCTGGACATCTTCATGGACTGCCCGTCGCGCGAACGGGCCGGCTGGCTGTGCGACAGCTTCTTCACCGCGCGCGTGGCCAAGGACCTGTGCGGCGATACCCGCATCGAGCACAACTTCTTCGAGAACTACCTGCTGCCCGCAAAGTTCGCCTACCTGCCCGAGGGCATGCTGCCGATGTGCTACCCGGCGGACCACAACGACGGCGTATTCATTCCCAACTGGTCTCTCTGGTTCGTAGTCGAGCTGGAGGAATACCTGGCCCGCAGCGGCGACCGCGCCACCGTGGACGCCCTCCGGCCCCGTGTCCTCAAGCTGCTGGAGTATTTCAAGAAGTTCAAGAACGAGGACGGGCTCCTCGAAAAGCTGGAGAACTGGGTCTTCGTCGAATGGTCCGCCGCAAACTCCTTCGTGCAGGACGTCAATTTCCCGTCCAACATGCTCTATGCCCGGGCTCTGGAGGCTACCGGCAGAATGTATGACATGCCCGAGCTGGTGCGGGACGCCGAGAAGCTCCGCGATACCATCCGCTACCAATCCTTCGATGGCCAGTTCTTCATAGACAATGCCAAGCGCGTGGACGGCAAGCTGCGCGCGACCACGAACCGGACCGAAGTCTGCCAATACTTTGCTTTCTACTTCGACGTCGCCAAGCCTGAGACCCACTCGCAGCTCTGGCAGCGGCTGCTCAAGGACTTCGGCCCCCAACGCAAGCAAACCAAGGCCTTCCCCGAGGTCCACTTTGCCAACGCCTTCATCGGCAACGTGCTCCGCCTCGAGCTGCTCTCGCGCTATGGCGTCTGCCAGCAGTTGCTCGATGAGTCGCTCGCCTACCAGCTCTACATGGCCGACCAAACCGGCACGCTGTGGGAGAATGACGGCGCTTACGCGAGCTGCAATCACGGCTTCGCTTCCCACGGCGCGGTGCGTGTCCTCTATCGCGATGTCCTGGGCCTCCAGGAGGTGGACACCGTCAACAAGGCAATTCAGCTTCGCTTCACCGACTCGCGCCTGGACTGGTGCGAAGGCCGCATGCCCACAACCGATGGGCCGGTGGAACTGCGCTGGCGCAAGGAAGGCGACAAACGCATCTACCAGGTCACCGCTCCCGCCGGTTACACCATCAAAACCGAAAACCGCAGCAGCCTCCAAGCCGTCCGGCGCTGAACCTCCCCGCCGTTCCCATTCCGGCCTGTGCCGACCAAACGGCGCTGAGCACGGGTTTCCGGAGAGCGCACGAAGCGATTTGAATTGACGCCGGCAGTCGGCGGCTCGGCCGCAGCCCCAGGGCGAGTCGCAAGCGAGTCTCACCATATCCTCACCATACACACACCGTATCCACACCGTAGATAACATTTGGAGCCCATTTGACGTAACATTCTGTCCTGAAGGCACTTACCTCCGACACCGCGCCAAAATGCCGCCAGCCGTAATCTGCCCTCTCAGCCAGAGGTAACTCACTATGGCTAGGTAACTTATGACGAGATACTGCACATCAGCGCTCTGCCATTTCCCCGGGTGTCAAGCGACGCACACCAAGGCAGAATTGCAGCAAAGACCTGAAGCAATTACGATTGACATAGCGGTCCGATTCCCCCCTCCAGGAAACTGATTGCGCCTTCGCGTTGGCTGGACTGCGTGATTCGCCTCAGTCAAGAAGAGCAATGTTGCCCGGCGAGACATCCAGCAAATAGACCCCAAGCTCTTCGAAAGCACCTAACACCCGCTGAACCTCCGGCCAGCGGTCCTCGAATTGCTCCCGCTTCTCCGCCTCCCAGTCTTTCCAGACCCCCTCGGCAAACTCCGGTCGAGCGTCCAGGTAAGCCCCGGCGAAATCCAGGACGAACGGCCGTTTGACAATCGTTATTTCGATCACCCGCAGCCCGTCCTCCCAGCCGATCACCAGGGGAACATTGAAACCGAGGACCCTGGTGACTGCCAAGCGTCTAAGCCGCTCATACACCTGCTTTTCCCGGAGGTAAGCTTGATTCCCACGAAACACTTTCATGGCTGTAGTCGGCGTCCAGCACGCGAGCGGAGCTCCGTGCGCGCCGCGAATGCTCAGAGCAGAGCAGGCCAAGTTTTGGGCGGTTCGCGCACAACCGGAGGCTCGCACGGAGTGACGCCCTCCATCCTGCACCTTACACACGCCTTCGGCGACGGATACCGCTCAAGCTCCAATAGGAGCGCCACGTTTGTAGTAGCGACGCCCCCGGCAGCTCCGCCGAGCTCCATCGGAGCGGCATGAATCAGGTGTGGGCCGCCACGGATGTCCCGCCTTGGCCCAGAGAAACCAAAGCCATGCCGCTCCTATGGAGCTTGGGGAATACCGCGCGGCGCGTGTGGCTATAAACATGTTGGTCCTGGCGGACCTCTTCCCATCGGCGCTGCTCCCCGCGCCTTGCGGAGGACGCGTGGCCGGTGCAGACGCTGCCGCCCTGCGGAGAATCCGTGAGAATTGGCTTGCGGGGGGCCGCCGTTTGTTGCGTAATTGGTCCGTGCGTTGGCGGATGGCTGTGTCCGCTCGCAGCGACTCAGAGGGCGGAACCGTTTCTGCACGCTGCCCCCTGTAGCAGAGCCGAAGGCAGATCATGATATTCGGAGAATTCTTCGAGGCGGCGACGGAGCACGCGCCCTACGACTACCAGCGGCGGCTGGCGGGGGCGAGGCGCCCAGACTGTGCAAATCCCGGCTCGTCAATATCCCAACCGGCCTCGGCAAGTCCGCCGCCACCGTCCTCGCCTGGCTCTGGAACCGAACTCAAATCCGCAATCCGCAATGCGGACTGGCCCCGCCGCCTGGTCTATTGCCTGCCCATGCGAACGTTGCTGGAGCATACGAGGCTCCGCGGAGCCATTGAACAAACAGGAACTCCCAGATGGACTCATTGAAGCTGTTTCGCGATGCCTTTGGGAGATTGACGGGGAACCGCCCTTTCCCTTGGCAAGAAGACCTGTACACAAGATACTTCACGCAAGGGCTGTTCCCGCATTCCTGTAGCCTGCCTACAGGGCTGGGCAAGACCTCAGTGGTGGCGGTCTGGCTCATCGCGCTGGCCAATAATCCGAACAGGATTCCTCGCCGGCTGGTTTATGTCGTCAACCGCCGGACGGTTGTGGACCAAACCACCAATGAGGTTGAAACGCTTCGTGCGAATCTTCAGCCCGCCGGCTTGCTCAATCCTCTGCGAGATCTGTGCGCCCTCCCCCTCAGAAATGGTGAGGCACCACTGGCGCTTAGCACGCTTCGTGGCCAATTCGCCGATAACCGGGAGTGGTCTGCGGACCCATGCCGCCCGGCGGTGGTTGTCGGGACTGTGGACATGATCGGCAGTCGCCTGCTGTTCAGCGGGTACGGGGTGGGGTTGAAGACGAAGCCGCTGCAAGCCGGGTTTCTTGCTCAGGACGTTCTGCTCGTCCACGACGAAGCCCATTTGGAGCCAGCATTCCAAGCGCTGATTGAAACGATCCGGGATGAACAAACCAAGGAACCGGCACCGCTCGGGCAACAGATCCGATTGCAGGTGATGGCGCTGTCCGCAACTTCACGCAGGGTGAGCGACAACTGCGGACTGACCCAGGAGGAACAAGCTCCGCCGCCCGACCTGCCTGATCCTCCAACAGAGCCGATTCACGTGGCTTGGCAGCGATTGGCAGCCAGAAAGTGGCTCAGATTCCACACGCCCAAGAACGACAAGGAAAAGGTTGCAGAGCGAATTGCCGAGCTTGCCAAGGAATACTCGAACTCGCATGCCGGAAGTGCCGTCCTTGTCTTTGTCAACTCGCTCGAAGACCACGCCACGGTTTGCAAAGGCCTCAAAGGCCAGGAGGTCCAGGTGTTGACGGGCACACTCCGCGGCCTAGAGCGCGACCGAATGGCAAACCCGCGAAGCGAAGCGGGTTGCCCAATCTTCGCTCGATTCCTAAAACCACCGAAACCCGGCGATGTAAAAGGGCAGTGGAAGGCTGCTCCGCGACCGGGCACGGTCTATCTTGTCTGCACCGCTGCGGGGGAAGTGGGAATTGACATCTCCGCTGATCACATGGTTTGTGACCTGACCTCGTTCGAGCGGATGACTCAAAGGCTCGGGCGCGTGAACCGCTTCGGCGCAGGCGAGGCGAATATTGATATTGTTCACGAAGCGCGAGGTGACAAGAAGAAGGAGAACGAGCCCAACGAACAGGCCCGATGGAAGACACTGGACCTGCTGAAGGAACTGCCGCAGACCGGTGAACGATGGTTGGCCAGCCCTTTGGCCCTGCTCCAACTTCGCGAGCGGGATGACCTCAGAGCTAGGTTCGAGCCGGCTTACACCCCGCCGCCGGCCATTCTTCCGGCTACCGATATCCTGTTCGATGCTTGGGCTCTGACGACCATCTCGCCTCCGCTGGTTCGCGAGCGATTGCCAGGGCGGCCACCGGTGGAGCCGTACCTCCACGGCATCAGTAACTGGCAACCGCCCGAGACACACGTTGCGTGGCGCAAGGAGGTTGAAGTCATTACTGGCGGCCTACTCGACCGCTACAAGCCCGAAGAACTCCTCGAAGACTTCCCCCTCAAGCCCCACGAGCTCCTCCGGGATCGCAGTGATCGAGTGTATGACGAGCTCCAGGCCATCCGGGAAAGGAGCGAGCGGAAAGGTCAGGAAACGGCCGTTTGGCTGGAAGGAGAGCGTGGCCAAATAGAGGTCACTGCGCTTGGCGAACTGCTCAACGCTGACAAGAGAGCAGCCACACGTCGTATCGCTTACTGCCACGTGCTGCTTCCGCCATCCGCCGGCGGCCTGAGCGAGAGAGGTACCCTGGATGGAAAACTTGATTTTGACCCAGACCACCCCACTGGCTACGACATAGCGGATAAGTGGGGCGTCGAGGGAATTCAGGGTGGCCAGGAATTCGAGCTGCCGCGGCGGTGGCGGGGATGGGACGACGAACGGCCCCCACGGGATGCGATTATTGCGCAGCCTCGACACGAAACCTGGCGCAGAGGAAAGCGCATCGGAAGAGCCTATAAGCCGACGACTCTGGCAGTGGTACACCCGGCCATTTGCTGCAGAGGATGATCTATCTAGGACGGCCACGAGGCCGATAAAATGGGCCGAGCATACGCAGGACGTCGTGAGGAACATTGAACGGATCGCTAAGTCCCTAAACCTGGCGCCCGAGCTGCAGCGCGCGCTCAGCTTGGCGGCGCGCTTTCACGACCTTGGCAAAAAGCGCGAGGTGTGGCAGAACACCATCGGGAACCCGAATCCAGCCGACTGGCACGCGAAATCGGGCAGAGACCCCGCGACGGGCATAATGTGGAAACCGCGCGATATCTGCCCTGACTACCGCCACGAATTCGGTTCCCTGCTGGACGCGGAAGGTGCGGAGGGCTTCACAGCCTTGACAGAAGACATGAGAGACTTGGTTCTACACCTTATCGCCGCTCACCACGGACGCGGGCGGCCCCACTTCCCCGCAGAGGAGGTCTTCGACCCGGAAGCTAAAGGGAGGAACCTGGGCAGGATTGCAGCCGAGGTTGCGAGACGATTCGTCCGGTTGCAGCGCGAATATGGGCGTTGGGGGCTGGCGTACCTTGAATCGCTTCTTCGCTCCGCCGACTACGCGGCGAGCGCGAATCCATCTCAAGAGGAGCTGCAGGTATGAATAGTCCGACGCCGAGGGTTCGGCTCGACGTTGATGTGACGAACCCCGGCCACTACTTTGCCTGCTGTGGCTTGCTCGAACTGGCCGGGCTTATGTGGCCAGGGGCTGAAGGTTGGTTTGAAAGCCGGCATTTTTGCCTCTGTTTTCGGGGAACGCTTCGCGAGTTGCTGACCAGATTGATACTCGATCCACCTGAAGAAATGACTACTATCCACGGGCACACTCCAGTCAAGCCGATCTTGGCACCGCTGGCGTTCACTTTTGACGGTGGGGCCTCGTCAAGACTCGTCATAGACTTCTGGGTGCGGCTGATACGGCATAAAGGGCGGGTCGAAGCTGCCGGCAATCCTCCCTGGAATCTCTGGTCTGGCCAGCAGACTCCGGCTCGCATCTGGACCCCCCTTCGCCATTCGATGCGAGACATCCTGGGCACGACTTCCGGAAGCCGCCTTGAGAACCTCTTTGAGCTTGTCCGGCCGCTTACGGGGCGGTTCGGCTTCGATTCAAGGGCGGCATGGAACGCGCAGGACATCGGATTCTCACCAAACGACCAGCAGATGGCCGTGATCTCGGCACCTGCCGCGGAACTCCTGGCACCAATTGGAATCCAGAGGTTTCGACCTGCGGTGTCTGAGGACCGGAGTACTATTTCGTATGCGACCTGGAAATACCCCGCCGAAGCGCTCCTCGCGTCGGCGATGAGTTGCTTTGCCATCAATGGATACGGCACGCTTTATGAAGCACGAGTGATTTCGCGCGGCCAGTATGCTGCGCTGAGTTCAGCAAACCCAATAGTAGGAGATACATCTCATGCCAACACTTGACAAATACTCTAATTACACTGATTGGCTCACTGAAGCCGGTCCAGTGGCCATCATTATCAAGCAGCCACTCGCCCCTGTGGATGACGAAGACCCCGTGATCTTCCCGCCTACCTACCCGATGACAACGTTCAAGAGCCGCGTTCACACGATTCGCGACGGAGATTACCGTGTTTCGGTCGAACTCCCACCGGACCCGAAGGCTGAGAAGAACGAGAGGAACGAAGATCAGAAGCCCGGATACAACATCGACCGGTTTCCCGACGGCACGAACTCATGCGAGATCGACAGCCCGCAGTCGCAGAGCAATCGAATCGAGCCGAGGTTCAAGAGAATCAGGGAAGGCAAGCTCGTACCGCAGATCGCGATTAAGGCCGGGAACGAGACGGTAAATCTTCTCGATGCCGGCCACCGTGCGGCGGATGCGGTCGTCAGGATGTGCTCGCTGGCGGACAAGTTCCACAGCGCGTTCGTTGCCGCAAAGTCCCGAAACTACTTTGAACTGGCCAAGTACGCTCCAACATCCCTCGTGTTCGGGGTTTGGGACTCGCGTTCCACATACGAAAAGCGCCAGCGGGTCTTGAAGGCTCACATTCGTGCGACGAACGTGCAGGAGCGAACCCGATCAGCGCAGTACACTCCAGCGGTCGACTACGTAAGCGCCGGGGCCATCGCCGAGGAGGTTGATAGCGGCAGAGGTGAGAGTAATAACCTTTCGGCTGAAGGTATGAAGCATGCGCTGAGCACACAAACGGTAGGTGGGGTGGCGCTCACTTCCGGAAGCAAGCTGGTCCGCACCGTGAACGTGAATCTGGCGGCAATACGCGAGCTCCGCGGCGAGAACGACGAGCAGAGCACGGTCCTCCAAGCGTACATTCTTGGACTGGCGCTGGTGGCGGCAAGCGCGGATCCGGATCTCAATCTCCGTGAGGGGTGCAACCTTCGGTTCAAAGGTCAGGAATCCGCTAAACTCGTGTATCGGTGTAAGGTTGACGAACCATTGGCCCTCGCACAGAAGGAAATCGAGGACTTCGCCGAAGCAGCGGCCAAGGAGTTCTTCAAGGTTGCGAAGATAGAGTTTGATAAGAAGGACTATCCAGACGCAAGATTCGAGAGTGGGGCCGCGGAGGATTTCTTGAGCAGAGAAGAAGCTGACCGGAAGAAGATTTCGCAGCTTGGCGCCATTACCGTCGCAACCCTTAAGCGCTTCGACGAGCAAAAGAAGGACCCATTTAGAATTGTCGCAGATGCGGTGAAGGCCGCAAAGAAGACGCTCGGGAAGGCTCCGAAGAAAAATGAGCCACGCGTCAAGAACCCCAAGGCACTGAGCGAGTTGCACGATGCTCTTAAAGCCCTGTCGGACAACAATGCATTGGGCGATGCGGCAAAAACGCTCGCCGCCGAATTGCTGAAGCTGGCCCAGGATCACGAGGACACTCACACCGCGGTGAGCGAAATCCAGACGAGGCTCAAAGACTTTAGGAAAGTGCAGCACGCTGGTTCCAGCCCAGGGACAGATGCGGAAGCGAACTCAGGGGACAAGTAATGACCCATCTCCTCGTCACGGTCCGCTGGCTAGATGACCGTTACCACGGTCTTCTTGGGCGTGACGGCCCACCGGAGTGGCCGCCTTCGCCGTTTCGCCTGTTTCAGGCGCTTGTTGCTGGAGTCGGTCGTCGGAACCAACTGGGGACCAAGCTGGGCAGGGCGCTTCGCTGGCTCGAGGAACGAGAACCACCAGTCATTCTGGCGCCACGTTCGCAGCAGGGGGCAGTCGTCACGCGTTTCGTTCCCAATAACGATGCCGACAAGAAGCCCAACCGGCAGGATCGCCTCACCTCGAAAACATCGCGCCCGACGATCATGCTCGCAGCCCCCGAGCTGCATTATCTCTGGAAGATTCTGGAGCAGGACACGGAGACCGCCCGTTTTTTTTGCGAGGCCGCCGGGTATCTTACCGCACTCGGCTGGGGAATCGACATGGCGTATGCGGACGCTCGACTCATTGACGAAAGCGAAGTCAACACGCTTCGCGGAGTACGTTGGTGTCCCAGGCCAGAGGTCGTGCGCGACGTAGGTATGCTACGCATCCCGAAAGCGGGGTCCCTTGAGGACTTGAATCGCGCCTACCAGTCTGCATTAGACCGTATCCAGCCTGGGAAGCCACTGAACAGCGTGTTGAAGCCAAGGGTTTTCGACTATGTGTTCTACGAGTCCAAGGAGCGGCTCCTTGGCCGCCCGTACGTTGTGTTCGAGTTGCGTAATGACGACGACACCCGTTTCAGCTACCCGCAGTCCAGGCTCGTCCACTTGGCCGGAATGCTTCGTCATCTGGCAGGGAAACTAATGGAGGATTCGCCACCAGAGGGCGTCGAGCATCCGACTGAATGGGTTCGTGCGTATGTTCTGGGCCATTGTGACGCAGCCTCGCAGCAACACCGGCAGCTCTCGTATTTGCCATTACCCTCTATTGGAATGGCACACACTGATGCGACAGTTCGGCGTCTGATGATCGCAGCGCCTTTAGGCGATGACCGGGTGCTGCATCACCTTGCAAAACTACTTGCCGGCCAGAGACTCCGTCCTACTCCTGAGACGAAAATCGTGCGTCCACCCACACTTGTGCGTGCGCACCGAGATAATGTGGCCCACTTCTATACTGAACCGGCGACTAACTGGGCTAGCGTTACGCCAGTAGTCCTGCCCGGCCACGACGACCACAAGCCGGACAAGACTCGTAAGCTCATCGAAAAGGCACTTCAGCAATCCGGCGTTGAACAAGCGTGCGAGTTCGAGTGGAGCACGGTGTCAGTTTTTCCCAAAGCGCTCTCGGCGCACAAGTATGACCGGAACAAACGACCGTGCGGCTATATCCGGCCCGATCATTTGTTGAGCAAGACCGCCATTCACTTGAGGCTGCGTTTCAAGGAAGGCGTGAAAATGCCAGGCCCGCTCGCGGTTGGCGCGGGCCGGCACTGCGGGTTGGGTTTGATGGCGGGAGTCGAGGCTGTTTGTCTCGGTTGACGATGAGAGGGAATGATCTCTTTATCTCCAGCACGCCGGCGTGGTCGCCAGGTCCTCGCGCCCGAGGAATGTAAACGCCGGCGGCCCGAGCGGCGCATGGAGCGGACCTCCGGCCTGGAATCAGCGGTGCGCGCCTGGGCGGAGCGGCACGGGTGCGCCGTGCGCCGTTTGAATGGCGTGCATCACTGGCTGTTCCAGAAGGCCGGCTTCATGGCCGAGTGGTGGCCCAACACCGCGTTCGCTGAGGCGTCCGTAGCTGGACGGTTCTTCCTCAACGCCGTTCGCATCCCTGGGGGGAAACCCACAGGCGAGCCCAACCGTTGCGATCTGAGGCCCTTTAGGCCAAAAACGCCCACAGGAGCGCTACCCCTGGTGGTTCTCCTGATGGCCTCACCCCTATATGCGGGGTACTTTGGCTTGCCCGGTTTCCAATCCCTCACCCGAGCGCCTGAGCCCACCCAGACACACCAATGAAGGCCTCGAAGCCAAAAAGTTACACGCGCTACCGGGGTGGCCGGCAGCAAGAAGTTCGGGAATGGACGTCGCAGGAAATGCGGTTGTTGGGCACGGCCAAGGCAATGAACGCCCTTTGACCCGTCGCTATGTTGAGCCTCGGCCTGAGAACTGGATTGTTGGGCGGTCCCTACAGGCCGCCCCGCACGCGCCGGGGCGGGTTCCTGGCCTGCGAGATGCGCGGGAAAGTCAAGGTGGGCGGCTATGCTGACGGACCGATCCCATGGCCGGTGAAGTGGGGGACGCGCTCGTTGATTCTCTGCGGCGATTTGGTCGAGGCCGTGAAGTTGGAATCGGCCATCGCGGTGGCGCACCATTGGGGCGTCAGCACCACCACGTTGAAAAAGTGGCGGGGCGCGCTGGGGGTCGAGGCACGGACTGAGGGAACGCACGCGCTGATGCGGCGGGTGGCCAGGGAACATGCCACGCCACAGCGCATGCGCCGCATCACGGCCCTGTCCCGAACGGCAGGGCGACGACCGAAGCCGGCGTCCTGGCGGCGCATGCTCGCGGCGCGGGTGAGGCGCCAATTGGCGACGCGGGGCCATGTCAACCCCTGGTTGCGGCTCTGGACGCCCGCAGAAGATGGCAGGCTCGGAACGAAGCCTGACGCCGAATTGGCCAAAGCATTTGGCCGGTCCGAAGGCGCCATCCGGTCGCGGCGCTGGGCCCTGCGCATTCCGCTCAAGCGCTCCGTCCCGCTCTGGACCAAACGGGAGGAAAAGCTGCTGGGCACCGCCAGCGACGCGGAAGTGGCGCGCCGGTTGGGTCGCGGCGAGCGTGGCGTACAGCTCCGTCGGCAAACGCTGGGAATCCCAAAATTCGGCGGCATCTCAAGACCGCGCCCATGGAAACCCGAAGAGGACGCGCTCCTGGGCAAGCTGCCTGATCGTGAAGTGGCGCGGCGGCTGGGACGGCCGCTAAATGTGGTGCAAGTACGCCGTTACTGGAAAGGAATCGCCAATCCATTGCCGATTCGCGCCGGCTGGTCGGCTGAGGAGGATGAACTGCTGAGCTCCTTGCCGGCGGAGCAGGTCCGCCGGCTGACCGGCCGAACGCTGTCGGCGATTGTCCACCGCCGAGCAGCCCTTGGCATAAAGAATCCGGCACCCAAACGCCGGAACTGGCAACCGGAAGAAATCGCTTTGTTGGGCAAGGTGTCCGACCACAAAATTGCTTGCCTGCTGAACTGCCCAGTGCGCAAGGTAAAGGAAAAGCGCGGGCGCCTCGGAATCCAGGCGCCGGACACTTACGAACCCGGACTCAAGTATGCCGCTCGAACCCTTTGACCTGATTTGCCACGACGTTGCGATGGCGGAGATGCGGGTGTGCGAAACGCCGGGCCTCGCGTCGCTCGGCTTGCCGACCAGGCACCTCCTGCGGGAGTTTTACTGCACGGAGTCCGGCTGTGACTGCCGGCGGGTGCTGGTGCAGTTCATGCCGGATGGCCAATGGCCTCAGGTTGCGGCCTCGGTCAACTACGGCTGGGAGAAGGCCAAGTTCTACAAGAAGTGGAGCAGCGACCCCGAGCTGTGGCGTGAGATGGCCGGCGCGACCCTGGAACCCTTTGCGGAACAGGGACCGCACGCCGACAAGTTTCTGCTGATCTTCAAGCAGATCATTGAAGACCGCACTCTCGTGGCCGCCTTCCGCCGACATTACCAACTGGTTAAGGAAATCACGGATGCCCCGCCTGCGTCTTGCAGCAAGCCGGAGGACCTGCCGTGAATGGGTCCGAAGAAAGGAACAGCAGAGCCGCCGGTCCGGCGGAGCACCATGAATGACCCGGAGACCTGCAGCGAGTCGGATCGGCTGAGTTTGCCCGCTGGAAACCGTTTGACGGAAACCCAATCGGACCGCCGTGGGCAACCGCCCGGTGAGGATCGCGGTGCGGCCATCCGCGCCAAGGCGCTGGAAATCCTGCGGCGGGAGGGGCTGGCCGAGGGCCAGGTTCGAAGTCCGAAGTCCGAAGGCCGAGGTTCAGAGTCCACAGTCCACAGTCCACAGTCCACGGTCCACAGTCCACGGTCCACAGTCCACAGTCCACAGTCCACGGTCCACAGTCCACAGTCCACGGTCGTCACTCCACTCCCCACTCCGCACCCCGCACTCCCCACTCAAATACTTCCCGCCCGGATGCTCAATGAGTTCGTCTATTGCCCGCGCTTGTTCTACTACGAGTTCGTTGAGGGGGTCTTCGTGGAGAGCGCTGACACGCTGCGGGGCAAGGCGCTGCATCGCCGCGTGGATTCCGGTAAGGGTGATCTGCCACCAGCGGGGAAGGCAGAAGGGAGAAGGAAGAAGGAAGAGGCCGGAGGGCAGACTTCAGAGGACAGAGGACGGAGGACGGAGGACGGCACCGCGCCGGGCGCGCCTCCGTCAGCCCTCAACGCTCAAACCTCAACTGGCGAGGTCATCCATTCTCGCTCGGTGCAGATGGGCTCCGACCGCCTGGGGGTCACAGCCAAGATGGATTTGGTGGAAGTGCGGGTGGGCGCGGTTCAGGGCGAGACGGGTGAGGTGGGCGACTTGTTCTCCGCACTGGAGGTTTGCCCGGTGGACTACAAGGCCGGCCCGCCCAAAGCCGGCGAGGCGGGGAATGAACTGTGGGACGCGGACCGGATGCAGCTCGGTGTGCAGGCGCTCATCCTCCGGGACAACGGCTACACCTGCAACGAGGGTGTGGTCTATTACCGTGAGACGAAGCAACGGGTGCGGCTGCCCATCACACCGGAACTGGCGCAGTGGGTCGAGGAGCGCATCGCCGCGGCCCGAGACACAGCCGCCGCCGCCATTCCCGCGCCGCTGGTTGCTTCTCCCAAGTGCCCCCGCTGCTCGCTGGTCACGATCTGCCTGCCCGACGAAACACGCCTGTTGGCCAATCTCCCTGTAGCAGCCGACCTGAGGAGGCTCACTTCTCCCGCCGAGCAGCCGCCATCCGCCGGCCAGACGGATCAGAGCCTCCTCACGTCGGCTGCTACGGTGCGCCGGCTCATCGCGGCGCGCGACGATGCGCGGGCGCTCTACCTCAGCACGCAGGGGCTCCGCATCGGCCGCAAGGATGAAGTGCTCCAGATTAAGCAGGAAGCCTCGCTTGTGGAGGAAGTGCGCATCAACGACGTGTCGCACGTGGCGTTGTTCGGCAACATCCAGATCACCACCCAGGCCATCCAGACCCTCTGCGAGTTGGAGGTGCCGGTGACCTATTTCTCGATGGGTGGCTGGTTCTACGGCCTGACCCGTGGCCACGAGCTGAAGAACGTCTTCCTCCGCATCGAGCAGTTCCGCCTCGCCCGCGACCCAACCACCTGCCTGCGCCTGGCGCGGCAATTCGTGCAGGGCAAAATCCGCAACCACCGCACCCTCCTTATGCGGAACCATGTCGAAGCCCCACCGGCCACCCTCCTCAAGCTCAAGCAATGCGCCGAAGCCGCCGCCCGCGCGGAGTCGCTCGAATCCCTGCTGGGCGTGGAAGGCAGCGCCGCCGCGGCCTACTTCGAGCAGTTCAACGGCATGATCAAGCCGGCGGATGAACTGGACGACCAACTGCCTGGCCTGGAAATGCCCACCCGGGAGGTCTTCACCTTCAACTTCCAGGGCCGCAACCGACGCCCGCCCACCGATCCGGTCAACGCCTTGCTTTCCCTCGCTTACAGCTTGCTCGCCAAGGATTGTCTGCTCGCCGCGCTGGCTGTCGGCTTCGATCCTTATGTGGGCTTCTACCATCAGCCGCGCTTTGGCCGTCCCGCGCTCGCCCTGGATCTGATGGAAGAGTTCCGCCCGCTGGTGGCCGAATCGGCGGTGCTCACCTGCATCAACAACCGCATTCTCAGCGCCGAGGACTTCGTCCAGGCCGGCCAGGCTGTCAATCTCACCGCCCCCGGCCGCAAGCGCTTCTTCCAGGCTTACGAGCAACGCATGAGCGCCCTGCTCACCCACCCCGTCTTTGACTACAAAGTGAGCTACCGCCGTGCCTTGGAACTTCAGGCCCGCCTCCTGGCCAAAGTCCTCACCGGTGAAATCCCCGAATACGTCCCCCTCACCACGCGATGACCTCCTCCCCTCGCCTCCCTTGGTTGTTGGTTGTTGGTTGTCGGATGTTGGATGTTGGATGTTCCCTCACCACGCGATGACCTCCTCCCCTCGCCTCCCTTGGTTGTTGGTTGTTGGTTGTCGGATGTTGGATGTTGGATGTTCCCTCACCACCCGATGACTTCCTCCCCTCGCCTCTCCCCGCACCCCCGCGTCTATTTGCCACTTGGGGCTGTGGACCGTGGACTGTGGACTGTGGACTCGAGACTTTAGACTCCAGACTCTAGACTTCCTCAGACCATGCGCACCACCTACCTCGTTTGCTACGACATCGCCGACGCCAAACGATTGCGCCGCGTGTTCAAGGTCTGCAAGAACTACGGCGACCACCTCCAGTTCTCTGTCTTCGAGTGCGACCTCAGTGCGGCGGAGAAGACCAGCCTGGAGTCCGAGTTGAGCGAAGCCATCAACCATCGCGAAGACCAGGTAATCTTCGTCGTGCTCGGCCCCGCGGAAGGCCGGGGCGACCGGGTGATTACGGCGCTGGGCGTGCCCTATCTTAAGATGGAGGCGCCGTGCTATGCTTTCTAAACGGTTCTTTGACATATTACCTGACGCGAGCGGCCTGGTGGCGGGGAAACACCTCATGGCGCTCGCGTACCGCAACGCGCTGCCCGGCAAGACCTTGGTCGCGGCCTTGGCTCGCACCAGTGCCCGGAGAGAATACCTGAGGCGAGGGTGCTCGCATCTTGCTCTTGTCACGCCCGTCCTTTGCGGACAGAATGAAGACGCTCATTCCGCGCTCAATTGAGCGCGGCCCCGTTGAAGCGTCATCGGCCTCTGCAAATCCCGCTCCGGCCCGCCCGGCATTCCGCGCTCAATTGAGCGCGGCCCCGTTGAAGCACCAGTGACACCCTACGCGACGGCAGGGCAATTCCGCCATTCCGCGCTCAATTGAGCGCGGCCCCGTTGAAGCCCCATGTTAGAAGCTGTGGAATGCCCGCGTGCTCCCTCATTCCGCGCTCAATTGAGCGCGGCCCCGTTGAAGCCCTGTGGCCGATGTCTGATCTGCCACGGCGCAAGGTGCATTCCGCGCTCAATTGAGCGCGGCCCCGTTGAAGCGAGGCCCCAATGTGCTGGGAACCGTTATGGGATAAGTGCATTCCGCGCTCAATTGAGCGCGGCCCCGTTGAAGCCCCATCGCCCAGAGGATTCCCACGGGCAACACCACCGCATTCCGCGCTCAATTGAGCGCGGCCCCGTTGAAGCCAGCGCATACGGAGTGGCGTTTGTAAATTCATACCAGGCATTCCGCGCTCAATTGAGCGCGGCCCCGTTGAAGCTCGTTAGCGGCTGGCTTTCGTGATCGTCGCCGTCAACATTCCGCGCTCAATTGAGCGCGGCCCCGTTGAAGCGACGTTGCCTCTGGCATCACCAGCATTGCAACTGATCATTCCGCGCTCAATTGAGCGCGGCCCCGTTGAAGCAGTCCCTCGCCGTCCGGGCCACAGGCTGGCCCGGCAGCATTCCGCGCTCAATTGAGCGCGGCCCCGTTGAAGCTCCGCGGCCGTGGACTCGAATTGCCTGAGAAATGTTCATTCCGCGCTCAATTGAGCGCGGCCCCGTTGAAGCTCTGCTCTGATCCCGAATGCCAGCCGGTCAGGATGGCATTCCGCGCTCAATTGAGCGCGGCCCCGTTGAAGCGCCGTAAGACGCCATGGGGGCGAAGGCCTGGCGGACATTCCGCGCTCAATTGAGCGCGGCCCCGTTGAAGCAGCTCGAATGGGGTGGGGGCGTGGCGGTGGAAGCTGGCATTCCGCGCTCAATTGAGCGCGGCCCCGTTGAAGCGGGCTACACCTAAAGATACGACACTTCCAAATAAATGCATTCCGCGCTCAATTGAGCGCGGCCCCGTTGAAGCAACTTCATCCGCACCACACAGGAAGTGGACAAACAACATTCCGCGCTCAATTGAGCGCGGCCCCGTTGAAGCTGCCTCTACGACGGCGAACTCTACGACTATCGCTTCCGCATTCCGCGCTCAATTGAGCGCGGCCCCGTTGAAGCAATCTTGAACATATCAACTGGAGCCTGGATCGCGCCTCATTCCGCGCTCAATTGAGCGCGGCCCCGTTGAAGCTCATTGTGCTCATACACTCTCATATCCGCTTATATGACATTCCGCGCTCAATTGAGCGCGGCCCCGTTGAAGCAGTCGGATGATTTCGCGGACGATTGGGGTGAGGGCCATTCCGCGCTCAATTGAGCGCGGCCCCGTTGAAGCGGAAACAGCTCGACAATTTCGCAGCGAAAATCGGACAGCATTCCGCGCTCAATTGAGCGCGGCCCCGTTGAAGCTGACCCCCGAGTCCTGTTCGAGCCCAGGGATCCTGCATTCCGCGCTCAATTGAGCGCGGCCCCGTTGAAGCGCCGAGGCCCAGGCGAACGCGGGGGGCGAGGCTCACATTCCGCGCTCAATTGAGCGCGGCCCCGTTGAAGCATTTTCAACGGTTTAGGCTTGTCTGTCTAAATAAATCATTCCGCGCTCAATTGAGCGCGGCCCCGTTGAAGCCAATACACCACGCAGTTGTACACTACGTTGCTCCGTGCATTCCGCGCTCAATTGAGCGCGGCCCCGTTGAAGCATTTCGTATGAGATGATTACGGCGGCGGAGATGGAGCATTCCGCGCTCAATTGAGCGCGGCCCCGTTGAAGCAATATATTACGCCCCCCGCATGAACCTATCCACCGCCATTCCGCGCTCAATTGAGCGCGGCCCCGTTGAAGCGCGGCGGTCTTGGAAACCCGCTGAAAATACAATGGGATCATTCCGCGCTCAATTGAGCGCGGCCCCGTTGAAGCAGCGCCATGCTCGCCACCCGCGCCAACAGTGGAAATCATTCCGCGCTCAATTGAGCGCGGCCCCGTTGAAGCGCCGACTGGTGGCCCGCCGCCTGCCAGACCCAGCACTGGCATTCCGCGCTCAATTGAGCGCGGCCCCGTTGAAGCCTTGCGCCCCGCGGGCGTAAAACCTGAGTTTGAAGAACATTCCGCGCTCAATTGAGCGCGGCCCCGTTGAAGCATGTGGTTTGGCTTCTGGGCTGTTGCAAGCCCTCGGCATTCCGCGCTCAATTGAGCGCGGCCCCGTTGAAGCATTGAGGGTTTCCAGACACCAACGACGGGATATGAACATTCCGCGCTCAATTGAGCGCGGCCCCGTTGAAGCTTCAGCGCCGCATCCAGCCGCCCCACATCATCCCCGCATTCCGCGCTCAATTGAGCGCGGCCCCGCTGAAGCACCCGCTGGCCTGTGCCATTTACGCACAGCACCTGCCCGAAATTCTCCGCCATTCCGCGCTCAATTGAGCGCGGCCCCGTTGAAGCAGTATCCACCCGACCCGTCAGACCCACCCCCGCTGAACATTCCGCGCTCAATTGAGCGCGGCCCCGTTGAAGCCCCGATGCCGCTTTCCGGCTGGCCAATACCTGATCGCATTCCGCGCTCAATTGAGCGCGGCCCCGTTGAAGCCAGGGTGAGCCGGTGACGTTGCGCGAGGAGCAGCTTGACCATTCCGCGCTCAATTGAGCGCGGCCCCGTTGAAGCAGAATCGCACGATGCCCTCTCGCGAGCACTCTTCTCCATTCCGCGCTCAATTGAGCGCGGCCCCGTTGAAGCTCGTTGTACCAGCTTGCGCGGTCTTCGCGGGTCGGAGCATTCCGCGCTCAATTGAGCGCGGCCCCGTTGAAGCCTTTCTGTCGCTGTTGTCTCTGTTCTTATTACGTTGCTCATTCCGCGCTCAATTGAGCGCGGCCCCGTTGAAGCTCGCAGCCTGTGGCGTCCATCGCGTCGCGCGCGGGTGCGCATTCCGCGCTCAATTGAGCGCGGCCCCGTTGAAGCGGCGGTTGGCTCCCGGCCCGAGCCCTTCCAGGATGACATTCCGCGCTCAATTGAGCGCGGCCCCGTTGAAGCAGAATGCGCAGGTTGCGCGCCGTGCTTCCCTGCTTCGCGCATTCCGCGCTCAATTGAGCGCGGCCCCGTTGAAGCGGCCCCGACGTGGCCGGGAGCCTGTTCTTTGCCCAAGACATTCCGCGCTCAATTGAGCGCGGCCCCGTTGAAGCACCATTCACAGCACCAACCTCCCAAGCGACCAGGCGACATTCCGCGCTCAATTGAGCGCGGCCCCGTTGAAGCGCGTCGTAGAAGTCCGGGTTAGCCTCCATGTCGGCAATCATTCGTAAGCGGTATGGGGGGTGCGGTCTATCCAGGATGGTTGGGGCCGGGCTACAG
>CAZVFC010000033.1:0-100019 GCA_964625855.1 uncultured Verrucomicrobiota bacterium | reverse complement strand
CCGAGACCCGCCCCTCTCCCTGGGCTTGTCATGGCGCGACAGATTTTCAATCTGCTGTCTCGCAGAATTGCATTCTGCAGCGGGTGCGTACGCTCGAAGCGCCAGCAAGCATCCGCGACCCTGCCGATTACAAATCGGCGATACGGCAGATTGAAAATCTGCGCTACTTTGTCCACAGTCGTGCCTGCGAGGAGAGGCCAGGCCACAAGCCTGGGAAGTACGCCAGCGGGCCGGCGCGATGCTATTTCTTCTGCGCTTCTTTGGCCCAGGTGTCTTTCAGGGTGATCGTGCGGTTCAGCACCAGCTTGTCGGGCTGGCGGTCCTTATCCAGGGCAAAGTAACCGAGGCGCTCAAACTGGTAACGGAGTTCGGGCCGCGCCTCTGTAAGGCTCGGCTCGCATTTGGCCGTGAGGACCTCGAGCGAGAGCGGGTTGAGATGCTGCTTGAAATCGCCGCTCGCGTCCGGTTCCGGCACGGTGAAGAGCCGATCATAAAGCCGCACCTCCACGTCAACCGCGTGAGGAGCGCTGACCCAGTGGATGGTCCCCTTGACCTTGCGCCCGGCGGTCGGGCCGCCGGTCTTGCTGCCCAGGTCGGCGGTGCAGCGGAGTTCCACCACCCGGCCGCCGGCGTCTTTCAGGACTTCCTCGCACTTGATGATGTAGGCATACTTCAAGCGCACCTCGCCGCCGGGACGCAGCCGAAAGTACTTCGGCGGCGGTGTTTCCATGAAATCGTCGCCCTCGATGTATAGCTCGCGGCTGAAGGGCACCTTGCGTGAGCCGGCCCCCGGGTCTTCCGGATTATTGACCGCGTCCAGTTCTTCGACCTGGCCGGCGGGATAGTTCGTGACGACGACTTTGACCGGGCGGAGCACCCCCAGCCGCCGCAGGGCGCGCCGGTTAAGGTCCTCGCGGATGGAATACTCCAGCACTGCGACATCGGTGATGCCGTTGTACTTGGTGATGCCGATATTGTAGGCGAAGTGGCGCAACGCCTCCGGGGTGACGCCGCGGCGGCGCAGGCCGCTAATGGTCGGCATGCGCGGATCATCCCAGCCGGAAACGTGGCCTTCCTTGACCAGTTGCATCAGCTTGCGCTTGCTCATCACGGTGTAGCCGAGGCTGAGCCGGGCGAACTCGTACTGGTGAGGCAGGGGCCGGGGCAAATCGAGCTGTTCGAGGATCCAATCGTAAAGCGGCCGGTGCACCTCGAATTCCAGCGTGCAGATCGAGTGGGTGATGCCTTCGATGTAATCGCTCAGGCAATGCGCAAAGTCGTACATCGGGTAGATGCACCACTTGTCCCCGGTATGATGATGTTCCGAGTGGCGAATGCGGTAGAGCACCGGGTCGCGCATCCAGACATTGGGCGAGGTCATGTCAATCTTGGCTCGCAGCGTGCGAGTGCCGTCGGGGAACTCGCCGTTCTTCATCCGTGTGAATAGATCCAGGCTTTCCTCGATCGAACGGTTGCGGAAGGGGCTCTCCTTGCCGGGCCGGTCCGGCGCGCCCCGGTACTTGTCGGTGTCCTCGGGTGAAAGATCATCCACGTAGGCGACCCCCTTCTTGATGAGCTGCACGGCGTATTCGTACGTCTGATCAAAGTAGTCGCTGGCGTAAAATGGCTCGAGCTGGGCGGAGCCTTGAGCCGCGGGAACTATGGGTGCCAGGTAGAAGTCCATCTTCCCGTTGACCGGTCGTGCTTCGGGGGTCTTGCCCTTGGGCTTGAGTCCAAGGCGGTCATCCGCCCAGGCGCTGATTAGCCACTTCACGTCTTCGGTAATGGAATCCACGTACTCGACGTCTTCCTTGGTCGGGTTGGTGTCATCCATGCGCAGGTTGCAGATGCCGCCGAACTCGCGGGCGATGCCGAAGTTGAGGCAAATGGACTTGGCGTGGCCGATGTGCAGATAGCCGTTCGGCTCCGGGGGAAAGCGCGTGTGGATTTGGGGGTATTTCTTCTCCGATACGTGCGCTGTGACAATGTCACGGATGAAATCGGACATTGCGGGCGCGCCAGCCGCGACGGTTGGCGATGCAGGTGTTTCGTTAGCCATGAGGGAGATTAGCCTTGAAGGGGTAGCCTGGTAAAGCTTTGAACCGGGCCGAGCCGGGCCTACTTGGGCTTCAACTGAGGAAAGAGGATGACATCCCGGATGCTCTCCTGCCCCAGCAACATCATGCACAGACGGTCTATGCCCAGGCCCATGCCACCGGCGGGCGGCATGCCGTGTTCCAGGGCGACCAGGAAATCCTCGTCCAGCTTCTGCTGCTCGCCTCCGGCCTGGTGCTCCAGCCGCTCGCGTTGCTCGATGGGGTCGTTCTGCTCGGTGTAAGCCGGCGCAATCTCCTGGCCGTTGATGCAGCATTCGAAGACCTCGACCGTAGTAGGGTCGTTGGGGGAGAGCTTCGCCAGTGGCACAAGTTCCTTCGGCAAGTGGGTGACGAATGTGGGCTGGATTAGCGTCGGCTCCACCAGCTTTTCAAACACCGCTCCCGTGACCTCGAAGTCTTCATAGCCCGCCGCGATGTCCCCGCCGAGCTTCAAATCATGAATCGCAACGCGGCGTCGTTCTTCCGGAGAAAGTGCAAACCAATCGGGATGCCCAGCTTTTGCTTTCACTCTGTCCCTCACCAACTGTTTGTATTCGCGCCTCTCCCACTTCCCAAGATCAATTTCGGCGATGGTGCAGGTTTCCAGACTCTCAATGGCTCTTTCCAAGCGATTGACTGGCTCGAGGATATTCCCAACCCACTTCTCGACGTCTCCCGCAGGCACGCTGCGTTTGGTAATGTCCCTTCTGAACTTAGCCATGGCTGCGCCCCCAGCCTCACAAAGATCCTTAGCTCCCTTAGCAATGTCCTCGTGTTTCTCATCGCCCTTTTCGAGGTTGGCCTGCAAGCCTCGTAGTTCTTTCAGTTTAGGACTCACAGACCCTTTCATTCTTTGGAACGCAGCCGCGATTTGCTCGTCCTCCAATGAAGGTGTGCTGTCAATAGCCTTTCGGTCGAGGTCGACAAGAATGTCTATGGCCGACTGAAGAGCACTACTAAGTTGCTGCTTCACTGACCGCTTGATGACCAGCGTCTTGAGCACGGTCTGGGCGACGTGGCAGATCATGGACTGCACCAGTTCCATCATGCTCTCGTAATCTCCGTAGGCCTGGTAGGCTTCGAGCATCGTGAACTCGGGGTTGTGTTTGCGGGACAGGCCCTCGTTGCGGAAGTTGCGCCCGATCTCGAATACTTTGTCTATGCCGCCGACCAGCAGGCGCTTGAGCGAAAGCTCCAGCGCGATGCGGAGATAGAAATCGCACCCGAGCGCGTTGTGATACGTCTTGAACGGCTGGGCCGCCGCGCCCCCCGGAATCGCCTGCATCATCGGTGTCTCGACCTCGACGTAGCCGCGGTCATTGAGGAAAGCGCGCATTTCTCGGATGATCTGGCTCCGCCGGAGGAAGACCTGCTTCACGTCCGGGCTGGCGATCAGGTCCAGGTAGCGCTGGCGGTAGCGAATCTCGGTGTCGGCCAGCCCGTGCCATTTCTCGGGCGGCGGACGCAGCGCCTTGGCCAGTATCGCAAACGACTCCAGCCGGATGGAAATCTCTCCGGTCTTCGTGGTGAATAGCGTCCCCCGCGCCCCGAGGAAGTCCCCCAAGTCCAGGTGCCGGAAGATGTCGAATTGCTCGTCCCCGAGCACATTCTTCTGCGCATAGACCTGGAGCCGCCCGCTCTGGTCGCGCACGTCAATGAACATGCTCTTGCCCATATCACGATGAGCGGTGATGCGGCCCGCCACCGCCACCTCGCGGCCCTCGGCGTAATGATCGCGCGCCTGCTGGCAGGTTTCTGTGGGGCTGAACTTGTTCTTGAACGGGTCAATACCCTTCGCCCGCAGCGCGGCGAGTTTCGCCTTGCGCTGCTCGATCAGTGAATTCGTCTCATCCATAGCCATTGCGGGCCTAGATAGAACACTGAATACGGGTGGATGTCCAAGGCGAAAACTCTGCCTTGACGGCCAGGGCGGGCGGGCGCAAGATGGCGCCATCAGTTCAAAACAAAGGATTGCTATGATTAGACCGCGCTATTTGTGGGCGCTGGCGGCGGGGGCGGCAGTTGCCACTGCTTCGGCTGCGGATTTTCCTCTGACCTTTCGAACCATTCCCGCCAAAGACGTCATGGCCTTTCCCGGCGGCTCCGGCGTGTACGGGATGCTGCAGTTGTCCAAGCCGGCCGCGATCAAGAAGGAACCCAAAGCGGTCTCCGCCCACGCGCTATACGGTCAATGCCGCGAGAGCCGGGCCGGGGCCGCGTTCTTGTATCGGCTGGATGAGTCGAAGGGCGACGGCAAAGGCTACGACAAGCTGATCGTGGACATGAACCAGAACGGGGATTTGACGGACGACCCGGTTGTGTCGCGCGTGGTTCCGGCCAGTGACCGCGGGACGACGGCGCCGGAGCAGGTGCTCTTTGGCCCGATCGCGGCTCCCGAGGGGACGAAGATCGCCGGCGGACAGCCGGTCTATTACGCACAGACCTATCTTTACAATACCGCGCTGCTCCGCAGCACCGCATCAACACCCCGCGTCACCTCGATGATCGGCCAACTGCGCCTCAAGGCCGGCTGGTATGTGGAGGCGATGGCGAACCTAAGGGGGATCAGGCAAAAGATGGGAGTGTATGACGGCAACAGCAACCTGCGCCTGGGCGACGTGCCGCCGCCACAGATCATCACCAATCGGACCGGGAAGTCGTGGTACTTTACCGCCGGTGACAGCTTGCTGCAAGACGCGGACGGTTCCGGCGCGTTCGAGACTGATTTCGCCCAAACCGAGTCGTCCAGCTTCAGCCCGTTGGTCTATTTCGGTTCGCAGGCGTACAAGCTGACCCTGACCGCGGACAATACGTCCTTGCGGCTGGAGCCCTGGGCTGAGGCGCTGGCCGAGGTCGTGCTGGAGCCGCGCGGGGACCAAGTGCGCACCGTAACGCTGGCCTGGGAGCAGCCCGACGCACAGTGGCAGCTCATACGCGCCGGCCCGGCGGACGGGAAGATTCAAGTGCCGCCAGGCAACTACCGGCTTTACGCGTGCGAACTCATCGGTAAAGCCGCCCTGCGTGACCAGGTGATGGTGTCCGCCACCCGGCGCGCCATGCAGGACCCCGTCCGCATTGCCGCCGGGCAGGCCAACTCGCTGCGCTGTGGAGCGCCCCTGGAGGTCAAGGTCACTGCCACTAAGGCTAACCCCAGACTCACGCTGCTCCGCGCCCGCGCCGAGTCCGCCGCCCCGAAGCAAGACTCGGAATTCAACCTGCGCATCAGCGCGAGCGTGTCCGGGGCGGGCGGGGAGGTGTATTCCACCTTTCGCAAAGGCGAGAAGTTCCGGCTGGAGCCGTCGAAACCGACGTTCACCATAACCGATGCAAAGGGCAGCAAGATCAAGGACGGCAACCTGGAGTTTGGGTGAGGTGGCACCTGCTCGTACTCATGGCGAGTACCCAAAAACCTGGTCGGCGAGAAAGTCACTGTCCGCGTCGAGTTTAACCTCAAGCCGCTCGCAACCACCAGCGAACCCGTCGAAGTCCAGCTCTGACCGTCGGATGCGCGAAGGTCGGCGGCGGGCGCGCGTTGCGTCCGTAGAAACCGAAAGGACCGAAATAGGGCTTGTGTTGGCTCTGGCGGGTGGTATCTTTTGCGCCCTCTAATGAAAGAGAAAATACATCCGAAGTATGTGGATGCGGAGATTCGTTGCGCGTGCGGCAACGTAATCAAGACCCGCTCCACCAAGCCGGTGATTATCGTGGGTATTTGCAACGCCTGCCATCCTTTCTTCACCGGCCAGCAGAAGTTTGTGGACACCGCCGGCCGGGTGGACAAGTTCCAGCAGCGCATGGTCAAGACCCGGGCTGCCCAGGCAGCCGCGGCGACCATGAAGAAGAAGCGGCGTTAGCGTCTTTTTTGCCCATCCGCCCGCAGGGTTAGGAGACTCTACGGGCGGATTGCTTTTGGCCCCTGCAAACCGATCTTGATCTGAATTCGGCGCTTGTTGCCTTATGGACTTAAGTCCCCACATTGAGAAGTTCGCCCGCCGCCTGGCTGAGGTCGAAGCCGCGTTGAGCGACCCGAAGGTGTTTGCCAATCAGCAGCGGGCGCAGGAGTTGGGGAAGGACTACGCCCGGCTAAAGGCGCTCGTGGCGCAGGGGCAGGCCTACCTCAAGACCCTGGCCGAGCTGGCGGAGAACCGGGCCTTGCTCGCGGCGGAGCCGGCGGAATCCGAACTGGCACAGATGGCCACGGAGGAGCTGGCCCGGCTGGAAGCCCAAGAGAAGCGGTTGGGCCTGGAAGTCCAGCGCGGCATTCTGCCGCCCGACCCGGCGGATTCCCGCAACACCATCATCGAGATCCGCGCCGGCGCGGGCGGCCAGGAGTCCGCTTTGTTTGCGGCTGACCTGTACCGGATGTACACCCGCTATGCCGAGGCTCGCGGCTGGAAGGTCGAGGGCCTGGACTCGAGCTCGTCCGACCTTGGCGGTTTCAAGGAGGTGATCTTCCAGCTTAACGGCACCGACGTTTATAAGCGGCTCAAGTACGAGAGTGGAGTGCACCGCGTGCAGCGCGTGCCGGCGACCGAGGCCCAAGGGCGGATTCACACCAGCACCTGCACGGTGGCGGTGTTGCCCGAAGCCCAGGAAGTGGACGTGGAACTCAAGCCGGAGGACCTGGACATCTCGGTCTGCCGCGCGTCGGGCCCCGGCGGCCAGGGCGTTAATACTACGGATTCGGCCGTCCAGATTGTGCACAAGCCGACCGGCGTGCTGGTCCGCTGCGCCGACCAGCGTTCGCAGCAGAAGAACAAGGCGCGGGCGCTGACGGTGCTGCGGTCGCGTTTGCTGGAGCGCAAGGTGGCGGAAGAGAACAAGAAATACGCCGACCAGCGGAAGGAACAGGTGGGCACAGGCGAGCGCAACGAGCGCATCCGCACCTACAACTTTCCTCAGAACCGCGTAACGGACCACCGCATCGAGCTGACGCTCTACAACCTGCCGTTTGTCCTCGAGGGCGATCTCGACCCGATCATCGAGCCGCTCATGGCGAACGACCTGGAGGAAAGGCTCGCGGCGTTGAAGGTGTGAGGCGCCGCTGGCGGTGCCCATTTCGCGCTGCCGGACACGTAATACCTGACGATGTTCTGACCCATGGCTTTCGCTAAACATAATCAGAGTCCCCGTCATCCCCGGGGCATCATCTTCGACTGTGACGGCACGCTGGCGGACACCATGCCGCTACACTGGCGCGCCTGGCAGGTGATTGCCACCCGGCATCAGTTCCAGTTTCCGCAGGCCCGCTTCTACGCGCTGGGCGGCGTGCCGTCCCGCGATATCCTGAAGCTGTTGAGCGCCGAACAAGGCGTCGCTCTAGATGCAATGGCCGTCGCTCGCGAGAAGGAGGCGGAATATCTCCCGCTTATCGCCCAGGTCGAGCCGATTAACACCGTGGTGGGTATTGCGCAGGAGCATTACGGCCGAATTCCCCTGGCGGTGGCCTCCGGCGGGACCCTGCGAGTCATCACGCAAGTGCTCGAGCATTTGGACATCCTCCCGTTGTTCGATGCCGTTGTGACCAGTGAGGATGTGGTGCACCAGAAGCCGGCGCCCGATATCTTCCTGGAAGCGGCGCGCCGCATCGGTGTGGCGCCGCGGTTCTGCCGCGCTTACGAGGACACGGATTTAGGGATGAGGGCCATTCGCGCGGCGGGCATGGAGGCGGTGGATGTGAGGGAGTTGCTGGGGAAGTGTGAAACGTGAGGCGTGAAACGTGAGGAGTGAAACGTGAAACGTGAGGCGTGAGGCAGGCGCTCCTTTGCGCTCAGGTATCACGCATCAGGTATCACGTTTCACGAATCACGTTTCACGTTTCACGTTTCACGAATCACGTTTCACGTTTCACGTTTCACGAATCACGTTTCACTCCTCACGTCCCCCTACCCCTGCCCCAGCTTCTTCGACTTCTCGGATGCCGCGCGCACGGCGCTGATGAGTGTGCCGCGGAGCTTGCCTTTCTCCAGCTCGTGGACCCCCTCGATGGTCGTGCCGCCGGGGCTGGTCACCATATCTTTGAGGGCGCCGGGATGCAGGCCGGTTTCCAGGACCATCTTCGCGCTGCCCAGGACGGTTTGCGCCGCTAGCCTGGTCGCGATCTCGCGCGGCAGGCCTGCCGCCACGCCGCCGTCGCTCAATCCCTCAATGAACATATAGACGTAGGCCGGCCCGCTGCCGCTCAGGCCCGTGACGGCGTCCAGCAAGGATTCCTTGACCTGGAACGCCAAGCCGACAGCGGAGAGCAGCTTTTGGGCGAGCGCGGTGTCCTGCGGGCGCGCGTCTTTACCCAGAGCGAAGGCTGCGGCAGACGCGCCAACCAGTGCGGGCGTATTCGGCATCACGCGGATCAACCGCCCGCTTCCCAACCCGGCTTCGACCTTCGCCAGCGGCACCCCGGCAGCGATGGAGATCAGCAGGTGCTTCTTCGTGAAGTGGCTGCGGATATCCGCCAGCACCCCCGAAACCTGATCCGGCTTGACCGCCAGCACAATCACCTCGGCATACTTCGCTACGGCCGAATTCGACGGGGTGGTCTTGGCGCCAGTTTCCCGGCGAAAGGCAGCGCGGGCAGGCTCGCTGGGATCGCTAGCCATGACCTGCTTTGCGGTGGCGATTCCCGCCCGAATAAACCCTTTGGCCATCGCGGTGGCCATCTTGCCGGCGCCAAGGAACCCAATGGTGAGCTTTGCGGACATGCCGGCTTTGTACCATTTGCGCTCACGCAGCGGAAGTGAAAACGCCGCTGCGGCTGGATGACGGCCGCATCTTGATACCACCACCGCTCTCGGCAATCGGGACATTCGCGGGGCGCGGCTGTCCTCAGCCGCAGCACATGCGTGAGGGAGCGGCGCTCGGGACCACGGGGCAGGCCCGCATGGTCGGGGCTGCTGCGGCTGAGGACAGCCGCGCTCCGGTGGGGTGTCCAGATGCGCTCCTGGATGACGCCCGGCTAATTCTGCTTGCTCAGCCGAAAGAAGGCCGCCGTGTTCGTGCGCGGGAGTGTCGTGGCGTAGTTGGTGCCGGCAACGGAGGGGGTGCCCGCTACGTTGGAGTAGGCGCCATTGACGACCACACTGCTCTGGAGCACGAAGCCGACCGCATTGGTGGCCCACGTCAGGATGATGTTATTGTTGTTGGTCCGACTGATCGTCAGCACGGGCCGGGGCAAGTCAACCTCATAGGTGAAAGTCGGGCCGAGCCAGAGCAGTTGCTGATTGGCGTTTGGATCGGCGGACAAGGGAACCAAGGAACCTGTCCGGTTGAGCTGCCAGGCCTGGTACTGAGTCAAATGCGCGGCAACCTGGAAAGGGTCGTATTGCACGACTCCCAGGTTGTCATGGAGAGCGCCATACCACGTTGAGCTCAACAGTGGCGCGGCGTGGACCGTGATCGAGTAAGGCTGCCCTGCCACGAGAACCAAGGGCGGGACGGCTGCGGAAACAACCTCGCCGGGTTGCGCGGACAGATCGCTGATGCCGGTGTAGCTGGCAATGACGGTGTTGGTTCCTGCCCGGATCGCCACGACCGCATTGGGATTGCCGCCTACGGCGGTGAGGTCCAAGTAGCCAACGCTCGTTACGGTGAGGTTGGTCGTTGGGACGAACGACCAGCCGGCGCCACCATTCATACCGTAGGCGACGCCAGCGGCCGGCGCCGATGGAAAGGTCAGAGCATCAATTCCCCGAGTCGGCCAGGAGGAGGCAGTCATAGCGCCTGCCGCCAGCGCCCCCATCCAGATTCTGCGCCACGTCATGTTACTCTAATGGATAGCTGCTTTCGGGCTTAAGCGCAACTTCGGATGGCCCCGGCAACCGCTACCGATCGCATCTTGATACCACCGCCGCTCTCGGCAATCGGGACATGCGCGGTGCGCGGCTGTCCTCAGCCGCAGCACGTGCGTAAGGGAGCGGCTCTCGGGACAACGGGGCAGGCCCGCATGGTCGGGGCTGCTGCGGCTGAGGACAGCCGCGCTCCGGTTGCGGTGTTGACATACGCCCACCGCTACTCGTAACGCAGCGACTCGATGGGGTCCAGGTTGGCCGCCTTGAAAGCGGGGTAGGTTCCGAACACCACGCCCACGACTGAACAGATCAGCAGGCCCAGTCCGATCCAGTCCAGGGGAATGACCGGGTCCAGCTTGAAGAGGTACGCTGTGGAGTTCCCCCCGAGGATGCCGCACAACACGCCGATGACGCCGCCGATCTCACAGAGCACGATCGCCTCGATAATGAACTGGGTCATGATGTTGCGTTTCTTGGCGCCGACGGCCCGGCGAATCCCGATCTCGCGCGTGCGCTCGGTCACCGAGACCAGCATGATATTCATGATGCCGATCCCGGCGGCCAGCAAGGCAATCGAACTAACCACGGCGACTCCGAGGCGCACCTTCAGGGTAAAAGAGTTGAACTGGGCAATCATCGTGTCGTTGGAGGCAATCTCGAAGCTGTCGGGCTCGCCGGGGGGCACTCGGCGGATGATGCGCAACAGGCCGCGTACTTCCTCGACGCAGGCGTCGTAGGTTGCGCGGTCGCGAGCCTGGACGAGGATCGTCATGCTGCGCCAAATATAGCCGAACCGATCAAGGCCGGTGGTGATGGGGATAACAGCGAATTTGTCCTGATCTCCACCCAACGAACCGCCTTTGGGCTGGAGCACGCCGATGACGGTGTAATTTAAGCCATCAATCTTCACCCGCTCCCCGACAGGCGAGCCAGCCGGGAAGATGGTCCGGGCCAGGGTGTTGCCGAGCACGCACACATCCCGCGCGCCGTTCACGTCCGTGTCGGAGAACCCGCGTCCGTCCTGCACGGTCCAGTTGCGAGCGGGGAAGCTGCCGGGAGTCTCGCCATACAGGCGCACATCCGGGGAGGTCCGCCCGTAGCGGGTCTCGATCTGACCCGCCCAGAAGTACGCCTCGACACCCACCGCGCGTGCCAGCGTGACACCCTCCATCAGTCGTCGGCCTTCCTGGAGGGTGATGTTCCTTCGCCGCCGAATCTTCTCTATGCCTTCCGGCACGCTGAACATGAGTGTGGGGTATTTCCGCACCATGAAGGTCTGGTCGCCCAGTTGACTGAGTTCCCCCTCGATGGTGCTCTGCATCACGCGCAGGGCGGTCATGACAACGATGATGGAAAACACGCCCACCAGCACGCCCAGCAGGGTCAGGGCGGAGCGCAGCTTGTGCGCGGCCACGGCGCTCAGCGCCATGCGGAAGCTCTCGCGGAACTCGGCCAGCAGGATGGTTACGGCTTTGGGGAGCATGGGGGGCGTGAAACGTGAAACGTGAAACGTGAAACGTGAAACGTGATCATGCCATGGGAATATCCTGGAGTAGCTGCGAGAGGGTCTCGGGTGTGAGTGGGTTGGTCAGCGGGGCTTGATTCGGTTCCGCTCGGTATGCGGGGCCGTCCTCCTTGAGCAAAGAGCCAAACGCGCGCTGGTCCGGGACCATCCTCAGCAGCAAACATACGATCTGTGTGACAAGCCGAAGGCGATGTCCGGTGACGGGGCCGGCGAGCACATGGCGGCCCTTATAGTACCAGCCGCGGCTTTCGCGCGCTGAGCCCAAGGCGTATTCGTAAAACCGGGCACGATCTCTGCCGCTGCCGCGGGAGTAACCTTCCGAGATGTTCGCCTCGATTGAGCCCAGAGCACGGTACAACTGGCTGGCGATGTCCAGCGTGCGCCTATCCGCGGTCAGCTTCGTTACATCATGCCAGCCAAGGTCTGCCGCGAAAAGCGCCAACCGATACGCTTCCATCTTCCAAAGCGAATCACCCGTTATCTCCGCCGGGACTGTATTTGCCCACATCTCATAGTTCATAACCGCTCCTATTCACACATCCGCGTCTCACGTTTCACGTTTCACGTCTCACGTTTCACGTTTCACGTTTCACTCATTACGAAGCGCATCCACCGGGTTCATCCGCGCGGCCCGCCAGGCGGGGACGAAGCCTGCGAACAAACCCGTTACCAGCGATACCAACAGAGCCAGGCCGACCACCATTGGCGACAGCGCCGCCGGCAGAACCTGTTGGATCAACAGCGTCAACGGCCAGGCGATGCCCAGCCCGATGGCCCCGCCGATCAAGCAGATGGTCGCGGCCTCGATCAGGAACTGCAGCAGGATGGTCCGCCGCTTGGCGCCGATGGCCTTGCGAATGCCGATCTCGCGCGTGCGCTCGGCGACCGAGACGAACATGATGTTCATGATGCCGATGCCGCCGACGAAGAGCGATAGGCCGGTGATAAACAGGCCGATCCCGCCAATGATGGCGGTGACCTTGTGAACCATCTCCAGGATCTGCTCCTGTTGGTTGATGGCAAAATCATCCGGATCGCCCGGTGCCAGGCGGCGGACGCGCCGCATGACGCTGTGCAGCTCCTCCTTGGCGCTCTCCAACTGGGCGACGTTCTTGATCTTCACCTCGATGAGCTCGATCTCCCGCGTATGCTGGAAGGCGGCGGTGTATTGCCGCAGCGGAATGATGGCCTGATTGTCGAATTGCCCAAACATATCGCCCTGTTTTTCCAGCACGCCCACAACCTCAAAGGACCGCTGGCCAATCATGATCTTGCGGCCGAGCGGCGGCTCCCGCACAAACAGGTTGGTCGCCACCGCGGAACCAATGACGCACACGGGTCGCCCCCCCTCGGCATCAGCCGCCGAGAGGAAGCGCCCGTCGGCGATGGAAATGCCGCCCGTCAGCAGAAGCTGTTCGGTGGAGCCGATGATGGTCACGGCGTTGGCGCTGCGTTTGCCGTACTTGATCACTCGCTGATCAAAGGCCAGCGGGGCGACAGCGCTGGCCATGGTCAAATCCCGCTCCAGCGTGGCAGCTTGCTCGATCGTGAGACGGGGCCGCTTCTGGATTTTGCGCCACTCCTCCTCCGTGTCCGGGCCCGACCAATCCTGGCGTTGGACGAACAGCACATCGGCGCCGATGTGCGAGATGGCTTTCAGAAAGGCGCCGTTGAGTGCCTCAATGGCCGTGCCCATCAAGGTCACCGTGACGATGCCGATCACGATGCCCAGCGTCGTCAGCACCGACCGCAGCTTGTTGGCCCGGATGGCGCTCCAGGAAATGGCCAGGCCCTCTTCCAGCTCGGTTAGCAGGTTCATCGGCAGGGACGAGCGGAGAAGCGACTGCCGCAACGCTCGGGTGGCCTACGCGCCGGCAACAACGCGCTCCTCCTTCTTCAACTCCCGCCCCCCGCCTCGCTGTTCGTCGCTGGCGATGAGTCCATCGCGAATGCGCAGGATGCGCTGCGCGTGCTTGGCGACGTCTTCCTCGTGGGTCACGACAATGATGGTGTTGCCCCGCGCGGAGAGTTCCCCGAAGAGCGCCATGATTTCCATGCCGGTTTTGGTGTCGAGGTTGCCGGTGGGCTCATCCGCTAGCAGGATGGAGGGGCGATTGACCAGCGCGCGGGCTACGGCGACACGCTGGCGCTGGCCACCGGACAACTCGTTTGGCCGGTGATGAATCCGGTCCGCCAGCCCGACATTCCGCAGGGCCTCCAGCGCGACCTGCCGCCGCTCCTCGGCCGGCATGCCGGAATAGATGAGCGGCAACTCGACATTGCGCAGGGCGTCCGAGCGCGGGAGCAGGTTGAAGGTCTGGAAGATGAACCCGATTTCCTTGTTCCGAATCTCCGCCAACTGGTTGTCATCCATCTGGCTCACCTGGATGCCGTTTAGCTCGTATTCGCCGGCTGTGGGCGTGTCGAGGCATCCGATCAGGTTCATCAGCGTTGACTTGCCCGACCCGGAAGGCCCCATGATGGCCACATATTCGCCGCGACCGATTTCCAGCGACACCTCCCGTAGCGCGTGAATGGTCTCCGCGCCCATCTGGTAGCGACGGGAGATCTTATGGAATCGGATGAGATGGTTCACTCCTCGCTCTTCTGTTCTTTGTCCTTGGCCGTCGTGCCGGTGGCGGGGCCCTTGCGTATCTTCTTGCCGTCCTCCAGCTCGCGGGTGATGGCTTTGAAGCCGCCCGAAACTACCTCCTGCCCTTCACTTAATCCCTCGGTGATCTCCCAATAGTTGTCATCGCTGATCCCAATCTTCACCGGCACCATTTTGGCGTGGTCGCCCTCGACGACGAAGACCACCTCCACCTGCTTGACGGTGTCCTTCGACTTCCGATTGCCCTGGGCGACGTTGGTCCCGTCCGCCGCCGGAGCGGGCGTGTTGGTTGTGGCAGCGGTGTTCGCCGCCAGGGCATTCGTGCCGCTGTTCGGCGAATTCGTCTTCGACGGGTTATTCGAGGCCGCCTTCTTGCCGTCGCCTTTCTTCTCTTTGTCCTTCTCCTTGGGCGGGCGCGTGGTGACGCTGGCGAAGGGGACTGTCAGGGCATTGGTGCGGTAGCAGGTCTCGACCTCGGCGGTCACAGTCATGCCGGGCCGGAAGGGCTCCTTCTCCTGGATGCGGATGCGCACCTCGAACTTGGTGGCCTCCTGGCTGGAGCCCATGTTCATGCCGGCGTCCTTGGACGAGTTGGCGATCTCGGTGACAATGCCGTTAAACTTGCGGGGCTTGAAGGCGTCCACCTCGAGCCGCGCCTGCTGTCCCGCGGCGATGCGCACCACATCGTTTTCGCCCACGTCCACCCGCGCCTCCATCTCGTTCAGGTCCGCGATAGTCATGATCTCGGTGCCCACGTTCTGGATGGTCCCGAGCACGCGCTCGCCCAGGCGGGAGTTAAGCTTGCTGATGGTCCCGGCGAGCGGGGCCGCGATGGTGGTCTTGTCGAGCGAATCCCGGGCGCTGTCCACCGCAGCTCTGGCGACTTCCACCTGGTGCGTGGCGCTTTCGAGCTGCGCTTTAGCCACATCAAAAGCCGCCCGCGCCTCGTCAAATGCGGAATCCGACACGAGCTTCTGCTGGAACAGGTCTTGGATGCGTTTGAACTCCGCCTCGGTCCGGCGCAAGTTGGCCTCGCCCATGGTTTTGGACGCCAGCGCGGACTTGTAGCTGGCGTTAGCCTGGTTGGTAGCCGCGATGTAGAAATCCGGCTTGATCTTCACCAGCAACTGGCCCTTCTCGACCGTCTGGCCTTCCTTGACGGGCAGCGCGATGATCTCACCGCTCACCTCGGCGCTGATCTTCACCTGCAGGACCGGCTGGATTCGGCCGTTGGCGAGCACGATCTCGGTCAGGTTGCGCCGTTTGACCTTTTCGGTCTGAACGGTAGTGAGGATGTCCCGCTTCTTGAATATAACCACCGCCGTCAACCCCAAGAGCACCACGGCGATGATCGAGAAGACCAGGACCTTTCTGCGTCGCTTAGACTTTGCCATTTCAGTTAGTTATTCAGACACGCCTGGGGAGGTTTTGTTTCACCGCAACAGTCGTTGCCGGAAACGCTTCGGGGGCATCCAGCAAGGTTTCGCGGCGGCTTCATCCGCCAATCCGTTTGAAGAGCATATTCGCCAGCAGCCCCAGCCCCAGGAAGAAGCCGGTGTAGGCCGCCCAAATGCCAAAGACCCACAGGGCGGCTTTGGCGAATGACGCGCCGCTAAGGCGGGCCAACCCCACCGCGCGCACGGCCAGCAGCCAGAAGGTCATCACGTTCACGATAGTCAGCAGCGAATGAACCGTGTTCTGGGGATCGAAATCCTTCACTAGCAGCACCAGGCTGGGCGAGGCGTAGAGGTTGCCGAGGCCGACGATGAGCAGCGTCTTCACGATAACGTCCAGCACGGCGATCATGTTTCCCAGACCGACCACCTCCACCGCCTTCGTGTAGGAGAAGTCCCCTTTCAACACCTTGGCGCCGACCAGCCAGATGAACAGACCCCAGATAAACGGCGTGAGGAACCCCGCCAACACGGGGACCAGCGCCGCGCCGATCTTCGCGCTGATGACCGCCCACTTCTCACCCATGGCGCGGGCTTGCTCAGCCTGCTGTTCACTCATGCGACTTTTCTCGATCTGCTTCTGGATGGCCTGGTCGGTAATCTCGCTCAATTGGTGCTTGATCGAGTCCTGCGAGAAGATCACGGCCGCCGCCGCCCAGCTTACCAGGATCAGGATCAACGCCGGGACCAGCCAGTTGGCGGCTGAGTCCTTGGCGGTTTTCACGCCCTCAAACACCTCCCCCGGTGTGGCAAACACATTCAACAATCGGCCCCCCAGGGACATCGTGGGTGCCTGCGGGTTTTCCGGCGGCGATTCCTGCATGGGCAAAGGCTGTTCCATAAGCTGAGTTCCGGTTTGAAAGCGGCCCCATGGCCACACGCCGAAAATGCGTCAACTACCTCCGGCTGTCCAGCCATTAAGGATTCCCCGTGAGAAAGGCAGCCATTCCTGGGCTGGCTCCCAGCCCCAGTCTTGTTTTAAGGCATTGAACAACAATAGGTTACACCAATAGACCCTGGCGAGGCGGGGAAAGTTATCTACGGTGTGTGTCCGGTGAGTATCCGGCGAGTATCCAGTGTGTCTCAGGGCCCTGTGCTCCGACCCCGCCGCCAGCGGCCGTAGCGTTGAACGGGAGACAGCGGAGAAGTTTGTTCTGGAACGGTTCAGCCGGCAGATTACCCTGAGCTGCAGATTGACCGATTGCACCAAACAGCTATGAAGACTACCTCCCTGAAGTCCGAACCACCCTCCACCAGCCGCCGGGACTTTCTCAGAACCTCCGCCACGGTGGCGGGCACCGCGTTGATCGGCGCACTGGACGTGGGCCGCTTCGCCCACGCGGCGGAAAGTAACATTCTCAAACTCGGCCTCGTCGGCTGCGGTGGACGCGGCACCGGCGCCGCCGGTGATGCGCTAAAGGGCGACGCGGGCACCCAACTCTGGGCTGCCGCCGATATCTTCCCGGACAAGATCGAGACCTCCATCAAGACGCTCACGCCGATGTTCCCGGACCGGATTCAGGTCCCGCGCGAGCGGCAATTCAGCGGGCTGAACGGGTATCGCGGCGTCATCGAGAACTGCGACGTGGTGCTGATCGCCTGCGCCTCGCGTTTCCATCCGGATTATGCCCTCGCCGCCGTGCAGGCGAAGAAGCACGTGTTTGTCGAGAAGCCCGCCGGGGTGGACATCGCCGGCATCGGGAAGATTCGGCAGGCCGACGAACTGTCCAGGAAGAACGGCACGGGCGTGCTCGCCGGCGTGACCTACCGTTATCACCTCGGCCGGCGCGAGGCGATCCAGCGCATGCAGGCAGGCGAAATCGGCGAGATTGTGGCCATCCAGTGCGATTACCTGCGCGGCCCCTACCGGTTGATTGACCGCCAGCCGGAGTGGAGCGAAATGGAGTATCAGCTCCGCAATTGGTACCACTTCACCTGGCTCGGCGGCGACGACATCCCCCAGTCGCTCATCCACAACCTCGACTCGGCCCTATGGGCGTTTGGCGATATGATGCCCGAGGCGGCCTACGGCATGGGCGGGCGCTCGACGCATTTCCAAGGCACGATGGGCACCTCGTTCGACCATAACCAAGTCACGTATGAGTACCCCGACGGCCGCCGCATCTATGGCTCGTGCCGGACTGCGGTCGGCTGTTACGGCTTCAACCACGACGTCTTCCACGGCACCAAAGGCCGCTGCCACTTCGCGGCCTTCGACCGGCCGTATTTCACCGACCTCAAAGGGAACCGCACCTGGCGCGCCGATGCGGACCTGTCGAAGAAATCGCCCTACGAGCAGGAACACTTGGAGTTTCTGCAATCCATCCGCGCGGGGAAGCCGTTTCAGCGCGCGCAGACGCTGGCCGACTCGACCATGGCGTCAGTGCTGGGCCAAATGGCGGTCTATTCCGGTCAGCGGATCACCTGGCAGGAGGCGCTCGATTCCAAGTTCGCCTTCCCGCCGCCGGGCGAGATCACGATGACCACCGAACCGCCGGTGAAACCGGGCCCCGACGGGATTTATCCCGTCGCCATTCCCGGCCAAACCAAGCTGGTGTGAGCGCGGGCGAGGAGCTGGGCGCCTCTCGCCACCGCGCCGCCCACCACGCTGCCTCTCACTTCAACTGCTTGGCCAGGAACTCGTAGCTGGCACGAGCGTAATCGAAGGGGGACCCTTCCCCGCTGTCCTGTTCGTACACGTACCACTCGATGCCCGCTTCATTGCCGGCGGCGAATACTTCCGGCCAATTCAGCTCGCCCTGGCCCAGCGGCTTGAACTGCTGCTTCTTGCCGTCCTTCGCTCGGACCACATCTTTGGCGTGGACCACGGGACAGCGGCCTTTGTACTTGCGGATGTAGGCGGCCGGATCAACTCCGCCAACGTAGGCCCAGGCGAGGTCCAGTTCCGCGTTGAGATTCCCCGGTTTGGTGGACTCCATGAGGATATCCAGCTTGCGGCGGTCGTCTCCAGGGAATTTCTCGAATTCGAAGGCGTGGTTGTGGTAGGAGAGCCGGAGGCCGACGGCGCGCAGTTTGGCGCCAAGCTCATCGAGCCGGCGGGCCCCGTTCAGCCAATCCTTCAGAGTGGCTTTGCAGTCGTTCATCATGCCGCCAGGCCCCAGGTCTCTGACCCCGACGGTCTTCCAGAACTTCACGTTAGCCTCAAAGTCTTTCTCGAAGGGTTCCATGCCCACGTGGGCAGCGATCGCCTTCAAGCCGGCCGTGTCCAGCGCGGCGCGGATCTTCTCTGCCGGCAGGTTGGGCATGCCGCTCCATTGCACATACTCCCATCCCATCTCGCGAGCCTTCTTCAACGTATCTGCCAGGTCCTTCTTGGCCGGATCACGCAAGGTGTATAATTGCAGCGCAATGCCGGGCTTTTTCGTCGCCGCAGCGGAGAGCAGCGGGGGGCAGGCGAGTGCCAGCAGGCCCATGATACCCAGGGCTTCCCGGCGCGAATATTGTCTTGGTTGTGAATTCATAAGCTTGTCAGCGGACTTCGTCTGGCAGCGATTCTCGCTGAAGCCGCCCAGGAAGCAAGGTCGCACTTACACCCGCTGGATCATGATGTTCTCCTTCCCAACCCCCCTGCGCGCATAGGCCGGCAGGGCTCCCCTTGGTGGCGAGGGCCAACCGTGTCAGGGTATTCCCCGACACTAATCTCAGTATTTTATCTGACTAGCCCGCCGCGAGAGAAAGTGGCATGGTAGCGGTGTTCGGAAGCACAGTGTTCTTTGGATAGTTGGAATGGGTTAGAGAATTTACCCTGCCCTGCTCGTGATCAAGACTCCGACCGTGAACCGTAAGTTGAGAGATTGAAGGGGCCCGAAGCGGTGGTTGTAGCCGACACGCCTTTGATGGTAGTCGAAAGCAATCCCGACGGCTCAGATGCTGCAACCAGGTTCAGAAGAGCAGTCACACACGACAATGGCGGGGTTTTTTTCTTCCCATCCAAACCGGACTCATTCCCCAATTGCTTCGAAGAAACAGCGCTGTTCGAGCCTAACAGCCGGCCAAGGGGCTGTCCCAGGACTTCCGGCGATCGCCGTCAGGCGCTGGCGTACTTCGCCTGCACCACCGACGCTCGCCGTTGCTGGTCCTGGGGTGGTGCCGGAGAGAAACGCCCGGCTGGAAAAACCTTGCGCGCGCAAAGGGCTTCCATTAGCTTGCGCAACACTCTTGAGTTGTGCGTTTTCCGCACCGGTTCAATCCCGCAGCTTCGGGGCCTGCTACCCGGCCCTTCCGGTTGCGCCTGTGGGTTGGTAGCTCAGTCGGTAGAGCAGCGGCCTTTTAAGCCGTTGGTCCTGGGTTCGAGTCCCAGCCAACCCACCACTTCAAAACGCTAAGGAAAACGCGTAAAACCCCTGTAAATAGGGCGTTTTATGCGTGTCTGCCAAAAAGCCAAGAATGTTTAACACGCGAAACGGCGGACAAGGGAAATGAATCAAATTTGTCACTTCTGACAAATCCTCTGACAAATCCAAAGGTAGTTTGACTTTGGGCTGGCGGGAATCTTCGCCCCGGCGAAGCAAAGCTGGATCAAATGTCTCTCTAGAGAGACATTCGCCCGCCCTGGAATCTTCACCGGAGCCTCGCAAATCCGCAACATGTTTCGTTTTTGAGCGCCTCAAATCCAAAACATGTTTTGAATTTCGCCCTTCAAATTCCTCACATGTGAGGAATTTGAAAGACGCCACAATCCACCGAGACACGCATCAGACCCTTGTGAAATAAGGGCAAAGTGCGCCAAGCGTGTCTTTTTGGCCCCGTCCTGCCGTTTTGCCGTTTTTGACACCGAGAGCAGCCCCGTAAAACAAGGCCCAAACCGTTTTTCGGGGGTGAAGTGAGAACGTTCCCGCATCTGTGACGGGCGAATACACGAATGCCCGAACGACAACAGAACACAAAACGAATATGGCAACAGAACAACATACAGACAAACCAGCGACCGGCATTGACCCGGAGCTTCAACTGGTGGACGGCCCCATGCTACTCCAACGGCTGTTTCCCGAACAGTGTCGGCCCACTCACAGGTGGCTACAGTGCCAGGTGAAGCGGAAGGCAATCACCAGCACGAAGATCGGGCACTTGCGATTCTACTGCCCCGCCGTCGTCAGGGCGGAACTGGCGAAGACAACCGTTCGCGCTCGCGGAGGTGCCCGATGAACTGCGGCGCAAAGCAGCCCAGCCTGATTCAGGAGTTGAGGCAGAAGCTCGCGGGCGTCGTGCGAGAATTGGATAACCCGCGCTTGCTCAACTACACCCGGCGTCAACTGGAAGCCAGGGAGCGCCGATTGCGGCAGGAAATTCAAGACCTTACGCACCCGACCCCGTTTCGCGAGGACGGCGAACTCCTCGCGCCGACTCCGCACCGGGGCGGCTACGAAAAAAGGAGCTTCTGGCTATGAGCGACCAGCCAAAAAGATTTGCTGGCGTGAGCCAGAGCGGCCTTCGCAAAGCGGCACGCGCTTCGGCGCGAGGTTGGACTGCGGACTGCGCGGCAGGCCCGGCCAAGTTCCTGAGAACGCTTCGCCGCAAGGTGCGAGGCCCCGTTGTCACTCCCGGCTTTCGAGGCTGGGGGCGCATTGAAGGAATGGAGGCGACACGATGAAGCCCGGCCTTGTCCACGACATGCCGTTCCTGACTGACGACTGGCTGCTCTCGCCCTCGATTGCTGCAATGACCCCGGCAGAGGAAGGCGGTTACATCCGGCTGCTCTGCTACGCGTGGAGAGACCCTGATTGCTGCCTTCCCGATGACGACGAAACACTTGCGGGAATGTCCAGACTTGGCCCGGCCTGGGCCGATGGCAGCCGGGCGAGAATCAGAAAGAACTTCCGGCCCGACCCGAAACGCCCCGGCTTCATCTTTAACGCCAAACAGCGCCAGCTACGTGTTGACCAGACGGAACGGATCACAGAGGCCCACGAGCAACGGCGCTCTGCCGCAAACTCCCGATGGCACCGGAAGCGCAAACCATGCGACCGCAATGCGACCGGATTGCGACCGGATTGCGGCAGCAATGCCTCACTCACTCTCCCTCTCAGTAAGAGTGAAGATAGTACGGGCGCGGTTAAGCCACTACCGAGCTTCCCGAAGACACCGGAGGAAGCGATTGCGGCGTTGCCGATACACTTCCAAGATCAACACGACTTCGTTAACAAAACGTGGCACAAAGCCAACTCGCGGGGCGGGCGTGATGCCAAGGACCTTCTTATTCGGAACTGGCCGTCCTACGTCGCCCGCGAATGGGGATATGAGCAAGGGCGCACCCGAACCGCGACAGAGCAGAAGATCGTTCCCCGGCACGTAACAGGCGACGCCACCCATCAGCTATGAGCACGAATTCATTTGACCGTTTGCAGCGCATGATCGAGGACCAGCAGCGCCGATTCGAGGCGCTGAAAAAAGACTGGCCCCCGAACCGGCCTTGCCCGGCTCATCGGGAATGCGTCTGCCCACTGGACGAAGGGCAGTCGTTCGCCCACATGAAGGCCGTCTATGTGCCCTGCCCGGCGTGCGAGGATGCCCGCAAGTTCGCCGAACAGAACCGGATACTGCACCGGGCTGGCGTTCCGTCCAATCTGCTACACGCGACGCTCGACAACTGGCAACCAGAGGATGAAACGGAGACCCTGCAGCTTGCGGACGTGCGGGAGTTCGCCCGGAGCCGCAAGGGTTTCTTGGTCATGTTGGGCGACGTTGGCACCGGAAAAACCCATCTGGCAGTTGGCGTCATGCGAGCCTTCAAGCGGCCCCTGCTCTATCGGCAGAACGCGTTACTCCGCGCACTCCGCGAGACCTACGGCAACCCTGACGCGGCAGACCCCATAGCGACCAGCCAGGACGCGGACTTGTTTGTCCTTGACGAAATCGGGGTAAGCTCAGGCGGCAGGGATGAATACCCCATGATCCATGAAATTCTTGACCATCGGTTTGCCGAGTTCAAGCCGACGATCATCACCGGCAACGGCACGGTTGAGATGTTCCGTGAAATCCTGGGCGAGCGTCTCGTTGACCGCGTGCGACAAGCGGCCTTCCGTCTTCTGACCTTTGGCGGCAACTCCCGTCGCCCCGGCCTTCGGCACAGTTATTTGCAGGCGAGCGTAGCGCCCGAACCAACGGATTACAGCGATTCACTGTGATGACCCTCACCGCAACATGCTGCCAATGCGGGCGACCGCTCCCCCCAGTTGTTCTGCCGGACGTTGACCCAGCGCTACGTGAGGGCCTGCTCAGGCTCGCCGCGCATTCGTTGCTGTGCGACCGATGCGCCGGGCCTGAGCACCAGCGACCGGCTGCCGAAAGGAAGCGGGCGGCGAGGCCAGAGCGCACAATCCGGCAGCCGTATCGTGATGACTGAGCCGCAACTCGACGATGCCGTTGCCGACCTGGGGCAGGACGATGACCTTGCCCTGGAGAGCACCGAGTCTGAACCGTACTCGAGCCCGCGAGAGCAACGCGTAGGCTGCTTTCACAATGGCAAGCCCATCGCCACATTTGGCCAGGACAGTGAGGGGTGCCCCCATTGCGGGAAGCGGTACGACCAAGACGAACGGGCCAGCGGCAGGCACGGCCAGATGGAACTGCTCCATGCCCTGCTCAGGGCCTTGGTTGTGGCCCCGCTGGAACGCGGGATGGACCCGCTCGCGGCTTGGCGCTTCCAAGTGCTGCTCGCCTTCCGGCTCGGTATGCTCCATGCAAAGACCTTGCGCGAGCTTGCCGGGGTGCTTGGTGTAACACCGGGGCGAGTTTCCCAAATCGCCAAATCATTACCGCAGGAATGGCGCTGGTTATTGGCAGCCTACACCAATGGCAGATTAAACGGACAGCGAGACGCAGAATCCCCTGATTTTGCCGGGGCAGAATCCACTTCCGGCGAGCGCCAAGATGGTTGCGATTAAACTTCGGGCCAAGGGTAGAGAGACAAAACGATATGACTGAACGCACCGACCAAGAAGTTTTCGAGGACTCTGTTCGAGCCCTCGAAACCGAAATTCCCGGCAGCGAGCGCAATCTGCGCCTCCTGGGCAAGGAAGTGCCGCCCCGGCCCGCCCGAACGTGGAACCTGATTGCCTACCGCGACGCGTTGCAGGCTCACCTTGCAGCGTTGGTCAAGCTGACCACCGGCAACACTGCCGCGAAGGCGACCGAAACCATCCCGGCGAAGCCTGCGGCCCCGACAGCGAGCGCCAGCGCGGCCACAGCCAAGCCGATGAGCTTGAGCGAGCGATGCCTCGCGGCCCGCCGTAAATCGAACCAGTAACCAACAACATCCAACACACAGCAACGCAATACTCTATGTTTGAATCTTTGAAGACTTTCCTCGGCGGGCGCGAGCCTGCCGGTATCACCGCTCAGGTACTCGCCTCGAAAGGTGGCGACGTCCAGATGCTGGCCCGAAGCTCCAAGAGCGCCCCTTCCGCTACGCCCGACACCGGCGACTGGGATGTTGGCGAGCCAGTCCCTGTGCAAATGTCCACCACGCCGCCAGCCTCGCCCGCGAGCCAGGACACCGGCCCGGCGAGCGCCGCGCCCGGCACGGCCAGCACCAGCCCGGCCACCGAAGCGACGGCGAACGCCTTGAGCCCGGAGGAGGAATCCGCTTTCCAGCGCATGCGACTCGAAAACATCCTGCCCACGCTGCGCGACATCCCCGGGGCGCACATCAACTCGCTGCGCGTGGCTCACTCCGCGATGCAAGATGCCGAGAATTCGGATGCGTATCGGAGTCGCGATTGGGCTATGACCGTCTTCCAAAAAAGCGTGCTGAGAAAGTGGCACGATGCCGTCAATCGGCGCAAAGGCGAATTGGAGCGCGGCCCTTCCAAGGTGGAACACGAGTCCATTGCCAAACACAGGATCAACGAGCGGCAGCGCGTGATGCATGGTTACGAGCGCCGGGCGCGCAAGGAAGCGCGACTCAAGGATTTCTTGGCGACCCCGCTGAACTACGCGCTGCACCTGCCCGCCGAGGGCGACTTCTCCTCGCCGCCAAAACAACGGCTTCTTGGCGACCCGACGATACAAACCAAGCTGTACGTGGCGCGGGCGTTGAATGTTGAGGCCGAGATTCACAAGCTTCAATCGTTCGACCTTTGCAACCCGCAGCAGCGCAAAGAGGAGCTTGAACACAAGTTGACTCACTGCGCCAGCAACGAGGAAATGCGAGCCGTCAAGGCCGAGCTCGTGTCCTTGAGCGCAACCAATAGCAAGGTCGGTTCGCTGGCTGCGCAAGCCAGGGTGAGGGGGAAGTTCGAGCCGGTTCACTTCTATGTGCGCGAGCTTGTCACGGAAGCCGAGCGCCTGCTGGGCGAATGGGAATCTGAGGCCCGCGCAATGGAGGCGCTGTTCTTTGCGAGCGCCGGGGTGCCCGCCGAGACTACGGCTGTCTCGCGGCGCTTTGCGGTGGTTCGCAGAGAGATTCAGACTCTCAGCACACTGCCTGCACTCTATTCGTTCTTCGGTATCGTTGACCCCCTCGACAAACCGATTGATTGACATTCATTTGCCGCCTGCCTTGGCGCTGGGTGTTCGAGCCGGGGCGGGGGGCATCTTTTACAAGACGGTGAACTTCAACACGGCCCGGGGCACTGCATCTGCGGCAGAGGTTTCACAGCGCCGCGTGTTTCCGCGCTGCTTTACTCTGTTCGGTGGCATGGGAGCGTGCCACCGCCCGGGGCCGATGTTTCATAGATTAACTACAGCTTATTCAATCTATATGCGGGATGAGCACCCGGCAGACCCCCCCCCATGCGTGTAAGGAATCTTTTTCGCGTTTTTCGCCCTCGAAGGTTTGTAGTCACGGCGTAAAGCGTGCGGAAGCAGGCAAAATCGCTCTTTGTCATAACACGATTTCATGTCTCCCAGTAGCCCACAACTGACCCCGGAGCAGGCGTCGAAGCTGCTCAAAGCGAATTACGTCGCCATCGCCAAAAAGGTTGGCGATGGAAAGCCGCTGTCCGCGCATGAGTTGGCCCTGGTCAAGGCGTCTGCTGGCGAGGCCGGGCCCGAGCCCGTCGCGCTTCCGGCCTTCGCGCCGAATCAATCGGCATTGGCCGCAATCTTTGGCGTGTCACGTCAACTCATCGGCTACCATTCCAAGCGGCCCGGTAATCCCGGTCACACGCCAGATGGACGGTATCCCGTTGAGCCTTGGCGCGAGTACCTGCAAGCCTTTGGCCGACTGCCCATTGACGACGCGGTTGCGGGGGGCAGGCCGCGTTACCAGCATCTCGATTATGGAGACGGCTGCTACGCCGCCATTGATGCGGTGGCCGAGACGATCCTGCCCGCGTTGAACGCCAGCGGTGTGAAGCTGAGTGCCAAGGCGAAGGACCGGCTCGCATTCTTCGTGTGGTCCATCCTCGCCAGGGCGATTGACCAGCGGGGGATGGGGTTTGAGTTTGAGTCCTACTTCGAGTCGGACCCCGACACCGGCGAAGTGTTCTACCCGGAGGCGATACAGGAAATTGCGGCCCGGCTGAACCAAAAGAAAGCGACTACGATATGAGCGAAGCAGGCAGTCTCCGGGTGGACGTAGAAGGCAACGCCAGCGGCTTTGCTCAGACGATGAACACCGTCAAGCAGCACGCCCGGCAGGCGGCAGGCGAAATCAATACGGGCCTGAGCAAGTCCTGGGGCGGCATCGGCAAGGGCATCGTTGGCGGCATCGTGGGGGCGCTGTCGTTCCAAGCGGTCAAGGGATCGTTCGACGCCTTTCTGAACAAGGCGAAATACATCAAGGACTTGAGCGAGCAGATGGAAATGGGGGCCGAGTCCACGCAGAAATGGGAGCGGGCCGCTGACGCCCTGGGCCTGAGCTTCGGCGGGATGCAGAGCGTCTTGACCGCAATCGCTCAGAAGCGCCAGGAAGCCCTGTCAGACCCGAAGGCAGCGGGGCTATTCGAGCGCCTGGGGATTGCGCGAGATGCCGTGCGGAATACGGCAGGGGTGGACGAATCAGAGTTCGCCAAGATGGTGCTCAACGCGGGCAGGCAGGGCGATGATAGCCGGGCGGCATTGGGGGAGATTGTTGGACGGCGCGGACTGAAGTATGCGGCGGCAGCCGGTGAGTACGACCAAGCCGAGGCCCCGATTTCCGACGCCGACATCAGGATGGCAGACAGTTACGACCGGACGCAGAAACGAGTGCAGACAACCGCTCAGCGGTTCTGGTCCAAGTTGCTCGCGAGCATCGGCGGGGTGGGCGACGAAGTCGAGCGCCTCGAAAGCAAGCCCCGGTCTGGCGGCTTCTCTCTCAAGGCCGGATTGCAGGGTGTGATGGGCCTATTCTCAGGGCGCACCGAGCTTGGCGGCGGGGGCGCTGCCCTGCCTCTGACCCGCACGACGCCGCGCAAGAAGGGGGAGTCAGCCCTTGGCCCGGACCTCGCCAAAGAAGCTGAGGACCGGAAGCGCCAGGAGCTTGCGGACCAAGTCGCGGAATCTGAGCAACGCATCGAGCAGGCCAAGCGGGCGCACATGAATGAAAAGGCCAAGCGGGTTTCGCAAGAGAAGGAACTCGCCGCGCTGGACGCCCGCATTCAGAAGTCAAAGTCTGAGGCGGCTCCCGGTGATCTCAAAGGGATGGCGCTTGAGGAGTGGAAGGCTAAGCAGACCGTCAGGACCAATGCGCTTATTGCCGAGCGTGAGGGTCTGGCAGGCCAGATGAAGGATGGCCTGCGGCAAAAGTTGTTATCATTGCCGGTGGACGCCTTAACGAAGTCGGGACTGGTGACTCCTGGGGGGGCCAACTTCGCCAACTCGGCAGGCACCGAGAAGGCGCAGCTAGACGTGTTGCGCTCCATTGACCGGAAGATCGCCGCCAACAATCCCTGGAAGCTATGAACCGCGAGCCTTGGTTGACACTGTTTTTCCTTCCCCGGCTAGGGCTGATTGAACTTCGCTTGGCCTTCCTCGACTGGCAATGCCGCCGCGTGGACGCCGGGAAGCACCCGCTTGGCTTACTGTGGTTCAGGAAGTGGTGCGCTTACCTGTGGGGGCGAGCCGTTTTGCCCTTCCTGCTCGCCAAGCGCACTTGGCTGCGTTGGCGTCTCGCCCGCTTCCCGCGACAATGAATGAGCGGCTTCCCGGCGTGTGCATGAACCGACGAGCCAGATACGCCGCTGTGCGATGGAGCGACATGCTAGCCACCCGCCCGTTGACCGACAAAAAGATTGCCCGATACGTACGGCAAGGGCGCTATGGGCCGGGGCGGTTTCGCCGCCTCGACACCGATAAGGGCCGATTGGTCTGGTCTGCCTGACCGCAATCACAGAGTAGCGCGTTGCTCTGCGCTGACTCGGTGAAAGGTCTCGACGGTGATCTTCTGGACGGCTTCGCGGATCTCGGTGGTCGGTTCTGACGGTGTAGGGCGAGCGCTGGCGAGCGCTGGCGGGCGCTACGGGCGTTTTGAGGCTTCGGGGGGTGTCTTGGTATGGTTCGCGGGGCTGTCGGGGCTGTAATCGGCTCTACGGGGCTGCTCTGCGCGGGGTGTGTGGCGGCTTGATTATCGCTAAACGAGTTGGCTCTGCGTTTCGGGGAATTGAAAAGCCCCGGCCTTGCGACCGGGGCATATCGTCTCAGGATTTCAGGAACGCAGGCCCGTCAGGCGACCTGGGCGCGGCGACGGCTACGGCACGCCGCGAACGCCCTGAGCCGCTTCCCGTAGTCCTCATAAATCGCCGCCATAGCGATCAGCTTGGCGCGAGGCTCCTTCACCAGCTTCTTCTTCAACTTGGCCGACAGGCACAAGCGGCATTTGAGGCAGTCCGCAGTCTTTGGGTGTCCGTTCGCCCGTCTTGCTGTTTCGTTTTTCATACGCTAGTCTCTGTCACGGCCAGCGCCCGTTATCGCGGGTTGCGCGTTTTCGTTGCTAGTCTCCGAGAGCGCCGCTGGCCATTTTCTTGGAGACCAGTCCCGTCCAAAGGCGGACGGTGCGCGAATACTCTCAAGCCCCACCAAACCCGTCAACAAGAATCTTTAACTTTTTTTAAGGCGTGTATCAGAATAACTGTCTTACAGTTGTAAGACAATCGCCGGGGCATCCGTACACGAAAAAGCCCGCCTTGCGGCGGGCGCGTTGGCGAGGCTGGCGTCAGGATTTCGCTGTGCGCTTGGTTGGCAGTAGCGAGTAGAACGCTTTGGTGTCCTCGCTCGAAACGCGGCCTTGGTAGTGGCGCTTGATAATCGCCTCACTGTTGCCGAATTGCTCGGCGGTCTGGCCATAGCTGCCGGTCTGCCGGAAGTAATGCGAGATAGCGGTGTGTCTCATTACGTCATCCGGCCAGGGCTTCAACTCCCCGACGGTCTCGCGTTGCTTTTGGGTCAGCCGCTCAGGGTTGCCAAAGCCCGCAGCGGCCTTCACGATGTCAAAGTCCTTTCGCCAGTTGGACGGGTAGAACGCCTTGTTCTTGTAAGCTGTGAGCCATGCCGCCAGGGTGTCATTGATGGTGACGACTCGCGCCCGCTTGGTCTTGGTCTGAATTCCCTCAAGCCGGATTTCTCGGTCATCCAAGTTGACCTGCCCCCAGGTAAGCCGGGATGCCTCAAAGGGGCGCAACCCGCCGAACAGGCAGGCGGCAACGTAGGGAGCCAACCGGCCCCTGCGATGAGTCTCTGCCGCCCGCAAGAGCTTCTCACATTCGGCCAGCGTGAGGATGGACGGCGGGGCGTTGTCGCCGTTTTTCTCGACTCGCACTTCCCGGCAGGGGTTCACCGTTGTCCAGTGGCGAGGACGCTCAATGCACCAGCGGAAGAACCGGGAGAGCGCACGCCGGTCATTATCGCGGGAAGCGGGCGATACATTGCGCTTTTCGAGATACTTCTCGATGACCTCTGGCGTGATGTCGGAAACGCGCAGACTGGGGACGCTGTTGCCAAACACACCGACGCGCAACCTGAGATTGGCCTTGGTTCGCTCGCGGAGTATGGGGGTAGTGTCCAACCATGCCTTGAACTCCGCAATCGCCTTAGCAAGCCAGGGCGATTCTCGCAGCGCCAAGTCCCTTCCATGAGCAATCCAGTATTCGACGGCGGGAACCAACTCCCGTTCGCCCCCGGGGCCAAGACGGTGAAGCACGGCCTCTGCTATCTTGGCCTGCTCTGGCGTCAACCGCGTTACCACCGGGCGGGCTGCGGTTTCGGTGTTGGCCGCTTCGATTTGAAGTTGCTGCAACCGGGCTATGGCCTCGCCGTGCGTTTTGAAATTCTCGCGTACCCGGGAATCGAAGCCGGTGCCTTCCAGCTTCCAGCCGTACACGCGATAGACTCTTTGGCCGGACGGGTTCTTGAATTCCTGAATCTTGAACTCGCCCCGCGCCATTCTGTTTCGTTCGTTTGGTTTCATATAGGCTCTAATTTGTCAGTACTTCTGACAAATGGCAACAGCTATTTTCAAAACCCTTGTAAATAAAGGGCGAAACCGACTTTGCTCGCTGGTCTTTTAAGCCGTTGGTCCTGGGTTCGAGTCCCAGCCAACCCACCACCTCAAAAGCCTGGGAGACTTGCTTAAAAACACCCACTTCGCCGGCTTGCGCGTCAATGCAAGCCAATGATGGGCAAATACCGGGCAACTGGTCTTTTTTGACAACTGTGGGCAGCTAATTCCGGGCAAACCTCTGCGTTAGCCCTTCCTTGCACGTGAAAACAATTGGCCAACAGTTGCCCGGGCGCCTTTTGAGCGTCGGCCAACCGAGCGGTTAATTCCCCTGCGCTGCCTGTTCCGGCTCGTCCTGGGGCATCTGGTGAGCAACGGAGAGGCGACTGGCTGGCGGCGCTGCCGCCTCCGCAAAGAACACGGCAGCGCACAGCCGGGAAGGTCGTCCCGGTGCCAGCCATCGCCAGACAGTGTGCCTCAAGCGAGGTTTTGTGCTACAGGGCCAGTACTGGATTTCACCCCGGGCAGGTTCCTGATTTTGACCCGGTGGTTCCCCTGGTCTTACACCATGCCAAAGCTCAAGTCCTGAGAGCGTCCAAGGGACCGGAACAGCCCCGCATCCTGACCCAACTCGAGCAGCTTACGCGCTGGCGCAACCCACCCGAACAAACGATGGTGACCTCGACCAAGACCTCTTTGTTTCTTGTAACCGCGGGCTGGCCAGGTAGGCTCTTACGAGCGGATGAGTGCCGACAGAGAAATAGAAGTTCCCGTCAAGATTTCCCGCGATGGTGAGTGGGTGGTCTATTCGATGCCACGCTCTCACAACTCGCGGCAGCGGGACTTTCCCGTTCCCCCGCTCATGCACGGCAACGACTGGCAAGGCCAGGACGTTTCCGGCTGGTGGGCATCGGAAAAGTTCAACGGCAGGCGTGTGTATTGGGACGGCGAGCGGCTGTTAAGCAGGACGGGGCGGGACTACGCGGTGCCGCGGTGGTTTGTCGCGGACCTTCCCTGGCATCACATGGACTGCCAATTGTGGCTGGGCCGCGGGATGCCGACCGACGACGTCCAAGATGCAGTCACCGCCGGCCGATGGGGAGATTTGTTTATCGTGGCTCTGGACGTGCCGGGAATGGTTGCCGAGAAGGCCATTGAGACCATCCGCGGAACCACCTGGAAAGGCAACGTAATCGCCGTTGAGTTCTTTCGCGTGAAGTCCATCGAGGACGCCAAGGACACGATGCGTCGAATTGTCGGCTGCGGTGGCGAGGGCATCATGTTGCGCAGGCCGCAGTCGCTGTACCGCAACACTCGCACTTCCGATCTCTTGAAGCTGGTGCCCTAGCGATTTCGCGCCAGGCCTCGACGGCAGGCGCTTTGATCGCGAAGGGGAAGCCGTCTGGCGGGGCATTCGTGCAAGTTCCTGCGGCAACCGGCCTCTGGTATTCTCGCTTGGCGGGACTGCGGGCAGCCCGGGCCGCCGGGCGGTCGCCGGGCTTGACGGCATGCCAATTCCGCACCAGCCTGCCAGACGTGCGAGAGCTGGGATTGCAATCCCAGATTGTCCATCGTTGGCAAGCTAGCGGGGATTCTCCGCGAGCAACCAGATACCCCTGAATCCGCGCGATATGCCTGAACCTGACGAAACGAAGCCGGACGAAAAGGCGGAGATGATTCCTGAACCACAGCCGGCGGACCTGCAAGCGCTTCCCGAGGGCGGAAAGAAGGCTCCTGTGGTTGGTCCAAAGCGCGGCACGCGGATCCTCAGCGTCCTGTTCTTGCTCGCGCACGTCGCGGGGGCGCTGACTTCGGTGCGCGCGATCATGGAGGTGCGCACCGCCCAGGGCACCATCGCGTGGGTGGTCTCCTTGAACACCATGCCCTATGTCGCGGTGCCGGCTTATTGGGTCTTCGGGCGAAGCAAGTTTCACGGCTACGTCCTCCAGCGCCGCAAAGACGTGCTGGAGACGAGTCCCGTCGCGCGGCAGTTCATTACGAACCTGGTTGAACGTGGCTTCATCGCTTTCCCCGAGCGCGAGCGGACGCTGCTGGTGGAGAAGCTCGCCAAGCTCCCTTACACACAAGGAAACGACGCGGAGTTGCTCGTGGACGGGGAGGCCACCTTCAAATCCATTTTCGAGGGCATAGACCGGGCCCGGCATTACATCCTGGCCCAGTTCTACATCATCCGCGATGACCAGGTTGGGCGGGAATTCAAGCGGCGCCTGCTCCTCAAGGCGCGGTCCGGCGTGCGCTGCTACGTGCTCTACGACGAAGTCGGCAGCACGGCTTTGCCGCGCGCCTATGTGGAGGAACTCCAGGCTGCAGGCGTGCAGGTGAAGCCCTTCCACACCACTCAGGGCCGGGCCAACCGCTTTCAGATCAATTTCCGCAATCACCGCAAGATTGTCATTGTGGATGGCCGAGAGGCCTGGGTCGGCGGGCTGAACGTGGGCGACGAATACCTGGGACGCGACCCGAAGATCGGCTACTGGCGGGATACGCACGTCCGCCTGGCAGGGCCGGTCGTGCCTTGCGTGCAGGTAGCCTTCCTCGAAGACTGGCACTGGGCAGCGGGTGATTTCCTCACACTCAACTGGAACCCGCAGCCCGCGCCCCCCGGCAACTCCCTGTCGGTGCTCTGCCTTCCCTCCGGCCCGGCCGACCCGCTGGAGACTTGTGCTCTGTTCTTCGTGCACGAGATCAACCGCGCCCAACGCCGCCTCTGGATCGCGAGCCCCTACTTCGTCCCGGACGAACAGATCATCACCGCGCTGAAGCTCGCGGCGCTGCGCGGGGTGGATGTCCGCATTCTGATACCGGACCAGGGAGACAGTACGCTGGTACAACTCACGGCGTGGACCTACCTGGCGCCAATGGAAGACGTGGGCATCCGCTTCTATCGCTACACCAAGGGCTTCATGCACCACAAGGTCATATTGTACGATGACGAGTGCGCCATCGGCACGGCCAACTTCGACAACCGCTCCTTCCGTTTGAACTTCGAGATCACCCTGCAGTTTACCGGGCGGACATTTACCGAGCAGGTCACGTCCATGCTGGAACAGGACTTGGCCAATGCCCGGGCCGTGAGTTCAGCGGACCTGGAAGCCAAAGGCTTCTGGTTCCGCTTCGCGGCTCGCGCCGCGCGGCTGGCTGCGCCCATTCAGTAGCGTCATTCGCGGAGCCGTCAACCGGCGACAGCCTGGCGCGGTTCCGTAGCGGATTAAAGCCCCATTTCCTGCTTCACTTCCGCAAATTTCTCGACGGCGAAGGCCAAGTCTGTCCGCGTGTGTGCGGCGGAAATCTGGATACGCAGGCGGGCTTTGCCTTGCGGCACAACCGGGTAGGAGAAGCCGATGACGTAAACGCCTTTGGCCAGCATCGCGTCGGCGACCTTGGCGGCGAGCGCGGCGTCACCCAGCATCACGGGGCAGATCGGATGGGTGCCTGGAAGGATGGTGAAGCCGAGCCGGGCCATGTTTTCGCGGAAGTACTCCGTGTTGGCGGCCAGCGTGTCGCGCAGAGCCGTGGATTCTGTCAGCAGTTCGAGGACTTTTAGGCTGGCGCCGGCAATCGCTGGCGCGAGTGTGTTCGAGAATAGATAGGGCCGGGAACGCTGGCGCAGCAATTCGATGATCTCCTTGCGCCCGCTGGCATAGCCGCCACTGGCGCCGCCCAGCGCCTTGCCCAGCGTGCCGGTAATCACGTCCACGCGGCCCATCACACCGCAGTGTTCATGGGTGCCGCGCCCGTGGCGACCCATGAAACCGACGGCGTGTGAATCATCCACCATTACCAGCGCGCGGTGCTTTTCCGCCAGGTCGCAGATCGCGGACAGGTTGGCGATGTAGCCGTCCATCGAGAATACGCCGTCGGTGGCAATGATGCGGAAGCGTGCATCGCGCGCCTCAACCAGCTTGGCGTCGAGGTCAGCCATGTTGCTGTTAAGGTAGCGGAGGCGCCGGGCTTTGCAGAGGCGGATGCCGTCAATAATGCTGGCGTGGTTCAATTCATCGGAGATAACCGCATCCTCCGGGCCGAGCAGAGTCTCGAACAAGCCGCCGTTTGCGTCGAAGCAGGAGGAATAGAGGATGGTGTCCTCCGTGCCCAGAAACTCGCTGATCTTCGCTTCCAGTTGCTTGTGGACGCCTTGTGTGCCGCAGATGAAGCGGACGCTGGCCAGGCCGTAGCCCCATTGATCAATCGCCGCCTTCGCCGCGGCGGCAACGGCCGGATGCTGCGCGAGGCCCAGGTAATTGTTGGCGCATAGATTCAGAACGGGCTTGCCATCTGCAACGCGGATCGTCGTGGCTTGCGGCGTAATGATGACGCGCTCGCGCTTATACGTGCCCGCGACGCGGATGCTGTCGAGTTGACTTTGAATGTGAGTAAGAAAGGTATCGTTCATAAGATTTCAGGGCGCCGCGCCAGTTAAGCTGGCCGGGTTTTCGCGGTGAGTCGCCGAGCGAGCGCCGATTCATATTGCAGACTTTGCCTGAAAGACCACCCGGTATTCCCGCGCCGGGTCGCACTCGCGCGGATTCGGAACCAGGATGAAGTTATCCGTGATCACCGGTTTGAGATCAGCGCCCTCGATAACGCGAGCCTCGCGGAGGCGGCGGGGGAGGAAATGAATGATAGGCCGGCCGCCCCGCTGGGACCCGTTGAGGTTGATCGGGGCGAAAGTGCGCTGGCCGCGATTGGGCTTGATCTCGAAGCTCCATGTGCCGTTGGTCTCCGTGAGCGTTTGCTCCCATGCCTTCGGATGTTCGGCCATGCGCGCCACCCACTCCGGATCGCCGTAGAACGCAAGCGTGTCGCGATCGTAGAGCAAACCCCGGGCGTCCTGAGTGGTCAGGCCAGCCGCCCGCGCGGCTTCCGTGAGATGGACCGGCAGCCGGCTCTGGTTGTTGGCATCGAGCTTCGCCGAGGCCAGGCCGGGGAAATACGTCTGCAGCCGATGGATGAGGGCAATGTGATTCGCCAGAAAGGCCTCGGCAAACGTATAGCGTCCCGGCTGCTCGAGGAAATAATCCAGGCAGCCCCAGCCGGCGTAGCCATACCAGGTTGGAACGGTGTAGCCAACCATCTGCTGGACTCCGCCGCTGTTGAGGAATGCGAGCGCCATCGCGTTGGTGCCGTCAATGTTCCCCATGAGGCAATTGCCGACCGGCAGGTACACCTTGGGATTGGGCGAATGGATGGCGAGTCTCTTACCTTGGGTATCAAGGGCGTAGAGCCGGCCATTCTCACAACGGAATTGGCCGTTGCGGTAGCGGTAGCCAATCTGCCAATCGCGTTCGGTGGCGTGGCCCGAGGTGACAAACAGGTCCGCCTGGTAATCGGTCAGCGCCTCGACCAGCGCCGCCGTCGTATCCGATGGGCCCGCCAACACCTCGATTTTGCCCCTCTTTTCCTTTCGAGTCCAGCGGCCCGCATCCAGTTCGCTGTACCAGCGGCCTTCCTCGCACAGCTCGAGCGGGATCTCGGTCGCAGCCGCCACCTTGCGAACCGTGAGCGGAACCTGGGCTTGTGCCAGGCGTAATGCATTAGCGGCATCGTAGCCCGTCAGAATGCCCCAGAAGCAATCGGGGTATGGATCGTCGTCGAGCTGGCAAGTCAGGCGATGAACCTGAGCCACGAACCGCCGAGAAGCTTCGTCAGGCGGAACAACAAAGCAGGCATAACGCGGCAACAACCCACGCAGTTTGAATAGAGCTTCCTCGACAGAAGCATCGAATACAATCAGCGTGGCCTGGTGCTTCTCGCGCAGGACCTCCGCGACGTGGTGCCAGTCCCGGTCAGCCCGGGTCGCCCGCGAGACGACGACCGCATAATCCGGCTTCGCAACGGCGGCGGAGCACAGCGAGCCGGCAGTCAGGATTACGACTGGCAGCAGCCAGCGCACGAGGCCGGAGACGATGTTCACAGGTCAAGCATGCGGTCCAGCGCCGTTCAGCGCCAGTTTAAGATCACTTTGCCCGATTTGCCGCTCATCATGACCTCGAAGCCCTTCTCGAATTCCGTGTAAGGAAACCGGTGGGTGATGGCCGGCCCGAGGTTCAAGCCGGTCTCGAGCATGACCGTCATCTTGTACCACGTCTCGTACATCTCGCGGCCGTAGATGCCCTTGATGGTGAGCATGTTGAATACGACCGGGCTCCAGTCAAAGGGCACCCTCTCGGTGGCGATGCCCAGCATCGCAATCTTCCCGCCGTGGCACATGCTCGCGATCATATCCCGCAGCGCGGCGGGGCTTCCGGACATCTCCAGGCCCACGTCGAAGCCTTCTTTCATACCCAACTCCTGCTGCACATCTTTGAGCGTCCGGCCGCTCTTCAGATTCAGCGTGACGGTGGCGCCCATCTGCCGCGCCAGGCCGAGCCGGTAATCGTTGACATCGGTTACCACCACGAACCGCGCCCCGGCATGTTTGACCACGCCAGCGGCCATGATGCCAATCGGGCCCGCCCCCGTGATGAGCACATCCTCCCCGAGCACGGGAAAGGAAAGGGCGGTGTGGACGGCGTTGCCAAACGGGTCGAAAATGGCCGCCACGTCCCGGTCAATCCCGCTGTTATGGTGCCAGACGTTGGTCATCGGCACGGAGATATACTCCGCAAAGGCGCCAGGCCGGTTCACGCCGATGCCCAGGGTGTCCTTGCACAAGTGCCGCCGTCCCGCCAGGCAATTGCGGCACCGCCCGCACACCACGTGCCCCTCGGCGCTGACCGTATCACCGGGAAAGAAGTCTTTCACGTTCGAGCCCACTTCCGCCACCTCGCCCACAAACTCGTGCCCGACAACCATCGGCACCGGGATGGTCCGCTGCGACCACTCGTCCCACTTGTAAATATGCACGTCCGTGCCGCAAATCCCCGTCCGGTCCACGCGGATCAGCACGTCGTTGATGCCGATTTTCGGCTGGGGCACGTCCTCCAGCCAGAGGCCCGGTTTGCGTTCTTTCTTCACCAGTGCTTTCATAAGATACTTCTAGTATAATGGAATAGTGTCCCGTATATTATACAGAGTCGCATCCAGTATGCAAGAACTATTTCCAATATATTGAACGACAATGAAAGCTCGCCATAGCCGAAAGCCGCCCCCGGGGGTGCCGCCGCCCGAAACCATCCATCAGCACCTGGGCAGCCGGGTGAAGCACCTGCGCAGCGCCCGCGACTGGTCGCTCGAAGCGCTGGCCCACGCCAGCGGCGTCAGCCGTTCCATGCTCAGCCAGATCGAGCGGGAGCAGGCCAATCCCACCCTGGCGGTGACGCTGCGCATCGCCCGCGCGTTCGGCCTGAGCCTGGGCGAACTGCTGGAAATGCCCGGCGCCGCCTCGGCGATCACGGTTATCCGCGCCGACGACCACAACTACCATTACCGCTCGGACAAGGATTGCCGCATTCGCACCCTCTCGCCGCTGAACCTGGAGAAGGACGTGGAGTTCTACGAAATCCGGCTCCAGGCCGGCGGGGCGTTGCGCAGCGCGCCGCACTTTGAGGGGACGCGCGAATTCCTCACGGTGCAGAAGGGTCGGGTCCGGGTGGAATCGGCCGGCGATGTCGAGGAACTCAAACCCGGCGACTCGGCCAGCTATCGCGCGGACGTGGCCCACGCGATCACAAACAGCGGCAGGGGCGATGCTACGGTCTTCCTGATCGTCATCTACCGCTAAGCCCGGCCAACTCCCGGCCTGGCAGCCTGGCTATGCGCCCAGGCGTTTGAGCGGCAGGTCGTGCCGGCGCCGGGCTTCGTCGCGCTGGAAAATAGGCCCGATCTCGACCCGGACGCTCGGTCCATCGGCCTTGATCCACGCGCAATCCGGTGAGGCGGGGCCCGTCTTGCTGGGGTAGTAGGCGTGCGCTTTCTTCAGGCTGGGTTCCTGCCCGTTGATGCGCGGCCAGCCGAACGTGACGTTTACCTTGGGGATGCCGGCGCGCGGAATCTTCGCAGTGCTATAGACCTCAACGAAGGCCGAGTGCCGATCCCAGAACGTGAAATCGCTGCCCTCGAATCGGAGGCTGCCGATCTCGTGCAGACCGCCCTGGGAATCCTTCACGCGGCAGGTGAACCAGGTGTTGGTTTTGCCGTCGGCCACCCCGGTCTCGCCCATTACGATCTGGTAGGTATAGGTCCCTTTGGTCCAGGCAAAGGGGCGGCGCACGCTGCAGAACTCGCCTTCATAACCAGCGCTCTCGATCAGGCAATCCGGCCCGGCGGTCCGGACGTTTTCCAAACCCACGGGCGTCTTCTTGTCACTCGACCAGCGGGAGAAGATGGCGCCTTTGCCCGGATGCACACGGGTGTGGTTAGTGGCATTAGCCCAGCCATTGATATTGGACTGCAGGCCGCCGTAGAAGTCTTTGCCGCTGATCCGCGCCAGCCCGCAAGGCGCGATGTAGAGGTTATAACTGGAGGGCACGTCCCGATCAATGGTCACGTCCACCTCCAGCGATGTGAAATGCTCCGTGGGCTTCTCGAACTCCCACCAGATGTTTGCCACGTGCCACGGCTGACGCGGCAACCTCACGCCGGCGGACTTCGCCATCTCCTCCGGCGAAGGCTGGGCGCAAGATTCCCCGGCATTGCCCTGCTCGGCGGGGCTGTGAGGCTTGGCGTTGGTGGCAGTGGGATCTTCGGCGTTGGAGCACACAGACACCCACAGGCAGGGGATTATGGCAAGGAGCAGCTTCTTCATAGATACATTCAGCAGTACGGTCTTAGCTTGGCTGCCGAACCTGAGGCACTTTCGCCCTCGGTTGCGCACAACTTCACCACGCGCGTCAGTCCTCCACTTCCAGCACCAGGGCGCCGGGTTCGACCCGAAGGCTCTTGATCCCGCGGATGATTGGCGAGCCATTCCGCTCGCCTATCGCCTGGCCGATCAGATTCTCTCCTTTCAGCCCTCCCAGCCACGGCTTGGGCAGGCTCAGCCCGAATACCGTGACATCCTCCAGGATGGCATAGGGCGCCCCGGCATCGGCCAGCGACAACCGGAACCGCCCCCGCGCGCGGAACATCTTGCCGCCCCCGATGGGAAAGTCCTCGGGGATGGGCACGGCCACGTAGGCGTTGACGGCGTCTCTGCCCAACTCGATCCGCACGGACTTCCCGAGGTCGGTGTTGGCATTCAGCAGGCCGTTGAGTTCCCGTTCGGTCAGTCTTAGAACCTTTGACCCCGGCACGTAAGGCCGGTCCGGCTCCCCTTTTGAGGCAGTGGCTTTCGGCGCCCCACCGGGGACATTGGCTTCCACGTCAAGGCCGGGTGCGGGAGCGTTAGTGCCGGCGGGGGCACCCCCGCCACCGAGGCGACGGAGCTTTTCCTCGACGGCTACTTTTTCCGGCGCGGATAACACGACCGGCTTGATCGGCCGCTGGATCCACCAGAGTGTGATGGCGACCGTCGCGCCGATGACAAGCAACAGGGCGAGCAGACCGCCGCAGCCGTAGAGCAGGCACGACCTCCGTTTTGAGGCCGGGGTTGGACCGCCCGGGCTTACGGGCGGAACGGTAGAGGTTGGAACAGGCGAATTCATAGCACGATACCCGCTAGTCAATTGTTTTGTCAGTCACTCGCCGGCTTGGCCGGGTCAATTATAGCTCGCAAGGACCTTCCGCTCACGATCAGCGTCCGGCAAAGAACGCGAACAAACCGATCGCCGCCAGCGCCGCCAGCACGGCGAACAGGATCTTCACCCAGCTCTTGGGATACCGTCCGGCGATCGTGCCGGTATAGCCGTTGATGACCACCTGGAAGGCGCGCGCGCCGTAACCGTAGGTGAGCAACCACACCGGGACGAGGATATGCTTGAACGTCTGCCCTGAGTAGTTCGTGTCCACGTTCAGGTTGCGGTGGGTGTCGCCTGGCACCTGCTGCGCGCAAAGCGAGGTCATCTTCCGGTCCATCACCTCCCGCGCATGCCGCGCGGCGCCCAGCAAGTCAATCTGGTAGCGCTCGACTACCCAGCCGGACAAATAGCCAGCCTTGTAGGGGGTCAGTTGGTCCGTCGGAAAGGGTTCCACCTTCCGCAACAGGTCCGGCTGAACCCCCCGTGAGGCGGCCACCAACTCGTCGTCGAAGAAGTGGTCCACTGAACCCGACGATGGTTGCCAGCGGACTCTCTGCACCTGTCGGGTCTGCTGTTTGCCGTTCCCGTCCTGGTAGGTTTCGGTTTCGTAGTAGTAGTAGCCGGATTCGGCGGTCCAATCCGCGTGGACCTGCGCGTCGAAGGTCCAGTAAGGGATGTAGAGGCCCTTGACGGTGTCGGTAAGGGCGGCGCGCTTGAGCTTGTTGGGCGCGAACCAACGGCTGCCATACCAGTGTCGGATGTTCTCCCGGACCTGGGATTCGCTGACCTTCATGGGCAGGAGGCTTTCGGGACTGAACGCCTCCTTGATTTCCTCGTAAGGCACAAGCGCCGACGAACCGCAGAAGTCGCAGCGCTGCCCGACGCGCTCGGGGTCAAAGACCGAGACGGCCTGGCAGCTCTGGCATTTTACGGAAGTCTTCTTCGCCTGCCAGCCGCGGGCACTGTCGGGTATGGCGCGCAACGCGGCTGCCAGATCGTGTTCCTTGACAATCTGCTCGCCTGTTGACGTGAGTTCGACCTGCGCGGGTGAAGTGGTCCCGCAGAAGGGACAAATCAACGCGTGCTTGCCAGGGTTCCATTGGGCCTCCCCCCCGCAGGCGGGGCAGGAGAACTTCTTTTGGGCAGTGGCTTCAGCCATGAGAACTCCTCCGGGAAAGGGTCGTCCCGAGAATAATGACGGCCTCCGAGCCTGATCGTTTAACTCTTCAAGAACTCATCCAGCGCCGTTCGCGTGATGCGCCAGGCCGTGCCGATCTTCTTGCCCTTGAGCGAGCCGTCCGCCAACGCCGCCATTACGTCGCTTTCGCTGACGCCCAGCGCCCGCGCCGCGTCTGCGGGGCCGAGCAATTCCGGCAGTCCGGCGGCTGAGGCCGCGGGTGCCGCACTTGCCGCTGGCATAGCCGGTGGCACGGCGCCCGCCGGAGCAGCCGCCGGCGTTGCCTGGCCCGCCGCCATTGCGGCCATCATTTGCTGGCCCATCGCCAGCCCGGCGCCAAGGCCCGCGCCCGTGCCCGCCATGCTGCCGGCTTCGCCGCCACCCTTGGTCATCGCCTCGGCCATCTGGAACTTCACGTAGTCGTTGAGATTGCCGATCGCCGCCATGCTGGAGCGCTTGTCAATGGCTTGCTCGACTTCGGGCGGCAGGGAGACGTTTTCCACGATGAAGCTCGGAATCTCCAGGCCGTACTTGCTCGTGACCGCCGGGTTGATGAGCGGCAGCAACGCCTCGCCCAGTTCCGTGTAACGCGCGGCCAGGTCCAGTACCGGCACCTTAGCGGTCGCCAGAGCGTCCGTAAACACGCTCACGACCCGGGAGCGCATGGTGTCGGCGAATTCATCGAGCCGGAAGTGGTCGTCGGTACCCGCGACCTCTTTGAGGAACACCTTCGGGTCCACGACCTTGAAGTCGAACGTTCCGTAGGCGCGCGCCCGGACGATGCCGAAATCGGCGTCGCGCATCATGATGGGATTGGCGGTGCCCCACTTATTGCCGGTAAACAGACGGGTGTTGACGAAATAAACGTCGGCCTTGAACGGCGATTCCAGCCCGTATTTCCAGCCTTTGAGCGTCGAGAGGATAGGGATGTTGTCGGTCACCAGGGAGTGTTTGCCCGGGCCAAACGTGTCTCCGAACTGGCCCAGGTAGATGAATTGGGCCACTTGTGATTCCCGCACAATGAGTTGCGCACCGCGTTTGATTTCCTTGTCCTCATCCGGGAAGCGCCAGGAAATGGTGTCGCGCGAGTCGTCCTGCCACTGGATGATATCCAGGAACTGTGTCTTGAGATAATTGATTAAACCCATAGGTTGTCTTTCTCTTGTCGAATTGGACTATTGAACCGAAGTATGAACCGTAGCAGTGGTAGCTGGAAGTATAAAATTGGGTCCAGTTCGTAATCGCTCTGTGCTTTTGCGCATTTGACCTGCGCCCCTCGTTGTCCTAAGCTTTGCCCTCTTTTATGAAGATCTTAGTGTGTGACCCCGTGTCCCCCAAAGGGATTGCCCTGTTGCAGCAGCGACCGGAGTTTGAGGTCGTCGTGTTGCCCAAACGCCTTTCCGAATCGGAATTGATGCCCGTGGTCAAGGACGTCACCGCCATGGTGGTCCGGTCGGAAACCAAGGTCACGAGCAAGGTCATCGAGGCCGCGCCCGAGCTTCGCGTGGTTGGCCGCGCCGGCGTGGGCGTGGACAACGTGGACGTTGAGGCCGCCACGCAGCGAGGCGTTGTGGTGATGAACACGCCCGGCGGCAACACGGTTTCCACGGCGGAACTGTCTTTCGCCATGATGCTTAATCTCGCGCGCAAGGTGCCCCAGGCGTTCGCCTCGATGACCGCCGGCAAATGGGACCGCAAGCAGTTTCAAGGTGTCGAGCTCGCGGGCAAGACCCTCGGGGTGCTGGGCTGCGGGCGGATCGGCAGCGAAGTCGCCAAACGGGCGCTGGCCTTCGGGATGAAGGTCCTGGGGTATGACCCGTTTCTGACTGAAGCCCGCGCCAAAGCGCTCGGGATCCAATGGCTCACCGACCTGGATAACGTTTACCGGGACGCGGACTTCATCACCGTTCACATGCCCGTCACCGATCAGACCCGCGGCATGCTCAATGCCACCGCCTTCGCCAAGATGAAACCGAAGGTCTGCCTGGTGAACTGCGCACGCGGTGAGATCATTGTGGAAAATGACCTGCTGGCGGCGCTGGATTCCGGCAAGGTCGCCGGCGCCGGGCTCGACGTCTATGCGACCGAGCCGTTGCCGGCCGAACATCCGTTCCGCCGGCATCCGGCGATCACCCTGACACCCCACCTGGGCGCCAGCACGCGCGAAGCGCAGGAGAAATGCGGACTGGAGGTTGCCGAAGTCATTGCGGCCTACCTCCTCACGGGCGAAGTCCGCAATGCGGTCAATTTGCCCTACCTCGACGCCAAGACTTACGAACAGATCAAGCCCTACCTCACCCTGGGCGAAAAGCTGGGCAAGTTGCTCGCGCAGCTTGCACCCCCGCATGCCGATCGGCTCCATATCACGTTTGGCGGCAAGGCGCAGGAACTGCCGAATATTGACCCGGTCACCCGCGCCGTCCTGCTCGGTTTCCTGTCTCGCGCCTCCGTGAAAGACCTCAACAATGTCAATGTGCGCAGCATCGCCTCGACCCTGGGCCTGACGGTCGAAGAAAAACGCTCCAACGAGCCGGTCACGTTCAACGAATGGTTGCACGTCCAGGTCTTTCGCAACGGGGAGAAGCTCGTCTCTGCGGGCGGCACGTTCTTTGGCTCGCCGGAGAACCCGCGCATTGTGCGGCTTTACAGCCAGCCGACCGAAATTGTGCCGTTCGGCGTGGTGCTGCTGCTGTTAAACCGGGATCGGCCCGGCATCGTGGGCTACCTCGGCACCCTGTTGAGCCGGCACAAGGTTAATATTGCCAGCATGAGCCTGAGCCGTGATACTGTCGGCGGCCAGGCCTTAACGGTTTTGAATTTGGATAGCGTGCCTCCGGGTGGAGTGATGGACGAGATTCAAAAAGACCCGGACATTAGCAATGTCAAGGTGGTCGAGTTATAGCGAACGCAGAAATCAATGAATTGGGTTGTCAAAGATATGAATCAAATGCTCATCCCCCTGGTTGCCGGTGTGGTGCTGGTTGCCGGGCCGGTCACCACTGCCCGGGCCGCGCAGACCAGCGCGGCCACTGCTGCCAGCGCCGACAGCAAGTCCTCCAATCTCTTCGGAAACGTCATTCTGGCCAAAGGCAAGGGCGTTGAGGTCAAACGCAGCCAGTTGGACGAGGAGATCGTCCGTGTGAAATCACAGGCTGCGGCCAACGGGCGTCCCATCCCGGCCGACCAAACGACCATGATGGAACAGCAGATCCTCGATCAGTTGATCAATGTCCAGATTCTGCAAGGCAAGGCCACCGAAGCCGACAAGGCGGCGGGCAAAGCCGCAGCGGAAAAACGGCTTGTGGAAGTGAAGTCCAAGCTGGGCACCGAGGAAGCCTTCAAGCGGCAGTTGACGCTGATGGGCGCCACGGAGGACGAGGTGCTCAGAAAATGGGGCGACGCGCTGACCGCAGAGTCCGTGCTCAAACGCGAACTCAAGATCAACATCACCGACGCCGACGCCAGGAAGTATTACGACGACAATCCCTCACGGTTCGAACAACCGGAGATGGTCCGCGCCAGCCATATTCTGCTGAGCACACGCGACTCGGTAACCGGGACCGAGTTGCCCGACGACAAGAAGGCCGCCAAGCGCAAGCAAATCGAAGACCTGCTGAAGCGCGCCCGCGCCGGCGAAGACTTTGCCAAGCTGGCCCAGGAGCATTCCGAAGACCCTGGCTCGAAGGACAAGGGCGGAGAATACAAGTTCCCGCGCGGCCAGATGGTGCCGGAATTCGAGGCTGCCGCCTTCTCGTTAAAGACCAACCAGATCAGCGACGTAGTCACCACGTCCTTCGGCTATCACATTATCAAGCTGAGCGAGAAGATTCCGGCGGAGAAAGTGGATTACGCCAAAGCGGAGGCGAATCTTAAGGAAGGTCTGGCGGCCCAGGCCATGCAGAAACAGTTCCCCGAGTATATCAAGGGGCTCAGGAAAGAGGCGGCGGTCGAAATCCTGGATGAGAAGCTGAAGCTTCCGGAACGTCCGGATGCTTCCGGACTCCCGGCGGGCCATCCGCCCGTGCAGCCGGCGAAGTAGCACGCCGCAAGTAACCCGCTGAATGGTCCCGTGCGCACGGGGTGGACAGTTCTGGTCGGACTGGGGATTGTAATCGCCATCGTGATCATTGGGCTCAAGCGGGTCCGACCGGGCAGTGAAGCGCCAGCGCCTGGCGCAGCGGCGGAGCCTGCCGAGCCCAGCCCGACGCCCTCGGAAACGGACAACTTGCCCTCCGCTGCCAAACCAAAGCGGCAGCCGGCGTCCCCGATCCGGGTCCATGAGAAGCCGACGGCGGCGGGGCGCGCCTCCGCGAACCTCATCACCAACTGGGAGCAGAAGGTGGATCACATCCTGGAGGTGGAAGGTGAGCCCGACGCTAAGGCCAAACAAATGCTGGAGATGTTCCCGCAACTACCGGATGATGGCCAGGTGGAAGTCGCCAGGCATCTTTCGAACCTCGTGGCAGATGAAGACTACGCGTCGCTGCGCCAGCTCCTGGCCGATCCCCAACTCCCCGAAGAGGTTCTGGATACCCTCATGACCGACGTCTTGAACCGGCCCAACGGCCTTAAGCTCCCCGCTCTCCTGGAAGTCGCCCGCACAACCGGCCATCCCAAAGCCGAAAATGCCGAAGAAGTGCTGGGCTTGTTCCTGGAAGTTGATTACGGGGATGATTGGTTCAAATGGGAGGAGAAAGTGCAGGAATGGCTTAATGAAAACCCCGATTAGGAAAAAAGAATAGGAAAATACTATGACCAACCAAACTGATCAAATGTCTGTCCCATACCTCGATTTGCCGGCCCAAATGCGCGCGATCCGGCAGGATATAGACGCCGCGATTGCGCGCACGCTCGACAAATGCTCATTTTGCCTCGGCCCGGACGTGGCGCAGTTCGAGAAAGACTTTGCCCGGTTTTGCGGCGCGGAGCATTGTGTCGGCTTCAACAGCGGCACCTCGGCGCTGCATATTGCCATGCTGCTGCTCAACGTCGGCCCCGGGGACGAGGTCATCACCACCCCGTGCACGTTCGTCGCGACCAGTTGGGCCATCTCTTACGTCGGCGCCCGGCCGGTGTATGTGGATGTGGACGACGCGACCTTTAATCTGAACCCGGAGCTTGTCGAACGCGCCATCACGCCGCGCACAAAAGCCCTCCTGCCCGTTCACCTTTACGGCCATCCCTTCGCGGTGGAACCGATCCAGACCATTTGCCGCAAGCATAACCTGCCGATGGTCGAGGATGCCGCCCAGGCGCACGGCGCGAAGTATCGCGGCAAGATTGTGGGCACCTTCGGCGCGATGTCCTGCTTCAGCTTCTACCCGGGGAAGAACCTCGGCGCCTACGGCGAAGGCGGCGGGCTGGTCACCAACAACGCGGCCTTCGCGGCCCGCGCGCGCGCACTCCGCGAGCACGGGTCCACGCAGCGTTATTACCACGACGAAGTCGGCTTCAACTACCGCATGGAAGGCATCCAGGGCGCGGTGCTCGGCGTGAAGCTGAAACACCTGGATGCGTGGACGCGCGAGCGCCGGCGCGTGGCCCACCGCTACCACGAACTGCTGGCTGACACCCCGCTCCAACTCCCGCGCGAGGCTCCGGACGCCGACAGCGCCTATCATCTTTACGTCGTCCGGCACCCGCGCCGCGAGGAACTCAAGAAGCACCTCGAAGCCAACCACGTAGGCTGTGCGCTGCATTACCCCGTGTCGCTGCACCTGCAGAAGTGCTACGCCAACCTGGGTTACAAGCCCGGCGACTTCCCCGTCGCGGAAAGGGCGGCGCGCGAGTGCCTGAGCCTGCCGATCTACCCTGAACTGACCGACCCGCAAATCCAGCGGGTGGCGGCCGTGATCAAAGACTTCTTCAGTCGAGGCTGAGTGCGGGAGGCCGGGCCGGGTCTCAGGCCAAGATCAGTCCGTGCTGAACCAGCGGCTGGAAGTCGGCGGTGTTGAGGGTGGCCAACTTCGCGCCGCACCGGATAGCCACTGCCGCAATCATGCAATCCGCCAACGAACGCGAGCGCCGGCCCGTGCGGTTGAAAAGGCCAGCAGCCAAGGCTGCATCTGGACTAAGAAAACCTTCCGGCGACGGAAATATCCGCTTTGCGATTGCCTCACCTTGAGGGTCGAGCGGGCCGCAGAGGTACTCAGCCCAAGCTACCGCACTTACTCCAAGGCCCTCCCTCGCAGTAACCCATTGCCGCAACCGAGCGTGGGCCGGGGAGCCTGCAATCGTGGCTTGGATGAGGAAGTTGGTGTCGAGGTGGATCATGCGCGGCGCCCGAGCGCATTAGCGGCGAGCGTCTCGGACGGCAGCCATCCATGCCGCTGCTTTGGTCTCATCCAGCTTCAGGTGCCTCTGAAGCGCTTCGAGTGCCTCTAACGTCGTCAGGCTGGCCGACGCGGGTTCCGCTATGGGTTCTAACACCGTCAGCAACCCCTTTCCCCTCTCGGGCAGTTTGCCAGGCTCGGCGGCCACCAAGCGACCGTGGTCTATTTCGACTTCCACCGTTAAGTAGGCCATAACCAATAAATACAGCCCCTTGGGCGGCGATGCGACTAAAATCTGGCACCAGTGAGCCACGGATTCACGGGACTCAAACTGCCGCACCCTACTCCTCCACCGGCACCACAAGGTTCTCCATGATATAGTCTTTGCGCTCGGGCGTGTTCTTGCCCATGTAGAACCCCAGGATGCCCGCGGCGTCCTGCTTGGGCGCATATTCCACCTGGCTCAGGCGCATTTCCTTGCCGATGAATTGCTTGAACTCGGCGGGGTTGATCTCGCCCAAGCCCTTGAAGCGCGTGATCTCGCAACTCTTCCCCAGCCTGCCCGCGGCCGCGTCCCGCTCGGCCTCGGAATAGCAGTAGATCGTTTGCTCCTTGTTGCGGGCTCGGAACAGCGGCGTCTCGAGCACGAACAAGTGCCCGTCACGCACGAGCTGATCGAAGAACCGCAGGAAATAGGTGATCATCAAATTGCGGATATGCAAGCCGTCCACGTCGGCATCCGTGGCCAGGATCACCTTGTCGTAGCGGAGGCCTTCCAGATTGTCCTCGATGTCCAGGCTGCGCATGAGGTTGTACAGCTCGTCGTTCTTATAGACGATGTCGCGCTTGAGGTCCCACACATTGAGCGGCTTGCCTTTCAGCACGAAGATGGCCTGGGTGTTGACGTCGCGGCAACTGACGATTGAGCCGGCCGCCGATTGGCCTTCGGTGATGAAAACCATCGTGCCTTTGCCCTTGCCCTTGGCCTTGTTGAAGTGGTCCTTGCAGTCCTTAAGCTGCGGAATGCGGATCGTAATGGCCTTGGCCCGCTCGCGCGCCAGTTTCTTGACCTCCTGCAATTCCTTGCGGAGCTGGCGGGTGTCCTGGACCTTGGCGACAATCTTCTCGGCGATCTCCTTGTTGCGGTTGAAGAACTGGAGGAGCTCCTCGCGCACGCGGTTCACCAGCTCGGTCCGGATCTCGGTGTTGCCAAGCTTGTTCTTGGTCTGCGATTCGAAGACGGGGTCCTTGAGACGAATCGAGACCGCTCCCACCATGCTTTCGCGGACATCGTCGCCGTCGAACTTCTCATGGCCGTACTCGTTGACCGCTTTAAGCAGCCCTTCGCGGAAGGCGCTGAGGTGCGTGCCGCCGTCCGAAGTATATTGGCCGTTGACGAACGAATAGAACGTCTCGCCGTAGCGGCTGTTGCTGTGCGTGAAGCAGAATTCGAGCGTCTTCTCGGCGTAATGGAGCGGCGGATAGATGGGCTCGCTGCCGTCCGCCTGCAAATCCTCCATCACCAGGTCGAAGAGGCCGTTGCGCGACTGGAAGGTCTTGCCGTTATAGATCAGCTTCAGGCCGGTGTTGAGGTAGCTGTAATGCCGCAGCCGCCGTTCAATATGGTCGGGGCGGAACTCGTAGGACGGAAAGATGCCCGGATCGGGCTCGAAGCGGATGAGCGTGCCGTCCGGCTCATTGGCGGCCTTGCCCTTCTTCTCATTCTTAATCTTGCCCAGCTTGAAGGCGGCCTCGACGAACTCGCCCTCGCGGAAGCTGCGCACCAGAAACTCCTTCGAGAGCGCGTTCACCGCTTTGGTGCCCACGCCATTCAGGCCCACGCTGAACTGGAAGACGTCGTCGTTGTACTTGGCCCCGGTGTTAATCTTGGACACGCAATCCACCACCTTGCCCAGCGGAATGCCGCGCCCGAAATCGCGCACCGTCACGGCCTTGTCCTCGACCGCGATCTGCACCTCCCGCCCGTAGCCCATGATGAATTCATCAATGGCGTTGTCTATGACCTCTTTGAGGAGGATGTAGCAGCCGTCATCGTAGTGGGAACCGTCCCCGATGCGGCCGATGTACATGCCGGTCCGCAGCCGGATATGCTCCAGCGAGGAAAGCGTCTTGATCTTGCTCTCGTCGTAAACGTGTTTCTTGTTCTCGGCCATAAGCGAATACTGCGGGTTGAATATCGAAAGGAACCGGCGCCTTGCCAATAAGGAAATACGCCGGCGGCGACGCATGGAGTACGTCCTCGCCCCCACAGGCAGCCCCAGCCTGCCAAGCCTCGCCACCGCCACGCGCAGCCTGTGCACCAGCGATGCAGGAGCGATGCACCAGCGATGCACACCCGCTTTCCGCTTGTGCATCGCTCCTGCATCGCTGGTGCATCGCGGGTGCATGGCGTGAGTCTGCGGGGAACGGCCTTGAGCTGGCACAGGCTGAGCCGCCGGCGTTAACGATAGCGCCGGCGCGTTAACCTTCCTTTACCGCGGTCTCTGTCTGTGGCCCTACGCTGGTCTGGGCGGGACAATCGCGCTGGTTACGTGGTCCTGGGCCTTCCAGCCGTTCTTCGTCTGGCACGTGACCACGAACACTCTGCGGCCGGGGCTGGGTTGGCCAAACCGGGCGATGTATAGGGTGGTGATGTCGCTGAGGCCATCAGTCGCCGGCTCCGCCAGGCCCAGGAAACCAACCCACCGGTACTTCATCCGGCCGGCGCTGCACGGGGCCTGGCCGAAGACCATGATGTCCTCGGCCGCCGGCCCCACCGCCAGCAGCAGGCGCGCGCCGCCGTGTTCGTCATTGACGATGGTGAGGGCGCCGACGGGGTTGGGGCTGAACACGACGGGGTCCGGGGGTTCATCCACCGGCGGTTTGCCAATGCAGAGCAAGGTGCTGTTGATCTTGGTGCAGAGTTGCTGACCGCTCAGATGGCCGTAGTGGCCCAGCGAGGGGTGGCTGGGGGAGGTTTGCGCCACCACCGTCCAGCGCTCCCGCTGCTCGTCGGTCAGTCTCGGGCCCCAGTGGCGTGCGGCGGCGCTGAAGATGGCGCGCATGCGGCTCTGGGCCTCAGTGCAGGGATCGCGAGGAACACAATAGGCATGGTAGCACTGCCCATAAGGTGACACGTAGGCCACCATGTTTGCGATCTTGTTTGTGCGGGGTGTTTCGTTCGTTTTCATAAAGAGGCGATGATGCTATTCCTGGCCGGCGGCGGCGCCCCAGGGCAGGCCGGGCGTGGGCTCGGCGCCCGAGGCGCGAGGCTTCTCTGGCCATGGCGTGGCGCCCAGCCCAAAAAGCCCCCCACCGGTTTTATTCACAGACCTGTTGCTGCTCGCCGCCGGACTGCGGAGGCAGCGTGATCGTCCGATGCGTGCCGGGGAACCAGGTTTGTTCCGGGCGCGGCGCGGGGACCGGCTGCCAGTCGCAGGCGCGGTCCACGATCTGGCGCATGCGCTGGAACCACCAACTGGCCCGGCTCCGGCGGCGGTGAAGCTGGGTGGCGTTCGGGGCGGCAGCAAGCGCGGTGAAGCCGAGTTCCAACTGGGCATCCGGGACCGGCGACCGGTCACTGGTGAGGCGCGCTCCCGTGAGATATGCAGGTGCAAAGTTCATAGTTTTTTCCTTTCATTCTCCCAGGGAGGGTTGGACAAATACTGTCCAAGGCTAAAATAGTTGTTCGGGGTTACATGAGGAAAACTACTGATTGGACGGCGCATTTTGGCTGCCGGTCCTTGGGACGGGGATCATGGCGCCAGCGGTTGTTGGGCGCGACGCGGGTGAGGCGGGGCGCGGCGGGCGAATGGGACGAAAAAAAGCGGAGGGAATCCTCCGCTTATCGGAATAACGCGCGAGTCCGAGGAAGCAGCTATGCCTGCTTCCGGCGCAGGAACAGAGGCAACAACCCGCCCAGGGCCAACAAGGCGGCCGTGGAAGGTTCCGGGACGACGGTGATGAAGTAATTGATGGTGTTCAGAAACAGCTTCGTCCCATCAGGGGTCAAATCGAAGATGCCCGCGGTCTGCGAGCTGATCCCGCTGGCTTCCCGGCTTCCGCTCAGGAAAGACATGCGCCAACTGCCCAGCACCTCGGTGCCGCCGTTGACAATGGCTCCCTTATCCCACAGGGCGATTACCGGGCCGCCAACGGCCGGATCACTTTCCGTCCCGACAGTAGCCAGCACCGTCGGATTGCCGTCCAGTGGAGCCGTCAGCACGGAGATGCCGCGGGCAAGCTGGCCAGGATTGCCAGCACCGGCGTAAGTGGCGAGATCGGCGAAAGGGTTGAACATATTTCCCGTAAAGCCATCAATCGGAATGCCCGCGAAGATCGGGTGATAGGCCGTCGGTTTCAGCGCCACAGAGCCGGCAGTGTCGGGAATGGGCGTTTCACCCGTGTACCAGCCCAGGCGGCTTCCCCGCAGCGTGTAGGCGCCCATGTCGAGCACCTTCCAGCCGAAGCTGTTCCAGGCCGCCGACTCGGTGGCCGATTGATAGTGCGTGCTGTCCACCCCTCGGCCAATGATGACGAGGTCGTAGCCGTAGAGTTGATTCACGTCAAACTCGTTCGCCGTGAGGAAGCGGGTGACGGAATACCCGTTGGCGGCCAGGAGCGAGGTGTACCCAATGTCCGGCGCCTGGCTGAAGCCGGCGCCACTAGCACCAGTGGAGGGGGAGTCGTCGGCAGCGTGGAAACTGACCCAGGCAATACTCGACCCGCTTGCTGAGACAGCGGCTGCCAGACTACCAGCGCATACCAGGGAAAACAACGAGGCACAGCGATTCAGTTGCATAACAAATGATCGGGTTTCTGTAATTGCCCTCATTTATACGCGACCTCCGTCAGAAGTGCAACAAAAATCTTTCGCGAAATGCGACACCAATTAATGGCCGGGGGGCGGGGGGCCACGGCCGGTTTTGGCCAGTGGCAGCCGCTGTGTCTGGCCTCTCCGCCAAGGAGTCCAACCGCTTTAGCGCGGGGATGCCGCAAGCAAAAACCGTGACGCGCAACGCGCCGCCCACTGCGCCCGGGGCGGGCGCGCTCCCCTGCTGCTGAATAGATGCGTATAGGAATTCCCGTCGTGCTGCGGACGGTCTTCCGTCCGCAGCTCTCCGACCGACATTCCTGACGCAGGATCAATCTACTGCCCGCAGACGCGATAGAATCTGCGGTCCGTGCCGCCCAGGACCAGGTTGGTTGTTGACGCAGTGGATTCCGTTGCCAGGACCGGCGCTCCGGCGCGAACCCAGTGGGCGGGATTCAACGAGTCGCTTGAGAACGCCTGGTAGGTTTTCCCTGGCTGCGCCTCCCATGTGATCGTTCTGCCCTGCGGATGGGGCTGGATGCCGAGGATGCTGAAAGCTCCCAGGGCGGTGTAGGCGGTGTTCGGGGCGAACGCCTTGATCCCGTTTGCGGAATCGAGCACATAGACGTGGTTGTCCCGGCCGAAGGCGACCGCGCCTATCCCGCCGGAGGTTGAATTCGCGTAGTTGAGCGGAAAGATCTCCTGGTCCAGCAATTCAGGCGTGCCCGCAAAATCCGTGATGCGGTACCACCGGAAATTATCCGGCGTTTCCACGGACAGGATGCCCAGCCGGGTTGCGTCCGGACTCAATCCCATCGCGCTCCCGCAACCCGGGATGGCGTCGAGATCATATTCGTACTTCACTCGGCCCAATCCCGTGGCGGTGTCGAACTCAAACAGCCGCAGCGGGGCATTGGCTTGTTTGGCGAAGAAGGTGTTCGTGCCGGGTCCGAATGCCACGCCCTGGTTCGCAAACGCCGTCGGCCCGTTGGTTATCCAGATCACGTTCGGCGTGAAGCTGAAGCCATCCGTGGTTCGGAACAGAACGACGATGTTCGTTTGCCACGTCTGGAACGAGCCCAGGTCGCCCGCGGGAGCGATCAGCACCTCCGTGTGGCTGCCGGACCCACGCACCGCCATGCTATCGCCCCACCGCAAACCGGAATAATTGGGCGCGCCCGGATCTCCGCTGAACGCAATTGATGGCAGCGCGCTCGCATTATCGGAGCCGTAACGATACAGGTAATACGGCCCGGCAGTCGCATTCGTGGCGCTCGTGGTAAGATTCCCCACGAAGACAGAGCCATCATCCGCCACTCCCACGCAGTTGATGTAACGCGTGCCGCTCGCCATGACCACGCTGCCGCCGTCCCAAATCGGCAGGTAATACCCGTCGTAGTTTCCATTCTCGGCGTTGAGCACCGCGATCCCGTAGTCGCTCGGGTTGTAGTAGTGCGCCACCAGCAACGAACCGGCCGGGTAATAGGTGGACGCCGAGGAGTAGGCCAGCCCCCGTTCCGCATTATTGTTCGTCAGGTAGAAGTACACCGGGTCCAGCGTCCAGAGATTGGTGAGCACCTCAGTGCTGAAGATTGTGGTTGCCTGGAGGATGACCGGTGCGCTGGTCGCGGATCCCAAGGCATTCGTCACCCTCAGGCTGTACGTGCCCGAGTTTTCCGGGACCAGGTCGTTTACCGTGTAGGTCAGGACCAGCAGGTTTGTGTCGGCTGTGACCACGCCATCCGGGAGCGTGACTCCGTTGCGCTGCCAAAGAGCGGTCAGCGGCGCCTGCCCCGAGGCCCTGGCCGTAAGCGTGACATCCCGCCCGAGAGCAAGGTAACCCACGGCCTCAGACTGAAAGCTCAGTACTGCGGGAATTGAAGGGGCCGTCCCCCCACCTTCGATCCGGATCTGCTCGATTTCATCCGCGGTCAGCACGGTGTTATAGACCCGGACATCGTCAAACCAGGCCGCCGGGGTGCGGTCAGCGGTGCTCGCCTTGGTGCTGCCGACGCGAAGCTCGTTGGGGGTGTCAACGATCGCTCCGCGGTTGTAGCTCACGGGCCCAGGACTGGTGACGGTCACCGTTTGCGAACCGATATACCACTGCGCGTTCTGGCTCGTCCTGGTGCCATCATAAGTCACCGCGCAAAAAATCCACGTGTTGAGATCGCTGATTGCCGGCGAACTCGCCCCGCTACTGATGTTGTTGATTCCCAACGCCATCGTGGTCGTCGAGCCCGAAGGTGAACCGAAACGCGCCCCAAACCCGCCCGTGGACGACAGCTTTTCGACGGTGCGATCCGACTGCGCGGGCAGCGACTTGAGATTCATCCACCAGGTCAGGGTAATGGCCGTCAGACTGTTCAGCTTTGCCGGGTCGCCCCCTGCCACCCAGTTGTTTACGGCGTTATTCGAGCCCGCCACATCCAGGGCATAGCCGGTGCCATTGGGAGTGTCGTTGATCCGGGCCGCCGTTCCGACAAAAGCACCGTTGGCGGCCGGCGCAACGCCCGTATCGAGCGCATCCCCGCTCTCTTCGTCGAAGCTATAGCGCAGCACCAACTCCCCATTCGCGGCCCCAAGGCCGCCTGCCAGGACCGCGCCGGAGAGGAGTAATTTGCAGATAAGACGACCACCAGGGAGTTTTTGGGATAGTTTCGGTCTCATAGTATTTCTTCTCGTGCTGATTTTCGGACTTCAAGCCCCGCAAGGCCGGACTGCCCTTTGGAGCCGCAGATATGCTCATTCGCGCATCTGCCCCTGCAAGATCGAAGGAGCGCTATCTTGGAAATATGGCTCGATCCTGCATGGCGGGGGAGATCATGTCAACACCAGCTACCAGCAAATACCAGCCTGGTGTCTGTAAACACGCGCAACGCGCCCCTGCCTTGACCCGCTAAGGCCCTCCTCATAGCTTCTGAGCATGAGACACGCTCTGGCCCGTCCGGATGATCCCGAGCCCAAAAGAGACGAAGCCGCCAGGGTTTCCTCCCAGTTGCGTTTGGCATCGTCGCTCGCATTTCTTCTAATGATTTTCGGGTGCAATTGCCAGGCGGCCACTGAGAAAGCCGATATCGTCGTGTACGGAGGCACCAGCGCAGGGGTCATCGCGGCGGTGCAGGCAAAGCGCCTCGGCAAATCCGTGGTCATCGTTTGTCCCGACAAACACCTGGGCGGGCTCTCCAGCGGAGGGCTCGGTTTCACCGATACCGGAGACAAATCGGTGATCGGCGGGCTTTCGCGTGAGTTCTACCACCGCCTCTGGCAGCATTACGATCGTCCGGATGCGTGGCGCTGGCAGAAGAAAGAGCAATACGGCAATCAAGGCCAGGGCACACCCGCCATTGATGGCGAGAATCGCACGATGTGGATCTTCGAACCGCATGCCGCGGAGGGGGTGTTCGAGGACTTCGTGCGCGAATACAAGCTTCGCGTGGATCGCGACGAATGGCTGGATCGCGCGGGAGGGGTGGAGAAGACGAGCTTCCGGATCAGGTCCATCAAGATGCTGAGCGGGAAGACCTACGCCGGGAAGATCTTTATAGACGCCACCTACGAAGGCGATCTGATGGCCGCGGCGGGCGTGGATTATCACGTCGGCCGCGAAGCGCGCTCGGTTTACGATGAGAACTGGAATGGCGTGCAGACGGGGGTCCTGCATCACAAGCACCATTTCGGGGCGGTGAAAGAGAACATAAGTCCGTACGTGGTTCCGGGCGACCCAACGAGCGGGATTTTGCCGCGCATCAGCACCGAACCGCCGGGCGAGTATGGCCAGGGCGACAAACGGGTGCAGGCTTACTGCTATCGTTTCTGTGCCACGGACCATCCGGACAACCGGATCCCGTGGCCGAAGCCGGCGGGCTATGACGCAAGAACATACGAACTCCTCGTACGCGTTTTCAACGCCGGTTGGCGCGAGACGTTTGAAAAGTTCGACCCGATCCCGAATCGCAAGACCGATTCCAACAACCACGGCCCCTTCAGCACGGATAATATTGGAATGAACTACGACTACCCGGAAGCCAGCTACGCGCGACGCCGCGAGATCCTGCGGGAACACGAAACCTATCAGAAAGGGTGGCTCTATTTCATCGCAAACGATCCGCGCGTGCCGGCCGAGGTGCAAAAGGAAATGCGCCGCTGGGGATTGGCGAAGGACGAGTTCAAGGACAACGGCGGGTGGCCGCACCAGATTTACGTACGCGAGTCGCGGCGCCTGATCGGGAAATATGTCATGACTGAAAACGAGCTGTTGAAGAAGCGGCCCACACCCGAGTCCGTGGGCATGGGCTCCTACACCATTGATTCACACAACGTGCAGCGCTACATCACGCCGGAAGGTTATGTGCAAAATGAAGGGGATATCGGCGTCTCCACCAAGGGACCCTACGAAATCTCCTACGGATCATTGGTGCCGAAACCGGGCCAATGCGAAAACCTGATGGTGCCCGTTTGCGTCTCGGCCTCGCATATCGCATTCGGCTCGATTCGCATGGAACCGGTTTTCATGATCCTGGCACAATCGGCCGTCACGGCTGCGAGCATGGCTATTGACCGTTCCATTCCGGTGCAGGACGTGCCCTATTCCGAACTACGAAAACGATTGCTGGCGGGTGGACAGGTGCTGGAGTTTTCGGGCAGAATCCAAGCGAAGAAGCCGGCCGCGGCCAAATAGCACAGGTGCGGCTGTGCTTCCGTCGCTCCTGGCGGCCCAAGCGGCCCAGACGATCGCTCCACACCCGGCATGGGAAAACCGGCAGGACATTTCGGGTTTCGGTCTTCGGCTTTCCTTCGGCTTTCGGTTTTCGGATTTCACCCGTTCGTCATCCGAATGCCAAGCTGTTCCCGGCGCTCTCGGGCACCGTCGCCGGATAAGCGGGCCGGTGATGGTTGCGTCCCCTGAGCCAGACCACGAAGGCCGCCTCGATTTGTGCCAGGTCCGACAGCGTGAGGGGGCACTGCGCCAGTTCGCCTTCAGAGATGCGGTCGGCGATCAGCTTGCGTACGAAGGCAAGGACCTCAGCGTCCAACCGCAAGGGCACAGAGCGGCTGGCAGCTTCGACGGCGTCGGCCAAGGCGATGATGCCGGATTCGCGCGTCGAAGGCGGAGGGCCGGGATAGCAAAAGGCAGCGCGGTCCACCGGGGGCACGGAGCCGTCGGGAAGGGGCTTCGTGGCCTTGGAATAGAAGAAGCGCACCAGGGAGGTGCCGTGGTGTTCGGCGATGATTTCCTGGAAGGGCCTGGGCAGGTGATGTTTCCGGGCAAGTTCAAGGCCGTACGTGACGTGTTCCTTGATCTTCCGGGCGCTGGTAACGGGGTCGAACTGATCGTGCGGGGAGGGGCCGTCGAAGTTCTCCGCGAAAAATGCCGGCTCCTTCAGTTTACCGATGTCGTGGTAAAGGGAGGAGGTCTTGCAGAACAGGGCACGGGCGCCGACTTCAGCGGCAGCTTTTTCCGCAAGGTCGGCCACGTTCACACTATGATGCCACGTTCCCGGGGCTTCCTTACGGAGCCGATCCAGCAGGCTGTGGTCGGTGCCGTACTCGATGAGCGTGACATCGGAGAGTTCGCCCAGAACCCACTCCGCCACCGGCAAGCCCGCCAGGACCAGGAAGGCGCTCAGGAAGCCGATGGTGATCGGCACCAGGGCGGCGGCGGCGATGGCGTCTATGGGGCTTCTCTGCATGGCGTATTGGATAGCGGCCGCCAGGCCGAGGGTGAATCCCACGCCCAGACCCGCCCGGATCACCCGGCTGCGGGTGGGAGACCGGCGCAGGAGCAGAACCCCGGCCAGTGGCGAAACCATGCACCCGACCATGGCCCAGGGACCGGGATCGGCCAGCAGGTAGAGCATCAGGGCGCCGGCGAGGCAAGCCAGCACACCCAGGCGGCCTCCGAGCAGAATGCTCGTCAGCCCGGGGATCAGGAACCAGGGCAGCCAGATCCAGGCATCGGACGGCAGCCAGCGCCAAGGCAGGGGACCATAAGCGGCCGCGAGTTCGACGGCCAGTCGGAGCAGTATCGCTTGCGGCACCAGCAGGAACATGCAGTTCCTGAGCCGGCGAGAGGCGCGGGTGTCGCCCGGCCAGAACTGCGCCTTGAACGCCCAAAAGCCCGCGGCGGCCAGAAACAAGGCCAGCATGGAGACCGGGGAAGCGGGCGTCAGCCTGGCCAACACAGGCAATGAAGCGTCCAGCAAAGCCAGGGGCACAAAGAGTGCCGTAGCGATGGCCAGTACAGCAATCGTGTAGAGCCAGACCTCGGTTTTGAACTTCATTCAACCTCCAGTTTAGCAGTCGCGTGGCAAAACGGCCACCACTTAGATTCTGCCTCCGTCCAGTTTTGTCTGGCCAACCGGCGGCGAGGCTGGAAGTGTGGTGGGCGTATGAAAGCTTTGCGGCTGATCTGCTTGCTGATGGGCTGGGTGGCCGTGTGCGGCACGGTGGCCGGCGATTCGGGCGTCGTCATCGAGCGCGACGTGCCGGCGGTGATGCGCGACGGCGTGGTGCTCAAATGCGACGTGCACCGTCCTGCCGGCGGCGGGCCATACCCGGTCCTGGTGTGGCAAACCCCTTATGGCAAACACAAGAAGCAGTTCGAGCGGTACGTGAAGGGGGGCTACATTGTCGTCTGCCAGGACGTGCGCGGCCGGTATGCGTCGGAGGGCGTGTGGGAGTCGTGGCTGCGTCCCCGCAATCACGATGCCGAGGACGGCTACGACACGGTGCAATGGGCGGCCCAACTGCCCGGGGCCAGCGGCAAGGTGGGGACGATCGGGTTCTCGTATGGTGCCTTTTACCAGTGGCGGCTGGCGGCGCTGCGCCCCCCGGCTTTGGGCGCCATGTCGGCGCACAGCATTCCGGCGACCTACCCGGAGATCGAGGGGCCGGGAACGATCCGGCCGGGGCGGCGTTTGCGCTGGTCCATCGTGACCATGATGCCCGAAGTACGGCGGCGGGCGAACCGGCCCGGGACGCAGACGGAGGCCGAAGCGTCGGCGCTGTGGGACGGGGGGGACTCCAGGAAGTGGCTTTATTTCTTGCCCTGGCTGGACTTGCCGAAGGAAGTATTCGAGGACGATATGCCCTACCTGTTGGACTGGCTGCGGCATCCGCTAACGGATCCCTGGAAGCTGGACGAGGCTTGCAGGAAGGTCGCCGTGCCCAACCTCGAGGTCGTCGGCTGGTACGACCACGCCCACGGCAACATGCGGCTCCAACAAATCCTCATGAAGGAGGGCAAGACCCGGGCGGCGCGCAAAGGGTCGCGGCTGGTGATCGGGCCGTGGAGCCATTTCCCGCCCGGCGGCCGGAAGTATGGCAATATTGATTTCGGACCCGCGGCCGACGTGAACCTGGAGGAACTGGACGTGCGCTGGTTTGACTATTGGCTCAAGGGCATGACGAACGGCGTGGACCGCGATGCCCGGGTGAGAATCTTTGTAATGGGAGACAATCAATGGCGCGACGAGGCCTCGTGGCCGCTCAAACGGGCGCGGTCCAGGGCTCTGTATCTCACCAGCGGCGGCGGCGCCAATTCGCCCGCGGGGGACGGACGCCTGGTCTGGCAACGGCCGGCCGCCAGGGGCGCGGACCAGTATCGCTACGACCCGCGCGACCCAGTGCCGACGCTGTTCTCGCCGGGAAACTTTACCTGTGCGAGTGACCAGCGGCGGCTGACCAATCGGTCGGACATACTGGTCTATCAAACCGAGCCATTGACCGAGCGGGTCGAGGCGACCGGCCTGCCCGAGGTCGAGCTTTATGCCGCGTCCTCGACGCCGGACACCGACTGGGTGGTGCGGCTGATTGATGTGGCCCCGGACGGCCTGGCTCGCGATGTGTGCATGGGATTGGTCCGCGCCCGATACCGCCATGGCGTGGCGAAGCCTCGGCTGCTCACCCCCGGCCAGGTGGTCAAGTACACGATCCGCATGAGCCCGACCTCGAATGCCTTTCTGCCGGGGCACCGCATCCGCCTGGATGTCACCAGCTCGGACTTCCCCAACTACGACCGCAACCACAATACCGCTGCCGATCAAAACGCCGACGCCGAGCTGGTGGTTGCCGACCAGACGGTGCATCACGGCCGGGCATATCCGTCCAGACTCAATTTGCCCTGGATTGCCAACAGCCGAAGCGCGGCGCGCTAGCCTCGGGCGCGACCGTGATGACTTGGTGGCAGGGGCCGTCTGCCGGTCAAGGCAGCGGCTCAGGAACGGATCATGACCAGGATCATTTTGAAGCGCTTGAGCGCCTTGAGCGCGTGCGGTTGGTTGGCGGGCATGAGAATCAATTCCCCCGCCGCCACGCGGTGGGCTTTGCCCGCAATGGTGATTTGCGCCTCTCCCTCCAGCACTTGCACCAACGCGTCAAACGGTGAGGTGTGCTCGCTGAGCCCTTCCTCAGCATCAAAGGCAAATACCGTCACCTTCCCGGTAGTCTTCTTGAGGATTTCCCGGCTGACCACCGAGCCCGGCTGATAATCAACCAGGGAGACGGCACTGAAGGTCTCGGCCGGGATGAACATGTTGGCGTTTGTGCTCTTCTCGTTCTGCATACGCCATTATAGGAGGCTCCTTCCAACCTCACAAGCTGAGATTCAAGCCCGTGCCCCCTGGCGAGGGCCTTGGCCTTCGCAGACCTCAACCCTCCGCACAATCGCACAATCACGCTTCGCGCTGTCTGGACGCCGGGTTCGCCGTGCGCTAAAACAGGCAGGTGAAACGGCGTCGGATGCGCTTGATGGCGGTAACCGTCCTCTTGCTCCTGGGCGGGGGTCTCGCCGCTTACTGGTGGGGGGAGGGTCGGCTGGAGCGGAGTCAGGACCGGCCGATTCGCGCGGCGGCCCGGCGTTACGGCGTGGAGCCAGCCCTCATCAAGGCTGTGGTCTGGCGTGAGAGCCGTTTCCACCCGCGGGCGCACGGGCGGGCGGAGGAGATCGGCCTGATGCAGCTTCGGGACCTGGCGGCGCAGGAATGGGCCGACGCCGAGCAGATCGAAGGCTTTTCCCACGAGCACTGCTTCGATCCGGCCACAAACACGCTGGCGGGCACCTGGTACCTGAGGAAGTTGCTGAGGCGTTACGAGCGGACGGACAACCCCATCCCTTACGCGCTGGCTGACTACAATGCCGGGCGCGCCAACGTGCTGAAGTGGAATGGCGGCTCGGCCGCGACCAATAGCGCGGCGTTCACGGCGCAGATTGGCTTTCCGGGCACCAAAGACTATGTGGAGTCCGTGATGCGGCGTTACGCGCACTATCAGCCGATGTTTCGGCCTGATCCGCGCTGAGCGGCGGCTCAATCGCGGGTGATCTCTCCTAGGGTGCGTTCCAACTGCAGCCGCAGGGCTTCGCGTTCTGCGTCAGAGGCCTCGCGAGAGACGCGCACGGGCTTCCCCACCTCGATGTCACAGCGCGAGAACGGCAGCGGAATTTGAAACCGGTCCCAGCTCCTCGCGCGCAGCTTCCAGCTCAGGTGATAGGAGACCGGCAGGATGGGCAGGCCGGTTAGTTGGGCCAGCGACATGATGCCTTCCTGTACGACGTAACACGGGCCGCGCGGTCCATCGGGCGTGATGGCCAGGTCGTAGCCGCGCTCGCACCAGCCCGTAAGCTCCAGCAGCGCCTGCGGCCCGCGCCGGCTCGTCGAGCCCCGCACGGGCAGCACCTTGAAACGCTCGAGGATGGCCGCAAGGAAGGCGCCGTCTTTGCTGGCGCTGACCATGGCCGCCATGCCGGGCGTGCGGCTGTGCCGGTGGGCGTAGCGGTAGTAGGCTTCCAGGCAGAAGGCCAGCCGGTTGTGCCACACACAGTAAATCGCCGCGCCGGCCGGCGTCGCATCGTAAAAGCCGGACCGGTCGTGCCACCGGAAACGCACCGTGGCCGACACGCCGCGGATAAGGAGGAAGACCAGCCACGACCCCAGCCACTGGTACCACTTGGGCGCGTGGGGAACAACCACCCCGTCGGATTTGCGGCCGCGGGCTGTCGGCTTTCGGTTTGCCTCTGCTGTCACGCTCCCTTTTTCAAGCAGGCCCGCACCAGGTCTTCCACCGTGGCCTGCGAACCGAGTGTGTTCTGGACCTTGCGCACCGTATCGTGGGCTTCCACCTGCTTGAAGCCCAGGGCCATCAACGCCAGCACGGCGTCGTTGATCTTCTGATCGTCGGGCGACAGAGCGCGTTGCGCGCTGGAGGCCTCCCACGCGCCGGCCGCCCCGACCTTGTCCCGCAGTTCCACCACGATGCGCTCGGCGGTCTTCCGGCCGACCCCGGAAATCTGTGACAGCGCCTTTACATCGCCATTGGCCACCGCCCCGCGGAAGGCCGTCACGCTGATGCCGCTGAGAATGTTGAGGGCGATCTTGGGGCCAATGCCGCTCACCGTGTTGATCAACATGCGGAACAGATCGCGCTCCGCCGTGCTCATGAACCCATAGAGCGTATGGGCGTCCTCGCGCACGACCAGGTGCGTCAACAACTTCACTTCCTGGCCCGGCGGCGGGAGCTTATCGTAGGATGACAAAGGAATGAGGGTTTCGTACCCGACGCCGTTGACCTCCACCGTCACCTGGGTGGGCAAAGCTTCCACGAGTCTGCCGTGCAGAAAAGTAATCATATCCTCTTGGCCGCCTGAAAGCTGTAACGCCGCTGCTCCTGTGCGTGGGTCAGCGCCAGCGCCAATGCGTCCGCGGCATCGGGCGCGGGCGGCTTGGGCAAACGCAACATCCGTTGCACCATCTTGGCGACCGCGAGCTTCTGCGCGCCGCCGAAGCCGACGATGGCCTGCTTCACCTTGCGCGGCGCCAGCTCATAGATCTCCAACCCCGCCTCCGCGATCACTGCGAGCGCTGCGCCGCGGGCCTCGCCCATCACCAGCGCGGTCTGCAGGTTCTGCGCGTAGAACAGGCCCTCGACGACACACACGCCAGGTTGATGCCGCTGCAAGACCTCGCGCAGGCTCTGCACGATCTTCACCAGGCAGCGGGAGCGTTCCCAGTTCGGCGGACAGGAGATGGTGCCGTGAGTGAGCGCCTGCGGAGAGTTCTTGACCAGGCGCACGACACCATAGCCGGTGCCGCGCAAGGACGGATCCAGGCCGAGAATCACCTCATGGGCGTCGGCGCCGACCGGCGCGGTCCGCTCGAAGACGGGCGGCGCGGCGCGCCGCGGCTTGCCGAGGCGCTCCTGCATTTGCTTGAACTGCAACGGGGTAATGCCCATCGGGGGCCATAGTGCCAACCCCGCCCCGCCCGCAAAAGCAGAAAACGGTGTGAGGCAGGCCGACTGCTTCCAGGTCATACACGAAATGCCAGCAGACTGTTTCGGCAAGTAATTGCAGGGCAATGGTTTGGCACATTGGTCTCCCGCGGCGGCTGGAAAGTTATCTAGCTTGTGTATCCGGTGTGTGTCCGGTGTGTATCCGGTGATAGTCATTTGCGCGACTTGCGCCGCAAGGTAGGCAAGCCAAATCACTTCGTGTCCGGAACCGGCAATCTGCCGAGCGGGTACCCTAAGGGGCGGATACCGAACACGACTATCATGACAGAGTCTTTGTCAATTTTTTTATAGACAGGCGAGCCGCAAATTGGTATTCTCGCAGCATGTGGCCGGTTGCATTCTCTTCCGTGACGCATGTGAGTCCGCAACGGCTTCGCAACCCCTGCCTGCGCCCATTCAGTGTCGTGCGCATCCTAGCCATGGTGCGCATTACTGCGATGACGTTTTGTCGTCGGTCAACGCCGGTATCCAAAACAACAAGCTCATGAGAACGTTCGCATCTGGCTTAGTCCTCCTCCTGGCATCACAGCTTCTGCTCGCACAGACCGTCACCTGGGATGCCGGCGGCGACGGCCTTTCCTGGCACGACCCGCTCAACTGGAGCAACGACAGCGTGCCTGGTGCGACCAACGACGTGCTCATCGCGCCGGCGACGGCCACCACGGTTTACTACCAGGGTTCCCAGCCCGCGGTGCGGAGTCTCATCAACTACGCAACGCTTTGGCTGCGCGGCGGGGCCAGCAGCCACGCGGCATTGTCGGTGATCAGCGATCTCACGAACCACGGAACAATCCGGCTGGAGAGCGTATGGGGCGGTTACGATGATTCAATCAGTGTGGGCGGCACGCTGGCGAACGCGCCGGACGGCCTGATTGAAGTCAACCCCGGCGAAAGCGGCGGACGTTATCTCACGGCGAACGTGGTGAACCAGGGGACTCTTAGTATCGCCAGCGGCACGAGCCTTTATGCGAGCGGCGCGGGTAAGGTCTTTCGCCAGGAGGCGGGTTCGATCAACGCGACGAATCTGTTCACCTGGGCGGACGGCCGCTTTGATTTCGTCGGCGGTTTCCTGACCGGCTCGGTCGCCGTGCGCAACGGCTCGCTGGAGGTGGCGGCAAGCGCCGGCGCTTCCACGATCGCCTGCGCGGGAAACTGCACGCTACTGGCCAACCGCGCCACCAATATAGTTGTCCGGGTACAGGGCGGATTGTACGACCACGCTACCCTCACCACGGCGGCCGATGCCGTCAACGCAGGGACTATCCGGCTCGAAACCTCGTACGGCGGATACAATTCCATCCTGACTGTGGGCGGCTCGAATTTCGTCAATACCGCCTCCGGTGTGATCGAATCGCGGCCCGGCACCGGAGGCGATCGCTCCGTTAACGGATTCTTCGTGAACCAGGGTCTGGTGGACGCCTCTGACCACTTTCTAAACCTTACTGGCACCTACGAGGCGGCCGGTGGACGCATCCTTGGCGGCGGACGGCTGGTGAATAGCCAGCTCAGAGTGACGGGGTCGCCGGCCACTCCAACTACGGTTGATTTGTGGGGCACCACGACGCTCCTGACGGATGTCTTGCCGAACACAGAACTCTGGGTGCATGGCGGCGCCGGGTCGCTTCATGCAACGCTCGCCGCCACGGGCAACGTCACCAACCGTGGCACTATCCGTTTGGAGACGGGCAACGGCGGATGGGACAGCGCTCTGACCGTTGCTGGCCTGTTCGTGAACGCCCCACAAGGGATCATTCAAGTCAACCCGGGGACTGGCGGCGGGCGTTATCTCACTGCGAACGTGGTGAACCAGGGCGTGCTCAACGTCGCGGGCGGCACGAGCCTTTACGGCAACGGCGTCGGCAAAGTGTTCCGACAGGAGAGCGGCAGCATCAACGCCACCAGCCTCTTTACCTGGGCTGATGGCCGTTTTGATTTCGTGGGCGGTTTCCTGGCCGGCTCGGTCGCCGTGCGCAACGGCTCGCTGGACGTGGCGCCGACGGCCGGGGCCTCCACGATCACTTGCGCGGGGGCCTCCACCCTGGTGGCCAACCGCGCATCGAATGTCACCGTCTGGGTTGAAGGTGGCTTGTATGGCGATGCCACGCTCACCACCGTGGAGGGGGCGGTCAACGCCGGCACCCTGCGGCTGGAATCCGTAAACGGCGGTTATCCGTCGGTCGTGAGCATCGGCGGCAGCAACCTGGTGAACACGGGGAGTGGAGTGATCGAAGCCAAGACGGGTACCGGCGGGGCGCGTTGGATTAGCGGCAACTTCGTCAATCAAGGCCTCGTGAATGCGACCGATGGCTACCTCGACTTCTACGGCACTTATGAAGCCGCTGGCGGCCGGATCGCGGGTGCTGGCCGGCTCCGCAGCGCAAACCTGAAGATCACTGCCTCTCCGAACGAGCCCACGCTGCTGGACCTGTGGGGTAACACCACACTGCTCACCGACAACCTGACCAATACGATTCTCTGGGTTCACGGCGGCCCCGACGGCGATTCAACTTTGATTCTGCCCGCAACCACCACCAATCGCGGCACCCTGCGGCTCGAGAGCACCGGAGGCGCCTGGCCGGAGGTCGTAGCCATCGGCGAGTTGTTGGTCAACGCGCCCGAAGGGACCGTCGAGGTCAACGCCGGCGCCGGTGGCGCGCGCGAAATTAACGGCAACGTGGTTAATCAGGGCACGATCAATGTTGCCTCGGGCATCAGCCTTTACTGCAATGGCGCCAACAAGGTCTTCCGCCAGGAGTCGGGTGCGATCAACGCGACGAACCTCTTGACCTGGGCCGGCGGTCGCTTTGATTTCGTCGGCGGTTTCCTGACCGGCTCGGTCGCCGTGCGCAACGGCTCGCTGGATGTGGCAGAGGCGGCGGGCGCCTCCACCCTCATCGCGGCGGGCAATTCCACGCTCATTGGCAACCGCGCTACCAATGTCACGGTGTGGGTCGAGGGCGGTTTATACGGCGATGCTACGCTGACCACCCACACGAATGGCAGCCTGAACCTCGGCACGATTCGATTGGAATCCGCTGGCGGCGGCTGGACCTCGGCCATCAGCACTCCCGCGGCTGGCCTGACCAACGGGCCGGCCGGTATCATCTCCTCCCGGACCGGCGCCGGAGGCCCGCGGTGGCTATCCGGCGCGTTGGTCAACCAGGGCCTGGTCAGCGCCGAAACCGGCTACTATCTCGATCTGTCCGGCCACCTCGAGGAAGCCGGTGGACGTTTTGAGGGCTCAGTGCGCATCCGCAACTCTTTGCTGCGGGTCACCGCCTCGCCGGCGGTTCCCACCACGATGTTGCTCTGGAGCGTCAACACCCTGGCAACTGATAACCAACCCAACGTGACGCTCCTGGTTCAGGGCGGCGGCAGCGGCGACGCCACCCTGAACTGGACCAATGGTTGGAACAACTTTGGCACGGTGGCCATGGACAGCATCAACGGTGGCTATACAGCGACGCTGAATGTGTCTGGCGGCACGCTTCACAATCGCGCCGGCGGTGTGTTGGAAATCCGGCCCGGCACCGGGGGCGGCCGCCCCGTAAACGCCGAGTTGGGCAACGAAGGTGATGTGCTGGCCAATTACGGCGCCACCATCTCCGCAACCGGCGCCAACCATGCGAACCACGGCGTGATCCGGCTTGGCAACTCCACGCTTACATTCGCCGGCGCCACGTTCACAAACTACGCGAGCGCTCTGCTTGCCGGCTCCGGCACCTTTGGCGTGTCGGGGGTCGGATTCCACAATGCCGGGCGACTCAGCCCCGGCGCGTCGGCTGGGCGGCTGACGTTCAACAGCGGCTTCAGCCAGAGCGATACCGCGCAACTTGACCTCGAAATTGGCGGCCCAACGGCCGCCACGGAATTCGACCAGATCGTTGTTAGCGGCGCTGCCCGGCTTGCCGGCACGGTGAACATCACGCTGACCAACGATTATACGCCCGACACAAGCAATGTCTTTCCGATCATCACCTACAGCTCGGTGGCCGGCGGTTTCTCTGCATTCAACGGCCTCACCATCAATTCCAATCTCGCCTTCGAGCCGTTCTACAAGACCACCCAATTGGAATTGCGCACGGTCGCCAGCACGAATCTCGGCACCAATCTGCCGTCCATCCTGGTGCAGCCTGTAAGCCAGACGGTCGAGCGCGGGAACCCGGCTCAGTTTCAAGTCACCGCGAACGGCAGCCTGCCGCTGAGTTACCAATGGCGGTTCAAGGGGGCCGATCTCCCGGGCGAGACGCACTATGCGCTCAAGTACACCAGTGCCGAGACCAATCACACGGGCGCCTATGTGGTAGTCGTTTCCAACCCAGCCGGCGCGGTAACCAGCACGGTCGCCACCCTGACGGTCCTCGTGCCAAGCAAGTTGGTCCACTGGGATGGCGGCGGTGACGGCGTCAACTGGACCGATCCGCTTAACTGGAGCGGGGATTTCGTGCCTGGCGCCACGAACGACGTGGTAGCGGATGTCCCCGGCCTGGCCACAATCACGGTTGCGAACAATGTCACGGTGGGTAGTCTGCAGAGCGAGGAAGCGTTGCTCGTCTCCGGCGGCACCTTCGCGGTTACGTCCGGTGCGTCATGGGTGAACGGTGGCCTGACCGTCAATGCAAGTCGGGGACTCGCCGTCCAAGGCAGCAACGTGACTTTCACGGCCAGCGGGCCGACGGTGATTGACGGCGCTTTGCTGACCGCCCTGAACGGTGCTAGCCTCAACCTGCCCGCGGTGGCCTCGTTCACCAGTGGCCGGCTCACGCTGAGCAACAATGCCACTGCGAGCCTGGCCGGGCTGACCAACGTGAACCTGACCCGCTTTCTCCTGTACGCCGGCTCGACGTTCGTCCTGCCGGCTTCGGTCACCAATTACAGTTCGTCCGGCGGCATGGGCATCAGCGAACAGCGCACGGTCATGTTGGCGCAGGGCACGGGCACGCGGCTGGACCTGTCGGCGTTGCAGGGCTTCCAGGCCCAGTTCAGTGGACTGGGTGGGCTGCTCCAACTGGTTACCGCCACTGCGGGGGCCGAGATTGACCTGAGTGGCCTGAACACCGTAACCGGCGGCGGAAGCGGCGCCAATGGCGGTGGCCCGCTGGAATTCCGCACCGATGGCACCAGCCTCATCCGGCTGACGGCGCTCAGCCAGTTGAACGGGGTGAATGCCGGCATTCTCTTGAATAGCGCGCGAACGAACTTTGACCTGCCGCAGCTCGCGGCGGCGACCCGGACGCGATTCACGCTGCCGGCCAACGGCCTGCTCAGCGCGCCCGCCCTTGGCTTGCTGCAAACCTGCCGGCTGACGATCCCGAACGGCGCGCGCCTCACGGCCCCGGCCCTCGGTCAGTTCCTCAACAGCACACTCGAACTCAGCGGCTCCGGCGTGTTCGACCACGGCACGCTGACTACGGTCGAGTCGTCGCGCTTTCTGCTCAGTGCGGGGGCCAGTTACACTCTGCCGGCGTACCTCCAGTCGTTCGTCTCGTCTGCCGCCTTTGGCGTGAACGAGCACCGCACCCTCTTTTCGGCCACGGGCGCGGGCACGCGGCTGGACCTGTCCTCGCTGACGAACATTGAAGCCGTCTTCAGCGCCTTGGGTGGGCTGCTGCTCCGCATCCAGGCCACGTCGGGCGGGGAAGTTGATCTCTCCGGCCTCCGCACCGTCACCGGCGGCGGGAGTGGGATTAACGGCGGCGGGCCGTTTGAGTTCTACGAGGATGCGTCCAGTCAGTTGCGGCTGTCAGCTCTGGAACAGGCGGTCGGCACCGGCGCGGGCCTCCTGTTCAGCCTCGCCGGCACCAACGAGCTGACCGCTGCCCAACTCACCGTCGGCAACACGCGCATCGTGCTCGGCGCCGACAGCCTGGCCACGGTCGGCACGCTGCTATTGCTTGCGGACGCGGAATTGTCCGGCAGCGGCACGGTTCAGGGAAGCGTAACCAACGGCGGCAAACTGCGCCCTGGCACATCGGCCGGACGGCTCACGGTGGACGGCAACTACACCCAGACGTCAACCGGCGCACTCTTCGTCGAAGTGGGTGGCGCGGGCGCGGGCACGCAGTACGACCAGCTTGCCGTCAGCGGCGACGCTGTCCTGGACGGGACGCTGAGCCTGCAGTTGATCAATAGTTACGCGCCCGATCTCACCAATACCTTCCAGATACTCCTCTGCGGCTCGCGCGTGGGAGAGTTTACCAGTGTGTCGGGTGCCGACGCCGGCAAGAGCGTAGCATTCGTTCCGACTTACGAACCCAGCCAAGTGTGGCTCGGCCTCGCCTTCGCCACCGGGCCGTCGGTAGTCGCCGCTTCCCCGGCCGGCAGCCTGACGCACACTTTTGATCAATTCACACTCACCTTCAGTGAGACGCTTACCTCGTCGAGTTTCACCACGGCGGACGTTTCGTTAACCGGTCCGGCTGGCGCCATTGCCGTCAATGCGCCGCAACTGCTCTCGAACACGACCTGGCGGATCACCTTCGCGGCCCAGACTCTGCCTGGCGAGTACACGCTAACTGTCGGCCCTGCGGTCAACGATCTGGTCGGCAACCCGATGAACCAGAATGGCGACGGCGTGAACGGGCAGGCCATCGAAGATCGCTTTGTTCGCACCGTCACCGTGCCGGCGCCGGTGGACTTCGTTGCGCTGGATCTTACCGCGCCGTCCGCCGCGGCGGTGGGAACCCCACTGCAAATCGCCTGGACCGTGATGAACCAAAGCACCAACCCGGCGGCCGGGCCGCGCACTGACGCGGTCTATCTCTCCACCGATCGCGCTGTCGGCAGCGATGTGTTGCTCGGCCAGTTCACGTTCGTTGGCGGGCTGGATGCGGGCGAGTCGCGCGCGGTGACCAACCTGGTGGTGTTGCCGACGGGCACCACCGGCGCGCGTTATTTTATTGTGATGGCCGACAGTCCGCATGAGTGGTTCGAAACAGTGGAGACCAACAACACGTTCATCAGCACCAACAGCACCACCGTTGCGGCAGCCGACCTCACCGTCACCAGCGTGAGCGCCTCGACCAATTCAGCGCGCTTTGGTGATTCGCTAACCGTGACGTGGGTCGTGCGCAACGGCGGGTCCGTGCCCGCCGGGGCTGCCTGGCTCGACCGGGTGTATCTCTCGCCGACCGCCGCCGTAACGGCGCAGTCCGTCGCGCTGCCGCCCGACGTGGCCAGCGGACCGCTGGGCGCCGGCGCGGGCTACACGAACAGCGCGACGCTCACCCTGCCGCTCAATGCCGGTTGGGCGGCGGGCACCTACTATCTTGTGATTGCCGCGGACGTGAACAACGCGCAGGCCGAAGCCAGCGAGTCGAACAATCTTGGCAACCGCTCGATTTCGCTCACAGTGCCGCCGCTGCCCGATCTGGTCGCCGCCGACGTGAGGCCGCCGGCCCTGGCGGTTCCTGGCGTGCCGTTTGAATTGACTTGGGTCGTCACCAACAGCGGCTCGGCCGCCGCAGCCGGGGGTTGGACCGAGTCAGTCTATGCGGCGGAAGAACCCGCGAACAGTCCCATTTTGCTGGATCGCTTCTTCTTCACGAACGCGCTCGCCACTGGCGCTGAGTTGGCGCGCACGCAAACCGTCTTGTTACCGGCGACCGCTCTGGCCGGTGACGTGCGGTTCAGCATCGTCGTTGACAGTGCGTCGGAAGTGGTGGAATCCGTTGAAACGAACAACACCGCCTGGGCGGCGGATCTTGCCTTTGTGCCGCCGACTCTCACCGTGAAGCTGCCGCTGGCCAGCGTGTCCGAGGACGCTGCCAGCCCAGTCGTCACCGCACTGATCGAGCGAAACGGCAACCTCACGAGTGCGTTGGTGGCGGCGCTGGTTAGCAGCGACACGAACGAACTCAGCGTGCCTGCCAACGTCTTGATCCCGGCGGGCCAAGCCTCGGCGGCTTTCATCGCCACCGTCCAATGGGATCACGCGCCCGATCCTGACGCCACAGTGACCATCACGGCCAGCGCGGCAGGGTTCACCAACGGCGTGGCCACGCTGCAGGTCTTGAACGCGGATTTGCCGACGCTCACGCTGAGCCCCGCTTCAGCGGCGCTCATCGAAGACGGAACGCTGAAACTGACGGTAACCCGCAATCCTGCCACCGAGCAACCGCTCGCCGTAAGCCTCGCCAGCGAGAGCCCCTCAGACCTCGTCACCCCCAGCGGTGTTAACATCCCTGCCTATTTGAACTCGGCCAGCTTCAGTGTCGCCGCGCCGGCGGACACGCTCATCGAGGCACCCCGCGCGGTGACGGTCACCGCGTCCGCTGCCGGGCATCTCGGCGGCGCCTCGCTGCTTACCGTGCTGGACGACGATTCTCCGCCCCTCGTCCTCATGCTGAATCCTGCCTCAGTGATGGAAAACGCCGGGCCCGCCGCCGCCATCGGCACCGTGCACCGGCTAGCTGTCACCAGCCGTGAAGTCGGAATTCAGCTTGCCAGCAGCGATTCCAACACCGTCGCCGTGCCGTACCTGGTTACAATTCCCCCCAATGAAGCCTCCGTCAGCTTCGCTCTCGAAGTGATTAACGATTCTCTCCTCAACGGTCCGCGGCAGGTTGTAATCGCAGCTTACCTCACAGAATCGCTCACCGGCCGCCGGCTGGGCGAGCCGGTGACGAATCAGATCACTGTGCTGGACGACGATGGCCCGGCGCTTTTGCTGAACCTGGCCCGCGCGCTATTGCCCGAGGGTAGCAATACGCTGGGCACGGTCACCCGCAACACGCCCGCAACCAATGACCTCCTCGTCGCGCTCGTCAGCAGCGACACATCCGAAGCCACCCTGCCGGCCAGCGTCACTATTCCCAGCGGCACTAACGCCGCCAGCTTCCTGGTCAACGCGCTGAACGACGGCACACCGGATGGCACGCAGCCCACCACGCTCACCGCCTCCGCGTCGAGTCACAGTCCCGGCAGCTTCGTTCTCCAGGTGACGGACATTAATTTGCCCGACGTGGTGGTCACCGAGGCGAGTGGTCCGGCGTCTGGTTTTACCAAGGAGACCGTCGGCCTGACCTTCCGCGTCGCGAATCTCGGCATCGCGCCGTTCACAAACCCCATTGTGCAGCGCATCTGGCTCTCGGATGATCCGTTGCCCGGCAACGACACGCTGGTCGGCGATTTCACCTTTAACCAATCCGGCGAACCCATCGCCCCGGGCCTCAGCTTTGCCCAGACCGTATCCGCTTTCCTGCCGCTGCGCCCTGGTTCTTACTGGGTCATTGTCAGCTCCGATGCTTTGGGCGCCGTGACAGAAATTGACGAGGCCAACAACCTGCGCATCAGCTCCGCGCCCATCCAGGTTGTGACCGAATACACGGCTACCGTTCAAACGGCGGTGACCACCGGTCTTGCCGGTTCCTTGGTGCCGATGACGGGCCAGATCTTCATGGCCAACGGGCAATCGCCCGAGGGCAAACTCGTCAGCATTCACGTGACGATGGGCGGCTTCAAGCGGGTAATCGGCGCGCTCGCCCAGGCGGATGGCACGTTCGCCGTGAACTTCCGTCCGCTGCCGAACGAGGCGGGGGTCTATACCATCGGCGCGGCGCATCCCGGCGAAGCTACCGCCCCAGTCCAGGACACGTTCACGCTGCTGGGCGCTGCGTTCGCTCCCACTACTCTCGGCTTGGTGATGGCTCCCGACACCAGCCTTGGCGGACAGGTGACACTGAAGAACCTCGGCGACGCCCCGCTCAGCGGCCTGCAAGCAACCGCGGTCGGCCTGCCAGGAGGCGTGAGCGCGGCCGCCACGCTCGCCACTAACATTCTACCTGCCAGTGGCACCGTAACGCTCAGCTACGCTATTAGCGTGACCGGGGCAGTTCCTTCGCCCGCAGACTTCACTCTGCGAGCCACGAGCGCGGAAGGCGTGACGGTGGACTTGCCGGTGAGCATTACCATCCGTCCGCTGCAAGCGCAACTAACCGCGCAGCCGGCCTCGCTGCTGGCGGGCATGGTAACGGGAGGTCAGAAGCTGGTGATTCTTGAAGTAGTTAACGAGGGCGGCGCGACCAGCGGCCCGGTTCAGATTGTCCTGCCGCAAGTATCGTGGCTGGCGGTGGCGGGCACCAATCCGTTGCCGGCGCTGGCTCCGGGCCAGACCAATACGGTCACCCTCCAACTCACTCCACCCTTAGGCTTGCCGCTCACCGCCTACGACGGCCAACTGGCGGTGTTGGGCGGCGCGAGCGCTTTGCCGGTGCCGTTCCGGTTCGTTGCTCTGTCCGAAGCGCGCGGCGCGCTGGAAGTGCGGGTCGAGGACGAGAACACCTACTACACTGCGGGCCAACCGGGCGTCGCGGGCGCCACGGTGCGTGTGCTGGACCCCTTCAGCCGGGCGGTGGTCGCCGAACAGACCAGCGGCACCAATGGCGCGGCCTTGTTCCCCGACCTGGCGGAAGGACCCTACACGCTGCAGGTCGAAGCGCCGCAACATCAGGCATTCTCGTCGCCGGTTACGGTCGCCGCCGGCTTGACTAACGTGGCGCGAGCTTTTGTTGCACTGCAGACGGTTGCTTATCGCTGGACCGTGGTGCCGACCGAGGTGCCAGACCGCTACCGCATGAGCCTTGAAACCACCTTCGAGGCGAATGTGCCCTGGCCGGTTGTGACGGTGGATCAGCCCTTGATCGTGCCGCTGGTCTTCCCTGGCGAAGTCACGCAGATGGAGATCACCCTGACCAACCATGGGCTGATCGCCGCTCAGGGCCTGCAGCTCAAGGTCCGCGACACCGCCACTTACAAGGTCACGCCGCTAGTCCGCGATCTCGGGGAACTGCCGGCGCGGTCGTCCGTCACCATTCCCGTGCTGATCCAGCTTCAGCCGGAGCTTGACCAGCAGGCTGTGGACGCCATTCGCGCCCACACCGGTGGCGGCAATCCCTCGCCCGGCAAGCGATTCACCAAGGAATGGGCTTTCGGCGATGAGTGCGAATACCCGGAAATGGAGGCCTATTACTATATGATCTGTGGCCCGGACCGGCGCTGGCACCTGGAGAAAGTGGACATCCGACCTCTGTTGGCAGTCAAGGAGTTGGCGGGTTGCGCCAAGAGCATCGTCGAAAACGCGCCCAACCTGATCAAGTCGCCCGTCGGCGCCGCCATGGGCATGGTATGCGATTGTCTGATCCCTGCCGTGCAGAAGCTCGGCGAGTGGATGGGTGTCCAGCCTAACACCAAAGCGATGGAGTGCATTTGTGCCGCCATCGGCCTGGATTTCGCCGGCATGGCCAAGTGCGTCTGTTACAAGGGCGGATTCGCAGTGCCCGGAGTGCCGCCGGGTGAGGGCGGCGGCAGCGTTCACATCAACCCTGTGGTCTTCGAGACCGGCGATTGCCTGCCCGGCTTGATCATACCGCTGGGCACCGGACCCCTGGCGCCGCGTGACCTCAAAGGCGCCAAAAGCAGCGACTCCGGCGTCTGCGCCCAGGTGCGGTTGCGGCTCGACCAGGACCTGGTTCTCACCCGCAATGCCTTCCGCGCCACGCTGGAAATCGAGAACCGCACGCCCGACATCAGCTTGAACAACATCCTCGTCCGGCTCGACTTCTTCGACACCACCGGCGCGAATGCATCTGCCAACTTCGTGGTCACGGCCACCAACCTCAGCCACATCACAGGCGTGGATGGCTCCGGCGTTGTGCTGTCGAACACGACCGGCACGGTCGAGTTCACCCTGCTGCCCACGACCGACGCCGCCCCGTCAACCTCCACGCCCTACCTGGTTGGCGGCGAGTTGCGCTACACCCTGGACGGTCAGCAATCGGTCATACCGCTCAGCCCAGCCGCGATCACGGTGCTGCCGGAGCCGAGCCTCACCGTTCGCTACTTCCACCAGCGCGACGTGTTCAGCGACGATCCGCACACGGCGGAAATCGAGCCGGCCGTTCCCTACGCCCTGGGCATGGTCGTCCAGAACACCGGCGCCGGCACGGCCCGCAACGTGCGTGTCACCTCCGCCCAGCCGGAGATCGTGGACAACGAAAAGGGCCTGCTCATTGACTTCCAGCTCATCGCCAGCGAAGTCGCCGGCCAGAACCTCACCCCCTCGCTCACCGTCCAGCTCGGTGACATCCCGCCCGGCACCAACGCCATCGCGCGGTGGCTCTTCACCTCCTCGCTGCAAGGCCTGTTCATAGATTACAGCGCCACCTTCGAGCACCTCGACGGCTTGGGCAACCCGCAGCTTTCGCTCATTGACGCCGTGGAAATCCATGAGATGAACCATGTCGTGCTCGTGCCGTCCGGCGATGCCTTGCCGGACTTCCTCGTGAACGACGAACTGGATGAAGATGACCTGCCCGATGCCGTCTATCTCAGCGACGGCACCGTGCGGCCCGTGGCTGTCGTGCGCGCCGCTGTGCCGGACGGAGCGCCGGCATCCAATGACCTCGAAGTGGCGCTCAGTACCCCGCTGCCCTCGGCGGGCTTCGGTTACCTGCGCGTCCCGGACCCCCAGGGCGCGGCCGGCGCACTGCAATACCGCCTGGTCGCCGTCCGCCGCCCGGATGGGACGAACCTGGCGCCCGAGAACTTCTGGCAGACCGACCGCACCTTTGTCGGGATGGGCCGGCCGCCCGTGCGCGAGAATCTGCTCCATCTCTTCGATGAGGCCTCGCCCGGTCAATACACGCTCACCTACGCGCCGGTTGCCACCAACGACGTCACCCCGCCCGCCAGCGCCATCGCCGCGCTGCCGGCGGAGAACTACCCGGAGATTCCCCTGCAATGGAGCGGACAGGACAATGCCGGCGGCAGCGGCCTGGCGGGGTTCGACATCTGGGTTTCGGATAATGGTGGGGCGTTCACGCGCTGGCTGGAACGTACCACCCTCACCAGCACGTTCTATCCCGGCGTAGCCGGTCACACCTACGCCTTCTACAGCACTGCGGTGGATCTGGCCGGAAACGTGGAGCCGGTCCCAGGCGCACCGGACGCGCAAACAACCGTCAACCTGATCAACACCCCGCCGACCCTTAGCCTGGGCGCGGACCAAGTCGTTGATGAAGGGCAAACGGTCCAGATCGCCAGCTCGGCCACCGATACCAACGCGGGCCAGACCGTCACCTTCAGCCTGCTGAGCGCGCCGGCCACTGCCGTCATCCAGCCCGCCACCGGCTTGATCACCTGGCCCACCGGCGAAACCGACGGGCCCGGCACGAACACCTTCGTGGTCCGCGCCGCGGATAACGGTCTGCCGCAGTTGAGCGCCACGGCGGCGGTCGCTGTTGTCGTGCGCGAAGTCAACCAGGCGCCGATCCTTGCGCCCATAGCCAGCCGCACCATCAATGAAGGCTACACTCTGCTTATCTCGAGTGTGGCCGCTGATCTGGACCTTCCGCCCAACCAACTGCGGTTCCACTTCGGGTCCACCGCACCGGCGGGCGCCAGCCTCGACGCCACCAACGGCCTGTTCTCCTGGCGGCCCACCGAAACCCAGGGGCCGAGCACCAACGACATATGGATCTTCGTGACCGACGACGGCGCGCCCGTGCTGGGCGCGACTCAGTCGTTTACGGTGGTCGTGCGCGACACGCTGAGCGACCTGGTGTTGGGTGCCGGGTTCACGAACCTGTTGGCGGGGGGTGGCGCAGCGGTGCCGCTCGCGCTTAAATCAACGCTCGAGGTGACGAATGTTAGTTTCGTGTTGGAGACTGAGGCTCAGCGTCTGACCAACCTGACCGTTCAAGCTGCAACGACGGAGGTCATCTCGGCGCAATTCACGGAGCTGGCCGCCGGAAGGCTGGCTGTCAGCCTGCGCCTCGATCCGGCGCTGCGGACCGTCGCCCATCGCCCAATCGCCACTCTCAGTTTCACCGCGCTGACAAACCGGGGCTCAGCAATTGTGCCCGTGACGCTCTCAGACCTGCGCGCCTGGTATGCGGGCGGCGGAGTCGTGGCCCACACAGCCACAACCCCGGGCCGGGTGATCGTTGTCGAGCGCGAACCGGTCCTGCTCATTAGCCAGCCCCTGTCGCCCAGGCTGACATTGTTCGGCCTGCCGGGCCGCGGTTACGCTTTGCTTGCCGCGACAAATCTCGGACCTCAAACCGTGTGGCAGGAGTTCCATCGCCTTACGCTGGCCGGCCTGGCCACGGAAGTGGGCGGCGCTGTCCTGCCGGCGGCCCCGAGCTTCTTCCGCGCCCTGGAGGTCCCGGGTGATGCGCCCCGGTTGGAGTTGCTGAGCCTGGGCGGAGACCGGTTCGCTCTGCGTCTTGAAGGGTTGCCCGGCGAGTCCTACACGGTGCAAAGTACGCCCGATCTCGCCAGCCCCATTATCTGGTCGAACGTCTGGACCCTGGTGCTCACCAATCCAAGCACCACGCTCTACTGGACCAACCCAGCCGAGTCCAGGTTCTTCTACCGCGCCAGCAAACCATAGGGTGATCGGGGGCAGACCAACATTCCGTTTCAACTGCCCGCAACCTGTCCTCGGGGCTTGCGGTCGCTGCAGGATGTCCACAGGCCGGCAGCTAGAACGGCTCGGAGAGGATGCCATGACCGCTATACTGAAAGCCGTTGTGGCGTACCCGAGAGCATTGCGCCTGTTCGGCGTTCGTAAGGAACGTTTTCCAGGCCATACCCCGGCGGGGCCCCGGTGAGTCTCCCATGTGGATCGATCCCCATGGGAGACTCACCGGGATACCACCCTTGCCACACCGTTGCCTCAGGGGCACTTCCGCCAGGGATAGGGGCTGGTGGTTTGTTTGCAACCACCTTGATAAGAGTGACATATAGCGCTGTATCGAGCTCAACGTGGGAAGGCGTTGGTAACAATGTCAAGACCTTCATGCGCCAACCCTATGGCAATCGAAACCAAGTCTTCTTTATCGTTAAACTGCTTTCCCCACATCGAGCCAGGATCCAACTTGTCAGATGAACAAGTGTTGCTCGCATCTTGACGGCAGCGGAACAACTGCGACGGGCGTCCGGGGACTTGGCGCTCCGCTCTTTTCCGGCACACAGTGATCGCAAGTGGCTCGCCGATGGAATAGGTTTCAAGGGTGAGCCTGATCGGCGAAGTGGAAGGGCTCGAGAGAACGGTTCCGTCATGAATACTAAAGACTTTATCCGTCTCGGCATCCCGCTGGGTGAAGCCACCCGGCGGGCATCTGATTTCATCAGTAAGTTCATTCTTGCGGGCGGGGACAAGACGCGGCTGGAGGAGGAAGTGAAGGCGATCATCGCCAATCCTTCCGCGTTCACGGAGGATGGCTTGCGAAGCGAGTTGGCCAAGGCGCTGCTCGATGCTCCGCCGCCTCCACGTGCCGAACCCATCAGATACCGACAGTGGGGCGAAGGGCTTGAGCACGAGGCTGTCATGCAAATGGAGAATGCCTGTCTGCTGCCGGTCGCCGTTGCGGGCGCCCTGATGCCCGATGCCCACGTCGGCTACGGGCTGCCGATCGGCGGGGTGTTGGCCACCGACAACGCCGTGATTCCCTACGCGGTTGGCGTGGATATCGCCTGCCGCATGAAGATGACGGTGCTGGATATTCCCGCTCGGGACCTGGAGCGCCACCAGGATCGCCTGACCCGGGCTATCGAGGTCGAGACGCGCTTTGGCATCGGGTCCTCCTTCAAGCACCGCCGTCAGCATGAGGTTCTGGACGCGGATTGGGACATCAGCCCGGTCACCAAACAGAACAAAGACCGCGCCTGGGCGCAGCTCGGCACGAGCGGCAGCGGGAACCACTTTGTCGAGTTTGGGCTGTTCACTGCCCACGGGAACATCCGTGGGCTGGAACCGGGAACTTACGTTGCGTTGCTCTCGCACAGCGGCAGCCGCGGCACGGGCGCCGCGGTGTGTGACTACTACAGCAAGATCGCCTGCAGCCAGTTCTCGGATCTGCCGCGCGAAATGAAACGCCTGGCCTGGTTGTCGCTGGATTCCCAGGAAGGCCAGGAGTACTGGGCCGCGATGGAGCTGATGGGCCAGTATGCCGCGGCCAACCATGCCCTGATCCACAAGCACGTGGCCGCGAACCTGGGGGCGGAGGTATTGCTGGACCTGGAAAACCATCACAATTTTGCCTGGAAAGAGCGACACCTCATCAGCGGCGGGGAGAGAGAGGTTATCGTCCACCGGAAAGGCGCCACACCAGCCGGAGAAGGAGTGCTGGGTATCATCCCCGGCTCCATGGCTTCGCCCGGCTTCGTCGTGAGTGGCAAAGGCAACGCTGAATCCCTCAACTCGGCATCTCATGGCGCGGGCCGGGTAATGAGCCGGACTCAGGCGAGCAAGACCTTCGATTGGAAGAGAGTCAATGCGTTCCTGCGTGAAAAAGGTGTGACCCTGATCTCCGCCGGTTTGGACGAAGTGCCAATGGTCTATAAGAACATTCACGAAGTCATGGCCGCCCAGCATGACCTGGTGACCATTTTGGGTCAGTTCGATCCCAAGCTGGTGAAGATGGCGCCGCACGGCGAGCGCGCCGAGGACTGAGCGGCACGCTGATCACGACATGGCCCTCGACGCTACGACCCGCCGCCGCTGGTTTGGCGCTGTGATGTTGCTCGCGGCGCTCGGGATGCTCATCTGCGGGGAGACGGTGCTAAAGGAACGGCTGGGGCCGATCGCCGCTCTGATCTACTGGCTGGTGTGCCTGGGATTTACCGGCTTGGCCGTCGTGGCGGCCTTTCTTGATGTCCGGGCACTCCGTCACCGTATTCGCCAGGAACAGCGCGCTCTCTTCGAGTCCACCCTGAAGGAGATTCAGGCCGAAGCCGAAAACAAGGGACGCCAAACCGGCCGCTCGCAGCGCCGCAGAACGTGAATAACAGCAAGGCCAAACGCCACCCGCGGTTATGCCGGGCAGCCCGCATCCGGGAATGGACCCAGCCGCTGCAGTTGGCCTACGGGCGCATGCCAAGCCGCAGCTTCACCACCACCGGGAAATGGTCGCTCGGGAATTGGTTGTCGCGGGAGAAGGTGACAATCTCGATGCGGTCTGCCGCCACCTCGCCCCGGCTCAGAATCCAGTCAATGCGCGGCCCATTCTCCACGATGGCATTGAATCCATTGAACGTCCCAATGCCTTCGTTGACACGCTCGCGTGCGCTGGTCCAGGTGTCGGTGAGGAACTTGTCGCCGGTTAGAATCTCATAGGCCTTGTTCCGGCCGGCGGCGGCGTTGAAATCGCCCACCAGCAGCACGGGCAACTTGGCGTCGAAGCCGGCGACGCGTTCGCGGACCAGCCGGGCGCTCTTCTCGCGCGCCTCCTGGACCTGGTGATCGAAATGGGTGTTGAGGAAGATGAACTCCGTTTTGGCCTGGCGATCCCGGAGCTTCACCCATGTCACCATGCGGGCCAGCTTGGGCCCCCAGCTTTTCGAGCCCACGACTTCCGGCGTATCCGATAGCCAGAAGTGATCAAACGCCAGCGGTTCCAGCCGAGTCTTGCGATAGAACACCGCCATGAATTCGCCCCGGCTCCCGCCATCTCGCCCCAAGCCAATCCACTGGAAGGCCGGCAGGTCGTCCGCCAGGTCCTGCAACTGACTGTAAAGCCCTTCCTGCGTGCCAATGACGTCGGGCGCAGCCTGCTGGATGAGTTCGCGCATGAGTGGGCGGCGCTGTGGCCAGGCATTTGGAGGACTGGTACTGGCGAACTTCAGATTGTAAGTCATCACTGTCAGACCCGCCGGCTCGGCGGTTGCCACACTCTGTGCTGTGGCGCAGGATCGAAAGGGGCTGGAGCTGCAAGCCAGGAGAAAGAGAACGGTGGCGGCACAACCAATGCAGGCTCTTCGTTTCATGCATACAAGCATACCTATTCACTGCGCGCGGACAAGTCCTCAGGCGCAGGCCCCAATGAATAACGGGGGGCGGTTCAAGAACCGCCCCCCTCTCCATCCCAACCCCCCATTGTTTCTGTGCGAATGCTCCGCGATCTCCCCCCAGACTTGCTTACCATGCTATCAAACTCGCCAGTGGCATATGGGGTGTTTACCTACCCCCCGACGAATCGGGCGCCCCCATGAGGAGCCTCAATACTTCGGTACGGAGTGGTCAATTTCGTCGGACCAGGCGGCGATCCCACCTCTGACGCTCCTGAGGTGCTTGAAACCGTGACGGCGCAGAAACTCCACGGCCTGGCGTGAACGGACCCCGACCTGGCAGTGGATGTAATAGTGCTGATTGGGGTCCAGCGTGGTGAACTGGCGGGGCAGCGTGCTCAACGGTATCAACGACACACCACTGATATGGGCCATCTCATATTCGGCCGGCTCGCGCACATCCAGGACTTTGATCCCGACCTGCGGGTTGTCCAGCGCGCGCTTCATTTCCTGCACGGTCACCTCGTCGGGATGGAGGGCTGGGGCGCCGGGCGCAGACTGGAGGCCGCAGAAGGCAGGGTAGTCAATCAGCGCGGTGATGGTCGGGTGCTCGCCGCACAGCGGGCATTCGGGGTCGCGCCGCAGCTTGAGTTCGCGGAAAGTCATATCCAGCGCGTTGAACAGCAGCAGCCGACTGAGGAGCGAAGTGCCGATGCCGAGCGCAAGCTTCAGTATTTCCGTGGCTTGAATCACACCGATGATGCCCGGCAGCACTCCAAGAACTCCGCCTTCGGCGCAACTGGGAACCAGGCCGGGCGGAGGCGGCTCCGGGTAGAGACAACGGTAGCACGGGCCGCCGAGGTGCGGCGCGAACACGCTCGCCTGGCCTTCGAAGCGGAAGATCGAGCCGTAAACGTTGGGCTTCCGGAGCAAGACACACGCGTCGTTCGTGAGATAGCGTGTGGGGAAGTTGTCGGTGCCGTCCACGACGATGTCGTACGCGCCGATGATGCCCATGGCGTTCTCGCTGGTCAGCCGGGTATCGTGCGCAACGACCTCGATGTTCGGATTGAGGCGGTGAACGGTTTCCGCGGCGGATTGGGTCTTGGGCCGGCCCGTGTCCCCGGTGCGGTAGAGAACCTGGCGGTGGAGATTGGACAAGTCAACGGTGTCGCTGTCCACGATGCCGACCTTGCCGATGCCCGCCGCAGCCAGATACAGCAGGACGGGCGAGCCCAGTCCGCCTGCGCCGACGCACAGGACACTGGTGCGGCGAATTTGTTTTTGCCCCTCCAGCCCCACTTCGGGCAGAATCACCTGCCGCGAGTAGCGGTGGATTTGGTCTTTGTCTAATTCCATAAGTGCCAGAACTGACTGCCGTTGCAGAATAGAGCAAGAATGAGCAAACAACAACCCGTTCCCCAAACGGCCGCGGTGCGGATCAAGAAGCTGTGCCGGCTCCGGCCGACGCTGGCAGTTATCCTGGGCAGTGGTTTTCACCACGTGCTGAGCGAGCTGAAAGTGGAAGCGGAGATTTCTTATAGTCGGCTGCCCGGCTTCCCGCCGGTGGGCGTCAGCGGCCACGCCGGACAGTTGCTGATCGGAATCCTCGGCGGCACGCCCGTCGTAGTCCTTAGCGGCCGGGCGCACTTCTACGAAGGCCACCCGATGGAGCGGGTGACCTTTGCCGTGCGCGCTCTCGGGGCGTGCGGGATTCGCGATTTGCTTCTGACCAACGCCGCCGGCGGGGTGAACTGCAGCTTCCGCCCGGGCGATTTCATGGTGCTGACCGACCATATCAACCTGATGGGCGTCAACCCGTTGCGGGGCGCGCCGCTCGCAGGCCTGCCCCGCTTCGTGGACCTGAGCTGCGTGTACGACGCGGGCTTGCGGCGCCTGCTCAGCCGGGCGGGCCGGCGATGTGGAATCAGGCTTCGCACCGGGGTTTATGTGGCAGTGGGCGGCCCGAGCTACGAGACGCCGGCGGAGATACGCGCTTTTGCGCGGCTCGGGGCGGACGCGGTCGGCATGAGCACGGTTCCGGAGGCGATCGTTGCCCGGCAATACGGCATGAAGGTCGCCGCGGTGTCCTGCATCACGAACCTGGCTGCCGGTCGGAGCCGTGAGACCCTTTCTCATGCCGAGGTGCTGGAAACGGCGGAGCGAGTTAAGGATGCCGCAGCACAATTGCTCAGCGAGTTTGCCAATTTGTATGGCCAGGAACATTAAGTTCGACTTAGTGCGTGCCGCCGCCAGAGCGCGGCGACGCGCCGTGGCTCCTTATTCGAGGTTCAAAGTGGGCGCGGCGCTGCTCACCCGGTCCGGGGAAATCATCACCGGGGCTAATGTGGAAAGCGCCAGCTACGGCCTCACCTGCTGCGCCGAGCGCGTGGCGTTGTTCAGCGCTTTGACGGGCGGGGAGAAGAATTTCACGGCTATCGCGGTTGTCGCGCGCGCGCCCGGCGGTCCGATGCCCTGCGGCGCCTGCCGTCAGCTCCTCGCCGAGTATGCGCCTCGCGCCAAGGTCTGGGTGGCGGACAGCCGCGCGTTGAGGGTGGTCCGTGAATTCTCTGTGGCCGGACTGTTGCCGGGCGCCTTCCTCGCGGTTCCGGGGGCTTCGGATTGACCCGCCCGCTCGCGTCGGCCGGCGGCCGGAATTGTCGCCCGGGCTGCGCGGAACCCTCGGCGTTTCTCCGGCCGCCCCGCGGCGCGGCGGAAAATATCTGCAAACACCTATTGACGATTTTCGTTAAATGCCCTATTCAATGGCCTTATGCAAATCGAGAGTCTTAAGGTATATTGTGACCTGGCCGAGACCGAGAGTTTCACCAAGGCCGCCCAGATCAATGAAGTCACGCAATCGGCGGTGAGCCAGCAGATCAGCTCGCTCGAACGCCTCTTCAAGACCCTCCTCATCGAGCGCAGCAAGAAGAAGTTCCGGCTTACCCGCGAGGGTCAGGTCCTGTACGATTACAGCAAGCAGATCATGTCCACCTACGATGCCCTGCACAGCAAGCTGCAGGAAATCAAGGACATCATCTCCGGCACGATCCGCGTCGCCACCATCTACAGCATTGGCCTGCACGATCTGCCGCCGTACCTGAAGAAGTTCCTCAAGGCCTACCCCACCGTCAACGTCCACGTCGAATACCGCCGTGCCAACCAGGTGTACGAGGATGTGCTCGGCAACGTGGTTGACCTGGGCCTGGTGGCTTATCCGAGCCGCGACAGCAAGCTGGAGATTCTGCCGCTCCGCAAGGAACCGCTGGTCCTCATCTGCCACCCGCGCCATGCCTTCGCCAAGAACAAGAGCCTCAAGTTGAAGGCGATCGCCGGCCAGAAATTCATCAGCTTCGAGCCCGACATCCCGACCCGCAAGGCCCTGGACCGCATCCTCAAGGAACACTCCGTTCAGGTCCAGCACGTGATGGAGTTCGACAACATTGAGACCGTCAAGCGGGCCGTCGAAATTGACGCCGGCATCGCCATCGTGCCGCAGGGTACCGTCCTGCAGGAAGTGGCCAAGCAATCCCTGACCCAGGTGACCCTGGAAGACGGCGAGTTCTACCGTCCGCTGGCCGCCCTGTACAAGAGGAACAAGGTTCTTTCGCCGGCCATGAAGCAATTCCTGGCCGTCCTGAAGAGCGATAAGTAGTCCTATTTCAGGTTGGCCGGGTTGAGCGCCTGCAGATCCCGGGGCAGGAACTTCCCGTTCTTGCGAATCAGTTCGCCGTCGAACCACACCTCGCCGCCGCCCCACTCGGGGCGCTGGATCAGCACCATGTCCCAATGCACCGCCGAGCGGTTGCCGTTGTCGCACTCGTCATAGGCCTGGCCCGGTGTCAGGTGCAGCGACCCCGCGATCTTTTCATCAAACAGGATATCGCACATCGGATTCAGAATGTAGGGGTTGAACCCAAATGAGAACTCGCCCGTGTAGCGGGCGCCCGGGTCCGTGTCCAGGATCTCGTTCAGGCGCCTGGTATTGTTGGCCGTGGCGCCGACGATCTTCCCGTCCTTGAATTCCAGGCGGACATTCTCGAACTTCGTCCCGGAGTAAAGCGTCGGGGTGTTGAACTGGATGCAGCCGTTGATCGAGTCCTTCACCGGGCAGGAGAACACTTCGCCGTCGGGAATATTACGGTCGCCTTTGCACATCTTGGCGCCGATGCCCTTGATGCTGAAGGTGAGGTCCGTCCGGGGACCTTTGATGTGAACGCGATCCGCCTTCTTCATGCGCCGCTCCAGCGGCACCATGGCCCGCGCCATTTTCGGGTAGTCCATCGTGCAGACGTCAAAGTACAAATTCTCAAACGCCTCGGTGCTCATCCCGGCCGCCTGCGCCATGCTGGGCGTTGGCCAGCGCAGGACACACCAGCGCGTCTTGTTGACGCGGTAATTGAGCACCGGCCGGGTCGTTCGCGCAAACAGCGCCATCCGCTCACTCGCCACATCCGCGTTCTCGGTGGCGTTGCCGCTGCCGCGAATCGCGATGTAAGCCTGCATTTTGCGCATCCGAAACAGTTCGAGATCGCGCACCATCCGGGCGTGGGCGCTGTTCGTTCCGAGCAGCATCTCGCGGGTGACGCGGGTGTGGCGAACTTCGATGATCGGCATGGCCCCCACCGCACGTGCCGCCCGCATCAGTTCGACGGAGAAGTCGTCCGGGACATCAATCATATCCAGGAGCACCCGGTCGCCTTTGCGCAGTTGGGTGGAGTATTGGACGAGCAACTTGGCCAGCTTCTTGTATCGTGGATCAGTCATATTTGATCTTTCAAGTTAAGCATGCGGGAGCCCGGGCGTCGAGCGGCCATTTGCTTTACCTTGCGCCTTGGCGCGCCGGGCTTCCGCCCTCCGCCAGGCACGCTCGCGGCGGCGGGTCTCCGCGCGCAGCAAGTCTTCGGCTGACCAGCCCCGGCTCTGCGCGGACCGGGCCAGCTCGAACAGCTCGGCGCCCAGCCGGGCACGCGTCCGCCGACGGCCAGCGGGGATCTCTGCTGCCAGTCCCGCCCGCCGCGCCTTCTTAATCAACTTCTCCGCGCGCAGCAAAGCCGGCAGGTGCCTCGGGATGCCGTCCAGGGCGGAAGCGCGCGCGTGCCGTGTTCCGTGCTTTTCGGCGCGCTTGATCCTCTCCCAGTTCGCCCACACCGCGTCCACGTCCTTGACGTTCACGTTGCCAAACACATGCGGATGCCGGCGCACCAGCTTGCTGGCGATGTGACGGGCAACTTTCTCGAAGTCAAACGCTTGGCGTTCTTTGGCCAGTTGACAGTGAAACACCACCTGGAGCAGCAGGTCACCCAACTCTTCCTCCAGCTCTTGGTCGTCGCCCGCTTCGATGGCATCCAGCAACTCGTACACCTCCTCGACCGCGTGCCAGCGCAGTGAGCGGTGGTTCTGCTGGCGGTCCCACGGGCAGCCCCGGGGCGCGCGCAGCCGCGCCATGATCCAGAGCAGCTCGTCAATCGCGGCCGGCCGCTGCTTGCGTCCCTGGGCCTTCATAGGATCACCAGGTTGTCCCGGTGCACAACTTCCACCCGCTGCAATTGCCGGCCCCTGATCTCGACGGCTCCGAACCCGGCAATGCCCCGCGCAAACTCCGTCCCGTGCAGGTCGCATATTCGGACCACCTCCCCGGCGTTGAAGTCCCCCTCGCACCGCGCGATGCCCGGCGGCAAGAGGCTCTTGCCGCCCTCGCGCAACGCCTTTCTCGCCCCCGCATCCACGAACAACGCGCCCTCGGGGTGATGGAAGAAAGCAATCCACCGCTTACGGCCTTGCAGGCGTGTCGGCTGCGGCACAAACAACGTGCCCTCGTTCTCGCCGCCCACTACCCGCACGAGCACCTGCTTCTTCCGCCCCGACGCGATCACCAGCGGGATACCCGAACGGACGACGATCTTGGCCGCCGCGATCTTCGAGACCATCCCGCCAACCGCGGTGGCGCTGTCGGTGCCGCTGGCCATGCCTTCGACAGCCTTGTCTATGCGCTCGATGACCGGAACCGTCCGGGAATTCGCCTGGCCGAAGTTTTCCAGCACGCCGTCCACGGACGTCAGGATCACCAGCAAGTCCGCCGGCAGCAGCGAGGCCACCAGCGCCGACAGCTTGTCGTTATCCCCGAACTTCAGTTCCGTGAAAGAGACCACGTCGTTCTCGTTGATGATGGGAACGACCCCGCGGCGCAGGAGCGTCACCAGCGTGTTGCGGGCATTGAGGTGGCGCTCGTGGTGTTGCAGGTCGTCGTGCGTCAACAGGATTTGGGCAACCGCCAATCCGTGCGCGCCGAACAGTTTCTCGTAGATCGCCATCAGCCGCGATTGCCCCACCGCCGCGCAAGCCTGCAGCTCCGCCAGGTCGCTCGGGCGCCTCTTGTAGCCCAGTGCTCCCATCCCCGCACCGACCGCCCCGGAGGACACCAGCACGACCTCTTTGCCCGCCCGACGCTGCGCGACGATCTGCCCCACCAACTGCTCCATCTGGGCAAGGTCCGGCTGCTTCCGGCTGTCGGTGAGGACGCCGGTGCCCAGCTTCACGACGATGCGGGTTACCTGCTGCAAGAGTCTGGAACGCACGCATTCTGTTCTAGCCAACGCCCCTCCGGACCGAAAGGTCAAAATGCGGGAACCGAATCCACTCGAACCCGGCCGGGCGGGCGCCCGGAGGGCGGCAGGTCCATGTCTGGGAATGAAGCGATGTAGCTTGATCATTTGGCGCCCATCGGAAATGGTCCGTCTCGAATCATTGGCGCCAGCTCCACACCCGTGCGTCTATTCCATCCCACCCAGCCGAAGCACAACGCCAGGCACAGGACCAGGTTATGAGCTTGAACGCCGCCAGACAACCCTGCCCGACTGCCACCCCCCCCCGCTGCCAAAGTGCCTCCAACGAATGGGGTGCTTGCAGCACGACTGGCCAATACAGCGCCTGACCAGCCCGGCGAACGCTCCAGGTTCGGTTCAGTGGTGAAGTCTCGCCGTGATCTTCGCGACGTGTGCGCCCTGAACACGGGCTTGCGCCAGTTCCTTGGGGCTCGGGGGATTCTCTGAATGGCCAGGTGTTGGGTCGGAGCCCGCGTTACCGTCTCAATCCCGGTGCGCCTTTCGGTGGCTTGGGTGCGGAATTGCGCCGGGCTAAGGTGCAACCCAGGCAAATGCATGGCGCAGGCCAAGCGTGGCGCCAAGTACTCTTGGGCATAAGCTTGCTGACGTATCCTCAGCCAAACCGTCGTAGCGCCGGCTTGTAATCAGGAGCCGAACCGTAGAATCCGGCCACCCGCCCCAACCGCTCTCTATCCTGTGCCCCTCCTTGCCCAAGACTCAGGAGAGTACCCTGGTAGTACCTTGGTAGTACCCTGGTAGTACCCTGGTCAGCAGTCCAAGGTACTACCAAGGTACTACCAGGGTACTACCAAGGTACGATGGAGAGACTACGGACTGTATGGAGGGTAGATACGGTGAGGTTGCGGCGGCTGGCGGTCAGGAAGTTACGTGGAAACAGGCAGTTACGAATCTGAGGCCGGTGTGGGTCGGGACGGGCCCCTGATCGGGCGCGAGGCACTTGAGCCGGGGCGTCGCCCAAGATCAGGATTTCCCCAAACACGTGATGCGCGACCTGGTCCGAACGACTGCTGACGGAGTGCTCGGCTTGAGGGGGATTCTGGAGGAGGGATGGCCGACCCGAAGGCCCGTTCCCGCGCCGCTGGTCCTTGAGGTGGGCGTTTTCTTCGCGACGCCGATGCCACCCGTGATTGGCATGGCCGCGCTTGCCGGCCCGTCGGACATTCAGCTCGGTCGTTGTCGTCTTCCTGGCGTCAACTTCGTCTGCATCAGCGAGGGCAGCCAAAGCCAAGTTGTTGGCCTGAGACGGCCTTTTGGTTATGGTGCCCGGCATGGAACTCCGACAACTGCGCAAAACCGCTAGGACATGATGATGGCACTGGCATCCGGGGCTCTGCTTGGGTTCTCGTGTGGCCTGTCACCGGGCCCGCTGCTGGCGCTGTTGCTGTCGCAAACCCTCCGGCACGGGGCGCGCGAGGGCTGCAAGATCGCACTGACCCCGCTCTTTACGGATACGCCGATCATCCTGATGGCGGTGGTGCTGGCCGCAAGGCTGGCGGAACTCCGTCCCTTGCTGGGCATCGTGTCCCTCGCCGGTGGCGCCTTTGTCCTGTATCTGGCCTGGGATGGTCTCCGCCCGATGCGCGTGGACGTGGACGCCCCGGCGGAGCGCCCCAGGTCCTGGCTCAAGGGGATCCTAACCAACCTGCTCAGCCCGTACCCGTGGTTGTTCTGGCTGACCGTCGGCGCGGCGATTCTGGCCAAAGCAATCGCGCAAGGTTGGCTGGCCGCTGCCGCCTTCCTCTTTGGCTTCTACCTCTTGCTGGTCGGCTCGAAAGTGCTGATTGCCCTGCTGGCCGGGCGGTCGCGCGACTTGCTGGCCGGGCGGCCCTATCGGGTGATCATGCGCGTCCTGGCCGGGTTGCTGGGACTCTTTGCGATCCTGCTCTTCTGCGAGGGATTGAGTCTTCTGGCAGTCGTATGACGGTTCCCGACCAGTATTCTTGGGCGGGCTCAAAGCTCGCGCGCGTGGGCCGGAACGGCCTGAACGGTACAGAGCGTAAACACACCGGGTGGGAGGTGCACTGTTAGGTGCAGCGGGATAATGTCCGGTGCCCCATCATAGTTGCTCACGGCCACCATCGTCACCGCGAGTGCGAAAAGCCAGTCTTGCACTTGGTAGTTCCTTCGCGGGAAGGCTCTTGAGAGAGCCAACTACATTGTCAATAAACCCCAGCCGTTTGGCTTGGAGAGACCAGACTCAGATCCCGGCTGCAAAGCAGCGGAGCCAGGCACACAACCGTGACCGCCCCGCAAGCATCGGTGCATGAGGTCACGCCATGTGCCTGGGTTGCCATTGCCATGACAAATATTGCACACCTACCCGCATCAGGTTTCCTTTGACAGGGGCCGCCAGATTTGATCTACTGAGCCCGGTAAGAGAGCAAAAGCGGAGCAAGGTCCATGGCGGGGCTTGCGTGCTCTCGAATTGGTGAATTCTGTGGGTTGATCAGAATGAAATGGGCGGGGTCGCTGATGGAAGCGCGACGGGAAAGGGCAAACCTTCTGGGTTTACTTCTGCACGAGGATTGTTTCCTTATTCCGGCGAGCGAAGCCGCATTGACTCCGGCCAGTTGGGCCACCAAGGGCCTGCGATCCTCAGAAGCGCCGAACATGAATCCCGCTAACAACCACATCACGAAAGGAGCAGTATGAACATGAACATAAAAGGCACATTGGCCCTGGTCCTTGTCGGCCTGGGGATCACCCTGCAAATTCGCGCTGATACCATCTACGTGGATCAGCGATATGGCCCTGGGGGAACCGGCACGGCCAACGCGCCCTACGACACCATCCAGGCGGCGATCGACAATGGCAATTCAACCGTCATCATCATCTATCCGGGCACGTATTCGGAGCATCTTATCATCCCCAAGAGCCTAACCATTCTCGGCTACGACGGGCCGTTGATGACTCGAGTCACCAATGTCGGCGGCGGGAACACCATCACTGTGGCGCAGAACATAATCGTTTCGATTCGAGGGCTGACCGCTTCTAGCGGCGTCTATGGGCTTTATCAGCCAACAGCCGGGACGCTCTACGTGCAGAACTGCATTCTCTGTGGAAACACGTCGCATGGCGTTTACATCGATCGTACCTCCGCGACCAGTCTTCCCAACGTGTTCATATACAATTGTATCTTCGTCGCCAACGAGGGAAGTGGAGTGTATCTAAATGCCTACTACGCCGGCAGTGGAAATTACTATTATGGCAACCTCACGATGTACAACACCATTCTCGCAGGCAATTCCCGATATGGAATCGAGGCAGGTGCTAGCACCAAGTCTTCAGGTACCATAACTCTCGACTACAATGATTACGTGGCCAACACATTGGGTAACTATTCCGCTTTGTTCGGCCCAGGCATGCCCGTCTCCGCGGGCAGTCATTCCTTTTCGCTGGCCCCGGACTTCGTTGGCGGTTCCGTCTATGCCTGTAACCAGGATTACCGCTTGTTGCCTAGTTCGGTCTGCAAGAACGCCGGCCAAGTCGGCCTCGGCTGGTTGAACCCGGACGGCACCCGCAACGACATCGGCGCCTACGGCGGCCCCTATGCCGCGACCTTCTACACCAACCCCAATGACGGTCCGATCATTCGGAACGTGACCATTGACCAGGGGATGGTGCCCAAGGGCAGCACCTTCACCATCCGCGCGACTGGCGCCGTTCGTTAGGCAAGGCATGAACCTTTGACCTGAGCATAAGCCTATGAAACCGCTCAGTCGTTGCCTGGGAGCCGGGGCAAGCACGTTGCTGATTTTGGCTCTCGCGTGGCTCGGGCCAACCGCCCACGCGCAGCAGTTCCTGGAGGCCCAATACGCGGTGGATGGAGGCATCCCGGTGGCCCTGTCGCTGGTCTCCTCCAACGGACAGCCGGAATTCCGGGAAGGCCAATTCACCGGCAGTGTCAGCACCGCCAGCCTCACAGTCGGCCCGCACTATTACGAGGTGCGGATGCGGGGCACCAACGGCATCTGGAGCACTTGGCAGGGAGAGTGGTTCCGTGTCGCCGGAGAAACCCACCTGATCGGGGCCGAATGGTTTGTGGACACCGATCCGGGCTATGGTTTTGGCACGGCGATTCCGGTGCCAGTGGACGGAGCATGGGATGAGCCGGAAGAGGACATCGTTGTCCCCGGCGTGCAGGTCACGAATCTCTCGGTGGGCCGGCACCAGTTGATCATTCGGGCGAAGGATTCGAATGGCGACTGGGGCATCACCAGCCAGACGACCTTCTATGTCGCGTCGGCGGTAACCATCGCGGCGGTGATCTGGACCACCAACCAGATGGACTTCGGCGGCGATCCTTCTTTCACGCTCTCTGCCACCAACTCTATGCGAGCCGTGGACGGCGCGTTTGACGAAGATACCGAGGATGCCGTGGAAGCGGTGAACACGTTGGCTCTGGGCACGAACTTCTGCATGAACCGCACGCTTTGCTTTCGTTCCCAGGACAGCCTTGGCCGGTGGAGCACACGGCACGGCCTGTGGTGGGATGACAACGCGAAGATCTGGCGGTTCAATCCCACGACCGGCTGGGGGACCAATCACGTGCCGCTCATCGTCGCTCCGCAGGTGGCCTCCTCGGCTGTGCCTGGCAACAACAACCTGGCGCTCACGGCTAACAACTCGGTCGTGCTGGACTGGAATGACTGTCTGGGTGTTAGGGTGTACGAGGTCTGGTTCCGCTCTTTGCCAACCGCTCCCTTCGCTCTGCTCGCCACCGGCCTCACCAACAGCACAGTGACGGTGAACGACCTGCCGGCGGCAGGCACGGGCGAGTGGTTGGTGCGGTCCTTAGGCGATGCAGGATGCGGCATGGACGGGCCGATGTGGTGGTTTGGCTTTGAGAAACCGCGCGGCGCGGATGACGCGGACAACGATGGCGTGCCGGATTCATGGGAGCGGTATTACTTCGGTAGCCTCCCGCCGGTCAACGGTACAACCGACCGTGACGGTGATGGGGTCAAGGATTGGCAGGAATGGGTGGCCGGAACCTCGCCCACCAACCGCCTGGACTTCTTCAAGATCAGCGGGGCGCGCCTTGGCCAGGTCAATCCATGGCTGGAAGTGCCGGCGATGGTGATGGATTGGAGGTCGGTCACCGACCGCACCTACACGATCTATTACACTACGAACGTCGCCAGTGGACCCGTTGTCTGGAGCCTCTTCGACCAGGTGCAGGGGACCGGCGGGACCATTAGTTATACCAACGATTGGCCTGACCCGCTCGACATCTACATGCTCGGGGTGAATATCCCCGTCGCCCCGTAGGGGGCAGACCTGCTGCCGTCGCTTCGTGCCGGCCAACCTGCTTGGTTGGCCGGCAGCGGATGCAGTATGCCCGGGCAGGTACGCGACTTCCCTGGTAGCGCAGAATCGTCATCAAAGTCTAGCCTGTAGTCGTGGGTCTGGGGCGACAACGACCTGAGTCTGGGCCGCGTGAAACGAAGCCGGAGACGGGTTCGGAAGGGCGCGAGGCCAGGCGGGGTTCCAGCGCCACGATGCTCGGAAGTGCAGGCCTATCGGAAGCCATTGCTTGACACGGATCGTGCCTCCGCCCTACGCGCCTACTTCCGGTAGGCCAAGAGCATTCCCTCGTTGTTCATCGTGAACGTGTTGCCTTCGGCCGTGCCGAGGGTCGTGCCCGCACCTTCCCATTTCATGGTCAGCTTCGACCCGCGCCGGGTATAGCTGGCCTTGACCTCGCGGGTGGCGTTGCCGCCTGACGGCGGTGAGAACACCATCCTGCTGCTGCAAGTGCCCTCGGGATTGATGACGAAGAGGCCCGACTTGATGGTCAAGGTGTGGCCTTGGTGCTCCACCGCACAAGGCACCGCCTTGCCGTCAACGCTCACCAGATTATAGGTGCCGGCCGGGTTGGCTTCGCCCGCGACCCTCGCCTGCTGTCTGCAACCTGCCCAGGTCATCGCCAGGCACAGGGGCAACAGGCACCACCGAAGGGGATGCCGCGCTTGCCGTCGTTGTGAACCGCTCAACTGCTCTTGGTTTTGTTTCATGGCAGGAAGGTAGAGTGCTTCCGCCCAAACCGGAAATTGATAAATTTGCGGCCGGCATCAAGAGAATCAATAGTCGGTGACCGCCACGCCAAGGGCGGACCGCCGCGTCAAATCCTTTTACACGGGGCCTCAATCCGCCTAAGCTCCTGCACAGTGAAATCGCTTCTACAATGTCTCTGTATCCTGGTTGCGGCGCTTCCCCTGGTCGCGACCGCTGAAGTCAAACTGGGCAACGAAGTCCTGGCCAGCACCGGCTTCAAGGCGCTGAAAGGCAAGCGGGTGGGCTTGATCACCAATCCCTCGGGAGTGAACCGCAACCTGAACACCACCATCGAGGTGCTGCGCGCCGCGCCGGGCGTGAAGCTGGCGGCTCTGTTCGGCCCCGAGCATGGGGTTTACGGAGACGTGCCGGCGGGCGACAAGGTGCCCAGCCGCATTGACGAACGCACGGGCCTGCCGGTGCATTCGCTCTACGGCGCGACGCACCGGCCCACGCGCGAGATGCTTCAGGGCCTGGACGCGCTGGTTTATGATCTGCAGGACACCGGCTGCCGTTCTTACACCTATGTCAGCACAATGGGCGTGGCGATGGACGCCTGTGGCGAAGCTGGCATCGAGTTTGTCGTGCTCGATCGCCCCAATCCGCTCGGGGGCAACCGCGTCGAAGGACCGATGGTGGAGGACAAGTTCCGTTCGTTCGTCAGCAAATGGGACGTGCCTTACGTCTATGGGCTGACTTGCGGCGAGCTGGCGCTCATGATCAACGGCGAGCGGTGGATCACCAACCGCTGCAAGCTAACGGTCATGCCGCTGAAGGGCTGGAAACGGTCCATGGTCTGGCGCGACACGGGCCTGCCCTGGGTGCCGACCTCGCCGCACGTGCCGCACGGCGAGTCGGCCCTGTACCAGGTGGCGACGGGCATGCTGGGCGAGATCGGCGGCGTGAGCACCGGCATTGGCTACACGCTGCCGTTCGAGTGCATCGCGGCCCCGGACGTTGACCCGCATAAGCTGGCCGGGGCCCTTAACGGCTACGGGTTGCGCGGGGTGAAGTTCCAGCCCATCGTTTACCAGCCATACTACTTCACCTTCTCGAACCAGGCCATCGCCGGCGTGCAACTCTACTTCACCGACCCAGCCGGCGCGCCCCTCACCGCGATCAACTTCTACGCCCTGGAAGCGCTGAAGAAAGTGGCCGGCCGCGACTTGTTCGACGAGGCGGTCAAGCGCAAAAAGAGCTTCAGCATGTTCGACAAAGTCAACGGCACCGACGCGACGCGCAAGGCCTTGCAGGCGGGAACGTCGGCGGCGGACATTGTCGCCGCCTGGAAGCCGGCCGAGGAAGCGTTCCGGCAGCAACGCAAGAAGTATCTGCTGTACTGAACCCCGCCCTCATGGGCCAGACTGCCCCATCGCAAGCCGCGCCTATGGAAGTCAAAAACCTGGACGAAGTGCCGGCCTTCACGACGAAGGACGGCTCGGAGATTCGCGAGTTGCTGGCGCATCGGAACTCGGCCATCCGCAACCAAAGCCTGGCCGAGGCCCGCTTGCGGCCCGGCACCAGCACCCAGGAGCATTACCACGCGAAGGCGGAGGAGATTTACTTCATCACCCATGGCACCGGCAGGATCCGCATCGAGGCCGAAGTCCGCGAGGTCAAGGCGGGCGATGCCATTGCGATCCGACCGGGCCAGAAACACAAGCTCTGGAACACCGGCGGCGACACACTCCGTTTGCTCTGCTGCTGCGCGCCCGCCTACGAGCACGCCGACACCATCATCACGGAAAAGTGAGTTGATTTTCCCGGCGTTGGCGGCTTTATTGCCCTCTATGCGAGTTCTACTGGCGGTCATTCTCCTGTTCGCGCTGGTTCTTTCCGGGTGCGCCCGGAACAAGGCCGGGCGCCAACCAACGGACAGCGCAGCCGGCGCCGCGGCCTCCAAAGCCGCTGTCGCGGGCCAAGTAGCGCGGGTCAACCCGGTCGGTCGTTTCGTGGTATTGAGCTTTCCCCCCGATCAGATGCCCGTCCTGGATCAGCCGCTGGGCGTCTATCGTCGCGGCTCAAAGGTCGCCGAGCTCAAAGTGACCGGCCCCCAGCGCGGCAACAGCATCGTGGCCGATATTCTAAGCGGTGCGCCCGAGGCGGGCGACCAGGCGCGCGCCGATTGAACGGCAGCCGTCGTTAAGCGTCGGGCTTGGGGTGGCTGCCGCGGATGGGTTCCTGCGTGAGCCGGACCGATTTGTGCGGCAGGTGCTTTTGGTAGGGCGAGTGGAGGTTGAAATAGATGCCGCAGAGCGGACGCGGGCCGTCGTTCTGGCTCAGAATCACCGTGACGTGCTTGTCGAGCGCAATGCCGTGTCGCAGGTCCGGCCCCCGGCCCTGGTAGGCCTTAATCGCCTTCTCCATCAGGGACATCAGCGCCGCCTCGAATTCGTCTGGTGTCTTGTTGAGGCAGACCACGTACTTTTCATACGCCTTGGTTGCGGCTGCGATCTCGGGCTTGAATGTTAGTGCCGTCACAATTCTGAACCTAGAACACCCTCCGCCTGATGTGAAGCCAAAATTCGGCGTGGTACATCCGACAGCCCGGCAAACGGCGGGTTTGAGGTTGACCCCGGCCCGACGGTTCGGCAGCCTGTCGGAAATTGGGCAGAAAGCCGTGCGCCAACCATCAGCTCCTAACTTCCGGCGAGGCCTTGAGAGAAATCCGATGGCTTTGACGCCCGCCTCAAATCCCCCGGGGTTCTGTCAGGGAAAGGACGCCGGGTGAGCATCTCCATCGTCACGCCGAGTTTCCGCAACCTGGGCTGGCTCAAGCTCTGTGTCGCTTCGGTGGCCGACCAGGCGGGCGTCGAGGTCGAGCACATCGTGCAGGACGCCCAGTCGGACGACGGCACGCCGGAATGGCTCGCCCAGGAACAGCGGGTGCGGGCCTACGTCGAGAAAGACGAGGGCATGTACGACGCCGTGAATCGGGGTTGGCGGCGGGCAAAAGGGGAAATTCTCGCCTACCTGAATTGCGACGAGCAATACCTGCCCGGCGGGCTGCAGGCGGTCGAGCAATTCTTCCACCAGCATCCCCGGGCGGACGTGGTCTTCGCCGACACGGTCGTCGTGGACGGCCAGGGGCGGTTCATCTGCTACCGCAAGTCACTGGTGCCGTGGAAGAACACCATGTGGGTTTACAACCCTGTCATCACCAGCTCGATCTTCATCCGTCGGCGAGTGCTCGACCAGCATGGCCTCTTCTTTGACACTCGATGGCGTGCCCTGGGCGACAAGGTGTGGGTGACTCAAATAGTGCGCCGCAGGCTGAACATGGCGGTCCTGCGCCAGTTCACCTCCACCTTCTCGGACACCGGAGAAAACCTGTGTCTCACACCGAATGCGCGCCGCGAGGTAGACCTGGTTATGGAGATGGCTCCGGCCTGGGTTCGGCGTTGGAAGACTCTGCTGCTCCAGGGCCACCGGTTCCGGTCGCTTTGCCGGGGTGTCTATTGGCAGAAGCCGTTCACCTACTCCATCTACACGCTGGCCAGCCCGCAACGACGGGTTGACTTCCATGTTTCCCGCCCCACCTCAGTCTGGTGGGCGCGCCACTGAACCGGCGCCGGCCTCTCGCGGGCCCTGATCGGGCGAGGATATGCCCGCCCGCCTCGCCGGGCTTGAGCTGGCCGCGGCAGCGCCGATCCTTGCGGCTCCTACAAACACCGCGCCGCTCTCGACCACCAGGTTGCCGGCCTCCACCGCGCCAAAGAGCCGGGCCGTGGATCGGAGCCGGACCGTCCCGGGCGCCTGCAGGTTGGCGGCCAGTTCTCCGGCGATGTCGGCCGCGCCGAACTGCAGCGGCTCGGGCCAGCGGAAATGCGCCTTTGCCGGAACCACCAGCCGTCCGGCCGTGAAGCTGCCCTTGAGGTTCGCGCTCGAGTGGATCTCCAGCGTGCGCTCGGCCACCAGCTTGCCGATGAATCGGCCCTTAATGACTGCGTCGCCCACCAGCGCCTCGGCATTCAGCACGTATCCCTTCTCCTCCACTACGAACTGCCCGTGCGTCCGGAAGTTCTTCGAGACCGTTTGGGCGATCCGGTAGTCGCTCAGGTCAACGTAGCTGCCGCATTTCCTGCACATGCTCGAGGCGGCGGCCGTCGGCACGTTCAACTCCGCGCCGCATCGAAAGCAGCGCACCCGCTTTTGCTGGATGGCTGGTTCGGGCGTCTTCGGCTCGGGGTGCAGCGCTTCCTGAACGCGATAGTGCCGGCGGCATTGCTTGCAGATCGTCGAATACGCAGTCCGTGGTTCCGCTTGCGCATGCCCGCAATTCGGGCACGCCACCGACACCAGTTCCAGCTTCGGGGACGGTACGGCCGGCACCCCGCCGCCCGGTTCATGGGCGCGATGCACGAGCAAAGCGCCGGGTTAATGCAGGGCCGGCTTCGCTGGTCCGGCGGCCTTGCCGGCGTCCCCGGCCCGTGCTGGCAGCGGAGCGGTTGGGGTCAGCTTGTTGGGATTGACTTCGCTCTGGCCGACAAATGTCACCCCTTCCTCGATCGCCAGCCGCGCGGTCCGGATGTCGCCGAACAGTTCGGTCCGGGTCTTGATGTCAATCTTGTCCTTGGCCGTGACGTTCCCGGTCACCTTGCCCCGCATCACGACCGAGTTGACGTTGATATTGCCCTTGACGACGGCGTTGTCGCCCAGCGTAAGCGCGCCTTCAGAGTTGATGTCCCCGGTCAGTTTCCCGTCAAAGCTCAGCTCGCCCGAAAACCGGAGCGTCCCTTCCAGCTCGACATCCGCATTCAGGACGTTCTTCGAGTCGTTGATTGGCGTAGTGCTCATAATCGCGGGTCACTTCCTGGGTTGAGGGATCGCGTGCTCGGTGATCTTGGGCGACTCCCCGCCTCGCGGCGGCGGCGGAGCTGCCGGTGAGGCCTTGTTCGGGTTGACTTCGCACTTGCCCACAAACGCGACTCCTTCCTCGATCACCAGTCTGGGAGCGCGAATGTCACCGAACAGTTCGGCCTTGGCTTTCACTTCGATCTTCTCCCGGGCGGTGATGTTGCCGTTGACCTTGCCCCGGACGACGACGGAGCCGACAGCCAGGTTCCCGCGGATAACGGCGTTCTCGCCCAGGTTCAGAACCCCCTCGGAATTGATCTCTCCGTCCAGCTTGCCGTCAAAGGTCAGTTCCCCGGCGAACTTGAGGGTGCCGTTGAGTTCCACGTCCGAATTCAGGACGTTCTTCGAGTTAACGATCGGTGTTGTGCTCATGATGCATTGGCTGTTGGCCGTGTTGGCTCGAGTCTTTGTTACCCTCCCGGCACGCGGACGTCAACTGCCGAAGCGATAATTAGCGCTTGTGAACGGAAATAGTTGCGAAAGAACCTGGAATGGGCCAGAGTGAATCAAGAAAGGAAAACGACTATGGAAGCAGTAAAACGTGGAGACAGCGAAAAGACCCTGCAAGATCTCGGCGCCGTCGTTCGCGAAGGCGAGGAGATGCTCAGTGCCGCCGCCGGCGAGTCCGGTGAGAAGAACCGGGTCCTGCGAGCCAGGCTGGAAACCGCCATTCACAAAGCCAAAGCACTCTACGAACGCCTCGAGGAAAAGAGCGTGGCGGCGGCCAAAACCGCCGACCAGACTGTCCGCCGGCATCCGTACGAGGCCATCGGCATCGCCTTTGGCGTGGGCCTGCTCATCGGTGTCCTGGCAGCTCGCAGCAGGCGTGATTGAAATCTGGACGGAAGGGCGTTGTTGTGGGCCTGGCTGTCCCGTTTGACCAAGCTGACCTTGCCAGGTCACCACCGAACCCTGTTCCAGCATTTCTCTCGGCGAACCGCCCGCCATGGGTAATCCCTCGCGAGGCTGGTCCTCTGGTGCGATTCGTGTCTCGTACAGAACGTCCTCCGCGCCGCTGATCCCTTCCCCGCCAGACGCAGGTGCCCGCTTGTCTTGAGTGCGGGGGCCGGCCCGTCCACCCCAACTCGGGCCGGTTCCCCGCACTCACCCCCCTTGCTTGAGCTTCAGCCTCAAAGTCTCCCGTGCCAGCCCCGGCCGTGGACCCCTTCCACCTGGGCCGGGCGCCGAAAGATTCGGCTTACGCGGCACGCGCAAGCTCTTCTCCCTTGGGTAGCCCGATCGCCGCCGCCTCCTTCACTTCGAAATACTCATTTCGAGCGGCCCCGGCCGTTTCGCCGTCAATGAACGTCTGGAGCGCCCCCAGGGAGGGTGTTTCCCAAACGCAATCGGCCTTCCGGCCATCAACACTCGGCAGGTACTCTAGCGGCTTCAGGCCCGCCGGCAGCCGGCGCTGCTCGATCATGGCCATGATGTTCTTCTCGCTGCGCTCCCATTTCATCGGGTCGCTGATCTGGTGATGTATCACAACATGCATACTCTCATTGCCTTTCGTTTAAATTGTTGTTCTGCGCGCCCGCCCTGCATCCTGCAGAGATGGCATTAGGACGCAACATATATTCAATCAGTTGGTGCCCGCCACTGGGGTATTCACCCCATGCGCTCGGAAGCGCAAGTCAGAAGTCAGCCGCCGCGCCCCCAGCTACGGCGGAGTCAAAAAAATGCAGCGAGGCCGAGCGGGGTGAAATCGCTGGG
>CAZVFC010000032.1:0-101815 GCA_964625855.1 uncultured Verrucomicrobiota bacterium | reverse complement strand
ACGTTGGGAAAACTCCCGGAACCGGAATCAGCCCATAGATTCTGCTGACCAAGGGAAGTTACTTACCGGCGCTTTCTACAATCTCGGGACCTTCGCCGTTACCGATTCTGGGGTATTCTACATTGAGGGCAATTTTCGGAACTCGGCAACGGCGGCGATTGACCTCCAGGGTGATGCTCCCATAACCACTCAACTGAATTGGGGCCATATCCACAACTTGGGTCTTGTCCGCAAGTCCGCTGGTGCCTCTAGCTGGATTGGAGCTACTTTCGAAAACCAGAACGGCACGATCCAGGTGGACAGCGGCACGCTGAGTCTGGCTGGCGGTGGAACCAGCTCGAATGCGTTGTTCAATGTGAACAACGGGGCCCAGCTTGTCCTGACCGACGGCGGTGCCGGGGAATCCTTTAAGTGGAACGGGACCGTTACCGGTTCGGGCGAGGGAACAGTGCTGCTGGATTTGAGCATGAAAATGCTCCAACTGGGCGCATACGACCGCGCGACCCTGGCGTTCCCGGGCTCCATGCTGCAATGGACCAGCGGCATGATAGAATGCACGTCTGGAACTGCGACTAATGCCGGCACAATCACCATCACCGGCCCGGCCTTCAAGAACCTCGGAGGCAATCTCTACAATGCCGGCTCGCTGGTCATCACTGGGGCCGTGGTCCGAATTGACAGCGCTTTGCACAACCTGTCCGCCGGGACGATAGATTTCCCGGCGGGCGGCTCGCTGACGAGCCCGCAAAACGGCAGCACGATCAACAACGCCGGTCTCATCCGCAAGTCGGGGGGCTTAAGCCCATTCACAGTCCTGCCTAGGCTCAACAACCAGAACGGCACGATCCAGGTGGACAGCGGCACGCTGAGTCTGGCTGCCGGTGGAAGCAGCTCGAATGGTCTGTTTCATGTGAACGCGGGGGCCCAGCTTGTCCTGACAACAAACAGCGGCGTCGGGACCTCCTTTAACTGGGAAGGGACCTTTACCGGTTCGGGCGGGGGAACGGTGCTGCTCGATTTGAGCTCACCACGGGCGCTGTTTTTAAGCGACGGTACGACCCTGTTTTTCCCCGGCTCCATGTTCCAATGGACCAAGGGCTTAATCGAATGTTCCAGCCACGCAACCAATGCCGGCACAATTACCATCACCGGCCCGGCATCCAAGCTCCTGTCAGGGGGCAATCTCTACAATGCCGGCTCGCTGGTCATCACCGGAGCCACGCTTCAGACTTCAGCGACTTTGCACAATTTGCCTGGCGGAACGATAGATTTCCAGACGGACACTTGGCTGGCGCGAGATTCTTATCCTAGCATCTACAATGCCGGTCTCATCCGGAAGTCGGGCGGTATTGGCGCAGTTACTTTCCTGCCCACTTTCAACAACCAGAATGGGAACATCGAAGTGCACAGCGGAACGATGAACCTGACCAGCGGCAATTACGCGCAGGGCACTGGCGCCTTGACATTGGCGCTGGGCGGGCGCGGCCAAGGGCAGGCAGGCAAACTCAATGTGACGGCCTCGGCTGGGCTCGGCGGCCCGCTCACCGTCTTTCTTACCAACGGTTTCGCCCTGGCGACGGGCGAGCGTTTTCAGCTCTTGTCATGCGCCGCGCGCAGCGGGACTTTTTCCAGCGCGAATTTGCCGCAGGGCACCGCGCTGGAGTACACCGCTACGGGCGTTGATCTGGTGGTTACGAGCGCGTTGCCGGTGCTTCTGACCAGCCCCGCAATCTCAAACGACGTGATCACAATTTCCTTCAACACGTTCGACGGCCAGAGCTACACGGTCCAGCGCAACGATGAGGTGGACACCACCAACTGGGTCTTCCACACCAACTTCACCGGCAACGGCTCGCTGATGCAATTCGTGGTGCCCGTCAACGAAGCCATGCAGCGCTTCTTCCGCGTGCGCCAGCCGTAGCTGGCCGTGCCGAGTCCTCATTGTTCGTAGTAGCCGAGGTAACGAGGCTCCGGCCTGCTGCTGGAACTGGGCCTGGGTTGTGCGACGATCAGAGCCTTGAAGGCGCCCCTTATCGCGTGGAGCCCACCCAGCAAGGCCAATGAACACGGTCACCTATTCGCGGACCGGATACCCGCCCGACTGGAAATCGGCACTCTGCCCCATTTTGAGACATTGGTAACTCGCTGGTGTTCCCGCCAACGCAAACCTCCCAGCCCGCAGCGCTGGCGTGATGACGGTGTTGCCCCGGCGATATCCCGGTGTGGCTCCCATGTGGGCCGGCCCACATGGGAGACACACCGTAGTCCCTCCGGGGAGTCACCGTAGCGTCGCCGGGGCAGGCGCAGTCTGGATGCGACATTTCGCCCGGGCCGCGCGGAGGCTGCTGGCCGACCTGGCGCGAAGAGGGAAGGAGCCGATACCCACGTAAGCGGGGTTGTTGCCGGTCGCTGGAAGGTTTACCTGCCGCGATCGGGCGCGATTCCCTGGTATTCCGCTCGCGCATCTTCCCGTCTTCGCTGTTCGCAATCCCGTGGTCCCGCGGTCCGGTAGTCTCGTAGTCCCTTTTGAGCAGGTTAAAATACGACAAGAAAAAGGTCAATCCAGCAGTAGCGGAAAGTTGGCCGTTGTGGGCAATATGCGCGCCGACGAGAGGATTGTCGTTTCGGAGACCGTGAGGGCGGCATCAAGGCGCACCGGGCTCGGCGATTCTGCTCGCCAACCAGGAAAGCATGGCCGTGAAGACTTTGTCCAGTTTGAGCTCTACACAAAGCGGCACAGTCCCATCCCATCGTATCGAGCTGTTGGCCTCAATGACGCTGCTGGAGGTTCGGGATTGCTCCCTGACCCCCAGCAACCGGTTTTACCGGCTTCGAGTTGCCGGAGATTGAACCTCCCGACCGGCAATCCTGAAACCGATGGGAGCAACCAGCTAGAATCGTAATCCCGAACAATCCAGAACAACGCACATTATGAGAACCTACTACCGTCAACCGTCCCGTGCCGGGTTTAAGCTGACCACTTCGGTGGTCGGGCTAATCCTGGCGTTTAACAGCTACGGCCAGAATCAAGCCCCAGGGGCGGCAGGAAACGCCGCGGCGGCGGCCGTTGTTCCACCTCCACCCCCCGCTGCGTTCATCCCTTTCCCCACCAACACCAGCCAATACCGGCGGTGGGCGTGGGCCTACCAGCAAAGGGCCTATCCCAGCAACACAATCCCGTTGGGCGTGCGGGAGGCGGCCCTGCTGCAGATTCAGGGTGCGGCCCAGAAACTGTCCCGGCAGCCAAAAGGCGCAAAGAGTGGAACTCAGTGGGCCAACATTGGTCCGGCGCCGATCGTGGATGGACAGGTTGAGCCCGTTGCCGCCGTCAGTGGTCGAATCCCATGTATTGCTGTCAATCCCGGAAATCCAGCCCATTGGCTCGTCGGCACAGCCATGGGCGGCGTCTGGGAGACAACCAATTCGGGCGCCATTTGGATTCCACGGACGGACGATCAGCCTTCGCTGGCCATCGGCGCCGTGGCTTTTGCGCCGAGCAATCCTTCGGTGATGTTCGCCGGCACGGGCGAACCTAACGGCAGCGATGCCTACGCTGGTGCCGGACTTCTGAAGTCCACTGACGGCGGCCAGACCTGGCAGGTTTTGGGAACAGCAAACTTCGCCAAGAACTGCATCACTGCGATTAGGGTCAATCCCGGCAACATAAGTCACGTGTTGGCTGCCACCGCTCCGGATCGTTCCGCTCAGCTCTACATCACGGGATCCTCACCTCTGCCCCCCATTCCGACCAACGGCGTGTACCTCTCCACCGACGGGGGCGCGACCTGGACACGCCGGCTGGCCGGACCAGTCATGGCCCTGGAAGCACATCCGTCCAATTTCAACAATCAGTATGCTGCCACAGCCGATATCGGAGCCGGGGGTGTGTTGGCCGGCGGAGTCGAAACCGTAGGGGCGGTCTATCGTTCTCCAGATGCGGGAAGTAGTTGGAACCTTCTGAGCGGTCCGTGGGGCAGCCAAATGGTCGCGCGTATTGCCGTAGCGATTTCGCCGTCGAATCCGGATACTGCTTATGTGTGCGTTGCGAAGAATGAGACCACCCTGCTGGGGATCTGGAAAACCGCCAATGCCTGGAGCACTGCACCAACGTGGACCAGCCTTCCGATCATGACGGGCGCGAAGCAACTGAGCTATAATTTCGCAGTCAGTGTGGATCCAACCAACCCCAATGTAGTGTATTTTGGAGAGGTGGCCGTCTGGAGATATAATGGCACTTCCTGGACGACTATTGCCGGGCATTACAACGCCCAAACTCGGGGCGTCAAGGTACATTCTGATCAGCATGCCTTCGCTTGGGCCGGGAACCGTCTGCTGGTAGGGAATGACGGAGGATTATGGAGCACGACCGATTCCGGAAATACCTTTGCCAGTCATAATACCTCCTTGTCCGCTATCCAGTTTTATCACGGCTCAGTCCACCCGCAGGGGGCCAGTGTGGCGTTGGGGGGCGAGCAGGATAACGGCTCGGCGAAATGGTCAGGAACCAGCGGGTGGTCTTTCGCCAGCAGCGGAGACGGCGCCGACAACGCCTTTTCTCCTAATAATCCTGATGCCAAGTGGGTGGTAATGAACCAGAATCTCGCAACCTTCCGCGCGACCGGGGCCGGACAGAATCGGGAACTGATGCTCGTCAGCAGCGCGGAATACGGTCTCTTTCCCAACGCGCCATTTATTGGCCGGATGGCGTTCGCTCCCGGCAACGAGAACATTGTCATATCGGGGTCAACGCGCCTGCTGAAATGCACCAACTTCTTCACCGCCCCGGCACCGCAATATGTTCAAGACTATGTCGCCCTCTGGCCCTATAACAGTCCCGAAATGAATTCCTGGGTCACGGCGTTGGCGTTCGCGCCGTCGGATACCACCGGCAACACTTATGCCTTCGGAACGAGGAATGGCCAATTGCGATTAACCGCTCAGGGTGGCGCCACGTGGGTGGACATTGATGCCGGCAACAATCTCCCCAACCGCTTTGTCACCCAAGTGGCCTTCAATCCTCAGAATGCCAACGTGCTGTATGTCACACTGTCGGGTTTCGACGGAAACACACCGGGCAAGCCGGGCCATGTGTTCAAGACCGCCAATGCCCTGGCAGCCGCGCCTACCTGGGTCAATGTCAGCCCGCCGGTCAACCTGCCGCACAACGCCATCGCGATAGACCCGGCGAATCCAAATAATGTGTACGTCGGCACGGACATCGGTGTGTGGCGGAGCCCTGATGCGGGCGGGTCCTGGACGCACATGGGACCGGCCAGCGGGATGCCGAATGTGGCGGTGTTTGATATGGCGGTCCAGCCGGTCAGCGGGAAGGTGTTTGCTTTCACGCATGGGCGCAGCGCCTTTGTCTATGATCCAAGCCTTGTCACCGTCCCGCCCACCATCACGAGCTTCAGCCCGACCAACGGTCCACCACTGACGACCGTTATCATTCGCGGCACGAAATTGAACGAAGTTACGGCGGTCCGGTTCAACAACGTCAATGCCTCGTTCACCCTGGGCACGGCGACGAATCTGAGCGCGACCGTGCCCGTGGGGGCCACGACCGGTCTGATTTCGGTCACTTCCCCGAGCGGCACGGCCAACAGCGCCAGCAGCTTTGCCGTCACGAGCGGACCGAACATCACTGGGTTCAGCCCCGCCAGCGGTAATATCGGCACCGTCGTGATTATCACCGGCGCGAATTTCACCGGGGCGACCAGCGTGACGTTCAACGGCGTGGCGGCCTCGTCGTACACGGTCAACTCCGCCACACAAATCACCGCGACGGTTCCGGTCGGCGCGGCCACGGGTCGTATCGCGGTCACCGCGGGGGGTATAACGGCACAGACCGGCGGCAACTTCACGGTGATCACGACGCCGGTCCTTAGTTCGTTCAACCCGACGAGCGGCGGGGTCGGGGCATTGGTGGTCATTCAAGGCGCCAACTTGACTGGCTCAACCACGGTCAGCTTCAACAATGTGGCGTCGGCAAATTTCACCATAAACTCGGCCTCACAGATTACCGCCACTGTGCCCGCGGGAGCGACCACGGGCCTGATCCGGGTGACAACCCCTCTGGGTACGGGGGCGAGCGCGAACGATTTTGTGGTGATTCCAGCCCCGGTCATCAGCAGTTTTGTTCCCACCAGCGGCGTCGCGCGGGCGAGCGTAAATATCAGCGGGGCGAACTTTACCGGAGCAACCAACGTCACGTTTAACAACCTGGCGGCGAGATTCCAGGTCAATTCCGCCACCCAGATCACCGCCGAGGCTCCCAACGGCGTCACGACCGGGCCGCTGCGTGTCACCACGCCGGGTGGCACGGGAGTCAGCGCGCTTTCTTTCACCGTATTCCCGCCACCATCTAACGACAACTTCGCCACGCCTCAGACCATCAGCGGCACTTCGGGAACCGCTTCCGGCGACAACACTGGGGCGACCAAGGAATCCGGCGAACCGTGGCATGTCGGAAACGAAGGCGGCAAGTCCGTCTGGTATCGGTGGACGGCACCGGCCAGCGGCTTGTGGACCTTCGATACCTTGCGAACCAGCTTCAACACGCTGCTCGCCGTCTATACCGGTACCGTGTTGACCAACCTGACTGCGGTGGCCACCAACGACGATGTTCCGGGGGACGTCGTCAGCCGGGTCATCTTCAACGCCAGCAGCGGCACCATTTATTCCATAGCGGTTGATGGCTTCAAGACTCCGCAACTTGAGTTCGGCGAGGGCGGGGACGTGGCTGCGGGCGCCCTGAGCTTGAACTGGACCCCGGCGAGCAATTTGCCGCCGGTGATCACCAGCTTTTCGCCGGGCAGCGGTTACGTGGGCAGCAGCGTGGTCATCAACGGAACAAATTTCTTCGGCGCGACCAGCGTGACCTTCAACAACACCGCCGCCGCCTTCACGGTGGATTCGTTGGCGCGGATCGTCGCGGTGGTTCCCAGCGGGGCCAGCTCCGGCCTACTGCGCGTGTCTGCTCCGGGTGGAGTGGCCACCAGCGCCGCGAGTTTCACCGTGCTGGTGGGGCCCGGCAATGACCACTTTGCCAATGCCTCGCTGCTCGGCGGCACAAACGGAATGGTCACCGGTTCCAACGACGGCGCCACGTCGGAGCCGGGCGAGCCACAGCACGCGGGCCGACCGGGCGGCCGTTCGGTCTGGTATGCCTGGACGGCACCCGGGAACGGGACCTGGCGATTCGACACGTACGGGAGCAGCTTCGACACAGCCCTGGCGGTTTACGTAGGTGACAGCGCGAACGCGCTCTCACTGGTCGCCAGCAACGATAACTCGGGCAGCCAGGCGACCAGCGAGTTGACGCTGACCGCGGCCGGCAACACGACCTATCGCTTGGCCATAGATGGTGTCAACGGGGCGGTTGGGAACATCGTGATGAACTGGACGTATCTGCCGATCCTGCCGCAAATCAGCAATTTCACGCCTGGCAGCGGGCCGGTGGGCACGACGGTCACCATCACCGGCACGAACCTCGCCGGAGCCACTTCCGTGCGCTTCAACGGCGTCAGCGCGGGCATAGCCAGCAACTCCGGCACGCAGATCATCGCCGCCGTTCCGCCCGGCGCCAGCACCGGCCCCATCCAGGTAACGACCCTCAATGGCAACACAACCAGCGCGGGCAACTTCGTGGTGACGGTCGCGCCGGTTAATGACAATTTCGTCAACGCCCAATTGTTGGTCAGCAACGCGGTCGCGGTGGGCGCAAACGTGGGCGCCACCAAAGAGTCGGGCGAGCCGTATCACGCCGGGAACACCGGCGGCGCGTCGGTTTGGTACGTGTGGACCGCGCCGGCCAGCGGCACCTGGCGGGTGGATACCATCGGGAGCAGCTTCGACACGACGCTTGGCGTTTACACCGGCAGCAGCGTCGGCAGCCTGAGCCTCATGGTCAGTGATGATGATTCGGGCGGAGACCGGACCAGCCAGGCCTCCTTCAGCGCGACCTTCGGGGCGGTGTATCGCATTGCCGTGGATGGTTACAATGGTGACAGCGGCAGCCTCATGCTGAGACTGGTTTCCGTGACGCCAACCGACTGGATCTATTACACCGCCTTCGAGCCCTACTACCCGGACTTTTACAACGTGTGGGGCTCGCTCGATGGGCAAAACGGCTGGGACGTATTGGGCACGGGATTGAACGGGTTTGTCGAGTCGTTCGCCTACGGTTTCGGCTACAGCGCCGCGCTCGGCTATTCGCCGACTAACGCCAATTCAACCTACCTCTGGGTGCCGGTCAACCACACGCCGGACACCAATACGCGGCCGGTGGTCACGTTCAGCGTGGTGATGAAGATTGTGGATTCGAGCGTCAATCGGTGGGACGATTTCCAATGGCAGGTGTATAACCTCAACGGGGACCGCTTGTTCACGCTGGATTTCGACAACAGCAATCTCGGCATCTACTACCGGCTCAGCAGCGGCAGCTACGTCTATACGGGGACCGATTTTGAGAACGGAGTCTTCTACCGGCTCTACCTCGTCATGGATTTTGCTCGCAACCAATGGAGCGCCTTCTTGTATGACGGGCAAAGCTACGCTTCGGTGGTCGAGCATCAGCCGATTTCCAACACCGGTCTCGGCCTCACGCTGAACGAGGTGGACGCCGTTTGGCTTCCGCGCAACGCCCTGGCCGGCGACAATTACCTGGTCTTCGACGAATACTCGCTCTACGCCGGCGCCAGCCTGGCGCCGCGCATCTTGCAGCAACCGCGCGGCAAGACCGTGGCCTCCGGGGCAAGCGTTGCCCTCAACGTAACCGCCGATGGCGCGGAGCCGTTGAGCTTCCAGTGGCGTCGTGCGGGCGAGCCGATTCCAGGGGCGACTCAGCCCGTGCTGGCACTGAACAACGTCATGGATTCCCAAGCGGGCAATTATACCGTCGTAGTCACCAACTCCGAAGGCGTCGTCACCAGCACCATCGCGGTGCTGACCGTCTCCATGCCGCTGGCGCAGGCGCTGGACACCACCAATTGGGTCTGGACGACCGACGGCGAGGTGGGTTGGTTCGGGCAGACAGCGACGAACCACGATGGCGTGGACGGGGCCCAAACCGGTGAGTCCGTTAATAACCAGAACGCCTGGATGCAAGCCAGCGTAACCGGGCCGGGACTATTGACCTTCTGGTGGAAAGTGTCTTCGGAGACTAACTACGACTTCCTGGAGTTCTACCTGGATGGCGTGCTGCAAAGCGGGCGCATCTCCGGGGAAGTCAACTGGCAGCAAAGGTCCTTCAACCTGAGTGAGGGACTTCATACGCTCCGTTGGCGCTACTCGAAAGACGTCTCGATCGCGGGTGGACAAGACCGCGCGTGGGTGGATCAGGTGGTGCTGAACCTGCCGCCAACCATTGCCGGGCACCCGCAAAGTCAAACCGTGAACACCGACCAAAGCGCCACGTTCAACGTCGTGGCCGTCGGCACTCCGCCTTTGAGCTATCAGTGGCGCTTCAATTCCACCAGCATCGTCGGCGCGCAGGCCAGCACGTACACGCGCAGCCACGTGCAGCCGGCGGATGCTGGTAGTTACTCGGTCGTGGTGACCAATGCGGCGGGCGGTGTCGCCAGCGCCGCGGCCCTTTTAACCATCAGCGCCCCGCGTCCCGTCGTTTTAGCGCCAGTCGTGACCTCAAGCAACGTGGTGATCACCTGGTTCTCAGTCAGCGGACGCGTCTATCAGCTCCAATATAAGGCTGCCCTCACGAGCGCGACCTGGACCCCGCTCATGCCCAACGTCACGGCCAATGGCCCGGTCGCGTTCATGACCGACCCGTCCGTCGGAGCGCAACGGTACTATCGCGTGCAGTTGCTGCCTTGAGCAGCGCCAGGCCTCCAACTCTAACTCCAAATTCGCTGAGTTATGCGTGCTTGCTTGCCCTCACCGCCGGACCTCGGGCTGGTTCAGGTTTGCGGGCGGCAGCGGAAGTCTGAATCCGCCTTTACCTTGATCGAATTGTTGGTGGTGATCGCGATCATTGCGATCCTGGCTTCCCTGCTCCTGCCCACACTGGCTCGCGCCAAGGAGCGAGCGAAGGAAACCAGTTGTCTCTCCAACGGGCGCCAGCTCAGCCTGGCCGTGTCCATGTACACTGACGAGCATGATCAAACGCTTCCACCTTCAACGGACTACACCACGCCAACCAGCCAGCCGGAACGCGTCTGGCCTGCGAGGATTCAACCCTATATCCGAAGCGAGAAGCCTTTTCTTTGTCCGAGCGCACCATTCACTGGCTTTCCTTCAAACTGGGCCGCCCGCGGCGTTGCGTCTATCGGCTACACGACCTCGACTGCCTACGATCCCGCCAAAGTCGAAGGTTTCCCCACGCCGACCAAGTCAACGCTCATAGAAAGCCCGGTCCGGACAGCGCTCTTTGGCGATACCGCCAGCGGGCCGACGGAAGAGAAATACCGCGGATACGTGTTCGATCCGTATAACGGAGCGGCGAACGCCCAAGACCCGCGGCTGGGAACACCGCTGGTCGCCGACCGGGACCTCGTCAAGGAGTTGTCGAGTCTCCCACCCGCCGCCCTGAAGCCTCTGTTTGCGCGCCATTTCGCCGACGCCAGAGATCACGGGCGTGCGCTGCTGATCTTCGGCGACGGACATGCCAAGACTTATTCCGCCGCCTCCATCTTGGCCCAGGAAAAGGGGGCAAATATTATCTGGCGATTCAGGCCCCAATCCGCGCCATGAGGACCGACCCGAATGGCGCTTAGACAAGGCCCGACACATTTGAGTTTTCCTCAGGCCATGGCCGAAACCAGCGTGCCTGTTACCGACCACACCCCGGCGCGCCAGCTCCCAAGCTGGCCGCGCCAGTCGGTCCCGGCCGAGGCCGGCGACGTTCCGAGGCTTCCTCCGGCCCGCGTTGCCCCGCGCCCCCTCCCAGACCCGGCCGTTCCCGGAGTCGGCCCGGCGGCCGTGGCTCCGACAGGCCGTGCGGTAGCCAGGGCATAGACACGTACGAGACAGTACCTGGCTTAATAGAATTTCTATTAAGCCAGGTACTGTCTCGTACGTGTCTGGTACTTGTCCAGGCTCTCCGGGACCCGGCCGGTGCGCAGACCAAGCGAGGTGGGGTGGGCGAGCCCGACTCCAGTCTTCCCTGCCAGGGGATTGCGTGCTCATCTGCAAGTGCCTGCGCCCTAGTGATTTACGCCTTTACTGCGCGTTATTCAGGACCGACCCATCGCTCAGGCGGCAACGGGCCTCAAGCCCTCGACGCAAGTTGCTTCGCGTCTTGGGGTCTTGGCGTCTTGGGGTCTTCGCTGTTCGCAGTCCCGCGGTCCGTGATCTCGTGGTCCCTATTTGAGCAGGTTAAAATACGACAAGAAAAAGGTCAATCCAGCAGTAGCGGGAACTTCACCGTGGCGCGTACAATGCGCGCCGACGAGTGGGTTGTCGTTTCGAAGACTGTGAGAGCGGAGTCACGGCGCCTTGGGCTCGGCGGTTCTGCTCGCCAACCAGAAGAGCATTGCCATGAAGACTTGGTCGAGTTTGAGCTTGAAGCAAAGAGGCAGCGGTATGTTCCATCACCTCCAACTGTGTGCCTTGATGGCGCTCTTGTCATGGTGTCCCTTCACTCGCGCGGGCCAGGTGCATTGCGTTAAGACCAATGGGAACGACGCGCTCTCGGGCCAGGGCTGGGAGCAGGCGAAAAAGACGGTTTCCAGCGCGCTGGCGGCCGCCGCTTCCGGAGACCAGGTCTGGGTGGCCGCGGGGATGTACGTCGAGTGCGTCACGGTGCCGAGCGGCGTGAGCCTCTACGGCGGCTTTGCCGGCACCGAAACAGACCTGAGCCAGCGCAACTGGGCCACCAATCTCTCGGTGCTCAACTCGTATGTCACCAATGGACCGATCGTTACTATCGCGAACGCGGGCGCGGACACGCGCCTGGACGGCATGCTGATTACGGGCGGCACCTCCTCCGTGGGAGGTGGGGTGCGGTTGGCCAACGCCGGCGCCGTAATAGCGAACAACAAGATCTATTTGAATAGTGCCGACTCTTGTGGTGCAGGTGTTTACGTCGAGAGTTACTACAGCGCAGGCGGCTCGCAACAGCACCCGGTCATTACCAACAACGTCATCGCCGACAACCAGGGCATCGCCGATCGTTCAAGCGGCGGCGGAGTAGCGGTGGTCGCCTCCTCTCCCCTGATCGCTTGGAATCTGATCGCGCGCAACACGGTCGGTGGCGCCGGGGGCGGGATCGCCATCTTCACTGCTGGCGACATCTTCGACCCCCGCCACTCGCGTCCGGTCATCGCCAACAACTACATCACCGCCAACTCCGCCAACCGGGCTTATCTGGGCAATCCCGGCGGCGGCGGCATCTACGCGGCCGGGACCAGCCCGAGCGGAACCCGCATCCTCCGCACCGAGGCCACACCGCGGCTTGTCAATAACGTGATCGCCGCCAATGCCGGGTACGACGCTGGCGGCATCGCCTTGTTCGCCTCGCCCGACGCCGGCGGGGCCGTGCTCAATAACACCATCGTCGCCAACAGCGGGGCCGGTCTTTACTGGGGAGACACCTCCCCCACCAACTGCAACAATCTGGTGGCGTTCAATGCCGCGGGGTTGTTTCAATTCAACACCAACGCCGTCCTTGCCTATAACAATGTCTATGGTAACACCAACCTGGGCATTAATACGGACTACATCGGCTTGACCAATGCCACCGGCCTCAATGGCAATATCTCGGCCGAGCCGCGGCTGGCGAATCACAGGATCGGGAACCTGCATCTGCTAGCGGGCTCCCCCTGCATCAACGCCGGCCAGAATGCCTCCGCCGACCCCGATTGGCCGGACCTCGACGGCCAAACTCGCATCGCCAATGGTACCGTGGATATCGGCGCCTATGAAGCGTCTGGCGTCAATTGGGACCTCCCTACACGGATCATTCGCGTCGCCCCAACTGGTAACGACGCCGCCGACGGTCTGAGCTGGGCAACCGCCAAACTGACCGTGCAGGGCGGGATAGATGCCGCCGCCAATTGGGTTTCCGGAGGAGAGGTGTGGGTCGCTCAGGGCTGCTACACGCAGCACGTGACGCTCTCGGCGTTCACCCACCTTTACGGTGGGTTCGCCGGCATGGAAACCAACCGCGCCGGACGTAATCCCTCGGCCCGCCCCACCGTCCTGGATGGCGGCGGCCTGCCTCGAGTCGTGTGGTGCCGGAATGGAGGTTTCCGCGTAAGCGGTTTGGATGGGTTCACCGCCTGTAACGGGGGCCGCTATACCGGCGGCAGCCTCAGCCCGTATCCGACGCCGGTAGATCATCCGGACGGCGACGGTGGTGGTATTTATTGCCAGGTCAGCTCGCCCGTCATTGCCAACAATCTTATCTGCTCGAACTCGCTCGGCAGCCCTGCCGGTACCGCATCGCGCGGGGCAGGCATCTTCTGCTATTTGGGCCACGCCCTGATCACCGGCAACCGGATCATGCAAAACGAAATCCTGACGACCTATACCGCCGTCGGCGGCGGCATCGGCTGCGAATCCTCCTATCCGGTCATCGAAGGTAACCTTCTGAGCGGGAATAATGCCGATGTCGGAGCGGCCATTCACACCTTGTTCTCCTCCGAGCGAATCGCTGGCAACACCATCTTGAACAACTCACTGTATGCGGCCTATGGCGGTCCGACCCACGGCGCGGTTACGCTCCATTCCTCGGGTGACCTTGCCCTCGAGGGGAACACGGTCCAAGGCAACATCTCTGGCCTGTCCGGCGCAGGCTTCTGCATCCTTACTCCCCTCGGCAACGGCCTGATCCAGAACAACCTCTTTGTTAGTAACAGCGTCTATTGGGGCATGACCGGCGGCGGGCTCTACTGCCAGGTGGCCAGCGCCACCGCCTCGATCCTGATCGTCAATAACACTTTCGCCCGGAACATCGGCGAGCGCCACGTGGAGAACGGCGGGGCCATCGCCCTGGACATCTCCGTCCCGAACCCGAACGCCATCATCCTCGCCAACAACATTATCGCTTCCAACACCTCGGGCATCTTCCTCGGCCAGAAAGTGGCCTCCCCAATCTTGCGCAACAACTGTGTGGCCAACAATTCTTACTACGACTACCAGAACCTCTCTCCCGGTCCCACAGACCTGCGCGTCAGCCCGCAGTTCGTCAACCCCGCCGCCGGAGACTACCACCTTCTCCCAACCTCTCCCTGCATAGACGCCGGCTCGCCCCTCGACGCCCCGCCGACCGACCTCGACTGTGTCTCGCGTCCCCTCGACGGCAACCACGACGGCGTTGCCGGTTACGACCTCGGCGCGTTCGAGCTGTCCCCCGTACCGCTGCGCATCCTGTGCGACGACGGTTGGTTCGGATTCCGCACCAACCGCTTCGGGTTCAACATCAGCGGCGCCTCAGGCCAGGTTGCCGTCGTCCAGTGCTCGACCAACTTGCTGAACTGGACCCCCCTGGCCACCAACACCCTCGGGTCGGGCTCGCTCTATTTCTGCGACCCGGCCTGCACCGACTTCACTCGACGGTGTTACCGCTTGCTGGCCCCGTGAGGCCCAGAACAACAGGCAGAGTCCGCTCGCGCCAGCACGAGGAAAGGATCATGACATGTGGGAGTTAATTATCTGTGTGTGTTTGCCGATGCTGCTCGTCGGCGTGGTGGCGGCACGAGACGAGAAGTATGACCTGAGGTTGCGTTTACGCGCCGGCCAGAGTTGGGGGTTCGAGCAGGTATTCGAGGGGCGCCAGCAATCCCAGATGTCAGCCGAGCGCCAGATGCCGATGTCGTGCGCGCAGAGCCTGCGCTCCGTGCGCAAGGGCAACATCACGGTGCTGGCGGCAAGCGAGGGGGTTCCTGCGGCCATCCGGGTGAGCTTCGATCCAGCGTGCGCCACGACCCTCGCGCAGATGGGCCCGGAACAGAGTGTCCCGTATCCCTTCGCCGGCCGGGCGGTCACGGTGCGGCGCCAAGCCGATGGGCGGATCACGAATGAGATCGAGGGCGGGATGGGGAGCGTGGTGGATATGGCCGCGCAGCAGGAACTCGGAGCGTACTTGTACACCAACGAAGGCCGACCAGACCATCCCGTGGCGGTCGGCGAGCAATGGGAGCCGGACCTGCCGCAGGCCAGGCGGACTTATCAACTCAGCGGGCCGGATCAGGTCACAGGAGTCTCGGAGCTGGTCTCGGTTGCCACGATCAACGGTCAGCGAGCGGCGGAAGTCAGACTCTGCCTGCGCATCGTCAAGCACCAGGGGGAGATGGTCATGACCGAAGAAACCAAGGGTTCCATCTGGCTCGACCTGGAGAGTGGCAGGTTGGTGCAGTCCCAACTCCATGGGGTCAGCCGTGGGGAAGGAATCGTACTGATGCCAGGTCCCTTCGGGGCGCCTGTCCGGACTTCGATAGCCAACGCAGGGCAGACGCAGATGCGCTTGACGACTGGCCCGGACAGCAGCGCCGGGGAACGTGTGGTGGAGCGATTACGGGTTGGTGCAGGTGCGCCGAACGAACGTGAGGCGGAGGCGCCGGCGGGCTATGTGGTAGCCGCGACCACGGCCGCCGGCAAACGGTTGGCGACGAACAAATCCGCCGCCCCGTCCCTGCTGGCAGCGCTGGTGGCTACACTGACCGATCTGGCAGGTTGGTTTGACGCCCGGCTGGAAGCTGTGTCCGCTTGTGTTGACGCGAGGCAGCAGCAATGGGCGGGAGCGCCCTTCACGGCCAGACTAAAGGGGCGGCCGGTGAAGGGCCTGGTGGTCTGCACGGCGGGACAACAAGGCGGGGCTGACATTTCGGTCACGTATTGCCAGGCCGATGCGCCGGCGCTGGAGTGGTCGAAGCTCACCGCCGGGGCTGCGGCAGCGGATGCGACGGCGCCGACCGTTCCCATGAGCGTGTATTGCTTCCCGGACGGCACCGGTTCGATCCAGCTTCCGGCAGGGTGGCGGACGGCAGAGCAAACCGCCGCTCACGGTGTCAGAGTTGAGGGACCCGCCGGCCAGATAATCGGTTTGGACCGGGGTCTCTCCATCACGACACCGGATTCGCCGCTGGCGCAAAGGCCTTGGGGGTTCCTTCCGCAGACGCAACAGATGCTCGTGGCCCCGTTCACGGGCCCGGTGGAGGCGATGCAGAATCTGTTCCCCCAATTCAGCCAGAGCAGCGAGGGTAACGGCGGACCGGCGATCGAACTGGAGGGTCTGCTCGAAGCTCCAAGACCCGCCACGCCCGTGCGTCCCAACGGCCAGGCTGCCGAGGTGTATTTCGCCTTTACGAAGCGGGCGGGTGGGACCGCTTCCCGCTATCGGTCGCGCGCGGCGATCGAGACGTTCCCCTTGGCCCCGGGGACCTGGATGTACCATGTGCGCTGGGAGTTGGCGGCCCCGGATGGGGTTTTCGACCGCGACTGGCCCGTCATGGTGGCCATTGCGCGTTCGTACCAAGTCAACCCCGCCGCGATCCGGCAAGCTTCGGCCCAGGCGGTGGCGGAGCTGAACGCGCGGTTTCAGGCGGGCCAGAGAATGGTCCGGACGATGCAGAGGAACTTCGAGGTCAGCCAGCAGTCCATTGCCAGCACGCAGCAGGTATTTGATGGGTGCCTGCAATCGCTCCAATCTGGTTCGGACATGCGCTCCTTCGCCGGCGCGGACTTCGCCGAGGCCATCCGTGGCGAGCGCACCGTCATGGACACCTTGACGGGCGAGCGCGGCATGGCGGCGCTGGGAAATGTGGATGACATCGTCGAGGAGTTGAACCGGGCTGACCCGGGGCGGTATATCCAGATTCCCTTGCGGTACGAATGATCGTGTTCTTCCTGACGCGAGAGGTTTTCTATGACACAGCAACGACTCCCGTTACCCCCTTCTCATCGTCGTCCGTTCATTCAGTCCTCTCACCGCGAGGGCTGAGAGCCCGCTCACTTTCATCGGCTCCAACGCCATCCACTTCAACGGCAGCGCCACCAACACCCTCAGCTCGAGCCCGCTCCACTTCTGCAACCCTGGCTGGACAAACTTCTCCCAGCGGTCCTACCGCCTGCTTGTGCGTTAACCCAGCAGTTTGCGGAGGTTTGCGGGCGAATCGTTGACGAGGAGGTCAACCTTCATCGGCACCCACGGGTAACCGTTCAGTATGACTGCCAGTCCACCGGCGACGGGGTAATCAACTCCCGCTCGGGCTGCTGGAGCGGTTCCACTTTGTTGATCACAAGCGCCTCCGAGACCTATGCACCCATTGCGCCAACAAACTCAGGTGTTTGCCTCTGGCTCGGCCCACTTGCCGTGTTCACGGATTAGGTCCACGAGACGATCCACGGCTTCGGCTTCGGGGATGTTGAACTTGAGGGGGGTCTTGCCGACGTAGAGATTAATCTTGCCGGGGGCGCCGCCGACGTAGCCAAAGTCCGCGTCCGCCATCTCGCCGGGGCCGTTGACGATGCAGCCCATGATGGCGATTTTGACGCCTTTGAGGTGCTCCGTGCGGGCCTTGATGCGGGCGGTGACGGTTTGGAGGTTGAAGAGGGTGCGGCCGCACGAGGGGCAAGCAACGTAGTCCGTCTTGAAGGAGCGACAGCCGACAGCTTGCAGGATGTTGTAAGCAAGGCGCAGGGATTGCCCGGCTCCGAACTCACTGCGCACCAGGATGGCGTCACCGATCCCGTCGGCCAGCAAGGAGCCGATGACCGTGGCGGCGCGGAGGAGGGCGATTTTCGGCTCCAGCGGTGCCGAGTCGAAGGCAAGACAGTCTTTGAGCAGGATGGGGTTGGTCCGCCCGAGGCGTCTCAGCCTGGCCGCGAGCAGGCGGAAGGCCGTAATGGCGGGCAAGGGCAGGCCGTCCTTCACCGTCACAAGCTGGGTGTCGCAGTTTACCTCGAAGTCGCCCGTCGGATCCACTTCCAGCACGTTCAGCTCCTCATAGACCGCTTCGGGTTTCACGTCCGCTTTCGGGCTGAGTTTGGGAGCCACTTTGGCCCAGGTGGCCCGAGTCACCACGACGCGCACGGTCTGCGCGCCGCCGCATTTGACGCCCTCGGCTAACTCGATTTCCGGCGTGGGGCGGCGGGTGTAGGTGAAGGGATCGAAAGGCGAAGTCCGAAGTCCGAAGTCCGAAGGCCGAAGGCTGTGGTCCGTGGTCCGTGGTCCGTGGTCTGTGGTCTGCTCAGCCGGCACAGTCAGAAGAGGGATCTGGGCGAGGAGGTCGCGGCAGACTTCAATCTCCTGCGGGGAGTCTTCGGTGAGGGAGACACGGATTGTGTCACCCAGGCCATCGCAGAGCAGCGAGCCGATGCCGATGGCGCTCTTGATGCGGCCGTCCTCGCCCTCGCCGGCCTCGGTGACACCCAGGTGGATGGGGTAGTTCCAGTCGGGCCCCTCCTGTTCGAGGCGGGCCACCAGTAGGCGATAGCACTCGATCATCACCTTCGGGTTGCTGGACTTCATCGAGAACTTGAAGTTGTGGAAGTCGTGCTTGCGGGCGATGCGGGCGAACTCGAGCGCGCTTTCGACCATGCCGAGTGCGGAATCGCCGAAGCGGTTCATGATGCGGTCGCTCAGCGAGCCGTGGTTGGTGCCGATGCGCATGGCCCGGCCCAGCTCCCGGCACAGGTTCACCAGGGGAGTGAACTTCTCCTCGATGCGCGCCAGCTCCGTGGCGTATTGGTCGTCCGAGTATTCCTTGATGGCGAACTTCTTCGAGTCAGCGTAGTTGCCCGGATTGACGCGGACCATCTCCACCCACTTGGCGGCTTCGAGAGCGGCCTCCGGCTTGAAATGGATGTCGGCGACGATGGGCACGAGGCATCCCCTCGCGCGCAGGTCGCCCACGATGTTCTTGAGGTTGGCGGCGTCCTTAACGGTTGGTGCGGTGATGCGCACGATCTGGCAGCCGACCGCCACAAGGTCCAGCGTCTGCCTCACAGATTCGGCGGTGTCCATCGTGTCGCAGGTGATCATGGACTGCATTACGACGGGATGGTCGCCACCGATGATGACGCCGCCACGGGCGGGGTCGCCCACAATCACTTCCCGCGTCCTGCGGCGCCGATACGAAAAGACCGACTCGCAATAGCCCATGTCAATTCCTGGCGGGCGCTGGGGGCGCAAACTCGATGTCGGCCGGTTTCTCCTTGCTGCGCTTCCAGGGCAAATCCTGGACGTCGTAGAAAGCGATATAGACCATGAAAGCGATGATCACTACCGCGCAACCGGTCTGGACGACGTTGATGACCCGGGCGCTGATGGGTTTGCGGCGGATACCCTCGATGATGGCCAGGAGGATGTGGCCGCCGTCCAGGACGGGGATGGGGAGGAGGTTGAGCAGCGCGAGGTTCACGTTCATGAGCACGCTGAACCACAGGGCCAGGCGCCATCCCTGTTCACTGCTGAACAGGCGCGCGTAGACGTCCATGATCTTGACGGCGCCGCCAAGGTGCTGGGCGCTGATGTCGGAGCGGCGCGCGAAGAGGGCGCCAAAGGTGTCAACCATGGCGTTGACGCTGGCGGCAACTTGCGCGACAGCGCCGGGATAGACGAGCTTGGTCTTGCCGTTGCCGTTCCAAACGATACCGATGCGCGGCGGTTCGCCGGGCGGGCTGATCGGCTTCTCGGGCTTGAGGCTGACCGAGAAGCACTTGCCGGCGCGCTCGACATTGAGCGTGAGCTGCGCGTCGGGGTGAGTCTCGATGTACTCCGACAGGGCGGCGAAGTGGTAAAGCCGAGTTCCGTTTACATCGAGAATCTGGTCGCCGGTCTTCAAACCCGCTCGGGCGGCGGGGCTGGCGGGCTTCACTTCCGCCACGAGCGCTGATTGAAACGGGGCGATCTTGATCTGGCGCAGGCTTTTGCGCTGCCACATCTTGGTTTCCTCCTTGACCGGCGCGGGATTGAACAGGAGGAAGTCGCCTTCGCGTTCCACTCGCACTGGAACGGTGGCACCCTCGCTACGGACGATTCGCCAGGTGACACTGTCGCCCATGCCGCCGAATTTGCTGACCGGCTTGCCGTCCACTTCCAGGATCTTGTCCCCGGGCTTGAGCCCGGCCTCGTCGGCAGGTCCGCCCTTCTCGACATAGCCGATCGTGGTAGTGGTCTCCGCCTCACTGACCGGCCGGCCCACGACCATCACCACCACCGCAAACGCGAGGGCCAGGAGGAAACTGAACAGCGGCCCCGCGAAGGCCACGATGATCTTATCAAGGGCGGAGATGGGCGGCAGGGGTTGGTCGGAGCTATCGCCTTTGCCTTCGATCGCTTCCATGGTGGCCATTTGCGGCAGGGAAACGTAACCGCCGGCGGGAATGGTGCCCAGGGCGTATTCGACACCGTTGATTCTGGTCTTCCAGATCGGTTTGCCAAACCAGATGGCGAAGCGGTCAATCTTCAATCCGCGCCAGCGCGCGGCCAGGAAGTGGCCCAACTCATGCACGAAAATGAGCAGGTTGAATAGCGCCAAGACTTCCAGGGCGACCAATACGAACTTAAAAATGGACATAGTTTAGACGAACGAGCCCCGCAGCGGGGACACGCCTGAATATAGCAGGATCGAGGCCAGTGGCAATCTGAAGTCGCGGCCATGCAACTGAAGCGCACTGTCGGCCGGCGAGTAATGGCCTTGCTCTCTTCCAGCTTGCAGGCGCAGGATAGGTCTGATGCGAGCAATCGAAATGTGAATCGAGTCTATGGGCGTTCCCCCCGCGGCAGTTGTGTTCTTCAATGGTTTATCGGGGATCAGGCGGCCCGGTGCGTCCACGTCTGGCTAAGCCATGATTGCCCGCGTCACCTTGGAGCTGGCTCTCCGCAAGGAGTTCGATTACCTGATTCCGCCTGAGCTGGCCCAGCAGATTGACGTCGGCAGCCGTGTCCAGGTGCCATTTGGTTCGCGCAAGGTGCTCGGGTGCGTGACCGGATTGGCCGAAGAATCGGCCTGCGCTTCGCTAAAGCCCATACTTAGAGTCATCGGTGCGCAGACGCTCGTGACCCCAAAAGTCCTTCAACTCGCGCGCTGGATCGGCGACTACTATTGCTGCGCGCCCGAGATCGCCTTGAAAAGCGTGCTGCCCGAGGCGGTGCGTCATGAGCAAGCCGGGTGGCGGGAACGGCTTTACGTGCGCGTCCTGCCGGCTGTGGGCGAAGCACCTAAACTCGCCAAGCGCCAGCAGGAAATCTGGCGCATACTCGAAGAGCGGCGCGAACTCCCCCTCCAGGAGTTGCTCGCGCTGGCGCGGACGACGACGGCTACGCTCCGTCGCCTGGAGGACAAGGGCCTGATTAGCGTCGCCCCAGAAATCTCCGAGCGCGATCCCTACGCCCGCGAGCACATCTTGCCGACCCAGCCGCTGCCCCTCAATCCCGCCCAGACGAAAGCGCTGGCTGCGATCACGGCCGCAATGGACGGGGCGCAGAAGTCCGAGGCCGAAAGTCGGAGGTCAGGAGCCGAAGCGACGCCCGCCAGCCCGAATGCCCCATCCCCGCGCGCGTCCTCGCCCCTAGCGGGGGACGTTTCTTCACGCATCACGCATCACGCATCACGCACCTTCCTCCTCCACGGGGTCACCGGCAGCGGCAAGACAGAGGTCTATCTGCAAGCCATCGCCCACGCGCTGGAGCAGGGCAAAGGGGCGATCGTGCTCGTTCCGGAAATCTCGCTCACGCCGCAGACCGTCGAGCGATTCAAAGCGCGATTTACCGCCGGACCGCTGCGCACGCTGGTCGCGGTGTTGCACAGCCATTTGTCCTCGGGTGAGCGCCACGATGAATGGCATAAAATTCGGCAGGGCCGGGCGCGGATTGTCATCGGCGCGCGCTCGGCCATCTTCGCGCCCGTCGAACCGCTGGGCCTGATTGTGGTGGACGAGGAACACGAGCATACCTACAAACAGGAAGAAGCGCCCCGCTACCACGCGCGGGACGTGGCCATCGTGCGCGGCCAGATGGAAGACGCGACGGTGGTGCTGGGTTCGGCCACGCCGTCCCTCGAGAGCTACTACAACTGCCGCCAGGGCAAGTATACGCTGCTCGAACTGCCCGAGCGCGCCGACGACAAGAAGATGCCGATCGTGCGCATCGTGGACATGCGTCAGGCGGTTCGCGGCGGGAAGGCGGTCCCCATCTTCTCGCCGCAACTCAAGGAAGCCATTGCCCAGCGCCTGGAACGAGGAGAGCAGACGATTCTCTTCCTGAACCGGCGCGGCTACTCGACATCGCTGCAGTGTCCGCAATGCGGATTTGTGGCCGAGTGCCCGAACTGCAGCGTGTCGCTGACCTACCATCGCCACGAGCAGAAGCTCTGCTGCCACATCTGCGGGCACACGGCACCCGTGCCGGCGGCCTGCCCGAACGAGAAGTGCCGCAACCCGGCCATCCGTTATGCCGGCCTCGGCACCCAGAAGGTCGAAGAAACACTGGCCAAACTCTTTCCTCACGCCCGGCTTAAGCGCATGGACTCCGACGCCATGAAGCGCAAGGAAGATTACCGCCGTATCCTAGGCGACTTCCGCACCGGCAAGATTGACATTCTCGTCGGCACGCAAATGATCGCCAAAGGCCTGCATTTCCCAAACGTCACGCTGGTCGGAATCATCCATGCCGACATGGCTTTGCACCAGCCCGACTTCCGCGCCGGGGAACGGACTTTTCAGCTCCTGACGCAGGTCGCCGGGCGCGCCGGGCGCGGCGACATCGAAGGCGAGGTTCTCGTCCAGGCCTTCACTCCCTTCCACCCGGCGATTCAGCATGCCCGCCGGCATGACTTCGCGGGCTTCTATGAGCAGGAGCTCGAATTCCGCGCCCAATTGAAGTATCCGCCCGTCAGCCGCGTCGCCCTGCTCACCCTGAAAGGCCGCAATGAAGACAAGGTGAAATTCGCGGCCAGTCACCTGAAACGCGAGCTGGACAAGGCGATGGGGGAAGTCAAGAACCTGATTGTGGCAGGCCCGGCCCCCGCGCCGCTGCTGCGGGCCGAGACTTACTACCGGCACCAGATCATGTTACGCGCGCCCAGGATGCGCGCCCTCAGTCAGCGGTTGGCGGCAATGGTCCAGAACCTGGTGCTTCCGGGGGATGTCACGCTGTCGGTGGATATTGACCCGGTGAATCTGGCGTGAGGGGCAGGCTGCGCAGTCCTTCCGGCGAAGACTGCCAGTCAGCCCAATCTTCACCGGCTTGGGCCATCTGCCGGTAGGTTTCCACCCAGGGAAGCTTCTGGCTGCGACCGCGTTTAGGCCGCAGCGCGATTTCACCTAGCCCGGTCTCTTCGATGGTGTTCGCGCGCGGGGCGGTGGTTCCGGGATCGGTTGCATCGCGTTAAAGTCCGGTGGCCGCAACTTCTCATCCAGGATTTCCACCCCGGCTTCGGCGCGCAATCGCGCGATGTAGTCCTGGAATTGGCCGTCTATTGCTTGCTGGGCCAGGGCGTCCTTGATGTCGTCGGCGGCGTCGGCATACGGGGTCTTGCGAGCCGGAATCGTGTCGGTGAGCTTGATGATATGGTAGCCGTTGGTTGTAGTTATTAGATCGCTGACCTGATTCGTTTTCAGGGAGAAAGCAACGGTCTCAATCTCCGCCGGCATCTGGCCGCGCGAGAACACGTAGTCGCCCCCCCGGCCCCGGGAACCGGCGTCGTTCGAGAAAGCCAGGGCGAGCTCTGAGAAATTCTCTCCGGCACGGGCGCGCTTCAGCACCGCTTCCGCCTTCTGGCGTATCTCGGCCTTCTCATCGACTGAAAGCTCGGCCCCGGTCCGGGGATCGCGCGTGGCAATCAGGATATGCCTGATCCGGAGCTTCTCCGGGTTGTCAAACTGCGCCTGGTTCTCGTCATAGAACTTCCTGGCCTCCTGGTCCGAGATGACGATCTTCAATTCACGTTTGAGCACCGCGTTGGCCGTCAGGGCTTCCGTCCACTTGGCCAACAGTTTCTCGCGCGTCGTGGCCAGGAACTTCAACTGCAGTTCGAAATCTTCCTCGGAGCCGGCGTGGGCCTTGGCGGCCGCGTACCGCTTGTCCGCCGCCGCCTTGCCCGCGGCTTTGTCGGCCCCGGTCGCCCGGGCCAGAATCAGCCGCACATTGATGAGCTGTTCGAGGACTTGCCATTCCACTGCGGACATCTGGTCGGCCTTTACCTTGCGGCCCCTGACTTCAGACTGCGCCAGCGCCGCGGCGACGTCAGTGTCCAGTTGGGCGCGTGTGATCTCCCAACCCTTGGCTTTGGCCACGATTTGGTTGGTGCCGGCGGTGGCGGCCCGGGCCGCCGGCGCCGTGTTGGTTTGGACGGGCTGGGCCGCCGGCGCCTGACCAGGAGTAAGGAAGGCGGCGGCCAGCAGGAGGAGATGCGGTTTTGTCCATCTGGTCATAAGATATGTCGTTGGCGTGTTGCTTTGAGGCAGTTTGTGGTTACGGACCGGGCGCGACTGGCGGGGACAGGCGGAGGTAGCGGTGGAGCAAAATCAACAAGTGCTCAACTGAATTCAGCGGGCCGGAGCTGATGACGTCGCCCAGGATCAACTGCGGCATGACCGATTCGCCGCTGCTGATCCAGTTGGTCTTGTGCAGCCGGCAATCAACTGCAATCTGCTCCTGCAGCCACGGGTCCTTGAGTGCGGCCTGCAACTTGTCCTGTCCAACGAGCTGGGACGCATATTCGGTTGCCTGCTCCAGGCCCGGCGGCCGGGCGCCGGCGAACATGCGTTCCTCGAATTGGTGATGGGCAGCCGGTTTGGCCCGCCAGACGGCGAGGCCGAGCCGGGCATACTCGCAGGAGTTGGAAACCGAGTGGGCGTGCGGCGGGAGGAACGGATTGCAGTTCGTTGAGATCGGTAGTGGCAGGCATACGATCCCCAATTGGTTGCCAAACCGGCTTTGCGTCGCCGCCAGGATGGGATGGAGGGAGCGGCACTGCGGACAGGTGTAGTCGTATAGGTGAACGATCACGTTCGAGGCGCCCGGAGGCCCGATCATTGGTACGGTGTCGAGGTCCAGCAGGAACGCGTTGCTGTACAGCGAAAGCTGCCGGGGAGCAACGAGGCGTGGGCTGGGAGACGCAGGCCGCCGAGTTTGGGCCGCAATCGCCGCAGCCCGGGCCAGGTAGTTCGTCCCCTCGGCGGCGGCGCTAGCTGCCTCCGTGCCTTTGCCGCTTTGCGCCCTCAGGTCCTTGATCACGTTCAGCTTCTTGGGCAGCAGCAGTTGGCCGCCGGCCAGCACGACGACGCCCGCCAAGCCAATGGCGGTCAGGTACGCCAGCCCCGCGCGGGGAACGCCCCGCTTGCCGGACCCGGTGGCCCACATGGGAGTGGCGGGGTCGCGGGCCAGGGGAACGTGTTTGAGGCAAAGCATGGCCGCGATGAAGCCGCAGGCGTGGGCCGTCATACAGAATTTGCAGAACGCCTTGAGGACGAAAACCTGCAACCCGACAAACCAAAGCGCGGCTCCGGCGACGATGACCGACAGCGCAATGATGGCCGCCCAGGATCCGCGCTCATCATCAGGCCCCGGCCGCTTCTGCAAGAGGATGGTTGCACCCATCAGGGCCAGATAGACCAACAAAGCGGGCAGGCTTACCGGGATGTCAAGCCAATAGGCCCAGCGGCTTTGCAGCACTTTGCCACACCCCGACTCCGGGCCGCATCCAGCCACCGGCCCATGTTGGATCGAGACCCAAGCCAGGTACCCGGCGCCGACAATGGCCACCGCCAGCAACGCCCGGACCCAGATCAGCCACGTGGGCGTGGACGGGCGTGTTGGATGTGGTGAATTGTCAAGGTCGCTATTCTCGCTCATAAGAGTTGATCCCTGCCAGAGCAGTTGTCTCGGAAGAAACCCAGCACGCTCCTGGCGCAAATGTTCCCCACCACCCACGGCATGGCGACAGCCCAGAGCGCGGGCATCCTGCCCGCTCAAACGGTCCGAACGACTGAAGCCGGCAGGAAGCCTGCGCTACGGGTTCGTGAGTGTGGACCATGGGGTCAGGAGTGCTGTTGCCGGCTGCCTCCGCTCCGATCCTGCTAGAACCCTGCAACTAACACCCAGTGGGGGAGCGATTTGTGCCGCCACCCTGTTAATTCGGCGGGGGCGCAGAGGGCGGAGTGGCAGGCGTGCCCTGAGGCCCGCGAACTCGCTGCGAAAGGTCGCGCGTGGGACGTGGAGCTTGCCCGCCTGACGGCGTGGTCGAGGTCGTCTTGGGCGCCTTGCGCCGCGTCGCGGGGTCAACGTTTCCGGCGTCAGGCGCCGCCACCGGCGGCAGGTCAGAATTCATCGTGGGGAGTTTCAGGTATTCAATCGCGTCCAGTATTGCCACTTTCTCGCGCGGATTCTCAATGGTTGCGAGGGCCTGTTCCAATCCGGGGAGGACATTGGTGTCCCCAAGGTGGACCAGCGCAACCAAGGCAGCTTCCCGAACCTCCGGCTCCTCATGCGTCAACTTGTTCAAGAGCAACTCGGTGGTATTCGGAGTAGTGCCCCCGGCGGCTTGCAGCTCGCGGACCTCGTCCAGCTCCCGCATGCGTTCGGTGGCACGCAACTGTTCTATGATCGCCGCCGTATTGCTGGAGTTGGGATCAACCGGCAGGTTCGTGGCGGCCAAGTCCACAGGCTCCACGGGTGCCGGACCCGGGGACGGGGCCACTTGGGCTGCGCGCCGGTCCATGACCGCCTTAAACACCGCCGCCACCGCCACAAATCCAACGGCCACTACCAAAACCAGCATTACTGTCCTAGGTCGCATAATTCGATCAAATAACCGCCCAAAAAACAGGCAACCCAAGGCCCGCCTTGCGGCTCCAGCCTTGGGTTGCGTTGAGAATACTCAGGCTTATTTGCTCGGGCCTATAAGGTTGGCCCCGCCAAGCCTAGTCACTATTACCTTCAAGAAGGTACCAGCGAGTCATCGGCACATGGGTGCTGTCCTGGCCGTCAACATCTTCCTGCGTGCCAATCAGGCTGTCTGGCAGCGCGGGAATGTCTTCTGGACTGCCCTGCGGCCACTGCCACCGCGGCTCGTAGAATTCGTTCACACCAACGTGAAGGGCCAGAGACGCAGGCACATTGACCGGCGAGCCGAAGAAGTCCGCCCACGGATGCTGCTGGTTGTTCCAACCGACCCCATACCAGAAGTCATACCACGGCAGATTCGCGCAGCACTTGTCAGCCTTTGCGATCTTTTCCGCGATGCTCATGCTGCCCGTCAGATAGCCGCACAACAGTTGGTAGAAGCTGTAACCGTTGGCGTCGTATTTGGCGGTGCCGACGAAATCACGGGCCAAGTCGCTGGAATTGACAAACTTGAGGCACCAGTTGTAGGTCATAATCCCGTTCAGCGTGAAGCGCAACTGGTAAGGAGAGGGCGTCCCAAGCTGTGATAGAATCGGGTCAACGTACGGGAGGAAATCCGGCGTGACGCCGTCCGCCACCAACTCATCCTTGCCCAAGCCCACTACACCAGCATACACATTATCAAAGTCGTCCACGCCGATCCAGGCAGGATTCTCGTCATTGAGGTAAGGGTTGTTGTAGGTGTTGTCAAAGGACAGACTCATGTAGTACTTGTCTTTGCCACAGCCGCTCAAATCCGACGGTGTTTGTGAACCGCAGCAAGGCGGGCCATCCTGAATGAGCCGCCCCGCCTTGAACTTGAACGTGCTGTGAGTAATGAAGCTGCTCAAATAGAAGCAGTCGTAGCATTCCTGAACCGTAATCGCAAAGAAGGGAGTCACGTTGTCGCAGATACCCTGTTTGAGGTCTTTGACGAAGATCTGCCCCCAAGGTTGATGGTGCCCCGGCGGCCAGGCGCCTTCGGTGGCAAACCCTTCAGGAACGGGCCGGAAATGCCGGCCAGTCGCCAGTCGAGCGTAAACCGCGTCCAAAGTGGACGGGAAGTCCGTCAGGTCAGCGAAGCCAAAATTCGCCAAATCAAGGGACAAGTCCGTCTGCGCGTCGGCGAGCTCGGGGAGAATGTTAAAGAACCCGCCAAGCTCTCCCTGCACCAACACCAACTGGGCCCCTGGTTTCGCGACGGTGCCTTTGAGCGTGTAGAAGTTCGCATTGTCGTGCAGGACGAACCCAATGCATTGCAGGAGGGTCTTCGTGTTGATAGCGATAGAACCCGTCTTGTAATACTGTGGGATATGGCTCCAGTTGCCCGCGTTGCTTACGTTCGACTTAGTGCTGATGCTTTTTTGATGTTGTTCGGTCAGCGCGAACGTGATCACGCCCTCCTTGACATTCTGCGCGAACATCTGTGTGCCCACGCAGGCTGCCAATGCTACTGCTGTTATTAGTGTTCGTTTCATATTTCTCTCGGTTTTTATGTGTTCTCTGTTTCAGTTGTGCATTGTTCTATCCGATGCGCGCCCCATTCGGGTGCCTCATTTGCCACCAGCTTTTACACTGGCGCGCGTAGGGCGTCAACCCCTTTCCCAACTTTTTTCGTTTTATTTCTGTTTGTTATTCTTCCGTCCGTCACGCCCCTCTGGGCGCTCTATTTGAGCCGTTTTACACTTAGATCCTTAGACCGTCAACTACTTTCGCCACTTTTTTTGCTCTTTCTTCCCGCTTCCCCGGCGTCCTGCCCCCTGCCAAGAACAGCCAGAAATCGAGATTTACCCTTCTTTACAGCCTCGAATCGGCTTCGTCAACTTCTTCTACCACCATTATTTGGCACCTGACGACTGCCTACCCCGCATAATCCCGTGCTCGATAAGCAAATTCCGGACCATTCTTTCCGATAAAAGCTGCTTGGCACTACCCAATGAGACCGTGTTCGTCTCCTGGAGCCCGAACCTCAATGCTTTTCGGTTCGGTTTGTATTGGGCCGGTTCGTTTTACCTGCCTCGAGCAGGGCCATCATGTTCTTCAGGCAAGCCTCGGCATGGGCTTTGTCCTTGGATCCCTGGGCAGCAGCCACGGCCGTCCTGGCGCGAACCAGCCCTTCCTGTTCCTTGCCAGTCTCGAAGAGATAAACCGCGCGGGCAACCGCAACTCGCGTGGAATTCGTCGGCGCCACCTTCTCGGCCTGGTTCAGCGCGTCGTTAGCTAGTGTGAAATCGCGCTCGGCGATGTTGGGACCAATGACGATTTCGAGGGCCAGGTCGGACAACTGCGACGCATCGCGCATCGAGTTCTCCAGGATTCTCCGCCCCGCAACCTTGGCTTTCGGATCTTTCCGGCGCGCCAGGATCAGGTACTCTTCGAGTTGTCTTCTGCCCGCTGCGAGGCGCGTTTCGAGGGTGCGGATGCAGGCCTCGACGGATGCTTTGGCTTCAGCGCTTTGCGCTCTGGCAAGGGCTTCCCTGGCGTGGGCCAAACCTTCTTCTCTTCTGCCGGTTTCAAACAGGAAGACCGCACGGGCCACCGCCACGCGAGCGGAGTTTGTAGAGGCCAGTTGCTCCGCCCGCTCGAGCGCCTCGGTGGCGAGGGCAAGATCAGGCTTGCTAAGATTGCGATCGGTTACGATCCCGAGCGCCAGACCACACAACGCTGTGGCGTCGTTGGTCCAGGTCATTAAGAACTTCCGGCCTGCGGGCTCGGTCCGCGGATCGTTCCGGCGAGCCAGCGTCGTGTATTGATAAACGTGGATTCGAGCCACGTCGGCCTTGGCCGCCTGCTCCGGATTGTATCGGCCCGCCGTGATCTCTTCCAGGGCCTCCACCAGTCCGTCCAGCGGATGGCTGTGCCAGAGCAGTGTTCCGTCCTTGCCCACGATGAATGCGTGCGGGACCGTCCGCTCTCGAACCGGCTTCATGTAACCCTGCGAGGTTTGGTGCCGGTCGTCCACGGCAATCGCATACTCGAACTCGGCCCCAGCTCTTGCCACGAACTGCTTAATGCGCTCAGCCGGGTCGTCGCTCACGCCGATCACCACCACGCCCCGGTCTTTGAATCGCCGCTGCAGCGCACTGAGATTCGTGAGGCTCGCCCGGCTGGCGGCACTCGCGAGGCTGAAGATTTCGACCACGAAAATGTTCGTGCCCGCCTTCACTTCCACAGGCTCGCCCTTGATCCATTCTTTCACCACCAGCGGCGGGGCGGGTTGGCCGATCTGCCCGCGTCCGATCACCGGGGCAAGCCCTGCCACGAGCGCCACGAGCGCGATTGCATGTCTTTTGGTCATTTCCTGCCAGCCTGATCAAGGATCACGGGCGAAGCAAGGTCCAATTTCGCCGAGAAAAAAGCAAAATACCCGCTTGCTACGCAGTATCCCTCATGGTAGAAAACTTGCTTACAACAACTCAAACCGTTGAAAACGAAAACAAATAGTTATCTGAGATATATGAATAATCTAATGCAAGCCATGCGAATTGGCTCTTGCGCCATCGGGCTTGCGGCCTGCTTCGCTCTGGCGGCAAGCGCCGCGGAACGGACCACCAACAACATCCCCCAACAATCCCTCGAGTACAAGTATATGACACTTGTACCTGTGAGCAGCGTGCAGGGCTACGCTAATATCATCGAATGGACCACCAACCTGAACGATCCCGGCAGTTGGACGGTCTTGTACTCCAACGTGGTGACGGACGCTAATTACACCTACCCGGACGATTACGCTCCCGGTGGGGATGACAAGCCGACGCGTTATTACCGGGTCGTCGAGATCCCGCCCGTGACTCCGCCGCCGCCGACCGCCCCGGCCGGCATGGTGCTCATCACCAACGGCAGCTTCACCATGGGTCAACCGGGGGCAACCGCAGGCAACGGCCCCGAACACACCGTCACCTTAAGCGCGTTCGTCATGGACGTGAACCTGGTCACTTACTCGCTCTGGACCGAGGTCTATAAATGGGCGACTACTCATGGTTACACTTTTGCACACGCCGGTGCCGGCAAGGGAGCCACCCATCCGGTGCAGATGGTGGATTGGTATGATGCCGTGAAATGGTGCAATGCGCGGTCGGAGATGTCGAACCTGACGCCTTGCTACTACACCGACGCGACCAAGACTCCAGACAAAGTGTACCGATCCGGCAACATTGACCTGGCGAACAACTACGTCAACTGGTCTGCGAACGGCTACCGGCTGCCGACAGAAGCCGAGTGGGAGCGAGCCGCGCGGGGCGGCAAGAACGGGTTCCGATTCCCGTGGGCCGGCGACACCATCTCCCAGAAGAAGGCGAACTATTTCGGCAATACGAAGAACTACAACTACGACGAAGGCCCGACCTCGTACAACCCGACTTATCGGACCGGAAGCATGCCCTACACCAGTCCGGTAGGTTCATTCGCGCCGAACGCCTATGGTCTGTATGACATGGCGGGCAATGTCGAGGAATGGTGCTGGGACTGGTATTCGCGGTATTATTACCGAGATTCGTCCGGCAGCACCGACCCCCAGGGTCCGGGAAGGACCACCTACCGCGCGGTACGGGGTGGCTCCTGGCAGATGCTGGCCGCCGGCAACGCCTGCTATGCCCGTGACTACAAGACGGCGAAGACCGCGGTCAACAAGATTGGCTTCCGCTGTGTGCGCCTTCCGGAGTAGTTGAAACCACGGTTCTCGGGACAAAGTCCCCCGCCCCGCGACTGCGGGGCGGGGCGTTCGTGACTCAAGGGTATCCCATCATGCGGATGCACCCTAAGTACTTTTGGGCATAAATCTGATGACATATCCTGAGCCAAAGCGTCGTAGCGGCGCCATTTAATCTGGAGGCGAACCGCAGAATCCGACCACCCCCCCAAACGCTCTCTATCCTGTGCCTGTCCTTGGCCAAGACTCAGGAAAGCACCTCCGTCGTACCTTGGTAGTACCCTGGTAGTACCCTGGTAGTACCTTGGTAATGAATCCGGGGTACTACCAGGGTACTACCAAGGTACTACCAGGGTACCAGCAAGGTACACTGGCAAGACTGCAGATAGCATGGAGGATAGACACGGTGAGGTGGCGGCGGCGGGCGGTCAAGAAGCTCAGTCACGAACCTGAGGCCGGTGTGGGGGCCGGACGAGCCTCGACTCGATCGCGCGGCACTTGAGGCTAGGGGTCGCCCAAAATCAGGATCTCCCCAAGCACCTGTCGCCGGGGAACTTACGGCTTGTCTCGGTGCGATTCGCGATGCGTCATCGAAGTTTTGCCTGCCGCTACAGCCGGCTCTTCAGCACGTTGATGTGGTATTCCCTGACGGCAACAGAATGCCCAGGGCCGATGGTGCGCAGGACTCCTTTGACTCCGCAGCGAAGCACCAGTTGGTTGTAGGCCAGGTCACAGACACGCAGAGGTTCTCCCATCGCTTCCGGGCTCAATTCCTCACACACGCTCTTGTCATCGAGAGCTGCGCGGAGCAAACTCAGCGCCCGAGAATCACGATCCACTCTCCCGGCCGCCCGAACCACATCGCCCTTGGTTGCCGCATTGCCCCGGGCATACAACTCCAACAGGCGGGGCACGGACTCATCCGGGAAGGCCGCCAGAATCCTCCGGGCCACAATGAGATCGCGTCCTCGGCTCCGCGTCCTGGCCGGGGTTGCTTCGACCGCGGGTGAGACCACCCGCTCCAGTGCCGCGGCAACACCCTCGGCTCTCCTTCGGTCAAACGCGGCGACCACCGCATCTCGCGACGACTCTTCGTCGCCAATCATGTCTTCGTCCTCCAGCTTGGCAAAGACCTGTTGGGCCGTGGCCTGGCCAAGCACTGCCACGTCTATCGTCTCATCGCTGCCGGGGGCCGTTTCGACCAGCGGGGGAGCCGCCTGGGCAGAGCCCTGGTCGGTGGGCGGTTTGCCGAAATCGAAGTAATCATAAACGGCCTGGACTTGTTGGACGGCCGCCCATATCTCCTCGTCGGTCTTGCCTCCGAGGTATGCCTTCAGATAGCTGGTGTATCCGGTGCCTTCCGAGTCATCCACCGTATAAAAGGAGATACCCCGCTGGAAGGTGCCGAGATAGTAAGGACCTGAAAAGCAACCGTCATAATAGAGCCTCTTATAGCGCAGTTGACTCGGCTCGATCTCCAATTGTTTGCGGAAGACGATCGTTTTCTTGCCGAAGTGTGGCGCGGGGCAGGGGCCGTTGTCAACCACCTGATCGAAGGCCGCCGCATCGGTCGCGGACGTAATGCGGATGGCGTCAGCGACCACAAAGGTCTGGCGGGCACTGGACTGGTCCGTCAGGACGACAGCGTACTCTCCCGTGTCAAAGGTAAACACGCCGAGCTTCTTCCAGCGGCCGGCGTTCAGTTTCTGGTTCACCTTGACCGTCTTCGTGCCCGCGGCGTGTGTTACCGTGTAGAAAGCGGCGGAGGTATTGCGGCTCCAGGCAGGCCAGCACGCGGAAATGCTGTAGTTGCCCGGCGCCGGAATCGAGAAGAACCATCCCACCTGGTTCAGTCCCTGTCCCGCAGGCGCGTACAGGAAATTGTCGCCGTAAAAACTGCGCGCAGAATCGGCTTTCGTCCAGACCCCGGCGTAATCAAAGGCCTTGTTCGTGTAGGTCAGGAAATACTGGAGGTGTTCGGGATTTGCCGGATCCGGGGCGCTGCCGTCCGGCGCGTACCAGGCCGGATGGTCACATCCGGGAAACCGTTCCAGGTAGCTGTTCTCCACCGTCTCGATCTTGTAATGGGTGGGATCTCCGGGCAGTTGATAGGTAAGACAATAATTGAAGGGAGGGAGTCCGCGCGGATCATCGAAATCATAAGGCATGATGCCGCTGGTGCCATCCTGAAAGACCGGCCACCAATTCGGGTAGCTTTGGTGCTCTCGAATCTTGGGCACATTCACCGCGATCCAGGGCGAGGAGTAGGTTAAGAGCCGGACATCGTCAATGTAACGAATCGCGGCTATCTTCTGTCGGCCCAGCTCGGCTGCGGTAGCGAAGACCCCGCCCATACCGTAGTTGGAATGCCCGTTGATGACCACGTGCGCGTCCTCGGTATAAAGAGCCTGCTTCATCCCCGCGAAGTCGCTGACCAGATGAATGACAAACGCTTTCTGCAACGAGGCGTTGGTGTAGGTCCACAAAGACCCCTTCTTTCGGGCTCCGAGTTTCTGCAAGAAACTCGTCAATCCTCTGGTTCCCGAGACATTTGGCCCATACAGCCAACAGACGTAGATATGCTCCGTTTCGAGCACGGTGGTGGCCGCGTTGGCTGGGGAAGACGCCGCACCAGCACAGAAGGTAGCAAGGAAGAGGAACAGTAACAGGCTGATAACAGGGCACTTAATCATAAGGCGGATCCGAGAGGAGCAATTGTCGGTAGCGTGCATATCTTGCCGAGCTTCGGCAACCCTAGCCGACCGCTGGTTTGGCTTCAACAAGAAACTGGCGGAATTCTGCGGTCGAGGCAGAACTGGACACCCCCACCGGGAGACTCGAGGCTTGCGCGAGGCGGCTTGCCCAAGCGCACGGGCCTGCAGTGGTTCTTTGGCTCCGCTCGAGTCACCAGAGTTAAGACCCCCAGACGGAAGCAGCTCTTATTCATTGTCCGGCAGCTTTGAGGCTTGCGGTTTGCCCCGCCTGCCCGACTATCTCTCCGGCAATGCCGCGTAACAAAAACCTGCAGCGCCCTTGGCTTGTCTCAGCCTTGCTGGCGTTGATCACAATAGCCGTCTTTCTGCCGGCCGTGTGGCACGGCTTCATTAACTACGACGACTCGGACTACGTTACCGATAACGCGCATGTTCAAAGCGGGCTGAAGTGGAAGAGTATCGTGTGGGCCTTCACCAGCGGCCACGCCAGCAATTGGCATCCGTTGACCTGGCTTTCCCACATGCTGGACTGCCAGATTTGCGGATTAGATCCCGCCGGCCATCACCTGACCAACGTGCTGTTTCACGCGGCCAACACGGTGCTGCTTTTTCTCTTGCTCCGTGCGCTTACCGGCGCCTGCTGGCGTAGCGCGTTCGTTGCCGCACTCTTTGCCTTGCACCCCCTGCGCGTGGAATCGGTCGCCTGGGTGTCCGAACGCAAAGATGTCCTGTGCGCGTTCTTTGGGTTGCTGGCGCTGTGGGCCTACGGGCGCTTTGCGCAGGCGAAATCCGAAGTCCGAAGTCCGAAGTCCGAAGGGAAGCAGAAGACTGATGTCCGGAGTCCCAGATCCGAAGTCCGAAGCCTGTGGTCCGTGGTCCGTGGTCCGCGGTCTTTTTCACAACTCCCATCTTCGATCTTCTATATTCTCTCCCTCTGCTTCTTCACCTGTGGGCTGATGAGCAAACCGATGTTGGTGACGCTGCCCTTTGTTCTGTTGCTGCTGGACTATTGGCCTCTGCAACGCCTGCGCGCCTCGACCATCCTGCGACTCGTGGTGGAGAAGGCGCCGTTCTTCCTGATCGCGGCGGTTTCGAGCGTCGTCACCTTTGTCGTGCAAGAGAAGGGCGACGCGATGGTGACTGCCCTGACTCTCGACGCACGTGTTGCCAACGCGCTGGTTGCCTACCTCCGGTATCTGGGCAAGGTCTTGTGGCCGCAGAACCTCGCGGTGTTTTACCCCCATCCGGGGCAATGGCCGGCGTGGCAGGTGGCTGCCTCGGCGGCGTTGCTGCTCGCCATTGGGGCAATCGTCATTCGCCTGGCACGGAAACGGCCTTACCTGGCTGTGGGCTGGCTGTGGTTTTGCGGCATGCTTGTGCCCGTCATCGGGCTGGTGCAGGTCGGCAGTCAATCCATGGCCGATCGTTACACTTATTTGCCCGCCGTTGGCTTGTTCATCATGATCGCCTGGGGCGCTGCGGAGATTGCCGCGAACCGGCCAGGAGGCCGCCTGGCGCTGGGTGTCGCCGGCGCCGCGGCGCTGGCCGCCTGCGCCCTGACCACGGAACGGCAACTGCGCCATTGGCAGAACACCGAATCCCTGTTCCGTCATGCCATCCGGGTTACCAGGGACAATTTCGTTGCCTGGAACAACCTCGGCGGGTGCCTGGCCGAGCAACTCCAGCTTCGCGAGGCGGAGCGTTGCTACCGCGCTTCGATTGACATCATGCCTTCCTCGGAGGAGGCCTGGGCGAACCTCGGGATTACCCTGAAGGATCTCAAAAGGAACGATGAGGCCATTGCCGTTTACGAGGCGGCGCTGCGGATAGACCGCGGCTTCGTGGGCGTGCATAACAACTTGTCGAAGGCGCTCGCGGCCGCCGGGCGGCTGGAGGAAGCCCAGGCTCACTGCCGGGAAGCGGCTCGGCTTGATCCTCGTTCCGCAGAGCCGCACAACAACCTGGGTGCGCTGCTGACCAGGGAAGGCAAATGGGACGAGGCCATCGCGGCATTCCGGCAGGCGCTGGTTTTGGATCCCGGCATGAGCGAAGCCCGCTGCGGGCTGGGCGGAGCGCTGGCAAAACAGGGCCGTTACGACGAAGCCGTGGGCGAGTTGTCAGGGTTGTTGAAGCTCCAGCCGACCAATGCCGCCGCGCGGCTGCAGTTGGCCGGCGTGCTGGTAACGCAGGGCAAGACCGACCAGGCGGTCGCCGAGTATTCTGAAGTGCTGCGCGCAAGGCCAAACGACCCGGACGCCCACCACCGACTGGCCCTGGCGCTCATCCAGCAGCGGGACACCGCGAAGGCCATCACCCATTATCGCGCTGCCCTCGCAGCCCGCCCGAATTTCGCCGACGCGCTCAATAACCTGGCCTGGATTCTGGCGACACACCCCAACCCGCAATTCCGCGACGGGAAGGAAGCGCTGAGCCTGGCCGAGCGGGCCTGTCGCCTGACGGATCGCCGGCAGGCGGCTCTGGTGGGCACCCTCGGGGCCGCCTGCGCCGAGTCGGGCCGCTTCGCCGATGCCACCGCCGCGGCGGAGGAAGCCATCACCCTCGCCGAAAAAGCGAACGACAAGGAAACCGCTGACATGAACCGCAAGCTGGCGGAACTCTATCGCTCGGGGCAGCCCTATCGCGATACTCCCTGAGCCGCCATGCCGGTTGACTGGCAACAACTCCAGGCTTGGGCGGACGAGGAAGTGGCCGCGACGTTGGCGGAGTTGCCCGTCCCGCTCCGCGAACGCGCCCGGGCGTTGCCGGTCACCTTCGAGCGCCGCCCCAACGCCGCGCACCGCCGGGATGGCATCGAACCGGACACGCTCGGCCTCTTTGTCGGGCCGGAGTTCGCCTACGAAGAGACCACCGCCCTGCCGCTCCCGCCGCAGATCATCCTTTTCCTGGAGAACCTCTGGGACTTCGCCGAGGCCGACGAGGAGATCTTCTGCCAGGAGGTGCATACCACCTACCTGCACGAACTCGGCCACTACCTGGGCCTGGACGAGGACGACCTCTTCGACCGCGGGCTGGAATGAGGTTACGGGAACAGGCCCCGGATCCGCTTTGCTTCCTGCACGCGCTGGATGCCCAGGCTCAGCGCCGCCAGGCGCATGGGGATTTTTTGCTTGCGGCTGAGGGAGACGACTTGCGTGAACGCTGACTCCAGAATGCGGAACAGCTTGTCCACCACCTCGGTCTCGCCCCAGAAGAAGCTCTGCAGGTCCTGCACCCATTCGAAGTAGGACACAATCACGCCGCCCGCGTTGCATAGCACGTCCGGGATGATGAAGATCTCCGGCCGTTGATTCAGGATCACGTCCGCCTCGGGCGTGGTCGGGCCGTTAGCGGCCTCGGCAATGATGCGGCACTGGACCTTGCTGGCATTCTCCCGGGTGATCACACGCTCGAGGGCGGCCGGTACAAGAATGTCGCACGGCAGCACCATCAATTGTTCGTTGGCGATAGGCTCGGCTTCGGAGAAACCCGCCACGGTCCTGGCGTTGGCGACATGCTTCTCGAGGGCCCACAGATCGAGCCCCTTCGCATTGTAAACCCCGCCGAAGGCGTCCGTCACGGCCTGCACTTTCACCCCATAACGGGCTAGCGAAAGCGCAGCGACGGCTCCGACTTTGCCGAAACCCTGGATCGCGGCCGTCGCTTTGCCGATGTCCAACCCGATGGTGTCCGTGGCGCGGTTCACCAGGTACCCGACGCCGCGGCCGGTCGCCTCGCGCCGGCCCAGCGAGCCGCCGAGCGCGACCGGCTTGCCGGTGACAATGCTGGGCACCGTGGTGCCAACGTGAACCGAGTAAGTGTCCATCATCCAGGACATGACCTGCTCATTGGTGCCCAGGTCGGGGGCCATGACGTCAATCTGCGGGCCGATGAACGGCATCATCTCCTGCGTGTAACGGCGGGTGATCCGCTCCAGCTCATTCTTCGAAAGCTTTCCCGGGTCACAGGCAATGCCGCCTTTGGCCCCGCCATAGGGCAGCCCGGTGAGCGCACACTTCCAGCTCATCCACATCGCCAGCGCCGCGACCTCGCCCAACGTCACATCCGGATGGAAACGCAGACCGCCTTTGGTGGGTCCGAGGGTGAGGTGGTGTTGCACGCGGTACCCGGCGAAAACCTGCGTGGTCCCGTCGTCGCGGTGAATAGGCAGCGCCACGACCATCGCGCGCTTGGGGTACTTTACCCGATCCCGCTCGGAGGCGGGCATTTGCAAGTGATCCGCTACCAGGTCAAACTGCTCGCAGGCCATCCGGAAGGTAGGATGCTCATAGATTTCCATGCGCTGATCATACAGGTACACCGCCCGCCGTGAAGTGGGAATTGCGGGCCCGGGGAGCGATCAGCCGACGATCTAAGGCAAGTTCGTGTTGCCCATCAGGTAACGGTCGCACTCGCGGGCGGCGCCCCGGCCTTCGTTAAAGGCCCACACCACCAGGCTCTGGCCGCGGCGGCAGTCGCCGGCGGCGAAGACGCCTTTAAGGTTGGTGGCATATTTATCGAAGCCGGCCTTCACGTTGGTGCGCGCGTCGCGCTCAATGCCGAGTTCCTCGAGTAATGGCTGTTCGGGGCCGAGGAAGCCCATCGCGAGGAGCACAAGCTGGGTGGGACGGACCTGATCGGTGCCCGGGACTTCCTTGGGAACGAACTGCCCTTTGTTGTTTCGCTCCCACTGGATTTCCACAGTGATGGCTTCTTTGACCTGGCCCTGGGCGTCGGGATTGAACTGCTTGACTGTAGTTAGATAGACGCGCGGGTCCGCGCCGAACCGGGCTGCCGCCTCTTCTTGGCCATAGTCTATACGGTAAATCCTCGGCCACTCGGGCCACGGGTTGTCCGGGGCGCGATCCAGGGATGGGCGCGGCAAGATTTCGACCTGGACCAGGCTCCTGCAGCCGTGTCGGACGGCGGTGCCGACGCAATCCGTGCCGGTGTCGCCACCACCGATGACCATTACGTCCTTGCCTTCGGCGGAGATGAAGTCGCCGTTCTGGTTGCCGTCCAGGAGGCTGCGCGTGTTGCTAGTCAGAAAGTCCATGGCGAAGTGGATGCCCTTCAAGTTGCGCCCAGCCACAGGCAGATCGCGGGGTTTAGCTGCACCGGTGCAGAGTAGCACCGCGTCGAATTGTTGGAGAAGCTTCTTCGCCGGGTAAGCCGTGCCCACTTCCGTGTTGGTCAGGAAATGGATACCCTCCGCACGCATCTGGGCGATGCGGCGGTGCAGAACCTTCTGTTTGTCGAGCTTCATGTTCGGGATGCCATAGACGAGGAGGCCCCCGATGCGGTCGGCGCGCTCGAAGACGGTGACGAGGTGGCCTGCGTGGTTGAGTTGTGCCGCAGCGCAGAGGCCCGCCGGGCCGGAGCCGACCACGGCGACCTTCTTGCCGGTGCGCACGTGTGGCGGCTCCGGAATGACCCAGCCGTTTTCCCAGCCGCGGTCAGCGATGGCGCACTCCAGGCTCTTGATGGTTACGGGCGGGTCGTTGATGCCAAGAACACACGAGCCTTCGCATGGGGCGGGGCAGACGCGGCCGGTGAACTCGGGAAAGTTGTTGGTCTTGTGCAGGCGGTCGAGGGCCTCGCGCCAAAGGCCGCGATAGACCAGGTCGTTCCACTCGGGAATGAGGTTGTGAATCGGGCAGCCGGAGGCCATCCCGTTGAGCAGGGTCCCGGTATGACAGAAGGGAATGCCGCAGTCCATGCAGCGCGCGGCTTGGTCACGCAGCTTCTGTTCTTTCAGCCGAAGGTGGAACTCGTTCCAGTCGCGAATGCGGTCAAGGGCTGAGCGATCCTGGGGCAGTTCGCGCAGATATTCGATGAAGCCAGTGGGTTTACCCATGTGTGAGGTCTAGTGACGAGTGACGGATGACGAGTGACGAATGGGTCGAGCGCCAGGACCGGATGTTGTCCTGCGGGCTTCCTTCGTTATCCTGCCTGGGTGATTGCTCATTCCATTAGCCTCCTCCGATCCTGGCAACGTCGCGGGCGTTCTCTTCGAAGGCGGCCATGATGGCCTGCTCGCCGCTCAAGCCGGATTGCTGCACGCGCTTCATGGATTGCAGGACGCGCCGGTAATCCTTCGGAATTACCTTGATGAACTTCGGCAGCATCTGCTGCCAGGCCGCGAGGATCTTGGCGGCGCGCGCACTTTGGGTGTAGCTCTGATGGCGTTGGATCATCTTCCAGACCTGTTCGACTTCATCCGCGTCTTCCAGTTTCTCCAGCGCGACCATCTGGAGGTTGCACCGTCCCGGGAATTCGCCGGGCTCGTCCAGCACATACGCGACGCCGCCGGACATGCCCGCGGCAAAATTGCGTCCGGTCGGCCCCAGCACCACGACCCTGCCACCGGTCATGTATTCGCACCCATGGTCTCCGACAGATTCGACCACGGCGTTGACGCCGCTATTGCGCACGCAGAAGCGTTCGCCGGCCATGCCGCGAATAAAGGCTTCCCCACCCGTGGCACCGTAGAAGGCCACATTGCCGATGATGATGTTGTCCTCCGGCACGAAAGTGGACTGCGCCGGCGGATAGACGATAATCTTTCCGCCGGATAGCCCCTTGCCGATGTAATCGTTCGAGTCGCCCTCCAGGAAGAAGCTCATACCCCGCGGCATAAAGGCGCCGAAACTCTGGCCCGCGCTGCCAGTGAAATGAATCTCGATGGTGTCCTCGGGCAACCCTTCGGCGCCCCAGCGCCGCGTAATTTCGCTCCCGACGATCGTGCCGACGACGCGGTGGACGTTGCGGATGGGCAGCATGGCCAGGACCTTCTCCTTCCGCTCGATGGCCGGGGCGCAGAGCTTGCGCAGGACGGTGTTGTCGAGCGCCTTTTCGAGCCCGTGGTTCTGCACGATCTGACAGAAGCGGCCGACGTCGGTGGGCACTTCAGGCTGGTAGAGGATTTTGCTGAAGTCCAGCCCCTTGGCCTTCCAGTGATCCACGGCTTTCTTCACTTCCAAGCGGTCGGTCCGCCCGATCATCTTATTCATCTGGCGGAAGCCAAGCTGCGCCATCAGCTCGCGGACCTCCTCGGCGATCATGCGCATGAAGTTGACGACGTGCTCGGGCTGGCCGGCAAAGCGCTTGCGCAGCTCGGGATCCTGGGTGGCAACCCCGACGGGGCAGGTGTTGAGATGACAGGCGCGCATCATGACGCAGCCCATGGCCACCAGGGGCGCCGTGGCGAAGCCGAACTCCTCCGCGCCCAGCAAGGCCGCGATCACCACGTCGCGACCGGTCTTCAACTGGCCGTCCGTCTCGACAACGATGCGGGAGCGGAGGTTGTTTAGCACGAGCGTCTGATGCGTTTCCGCCAAGCCAAGCTCCCAAGGAATGCCCGCGTGTTTGATGCCCGTTCGCGGCGAGGCCCCGGTGCCCCCATCGTGGCCACTGATCAGCACAACGTCCGCATGCGCCTTGGCGACACCCGCGGCCACCGTGCCGACGCCGATCTCGGACACGAGCTTCACGCTAATCCGAGCCTCATGGTTGGCGTTCTTGAGATCGTGGATCAGCTCGGCGAGGTCTTCGATCGAATAGATGTCATGGTGCGGCGGAGGAGAGATTAAGCCTACGCCGGGCGTCGAGTGGCGCACTTTGGCAATCCAGGGGTAAACCTTCTGCCCGGGCAACTGGCCTCCTTCGCCGGGCTTGGCGCCCTGGGCCATCTTGATCTGCAGTTCCTGCGCGTTGACCAGATACAGGCTGGTGACGCCGAACCGGCCCGAGGCGACCTGTTTGATCGCGCTGTTCTTGGAATCTCCGTTGGGCAGTGGGGAATACCGCGACGGGTCTTCGCCGCCCTCGCCGGTATTGCTCTTGCCGCCGATACGGTTCATGGCAATGGCCAGTGTCTCGTGCGCTTCCTGGCTGATTGAGCCGTAGCTCATGGCGCCGGACTTGAACCGCTTCATGATGGTCTCGACCGACTCCACTGACTCGATGGGGATGGGCTTGACCTTCTTGAAGTCGAGCAAGCCGCGGAGCGTAGCCCAGTGCTGCTCCTGGTCGTTGACCAGCGCGGAGTATTCCTTGAATAGCTTGTAGCTGCCGGTGCGGACGGCGCTTTGCAGCTTGTGGATGGTCTGGGGGTTAAAGAGGTGATACTCGCCGTCTTCACGCCACTGGTATTGGCCGCCGGCTTCCAGCACGTGGCCGTTAACGGGCCGGTCCGGAAATGCCCGCCGATGCCGCAGCAGGACTTCCTGCGCGATGAGCTCAATCCCCACACCCTCGACACGGGAGGGAGTTCCAGTGAAATACTTATCCACCAACGCCTGTTTCAAGCCCACCGCCTCGAAGATCTGCGCGCCCCAGTAGCTTTGGATGGTGGAAATCCCCATCTTGGAGATGACCTTCACCACGCCCTTCATCGCGGCTTTGAGGTAATTCTTGCAGGCGGTCTTGGCGTCCATGCCCGCCAGCAGCCCCTGGCGCACCATGTCATCGAGCGTCTCGAAGGCCAGGTAAGGGTTGATGGCCCCGCAACCGTAGCCGATCAGCAGCGAGTAATGGTGCACCTCGCGCGGTTCGCCGGATTCAAGCACCAGCCCAACGCGCGTTCGCGTGCCCTCGCAGATCATGTGGTGATGCACGCCGGCCACCGCCAGCAGCGACGGAATCGGCGCCCACTCCTGATTCACCCCGCGGTCGGACAGGACGATCACGTTGACGCCGTCGCGCACCGCCTGATCCACCTTGCGGCACAGCTCGTACATGGCCTGTTCCAGGCCGGTCGCGCCGGCCGCCAGGTTAAAGAGGATCGGGAACGTGATGGACTTGAAGCCCGGCAGGTCAACGTGCTTGAGCCGCATGAACTCCTCGTTGGTGAGAATGGGCGATTTCAACTCGATCATCCGCGCATGCTCGGGCGTGGGCTCCAGCAGGTTGAGCTCCGAGCCAATCGCCGTTTCAGTGGACATGATGATGTCCTCGCGAATGCAGTCTATCGGCGGGTTGGTGACCTGGGCGAAGAGTTGCTTGAAGTAGTTAAAGAGCGGCTGCGATTGGTTGGAAAGAACTGCCAGTGGCGTATCGGTTCCCATAGACCCAACGGCTTCCGCGCCGTCCTGCGCCATGGGTGCCAGGAGCAGCCGCAGTTCCTCGAAGGTGTAGCCGAATGCCAACTGCCGTTCCAGCACGGTTTCGTGGTCCGGTTTGGGGATAATCCCGGGATCGGGCACGTCGGCCAGGCGGATCAGGTTCTGGTCCAGCCATTGGCGGTAGGGACGCTCGCTGGCGATCTTCTGCTTGAGTTCGTCATCGGCGACGATCCGGCCCTCCTCCGTATCAATGAGGAACATGCGCCCCGGCTGGAGGCGGCCCTTTTGGCGCACCCGTTCGGCGGGCACGTCCAGCACGCCGACCTCGCTGGCCATGATCACCAGGTCATCTTTGGTGACGTAATAGCGCGACGGGCGGAGGCCGTTGCGGTCGAGCACCGCGCCGATCTTCCGGCCGTCGGTGAAGGCGATCGAAGCCGGCCCATCCCAGGGCTCCATGAGACAGGCGTGATACTCATAGAACGCCTTCTTCTCGGGGCTCATGCCCTCGTGCTTGGTCCACGGCTCGGGGATCATCATCATCATCGCGTGCGGCAGCGAGCGGCCCGCAAGCACCAGCAGTTCGAGGCAATTGTCGAACATGGCCGAGTCGCTGCCATCGGCGCAGGCCACCGGCAGGACCTTCTTCAGGTCGTCGCCGAAGAGCTCCGACGCGAAGCTCGCCTGGCGGGCGTGCAACCAGTTGATGTTGCCGCGCAGGGTGTTGATCTCGCCGTTGTGGGCGACGTAGCGGTACGGGTGGGCGCGGTTCCAGCTTGGGAACGTGTTCGTGCTGAATCGCGAGTGCACCAGCGCCAGGGCAGACTCCATCGCCGGGTGCGACAGGTCCGGGAAGTATTGCGCAAGTTGCTCCGTGAGGAGCATCCCCTTGTAAACCACCGTCTTATACGACAGGCTGGAAAGGTAAAAGGAATCGCCGCCCGGCACCTTGCCGGAGTAGCGGATGGCGTTCTCCGCCCGCCGGCGGATGACGTAGAGCTTGCGCTCGAAAGCCAGGTCGTCGGTGCTCTTGGCATGACGGGCGAGAAAGACCTGGCGCATGAACGGTTCGGAAGCGAGCGCCGTGCCGCCCAGTGTGACATTGCTGGTTGGGATGGTGCGCCATCCAAGAACTGGCTGTCCCTCTTCGGCCGCGATGTCGCTGAAGATCGCCTCGCACTCGGCGCGCTGCGCCGCATCCTGGGGCAGGAAAACCATGCCGACACCATACTCGCCAGGGCCCGGCAAGGACACTCGCCCTTCACGAGCGACCAGCTTCAGGAACTCGTGCGGGGGCTGGATCAAGATGCCGGCGCCGTCACCCGTATTGGCTTCGCAGCCGCACGCGCCGCGGTGGTTCAAATTCAGCAGGACCTGCAGGGCCTGCTGGATGATCGTATGGGACTTCCGCCCCTTGATGTCCACCACAAACCCGACCCCGCAGGCTTCGTGCTCGAACCGCGGATCGTACAAGCCCTGCTTGGGAGGCGGCCCGGTCTGTGGCCTCGGCCCCCCTGTGCCTGCTTTATCTGTATTGATCGTCATACTGCGGAGAGTCGTCTCTCCTCTACTACCTGATCTAAAGGTGAATAGTATCTACCCGAATGCTCCGCGCGAGGCAACCTCTCATTTGGGATTCGGCGCAGGGAGTGATCGAACAAACCGCCAGAGGGTGAGCCACTGACAGGGTATCAGGTGAGGTTGCAAGCGTTGCTGGAAACGACAAGACCGAAGTCCGCCGGGCGCCCAGCCTTAGGGGCGAGCTCTCTCTCGCGCCAGCCAAACGTCGGCGATTTGGTCCACCAGGACCTCCAATTCGTTAAACTTGGCCGGCTTGGTCGCGTAAGAGTTGGCGCCCAGCTCCAGCGCGCGGCGGACGTCAGCGCGAAACGAGGAGCCGGCGAGGACGACGACGGGCAGGCTTTTGGTGTCGGGATTTGCGCGAATCCATCGAAGCACTTCGAACCCATCGAGGCGAGGCAGCTTTAGGTCCAGCAGCACCAGGTCCGGGAAGGGATGGTCCTCGCGGCTGGCGTAACGACCCGTGCCACTGAGGTAAGCAATCGCCTGGTCGCCATCCTCGGCGTGCTGCAAGGAGAAGGGCGTGCCGCATTTCCTGCTGGCCAACTTGAGCAAGACAAAATCGTCAGTGCTGTCTTCAACGTAAAGTACCGTCGGCTGGGAGTGGCGGGCGCTTTCCATAATAGTCAGTCTTGTATGTAATAGGTCTATAGCAGCTCTTGGCGGCTTGGGGTATGGGGTGAACACCCTACTGGGTCTGGCAGGCATCGTTATCGCATCCCCCCGGTGCCTCGTTTCTTGGCACCCGTGGTCTCGCCGGGTCGCAGGAGCCCCCGATAGCGCAAGGCTCGACTTTCAGTGGTTCATAGGGCGCCACCCACCGGAGTCTCACCCTATACTCGCCGTATGCACACCGTATACACGCCGTAGATAACTTTCGGACGCCTTTTGTTGCGTCGGCCGTAAACCCTGGCTAATAATCCCGGCATGAGAACCCCTGTTACTGCCTCGACGTCCGGTGCGAGCTTCAACATCAGCCGCCGCCAGTTCTTCCAATCCGCCTCCGCGCTCGCCGCCCTGGCTGCGTTCCCGTCGCTGGGCGCGGATGCGCTCGAGCTGGTCCACGGCAAGTCCAGGCGCGTCGGCTTGATCGGCGCCGGCTGGTATGGAAAGAGCGACCTGTGGCGCCTCGTCCAGGTTGCGCCCGTCGAGATCGTCTCCATCTGCGACCCCGATAAACGCTTGCTGGCCGAGGCCGTGGAGATGGCCAGCCAACGTCAGAAGTCGAAGCAGAGGCCGCGTGCTTATGGCGACTACCGCCAAATGCTTAAGGAGAAAGATCTCGACATCGTCCTCATCGGCAGCCCGGACCACTGGCACGCCCTGCACATGATCGCGGCGGTGGAGGCGGGAGCGGACGTCTATGTGCAGAAGCCCATCAGCGTGGACGTTCTGGAGGGCGAAGCCATGCTGGCCGCCGCGCGCAAGCACAACCGGGTCGTGCAGGTCGGCACGCAGCGCAAGAGCACACCCCACCTGATTGACGCGAAGAAGCAGGTCGTTGAGGCCGGTTTGCTTGGGAAAGTCGGCCACGTGGAAATGTGCTGTTACTTCCACATGCGCGCCAATGGCAACCCGCCGGTCGAGCCGGTGCCGGACTTCCTGGACTACGAAATGTGGACCGGCCCCGCCCCGTTGCGGCCCTACGACGGCTTGCCCCACGTGCGCTGGTGGCGGACCTTCACGGAGTACGGCAACGGCATCGTAGGCGACATGTGCGTCCACATGTTTGATACCGTGCGCTGGATGCTGGGCCTGGGCTGGCCCAAACGCATCGCCTCCGTGGGCGGCATCTATGTGCAGAAGGAGGGTAAATCAAACATCTCCGACACGCAGGTGGCGACGTTTGAGTATGACCAATACAATTGCGTGTGGCAGCACCGCACCTGGGGCACTCCGACCGACCCGGACTACCCGTGGGCGCTGTTCATCTACGGCGACAAGGGCACGCTCAAGGCCAGCACCATGCGCGCGGACTTCATCCCGCTGGACAAAAACGCCAAGCCCATCCATTTCGAGTGTCTCTACGAGAAGGAGCAGTATCCCGAGGACGTAACCGAAAAGGGCATCGAACTCAACGCCGCCCCTGCCACCCGGCGCCACCTGCTGGACTTTCTGGCCGCTATTGACCGGCGTGGCCGGCCGGTGGCCGACATCGAGCAAGGCCACATTTCCACTGCCAGTTGCATCCTGGCCAACGTGGCCATGCAGCTTGGCCGTCCGCTGGCCTATGATCCGCAGAAACGCCAGGTTGCCGGCGATGCCGCCGCGACCAAGCTCCTGCGCCGCCCCTACCGCCAACCTTGGCAGCGGCCCAACGCGTAGCGGGGGCGGGGGGACCGTCCGCGCGAGCCCTGACTTTCGTCCGCGCCGACATATTGGGGCTCGCATGGCCGTTCGCCCTCCCCGACCATAGGAACCAAGAGCATCCGAGACATGCGAACTCTTCCCGACAAGTTCCTGGGCGCGATGATCGCCCTCCTCCCGCTGCCCGGCGCGCCACGCTATGGCGGCGATGACCAGCAAATCGTCGCGCAAGCCCTCGCCGATCTGCATCACTACCTCAATGCCGGTGTGGACGCCGTCTTGTTGGAGAACAGCCACGACCTGCCCTACATCAAACCGCCGCTCCCGCCGCGCGCCGTCGAGGTAATGAAACAGGTGGCGGTGGAAGTGCGCCGCCGGTTTGCCGGCCCGATTGGCATCCAGATGCTCGAAGCCGCCAATGAGACGGCGCTCGAGATCGCGCACGAAGCCGACCTCGATTTCCTGCGGGTTGAAGGCTATGTCTTCGCCCATGTCGGCGGAGCGGGGTTGATCGAAGGCTGCGCGGGCAGACTCCTGCGCCAGCGCAAGGCGCTCGGGTGCGAGCAGATCAAAGTCTTCGGCGATGTGAAGAAGAAGCATTGCTCCCACGCCCTGACGGGAGACCTTGATATTCTCGATGAGGTCAAGCAAGCCGAGTTCTTTCTGGTGGACGGGGTGATCGTCACTGGCGCCCGTACTACCGAGCCGCCGGCGGTGGCGGAGTTGCGGGGGGTCAAGAAGCACGCGTATGTGCCGGTCCTCGTCGGCTCCGGGATGAGGCCGGACAACATCGGGGCCTACTACCCGCTGGCTGACGGCTTCATCATCGGCTCGACCTTCCGGCAGGGCGGACGTTTCCTTGGCGCGCTCGACCCGCAGCGACTGGAGGCGTTCATGAAGGTCTTTCGCGGCCTGCGCGGATAACGGGCTTAACTCGCAGTCCCGGCGCTGGGCAGCAGCGCAGATCTGGAGCTCATTCCACTCCGGCCCTGGTGGCCGTGGCGCCGCCTCGACCGATCATTACTTAACGCTCCCTAATTAGGCCGTTAAGCCAACGGTTTATTATTCCCACTGGACTTGCCTCCCATTCCTCCGAGTTGCCGCAGTATAAATCAATAATCTCTTATCCGACAGGTAAGATTAGGGATGATTCTCCATATCTTGCCCGATTCCTGCAAAAAATGTAAAGCAAATGGCAAGGGAGGAGGAGCAGCCAAAGGGCTTTAAATTAAGCTGATTCCGTGATAGCAAACGAGCAGCTTGGATTAGCGCTTCAAATCGCAAGATTTGACCAGCCGCCGGTGGTTTGCCGGTCCGGTGTCTTTGTCTCTGCCCTGCCGACCCGATGAAACTGTTCGTTGCCGGCCTTAGCTACAAAACCGCCCCCGTCGAGTTGCGGGAGAAGCTGGCCGTGCATCCTTCCCGGTTGTCCTGCTATGGCTGCCGGCTCCGCGCCGGCGCCGATCTGGCGGAGGTGGTTCTGGTCTCGACCTGCAATCGCGTCGAGGTCTATGGGGTTACCCCAAAGGTCAACGGCAATGCGCCCCGCGTTTTCCAGCAACTGAGCGCCAGCGACGTTGATTTCACTCCTCACCTCTATGTCAAAGAAGGCGCCGAGGCCATCCAGCACCTCTTCGCGGTGGCCAGCGGGCTGGATTCCATGGTGATTGGCGAGACCGAGATCACCGGCCAGGTCAAGCAGGCGTACCTCGCGGCCCAGGGAGCTAAACTGACGGGCCGGATCACCAACCGCCTCTTCCAGACCGCCCTCCAGACCGCCAAAGAAATCCGCACTCAGACCAATATTGGCCGCGGCGCCACTTCCGTCGGCAGCGTCGCCGTCGAACTCGCTGAGCGCATCTTTGACCACAACCTTTCCGCGAAGACCGTCCTGATCATTGGCGCCGGCAAGATGGGCGAAGCCTGCGTCCGGCACCTGGCCAAGAAAGGCGCCCGCTCCGTGCTCGTCTCGAATCGTTCCTACGACCGCGCGCTCAATCTGGCGACCGAATTCGGCGGACGAGCCGTGCGATTTGACGATTGCCTGACAGCCATGAACGAAGCGGACATCGTGGTGAGCTCGACCGGCGCTCCCCAGACCATTCTGCACCGGGATCAGGTGGCTGCCGTCATGGCCGCCCGCCGCAATCGTCCCCTCTTCCTGATAGACATCGCGGTGCCGCGCGACATTGACGCCGAGGTGGACCAGCTTGACAACGTCTATCTCTACAACGTGGATCACCTCGACGCGATCGTGCGCGACAATGTCCGTCAACGCGAGCAGGAGTTGGCGCGCTGCCAGGCGATCCTGCAAGTGCGCACCGCGGCGCTGATGGCCAAACTGGCGCCGGCTCCCGAAAGGCCTGACGACTTCCGGGTCCCGTCGGCACCCGGCTGGGCGCTGGGCGCTGCCGCGGCCTGTCCGGCCCAATAGGCGGGCGCAGCGGGATCAACCAACGATTTGCAATGAAAGCAAAGATACTTTTGACGAAAGCCCCGGGTGGCGAGCTCGCCGCCGGGCCAAGCTGGCGTCGAATTACGCTGCATCCAGTCGGTGCCGCGGTCAACAAACGCGGCATTCGCTAGTGTCGCGGTTAACCAGTAACACCAAAGCAGAAACAAGCACGTGCCAAGTATGAAACAAACCAAACAAGCGCGCCGCTGCCTGATAGCCGTTGCGCTGATCACCATGGTCGCCGCGATGACCGCGAGCGCCGCCACGGCCCTTAACGCCAAACTCGTCCTTCGCGCTCTGACGCCCGGGGAGATTGCCAACAAGAGCTATGGGCTCCCCGCCACCACTGCCAGTTCGTCCGGACTGGCCACGGTCGGTGTCGGCACGCCGGTCTATCTGGACGCGGAGGTAAACAAAGCCATCGCGCCTGCCGACATCGTCGGCGTGGCTTGGGCGATCACCAGCCGACCGCTGCTTTCAGAGGCATTCCTCACCAACAGCCCGCTCGGCGCGGATGTGCCCGTCTATGAGCCGAAGGACCGGTCGAGCTTTCAGGTTGCGGGCCGCGCCCTCCTGCGTCCGGACGTTGCCGGCCAATACACCATCACCGCCACCATTACCACCGGCGGCAGCGGCACGGCTACTGTGTCCACCACGATTACTGTCGGCACCTACGTGGGCCTGAACACGTGCACCCTGTGCCACAGCGGCGGCATCCAGGCGGATGACAAGTATCACCCCTGGTCCAAGACGGGGCACTCGATGATCTTCTCCAATGGCATCAACGGCTACCTCGGCACCTATCGCGCATCCTGTATCAAGTGTCACACCGTTGGCTACGACCCCAACACCAATGCAATCGTCAGTCCGGTCAATGGCGGGTTTGACGACATTGCCAACCAGACCGGCTGGACGTTCCCGACGGTTATGAACACCAACAATTGGGATGCCATGCCGGCCGCGCTGCGGAACGTCGCCAATATTCAGTGCGAAAATTGCCATGGACCGGGCAGCCAACACGCCTATGGACTCGGCTCGACTAATTTTCCTCCCATCGGCGACCCCAACCTGATCAGCAAGACCCTGAGTTCGGGCGCCTGCAACCAATGTCACGATGCCCCGACACACCACATTAGGGGCACCGAATGGTACAACTCTCAGCATGCAGTAATGGGTTCCCACACAAGTTCATCTTGTGGGCGCTGCCACACCGCGCAGGGCTTCATGAACTTTGTCGCCGGGGCACCCGCAGTGAGCACGCCCTACGAGGTGATTACTTGCGCCGCCTGTCATGAGCCGCATGATGCCTCCAACACGAATCAGCTTCGAACGTTGGCCAATGTGACGCTCATGGATAACAAAACCGTCGTTGCGGATGGCGGCAAAGGGAAGATTTGCATGAACTGCCACATCAGCCGTCGTGACGCGACGAACTACGTCGAGGTCACCACCGGCAGCAGCGGGTTCGGTCCACATCACGGGCCGCAGACCGATATGTACGTCGGAGCCAACGCGATCACCTACGGCAAGGACATCCCCAGTTCGGCTCATCGCGAGGTGGTCCAGGATAGCTGCGCCACCTGCCACATGCAGGAGGCAGAGTCCAGCCCAGCCTTCCTCAACGCGGGTGGGCACACGTTCAAGATGAAATGGGACTCCGGCACCAACGTGGTGGAATTGACCGAGGCCTGTGTGAAATGCCACGGCGAGGTCGAAGGCTTCGACTTCAAGCGTCAGGATTATGATGGCAATGGCGTGGTCGAGGGCGTGCAGACCGAAGTGAAGGGCCTGATGAACAAGCTGGCTTACCTGTTGCCGCCGGCCGGTGTGCCGAAAGACGACATCGTCATCGGCTCGAGTTGGACCAAGCAGCAGTTGCGCGCCGCCTACAACTTCAGATTCGTGCAGGAAGACGGCAGCTACGGTGTCCACAACCTGAGTTACGCCGTCGGCCTGCTCAAGGCCTCCATCGCTGACCTGAGCGGAGACGCCAACAGCGACGGCATCGCCGATTGGTGGCAGCAGCAGTACTTCGGCGCCAACTGGGCCACGAATCCCAATGCCGCACGCAATGCCACGCCGGCCAACGACGGCATCCCCAACTGGCTGAAGTACTCCTTGGGCCTTGATCCGCTGGTGCCCGGCGTCGTCGTCCCCGGCGGGGTTGTCTGGGCCAATGGCAAACAAGTGGGTGGGGGCACGAACACCATCCAGATCTACACCGCGGCGGAAGTGACCTTTAACACCGAGTCGAACAAGACCTACCAAATCCAGGCCGCTTCCGCGGTGAGCAGTGGTTGGGAGAACGTGGGCCTGCCAATCCCGGGCACGGGCAACGCGATCAGCTACTTGACGCCGACGCGTGAGAACGTGCAGCAGTTCTACCGAGTATATTCGTATTAGCCGCCGCGGACTTCCGCGTGGCTGTTAGTTGGAATTCGCCAGGCCCCTCCGCGCTCGCGCGGAGGGGCTTGCGCTTTCGGGAGAACCAAGGGGCCAAAACTCCCGATTCCCACCGGAACTCCACCGTAGCCGGGCGGGGGGCCGTCCATGGTTCCCGCCCCGAGGCCATCTGCAAACTCCCCGGATCAACTTGAATTCTCTCGAATGACGCGCCGGCGCCGGCTAGGGTGGCGGCAGCGAATGCGAACCTGTGTCAACTGAACACCCCAGTATGAGCGATTGGGTCCAGGTCGAACTATTGCCGCTCGGCGAGGTGCTCAAGGTCGAGCGCGGCGCGTCATTGCAGGACGTGTTGTTTGCTCATGGCGTCGAGTTCCCATGCGGCGGACGCGGCCGTTGCAAAGGCTGTAAGATCAAGATACTCGCGGGCTCGCTGCCCATCACCGACCAGGACCGCCATAAGCTCACCGAAGCTGAGGTGTCGAATGGCTGGCGGCTGGCCTGTCGCGCGCGGGCGGAGGCCGATTTGCGGATCGAGCTAGAGCAATGGGAGGCGGCGATTCTGACGGACGAAACGACGTTCACCTTCGCGCCCCGGGAAGGCCGGGGCATCGCCGTTGATCTGGGCACCACCACCATTGTCGCCCAGTTGATTGATCTGCAGACGGGCCACGTGCTGGCGGTGCGGGCAGCGCTTAATGAGCAGGCAAAACACGGCGCTGACATTATGAGCCGGGTCGAGTTTGCCATGACTGGTGGGGGCCAACCTGCCCTGGAGGGCCTGGTGCGCGAGCAAATCGGCCAGTTGGCGAAGGAATTGTTGGCCGCGGCTGCGGGCGCTGCCCACGAGGTGACGAGCGTGGTCGTGGTGGGCAACACCGTGATGCATCATCTGTTCTGCGGCATCAACCTCGAGCCGCTTTCACATTATCCATTCGAGCCGGTATCGCCTGGATTGCAGGTCTTCCGGGCGGCTGCGCTGGGCTGGGAATTGCCCGGCAACCCGACGGTGCATTTCCTCCCGTGCCTGGGGAGTTTTGTTGGGAGCGATATCCTGGCCGGGCTGCTGGCGACCCGGCTGCACGAGAGCGACCGGCTGGCCGCGCTGATTGATCTGGGCACGAATGGGGAGATTGTTGTGGGCAACCGCGAGCGGATGCTGTGCGCGTCCACGGCGGCGGGGCCGGCGTTCGAGGGCGCCCGCATCTCGATGGGCATGCGCGCGGCCACGGGCGCGATCTCCGAGGTGCGCGTGCAGGACGGCAAACTGCTTTGCCACGTGTTGAACGATGGCGCGCCCCGCGGCATCTGCGGCAGCGGATTGGTGGACGCCGTGGCCGCAAGCCTGGACCTTGGCTGGATCAAACCCTCGGGCCGGCTCGCCGACGGGGAGGCTCTCCCGCTGGCGGAGCCGGTTACCCTTAGTCAGTGGGACGTGCGCGAGCTGCAGTTGGCCAAGGGCGCGATTGCGGCGGGCCTGCGGCTCCTGTTGGAGCAATGGGGCGCCACGAAACAAGACCTGGCGCAGATCTACCTGGCCGGGGCATTCGGCAACTACATCAACCACACCAGCGCCCGGCGCATCGGGCTGCTCGATGTGCCGGCCGAGAAGGTCAGACCGTCCGGGAACACCGCCTTGCTCGGCGCCAAGCTGGCCTTGTTCGGTCTGGAGGAGCACCACGGCGCTTACCCCGAAATCCTGGCGCGGGTCCAGCATCTTTCCTTGAATGAAGCCGAAGGCTTCCAGGAGACGTATGTCGAGGAAATGGGCTTCCCACCGGCGTGCGATTGAACCGCGCCGGTCCCGCTTGAGGCTCACGCTGGACTGGTCGTGAACACCTTGCCGTCCCGCGCGCAAATGATTTGGGCGACGTAGCGGGCGGAAAGCGCCGCCGGAGGCAGCCCGCCGCCCGGGTCCAGCCAGTGGCCGGCCAGGTAGAAGTTCTCCAGGCCCGGCAGCGAACGCGGCAGGCGCCGTCTCAGGATGCGCGGCGTGGGCAGCCAGCCCTGGAAGCTGCCCTGCCAGTTCCCGGTGAAACGCGCGAAGGTGGCCGGGGTCGCCAGGTCGGCCTGCTCCAGTTGGCTGGCCACTCCCGGAAACCGCTGGTCGAGAATTCTCACAAGGTCGCGGATGAGATTCTCCTTCGCTTCGGTGTAGTCGGCCGGGCGTTCGTCTCGGAGTTTGGCCCAGTAGTCGAAACGCGTGAACAGCCTTACGATCATGACCGTCTTGCCGGCCGGGCAGAACCCCGAATCTTCGCCGAATACTCCCACCTCCAGGCGGTCGTGGCTTGTGTGGTCGTCCACCTTGATCGGGCGCGAAAGCGGCAAGCTCAAGGCATGGGGCGCGTCCGGGAAGGATTGGTTGATGCCGAACGAGGCCTGGAGCAAGCCGGGAAAGACCTCGCCATTCTGGTAGAAGTGCCTGATCTGCCGCGTGACGTATCGGCCGCCGAGCATCTTGAAGATCGTGGTGTGGGCATCGGCGCAAGAGACCACAGCGCCAGCGGGAACGACGGTTCCATCCGCGCAGCGCACGCCGGTCGCCCGGCCGTTCTCGACGGTCACCGAAGCGACCGGCGCATTGAACCGGATAACGCCGCCCAGGCGCGCATAGCGCGAGGCGATGCCTTGGATGAAAGCGCGCGAGCCGCCCACAACGTAGCCGCCATCCCCGGCCCCGCGCCAGCTCAGCACCATCACCAACACCAGGGCCGACATGCGGGGGTGGCCGGCCAGTGCCAGCAAGACCTCGCGCAGCAACGGGTTCCGGTAGGTGCTGACATACGAGCCGACCGGGCGGCGCATCCAGGTGCCCAGAGTCCATATCATGGGGAGAAACTGGACCCCGAACCGAATCTTCTCGCCCATCGTCATGAGTTCCATCGCCTTCTCCGGCGGATCGAACGGGCTGCAACGCCGCGCCGCGCGGACCAACTCGTCTATGAGGCGGGCGTCCTCCGGCGCGAGCCGCCTGCAATCCCGCGCAAACCGGTCCAGGTCCGTAGAGACCGATAGCACCTGGCCGTCCCGGCTCTCGACGCGCAGGAACTCCTCGGGATGCGCGATCTGGCGCCCATCAATGGCGCCCAGTTCCTTCCAGACCCGGTGGAACATCGAGGCGGGGTCGGTGCCCACCAGCCAGCGCAGGCAGCCGTCGAAGGTATAAGGCCCCCGATCCCAGGCGACGCACAGGCCGCCGGGAGAATCGTTCATTTCGAGGATCTCGGTGCGGTAGCCGTTCATCTGGAGGTAGCAGCCGCAAGCGAGCCCCGCGACCCCGCCGCCGATGATGACGACGTCCGGCTTCATCCGTGCCGCACTTTGCCGCTGGAAGTCAGATCGAGCTCGGCAACCAATTCGAGGGAGGTTGGGATTTTGTAATTCGAGAGCCGGTGGCGGCAGAAGGCAAGTATCTCCTCCCGTGTGGCGCCCGGGCCGCTGCTGCGCAACTGCACCTCGGCGTGGACCACTTCTCCGGTCTGCGGGTGCGGCCGAGTGGTCACACGTGAACGCAGCACTGCCGGGTGCTGGTCCAGGACGCCCGCAACCTCCTCAGGGAAGACCTTCAGGCCGGCGACATTGATGACCGAAGAACTGCGCCCGTCGAGCACGATGCGTCCGCCGCTGTCCCGGTGCGCGAGATCGCCGGTGAAGAACCAGCCATCCCGCAGCGCTTCCTCACGGCGTCGCGCCGGACTGAGGTAGCCGGCGAACATGCCGGGGCCGCGCAAGGCAAGCTGCCCGGTTTCGCCGTCGGTCACAGGCTCCAAGGCCTCGTTCACGATGGCCGCATCAAACCCGGGCAGCGGGCGTCCGATCGCCTCGGGATGATCGGCCGCCTCGTCAATGTTCATGATCGGCAGCCCCACTTCGATGATGCCGTAGCCCTGGGCCACCGGGATGCGATACCGCGCCTGGAAATCCCGCGCCGCCTGGGGATCGAGCCGGCTCGAAACGGACATCACGCGCCGGAGCGTGGGCGGCAGCCTCCGGCCCGAGGGTTCACGGGTCAACATCCGCACGTGCATTGGGGTTACGTAGAGGAAGGTGGCGTTGTGCGTGATGGCGGCGTCCAGGATGCTCTCCGCCAGGTAATCGGCGCTGACGATCACGGTGGCCCCGGCCTCGAGGTAGAGGAGGATGGAGACATAGAAATGATACGCCATCGGCAGAACCCAAAGCACCCGGTCTTCCCAAGTCAGCCCCAGGCCGGTGTTGGCGGCGCGGGTGCGCTCCAGCACCCCGCGATGGGTCAGCACCACACCTTTGGCCGCGCCGGTTGTGCCCGAAGTGAAGCGCACGAACGCGGCGTCTTCGATCCCCGGCGCCAGGGGAAGGTGGGGACCGGCCAGACGCGTGAAGCGCAAAGAGCTGCCATCCAGCAATTTCAAGTGGCAGGTGGTTTCGCCGCGCGGCGCCGGGCCAACACCGTCGCTCAGAATGACGCTGAGGGGCGCCTTGGCGAGCATATCGGAGAGTTCATCCGGCTTCATCTGGTGGTGGATGGGCATCACGACGGCGCCGCAGCCCAGCGCCGCCAGCGCGCCGATCACGAACCCGCGCCCGTTGCGCGCGCGAATGCCGACGCCCTGGCCCGCCCGCACATCCAGTTGGGCGAGCTGCAGCCGCAAAGCCTCGATCTCGCGCCAAAGGGACTGGTAGTTCAGCGCCCCGGCGGCATCAATGACCGCCGTCCGCTCGGGCCATTGCTGTGCTGAACGAGAAAGACTCTCGAAGACGTTCATTCTTGCATCTGCTTCCGAATCGCATCCACTGCCTCATCTGCTGGCCGGCCCATCGCCTGGAATGCTGCGGCGGTCCCCGCGGCCCAGCCGGTCGCCAACGCGGTGCCAATGACACGGGCTGAGCTCATGGCCCCGGCCTCAGCGCTGAAACATCGGCCGGCGACCAGCACGTTATCCAATTCCGCCGGCCGCAGGCAATCCAGCGGTATCTCATAGTAGCCACCCTCTTCGAGATAGACCATCTCCGGCCGCGGGCTGCTTCCCCAGCGTTCCATCGGCCAGCAACCGCGGGCGATGCCGAGCGGAGTCTTCTGCGCGCCCAGCACATCCTTGTCCATGAGCCTGGCGCGGCCTCGAATCCGGCGTCCCGACCGGATGCCGAGCTGGGGAGCGACCGAGCGCAAGCGCGCATTCCGGCAGGAAGCGGTGTTGTCCACCAGGAAACGCACGAGAACGTCCACCAGCGCGCGGGCCTGCCGTTCCCAGTCGGTCACTTGTTGCCATGGGACGCGGCCCGGTTCTGCAGGCGAGAGGTTGAGCTTGAGGGACAGTCGGCCATCGGCGCCCGTCCCTGGGACCAGCGAAAGCCGTTCGCACGTGGCGGGCAAACGGCCTTCGTCCACGCCGCGGCGCAATTCGCGGCGTACTTCCAGCAACCCGCGTTCGGACAGAGCGGGATCAACGTCCTCCAAACAGAAGACCAGCGCCGGGACCTGATCCGCCGCGCCGTCCTCGACCTCGGCTCCAGCGAGGACAGCAGCGGTGGCTTCCCCGGAGCAGTCCACCACAGCGGCGGGGCGAACGAACAAAGGCTCGTTCCATGCCAGGGCGCGCACCTCGGCCAGGCGGCGGCCTTCCGCCTTTGCTTCAGACACCGTGGCGTGCAGGACAGGGGTGAGGTTGCCGGACTCGCTTATGAAGGCATCCGCCACGCGCGCGAAGGCTGCGATCGAGTGGGGCAAGACCCACAACCCGCGCTCCAACCGCAGGGACGCCCGACCGGCCGCTTGCTGCAGGCGCGCAGCAAACTCTGCGATGAACCCGCCGGCCACCAGCGTGGCTTGCGCGCTGGAGCTGTCGCGCAGGTAGAGGCCGCACACGGGGCCGACCTGGGCCGCAGTGGCCAGCCCCCCTAGAAATCCGTAGCGCTCCAGCAACACCACCCGCGCGCCCGCCCGGCCGGCGGCGGTGGCGGCAGCCACACCCGCCGCGCCTCCGCCGATGACCAGCACATCGCATGAAATGCGGGGGCCGTCAGCACTTCTCGTCATGTCGTGGGGCAGGCTATCCACCGCCGTGATGAGAGTGGCTGGGGTGTCACGAGTGTTCAGAGGGCGGTGCTCACTTGAGCCATTTTCGCATGTGCAGGCCGTAGCCCTGGATGTATTTCCACTGCGGCCGGACCTGGAACAGCACCATCACTTTCTGCGCCCAAAGCATCATGGGCCGCCGCCAATCGGCCGGCGAGGTCCACTCGGCGCGTTGCCGGGAGATGCGGTCAAGGTTCTCGATGGTCTTCTCGGCCATGGGCTGCGAAAGGTAATAGACCGGCTCGAACAGGTCCTGGTCCCGGGTCACCAAACCTTCCTTTCGCGCCGTAACGGCCAGCGATGTGCCTTCATAGACGCGGATGCCGAACGAGGCGAACAAAGCGTGGGCGGGCGCGCAGGTGTTCAGGAAAGACTGCGTGTCCTGCACATCCTTCCAGGTCTCGCTCGGGCCGCCGAACAACATGTAGCTCACGAAAGGCAATCCGGCGTCGCGCGCGGCTTTCAAGGCGATCTTGATCTCAGCCTGGCCGAACGGTTTGCCCAGCGCCTCCAGCATCTTGGGCGTGGCGACATCCAATCCGAACTCCACCCCGTTGCAGCCTGCCGCCGCCATGGCCCTGGCCACTTCCTCATCGAACCCCAGCGGGTTGCAGAACGCCGACCAATGAATCGGCAACTTGCGCTTGGCGAGCGCGGCGCAGACGGCCAACGCGTGGTGCCGCGGGTCATTGAACACGCTGTCCACGAAGAAGAAGTGCTGGAGCTTCGCCCCCACAACCACCTTCTCGATTTCCTCGACAATCGCCTCGGGCGGACGCAGCCGGTAGCGCTTGCCTTCCAATTGGGGGTAAATGCAATAGACACAGCCCAGCGGGCACCCGCGCTTGGTCTGCACGCCCACAAAGCCGCCGCGGTTGAGGTAGCGCTTGTATCCGCAAAGGTCGTGCGCCGGGAGCGGCAGCGCGCTGAGCTTCTCGATGACCGGGGCGGACAGCTCCTCAATCGGGGTGCCGTTCTTGGGCGTCGTGATAACGCCATCAATCCCCTCCAGCGATTGCCCGGCCTCCAGCCGCCGCAAGACTTCGGGGAACGCGCGCTCGCCCTCGCCGATCACCCCGCAAACGGCATCCAGTCGCTGCATCCAGCCGTGCGGCGAAACCGAGAAGCCCGTGCCGCCCAGGATCAGCGGCCCTTCGAAGCAGCGCTTGACGGTCTCGGCCAGCTCCCGCACCTCGTCGAAATACAGGCGCGGCGCAAAGGCCCAGCAGTTGTCGAGGTTGCGGATCCCGAACGCCACCGCCTGGTATTGATTCTTCCCAAGGGCTTTCTGAAGCGCCTGGTTCGGAGCCGAGGACAGCCCCAGGTCCAGGAAATCCACCTCGTGGCCGGCGTCGCGGGCGGCGGCGACCACGCACAGCGCTCCCAGCGGCGCCACCGGGTAGGGCGATCGCTCACGATTCGTTGCTACCAATAAGACTTTCATCAAATCTGTTCTTCCAATAAGGCCGCGCGCAGTCCCTGCTCCAGGGTGTTGGCTTCGGCCGGACTCAAGCAGTCTTCCACCCACGACAACAGGACGCGGGGCCGGCTGCCGAAACTCCAGAACAATACCGTCAATCCTGGCGGCCGCCACGTCGGCACCAGGTGGGTGACCTCCTGTATCCGCCCGCCCAGCATGTCGCTCATGCCGGCGCAGGTCTCGCCGGAGTCCGAGAAGCACAGGCTGGCGAATTTGCCGCGCGTGGGCTGCCCCAGGTGCCGCACATAATAGTCCAACGGCATGGGCTTGAACATGTCCAGCGCCGCCATGCAGGCCTCCGGGAAGCGGTCACGAATCTGGTTCATCATCTGCCGCGTCAGCTCCGCGATAATCTCGCTGAGGCTCGCCGCCTGGCGCGGTTCGATGCGGTGGAACAGGATCGAAAGCTGGTTCGAGAAGATGGGGCCATTGGCGCCGCGCCGCCGCATGTCGTGCGGGACCGGAACCAGGTAGGCCCCGTCCTTGTTCCCGCGCCCCACTGCCACCGTGTGCACGGCGCGGATGGTGGCGGCCAGGTAGAAGTTGCTGCGCCGGAAGGCGGCATTCAGGCTCTGGCAGCGAGCGCCAATGCGCTCCGTCTCGGCCTCGCTGAAAGACAAGAGCCGGCACTGGCCGCGGCATGGCCCGGCCGGATGCAGCCCCGGCATCAGCGTGAACAGCGGTTCGCTGCCGGACTTGCGAAGCCATTCCATCGAGCTGCGCGCCAGCTTCACACTGTTCCACCACTTCGAGAGGTTCCACTCTTGCTGCGCGGGGTTGATCAGATCGTCCAGGGCGGGAGGGTCTTTCACCGCCGGCCCGGCGTTCAGGTGGCGCAGGATCAGTTCCGCGCCCCGCGCGTCCATGAGGGCGTGGTTCCAGGAATACACCAGGTGCCGGGTGCCGTCGGCGTGGCGGACGAGGTCCAAGGCCAGCGCCGGCCCTTCCGCGGCGTGCAAATCCCTCCCGGCCACCGCGGGCGGCAGCGAAGCCGGCTCCGCTCCATTTATCGCCGGGCCATTGTGCTCGTGGAAGATGGTCTTGGGCTCCGCTGCATGCCAGCGCGGGGGCAGCAACGGCAGAGACCGGACAATGCGCACTTGCGCCAGCCAATTCAGGAGGGGGGAATCCGCCACGCGTCGGCGCAGGAGGTCCGTATCCAGGCCTTCGTCCAAGCGCAGGGCCACGCGGCAGACGTTGCCGGGCAGGCCGTGGCGCCGCATCCGGCAGTCCTGGCCGTGCATGAAATAGTCGCCGGCAGCCAACCGGATTTGGCGGGGCAACGGAGGCATATTCAGTTATCCTGGACTGCCGGCCCAGGCGGGGCTATTCGCGGGACAGAGAGGCCGAGCCGCCGTTGCGCGCCAGTTCCGCGATGCAATTGGCCAGCGTGGCCACCGAGACGAGGTTGTTGCGCGTCAGGTGCGACTCCGGCACCCGGACGCCAAACGCGCGCTCGCTGCAGAGCAGCAGCTCCACGAGGGCGAACGAATCAATCCCGGCCTCGGCCAGCGGGCTGTGCTCGTTGAATTCCATTCCGTCCGCCAGGAAGTTCGCCCGCGCGAATTCGCAGAGCTTGTCGGCGATGATCTTGGGGTCAACCGGCGAGGTCATAGTGCCGCCGAGTGGGGCGCAAGGTTGTGATCGCGGACTGTTGCGGGCGCGGGAGCCGTCGGGACAGGGGGCGAAAGGACTCCGCGCCCAGCCCTGGCGCCAGCTACGGAGGAGTCGCAGATACTCGTGGTCATGTCAGCCTATTATGGCGGCAGTTAGCCACCCGTCAAGCCGGACGACCAGCACCGGCAGCCCGGACAACGCATTAGCGAGGGCTTGGCTGGGATGCCTCGCCGGGGCGTCCGGCTCCCGCGAAGAGACATTGCGGCGAAATGTCGCTCCTTCACGCATCGGGTTCAGGGGTTGCCCCAGACTCAATGACCCACCGTTGGAAACCCACCCGCCAGAAACTGGGCCTCCCAGCCATTCTCCGGCTCAAGGCGCTCGTTAACGCCCCCACAGCCCTCCCAGGCTACCTCCGTCCTACCTCCGTTCTTCCTCCGTCCCTCCTCCGTTGTTCCTCCGAGACGCAATCGGAGGAACAACGGAGGAGGAACGGAGGAGGAACGGAGTTACTATGGACGCCGTCTGGGGAGCACGCTGGCGCGGTTGCCTAAAATGGTGTTCGCCGAGCTGGCCCTCGCTCTGCTCGAGCATTTTTGCCTTAGACTCCTGGCGGCCCAGACACCCGCCGCGCGCTCTCTTTCCGTCAGCCAGCGGCAGAATTCCTGCGCCTCATCCCAAGTCACGCTGGGTAGCCGGGATCGTTCTTGGCAGGAGCAACATCTCTGTGAATCAAGTCCAAGTAATACAATGCCTTCGTCCTCAGGTGATCATCCGAGGTCAGGGTCAACAGAAGCTCCAGACGGTCTCGGGCCTCGTCAAAGCGCCCAAGCTCATACAGAAGCTTGCCATCCTCTATGAGGCAAAGTCCAGGGCCAGGGACAGATGCCGTGGGCGTGGTCGTGCAGCCACATAACGCCACGATTGACAGGCCAAGAATGACAGAAATGGGTTTCATCTGATGAACGGCGAACGGCGTTATTGGACTCGTTCCTGGGCTTGAACCCCAGCGGAAGCTGGACGCTGTTCCTGGCCGACGTGGACGGGGGAGGGGCCCAGGCGACCCTGATGAATTGGGGCCTGATTCTCATGGTGCCCGAACCAGCGAGCGCCGGGTTGATCGTGTTGGGCCTGGGCTTCCTGATGCTGCGTCGGTCGAAAGACTGAGCGGCTTAGCGCCCGAGTTCGGCTGAGGGCGCCCCGGCTCTGGCGGACGCATCCTGATATGCAAACAGAGCGCCGTCGCGGCGTCGAGTGCAGCGCGCTATACGGGTTCATAGCCCTCGAACTTTGCCAAAGACATTGGTGCGGGGCACCGCACCCCAAAAACGGCTATCGAACGCGATTGTCGAGTTGTCCCCCAGAACAAAGAAGCTGTTGCTGGGGACAACATACGGTGATGGGAGCGAGGGTGCGCCTGGTCTTAATGCGGGGTGATCCACGGAAACATAGCTAACGTTCGTCAGTGCGATCGGCAAGGCAATCGAGCGGCCGTTGATCGCAATGCCGTTAGTCGCAAACGAGACCGTCTCCCCCGGGAGTGCCACAACACGCATTGCCCAGATCTGGTCGGCCAACATTGGCGGCTTGAAACAAACGACGTCCCACCGTTTCGGCGCGCTCAAGGAGTATGCAGTCCAGTCAACAGTGACCTTCGTGCCCGACTGTATCGTGGGAGCCATCGACGAGGTGATGACGGTGGTTTGCGTGCATCCGCCAAGTGCAAGTGCCGCGACGAGCAATCCCACTTGAACGGCGCGAGGTCTCACATAACGGTCGCAGCCGCCTGAGGCCGAGCACCGGCGAAGCTCGGGTGCTGGGGATCTCCTGCCGCACGGGCAAACAGAAACACCGGCGGCTGTCGGCGCGGACTGACAACGCACGGTCATAGGTAATTCGCAGCCCAACGATAGCACCCAGGCGCGGCGAACGCGGGCTTCATCGTGTGAACTTGCGCCGACAGTCCGAACAGACTCTGTCGTATCGGCCACCGAGATCACATGCGAACACGGCGAACACGGTGGTAAGTACCGCCATGCGGTAGTTGTCGAGCCGGAACCAGTCAATTCTGGTATTGCTGGAACCGCAGTTCGGGCATCGCGAATCGAACAGCCTGAATCTGGGGCGTTTTCCCATAGCAGCATCTCGGCGGCGCTTAAACAAATAGCAGGCCACTCGTTGGACGTAATGCCATACGTCATCAGCCGGGAATAAGGCTTCCCAAGGTGGTTGTCCATACGCATTTATGGAAAAAGCGGGCTCATATACTGGCGCCGCGCCAACACCGCTCCGAGCGTAAGCGGGGCGGCCTCGCCGCTTTCAGTTCAGTACACCCCTCAGCTCGGCTGTTCCGGTCTCCTGAAGCGGCGAAGCGCTACCGCCAACAAGCCGCCCGCAATGGTGACGGCGAGGTCCAACACGGCCCACACAGAAAAGCCGGCACCCTCGTCGGAATCAGTGTACGGGAATAAGTAATAGTAGAAGTACAAATAGAAGAGCATTCCGAGACCCACCAAGATGCAGGCAGCCCTAAAGCGCCAGGCAATCGCAGCGACCAAGCTGCCGACAAAAACAAAAGCAAATCCCTTGACCATAGAGGCAGCAAGTTGCACCAAGACAAAGACGAATGCAGGTGCACCCAACCACTGCATCATTCCGAAAAGCAAGAGAGCCGGGAGCAAGGCAAGCACGGCCCCAAAGAGCCCCACGATGGGGGCTGCCACCGCACGGCATACGTGCTGCGTAATGCGGTCGGATTTGGTCATGCGTCGGATGCCGCAGCTATCTGCCTGATCAGGTTGCATTGGTCCCCGAGCACAACGGCTGGCTTACGTTCACTGCACCGCTCGGGCCTGGCTCCTGGGCGGCGCGCACGAGAGCAAAGATGACTTGGGAAACAAGTTGGCCCTGATTGTCCCGCGCTGCGCTCTGACAGATGCCCTCGCGGGAGAACCCAAGGCGCTCGGCCAGTGCACAACTGCGCGCGTTGCGCGCGTCCACCCGCATTTGGAGGCGCACGGCACCCAATTGCTCCGTCACGAACTGCGCGACAGTCTGCGCCGCCTCCAGCATGTACCCCTGGCCGCGAGCCGTGCTGCGCAGCCAGAAGCCCATCTCCATGCTGGGAACATCCCGCTCCACATAAAACACCCCGATGCTGCCCAGATAGTGCTGGTCCGCTTCGCGCCGGATACGAAAGTGGAATTCCGCATCCGCTCTGAACTTCGCCAGCAGCTCAGCGTTGACCCGGGCGACCTCCTCAAGAGCAGGCATCGTCTTGGCCCACGGCAGCCACTCATGCAAGGAAGCGAACGATTCGGTAATCGCTTCCATGATGGCCAACTCGTCCCCTGCCGCGGGCGACGCCAAGAGCAGACGCTGGCTTCGGAGGAAGAATGGAGTCTTCATGCACGTGCTCCTTGCGGAGGCGCCGAACAAATCAGCTTACCGATTGCGGCCCCTCATCACCCCTCGAATTGCCAGACCGCGTGGCGGGGCCGCCCTTCGGCGAGGGAGTTCGGCCCAGGCTTCACCGGTCGCTGTAATGGTGCCGGACGCGCGTAGCTCTTACCAGTCATTGCGGTTGGCACTGTTCGCAAAATCCGCCTTCCTCAAGAACCACGCTACAGGACTTAGACTCGTCTTCATGTTAGTCCCGCCGAGCTATTGATCAGCATATAAAAGACTCGACGCTATCAGGATATTACGCGAGAAACGTTGCATTGGGAATAGGCCGACCGTGAAAAAGCCGCAAGCCAAAAAGACCCTCGCTGCCCGGGCGCTTGTTCATGCTCGCGACCACTTCGCCAGCACGCGGTCAATTCTTTCCCGCACCAGTGTGCGGGCGTCCAGTCGCTCGGTGCCGCGCATTAGAAGCTCATCATAGTCGGTGTGCGCATGACGGATGTGCGCAGTGACGGCGAGGTCCACCGCCGAGGCATCCAACGCGCGTCCGGCAGCGGATCGGCCCACCCGGCCACTGCTGCGGCGACCCGTGTGCTCGGCAATGCGGCGGGCTTCATCGGCCGGGCAACCGGGGTAGCGCTGCGAAATCGCTTCGGTCAACGCGGTCACGAACTCACGATCTTCCTCCAGGCGGGCGACGGCGGCGCGAGCGCGGGTGGCGGCGCGCGCCGGCGCATCGGCGGCGCATTCTTGCTCCGCCTTGGCCAGGGCTTCCTCGGTCACCAGCAGACCTTGCCGCTCGTAGCGTCCTCGCGCCCGGCTGTAGCGAACGACCACCGCCGCGAGCGAACTGTACTTCCGCGCCCGCCGCGACAGCGCCGCATCGCCCCGCGGCAGAAACAGCAGTTGGTCCAGGTCGGCGCAGGCGAGACAAAGCGGCTGGCCCTTCTCCATCAACAGGAATTCTCCGCTGGGTAGCTCTGCGCCACACTCGCTGCAGTTGCCCTCCTCGCTCACCTTTTGGAATACCACCAGTTCCGGAGGCTGGTTTAATTTGGCCGTCAGCCGCGCCGTCTTCTTCTCGCCCAAGTCCGCCGGGGCATAGTGCGTGCGATAGAACTTCTCCCGCTCCGGATCGCCGTCTTCGGTGACCTGCAAGGACTCGATGCCCCTTGGACCACGGCGGGTGTAGGCGGCTTCGATCGTGCGCAGGCCACGCCTCGAAGCCCACTCCTGGAAGAAAGCAATGGCCTTCTGAAACTTCTCGGGGCCGACTTGGATCCAGGGTTCAAGCACGCGGTAATGCTCGTTGCCTTTGCGCCAGCCGTCGAAGTGGACCGGATGCAGCAGCAGCATTTGCTGGAACAGTTCCAGCGGACCCACGCTGCCGTGCCGTTTCAAGGCCGCTTCGGCGGCCTGCACGACGCGTTCCTGAAAGGTGCTGTAGGAAGGGCTAGGCATGACTCAAATCATACGCGCACATTGTGAATGTCGGCCGAGGATAGCCCACGAGTTATTTAGTTGCCAAGTGGGACTGCGCGGATCGGGGTTCGACGCCATTCACACTTGCGAAAGGGGGTGCCTCGTGCGGCGACGACCATGCCCGGATAGCCTGTGCAGACATGAGGGCTAAAACGGCTTGCCGCAGGCAAGGCGCGATGTATGATTCCTCCATGAAAAGCATCACGTATCCGCTTGCGGTACCGGCGGACTTTCTGAGGGAGATGAAGCAGGCAGCCAAGGAAACGGGCCTTTCCACCGCCGCGACCATCCGGCAGAGCGCCAAACTGGGGTTGCCCAAGCTCCGTGAGCAGATGGCCGTCGGGCGGGTGACGAATGTCGCCCCACTACCGGACAAGGTGGCTCGCGCGCTCTATTCTCAACCCGATGACGATGCTGAGAGCATCCGCCTTTTCATGGCGGCCCAGTCAAAGAGTGTCCAGGAATGAATGCCTGGGACATCTACACCGGCAACATCTACGGCCCGCACCCGTGCGTGCTGGTTTCCTGTCAGGCCAGGATTGACGCAAAGCCGCAAGTGGTTGTGCTCAAGTGCACCAGCATGCGGCCCGGTCAGGAACGCCTCCCCAAACATAATGAGACGATCCTCGATGACGCCGACGGGCTTAATTGGAAGACGCTTTGCCGCTGTGATCTGCTCTTCACGGTGGAAAAGTCCTCACTCACCAATAAGCGCGGCCAGGTCACACACGAGCGCCGGCGCGAGATCGCCCGCAAGATTATCCAGGGCCTGGCGATTGCCGGACTTTAACACCCACGCAGCGCAGACTACATGCGGGCGCGGAAAAGAAGCAGGTCAGTTTTCCCGTTGCCCCACCCGGCGGCGTAGCGGACCATCCGCACCATGTTCGAGCTGCTCAAGACCGACGCGACCTCTAAAGCGCGCCTGGGCCGATTGACCACGCCGCACGGCGTCGTGGAGACGCCGGTTTTCATGTCCGTCGGCACGCAGGGGAGCGTGAAGGCCCTTGACCCGCGCGAGCTGCGCGAGATGGGCACCCAGATCATCCTCGGCAATACCTACCATCTCAATATCCGCCCGGGCCTGGACATCATCCGCGCCGCGGGCGGGCTGCACCAGTTCATCAACTGGCCGGCGCCGATCCTGACCGACAGCGGGGGCTTCCAGGTGTTCAGCCTGGCGACCATCCGCAAGATCCAGGCGCACGGGGTCCAGTTCCGGTCGCACCTGGACGGCTCGCTGCTGTTTCTCGGGCCCAAAGAGGCGATGGCCATTCAGGCCGCGCTCGGCTCGGATATCGCGATGGTGTTCGACGATTGCCCGCCGCACACGAGCACGCCGCGCGAGCTGCGCGCTGCCGTCGAGCGGACGATGCGCTGGGCGGCGGAATGCCGCGAGCAGCCCCGGGGCGATGGACAGATGGTCTTCGGCATCGTGCAGGGCGGCACCAACGCGGCCCTGCGCGAGGAGTGCGCCAAAGCGCTGGTGGCCCTCAAGTTCGACGGCTACGCCATCGGCGGCGTGAGCGTGGGCGAACCGGAGCCGGAGATGATGCGCGCCGTCGAGATGACCGAGCCGTTCCTGCCGGCCAAACAGCCGCGCTATGCGATGGGCCTGGGCACGCCGGCGCAGATGGTGGAGCTGGTTGCACGCGGGGTGGACATGTTTGATTGTGTGCTGCCGACGCGGGTGGCGCGGAACGGCACGGCTTTCACGCGCAAAGGCAGCATTAGCATCAAGGCGGGCGCTTGCAAGGCGGACTTTCGGCCCATCGAAGAGGGTTGCGACTGCTTCGCCTGCCGGCACTTCACGCGGGCCTATCTGCGGCACCTGCTGAATGTAGGCGAGATTCTCGGCCTGCGGATGTTGAGCGTCCACAATACGCGAATGTATCTGCGAACAATGGCCGAGACGCGGGCGGCGATCGCGGCGGGGACCTTTGCCGAGTATCGTCGCGAGTTCGTAGCCAACTACGTGCCGACCAAGAAAGTCCTGCTGGCGCGCGTGGCCGATGCGGAGCGCTGAATTCACCTGTCGGGTCGCTTCTCGCGCTTCGGAACGAACTCCTTGAGCGAGAAGACGAACACGATTGGCTCAATGTCCGCTCTCTTGCTGAAACGAATCTTCAGTGACGATTCGCGCAGCGTCTGCCGATCCATCCAAAACGCAACGAACAGGGTATCGCCGTCCTGCTTCTGGCCCTGCACCGGGATCTTGAAGTGCTGCTTCGAACTGCCGAATTCGAGGACCGCTTCATCAAAGGTCCTCTCTCCTTTCGTGTAGGGCATTTCGACCGTAACCAGCGCGGGAACCGGCGCGTGGTAGAAGAACTTAATCCCGTGCTGCGCCGCATTCGTTGGCGTGACGCGAATGTACTTGCTGAAATCAATCGTTGTTCCATACGTCACTCCGCAACTCAGAGCGAGCCAGAGCATCGTGCATAATCGTTTCATGGGAGCGGGCAGGTGAGTCGGCGGACCGGCGGTTAAGGGCTGGTTTGGCGAATGCGGTAATAGCGCTGGGGTGAGGCGGGGCTCAAGGGAGGCGCGCCCCAGACGCCGCCGGTGTCCTGCCAACTGGCAACCGAACTGTTGTTGGTAACGACTGCGGCAGGTTGAAATCCGCTGAGGAGGTTCGAGGCAATCTGCACTTCGTACGACTTTCCGGCGAGGCCTTCCCACTGGAGCGTCGCCAGGTGCTGCAACGGGTCGGCGTAGAGGGAGGTGATGCGGGGCGCGGCCGGGAGCGTGATGGTCAGCAGGCTGAAGGCCGCGTTGCGGTCCTCGGGCGGCGCGTAATAATCGTTCAGGAACGCCAGGCCAATCTTGTGCGTCCCGGCCGCGACGGAGAGCGTGATCGTGTAAGTCGTCATGTTGGTGGTCGTGAGGAAGAAGTTGGTGCGGATCACGCCGTCCACCGTAATGCCCACCTGCGGCAACACGCCCAGCGCCGCCGTGCCCCCGGCGATGACTTGAAAGGTGTAGCTGCCCGAGGTGGTGAAGCTCACGGAAGTCTCAATCCGCCCATTGCTGGCGAGCCGCGCCACGCCGTCGGAGACATAATACGCGGAGACGTTGACATTGCTCATGGCCACCGCCTGGAGGCTGAGGGCGGGCGGGAGCCGCATGGCCGCGCCCAGACCGGTCAGCACTTCGCAGGCGAAACGCCCGGCCTTGGTCGCATTCTGCGACTCGGTATCCCAGCAGATCTCATCCAGCAGGATCAATCCGTTGCCGCGGCGCACCTGGGCGACCGCGCCGGGCTGGGTGAGGAGCGCGACGGGGCTGTTGTCGTCGTCCCGGCCCCAAAGAATCTGAGCGAGGAAGAGGTTGCGGTCCTCGGGCGGCGCGTAGGCGTCGTTATCAAAGGAGACGGCCAGTTGATGGGTGCCGGGCGTGAGATAGGCGCTCAGGCAGTAGAAAGCGAGCTGGTTGGTGGGAACCGTGACGGTGTCCCGGGCACGACCGTCAATCTTGAGGCTCATCTGGGGCCAGCCTCCCAGGACGGGGGTGCCCCTGGCGGAGACGTTGAACAGGTAGGTGCCGGCCTGCGCAATGACGATGTCCTGGGCGACGTAGCCGTTGGCCCAGAGCAGCCAACCGCCCGAGCTGGCGCCGCCGGAGGTGTGGATCGGCATGTTCGCCACTTGAATCGTGTTGTAGTTGGTCAGGCCAAAGCGCTTGCGGTAGAAGCGGCTGGCGACATTGGTTGAAAGCACCTCCGACTGGTTCCAGGTGCCGGGCTGGGCGATCCAATAGAGGTCGTAGTTGACGAGCCGCACGGCGGCGTTGGTGATGTCGCGGCGCAAGACGAGGCCGAGATTGCTGCCGGCGAACTCCAGGTCGGGAAACAGCAAGGGCTGAGTGACAGCGAGGAACGCGCTATCGGGGCGATGGAGCAGGAGCTTGCCGCCGCGCTCGACGTAGCTGGTGAGGCTCGCAAGCTGCAGCCGGGCTTCCTGCCAGGCGTCGTTGCTCCCGGCAACCACGAGCACCGGGTAAAGCGCCGGGTCGCAGTTGGTGAGCCGGCCCGAGATGTTCTCCGCCAGCAACCCGAGCTGGGCGAGCCGTGTCGCGGCGGGCGAATTCGGCTCCGCGAGCAACGCGGCCGGGCGCGGCCGCAGATGGCCGGCGGCCGAGGCACAATGGTCGAGGAGGCGCTGGAGCAGGAGGCCGGCCAGCGGCTCGCAGTCGAACCGTTCGGTCAGCAAGCACTGCGAGCAGAGCAGGCCCCCGTCATCGAGCGGCACCTCGAGGGCAGCGGCGTATTCGAGACCGGCGCGCGAGCCGACTCTGGCCAGCACACGCAGGTTGCCGCTCGCCGGCACTTTGAGAGCGCGGGTAACGAGCCGATGGTCGTCCGCCCACCAGCGCAGGTCCTCCGCGGTGAGGTCATGGGTGACCGGATGCTCGAGGCTGGGAAAGGCGAAGCTGGCGTCGAAGTCCTGGAGGCTGAGGCCCGCGGGCATCCAGGACGGGTAATTGCTCTGTTCGAGCACGAGCAACCAGCCGCCGCGCAAAGCGAAGTCTTGCCATTGTGATGCGATGGTGGCAGCGCCGATTTCAGGCAAGGTTTCAGTGGCCAGGGCGTCACGACCGACGATGAGCAGGTCAAGCTCGCCATAGGCCGCAGTGTGGAGATTGGTGACGGTGATGTACGGGAGGCTGAAGCGCTGCAGCAGCGTCGCCGTTGCGCCGGCTGGATCGTAAAGGCCGACCTTGAGGCCGGGCGGCACAGCCAGCCAGGTTCGAGACAGGGAGGAGCAGGAGATGGTATTGGTGAAGACGACATTAGTGGAGTCGCTCAGTTCGAACTGGAGCGGGAAGGTGCCGCCGGCTATGGGCGCCTGGAAGGAAATCGTGTTAGTCCATTGGCCGGCAGGCGATAGAGCAAACGTCCGCGACTGCCAGGCCCCCGCGCCCGCACGCCAACGGAGAGTGAAGCTCCCGGCCGTCAGCCGATCATTGTAAACGTGGACCGTGCGCTGGACGGTGTCGCCGGCAAAGAATCGGGTGTTGTATTCCCGCACCACGACGGCATTGGGGTGATAGGCCGCCTTCTGAACCTGGTAGAGGTAGTTCTGATCGGGATGCAGGTCGAACTGCCCCCATACGACCGAGGGATCCTCGAACATAGTCCAGGGGCAAATGCCGTTGACGCCATAGGCGCGATAAGCCTCGATCTGCATCCGCCACGTCAGCCCCTTGGCTTGGTTGCGGTAGTAGGCCGGATCGGAGTAAGCCTCATCGCCGAAGAGGATGGTGAAGTCTCCCGCGGAGGTGTTTGGCACCCACAGAAACTCGCCAACGTAGAGCGGTTTCGCCCGGTCCCATTTCCATTGGCCGCCGGGGACCCAGTCGCGGGCGATGGTTCGGTCCATCCACCAGGCGGCGTTGGGCCACACCTGGTAATCGGGGTATTCGTGGGGATAATGCAGCCCAAGCACATCCGCCACCCCGCCCGGGTCGAGGTCGGCTTCGTAAGTGATAGGGCGCGTGGGATCGAGGCTCTTAACGAGGAGGCCCATCGCCGCCAGTTGATCTTCGGTGGCCGCATAGGCCCGCTCGCCGCCGCAATGAAGGATCTCATTCTCCAGGCTCCATAGGACAATGGAGGGATGATTGCGGTCGCGCTGCACCGCGGCGGAGAGATGCCGCGAGTAATTGGTCCAGAAGGCCGCGTCGCTCAGCCGGTAAGACCAGGGGTCGCACCACACGGCGAATTCCTCGACGACCAGCAAGCCGATCTCGTCTGCGATGTCGTACCACGGCTCGTCCCACGGCTGCGTGTGAAAGCGAATGGCGACGTTGTTACCCGCCTTCACATCCGTCAGCACCTGGCGGATGTGGTTGGTATCTTCCAGCCCCGAGGGCGGCCAGGTGGAAGTGGCGAGCAAGTGAATGGGCGTGCCATTGAGGTAGAAGTTCCCGCCGGCGGCCCAGAACTCGCGAAAGCCGAAGCGAGTCCGGAGCTGGTCCTGCCCGAAGGCGCTGACGAGGGTGGTCTCCAGGAAATAGAGATACGGATTGGACGGAGTCCACAGGTGCGGACTGGACCACGACGCTGGAATGTCTAGCTGGATGTTGGTGAGCGCAGGCACAATGACCTGCCGATCCGGCAGTGTCAGCACGGTGCTGGCGCCATCCAGCACACGGTTGGTGAGACTGACGGTTTGGCTTGAGGCGCTGTCGTTGCGCAGCGTCAACCGAACCGTCACCTGCTGCGTCCGCACCGACGGCATCACAAAGGCATCGGCGATGGAAATCGCCGGCACGCTGACCACCTTAACCGGCTGCCAGACGCCGTATAATTCGTAGCGCCCGCCGATGGGAGCCAGAATGGTATCCTTGGCATGGTCGCGCGCGTTTTCGTTAGGCTCGAGCGTGCCGAAATCAACGGGGGCGGCGAAGGTTGCCGTCCAGTCGGTCACGCCGACGATCAACTCGTTGGTCTGGTTGATGAGAGCGGCTGCGGTCATATCCAGCTCGAACGGCTCGTAGCCGTTCAAATAGCCGCCGATCGGGGTGCCGTTGAGCCAGACTTGGGCATTGTGCTTCACGCCGCCAAACCGGAGCTTGAGCTGCGTGCCCGCCATGGCGGAGGGCAAAGTGAAGACGCGGCGGAACCAGGCATGCTCGTATTGCCAGCCGGACAGGAATCCAGGAACTGTGACGGTTTGCCAGTTGTTGGAAGGCGGGAAGCTGAGCTGGCTGACTTTCTGGAACTGCCATGACCCGCCGAGGTCCAATTCAGTCCGGCCAGCCTGGGCCTCCGGCAACAGGCCGAGCATAGCGAGAAGGCCGAGGCCCAACAGCCGAGCGCGACCGCGGCGCGTCGGTCTGAACGAGTTCATTGGCCCCAGGGTAATGAGGAAGGGAATGAAAGTCCAGCAGCGCAGGCGCCACCTCGGGCGGTAGCCAGTGCATAGACACCACCAAGACAGCACCTGGCTTAATAGAATTTCTATTAAGCCATGTCCTGTCTCGTACGGGTCTGGTACCTGTCTAAGCATTCCGGGACCCGTCCGGTGCGTAAATCAACCGAGCTGCGGTGGGCGAGCCCGACTCGAGGCTTGCCTGCCGGGGGCTTGCGTGCTCATCTGCAAGTGCCTAAGTCCTAGTGATTTACGCCTTAGCTAAGCGCCGTTCCGTTCAGCAGGTGATCTGGCATCGGCCCCTCGCTCCGCGATTTCCGGGCGGCGCAAATGACAGGTTCCGCAGCCTCTGTTCAGCTAGCGCCACACCAAGACAGCACGCGGGCAAAGCCTTGCGGCACACGCCAGAAATGGCGTGCAATCCGCCCAGGGCTCCGACAAGATTACCGGCGGCTGGGGAACCGGAAGTTGCCGGTCGCCCGGCCACAGATGTTGAACGCAACTTCCTTGTGTGTCACTGACGCTCTACGACCTGCTCCCCCGGGAAGACCACCCGGCCAATGATGTCCTGCTCGGGCGCTTTCTCGAATACACCGAGAGCAAGCGCCTGCGGCTTTACCCGGCGCAGGAGACAGCCATCCTGGAGCTGTTCGAGGACAAGAACGTCATCCTCAATACGCCCACCGGCTCGGGCAAATCGCTGGTCGCTGCCGCGGTGCATTTCAAGTCCATTGCGCAGGGCAAACGCTCCATATACACCTGCCCGATCAAGGCCCTGGTCAATGAGAAGTGGCTCGGCCTGTGCCGCGAGTTCGGGCCCGACAACGTCGGCCTGAGCACCGGCGATGCCTCCGTCAACCGCGACGCGCCGATCCTCTGCTGCACCGCCGAGATCCTCGCCAACATCGCCTTGCGTGAAGGTTCGCAAGCCGACGTGCAAGAGGTCATCATGGACGAGTTCCATTACTACGCCGACCGCGAACGCGGCGTGGCGTGGCAGGTCCCGCTGCTGACGCTGCCACAGGCGCGCTTCCTCCTCATGTCCGCCACGCTGGGGGACACGACCTTCTTCGAGGCGGAACTCACGCGCTTGAACGGGCGCCCCACCGTCGCCGTTGCCTCCGCAGACCGGCCGGTGCCTCTGGAGTACGCCTACTCCGAGCTGCCGCTGGCCACCACCCTGGAAAGCCTGGTGGCGCAAGGCCGGGCGCCCGTCTATGTCGTCCACTTCACCCAGCTCGAAGCCGCGCAGAGCGCTCAGGACTTCACCAGCATCAACGTTTGCACGCGCGAGGAGAAGAACGCACTGGGCAGCGCGCTCGAAGGCTTCAAGTTCACCAGCCCCTACGGCCCGGAAATCCGGAAGTGGCTCAAGCATGGCATCGGCCTCCACCATGCGGGGCTGCTGCCCAAGTATCGCGTGCTGGTCGAGCAACTCGCCCAAAAGGGCCTGCTCAAGATCATCTGCGGCACCGACACGCTCGGCGTGGGCATCAACGTCCCCATCCGCACAGTGCTGTTCTCGCGCCTCTGCAAATACGACGGCCAGAAAACCGGCATCCTGAGCGCGCGCGACTTCCACCAGATCGGCGGGCGAGCCGGCCGCAAAGGGTTCGATGACCGCGGCTGGGTGGTTGCCCAGGCGCCCGAGCATGCCGTCGAGAACCTCAAGCTCGAAGAGAAGGCGGCCCGGGACGGCAAGAAGATCGTCAAGCGCAAGCCGCCCGAGAAGAACTTCGTGAACTGGGACAAGAACACCTTCACACGCCTCATGGCCGCCCAGCCGGAACGGCTGACCTCCCGCTTCCAGGTTTCGCACGGCATGCTGCTGAACGTGCTCAGCCGCAAAGGCGATGGCTGCCGTGCCATGCAGCGCCTGATCCGCGATTGCCACGAAACTCCCAAGGCCAAGAAGCACCACACCCAACGCGCGTGGCAACTCTTCCGTTCGCTGGTGGACCGCAGGATTATTGAAATCCTGCCCCCCGGAGCACGGCTGTCCCCAGCCGCAGCGCGTCCGAATGCCGAGGGTGCTGCGGCTGGGGACAGCCGCGCTCCGAAGCTCCGCGTCAACGTCGAACTGCAGGACGACTTCTCCATGGACCAGGCGCTGTCGCTTTACCTGCTCGAAACGCTGCCCCTGGTGGACCCGCAGCAGCCCGATTACCCGCTGGTGCTGCTCACGCTGGTCGAGTCCATCCTCGAAGACCCGGACATCATCCTCCGCAAGCAGCTCGACAAGCTCAAGAGCCAGAAGATGGCCGAGATGAAGATGGCCGGGCTGGAATATGAAGAGCGGATGGAAGAGCTGGAGAAGCTGGAATATCCCAAGCCGAACCGCGAGTTCATCTACTCAACCTTCAATGCCTTCGCCGACAAGCATCCGTGGGTGGGCCAGGAGAATATCAAGCCCAAGTCCATTGCGCGCGAGATGTTCGAGTCGTTCCGCTCCTTCTCGGACTACATCCGCGACTATGAACTCCAGCGGGCCGAAGGCCTCCTGCTGCGCCACCTCAACGGCGTCTATAAGGTCCTCGCTCAAACGGTGCCCGACGCCGCCAAGGACGACGCCGTGCGGGAGATGGAACTCTACCTGGGCACCATGATCCGCCAGGTGGATTCGAGCCTGCTTGACGAGTGGGAAAAGATGCGCGACCCCAACTATCAGCGCGCCGAGGTCAAGGAGGCCCGCCCGCCCGGTGCCGAGGAAGCCGCCGCCGACATCACCCGCGACACGAAGGCCTTCACCGCCGCCATCCGCAACCGCATCTTCAGCTTCCTCCGCGGCCTGGTGAATGCGGACTTCGACCAGGCGCTAAGCTATCTCCAATCCCCCGTAGCGCAGGTTTCCAAACCTGCCGCATCGCCGACTTCCAAGCCGGCAGAGCCTGCGGGTTTGGAAACCCGCGATACGGCAGGCTTGGAAGCCTGCGCTACCGATCAACCCTGGTCGGCTGCGCGCCTCCAGGAGGCGCTCGATGCTTACCACGCCGAGCACGAACGCATCTGCCTGGACCCGAACGCCCGCAATCTGCGCCATACCTATGTGCTCCCCGCCGAAGACAAGCGCACCTGGCGGGTCCAGCAAATGCTGGTTGACCCCGAGGAGCACAACGACTGGGTAGCGGATTTCGAGGTGGACCTGGGCCGATCGCGCGAGACCGGCGAGCCGGTGCTCCGTTTGGTGAGGCTGGGGAGCTTGGCTTGAACTAGCCGGGAAAGAGGCGGCGCACCATTGACTGGCCTTTTCGCTTCGAGGGAAACAGCGGCGTCACCACGGCGATATACGGGTGAGTCTCCCATACGGATTAGATCCACATGGGAGGTCCGCCGTACTCACTCCAGGAAACCGTCGTGGCATCGTCGGCGGCGTTCCTTGGGTGGTGCATCGTTAGTCTGACCCGGCGACGGCATAAATCAGGCTGGCGCAGCGGACGAGTTTGAGCACAATAATGCCGCGAAGGTCGGGCCTCCTGAACGGCATGGGGCGAGTTCTCAGGGATAGTCCGGGACCTCTCGCCGAAACGTCCGGTGCGGACAGTTCGGCGAGGCGTCCCCGCCCCGCACGGCAGTCGGCTGACCGGACAGTTAATGACGGCGACTTGAAGAAAACATATATGCAGAGCTTCCGATTCATTATGAGACATCTATTAACGGTGGTAGGGCTGGTCATCGGCGCAAGTTTGTGTCAGTCGGCCTGGGCGGAGGTGCGTTTGCCGAACGTGTTCGGCAGCCACATGGTCGTGCAGCAGCAGAAGCCGCTAGTGTTCTGGGGCTGGGCGCAGCCCAAGGAAACCGTCACGGTGCAAATCGCCAACGAAAGCCGCACGGCCCAGGCCAACGAGCGCGGCGAATGGAAAACGGAGCTCCCGGCGATGAAGGCCGGCGGCCCCTACGCGCTCACCGTCAGCGGCTCCAGTGTGGTGAAGTTCGAGGACGTCATGGTTGGCGAAGTCTGGTTGTGCTCCGGACAGTCGAACATGGAGATGGGGATCGGCGCGGTGCGCGACGGCGCGAAAGAAATCGCCGCGGCCAACCATCCGGGCATCCGCCTGCTGATGATCACCAACCGCTGGACGCCAGCGCCTCGAACCGACGTGGAGGGCACCTGGAAAGTATGCTCGCCCGAAACGGTTGCGGCTGGCGGCTGGGGGGGCTTTTCCGCGGCCGGCTATTTCTTTGGCCGGGAGTTGCACCAGAAGTTGAATGTGGCGGTGGGGCTCATTGACGCTTCCTGGGGCGGCACGAAGATCGAGCCCTGGACGCCACCGGAGGGGTTCGCCGCGGTTCCTGCGTTGAAACAGGAATACGAACGCCTGCGGCTCGCGGACCCTCGGACCCCAGCACATCAAGAACGCCTGGAGCAGGTGCTGCACGACACCGAACGCTGGCTTGCGGCGGCCAGGCAGGCGCTTACCCACCGCACGAACGCGCCGTCCATGCCCACCTATCCCGAGGAACTGTTGCCACCGCACGAACTGCAGCACCGAACCGCTTTGTATAACGGCATGATCCATCCGCTGGTCCCCTTCGCGCTGCGCGGGGCGATCTGGTACCAAGGCGAGTCCAACGTCGGCGAAGGAATGTTGTATGCCGAGCGGATGAAAGCACTGGTCGGCGGGTGGCGCCAGGTTTGGGGCGATAACAATCTCGCCTTTTATTTCGTGCAGATCGCCCCTTATACGTATAAAGGCAAATCCGCGGCGGTCGCGGAGTTCTGGGAAGCGCAGGCCGCCGCGCAGGCCATCCCCAACAGCGGCATGGTGGTCATCAATGATATCGGCGACCTCAAGGACATTCATCCCGCCAACAAGCAGGAGGTGGGACGGCGGCTGGCGCTGTGGGCGCTGGCCAAAACCTACGGCCAAAAGGACCTCGTTTATACCGGCCCCAGCTTCAAAGCGATGAGCGTGGACGGGGACAAGATGCGGCTGACCTTCGATAATGTCGGCGGTGGGCTGGCCAGCCGAGACGGTAAGCCCTTGAGCTGGTTTGAGATCGTTGACGCGGAGGAGGGGGGATTTGTCAAAGCGGACGCCCGAATTGACGGCTCGACCGTGGTGCTGTCCGCGCCCGGGGTGAAGCGCCCGGCGGCGGTGCGCTTTGCCTGGGACATGCTGGCGGAACCCAACCTGATGAATGCCGAGGGATTGCCCGCAGGAGCTTTCCGCGCCGGCACCGTGCCTACACGCGACCTGATGGCCCGGCACGTGCCCGAAGCCAAGGAATACCAGTTGGTGTATGACCTGGACCTGGTTGGTTTAGGTCCGACGATCAAATACGGCGCGGATAACCATGCACGGCTCCAACCGCCGTTCGATCGGATCGCGTATTGCCTTGAACTCCAAAAGTCGGATGGGACCGGGGAGTATGTGTATGTCTCGATGGACCCGTTTACAGACGCTTTGGACAAGATCGGCGTGCCGACCTTCCAGTCAGGCGCCCGGTTCCAGCGCAACGTCTCGAACCTGAACGTGTACTCGAATGTGAAGGGCGTCGTTACCGGCACAGGCTTGACGGGGGGTAACATCGAGTTCTGGCCGGATAACTACGGTGGCGCAAACAGCGCCAAGGTGCCCAACGCCTCGAGCCAGGTTTACGACTTTGGCGACGAGCCGTCGGCCCCGCGGGACGGATACGGCTCGATGCAGATCCATAACCACGACGCCAGACAGGTCCTGCTGGCGCTGAATCACTGGCGGGAGGGCAGCGGCGCCGATGCGGGCATTGGGAACCAGCCGACCGGAAACGCCGACTGGACTTTTGCCGGCAATGCGGGTTCTTATCAGTCCGTGCGCTTGCGGGTGCTTGTTCGGTGCAAATAATCTATGCGAGCTAAACCGACAACGAAGAAGCGGAAGGTTTTGGTCATTTTGTCGAACCGATGGAATCGGAGCCAGAAGCCGCGGTATGTGGAGCTGGACTGTGATGAGAAGGGCAACATCCACAAGGAGCGCCCGCTGCGAAGTGCCCCGCGCCAACCGGCCTACGATGAGGTCTGGGAAAACGACGAGGGCAAGACCGCGCTGTCCTCGGCCTACCGGCTCAAGCGCAAATACGGTCACGCGCTGGAGCGGCGCAAACGATAGGCGCCTGAGGCGGGAGCAGGGTTTGCACCAGGACCCGAACTGTACTTCTCCGGCGCATCCACACCGCACCGAGCGAGCTGTAAGGCTAAACCTTACAAAGGCTTCCGTAATCGTACCGACAGACACCCGCTCCATTTCCTGTTAGCGTCCTTCTCAGAACAAAGAAATGAACACCGGGGCGCTCCAGATGGAAAGGGCGCACTGGCATCTGATGAAAACGCTTTTGCGAAATGCTCCAACGGGTTTGTATGTCCGGGCCGCTGACGGTTGGACCTGCGATCCGAGCGAGGCCTTGGATTTCAAGACGATGCGTCAGGCTATGGGGTTTGCCGAGAACTCAGGGTTCAGAAAGATGGAAGTGGTCTTTGGCTCCGGCGACCCCGACAGCTCCACTACCGTGTCGCTCATCGCTCTACGCGAGAGGCTCTCGGTCAGGAGCGTCTGCCAGCAAGCAGCCTGATGCCAAGAGGCATGTAGTCCGTTGACCGGGCAGCCGGTGTCTTGACCGGCGGCTCCGAATCCGAGCCTCCTTCAAGGAGTGGCGTCCGTATTATTTCTCTGGCGGACTCCGTATCATTGCGGATTGCGCAGTTTTGCTTCTTCCTGGAGAATAGGGGGTAGTCTATTCCTATGTGGTTTGCTCAGTTTGAAGACCCGACGACTAGCGCAACGCCGCCCATTTGCTGGGGGCCGGTAGGCTTATGAAGGTACTGTTGCGCAGCACCCAGACAAGCCAGTACTACCAGAGCGCCTCGGAGTGGACATCCAACGAGCAGGAGGCCCTCGACCTCAGGCAAACCTCCCGGGCGGTCGAACTGGTCTTTGACGCACGGCTGGAAAACGTGGAAGTCCTGCTCTGCTACGAAGACCCACGTTACAATATCGTTCTGCCCGTTACGCGGTGAGCCAGCCTGCCCGGTCGGCCCCTGGCGGCCGTTGCCTTCCCGCTCCCTGACCCACTGCTACAGAATCTAGAACTGGTCTTCCTTCTCCTTGAAGAGCAGGTTGAAGGTGGTCAGCGAACCGTAGGACCGGGTAATGTATTGCTCCATCTCGATCTTCTCGCCGTCCGTGAGCTTCTCGTGGGCGTTGATCTTCTGCTCCAGCACCCGCAGGTTGTTTCGCACCATGATGACCTTGTGGAAGAACACCTCCAGCGGGACTTCCTTGGTTTGCAGGGCCGGGTCCGCGGGATGCATAACCAGTCTGCCTTTGTGCCAGCGCGGCGCCAGTTGGCCGACCACGGAGTCGGGCTTCTCCAGCCCGAGCCGCTGAATCGTGGCATCAACGGTTTGCTGGACCACCTGGGCCAGCGGCAGGTCGAGCCCGCGGATGCTGGCCTGCGCCTCCGCCGGCTCGAGCCCGCTCGGTTCCGGCGCGACCGTTCGCCGGCCGTCGTCGAACTGGATGTCCGCCGTCGCCTCGGAAATCGTTTTGACCACCCCGACCCCGTATTGCGGGTGCCGGACCTTCATGCCGATGTGCAGCACTTCGATTTTCATGCCGCCATTGTAACCCAGAGGCCCGCCGCAGGGGAATGCCCAAAACGCGGGTGCGCAGATTAATTTGACAAACTCGGTGAAAGGATGTGCCATTTCTAGCGATGAGACAGCGCAGCAGCATCCTGATCCGGCCCCATGAAGAAGTATAACGTCGGGATCGTCGGTTACGGCTGGGCGGCCACGGCGCACATTCCGGCCATCAACGCGACCTCCCTTGGCCAGGTCACGGCCGTGTGTTCCTCGCGCCGACTCGACGCGGCGGCGCTCAGCGCCCAGTATGGCGGCCGCATTAGCGTGTATAACGATCTGGACGAGATGCTCGCCAACCCTGACGTGCACGTCGTCTCGCTGTGTGGCTTTCCCACGCAACGGCTGGACCAGGTGAAGCGCGCCACCCGGGCCGGCAAGCATCTCATTCTGGAAAAGCCGCTGTGCCTTTCACTCAAGGAACTGCGGGCCATGCAGCAGGCAGTGAAGCGGGCCGGGGTCAAGACTTGCGTCTGCTTCGAGCTCCGCTACTCGAGCCAGTTTCAGGTCACCAAGACCGTCCTGGACCGGGGCCTGTTGGGCCACGTGCACTACGGCGAGGTGGATTACTATCACGGCATCGGCCCCTGGTACACCGAATTCCGCTGGTGTCAGCGCAAGGCCGAAGGTGGCAGCTCCCTGCTCGAAGCCGGCTGTCACGCGATGGACGCCTTGCTGCTCTGCATGAGCAGCGAGGTGGTCGAAGTGATGAGCTACGACACCCGGTCGAAGAGCAAGATATTCGCTCCCTATGAGTATCCGAGCACGAGCGTGACGATCCTTAAATTCAAGAACGGCGCCGCCGGCAAGTGCGCCTCCGTGATTGATTGCCTCCAGCCGTATTATTTTCACACGCATCTGGTTGGCAGCAAGGGCAGCCTGCTCGACACCAAGTTCCACTCATCCGAGCTGGGCACCAACAAAGCCACCTGGAGCGCGCTGGCCATGAAATTAGTGGATTCGGGCGATGTTTCCGATCACCCCTACCAGGCGCAGTTTGAGGCGTTTTTCAACGCGCTGGATCAGGGCAAGGCCATGCCGCTCACCAGCCTGGACGAGGCGGCAATCAGCCACGAAGTGGTGTTTGCCGCCGACCGGTCCGCCGAGCTGGGAAGGCCAATGAAGATGTCCGAATTGAAGTAGCGCGGAAACAGGTCGAAGGATTCAGAAGTTGCCGGCGGCGAATCGGCGGGTAGGGTTCAAGCAGTTTGAGAAGCTCAATGAAGTTGTATCGGTATGCAAAACAAAGTTGCCATTGCCATCGGGGCCCATCCTGACGACATCGAGTTCTACATGGCGGGGACGCTCTTGCAGCTCAAGAAGGCGGGCCATGAAATCCACTACCTGACGCTGGCCAACGGCAGTTGCGGCAGCGTGCAGTACAACGCGTCAACGACGAGCTCCATCCGCGGCACCGAGGCGCGGGCCGCGGCGAAGATCCTCGGCGCGCACTTCCACCCGAGCCTCGCCAACGACCTGGAGATCCTGTACAAGCTCGACCTGCTCCGCCTGCTGGCGGCCATCATCCGGGAGGTCAAGCCCGGCATTCTCCTGACCCATTCGCCGCAGGATTACATGGAGGACCACATGAACACATCCCGGCTGGCGGTGACGGCCGCGTTCACGCGGGGGATGCCCAACTTCAAGACTGCGCCGACGCGCCCGACGGCGGACTACGACGTAACGGTCTATCACGCCATGACGATGGGGCTGCGGGATCAGTTGAGGCGGCGCATGATTCCGGGCGCCTTCGTCAACACCACCCCGGTCCACAAGCTCCAGCTCGAGGCGCTCGCCGCGCACAAAAGCCAGCAAAACTGGCTGGATGTCAGCCAGGGCCTGAGCTCCTACCTGCTGGCGGCGGAAGACAACTGGCTGGCCGTCGGCCGGCTCTCCAAGAAGTTCAAGTATGCCGAAGGCTGGCGGCGGCATCTGCATTGCGGCTATTGCGCGCCCGACGCCGACCCGCTGGCGGACGCGTTGGGGGAGAACTACCTGGTCAACCAAGCCTACGAGCGGAGCCTCGAGCGCGGGTTTTAGGATTGCTTTTCACCTGCGCGAACCGATATCTACCCTGCCTATGCCAAGACGACTCAGTTCCATCGCACCCGACTGGTGGGATTACACCACTCTGGACGCGGACATCATCCGCGATGCCGCCGTGTTAACGCCCGAGAAGATGCTCAAGCTCTCACGGCCTGGCTTCCAGGTGGTGATGTATGACACCATCGAAGAGTTCTACTTGGCCGAGGCGCTGGAATACATCAACGCCTGGAGGCAGTCCACGCCCGATAACCCAGTCGGCATCTGCGGCCCGATCGGCCCGACGGAGCAGTTGCCCCTGGTGGCGCGGCTCGTCAATGACCTGAACCTCAACGTCCGTTCCGCCCATTTCTGGGGCATGGACGAGTGGTATCTCGATGGCAGGGAGGCGCCGCCCACGCATCCGCTTTCCTTCGAGAAGGCCGACCGCGAGCTTTGCTTCAGCCGCATCCGCAAGGACCTGGTGATGCCCAACACGAACCTGCATTTCCCGAAGGCGGACACGGCGGCCTACCGCAAAACCTGGGGCACCGGCGTACGCTGCGCTGTCATGCAGGGCGGTCAGGGCGACGTGAAGCATTGGGCCTTCAATGATCCGCCGCGCCGCAAGGGCAAGTACAAGAACCAGCCGCCCTCACCGACCGAATATCGCAAGCTGACCACGCGCGTGGTGGACCTGCATCCGCTGACTGTTGCGCAAAACGCGCGCACTTCCGGCGGCGGGAACATCTCGCTCGTGCCCACCCAGGCCATCTCGGTCGGGCCGGTGGAAACCTGGCAGGCGGAGAAGGTCTCGATCTGGCAGGCGGGCAACCATGACAACCCGTTCGGCCAACGGCTGAGCTGCCTGATGATCGCCAAGAAGTTGCCCGATGCGGCCGTGCCGATGTCGCTCCTGGCGGACCACCCGAACGTGCAGTTCAACTACTACCGCAAGGGCATCGGCACCTGTGGCGTCGAGATGCATTGAGCGCCAAGTTCTGGAACCGCCTGGCCCATGAGCGCGCGCTCTGGCAGCAGGGCCTGACGCTCGTCGCGGGCGTGGACGAGGCGGGCCGCGGCCCGCTCGCCGGGCCCGTGGTAGCCGGTGCCCTGGTCCTTCCATGCAGTTGGTCGAAGACCGGGCTGGACAGCCGGCTCCGCGAGTTGAACGACTCGAAGCAGCTTACGGAAGCGCAGCGAGAAGACTACTACGCCATCCTGACCTCACACCCGGACATCCGCTATGCGATCGCTAGTGCGGACGTGGAAATGATTGACCGCATTAACATTCTCCAGGCGACCCACCACGCAATGAACCAGGCGCTCGCCCAACTGCATCCGCCGCCCGAGCACGTGCTCGTGGACGGCCGCCCCGTCAAATCCATGCGCTTCCCAAACACCCCGCTAGTCAAAGGCGACGCGCGCAGTTACTCGATCGCCGGCGCCAGCGTGCTGGCGAAAGTGACCCGCGACCGCCTGATGCGCGTGTTTGACCGGCAGTATCCCGGCTACGGTTTCGCCGTGCACAAGGGCTACGGCACCCCGCAGCACCTGGCCGCCATCCAGGCGCTCGGCCCCTGCCCGATCCACCGTCGCAGCTTCGCGCCGCTCCGACCAGTGGAGAGGGAGTTGCCTTTCACCGCCTCGGCGATCAACCTGGGATGACTGCTGTATCCAAGATTCGTTCGTGCCGCCGCTGCGCGCTCTGTGCGCCTTCAGGAGCCTGCCTCGATAAGTCTCTAAAGAGCGGCCGGTGCGGCGACTGGGTCTGGTATCTGTTGCGGGACGGCAAGCAGTGCCGGCGCCTCTGGGTCAAACCCAAAGATCCCCGCACCCAGAAACAACGCTCCTGCCGGGCCCGCCTGCGCGCCGCCTCCAAGGCCTATAGCGAGTTCCTCACCGACGCCGAGCAGGATGCCTGTATCGCTGCCGGGTCGAAGGTCCGGACCCGTGTGCGCGCCGGCAGTGTCGGTACTCTGACCGGCCACCAGTACTTCGTTCAGGAGAAGATCAAGCGCACGAAAACCCCCGCCAGCATTGGGAAATCTCACTCTCGGCCTTCAAAAATGCAGCACCCGCAGCGAAATTCGCGAGCCTCCTCGGGTACACACCGTATCCCCTCCGGTACCGCACCAGGGCAACACCTTCGTAAAGCCGGGAGTGCAGGCAAGGCAAAAGGGGCAGGAGCGAAGGCAGAAAGAAGGATGAAGAAGGAAGAAGTGTCTGCGCAGGTCCTTCACAATCAGACCGTTACGCGATCCACCGGGGCGCGCCAGCGAGGCACTGCCGGCGCGAGACTGGCGCGGGTTACGGGGCCATCCGCCAAAGGAAACGCGCGTCCGGGTGATGTGTGGTACACGTCGTGTGGTACAGGGAGCACCATCACGGTGCGACTCCGGCGGCCCAAGGCGGAAATCGCAGCCAAGGCTAAGCCAAACGTAAATGCCTGGATCAATGACCTCATTGAACAAGCCCTCGGCCCACGGAGAGCACATTCGAATCGGCGCGTTGACCGCCCGTTGTCCGGAAGGAAGCTCCACCACAGTGCCAACCTCAAGCCGGCGGAGCGATGAACTCCGCGGACATCCATTGGTCGGGGTCCGCTTGCACCGAATTCAAAGCAGCGAATAGCGAAGCCGTCCGCCGGCGGCGGATCGCGTGGTGCTGAGCACTGACCTTCCCGAAGAACCAAGCATCTCTTTACGCCCGACGCTTTCCGCTGCATCAGTGCGCGAGCGGCCGAGGCCGCCCGCTTGCCCCACCCCTTTCCGTGTTGACCAGAAGTAATGCTTGCACGATCCTCGGTCTATGACAGCTACCGTCTATAATAGGGGTCAAATGGTCATCCCTGCCCAGGCCCGGAAACAGGCCCGGATCGGCCAGGGGGACCTGCTGAATGTCCAGATTCAAGGCGATGGCCGGCTCTTGCTGGTCCGCCTCGAACGGCCGAAAGAGACGCCCCCCGTGAAAGTCAGGATCATCACCCGCAAAGGCAAACATCCAGTCGGGGATATTGGCCGGGCGATCACGCGAGAGGAAATCACAGCGGCCTTGGCTGACTTCCCATGAAACACCTGCTGGATGTGAACGTCCTGCTGGCCGCCATCTGGCAGCAGCACCCGGACTTTACCAAAGCTGATGCCTGGCTTGCGGGCCGGCAGGTCGCCACCTGCGCCCTTTCCGAGCTTGGCTTTCTGCGGGTAAGCACCCATCAAAAGGCTCTCAAGGCCGACATGAACGCTTCGCGGCAGTTGCTGCATGCCTTCCTGGAAAAGCACAAAGCGCAGTTTGTCCCGGCCGATCTGCCGGCGCTCAAATCGTCAGCCAGGAAAAGTGAAGAGCTAACCGACCTTTACCTCGCAGAGCTGGCTTCGAGCAAAGGCATGAAACTCGCCACCTTCGGCACCGCCATCAAACACGCCGCCGTCGAAGTCATTAGGTGATGCTGGTCAAGGTGGGCCGGTCCGCGCGGGAGATTTCGTGGTGCAGGTAGGCGGCGAGCTTCTCTGCCGCAGTCTGTTTCGTGACTAACAGGGCGGTATTCTAAACTTTCTGGTGGCCCTGAGTAAAACTATCGTCGCCGGAGAACCAGTGCCAGATTGTCCGCCAGGTTCAGTGCCGCCAGCGCCTTCTCCGTGAGTCCGTAAAGGGCTCTTACCGGCCGCAGAAGGGGGTTCTGCTTGTAGGAAGTGGTGCGTTGCAGTAGTTGGGCGCGGTCAGTGTTCGAGACCTCCCTGCCGCCGCTGCGCCAGTCCTGCCAAACGATCACAGGGTTGAAGTGGGTGTAGCGGACCTCGACAAGTGAGAAGCGAGGCTCCACCAATCTGGTCAGCGTAGGCTTCGTGAAGTAGTTCAGGTGCTGAGGGTAGATATACCGGTAGCGCGCGCCAAGCAGCCGCGCCGCCAGCGACTTCATGTTCGGCACCAGCACGAAGCAAAGGCCGCCCGGCCGCAGCACCGACTCGGCCTTGGCGAGGAATTGCTCCGGTTCCAACAGATGCTCCAGGACGGCCCAGAAGGTCACGGCGTCGAACTTCCTCCCGCCGAACTCCTGCTCCAGGAAATTGCCACGCACGACCGCCACGCCGCGCTTCTCGGCGTAGTCCAGGGGCGGGCCGCTCACATCGGTGCCAAGGATTTGGTAGCAGCCCGAGAAGCGCTGGTTCAACTGGAACAGGAAGGCGCCGGACGAGCAGCCGACATCCAGCACCGCTCCACTCCGGCAATGACTGCGGAACAGGCGCAATTCGCGCTCGAAACGGACCGGCGCGTAGTCGCTTTCGAGCTTGGCTGGGGAGAGGTAGTAGTCGCTTCCCGCCTGGTCATAATACTCCCCGGTGGCGAATTCTGCCGGCACAGGGCTTGCGTAAATCATGGTGCACTGGCGGCAGCGCAGGAGCCGAAGCTCGCCCTTCTGCAAAAAGGCAGCGGCGTCAGTGCGGCCGCACACCGGGCAGGCTCGGGCTGCGGCGGCGGAAGTCATGGGGCGGTTGGAGTTGTTTTCCGCACGCGGCAGTTATAGAAGGAGGCCGGGCCGCAATCAAAGAAATCCTTTCCCGGCGTCCACTGCCTTGACGGTCACACCTCTTGCAGTAGTATGCCTGGCGTCTTATGAGACTTGCCGGGACTTTACGGCTGTCGTCCAGGGGCAATCGTGGGCAGGCCGTTGACGAGCGTCCGCCAAAGGAGGCCTTCACGCTGATTGAGCTGCTGGTGGTGATCGCGATCATTGCGATTCTGGCGGCGCTGCTGCTGCCGGCCTTGAGCAAGGCCAAGGAGCGGGCGCTGCGAATCGCGTGCGCGAACGACCTCAGACAAATTGGTCTGGGCGTCAACGTGTATGCTACCGACAACCATGACTACGTTCCCTATGTCCTCTGGAGCCATAGCAATCCCGGGCGGACCCTCAACCCCTGCTTCGTCACCCCCGGCACCGGCAAAGTGTATGCCGGATATTACGGTTTGGGCCTCTTGTGGCGCTCCAAGGCCGTCCCCAACGCGAAAGTGTTCTACTGCCCGAGCCAGGCCAAGCAAAACGCCCTGTACACATACGATTACTACATCCAAATGGCACCCTGGCCGTCCGTGCCGGTCAGCGATCCCAGCGGCAGCGTGGGCAGGATACGTATTTGCTACAGCTACCTCCCGCAACGGATTGATGTTGTGCCTCCCGGGACGACCGGGATTTCTGCGCCTTACATCGGTCTGCCCTTGATTACCACCAGCCTTTCTGACCGCGACTACGTTGTCGCCGAGTTCGGGGCGGACTATGGTAATGGGACCACTGAAGTTGCCGGCCCCCTCAAGATAACCGCGCTCAATCCCATGAAGAGCATCTCGACCGATATAGTGCAGTCGCTTGACGTTCTGCCCCACAAGGACAACGGGATGGCCGGCCTCAACGCGCTCTTTACGGACGGACACGTGAAATGGCAGAGCGCCAAGAGAAATCCCCAGGCCTTTGATCCCGCTCTCTGGGCCGCTGGTTTTAACACCAAGGAGCTCCCTTTTCGCCAGATAGCCAATCTTTGGCTACCTTAGCCAGCGCGGCCGCGCCCCGGCCAGGCTCGGGTTGCAGCGGCCCGAAGTCAGGAGGCGATTGGAGTTGTCTTCCGCCCCCGGCAGTTATAGAAGGAGGCCAGGCCGCAATCAAAGAAATCCTTATCCGGCATGGCATGAGTGTATCGGCGCGTATTAGATCCTGGCTGGGCAGGAAGGAAAGGCCGCTCCACCTGCGGCACGGCGAGCTGGGCGAGCAGGCCGCCCGCAGACACCTCAAACGCCAGGGCCTCAAGTTTCTCACTGCCAATTTCCGCACCCCGCGCGGCGAGATAGACATCATCTGCCGGGACCGCGACTGCCTCGTGTTTGTCGAAGTGAAGGCCCGCTCGTCGGAGGAATGGAGCCGGCCGGCAGCGGCCGTGGACCGGGACAGGCGGCAGCGGCTCACGCGCGCCGCGCTGGACTACCTGCACCGGCTGAAGAATCCACTGGTGAAGATCCGCTTTGACATCGTGGAGGTGCTTTTGCAGGACAGCCGGGTGCGTGAAGTGCGCCACCTGCCCAATGCGTTTGCGATGGAGCGGCCTTATCGCTATGGGTGAGACGGCCGGCGGCCCTTAATCGTTCCTTCCTGCCATCACATCCGACTCCTTGAGCGCTATGGGGAACGGCTCCAGCAGCATGGGCTCGTCGTGGTTCAGGAACTCCTCGCACACCCGCAGGAAGCAGGCCTTCGTCGTTACCCGGCGGATCTGGTGCAGGAACTGGCCTGAGGGCTCGACTCCCACGCCGAGAAAGTTCATGTACCGTTTCATCTTCTGCACCTGGGCGGACTCGCGCACGTCGGGCGAACAGACGGCTTCATAAAGCGTCTGCACATAGTCCAGCACGTCGCACCCGCGCGGCCGGAATACGGCCTCGCCTCGAAGATGCTGCCGGATCTGGTGGAACAACCAGGGGTTGCGAATTGCGCCCCGGCCAATCATCAATCCGCGAGCGCCCGTGATTTTCAGAACCTGCTCCGCCTTTTGCGCCGAATAAACATTTCCGTTGGCCAGCACTGGGCACGGGACTTCGGCCACGGCACGCGCAATGAACTCGTAATGCACTTTGCTGCGATACATCTCCCTCACCGTCCGCCCGTGCACCGTCAGCAGGTCGAGTGAGTGCCTGGCAAAGATCGGCAGCAGCTCGGAGAAGACCTCCGCCGAGTCGAAGCCGATGCGGGTCTTGACACTCAGCTTGATCTTCACCGCGTCGCGAAGCGCGCCGAGAATCGCGTCCACCTGCTCCGGGTTGCGCAACAAGCCGCCCCCGGCGCATTTGCGGCAGACCACCGGCGCGGGACAACCCAGATTCAGGTCCACCGCCGCCACGGGATAATGCTGCAACTCGCGCGCGGTGCGAACGAGCGAAGGGATGTCATTGCCGATCATCTGCGCGACGACGGGCCGGCCGGTCGGGTTCTCCGTAACTGATCTCAGGATGTGCTTCTGCAGCCGCGAACCAGCATAGACGCGGAAATACTCCGTGAAATAGACATCCGCCCCGCCGCGAGCGGCCACCAGCTTCCAAAAGGGCGGATCGCTTACCTCCTGCATGGGGGCTAGCGCGAGGATGGGCTCCCCGCCACCGAGCAGGCCGTCGAACGCTCCGCGAAAGTCCGTCACGCAGGGGGCTCCGCCATCAGGTGTGCGCATGCGCGCCGCCGGCCGCGAACCTGGGTTCACCGGTCTGGCGCGGCGACTGACTATGTTTGGCCGCCGGCGTAAAACGCATCCACCTTCGCAGCCACGTCCCGGTAGCCGATGTCCACCTCGTAGATCAGTTCGAACTGCTTGATGGCCTCGTCCTTCTTGCCTTGGGCTTCGAGCACGCAGCCGAGGTTGTAGATCAACTCCTTCTTCTCGTCGTCGAAAACCAGCTTCTCCTTCAACGCATTTTGCAGGGTGCGCGTGGCCAGGTCGAACATCCTTCGTTTGGCGAAGCACTGCGCCAGGTAGTTCAAAGCGGCGATGCGACGGTGCGGATTGCCTTGGGCCTTCTGAAATTCCTGGATCGCCTCCCCGATCTTGCCTGCCTTGAAATAGAGCTGCCCGAGCTCGAACCGAATCTGCAGATCGGTCGGGAACCGTTCGGCGCGCTTCTGGCACTCGGCGAGTTGGTAGGCTTCCTTTTCTGTCTCCAGTTTGGCCGATTTGTCCGCAAAGTCCGGCGCGCTTGTGTCAAGCTGCGCAATCTCATGATCGAACTTGCGGACCATCGTGTCGGCAATGCTGCGATCCAGCGACGCATCAGCGCCCACGTCCGAGGACTTGATTTGCCCGTAGTAGTCCAGGGCCTTGTCGAACTGCTTTTTCTGCGTGTAGAGCTCGGCCAGCGACCGCATCATCTTCAGGTTGTTGGGTTCGGTCTTAAGCCGCGTCTCGTACTCGTTGATGAGCCGTTCGGTGACGTCTTCGGTCTTAACCTGGCGATGCTCCTGCTCGAGCGAGACTGCCTCCTCCTTGTCCTTCAGGATGTCGCGGTAGGAGCCGGAGCCGTCCGCCAGAGCGTCGTACCCGCCCTCGTCCATCGTGGTGCGGGCGGAGAGGTCCTTCAGCGCCTGCGCCAGATCATTGTTGGTCGGGTCGGACCGATACAGCTCGGCCAGCAGCTTTTCGGCGCGACCGGGTTGCCCGGTGTCCGCCAGCGCGTGGGCAAACTTGATCGCCACATCCACGTCCTTGGGCGAGTTGCGCGCCAGGATCTCCAGTGACATCACGGCGGTCTTGGGCAGTTCCAGGGCGGTCGCCGCCTCGACGATGAGCTTGTGCGCTCCCGAGTTGTTGGGGTCGCCGTTGAGGATCTGCTCGGCAATGTGCAGGGCTTCGCCCGGGTTCTTGCTCAACGCCATGTGGCCCTTGGCGACCAGCGGCTGGGAGCCGGCGGTGCTGAGCATCTTCTTGAAGAAGCCGCCGCCGCTGCCGGCCTTCTTGAACTGCGCCGTCCGCAGCGCTTTGCGAACCTCATACTGGGCCGGCTCGCGGACCAGGATCTGGTTGAAGAGCTCTATCGCGTAATCCAGGTTGTCCCGCTGCAAGGCGTCGCTGCCTTTGGTGTAGAGCGCGCGCAGGTCGCGCGGAAGGTCATTCAAGCTTTTCTCTGCCATGTCCGATTCTAGTCACATGTTCCAACGTAATCTACTGCAAACCGGGGGCGCTCTTCAAACCGGGCGCCGCCGGAACCATCGCCCGGTCTTCGGGCAGGGTCGGAAGGTCAGATGCCCTGGCCGACCGAGAAGACCTTCCCGATGAAATCGCCGATCCCGTAGTAGTCCTGGGCATCCGGCACGAAAATGAGCGGGTTGACCTTCTTGATGTCAACCGACGCCCCCGCGCCCATCACGCTCTCCTCGACCTTGGCGTCCAGCACCTCGCCCACGAACTGCGTATGCACGCCCAGTTCCAGCACATGCAGCAACTGGCATTCGAGGACCACCGGGAATTCCTTCACATACGGCGCATCCACAAGGTCGCTCTTCTTGGGCGTCAGCTTCGTGGCAGCGAACTTGTTGGTGTTCCGGCCGGTGACCAGGCCGAAGTAGTCGGCCTGCTTGACGTGTTCGGCGGAGGGGATGCTGATGGTGAAAGCTTTGCGCTCCATGATGTTGCCGAAAGTGTAAGTCACCTTGCGTATGGAGACGGCGACACACGGAGGCTGGGAGCAGCAAATGCCGCCCCACGACGCGGTCATGACGTCGGGCTTTCCGGCTTTGTCGTAGGTGCCCACCACCATCACGGGCGTGGGATACACGAGAGTCTTGGCTCCAAGAGATTTCTTCATACCGGGGGAGGAGATTAGCAGAGTGGTTTGTCAAGTCAAAGCCGGAAAACGCCCTTCTTAAGCGGCACCGAGGCCGGTCGGTTAGCCGGACGTTTCGGCGGCAGGGAAGCCGCTAGAAGGACCGGAGTCCGTTCTGGGGCCGGGCTTTGACGAGCTTGGCTCGGGCCTTGCGCTTCTCGTCAGGCGCCAGAGGGCCTGTGGGGGCGCGCCCCGGGACGTTCCGCCGCAGCCAAACGAGCCGATGCAGGATGAAAAGACAGAGAGCGCCCGAGAGCAGGTATCCCGCCACCCTGGCAGCATCGGGGAAGTTCTGGTCCAGGACGGCGCAGCCCAGGACGGCGAAGACACCGCCGATGAACAGCAGCCCCAACATCCGCTCGCGCTCCCGGATTCTCAGCCTTTCCCACATAATTCACGCATGGAAATGCTTGTCTAATCTCACTTAGACAGGCCTGCACCCCGATCGTCACGCGGCGTTGAGGGTCCGTTCTACTGGGAGACGCGAACGCGGTAGAACCGTCGGGCATTCCCAAGGGCGCCGGGGTCGGTGACCTCCACCATTTCATTCGTGCCCGCGAGTCCCGACAGCAGGGTTGACCACCCGGTGAGGGTCTCGGAGTATTCGACCGCATAGACCTTGCCCGTGACGGTTGGGAACACAATGGAGAAGCCCTTCGGGCTCATTCGCACGGCTGACACGGCGAGCCGGCTGCTTGGACCGATTGAGTGGGTTCCGGCCACCAACTCGGCGGCGTCGGCGGGACCGGAAGCGAGGCTGTTGAGCTTGTTCTGGAGGATAGCCTTATCGAGGGCCAGCCTGGCGGCGGTTTGGGTTTGCTCGGCAAGCCTGCGATTGGCTTCCGCCAATGCCTGCCGTGCATCGTCCAGGGCCTTCGTGTCGGGGGCAGGAGCCGCCTTGGCCCGCTGCTCGTCCAGGCTGAGTTTGAGCAGATCATTCGCATGCAGCAGGTCCTGAATCCTTGCCTCGGCCTTGGCCAGTTCGGCGGCGAGGTTGGTCTGCTCCGCAAGCTTTCGGTTGGCTTCCGCCAAGGCCTGCCGTGTATCGTTCAGGGCCTTCGTGTCGCGGACGGGAGCCGGTCGGGCCTCCTCCTGATCCAGGGCGACCTTGAGCAGATCGTTCTCCTTCAGCAGGTCCAAACTCTCGGCCTTGGCCCTGGCCAATTCGGTGGCGGTCGTGGCTCGCTCCGCAAGCTTTCGGTTGGCTTCCGCCAAGGCCTGCCGTGTATCGTTCAGGGCCTTCGTGTCGCGGACGGGAGCCGGTCGGGCCTCCTCCTGATCCAGGGCGACCTTGAGCAGATCGTTCTCCTTCAGCAGGTCAAGAATCTTCGCCTCGGCTTGGGCCAGCTCGTGCGGTAGAACTGCGGCAGGCCGGGCCGAGCGCCCCTCCTTGAGCCTGGCCTCCAGCGCCGCCTTGTCCGCCTGCAACTGGTTCACTCGATCCTGCAGGGCCTTCAACTCGTTCTCCGAATCGCGCGCTGACACCGGCTGCGCGGGCTGGGCAGAACCTGTGCTCGCAGTCGCAGCCGGCTCGGTGGCGCCGGTGATCGGCGTGGGAAACCGTGCGGACAGCACGGCGATCTTGTCCGCCACGTAGTTCAGACGGAAGCTGACTGCTGCAACGTTCCAATCCGGGTGACCCTTCCGGAATTGCTCCAGAGCGGTCCGCGCTTCGAGATACTTGGGCAGAGCCTCGCTGGATTGGCCGCCGCTGTTTCTTTTGTCTGCCTCCCGGATGAGATTGAAGATGCGGAGGTAGTGATCATCCGGCCCCTCCGCTCGCGCGCCGGACAAGGCCAGGAGCAACGCAAGGACGATTGAAAATCGTTTCATAGTGCACAGGATAACGCAGTCGGCGCGCTTCTGGCAATGGTTTCGTCCCCCGGTACCGGGCTGAGGGCGATTCTCGACACCGCCACCGGAGCGCGGCTGTCGTCAGCCGCAGCAGCCCCGACTTTGCGGGCCTGCTCCAGTGTCCCGAAAGCCACTCCCATACGCACGTGCTGCGGCTGAGGACAGCCGCGCTCCGCGCATGTCCCGCCTGCCGAGAGCGGTGGCGGTGTCGAGATGCGCCCAGCGGCGCGGACTGAGAGATTATTTGCTATTCACCCCTTTTCATTCCCGGTAGGTTGGCTCATGGATTTTGCAGCCAACCTGGAAGCCGTGCAGCGACGGATCAACGCCGCCTGTGAGCGAGCCGGGCGTGAGCCGGATTCGGTGACCTTAGTGGCAGTGACGAAGACCCAGCCGCCCGGCGTTGTGGCCGAGGCGTCGAGGACCGGCTTGAGCCTGTTTGGCGAGAACAAGGTGCAGGAGGCCAAGGCGAAGATTCCCTTGTGCCCGGGCCGGCTGCGCTGGCACTTGGTCGGCCATTTGCAGACGAACAAATGCCGTGACGCGGTGGCGCTGTTCGAGATGATCCAAAGTGTGGACAGCCTGCACCTGGCAGAGGAAATCAACAAGCGCGCGGAGCAGGCGGCGAAAACCATGCCGGTGTTGCTGGAAGTCAACGCCGTAGGCGAAGCGAGCAAGTTTGGCTACCCGCCCGAGCAACTGCTCGAGGAGCTGAGCCGGATCAATTCCCTGCCACGCCTGGAAATACACGGGCTGATGACCGTGCCGCCCTGGACGCCTGACCCGGAGAAGGTGCGGCCGGTCTTCCGCCAAGTGCGCGAGTTGAGGACGCGCTGCGAGCAGATCCTCGGTGCGCCATTGCCCCATTTGAGCATGGGTATGACGGGCGATTTCGAGGTAGCCATCGAGGAAGGTGCGACGATGATCCGCATCGGCACGGCTCTGTTTGGAGCGCGGCCGCGGGCGTGAAATCCGAAATCCGAAGGTCGAAGGCCGAAACCCCAAAACTACTTTCCCAGGGCCGTTGCCATGGGCTCACGATATCCGAACAGGCGACCCCGCTTGATGACCTCGACGATCGGTGGCGGGACAAGCTGCTCCCAGGAGGCATCACCGGACTGGATTTGCGCCATGACATCCCACGAACGGATCGGCAGCAGACTGGCATCGAAGCCCCGGAGGTCCTGGATGAACCGGTTTTCCAGCAGGTGCGCGTAAAGGTGCTTCAAATGCAGGGGCACCGGAAAGTTGGCGGCAGTGAGCATTTGCCCTGAATCCAGGTTGAGGTGCGGATAGATGTAAAGCCGCGCCGGGTTCTTGAAGAGCTGGCCCAAGCCGCCCAAGAGCCCGCCTTCGCTCTCGTTGTAGAACCTCTCGTCAAAGATTTCCGCCAGTTTGGACGCCCCTATGGCCAAGCCGAGGGGGCGTTTGGTATAGCGCGAGAGATAGGCGGCGAGGCGGTGGAAGCGGCGGAAGTTCGAGATCAGCACGGTCTTGCCCAGCGCGCCCAGTGTGTCCGCGCGATTCAGGAAGTCTTCCTCGTCAATGCCTTCGGCGGTCGTCAGATGGCGCAGGGTCATTTCCATAAGCACAACGGGCGGCTCATCGTGAAGCTCGGGCTCCTGGACGAACTGCGTCCGCGCCTGCTCCAGCACATCCAGCGTGGCCTTGGTGACGGGGCGGAAACTGCCGCGCTGAACCAGTGCCGGTTTCTTGTAGAGCACCTCGGCCCATTGGACGGCTTCGCCCCGGGCAGTAAACATCGCCGCCTCAGTCAACCCCTGCCGGACCAGTTCCAGGGCCATGAGCCGGTTGTCGAGCCGCCCAAAGGCCGGGCCCCCAAACCGGATCATGTCCACCTCGACCCGCTCCCACGTGAGATCATCCAGCAGCGATCGGATGAGCGCCTCGGGCTCGCCGTGCAGATAGAATGCGCCATGCAGCAAGTTTACCCCAATGATGCCTAACCCCTCCTGCTGCCGAATACTCTCTTTGTCCAGCATCCGCACGTGCAGTATGATCTCCGACGGATCGGACCCCGACTCGGTCTGGAAACGGATCCCCAGCCAGCCCCGGCCTTCCTCGCGGCGCGTGGCCACGGTGTTGGCGAAAACGAAGAAGGCGCTCTTGCCCCCGCGCGTCTTGCCCAGCCGCTCCAGCAGCAGCCCGTATTCGTAGTCGAGCATGGCGCAAAGGCGCTGCCGGCTGACGTAATAATCGGTGGGACCGTAGATGGCGTCGCTGACGGCCATGTCGTAGGCGGAAATCGTCTTGGCCACCGTGCCGGCCGCGCCGCCCGCGCGAAAAAACCAGCGCGCGACCTCCTGCCCGGCGCCGATCTCGGCGAACGTGCCGTAGCGGAGGGCATCGAGGTTGATCCGTTGCGCCTTCCGATTCGTGTCCAGGTTCTCGTAGGGCATAACCTGAGCCTATTATTCACTCGATTCCCTCCAAAAGCGAGTTCCAATCAGCCAACGCGGTCCGGGGCGGGAGCGCGTATGCATGAAGCCTTATGGCGGGGGTGGGGACGGCCTCGTCCCCGGATTCCTGAACACCGGCAGGGCGGAACTGGGGACGAGCCGTCCCAACCCCTTTCATGAATACGCGCTGTCCGGGGCCTGCGGCGGCCCGGGCATCATCTGCGTGGACCTTGCCCGCCAAAGCGTTATATTTCCCTGAATGCTCCGAACTCAAGATTTACGCGTTAAGGAAGTCGTCCGGCTCCTGACCCCGCGGGCGCTCAAGGCCGAGCTGCCGATGACCGAGGCCGCCAACCAGACGGTCGTCGCCAGCCGTCAGCGCGTTAATGACATACTCCAACAGAAAGACCCGCGGCTCCTGGTCGTCATCGGCCCCTGCTCGATCCACGACGTCAAGGGGGCCCTTGAATACGGTACCCGGCTCAACACGCTTCGCCAGGAGGTCGCCACGCAGATGGAAGTCATCATGCGCGTCTATTTCGAGAAACCGCGCTCGACCATCGGGTGGAAGGGCCTGATCAACGATCCGCATCTCGATGGCACCTACGACATGGAAACCGGCCTCAAGCGGGCCCGCCGGCTGTTGCTCGACCTGACCGCCCTGGGCCTGCCCACCGCCACGGAGGTCCTCGATCCCATCATCGTTCAGTACATTGACGACCTCGTTACGTGGGCCGCCATCGGCGCGCGCACCATCGAGTCGCAGACCCATCGCGAAATGGCCAGCGGCCTCTCGATGCCCGTCGGCTTTAAGAACGGCACCGACGGCAGTCTCCAGCTTGCTGTGGACGCGCTGCATTCCGCGCGGACGCCGCACAGTTTCCTGGGCATTGACCAGGACGGTGTCACCAGCATTATCCGCACCACCGGCAATCCCGCCGGCCATATTGTTCTGCGCGGCGGGCGGGCACGACCAAACTACGACGCCGCCAGCATCCGTGAGACGGAGAAAAAACTAGAGGACGCCGGCTTGCCAGCCGTGCTGATGGTGGATTGCAGCCATGCCAACTCCGGAAAACAGCCCGCCCGCCAGGAGGTCGTCTGGCGCAGCATCATCGAGCAACGCACGGCCGGCACCCGCTCCCTCATCGGCGCCATGGTCGAGAGCAACCTGTTCGAGGGCAACCAGCCGTTCCCGAGCAATCCAGCCGAACTCCGCTACGGCGTTTCCATTACCGACGCCTGCATCAGTTGGGAAACCACCGAGCGGCTCCTGCGTTGGGGCTTTGAGCGGCTAAACCATAGCTCGCGGGGGTGAGAACCGTCCGTTTTTGGCCAGATGGAGCACGTGAAAAGCGCGTGAAGCTCACGCAAAATGCGTGAAAATTTCACTCTCTGCTGAGGTGCAACATGCGGATTTCCTAAGGAAATCTCAAGAAATGGTGCTGGCATTACCATTGCTTAGCAAAAGAGCATCGGGTTGACAGCTTGGACGGCCTCGGTCCGGTTCGCGGACTGTTTGCCACAGATAAACACAAACACGAAAAGAACAGTAAGAGACAATATAACATGAAGAACCTACGTAAGAAGATCGGGGCTTTCACTCTAATCGAGTTGTTAGTCGTAATTGCAATCATCGCCATTCTAGCGGCACTGTTGCTCCCGGCTCTGGCCCGCGCCAAAGCCAAAGCGCAGCGCATCAGTTGCACGAACAACCTCAAGCAAGTCGGCCTGGCGTTCCGCACCTGGGCGATTGACAACGACGGCAATATGCCGCAGCAGGTCTCCGGCAGCATGGGCGGCGCGCGCGAGCACATGGGCTACAACACCCACGGCGCGGGGCCCACCACCAGGGACGTCTCGGGCGTCTTCATGTGTATGTCCAACGAATTGACCACGCCGAAAGTGTTGTTCTGCCCGTCGGAACCCGAATCGGCCAATCGTGCGGCCGCGACGGCCTTCACATGGTTGCAAAACCAGGCCAATACGATCCCATTCCTCAACAGCACAAACGTCAGCTATTTCGTGGGTGTTGACGCCCAGGAAACCCAGCCGCAGATGTTCCTGACCGGCGATCACAACCTCGGCCCGGGCAACCCGCCGACGCAGTACTACTGCCAATACAACGGCACTGCCCAACAGGCCTGCCAGGCGCTGGGCACCAACTTCCCCGCCAACAACAACCTGGTGGGCTACATGGACAATATGCACTCGAAGCAGGGTAACGTCGGCCTGGCTGACGGCAGCGTTCAGGGCTTCACCCGCTCTCGCCTGCAAGAAGCGCTGAAGAACTCGGGCGACACCGGCTCCGCTGCGGGTCCCGGCAGCTTCCCGCTGGGCGCGAACCGCATTCAGCTCCCGTAAGCTGAAGAGCTTGGCCTAATCCATTTACACAAAAAGGCATCCGCAAGGATGCCTTTTTTGTTTCCTGCGACCTCGCGTTTCTTGCGGTATCATACCGTAACCCTTCCGAAACATCCCGCTGACATCAGGCTGGCAGTGCCGTGGGTCCAGGCCGGCGGGAGCCGCTGCCTGGCGAGGGCCGGGCCAGGCGAGCCCTCAAACCATGGCCGCCGCCGTCAACTCAATGATGGACTGCAAAGGTGTGCGCGGGCGAAAGCCGACCGTCGCGGCCAACTTGTCCACCACCGGCTTGCGCCGGCGCATGTCGTCGAAGCCCGGCTCGTAGGCCTGGCTGTATGGGACCAATTCAGTCTTTGATTTCGAGCCCAGGATCTCGATGACCTTGCCCGCAAGATGGCGGATGGAGATCTCCTCCGTGCTGCCGACGTTGAACACCTGGCCGCGTGCCGCGGGGCAGTTGGCCAGGCGCACCAGGGCCTCCACCGTGTCGCGCACATAACAGAAGCAGCGTGTCTGCCGGCCGTCGCCATAGACCTGAAGCGGTTGCCCGCTCCGGGCGGCGGCGATGAATCTCGGCAGCACCATGCCATATCGCCCGGTCTGCCGCGGGCCGACGGTGTTGAAGAGGCGCGTAATGACCACCGGCAGCGCCCGCTCCTTCGCGTAAGCCAGAGCCAGGAACTCGTCCATCAGCTTCGAGCAGGCGTAACTCCAGCGCGCCTGGTGCGGCGGGCCGATCAGCAGGTCGTCCTCCTCGTCAAACGCTTCCTTGCGGCTCTTGCCATAGACTTCGGAGGTCGAGGCGACCAGCACCGGCACGCCCCGGACGGCTGCCGCCTCCAGCAGTACCTCGGTCTCATGCAGATTCGTCTCCAAGACATGGATTGGGGAGCGGACGACCAGTTCAACGCCAACCGCTGCGGCGAGGTGATACACGCATTCTGCCTCCGCGACGAGCCGCGCCAGTTCGGAACAGGCGGATACTCTCGACTCCAACACCCGCAGGTGAGGATGCGCTCGGACAGCTCGCAAGTTCTCCAGGCTTCCGGTGGAAAGATCGTCCACGACGGCCACGGTGTTGCCGTCGGCCAGGAGGCGTTCGACCAGGTGCGATCCGATGAAGCCGGCGCCGCCGGTGACCAGGATGTGACGTGCAGAACGTGATACCGGATCGGTTTTCAAGGGTGCTGAACGCTTGCGGGCGTGACTCCCGGCTTCGGACCGTTGACCGCCGGCCTCTGGCTTCCACCCTCCGGCCCCTTCCCGTTACCCGCCGCCTCGGAGCGCGCCACTTCGGGTTTCGGCCTTCGGGTTTCGGGCTTGCCGTTGAGGGCGTCAGCGACCGCCTCCGCCATTCGCTGCCGGTACGCCGGGTCGGCGATCCGCCTGGCTTCGACCAGGTTCGAGAGGTAACCTCCTTCGACAAGGATCGCGGGGCGGTTTTGGCCGCGGAGCACGCCGAGGAAGCGGGCGCGCCGCACACCCCGGTCGTGCCGGCCATTGACCTGCAACAGCGCGCGATGCACGCAGGCGGCCAACAGGAGGTTCTGCTCGTCAAAAGCGTTGTTCGGGAAGATCAGGGCGGGATCGTCCTCATACCCGCGGGTGACGCTCGACTCCATGCCCGCAGGCGTGAGGCAATACGTTTCCAGGCCGGTCTCACGCTCCTTGGGCCCGGCGGAATTGAAGTGCAGACTCAGGAAGAGGCCGGCGTTGTGTTGTTCCGCCAGGGCGACGCGGTTCGAGAGCGACAGGTAGGTGTCGTTGCTGCGCGTCAGGAAGACCTGCCAGCCGTTGGTGGCGAGAAGCCCGGCAAGCCGCTGCGCCCAATCAAGCGTGAACTCCCGCTCGTGGCGGTCGCCTAGAATGCTTCTGGCCCCGCCGTCGGTGCCGCCATGCCCGGGGTCAATCACGATGGTAGGATTGGCCCGGAGGAAGCCGATGGAAGAGCCGAAAATCAACGGCTCCAAGGTCTTCTTGAGGTCGAGCGCGTGCACGTAAGGCTCGCCGTCAATCATCTCGGGCGCGAACCCGAGCCAGAATTCCACCCCGTCCCAGTGGGCGAATTGCGTCCCGGTGCGCAGGGCGAAGATGCCGTTGGACGTGATCAGCGCATAGGCGGGCGTGGGCACCAGTCCGGCTGGATACGGCGCGGCCAGGCCGGCTGAGCTGCACCAGTCGTGCAGGGAAACCCAGGTTTCAGCCAGCTCGTTGGCTGGCACGAGCGGCGGCGGGATGGGAGGCGGAGGAAGCGGAGGAGGTGTCGGTGTCTCAACCACCGGTGCCACCGGTGCCACCGGCGCCGGCGGGAGGTTGGTCACCGTCGCTTCGCTTTCCCAATCCGGCGCCCGTTCCGCCTTGCGGCGCGCGTCGGTAGCGCAACCCGCCAGCACAAGGACCAGAAGGCCCAATGCGGCGGCGGACCGGGCAGCCAGGCCTTTGCGCGATTGCAACACCGTGGCATTCTGCGCAAGACCGGGCGCGACTCAAGCCGAATCGGAAAGCCATGCCCATGGCGCATTTGCAGGTTGTTGGTAGGGACGCCTCGCCGAGGCGTCCGGTTTGGGGTGGACGCGGACGCCTCGCCGAGGCGTCCCTACCAACCAGACCAACAACTTGCAGATGCGCCCTTGCCCATAACCCGGCGCGCCGCCATAGTGGGCACGAGTTACGACTCAACCATTCGTCGCGCTTGAGAATACTTGTCGCCATTACCGGAGCCAGCGGCTCGCTCTATGCCCAGCGCCTGCTGGACAACCTGGATCCCCGGCAGCAGGAGGTGCATGTGGTGCTGAGCCGATACGCCCCGGTGGTCCTCGCCGAGGAACTGCCGCGCGGGTTGCGGCTGTCGGCCGGCGTCTCGGTGCACAACCTCAAGAGCATGAACGCTCCCTTCGCCAGCGGCTCGAACGCCCCCGATGCCATGGTCATTATCCCGTGCAGCATGGGCACGCTGGGCCGGATCGCGCACGGCTACAGCGAGGATGTGCTGCTCCGGGCGGCGGACGTCGTGTTGAAGGAGAAGAAGAAGCTCATCCTGGTCCCACGCGAGACGCCGCTGAACCTCATCCACGTGAAGAACTTCGAACTCCTGATCCACGCGGGGGCAACGATTCTGCCGGCCAATCCGTCTTTCTACACCCGGCCGCAGAGCGTCGAGCAAGTGGCGGACACGGTGGTGGCGCGGGTGCTGGACCACTTGGGCGTAGCCCATGAACTGATGCCGCGGTGGCAGGCGGAGCGGGATTAGGAAGACAGCAACCTTGAACCTTGAACTTCGAACCTTGAACCTTGAACTTCGAACCTTGAACCTT
>CAZVFC010000031.1:0-103003 GCA_964625855.1 uncultured Verrucomicrobiota bacterium | reverse complement strand
TGGCCGCTTAAAACTTGATCTCCCTACAACGAGTTTCAAGATTCAAGGACTCTAGACGCCAAACAGTCGGTCCCCGGCGTCTCCCAAACCCGGCAGGATATAGCCCTTCTCGTTCAATTTCCGGTCAACCGCCGCGGTGAAAATGGGCAAATCCGGGTAATGCGAGCGCACGCAGCGGATACCCTCGGGCGCGGCCACGAGGTTCACCAGGCGCACGCGGCTGGCGCCGAGTTCGGTCAAGAGGTCCATTGCCGCCACCGCGCTCCCGCCCGTGGCGAGCATCGGGTCAATCAATACCACCTCGAACCGGCGCAGGTCGGGCGGCAGGCTCTTGTGGTAGAAACTCGCGCGCAAGGTGGTTTCCTCGCGTTTCAGGCCGATAAATCCCACCCGCGCGTGCGGGATGAGTTGCAGAATGGAATCCAACATACCCAGGCCGGCCCGCAGAACCGGCACCAGTACGACCTCGCGCCGCAGGCGGAAACCACGGGCGCGCGCCAGAGGAGTCAACACGGCGACGGGCGCGATGGCAAACGAGCGCGTCGCTTCGTAGAGCATCAAGGCCGCCACTTCGCTCAGCGCCCGCCGGAATTCCTGCGGTCCGGTCTCCCGATCGCGCAGGCGGGTCAGATTATGCTGCACCAGCGGGTGCGCAATGATCGTCACCCCTTTCACCGCTATTGAAGGAACGTGGGCGACAGGAAGTAAAGCCGACCCGCCTGGAGTTTGGGTGTCTCCATGCCCAGATCCAGCTTAACGGCTCTTGCCTCGGTCTGGCCAAACAAGCGAAAGAGGTCGGACAGGTCATAGCGCTGCTGGTATTCCACCAGGTTGGCATCTCGAATCCCCGCGACGGTCTTTGCGCGATTGACGGCGTCGTCGAAGGATCCCAACTCGTCCACAAAACCCAACTTGAATGCTTCCGTGCCCGACAGGATGCGGCCATCGGCATAGTCGGCCCAGTCTTCGCTTAGGGCCCGGCCGCCGGCCTTGTTCTGGTCACGCGCGAATTTGCGGCCTTCAGCCACCACGGACTTGAACTTGGCATAGGTCTCATCAATCAAGGCTTGAATCATTTCACGTTCCTCGGAAGTGATGCTGTCGGGCTCGCGCGAGCCGCTCAACATGTCCTTGTACTTGCCACTCTTGAAGGTCTCGGGCCGCAGGCCGACCTTGTCCATCAAACCGCGATAGTTCCACGTGCTGAGAATCACGCCGATGCTGCCGGTGATCGTCAGGTCGTGGGCTACAATCCAACGGCAAGGGGCCGCAACATAGTAACCGCCGGAGGCTGCCAGGCTGCCCATCGAGCACACGACGGGTTTCCCGTGCCGTTTCTTCTGGAACTCGGCTATCGCCCGGGCGATGGAGTCCGCCGCAAGAACCTCGCCACCGGGAGAGTCCACCTTCAGGATCACCGCCTTCACTCTCTGGTCCTCTTCTGCCCGTTTCAACTGCGCCTTGATCACGTCCACCATGTTGAACCCGCCCTGGTCTATGACCCGGTCGGTGATAATCCCGTCAATCCCCACGATGGCGATCTTGCTGCCAGGAGCATCGTTATCCTTGGTAACAACCTCCTCCAGGCGCGGGCCGGCGGGGCGGACGTGCGTCACCTTCATGGGGCTGAGGCCGTCCAGAAAACTGCTTAGATTGAGGAGCAGGCTGATTCCCAGCAACAGCAAGAGCAGAATCGCAAAGATCATCCACCCGCGGCGAGGCCGCGGAGGCGTCGGGGACGGCGGCCCAATGACTGGCGGAGGCGACAACGGCGGTGGTGGAGGCGTTGCAGGCGGCGGCGGTGCATGGGCTGACGGCGTGTAAGATGTCGGCGGCGCGCTTTCTTCCATATCGGCGCCAGACTAGCCCACGCAGCCACGGCGGGCAAGCAAATCGGCAATTCCAAATCCCCCTTCAAACTGCCTTCCAGGTTGGCCGCGAGGGCCACATTTGCGTGCTGCTGTTCGCGTTGTTTGACTTGTTTAGCGGGAAAGCGCGGTTCCCAGGTTATACCGGCTGACGAAGATCACGGGCTCGGCAGCCGGTCTCACGCACTTCCGGGCCGAACCACCCTCCGGCTTGACCCTTTCCCTTGGCCCCTCGGGTCATGTACAAGAGGTGCACACCCGATGCACCAGCGATGCACCAGCGATGCACCAGCGGGAACCGGTGGTGCATCCGGTGTGCACCGCTGGTGCATCGCTGGTGCATGGCGTTGGCATGGCCCTGGCAAGGCTCAGAACGAGGGAGAACTGCTTTCTTGCCGCTGGTAGGATAAACTTGCTGTGAAGCCTGGGGCGGCTCGCATCTAGCGCCCCTTGACAAAATCCTCTCAATACTGGACATTTGTTCAGCATGAATACGCTTACTCAACGACAACAGCAAATTCTGGGTTTCATTCAGGGCAAACAAGACTCCGAAGGACTTACTCCCACCCTCCGCGAGATCGCGGCACATTTCCGTTTCCGCAGCCCGAATGCGGCGCTGGCACATGTGCAGGCCCTGCGTCACAAAGGATACCTGAGAAGCCTGGCTGGCCGGGCCCGGACGCTCCAGGTGGTGGCCCCCAACGCGCCCAAAATCCGGTTCCGGCCACGGGTGGTGTCGGTGCCGATTTACGGCTCCATCCCCGCTGGCCTGCCCCAGGACACGGCGCAAGAGGAGGAGGGCTGCGTGCTGATTGACGTGGAGACGCTTGGCATCAAGCCGACGGCCCGGACCTTTGGCCTGAAGGTGCGCGGGGACTCGATGATCGGCAAGAGCATCGTGGATGGCGACATTGCCATAATTGAGCATGGCGTGCAGCCTCGGGCTGGGGATGTTGTCGCCGCGCTGATTGACGGTCAGGTGACGCTCAAGACGTTCGTCATGCAGCGAGGCAAGCCGCATTTGCGCGCGGAAAACCCCCGTTACCCCAGCCTTATCCCGCAAGAGGAATTGCAAATCCAGGGCGTCATGGTCGCGCTGGTTCGCAAGCGCAAATGAATTTGCGATTTACGATTTACGATTTACGCGCTGATCGGTCTAGGCACGCGTAAATCCTAAATCGCAAATCGTAAATTGAGATATGCCTGCTTCCTCACATCGCTCCATTGTGCATTTGGACGCCGATGCCTTCTTCGCCTCGGTGGAGCAGGCGGCAGACCCGCGGCTGCGTGGCAAACCCATCGCCGTGGGCGGCGAAAAGCGCGGCATCATCGCCTCGGCTTCCTATGAGGCCCGCAAGTTCGGCATCTACACACCGATGCCCACCACCCTGGCGCGCCGGCTCTGCCCCCGGCTGATTCTGCTGCCGGGCGATTTCGACAAATACGAGCTCTTCTCCCGCCTGATGTTCTCCTACGCATACGACTTCACGCCGGACGTGGAGATCGGCTCGATTGACGAGGGCTATTTCGACCTGACGGGCGCACGCAAGCCCGCAGTGAACATTGCCGAGACGATTCGCCACGCCATCCGCCAGGCGCTCAAACTCCCCGTCAGCGAGGGCATCGGCAGCAACAAGCTCATCAGCCAGATTGCCTCCAAGGTGCAAAAGCCCGCCGCCTTTCAGTTCGTGCCGGCCGGAGGCGAAGCGGGCTTTCTGGCCCCGCTTGCCAACAAGTGGCTGCCCGGGGTTGGCCCGAAGACGGCGAACCAATTGAATGCCGCCGGGCTGGCCCACATCGGCCAGATTGCACAGACGCCGGCCGAGTTGCTGGGGATGGTCGTCGGCAACCTGGCGCCGCAGTTGTGCAGTTTTGCGCGAGGCGTTGACGACCGGCCGGTCGTGCCCGTGCGCGCGCCGGCCAAATCCTACAGCGAGCAGGAGACCTTCGCAGCGGACACCACGGACGAAGACTTCCTGGAGGCCACCTTGCGGCGCATGGGAGACAAGCTCATGGCCAAGGTGCGCGCGGACGGAAAGAGCATCCGCACGCTCACCGTCAAGGTCCGTTACAACGACATGGACGAGGAGCAAGCCAGCGTGAGCCTGGATGAGCCCACGGACCTGGAGACGGAGATCTATGGCGAGGTCTCCCGCCTCCTGCGCAAAGCGTGGAAACGGCGAGTAAGCCTGCGGCTGGTCTCGCTCAAGCTCTCGAACCTCTACGACGGGCGCTTCCGGGGCCTGCTCGCCCTGGATGCCCCTGCCCGGCAGCACGAGGCGCAGCAGCGCCTGGCGGATGTCGTGGATGCGTTGCGCGAGAAGTATGGCCGCGGCGTGGTCCTGCGCGGACATGATTTTATCCTCCGCGCCCGACCGCTCGCAACTGCCAACGAGCCGACGAACTCTGGCCTCGGCTCAAGCCAGCATCTCAAAGAATCGCCCATACCCTATCGGGTTGCCGTGGTGCAACGGCAGCGTTTGGGCCACTCAATCGCCCGGCTGCCGCCGGAAGCAAACGCGCGGCAAATCATAAACGTATCCCCCGGCGCGGATTTACGCTTTCACGTTTCACGTTTCACGTTTCACCCAACCACCGCCGTCCCCATTCCTCATTGCCCCTGCATCCCGCTCAACGTCCACAGCTATTACTCATTTCTCGACTCTACGCTTTCGATCAGCGCCATTGTTGAACTGGGCAAGCGACATGAACTGCCGGCCATTGCCTTGACCGATAAACACAACTTGCATGGCGCGGTGGAATTCGCCGAGACCGCCACCCGCGCAGGAATGAAAGCCATTATCGGCGCCGAGATCGAATGGAACGGCCAGCGGGTGTGCCTCTACGTCCAGGATCAAACGGGGTATCAGAATCTTTGCCGCATTCTGAGTGAGCAGGAAAATCCGAAATCCGAAATCCGAAATCCGAAGGAAATCCGAAGTCCGAAGTCCGAAGTCCGAAGTCCGTCCCGCTTAGAGTGTGCTCCTTCGGATTTCGGATCTCGGCCTTCCTTCGGATTTCGGATCTCGGATCTCGGATTTCCCACTGAGGGGCTGCTCGCCGTCAGTCCCGCCGCCGAGCTGGCCCATTTCTTCCCCGGTCGCTTTTACCTGGAAGTGAATAGTCCCGATGCCTTCGACAAGCGCCCGGCTCCCCTGCCCTGCGTCGCTTCGTTTCCCATCCATTACGAATCGCCTGCCGACCGCTGGAAGTATGACGTCGTGCAAAGCATTCGCACGCTGACACTCCTGCGGCAAACGCATCCCGAGAAGCGGCTGGACGGCGAATACCATTTCCGGCCACCGGCCGAAATGCGGCGGCTCTTTGCCGCGCACCCCGAGTTGCTCGCGCACAGCCTTGAGATCGCCGACCGCTGCTCTTTCGCCTTCTCCCTCGGCAAGCCGCAATTCCCCGGCTACGCGCCCGCGGACGGTTCCACACCGGCGGCCTTTCTGCGCCGGCTTGTCATGGCGGGACTCCAGCGCCGTTACCCGAAGCAGCACGCCCGCCTCAGGCCACAGCTTGAGCAGGAATTGGCCATCATCACCGAGGTGGGCTACGAGGAATACTTCCTCGTCATGTGGGACATCCTGCAGGAATGCCGCCGCCGCGGCATCGAATGGATCACGCGCGGCAGCGCCGCCGACTCGCTGGCCTGCTACTGCCTTGAGATCAGCGGCGTTTGCCCCATCCGCTTCGATCTCTACTTCCGCCGCTTCCTGAACAAGGACCGCATGGCGCTCAACAAACTGCCCGACATAGACGTGGATTTCCCGCACGACCGCAAAGACGATGTCATTGATCTGATCTTTGCCAAATACGGCTCGGCGCGAACGGCCATTGTGGGCGGCTTCTCCACCTTTCAATCCCGCAGCGCCTTTGCCGAAGTGGCCAAGGTCCTGGGTGTCTCCGAATTCCAGGTCCGCCGCATCACCGAGCGGTTGCCGCACTTCTCACGGGTGGGCGAGCTGGCCGAAGCCGTCGCCGAGATGCCCGAGTGCCGCGAGTTGCCGCTGGCCGAGGAGCCTTATCGCAGCGCGCTCCAGATGGCGCATTTCCTCGACGGCTTCCCGCGCTACCCCAAGATGCACCCGTGCGGCCTGGTGATGTCCCGCCAGCCGATGAACCAGATCACCCCTTGCTTCGTCTCCGCCAAAGGCTACCCCACGACGCACTTCGACATGGACTCTGTCGAAGCCATCGGCCTGGTAAAGATGGACATTCTGGCCCAGGGCGGGCTGGCGGTGATGCGGGATGTGAAGGAGATGCTGAGGCAAAATCCGAAGCCCGAAATCCGAAATCCGAAGGAAGGCCGAAATCCGAAATCCGAAATCCGAAGTCGCAGTGCGGATGATGCAACACTCTGCGAAAGCTTTACTGCGACACTGCCTTGCCGTCCCACGGCTGCCGCACGGTCCACGGGCACTTCGGCTTTCGGATTTCGGCCTTCCTTCGGACTTCCCGCGCCCTCTCCGCTCAACCTCGAAGCGCTGGAACCGTGGGAGGATCCCTGCGTCTGGGAGTTAATCGCGAGCGGCCAGGCGCGGGCCGTGCACCATATCGAAAGCCCCGCCATGATCTCCCTCTGCAAGATGTGCAACGTGCGGGACATTGACACGCTCATCGCCATCGTGTCCGTCATCCGCCCCGGCGCGGCCAACGAGTGCAAGAAGACGGAGTTTGCGCTTCGTTCCCAAGGCCTCAGCGCGGTGCGCTATCCGCATCCGTCGCTCGAAGCGTGCCTGCGCAGCACCTACGGGCTGGTCGTCTATGAAGAGCACATCCTCCAGATCTGCGAAGCCTTCGCCGGCCTGCCGCCCGGGCGGGCGGACATCCTGCGACGCGCCCTGGGCAAGGAGAAAGCCGATGTCATCGCCCAGATCCAAACCGAGTTCGCCGACTGCGCGCGCCGGCTTGGCCGAACGGAGGAGGAGATCGCGGAAGTCTGGAACCTCGTGTCGGGCTTCCGCGGTTACGCCTTCTGCAAAGCGCACAGCACCGCTTACGGCGTCGAGGCCTACCAATCCGCGTGGCTCAAGCTCCATTATCCCGCGGAATTCATGGCGGCCGTGCTCACCAACGGGAAGGGCTTTTACTCACCGCTCGTCTATGTGCTCGAATGCCACCGCCTCGGCATTCCCCTCCTGCCGCCCTCGGTGAATGAGCCGGGGCCGAGCTTCACGGTGGAAGCAAATCCGAAATCCGAAAACCGAAATCCGAGAGAAATCCGAAGCTCGAAATCCGAAGGACAAAGTCTGAAACCTGTCGCACGTTCGGAGTTCGGATTTCGGCCTTCCTTCGGAGTTCGGACTTCGGATTTCGGACTTGCCATCCGCATCCCCGTCTTGCAGGTCAAGGGCCTCACCCACCGCACCGGGGAAACTATCCTGCGCGAGCGCGGGCGCGCGCCTTTCACTTCACTGGCCGATTTCCTCCTGCGCGTCCGACCGCTCAACGAGGAGATGGAAGCGCTGATTCGCGTCGGCACCTTCGACGACTTCGGCCAGAGCCGCACCGCGCAATATTGGGCGTTCCGGTCCTTATGCCACACTGCCGAAGCACTGAGCACGCAAGGCAAAGGCTCAATCGCCAATCGCCAATCGCCAATGGCAAACCACCAGCTCTGGCTCCTGCCGCCGGGCAATCTTGACCGCCTGCCTTCCGTCCCGCTGGCCGAGCTCAGCCGCCGGCAACGCCTGCGCGACGAAGAGGAACTCCTGGGCTACCCGGCGAGCGGCCATCCGCTGGAACTTTTCCCCGACATTGCCTGGGACACCTATTGTCCGATCAACCGCCTGGCGGACCACATCGGGCAGCAAGTTGTTACCTGTGGGCTGGTCATCGAGCAGCGCCTCTTCCACCAGATCACCGGCGAGCCGATGAAGTTCATCACCATCGCCGATTGGACTGGCATCGTGGAGACCGAACTCTTCGCCCGCACCTACAAATCCTACGGCCTGAACACCGTCCGCTACCGCGTGCTTGAAGTCACCGCGACCGTCGAGCCATTCGAGAACGGCCGGGGCTTCACGCTGCGCGTGCTGCGAGCTGACAAGCCGAGGATGAGGAAGTGACCCAAAGCCCCGTCACCGCTATGGCCAAAGCCGTTCCGGGTAGTCGCCGCGCTGAATGAGCTGGCGCACGCTCTGGATGACGCGGGGCCGGTCCTCGCGGTAAGTCACGCCGAACCAGGAATCCGGCGTGCGCAAGACCCGCAGCCGCGCTTGGCCGGCATTAATCAAGTTGTTCACCACCGTCGGAATGAAGAACTCCGCCTTCTCATCTTGCCCGTGTTGATTCAGGAAGGAAACCAGTTCCCGCCGCAGATGCTCGAAGATACCCGGCGTAAACCCCCATAGGTTCAGCGAAACGACCTCCTCGCCCGTCAACGGATGCACTCGTCCGCTGGCGTCGGTATGCTGGGCCGCATTGCCAGTCCTTTCAATATGGGTTAGCTCGACGACGCTCTGGAGGTAATCATCGGCGGTAGTCTGGCAGACACCGCGGGCCACGCTCCCGAACTCGGAGAGCGTGTTCTTCAAGACGAACCCCACCATTGCGTAATCCGGGCTTCCCGACGCCAAGTGCCGGCTCAACAACTGGAACGAGTTCATCCCGTAGAAGTCATCCGCGTTGATGGCCGCGAAGGGCTCGCGGATTATCTCGGTCCCCATGAGCACCGCGTGGGCTGTTCCCCAGGGTTTTCGCCGATTGGCGGGCACGGAGAACCCGGGCGGCAGTTTGTCCAGCTCCTGAAGGACATACTCGACTGCCACACGCCGCTCGAACCGGCTGCCGATGTGCTGCTTGAACTGCTCCTCGATGTCCCGGCGGATGACGAATACGAGTTTCCCAAACCCGGCGCGCAGGGCATCGAAGACGGAGTAATCAATGATTGTTTCTCCGCCCGGTCCGATGGGGTCAATTTGCTTGAGGCCGCCATAGCGGCTGCCGATGCCGGCGGCCAGGACGAGCAAGGTTGGTTTGGTCATAGTCTCAGGAATCTGCTGAGGGCGTGCTGTTCACTTCGCGCGCACTAGCAGTCTCTCGCCGCGCATGGTAGCGGCAGAGGCGGTCGTTCGGCAAGCACGCGTATCCGGTATGGCGGCCTGCCAGCGGGTCTCGAGCCTTGCGATCCTCACGCCGGTCGGCCAAATCTAACTTGATTCGCAGAGAGCGGTTCGTAGCCTCTCCCGATGCCTGTACCGGGAACTTTAGACCAAAATCCCATCACGCCGCAGCAAACGAGGTCGGCCGCTGTGGGCACCGCCCCTGCTCTGTCGCATCCCATCCAGTTCCTAAACCGGCACATCGGCCCCAATGCCCAAGAAACCGAGCAAATGCTCGACCTGCTCGGTTATAGGAGCCTCGATGCCCTGACCCAAGAAGCGGTCCCGGCACAGATTTGGCTGGCCCGTCCGCTGCAATTGCCACCGGGCCGCAGCGAGCACGAAGTCCTGGCGGCGCTCAAGGAGGTTGCCTCGCAGAACCAAGTCTTCCGCTCCTACATCGGCATGGGTTACTACGACTGTATCACGCCCGCCGTGCTCCAGCGCAACATGCTGGAGAATCCCGGCTGGTACACCCCCTACACACCCTACCAGGCCGAAATCGCCCAGGGCCGACTGGAAGCCTTGCTGAACTTCCAAACGATGGTCATTGATCTGACTGGACTGGATGTGGCCAATGCCTCGTTGCTCGACGAAGCTACCGCCGCTGCCGAGGCCATGACCCTCTGCCACGGCCTTAAGGCGGACAGGAATATCTTCTTCGTCTCGGCGGACTGCCATCCGCAGACCACGGACGTGGTGCGGACCCGCGCCAAGGCGCGTGGGATCGAAGTCGTTGTCGGCGACCACAGCACCTTTGCCTTCAACGAGCAGGTTTTCGGGGCGTTGGTCCAATATCCGAACACCTACGGCGAGATTGTGGATTACGCCGGCTTTGTGCAGCAGGCGCATGAGGCGGGCGCGCTGGTCGCAGTCGCAGCGGATTTACTGAGCCTGACGCTGCTCCGTCCACCGGGAGAATTCGGCGCGGATATCGCCGTCGGCAGCGCGCAGCGGTTCGGCATCCCGCTCGGCTACGGCGGGCCACACGCAGCTTACTTTGCCACACGCGAGGCGCTCAAACGCCATACGCCCGGCCGCATCGTCGGCGTCTCGAAGGATTCCCGCGGCCGGCCCGCCCTGCGGCTTGCGCTACAAACCCGCGAGCAGCACATCCGCCGCGAGAAGGCGACCAGCAATATCTGCACGGCCCAGGCGCTACTCGCCAGCATCGCGTCCATGTACGCCTGCTATCACGGCCCGCACGGGTTGCGTAAGATCGCCCAGCATATCCATCGCCTCACTTGTGTCCTCGCGCGGGGCCTGGAGCGGCTAGGGTATAAAGTAGGACAGGCGTCTCGCCTGTCTTCCCCACCCAGCTCTGCCTCCGCGCCGATGCCAGGACAGGCGGGACGCCTGTCCTACTTCTTCGACACACTGCGCATTGACCTCGGCGACAAACGGGCCACCGAGATCCAGCCGGCCGCCGAAGCGCACCGGATGAACTTCCGCATCATCAACGAGCGGACCATCGGCCTTTCGCTGGACGAAACTACAACGGAAAAAGACCTGGGGGACATCTGGCGCGTCTTCAATGGCGAGCGCGTTCCTGATTTCACTCCAAGCGAGCTGGCCCAGGAAGTGAATGCCGAGGCCCCGAACCCCTTCGCACGGACAACCCCGTATCTGACGCAACCGGTGTTCAACCGTTATCATTCGGAGACGGAGATGATGCGTTATCTGAAGCGGCTGGAGTCGCGCGACTTGTCATTGACAACCTCGATGATCCCGCTCGGCTCCTGCACGATGAAACTCAACGCCGCAGCGGAGATGCTCCCGATCACCTGGCCAGAGCTCAGTCGTTTGCATCCCTTTGCCCCGCTTCGCCAGACGCGCGGCTGGCAGACCATCTTCCAGCACCTGGAGGAGTGGCTCGCCGAGATTACGGGCCTTGCGGGCATCTCACTCCAGCCCAATGCCGGCTCGCAGGGCGAATACGCTGGCTTGCTGGTCATTCGCGCCTGGCACGCCAGCCGCGGCGAAGCACACCGCAGCGTCTGCCTGATCCCAACCTCCGCCCACGGCACCAATCCCGCCAGCGCCGTAAATGCCGGGCTGAAGGTGGTCGCCGTGGCCTGCGACAAGGAGGGTAACATTGACCTCGCCGACCTGCGCACCAAGGCCGAAGCCAACCGCAACGAGCTGGCCGCTCTGATGGTGACCTATCCCTCCACGCATGGAGTATTCGAAGAGGCTATCAAGGAGACCTGCGCCATCGTGCACGCCAATGGCGGACAAGTCTATATGGACGGCGCGAACCTGAACGCGCAAGTCGGCCTCTGCCGGCCCGGCGATATCGGCGCGGACGTGTGCCACTTGAACCTGCACAAGACCTTCTGCATTCCACACGGCGGCGGCGGCCCGGGCATGGGACCGATCGGCGTAGCCGAGCACCTGGTGGATTTCCTGCCCGGCCACGTCGTGGTAAACCTCGGGGGCGAGAAGCCGGTGGGCGCCGTGTCCGCCGCGCCCTGGGGCAGCGCCAGCATTCTGCCCATATCCTGGGTCTATATGCTCGCGATGGGCGGCGCGGGTCTCACCCAGGCCACCCAATACGCGATCCTAAACGCGAACTACATCGCCCGCCGCCTGCAAACCCACTTCCCCGTGCTCTACCGCGGCCACGCTGGCCTGGTGGCACACGAGTGCATTCTCGACTTGCGCCACTTCAAGAGCGTCACGGTCGAGGACGTCGCCAAGCGCCTCATGGATTACGGCTTCCATGCCCCGACGATTTCCTGGCCCGTGCCCGGCACGATGATGGTCGAGCCGACGGAAAGCGAATCCAAACAGGAGCTCGACCGTTTCTGCGACGCCCTGATCAGCATCCACGCCGAAATCACTGCCATCGAGTCCGGCCAGGCTGACAAGCAGAACAACGTCCTGAAGAACGCCCCTCACACGGCCGACATGCTCGCCGCCGAGCACTGGGACCACCCCTATACTCGCGAACAAGCCTGCTTTCCCGCCAAATGGCAGCACGACCACAAGTTCTGGCCCGCCGTCGGCCGCATTGACAACGTCTATGGCGACCGGAACCTGGTTTGCTCCTGCGTAGGAATGGAAGCCTATGCCGCCTGAAAAGGCCCTGAAACTCGGCGACTTGCTACCCGCCATAGGCCCCCGCTTTGCGGCCCCGTGGCCCATCACAGCCCCCCGCACGGATTCGTGCGCCGGAATAATCACCACCCTACCTCATGTCTGTAATGTACCTTAATGTACCTTCTTGGCAGATAATCGGGACCGTGGTCATGCGCCGATTCGCCGTGAGTATCGAGGCGTCCATGCCCGCCGGCATCAGGAACGCGTTGTTCAGGGCGACTGCCGCCGCGCCGCCTATTCCTTGATGCGCAGTCGCATTTCGTCGCTGATCGCCTTCACCTCGGGGGCGTACATGGCGAAGCCTTTGGCGGGCAGGGCATGGAAATGGCCGGGGATCTCAGCGCGAAGCTTATAGCGGAGGACGTGCTGGCCTTGCTCCAGCAGGCCGATGAAGAAGACCACTCTTTCATCACGCAGCTCCAGGTTGGCGCAAAGGCCGCCCGCCCAGCGCCCGCCGCTGCGCAGCTCCATTGGCTCGCAGCCGGCCGGTTTCATGTCCTCGAATGCAAGATAGTCGTAGGTGTTCTTGGCGGTGAGCTTGAGGACCACTTCAATCCTGTCGCCGCTGGCGACGGCGTCGCCGTTCTTCAACGGAACCCGCGTGTAGGCGTCGCGCAGTTCGGCGCGCCCGGTGGCGGCAACGGGCCTGGCTTCGCTGGCCGCGTGGCCTGCGCCGAAGAAGCTGGCGAGCCTTCCCGGCTTGACCACCCTCTCCGGCTTTGGCGCCAGCTTGAAGTATTGGCGTTCGACGAAGATTTCGTTGCCGGCGCCCTTCACGTCCTCCTCCTTGGTGAAGTAGCTCAGGTAAGCCGAGTAGTAGAGCGCGCCTTTGCCTTGCTTGGCGAGCGTGACCTTGTGCGGTCCGGACTTGAGCTGGAGGCCGTGGAGCCGGAGCTGGTTGTCGAAGGTGAAGAAGTTCTCTTTCGTGAGCTTGATTTCCTTCATCGGCCGGCCATCCACGCTGACCGTGAGCGAGTAATCGGGCGCGGACTCGCCGGTGGCGCGCATGAAGTCGGTCATGGCGGCGATGACCAGCGCGGTGTCGCGAGTGCTCCGCCAGTAGTAACCGTTGCGGCGATTGTTGAGCAGCCACCTGACCAGGCGCGGCGCGAGGTCGTTGTGCGGGTCAATGGTGGCTAGCGCTTTAAGCGCCCAGGCGTTGGCCTCGATGTCGTTGTTCCACCAGAACCACCAGCACTCCACCGGCGTGCGTACCCAGGCCGTCTCGTTGCTGTCGTCGCGCTCGACGAACTGGAGAAGGTTGCGCAGCACGGTCTTGGCCTCGTCCGTTTTCTGCTCGCTATGCAGCGCCAGGGCCAGGAGCGCGCGACCGTAGTTGTTCAACTCGCCGCGTCGCTCGTAGAGGCCCGCGAACCACTTCTTCAGCTCATCATTGTTGAGGCGGTGTTCGAGGGACAGGATGTAGGCGAGATAGGCCTGAGTTTGCAGTGCGCCGAGCATTTGCTGGTCCTTGGGCTTGGCCAACTCTTTTTCGGTGCTGTTCTGGAGGTAATTGAGCGCGCGCTCGAAGACGCCGCCATCCACGTTGACGCCGGCTTCGCGCGCGGCGCGAAGGCCCTGCAGTACGTAAGCCGTTTGGTAGGGCGAAGAATCGTCCTCCCGCCACCAGCCCCAGCCGCCGTCGTTGCGCTGGAGGAAATAAATGCGGTCCAGGCCCGCGCGCACCATGCGATCGAGTTCGGCGGAGTCGAACACCGGCGATTGCCAGCGGCCGAAGCGGTTGGTGAGGTCGCCGGCGTTCATCTGCTGGCGCTTCTGGCCGATGGCTTCGAGGTCGGTGCCCATCTTCTTCAGCGTGTCCTTAACCAGCACGCTCGGATAGAACCGGCTCATGGTTTGTTCGACGCAGCCATAGGGGTAGCCGGCCAGGTAGGGCAGCGCGTCGAGCATCACGCCGGCCAGGCTAGGCGAGAGGGTGACTTCCAGCCGCGTCTGCTCGGGGTCAATGTCCCGGGGCAGGTCGAGCTGGAGCAGGCGCTCGCCATCCTGCGCGGCGCGGTACGAGCCGCTCTGAGCGATGGTTTTGTTGACGCCGTGGATCAGCACCGGGAAGGCGAGGCGCATCCCGTCGCTCTCTTCATCCGTGAGCGCCTTGACGGTGATCTGCGCGAGGCCGGCCTGTTTCACGCGCACCGGCCAATCAAAGCGGTGTTCGCCGTTGGCTGCCACAGTACCTTCGGCCACCAACCGCAGGATTGGGGCCGGGTCAACGTAGGGCAGGCGTCTCGCCTGCCCCCCAACACCCTGGCTCTGACCGTTCTGGGCAGGCGAGACGCCTGCCCTACCTTCCCCCTCGAAGAGGTCAGCTGGCAGAAGCAATTCCACCTGCACCTTCTTGTCCTGCTGGAGGTAATTGTGCACGTTCGCAGACAGGACTACCTCGTCGCGCTCCACAAAGAAGCGCGGCGCTTCCAGGCGGACCAAGAGGTTCTTGGTGGTGGTGACTTCGTTGGTAACGTCGCCGACCTGGCTGGTTTTGGTCAGCGCATAGCCGTGCAGGCGCCAGGTGGTGAGCGATTGCGGGAAGCGGATCTCGGTCTCGGCTTTGCCGTTGGCGTCGAGGGTGAGCACCGGCAGCCAGAGGGCGGTGTCGGCGAAGTTCACGCGCACTTCCGGTTCGAGCAGGGCCGAGGGGCCGGAGCGAGCGTCCTCGCTTTTAAACTCGTCCCCCACGTCGGACCGATCGAAAGCCAACGCTCCGCTGGCCGACGCGAATCCGTTTACGACTGACATGGGGCTTTGTGCCAGTTCTCTGGATGCCTTCGTGATAGCACCCGCACCAAACGTCCCGAGAGGACCGCTGCCTCCCCCGCCGCTGATGCCGGCGGGGCCATTGATGGCGTCGGCGAGGCTCAAACTCAGTCCCGATTCCTCCAGGCGCCACGAACCACGCCAAGCTTCCGGCTCGCCGCCTTGGCCCACATACGCTTCGGGACGCTCGAAGCTGCCCCAGGGGCCGAAGGTCTGGTCAGCCGAGAAACCGGCGTAGGGCGTGTGGTAACGCTTTTGCCCGTAGTAGAATACCCGCGGGCTGGGACCGAACTCGTCCTGGATATAGGTTACCGCCCGGTCGTAGGCGGTCAAAGCGACCTGGCCGCGCACGGGCTCGCCGCTCAGGTCCGTTACCGCCACGGAGACCTTCCCGGTCTCTCCCGGCTGATAGATCGGTTTGTCGGTCCGGATCGCCAAGTTCAGCAGCCCCTTCACCGGCGGGACGAAAAGCTCGCGCGCCTCGGTGTGAAGCCGGCCATTGCGCACGAGCGTGGCTTCGACAAAGAAGTTCGGCACATGCCTGGCCTCGATGGGCAGGTCAACGACGGTCGAACGCGAGGGCAGGTCCATGAAGCGCCAGTTAAGCAGCACGCCCTGGCTGACCTGGTCGGCAAAGAGGATGCGCGAGTTGCTTTCGGCGACGTTGATGAGCAGGTGCGCGGTATCGCCGAGCTCATAGGTGCGTTTGTCGGCAATGATTTCGAGGTCGTTGAAGCGATAGACCCGGCCATCGAACTTCGGCCCATTGACCCAAAAGACGGCATTGCCCTGCACCTCCTCCTTCGCCGAATCGCGCGTGACGAACGTGATGCGGTATTGGCCCTCGGCCGGAATCGGGTAGCGGAACGAGAGCCGACCCTGCGCGTCGGTCTCGGCGTCCCAACGCTTCACTTCGGCTTCTTCCGGCGCGCTGTTGTCGGCGCCGCTGTAGCTGATGCGTTTGACGATGACCTGGCCGGGGACCGTGATCGGCTGGTTGTCGGGAGTAAGCGTGCGGACTTCGACAAAGGCTTCGTTCCTGGGCTGATACCAGCCGCCGTCGGTCTTGACGAAGGCATAGAACTCCTGCCGCGTCGCCAGGATGCTGCCCTGGCCTTCGATGGTGCGGCGGCTTTCGTCACGCACTTCGGCCTCGACCGTGTAACGGTGGTCGCAGTCGCCCTGCTCGGCTTTGGCGCGGGCGGTATCAATGTCGAGCGCGAAAGAGCCGTCGGCGGCGAGTTTGCCCTCGCCCTTGGCGACCAACTCGCGCAGGGCCTTGCGCGTGCCGCTTTCGTAGCGGTGACGCCACGGGTCGGGGTCGCCGCCATAGTAACCCCACGGGAACCAGAAGGCCGCTTTGCGGGCGTATGGCCAGGGCCACCAACTGTCCCAACATATAAATCCGCCCCAGCGTCCCCACCACGGCAGCCACGGGTAAGCGTAATAATAGCGGCCATAGCCCTGGCCGTAGAGCCAATCGTACTCCCCTGGGCCGAAATATACGTGGTGGTAATCCTCGCGGAAGATCTTGTAGGAGACGGTTGCGTTGGCGACGGGCGCGCCGAAGTAATAGCGCGCCTCGATCCTCGCCGACACCTTCTCTCCCAGGCGAGCCTGCGTCTTGGCGGGCTTCACGGTGACTTCAAACTCGGGCTTCTTGTATTCCTCGACCCGGAAGAGCGCTCCAGCGCAGTGATGGGCGTCGGGCCGGTAGCTATTGACACTCAAATGCCACACGCCGAGCGGCGGCTCTTCGCCTAAGGTGTATTCGCCGCTGGCGCCGCCAAATTCATCGGTCGTGAGCGAGAGCGTCTTCACCGTGGTGTTCTTCGCGTCGTAAATCTCGATGTTCAATCCCTCGCCAGCGCGCGGTTCGACGTAGCGCCGCTCCTGGACGTTGCGCGCCCACACGCGGAACTGCACCGTCGCGCCCGGGCGATAAACGGGCCGGTCGGTGACGACGTAATAGCGCGGGCCGTTCTCCCAATATTCGCCCTGCACGTGGGCCGACTCGTTCCAGTTCTGGAAGAACGAGAATGCCATGCGCCCCTGTTCGCCTGTGACGAGAGCATCCACGGTCGAACCGTGGTTGGAGTTTTTGCGCGCAAAGAATGCAAGGCCGTTAGTGTCAGTCGTGGCCGTGGTCGAGTCCCAGAAGAAGTCGTGTCTCTGGTTCTTCTGGTTGTAGATCTGCCAATGCTCGTAAAAGCGAACCGACTTCTCGGGCAGCGGCTGGCCGGTGCGAGCGTCGCAGACGTAAAGCATACCTTTGCCCAGCACGTTCTTCTGCACCAGGGCCAGGTCGGTCACCAGCACCAGCACCCGCGACGGCTCCGCTTTGCCCGGCACGGCGGCCTCGACCAGGTACGCGCCAGGCTCCGTGAGGGGCGCGGCGGTGCTGCCCTCGGCGACGCGGTTGCCGGGCGGCCGCGGGACGTTCTCGCTCCAGCGCTCCGCTTCGGCGCCGACATACTTCTTCCAGCGATCGTTCTGGAAGAAGTAATACTGGAAGTTGCGGTACTCCCACCAGCCGTTGGTCGGCGTGGTTTCCAGGCTGTCCTGGACGTACTTCACCAGATCGAACTTGAGCGCCTTGAACTCGACCGAGCCGGCGTTGCGATAGCTGAAGGAGAGCTTGGGCCGCGCGTCGGGCAAATACACGCCGCTTTGACCCAGCATGACATCGGCCTGGGCGATGCGCCGGAGCTGTTCAAGCGCGTCGTGGGCGCGCTTGTGCTTCGGGTAGGCTTCGAGGAACGCCTCGTATTGCTTCACCGCCTCGGGGAATTGCTGGCGTGTCTGGAGATAGAGCGCGCGGGTGTATTGCGCCTCGGGGCAAAGCTCGCTCTCCGGATACTTCGTCTCCAATTCACGCAGCAGGGTCATCGGGCTTTCGGACGGTGGCAGCGTCACGAGCCGCAGCTTGCCGCCAACCAGGGTAATGGCCTCATCGTCGGCCAACTCCCACATCTTCTTCTTCGGCTCATCGGGGTCCGGTTGCGCAGGCAGCGGCCGGCCGAAGCGGTCGTAGCGGACTTGCGCGGCGCTGTAGCCGCTCGCTGAATCCGGCCCATATAGCGTGCGGGCGATCATCGCCCACCGAAAGAGTGCGCGGGCGGCGTCGTTTCGGTTGGTCGAGGTATCGAGCCGCCGCACCTCGTCGAGAAGGAAGCGGATCTTCTGCCCGCTGCCCAGCTTCGGAGAATATTCGGTGGGCGCCTGGATAAACTGCGGCTTGCCATCCGACCCCAACGGAATGCCGATGGGCGGCGTTTGGTCTTCGCCCCAGCCGCCACCCCAGCCCCAGCGAGTTTCCTCGTAGTCTGCTTCCTCCACGGCCTCAGAGTCCTCCTCGGCCTCCAGACCCTCGCCCCACCACCACCAGAAAGGCCGGCCCCAGCGCGCGTAGCGATAGCCATACTGGCCGTCGCCCGAAAGCGCCGTAGCGAGGTCGAAATCCACGCCAATGCGTTCGGCCTGGACCTGCTTCTTCAACTCACCGGTGGTTGCAGGAAGGCCCACCAGAAGCTCGCGTGCCCGCTCGTAGTGTTTGACCGCCTCCCGGGCGTCCTTGCGATATGAATAGACCTGGACGCCCTGGGTCCATTGCCCGCGCAGGAAGGTTGTGCCGCGCTTCGTGCCGTAGTGGGGAACTGTCAGGTAAAGCCCCGCGAGGAAACGCTCGCCCACGGCTTCCTCGAACGTGCCCTTCGTCTTGCCAACGAACTCCTGTGCGCGGGACAGGGCGTCGTCCCATTCCGAGAGCTTCAACGAGCAGGCCACGGCACCTTCGACCGCCAGCCGAACCGGCGGAGAGGCCCAGTCCTTTTCCAGGCCGCGGGCGGCGTCATACGCCGTGCGCGCCTCCGCCCAGTGCTGCTCGGAAAAGAGTCTGCCAGCCCGCTGCAAGGCCTGCGCAGCCGGGCTGTTGGTGTCGAACTCGGCAGAGCGAACAGCGGCGGGCGCGCCCAGGCTGAGCAATAGAAGGGAAACCACGCCAATCCACCCAACCCGGCGCAGTAGTAATCTGAGAGCCATAAAGTCGTATCAGTCAATCGTTTCCATTGGACGGAAGTTGCGGCCCAATGCTCCCCTGTTCCCCACGCTTACCCGCAAGCTGCAGTTCGAATCCGGACCGTCCACTGGCGCAGCCCAACTGATATGACACGTAAGAGTTAGGCTTCCTTAGAACATGGATGGTCGTGAACACCCTGCTGCCGGTTTGGCGGTTGGATAGAGCCTTGGGCCCTTCCAGCGGTCGTGGAGCCCGTGTTCCCGGCGAAACTGCGGAGGGGCCCCGGTGTGGCTCCCATGGGGAGCGGTCCCCATGGGAGCCACACCGGGGTATCACCGGGCCCACACCGCAGCCTCACCGTGCCATCCCGGCAGGGACGGAACCTGTTCGCCAGTTGCAACTCTCTTGATAAGAGGAACATACAGGGCTGCATTACAAGCTCCGTTTCCAGGTTCATCCGACCCGTTTGACCCTGGTAGGGTGCAGGACGAGGAGCTTGAGCCTAAAGCAGACTTTGGCTTACCCTTCCAGCCTAACCGCCCCACCGAAAAGAACAAACTCCCGGGCTGAACCTCATTTTGGGTAACCCACTGTAGCCCTTGAACTTCCGTCAATTCTCCACCACAACCCTCAAAAGAAGAGGATTAAGTCATTTGGGTACAGATACTTATGTGACTTTACCGAAGCAAGCAGGGTCTTCCCATCCCCGGCGGTCCCACCGGATCACAGCGGGTACGCACGCGAACAGCAATTCCGAAGCGATTTGGGTTGACGATTGGGGAAGCGCGACTCCTGAGGAGCCTCAGTTACTGGATTTGGGCCCGAGCAACTTGATGCGGAGGTTCTTGAACTGGACCTTCATCGGCGGGCCGGGGTGCATTTGGAGGGCGATGACGCCGTCTTTGGCGGCCATGCCCGCCTGTTGATCCGTCACCTGGCACATGACAATGTCATTAATCTTCAGGGTGATTTCCGGTCCGCGTGCGATGATGGTATAGGAGTTCCACTCGCCCTGCTTCACCTGGCTGAGTAGCGCGGCGCTCCGGGAGGGATTTCCGCCCGAGGCGCCATCGCCGGCAATGAGTTCCTGCACCTTCCTGGGCACGGCGACGGGCGAGACCGCCTTCTTGCCGTCCTTATCAATGATGACCTTCTCGCCTCGCATGGCGACACCGCCGCGGGTATGCTCAAAGAGGCAGCCGGTCCATTGGTCGCCATTCTCGATGTCTGCCTGGTAGCCCGAGGTGTCCCAGTTGGCAAGCTCCCGGCTGCGGAACTGGATGCCGGAGTTGCCGCCGGGTCCCTGCAGGCGAAAGTTCGTTCGCAGTTCGAAATCCCCCGGCTTGCCGCCTCGCCACATCAGGTAATGGGCCTGTTTGCAGGGCTTTTCTGGCGTGCTCTCCGCCGTGATCGCTTCGTCCACGACACCCCACGCCCCCGGCAGGCCTTCCCAGCCAGTCAAATCCTTCCCGTTGAACATGGAGGTGAACCCGCTCTCGATTCCTGCCGCTGCGCTCGACAGGGAGAGAGTCGTCACGAGCAACAGCAGTGCCCCGCGTGTCCGGTTGCGAAGATCCATGAGCCGGAGATTACTGCCAAGGTTACCGGAGTCAACTCCGGGATGGTGCGGGATCGGCGCGAGCAAAGCTTCAACGCAGCCCCAGCACCAGACTTGAATCCTTTCCTGAGTTGATGGATGTCCGCGGCCAGCATGGTCGTGCCCCGCGTCGAGTTAGGCCTGCCCGGCAAGCGCCGCATCACACCCGTCGAAGGCGTCGGCTCGCTAGAGTTTCCGGGAGTGCGCATAGGCCGGTCCAGCAGGGCATTGGCCTCGTCATTCTTGAGGAATTGCTCCTTCGCCGGGTCCCAGCGCAGCTTCCGCCGCAGTTTGGTGGGGCAAAGGCTAGCGCCAAACCCGTCCGCTGGCCAAAGCTATGCGTCTCAAAATGATTGCTTTGAGCTGCCTCGAAGAGTATTGCCTTGCCGATGCTCAACCCATGAAGACGAATCCTCAGTTCACGTTCACTCGCCGGAAATTCATGGCCGCGACCGGTATCGGCGCGCTGGCCGGCCCTTCGCTGGTGGGGTTGGCTGAAGCTCAAGCCGCAAGCCAGGCCCCGCAGATTCTTACCCAACGGACCGTCAACCCGGTGGTAGTGTCCTCAGCCAACGGCAACCGCTCGAAGGACGCCGAAGGGTTGACGTGCGTGGCGCGGGCGTTCCAGATGATCACCGCCGGGGCGGATGTGCTCGACGCGGTGATAGCGGGCGTGAATATCGTCGAACTGGACCCGGAAGACACGAGCGTGGGCTACGGCGGGTTGCCCAATGCGGAGGGAGTGGTTCAACTGGACGCCTCGGTGATGCACGGTCCGCTCAAGAGGGCCGGCGCGGTGGGGTGCCTGGAAGGGGTGCGGACGCCCTCGCTCGTCGCCAAGGCCGTGATGGAGCAGACCGATCATGTGCTGTTGGTGGGCGAGGACGCCCAGCGGTTCGCCCGGAACCTCGGCTTCAAAATCGAGAGGGATTTGAACACGGATAAGTCACGCCGCCTTTGGTTGGAATGGAAGCGGCGAACCGACCCGCAGCATTACCTGGACCCCAAAGAGCGGGCGGAGGCGGGCGCCCGCGCGGCACTGGCGATGGCCGCCGAAGGGCTGATGGGCGCCGACCGTTTGCACGGCACGATTAACTGCAACGGCGTCAACGCACAGGGCGAGGTATGCGGTGTAACAACGACCAGCGGCCTGGCCTTCAAGATACCCGGGCGCGTCGGCGACTCCCCCATTCTCGGAGCGGGGCTTTACGTGGACGGTGAGGTCGGCGCTGCCGGTTCCACGGGCAGGGGTGAATCGAATCTCGTGTCGCTCGGGTCATTCCTGATCATCGAGTTGCTGCGCAATGGAATGTCGCCCAAGGACGCGGGGATGACGGCCCTGAAACGGGTGGCGGCGCTCACGGTCGAGAAAAGGCTGCTGAACCACCACGGGCGGCCGAACTTCAACGTCAATTATTACATCCTCAATACGAAGGGGGAGTTCGCCGGGGTTGCCTTGTATGCCTCGCGCTACACGGTCTGCACCGACTCCGGGCCGCAGACGCTGGATACCGAGGCGCTCTTCCCCGGCGCTCCGGGGAAGTAGAATCGCCAGGCCAATAATTAGATGGTGTCGCCGCGCGTCTTCTGCTAAGGACATTTGGGCAACGACTGAAGCATTGCTGCGATGAAGATAACGGAAGCTCTACTGGCTGAACACTTGGTGTTCCACAACCTGTTCGATCACATTGAGGCGACCGCGCCGCGGCTGAAGACGCTGGCGGAGATCAAGTCACTGGCGGCGCTGATGGAGTCCATGCTAAAGGCGCATTCCGATACCGAGGACGAACTGTTTATCGGGCCGCTGGAGCACTGTTTCGAGCAAATCGGCCAGCGCGACACCTTTCTCGAGGAGCACCAGGAGATTGACGTAAACCTGAAGCGGGTCCAGGAGGCAAAGCAGGTCCGGGTCGCGTGCCGGCTTTTGGTCGCGGCGGTGGCCTACTCGCGCGAGCATTTCGACAAGGAAGAGCGTATTGTCTTCCCCATGGCCGAGCGTGTGCTCAAGGGTAAGACCCTCACGGCCCTCGGGCAAACCTGGATGGAGCAGAGGACACGGATGACGGTGTGATGGTGCCGGTTAGCTCGGTCCGGCGCTGGTTTGAGCGGCGCGGTGGCGTTCGAGGGTTGCCAAGGCAGTATTAACGGCCGCAACCAGCGCCTCAACGCGCGTGGAAAGGGGGTAATCAGACGGGGCTTCGAGAGTGTAGGAAAGCCTTGTTTTGTTCGTAATCAGAAAGAATGCCTCAGGCCATTGGGGACGGGTGCTTGGGTCAAGATTGGGGCGAATGATGCCGTTTTGCGCTGGGCGACCCTCGATGACTTCCGAGGAGTCAATCGGGCAAACCTCGGCAACGCGGGCAATGATGGCTTCCCCCAAGGAGGGTCGCCTGTCGGGATTCTGTTCATACAGGTAGAAGCCGTGCGACTCCCAGTCCTCATGGAGACACAGGCAAAGATCGAAGCCAGGTTGCCGTCTCAGCCAGGCGATGTGAGCCACGGTGCCCGGTGCCTTCGGTTCCAGGTAATCGCGGTTCAGATCAACACCCTCAGCGTTCTGCCGACGGTTGAGAACAAAGCCTGCCGGGTTGAGACAGGGACATAACCAGATGTTCAGGTCAGACGGCCACTGATTCTCGCGCAGCAATCGGCAAATGGCGAGCGGGCCTGCCGGCTCATCGCCGTGAATCCCGGTGGAGAGGTAAACTCGCGCCAACGCCTGCGGTCTGAGGGTTGAACGGCGGGTGAAACCCAGGATGCGCGTCGGCGGGTGGATTTCTTCGATGGTCCAGCCATGAGCCCGAGCGGCGGCGGTGCACTCACTGAGGATGGCGGCGATGTCTAAGGTCTCTCCGGAGTAACCCTTGGCGTTCCTCCCGAGCCTTCCCACACCACCGCCCCTTGTCGCGCGTTCAGTCATCTAACCGATTGGACATGCTCCGACCATACAACACACTAACCGACGCACAGGTTCGGTGTGTCAGACCGTGACCTCCGCCAAACCGGCCGCAGAGCGAGCCTGGTCCTGGTCCGAAAAGCCGTGCCGGTCCCAGTTCGGATCCAACCCCAGGTCCTTCAGCATTTGGAGGTCCTTTTCCACCGGCTGATTGAGAGTCGTCAGGTAGTTCCCCACCATCAGGGCACTCGCCCCGGCCATGAACATCATACTTTGCGCGTCGCGCAGATTGACCGTGCGGCCGCCGGCGACCATGATTTCCTGCCTGGGCAGGATAAACCGGAAGCAGGCAATGGACTTGAGGATTTCCAACGGGGTTAACGGCTCCCGACCGCTGAAAGGAGTGCCGGCGATCGGGTTGAGGATATTGATGGGAACGATGTGCGCACCGAGTTCCCTCAAAGCAAAGGCCAGCTCGCACCGGTCTTCGCGGCTTTCCCCCATGCCGAGAATTCCTCCCGAGCAAATCTTGATGCCTGCCTGCTGCAAGTGCCTGATGGTCTGGACCCTCTCCTGGTAGGTGTGAGTCGTGCAGACCTGCGGAAAGAACCGTTGCGAGGTCTCCAGGTTATGATTGTAGCACTCGACACCCGCCTGTTTGAGGCGATCGGCCACTCGTTGCTTGCTGATCATTCCAAGCGATGCATCCGGCCGCGCCTTGCCGCTTTGCTTGAGCAATTCGAACTGAGCGCAGATTTCATCCAGCACCGGGCCCTCTTCCAGTCCGCGCCAGGCCGCTACCAGGCCAAGCCCGACGACACCGTTTCGGTTGGCCTCCTCCGCCGCGGCGAGAATGGGCTCCGCCTCGATCAGCCCGTAGCGCGGCGAATCGGTCTGATAGGTGGCCGCTTGAGCGCAGAAACGGCAGTTCTCCGAGCATCCGCCGGCCTTGATGTTCACAATGGAACACAGGTGAATCTTGTTCCCCTTGAAATGGTCGCGGATGCGATTGGCCCAGGACAGCAAGTCAACAATATCGGCGCTGGTTTCCAGGTTGAACAGCCAACGGCCTTCCTCGCGGGTGATGTCACCGCCTGCCAGGACCCGTTGCCCGAGTCCCGCAATACGATCGTGATGGCTGGCGTCAAACGACTTAAGGTTCATGGTTGACAGCTTAACCCTGGACCCGGTTTCTGCAAGCAGCGAGCGCTCCGCCCCGCCGCATTTGCACGGCCATCACGTTGGTTCCTCATGGACCTCTAACGTTTCCCCCGATAGGCAAACCACCAGAACCAAGCTGTCCCCAGGGCGCCACACAAAGCCGCGCCGATGAAATTCGCCCTCGGACTCAAGCCCCACAGCCATGCTCCCAGGAACGAGCCGCTGGTCACCACGCAATCGCGAATCAGGTAATAGGCCCCATAGGTGCGCGCGCGCAGCCCCGGGACGGCCTCGCCGATGATGAGCGCCTTGCGGGCCGGCTCGCCGAATTCCTTCAGCCCACGAACCACAAACGCCAGGGCCAACCAGCCAAAACTCTTCGCCCATAGCAGTGTCACCGGGAAGAGCGTGAAGAACACGAAGGTGGCCAGCACGAACGGGCGCCGGCCATGCTTATCGGCCAGGTGTGCGACGGGGATGTAACAAACCATGGCGGTCACCATCTCGAAGGCGACCAGCACTCCGAACTGCTGCGCGTTAACGCCTGCGTAGTCCATCGCCCACAACACGACGAAGGCGTAAGGGATGCGCTCGCAGAAGCGGATCAGGATGTCGCTGACCAGCAGTTCCCGCAGCGCCGGCGTAAAGGACCGAACCACGGCCACGAAGTTCGTCGCACTGGCCACAGTCGGCATGGCCTGCTCCACTTTGCCCGGATCGAACATGAACCATTGGATTGCCATGGTCAGCAAGGTCAGGCCGATGCAAAGCAAGAGCGCATACTTCACTCCCTGTTCCCAGCCAAAGCGTGTGATGAGCCAGCCGCCCGCCAGGGGGCCCAGCATCATCGGCACGCGCCGTACCATGGACTGGACGCCGATGCCCATCGTGTGCTGCTGGGCTTTGAGCGAGGTGGCGACGACGGTGAACGTCGTGGGCAACGACAACGCACTCCAGGCCAGAAACAAGAACGCGCCAAGCACCAGCGCGAGCCAATGATGCCACATTACCACTAACGTATAGCCCCCCAGTGAAAGGGCGCTGAACAGCATCAGCGAGCGCCTTTGGCCCCAGCGGTCGGTCAGCCAGCCGCCAGGGTAGGCGTAGATGGCACCAAGAAGTGTCTGCAGGGCGTCAAACAGGCCAATGACAAGAATGCTCGCACCCAGCGTCTGCAGGTACTTGGGTGCGAACCCAAGCCAGAGCTTCTCACCCGTGCCCGCCAGGACCAGCGCCACGAGCAGCAGACCCGTGTTACGCTTCAGGGCTAGAAAGCCTGCTATGGATCGCCAGCCGCTCACAGTCGGCCGGTACCCACAACCTGCACACGGCATTCGCGACACAACGCCTGATGGACCACGGGGTCGCGCTCCCACACGAGACAGGGACAAGCCACCTGATCAACCACCACTCTCTCCCACGTAATCCATTTCATAGTTGATGTCTGGCAAATGACGGCACATAATACCTGCCATGAGGCCATCGCACTTAATGGCGAAGCTGTCAATCATCACCGTCATCGTCACCGGCACTTTGGCGCCCTCTGTTGTCGCCGAAACGGTGGACTTTAACGACGCCAAGCCGGGCCAGCTTCCACCCCATTGGATCGGCACTCAGACTGGCAACGGCGAGGCCAAATGGAGCGTCGAGACTGATTTAGATGCCCCGGGCAAGCCCTGCGTGCTGAAACAATCCGGCCAAGCGACCTATCCCGTGTGCATCAAAGACGACGTGCATCTTAAGGACGGCTATGTCGAAGTGAAATTCAAGCCCGTCTCCGGCAAGGAAGATCAAGCGGGCGGTGTCGTTTGGCGCGTGAAGGACAAAGACAATTACTATGTTTGCCGTGCTAACGCCCTCGAAGACAACGTGGTTCTCTACAAGATCGTTGCGGGCAAGCGCACGGCTCTGGACATCGTCGGCCGCAAGGGCGGCTACGGCGTTAAGGAACCCGTCGCCCCGGCCAAATGGCATACCTTGCGCGTTGAATTCAAGGACCACCACTTCAAGGCGATCCTCGACAGCAAGCACCTGTTCGACGTCCAGGACGACACCATGACCGACGCGGGAAGCGTCGGGGTCTGGACCAAGGCCGACAGCGTGACGCTCTATGATGACTTCAGCTATGGCACAGGAAACTAGAAGCGCTATGAAAACCACTCGTAACAAGAAGCCGCTGGTCGGTATCATCATGGGCAGCGACTCCGATTGGCCCACGATGAAGGCTGCCGCGGACGCGTGCACCGAATTTGGTATCCCGCACGAGGCCCGTGTGATCTCGGCCCACCGCACACCGCGGGACCTGGAACAGTACGCAAGCACCGCACATGCACGCGGCCTCCGAGTCATCATCGCCGGGGCCGGGGGCGCGGCGCACCTGCCCGGCGTGGCCGCCGCGTTCACCACGCTGCCGGTCATTGGTGTGCCGATTGAAAGCAAGGCCCTGAAGGGTCTCGACTCTCTGCTGTCCATCGTACAGATGCCCAGCGGCATACCCGTAGCGACCGTTGCGATTGGTGGCGCGCGCAACGCCGGTTTGCTGGCAGTGCAGATCCTGGCGGTCGGCAACGCCCCCTTGCAGAAGAAGTTCCTGCAGTTCAAATCACGCCTGGCCGCGGAATCTCGGGCCAAGAATCGCACCCTGGCCCCCTGAGGGGCCAATGATTAGGCAGGGATGGCTTCCGCCAGGTTGTCCATCCCGATGGTCAACGCCTTCGTTACCCTGGCCGTAAGAGCGAATTTGCCAGGGCGGCCAGCAATCCGCCAACGATTGGGGCTGCCACAGGCACCCAGGCATAACTCCAATCACTGTCGCGCTTGCCCGGCACGGGCAGAAACGCATGCGCCAGGCGCGGACCAAGGTCCCGCGCCGGATTGATGGCGTAGCCGGTCGTGCCGCCCAGCGACAGCCCGATCGCCAACACGAGCAAGCCGACCGGCACCGCACCCAGTGTCCCCAGTCCGACGGCCAGCGGCTGCGGAGTGTCCGCAGTCAAGGGAAGCTTCACCGTCACATCCGTCATCAGGAATATTGGGAAGATCAACAAGAAAGTGCCCAGCGCCTCGCAGAAGAACGCTTGCGGAATGCTGCGGATATTCGGCGCGGTGCAGAAACACGCCAGTTTCGCGCCGGAGTCCTCAGACACCTTGAAGTGCTCGCGGTAGAACATGAACACAAGCGTGCCACCCACCACGCCACCCAGCATCTGCGCGAGGATGTAGCCAATGACCTGATTCGACGCCAGTTTGCCCGCAGCGGCCATGGCAATCGTCACGGCAGGATTCAGATGTGCGCCGCTAAACGGTTGCGAAGAAAACACGCCGACAAAGACCCCTAGCGCCCAACCGGCCGTGATGACGATCCAGCCTGAGTTGTTGCCTTTGGTGCGCGCCAGCACGACGTTGGCAACGACGCCATTGCCGAAGATGACGAGGATGGCGGTCCCGATAAACTCCGCGAGATATGGGCTCATATCACTTCTGAACCTCCTCCCAATCCTTGGCGCGCCGCAGCGCCTCCGCCCAACGGTTGCGCCGATAGGCCGCTTGGTCAGCGCTCATCTGCGGCTCAAATATCCGATCCACCCGCCACGCGCGCTGCAGTTCGTCACGGTTCTTCCAGACTCCGGTCGCAAGACCGGCCAGATACGCGGCCCCCAACGCGGTGGTCTCGATCACCGTGGGCCGGACAACCGGAACCCGGAGAATGTCCGCCTGAAACTGCATTAGGAGGTTGTTGGCGCAGGCGCCGCCGTCCACTCGAAGCTCGTGCATCGCCACACCGGAGTCCTGCCTCATCACGTCCAGGATGTCGGCGACCTGGAACGCGATGCCTTCCAGCGCCGCGCGGGCAATGTGCGCCGCGGTAGTCCCGCGGGTCAGGCCGGCGATGGTGCCGCGCGCGTATTGGTCCCAGTGCGGAGCGCCCAAACCCGCGAACGCCGGGACGAGGTACACCCCGCCGCAATCGGGCACACTGGCAGCCAGTTTCTCAATCTCGGAGGACGACGTGATGAGGCCCAGACCGTCGCGCAGCCATTGCACGACTGCGCCTCCGATGAACACGCTGCCCTCCAGCGCGAAATCTGTCTGGTCCTTTACCTGCCAGGCGACGGTAGTGATCAGTTGATGCTTCGACGGGACAGCCTCCGGCCCGATGTTCATCAGCATGAAGCAACCGGTGCCGTAGGTGTTCTTAGCGAAGCCTCGCGAGAAGCAGTTCTGCCCGAACAAAGCGGCCTGCTGGTCACCAGCCATGCCGCCGATGGAAATGGGTGACTCGAAGACGCCGCCCGCTGTCTCCCCGTAAACCTCGCTGGACGAGCGGATTTGAGGCAGGACCTCGCGCGGCACCTCCAGCACGCGAAGCAATTCGTCATCCCAGTCGCCGGTGTGAAGGTTGAAAAGCATGGTGCGCGAAGCGTTGCTGGGATCGGTGACGTGCAGCCTGCCGCCGGTGAGCTTCCAAAGCAGCCAGGTGTCAATGGTGCCGAACGCCAGTTCGCCACGCCCGGCGCGCTCCCGGGCGCCGGAAACGTGGTCCAGAATCCAACGCAGCTTGCTCCCGGAGAAGTAGGCGTCAATAACCAGGCCCGCCTTGCGCTGGATCAACTCCGCGTGCCCGGCTCGTTTAAGTTCGTCGCAGAATCCTGCCGTGCGCCGGTCCTGCCAGACAATCGCGTTGTGCACTGGCGCGCCGGTCTTGCGATCCCAGACTACGGTGGTTTCACGCTGATTGGTGATGCCGATGCCGGCAAGGTCGCGAGGTTTGAGTCCGGCCCTGCGGAGGGCGTCCCGCGCGGTGGCCAACTGGGTTTGCCAGATTTCCTCCGGGTCGTGTTCGACCCACCCGGTTTGCGGAAAGATCTGACGGAACTCCCGCTGGACAGTCGCGAGAATGGTGCCTGCTTCGTCGAAGAGGATGGCACGCGAACTAGTAGTGCCCTGGTCGAGGGCGAGTAAGGCCGATTTCATGGTAGCTGGTCTATGCGGTGGTACGATTAGCCTCTGGGTCGAACCGTCTGCGTTCATGCTGATTGGCGGACGCTTCCGACGGGAATGATGGATGCTGGCAATTCGTCATAGGAACTCGCGCGTATCCTCGCAAAACGCTCGGCTAAAGTCGAGACCGCGGTGACCGACAACTCCCGCCAGGTCCTTGCGCCCAACCTGCTGGCCCCGTGCCGCGGCATGGCAAGCTTGCAAGGCACCTCGTTGCGAGTGTGTGGTGCGACCAGCAGCCCATGCGGAGCCCCGCTCTGTAATCCCTGATGTCCCCCCGTCAACGGATGACCTCTCGGCGGTCGCTGAGCTCCAGGTCCAATTCTCGGCGCTTGGGTTCCAGCCGGTTTTCCCGCGCCGCTTGCACCACAGCGCAGAGCTGCTGAGCTTCAACGAGCCTTGATACGCTTACGAAGTCCGCCCCCGCGGCGTACAGTCCGGGAATCTCCGCGAACACCTCCGCGTGCGCGATGATCTTGGCGGTGGGATTGAGTTCTCGAAGTTGCCGCACCAGCCGGAGGTTATTCGTTCCCCTGAGCAGCGCGTCCGGAATCGTGCAGAGAAGGATCCTGGCTTGATCCACACCCGCGTGGACCAGTGTATCCCGCTGGCTGATATCGCCATAGACCACCGGGATTCCTCTGCGGCGAAGCTCTTCGTACACCAGCGGATTGAAGTCCACCACCGACACTTCCTCCAGCAAGGCCGGCTCGGATCGCGCGAATTCCTCCAGCAGCGAACTGGCGGTCCAAAAGAAGCCGAGGATCTGTATTGGCTTGGCGCTGTGGTGGTGTGGCTCGTCGTCTCTTGAGTCGGTCGCCTGATCCAGATCCCGGACTCCCAGCCTACGCAGCATGGGACTCAACCACCGCAGCACGTTGTGGTTTCGCAGAATGGAGTAGCTGCTGGTGATCGCCAGGAACGCAAAACCGTAGGCAACCACCCCTTCGGTCAGGCGGCTCACGTGATTGGCCTGTCTGCCCAAGGCGAGAATCACGAGCGAGAACTCGCTGACCTGGCAAAGGTTGACCGCCGGCAGCAGGCTCGCTCGGTGGCCCATGCGCATCGCGTGCAGCGGTATAAATACAGTCACCAGTCGGCTGCCTACGAGAAACGCCGCGTAGGCAGCCGCCCAAAGCAGCAGGTGTCCGTCCGGCCTGGGGATGGCCATGCCCAGCGTGACGAAGAAAAGCGTCAGGAAGAAATCGCGCAGGGTGGTAACCTTCGCCGTGACGTCGAGCGTGTAAGGAAACGTGGAGAGGGCCACGCCAGCAATCAACGCCCCCATCTCCCTGGACAGCTCCAGTGCCTGAGCCAGTCCGCTGACAAGAAAACACCACGCAAGCGCCCCAACCATCACCAACTCCGGCGACCGTGCCACGGCGCGAAATAGCGGAGGGAGGGCATAACGGCTCGCAGTGAACGCGGTTGCCACCAGCACCACGACTTTGAAAAGAGAGAAGGCCATCTGTCCCAGGGCGGGCTGCACCAGCGTTGGCTGAATGGCAAGGAACAGGATCGCAAACAAATCCTGGATGACCAGCACCCCGAGCGTGATCCGCCCCGGCAGGGTGTCAAGTTCGCGTTTGTCGTAAAGGATTTTGACAATGATGACCGTGCTGCTTAACGCGGCGCTCACAGCCAGGTAGGCCGGTTCCAACCCTCCACCGCCCCGCCCTGGACCCACCAGCTTGAAGAACACGAGCCCCAGCGCGCAGCCTCCAACAATCTGTGCGAGGGAAGTGCCGATAATAATCCGTCCGGCGCCGAGAATCTTCTTGAGATCAATCTCCAGACCGATCATGAAGAGCAGAAATATCAATCCCAGCTCGGCCATAGTGCCGATGGAGCCGCGGTCGTGGATCCAGCCAAATCCCACCGGCCCCAGCAGAAGGCCCGCGCCCAGGTAAGCGATGATCAGCGGTTGACGAAGCAGACGGGCCAGCAGCGCCAGGAGCCAAGCGACGATGATACAGAGCGAAATGTCGGAAATGAGGTGACCGTGTTCCATGACATTAATGCACCCGAATGCCCCCGCGTTAGCCAATGTTTCCGGATGGTGGAGCCGAGGGGGTTCGAACCCCTGACCTCCTGAATGCCATTCTTCCGCTTATGTGTTTCATGGTGTTGTGGCGTGATTAGTCAAGGTGAACAAAGTTGTTGAATCCCTAGGAAACATGGGGTATTTGTTACCTCATGATACAACATCATAGGGCACCGCAAAACCCGCAGAGTGAACAAGCAGTGAACAAGCAGGCTTCCCGCTTCTCCGCTGCATACTGGCTCCAACGTGTCTATCGCCCGACCTACAGCCGGGATGGTGAGACCCTGGAGGTTGCCGAATGGTATGCCCAAATCCAGCACGGGGGCCGCCGGGAGAAGGTTGCGCTGGGAACCAATGACCGGGAGCAGGCCAGCCGGAAGGCTGCCAAGTTCTACTCGGCGCTCCGCTCGAAGGGCTGGGCCGCTGCCCTGGCAGAGCTTGACCCCGAACGAGCCAACCCGGCAAACGTGGAAACCGTCGGGGGCTACCTTCAGACATGCGAACCGCTGTTCGATGGCCGGAAGATAAGCTGGATTGGCTACGCCTACGCCATCCGCAAGATTGCCCGCGAGATTGCCAAGGGCCAAGACACCGAGCCGGACAAATACGACCCCCACAACAAGACCTGGCAGGTTGAAGCCGACAAGATCAAGCTGGCCGTACTCGAGCCGCTCAGCATCAATAAATGGAAGCGGAGTTGCGTAGCCGCCGCCGGGAATAGCGCCATCGCCCAGTTGCGCGCGCGGCGTAACGTCAATTCCTTCCTCCTCAATGCCCGAACCCTATTCGGCAAGAAGATGGCCCGACGCCGAGCCGCCGCCAAGCTGCCGATCGTCCCGAACCCGTTTGACGGCGTGGACCTGGAACCGGCTGGCGATGTTCGCTATGTCTCAACAATCGAAGCAACGGACCTCCTGACCGCTGCCAAGACTGAATTGGAAGAGAACGACCCGGACGGCTACAAGGTAGTTCTCCTGGCACTGGGCGCAGGTTTGCGGCGTGGAGAGATTGACGGGCTCTGCATTACGCAGCTCGATTTCCAGAAGTCGGAAATCAGGATCATGAGCAGCGACACGTTCCAGACGAAGACAGAGGAGAGCGAGGGCATTGTCTATGTGGACCCGGGGCTGCTCAGTGAGATCAAGCGCCACCTACAGAACAACTCGCTCTTTGTCGTGGCACCGGATACGGCCGCCGCCGTGGGCCGCACGCCGGGATACTACCGCTGCGATGAGGTATTCGACCGGGTAACAGCTTGGCTCAGGCGTCATGGAGTCAATAGCGCGAAGCCGCTCCATACGCTGCGGAAGGAGTTTGGTTCACTCGTGAATCAGGCGACGGACATTCACACCGCCAGCCGGCAGTTGCGCCATGCTACAATCAAGATGACTGCCGCCGTCTATGCCGATCATCGGCGGCGCCCGGGGGCCGCTGTTCCCATCGGGGCGATGCTGGCCACGCCCACCACCACCACCACCACCACCGCGAAGGGGGTAAAGTAATGAAGCCGACACTCGCACAGCTTGAAAGACAGTGGTGGTGGCGCAAGTCCAACAACTCTTGGACTTACAACGCCGAAACGTCCACCACCCACGCCGCTAAGGCAGAGGAAGGTTTCAAAGTCGGCCTGTGGAAAGGTGGCGTTGAAACAGGCGCGTTTGAATATGAACTGGCACGCCGTCACCCTGACGCACCGCGCGACCTGCCGCCGTTTCCCGACCTACCCGACTTGCTGGCGTGCGAACTGGTGTCGCGTTTCGGCAAGTCTGAGGTTGTTTGGATAGAAACGTGCCAATGGTCTGGCGCTATGAAGCCTGAGCCTGGATACTCTTTACCGTCAATATGGCCGTTGCACTTGCCCAACTACACACTCGAAACGCGCTTTAAGAAATTCATTGCCGAGCAACGCGCCATGCAAGGCGTCACGCCGAAACGGGGCCGCGCTGCCGAGTGTAGCCGCGGCCCGGCCTGGCGTCTGGTCGAACTGTTGGACCTGGCGCGCTACGGCGTCCGTGGTAAGGCCACGCTGGCCCACAGCCGAGACTTTGACCAGCGTCGCTACATGGAAGCCAAGACCCGTTGCAATGCCGCCTGGCGCAAGCTGAAAGACTCTCAGTTACTACAGGATTACTTACCTAAGTAAGCTGCACCCTAACACATTGCTGCGCTTAGCGTCAGAGTGCGGCAAATGATTGAAAATATTGTTTCACTGGAGCCGGTGTTGACGGTTGAAAGTCTCGCCGCGCTGATTCACTACCACCCCGAGAGCATCCGCCGGGCAATCCGGCAAGGGAGAATCCAAGCCCAGCGTTTCGGCGCTGGCTATCGCATCCAACCAACCGAGGCGAGGCGCATCGTGAGCGAGGGGCTGCCCTACTCCGCGAAGGGGAACTGATCCATGAGCGCTACCACCATTCCCCACCCCGTCGCCCTGGCGCCCGCGGCGAAGCGCAACACCAAACTGCTCGTGGCCATGATCCAAGCCGAGCCGCTGCTCGCCACCGTGGACGCCCGGTCCCTGGTCCTGGCGATGGCCGTTCTACGCAAGCGGTTATTGGTCCTCCGGCTCAACGATACGAGGCCCCAGGTATGAACGCACCCCCCAAAGAAGAAGGCCCGGGCTACGACACCACGGGCCAAGGTCAGATGAACACTCTCACTGTAGCACAGGCGTCAACCCCCACCAAGGGACCGCTGACGAAGGCCGAGCAAGAGCGCTTGGCCGAGCTGGAGCCGATCATTGAACGGCACATCCTCGGTTTCAAGGAATGCGGTAAAGCCCTGGCGGAAGTAAGCGACCGCCGCTTGTATCGAGGCACACACTCTACTTTCAAGGAATGGGTTGAGGCCAAGTACGAGATGACCGCAGCCCGCGCCTACCAGTTAATCGAAGCTTCCGAAGTTATAAGGGCGTTGCCGCCGGAAATGTCAACCATGGTTGACAACGAACGGCAGGCCCGCGAGTTGGCCAAGGTTGAACCTGAGAAGCGAGCCAAGGTAATCGAGGTTGCCAGCAGCAAGGGCAAGATCACGGCCAAGACGATCCGGCAGGCTGCTAATCCAGATGCAGTCCCGCCTCCGTCGGGGTCAAGACTGACCTGCGATTCTTGCGGAGAGACTTTCGGGGATGATTCAGACGCAGAGCCGATCTACGAGTGCTCAGATTGTGGCGACCGATTCACGCCGGAGAATAGCGCAGACGGGTGCGGACACAGATGTCCTTCCTGCAATAAGTTTGGGTCCAAGGTATCGAGCCGCGGGTGTCCATCATGCGGCGAGGGTGAATTGGTGCCCGATGCAGACCGCCCCGCCGTCGTGGCCCATGTCGAGGTAATGCCACCCGAACCGACCACCAACAGCGTCGAGAGTGCGCGAGATAGTTTCCGCACCTGGTTGGCCCAGTGGGGCAAGCGCAACCGCAGCAAGGTTCTCGCAATCGTGCGCGAGGTAATAGATGAGGAGGACGCATCGTGAGCAACGGCACGTTCTTAACCTTCCCGCTTCCGTTGCTCGCCCTGCCCGAACCAGAGAAGGACCGGCTCCAGATCATCGTCGGGGCCGCAATCCAGCGAGCCGGAGCAGCCGCCAAGATCGAGGACGACCGGGTCAACAGCGAGCTGGAACGGCAGCCGAACATCGGTTTCGCGCGCCGTGAGAATCATCTAGCCATCGTCCGCGGCTCAATCGTCCTGGGTGTCACCATCGGCAGCATCCCCGCCACGTTGAAACACTGTGAGCGGGCCAACTCGTTCACCGAGGAATACGAGAGCACGCACGGACCCAGCCCGATGGTGTTCATTTCGGCAAATCTGTTCTGGGGCTGTCACAATCATAACGAGCCGACCTATCGCGACTGGAGCACCCTATGTGCCGTCAACTCGGTTGTAGGGTTCAAGCGCAAGCCAGTCCTCATTCGCCGTGCGATGATCATCGCGCGCCAACTGGGCCACAAGACACCCGCCATCCTGCAGGCGGAACTTAGAAGCCGGAAGGACCAGACCCCACTCACGACGCACCAGCTACGGGACTGCCTGGATCAGTTGGAGGAAGCCGGTTTCATTTCGCGCTACCAAGCCAGCCCACGTCGAGTCTTCTTCTCTACCGCCACTGATTACGACCAGCTAGGACAAGCGGTAAAGAAGAGCGAGTCCGAACGCCGCCAAGTCCAAGTTAGACGGGAGGCAGAACGCGCTGAATACCTGAGGGCCAATGGAGGGCCACTTAAAAAGGGAAGGGCCGAATCGGGGCCACTTAAAAACGAAGGGCCAAATAGGGGCCACATCGAGGGCCACATGAGGGGCCACATCGAGGGCCACTAAAATAAGAGTGTACTAATAAATGTCTTCTAAGAAATGTCCTTTAAGAAATGAGGTACGCGCTTTCGCGCTTGTGCTTTTGCAGAAATGAATTCCGAAACCGAAACCAGCGACCGCCGCAACCTGACCGACGACCAGCGGGCCATGATCGCCGATGCCGCCGCGGAACTGGAAGGGAAACTGACTCGTGCAGAGCAGGCAAAGGAAGTTGGCAAACTGGGTGGTCGCGGCAACAAGAAAACCCTGGCGGACGCCCCGTCCGCGAGGGTTTCTGAAAAGCCAAGGGACCGAGACAACGAGCCCCGCGCCAAAGCCGCCAAAGCCGCCAAGGTCAGCGAACGTTTCCGTATTGAGCTTGAGGCCATCCCGGCAAGCTACCTCGCACCCGCTCACCGCCGCTTAGCGAGGCTGCTTAAAAGCCTCAAGCGCGCCTATCAGTTCCGCTGCCTATCGTGCCGCCCAGTCGAGCAGGACGCGCCAGAGGCCAGCGAGCGCAATACAGGCCACAGGACGGGCTTTGATGCCGTGGACCATGGCCAGAGACACCAGACAACCGGAAAGATGCGTCTAATGGCACGCAAGGCGCAGGACGGGGCACCCCTGCCCCCCCGTCAAGGAATCTATTACGCGCGCCCAGAGAACTGGTTACCCAACATGGGGCCGAGGCCCTGTGAGCGGACTTGCGACCTCACTTCAGTTGCAAAATCGGACATATCCCATTTATGAGTAACATCAAAAGCAGAGAAGTTGCCGCGAGACTCGGCATAAGCCAACGACAAGCACGCCGTCTAATCCTGGCTGGGGACACACGGCTTGAACCCGTGAACCACCAGCACCTCCGGCGATGTGCGCGTCGTCGTGTCGGCGACCTGTGTTGCGAGAAAGCATCGGTGTTGCGCGGCATTACCACCGCACTGGCCGATGCACCAGCAACAAACGCTGACATAGGGGCCAAGGAGCGCACTGAGCTGGCCGCGCTGGTGGACAGGTTGCGCGCACTGGCGCATGACCTACTCGAATACGGCGCGCACCTGGCAGCTTGCGAATCACCCGGCGGCTTGCAGGCTGACATTCCGCCGCCGCCAAAGTCCGACGAAGCGCCATTAAACGCCGCCGAGGTGCGAGCGCTGCTTTCTGGATTATGAAACCGCGCGCGCGACAGGCACCACCCGCACGGCCCAGGCTGGCACCACCACCGCCAGCCGCGCCGCCGACGCCAGCCGCCATGCCGCGCTTGACGCTACGCGAGCAGCAAGTCCTGACATGCGTATTGCGCGGCGACATGGACAAAACCGTTTGCGACGAGTTGCACTTGTCGCGTAGCCGCGTCCGCAAAATTCTTTCCAGCCTGTTTGCGAAATTCGGCGCGCCGTCGCGAGTGCATTTGATTCTGGCCTGGTTGCGGTGCACTGGCGCTGTGGACTTTTGGACACATAGCGCGCCGTCGGCTGGCGAGTAAAGTAAGGCATGCTTAAATATTTTCGTATTAAGCCAGCGCGTGCCGAAATCACGCGCCTGGAAAATGAGTTGTCGGCACTGACTGGCCAGCCAGTCACGCCGTCGGCGAGAGCACACTACCATATCCTGACGGCCAACCACCGAATTACCGAGTTACTGGACGCTGTGTCCAAAGCCAAGGCCGAAAAACTTTCGCGCGGCCAGTCGGACGCAATGCCTATTCTGGCGCAAACCGTGTTTGCGTCTGTGCCGACTGGCGCGCCTATTTCGTCACCCGCACCCGCAGCCGCACCGCCGCTGCCGCTGCCGTGGACGGGTGCCAAGTTGAGCACACTCGCCAGCATGTTTCCCACACTCGCGAGCCGCACGTTTGAAAGCGAAAGCGACAAGTGGGACGCCGTTGAAACGGAAGCGCACAAAGCTGGCCTGACTATCCACGGCATGAGAACCACCGCCGAGTTGACAGCCATTTACGGCGAGCCTACCAAGCCCACAACCGCCACCGCCATTGCGACGGCCACGTTGCGCCAGTCGGCACTGGACAGCATTTGCAACGTTGCGCCGCGGCCCGCACTCACAAAGCCGACACTGGCCGCGCCTGTCGTCGGCGGTGGCGGCAAGCTGGACACCACGGCGCTTGCGGGACTGGTTGACGCCATTGGCGGCGACGGCACGGTTGCGCGCATGCTGGCCAAGCCGCTTGAAATTGACTGTAGCGCCGACGGCCTGGCCGCGCGCGCGAACGCCGTGCAGTACAGCACCCACCAGACCGCCGCCGTCCGCAAAGAAATGCAGCGACGCATTCAAGCGCGACAGTCGAGCCGTCCAGACAATGACGCCGAGACAAAGCGCGCGCTGTTGTCGTCTCTCTACCACCTTGGCGTGAGACACGCCGCACTGGACTACACCGGCATTGAGCCTGACGAAAGCCGAGTTGAACGCAACCCGCGCCGCGTCGAAATCGCCAACCGCAAAGCCGCCGCGTTTCTGAACGCGCTGGCTGGCGGCACTGACGTAGTGAGCGCCGCTGACGTTGGCGCTGTGGAAGCCGCGCGCGAACTGATACGCGTGCGGACAGGCAGGCCCTACGCCGTCGGCGCGTCCTATTTCACGCCAGAGCAAAAACCGCATCCGTTTTCAACCATCCCGACGCACTAACGCCTATGCCACTTGAACCTGGACTTTACCACGACGACAACGCTGGCGTTGTAAAGCGCATCGGCGCGAACAAAACGCAGTTGAAAACGTCGGCGGAAATCGTGGCCGCAGTCGTGCCACAGCCAGAGCCGTCACCCGTCGAACCGCTACACCGTCCCTTGCCGTTGCGTCGGCGCGTTATCGAAATGCGCGCGTGCAGTGGAACCATTCCAATGGAGTCCGTTATCGAGCTGGCCACCCAGGAGCTTGAACAAGCGGAACGAGACACTGCGCCATTCGACAGCGAGCTTGCCGACATCGCGCGCGAGCGTGCCGAGCACTTTGCTGGCTTGGACCGACTGGCGGAACGCGCGCTTGAAAAGCAAGCGCTGGCCGCCGAGTTGCGCGACACACTGGTTGCGCTGGCTGAGACTCGGCGACAGGTTGACACCGAAAGCGCCGCGCTGGCCGACGCGAAAGCGAAACTTGCGAGCGCCGACTGCCTGACGTTGGACGAAGGCGCGTTGCTGCGCTTGTCCAAGGTTGTCGAGCTTAAGCCAGTCGAGGTTGCCGAGTTGAGAAACAAAGCTGACACGCTGGCCAACCGCACAAAAGAGTTGCTGGCCAAGTCCAAGGTGGACGGCGAAAAGCTGTTGTCGTTTATGAAAGAGCGCGCTGGCTATTCACCCGGCAAGGCGCACGTCCAAGACAGCCACGTCCACGGCCTATTTCAGTCCCGTTACTTGCGTTTGCCTGACTGACATTGCGGCACGACACGCTGCCTGCACCCACCGCCGCGCGGCTTTCCAAGGTTTCCCGCGCGGCGTTTTTTGTGTCCGTTTACCCCCACCATTCTACCACCCCCAGGTAAACAAAACGCGTCCTAGGCCACGCAGCGAACGAGTTTTTGACGGTTGGCTGGCCGAATGTGGAAAAATTCAATTCTGAAGAATTTCACATTTTGCCTGGCCAGTCGTTTTAGCGGAAAATTCAATTCTGAAGAAACCGCTAAAACCGTAGGCCAGTCGTTTTACTAAAAAATTCAGTTCTGAAGAAATGTATAAAACCCTTGGCCCCTCGTGGAACGAGAAACGGCTGGCTGACGTGACCAAGGCCCTTCGGCTTTCGTTGCTGGGGTGGACCGACAAGGAAATAGCAGCAAGGCTGGGGGTGAGCCGGGAGACTGCTCAGAAGGATGGTAAAAAATTCAGTTCTGAAGAATTTACCAAAACCCTTGGTCCGTCATGGAACGAGAAACGGCTGGCCGATGTGGCTGGTGAACAGGGGTTGCCATTGCAGGATATTAAAAACTTCAGTTCTGAAGAATTTAATAAAACCCTTGGCGTCACCAAATCGCAGGCGCACAGAGATTCCAAAAAATTCAATTCTGAAGATTTTGGCAAAACCCTTGGCCAGTCGTTTTACCCAAAAATTCAATTCTGAAGAAATGGGTAAAACCCATTCCCCCCGCCCGCGCACGGGTCACACGCATCGTCGGTTGCATCATGTGACCGACGTTTCTTGTAGCAGTGACCGGTGGCCCCGGAGGATGGTGCTGCGCCCGTATCCCGCAGCGCAGCCCGTCACATTCGAGGTAGCAGTGACCGGTGGCCCCGGAGGATGGTGCTGCTCCACGAGGATGGCGCCGCCTTCGGTGGAGATGGTGCGTAGCAGTAGCCGGTGGACCAGGAGGATGGTGCTGCATGCGTGGTGGACGCAGTGTCCTCTACGCATGGTTTGGTAGCAGCGACCGGAGGACCAGGAGGATGATGCTGCTAATCCCACCGAGGCCCACAATGCCCCGCGCTGAGCCCTGGCTGCCATTAGAGGCACGATCACCAGGCAGGGAGGGCGATTTACCCTCGCCCGGGAAAGTGAACAAGAAGTGACAAAGCAGGCTTTTCTCAGGATGGCCAGAACCGGAGGGAAACACCGCTGGAAGGCTTGATTTTATTGGAGATTCCGGATGGTGGAGCCGAGGGGGTTCGAACCCCTGACCTCCTGAATGCCATTCAGGCGCTCTACCAACTGAGCTACGACCCCATCCGGAGCACGCGAAACTGTAAGACCCTGGTCAAAATTGTCAAAACCATTTTACACTTTGAACCGGCCCTCCCGCACTCTAGGTTTGGAGTCATGAACCAAACCGTGCCGAGCGTTACTGTGGTGATCGCGGCACGCCCTGCGCAGGCCGAGGTCAAAGCCGTCGCCGCCAGCCGCTGCTTGGAATACCCGGCCGGCCGGCTGGAGATCATCGTGGCGCGCGGCCAGCAGCCTTCCGTCCAGCGCAACGCCGCCTTGCGAGCCGCGCAGGGGGACCTTATCTACTTCCTGGACGATGACTCGGCCCCCGAGCCCGGCAACCTGCGGCGCGCTGTGGCGCATTTCACGGACCCGAGCGTGCAAATGGTGGGCGGACCAAACCTCTGCCCGCCTGAGGCACCGCCGCTCGAGCAGATCTTCGCGCGGGTGCTGGCGAGCTGGCTGGCCTTTGGACCCAGCCGAGCACGATATGCGGCCGTGGGCCAGGTGCGCGAGACGAGCGAGAAGGAACTCATCCTGTGCAACCTGCTGGCGAGGAGAGAGGCAATGCTGGATCTGGGCGGGTTCAATGAGGCGCTCTATCCCAACGAGGAAAATGCGCTCATGGACGATCTGCAGAAGCGCGGGGGAAAGTTGATCTACGATCCGGAACTGCTTGTGCGCCGTCGGCCACGATCCAGTCTCAAGTCTTTCGCGAGTATGCTGATGACCTACGGACGGGGCCGGGCGGAGCAGTTCAAAGTGAATCCGACGCTCGGCTCGGCACTCAACTTCGTGCCCCCGATTTTCTGTCTGTATTTGCTGGCGCTGGCAATTCTGCCGTCGCTGACGGCTGCCGAGACACTCTGGCTTGCGCCGCTGGCGGTTTATGCGCTTGCCGTTCTGGCACAGGTGGCGGCGCTGGCGGCTGGCGGGCAAGTCTGGCAAGGCCTGGCAGCGATGCCACTCATCGTGCTGACGCACATTCTCTATGGCGTTGGCTTCTGGCGGGGGTTGTTCACGAGGCTGAGGCCTCCAGAGCAGCGTCCGCAGGTCAACGTGGTGCTGGAAACGGTTCCGCGGTAACCGGGAAGCTTGGGAATGAAGAATCCGGTCTGGACGAACGCCATCAAGAGCTGCGCGGACCCGCAGCGCGCCAGGCACTTTCTGGAGTTGCTCGCCGCCTCCAGCGCCGGCGCGGCGCTGCCGATATTTCCGGCTGAGCAAGCGCGAGTGCTGGCCGCGTTATTCAGTGGTTCGCGGGCGCTGAGCAATCTGCTGGTGGCGCGACCGGATTGGCTGGCAGTGCTGGAGCTGGAGGCGCTGAAGTATCCCCGGCGCAAGCAGGGCTTGCGCAACGAAGTGAGCCGCTGGCTTAACCCTCTGCTGGCGGCGGCCGATTTTGGCACAGCGCTCCGCCGTCTGCGGGAATTCAAACAGCGCGAGATGCTGCGCATCGGCGCACGCGACCTCGCCCGGCTGGGCAAACTGGGTGAGATTATGCAGGAGATTTCCGACGTGGCGGATGTTTGCCTGGACGTGGTCTGGCAAATCTGCCACCAGCAGCAAGTCGGGCGCTATGGCCAGCCTTGCCATCAGGACGCGGCTGGCCATTGGCACACGACGGCGGGCTGTGTCCTGGGCATGGGCAAGCTGGGCGGGCAGGAGCTCAACTACAGCTCGGATGTAGATGTGCTCTTTGTCTATAGCGAGGAGGGAAGTGCGCTCCAGAGGCTGCCCTCCAGCAACCAAACGCCGCGCTCCGCGATGTCTAACCATCAGTTCTTTAATCGGCTGGCGGAGGCATTCATTGCGGAAGTGAGCCGTATGACTCCGGAAGGGGCTTTGTATCGGATTGACCTTCGATTGCGGCCTGAGGGTGAAGGTGGCCCGCTCACCCGCTCGCTCGCCAGCTACGAGAACTACTACGCGCAATGGGGCCAGACCTGGGAGCGGATGATGTTGATTAAGGCTCGGGGAGTGGCGGGTGATGCCACACTGTCAGCGGAGTTTCTGGAACTGGTCCAGCCGTTCCGCTATCCACGGTCCATAAACGAGAGTGTGTTGCGGGAGGTCGCGACGATGAAAGGCCGCATTGAACGTGATGTGCTCAAGGCGGACGAACTGGAGCGTAACGTGAAGCTCGGACGAGGAGGGATCCGTGAGATCGAGTTTGTGGTGCAGGCGCAACAAGTGCTGCATGCTGGCCGACAGCCCTTTCTGCAAGTCGCCCAAACGCTGCCATGCCTGAACAAGCTGGTCCAATATGAGCTGCTCTCGCCGGACGAATCCCGACAGCTTGCCGAAGCCTATGGCTTCCTGCGAGACGCGGAGCATCGCCTGCAGATGGAAGACAACCTGCAGACGCACAAGATCCCCGCCAACCCTCCCGCGCAGGAGCGCCTGGCGTGTCTGATGGGCTTCGCGGCGCTGAAGGAATTCGAGGCGCAGCGCCAGGCCCACACACAGAATGTCCGGCGCGTCTTTGACCGGCTGCTGAAGGCAGGCGAAGGCGAACAAGAAGCGCCGTCGCCCTTTCCGCGCCAGTTCGAGGGCGCGGAGCAGGAGTGGAAGAAGGTGCTGACCGAACATGCCTTCAAGGATCCCGACAAGGCCTTCCGCGTGCTGAGGGAGGTTGTCGAGGGGCCGGGGTATGTTCACGTTTCGTCGCGCACCACTGAACTGGCGTATCAGATACTGCCGAGGCTCCTCGCGCTGTGTCCGCAACCCTCGGCAGGGTCACACTCCACCGCGCCCTGGACGCGGCACCGTCCCCGCCTGAGCGGGGACGTCTTCCCGGGGCGCCCGCGCGCGTCCAGCCACGTAAGTCCAGGCAAGAAGACCCCATCGGCAAAAGCAATGCCGCTTTCCGATCCCGACCGAGTGGTGACACGCCTGGCCAGCTTCATCAGCGCCTACGGCGCTCGGGCGACGCTCTTCGAGCTATGGCACAGCAACCCCGCGATCTTCGAATTACTGGTGCTGCTGTTCGACCGTTCGGAGTTCCTGGCCGAACTGGCGATTCGGACGCCGGACCTAGTGGACGAGTTGGTTCTCAGCGGACGCCTGCGCCAGCGGAAGGCTGCTGAGGAAACCCTGCGAGACTTGCGGCACGGTCATGGCGACAAAGACCAGCAGTTGTGGCTGCGCCGGTATCATCGGGCCGAACTGATGCGTATCGGCCTGCGGGACATCCTGGGTCTGGCGGATTTTGAGCAGTATCTCACGGAGCTCTCCGCCCTGGCGGAGGCATGCCTGCAATATGCGCTGGAAGTCGTGATGCGCAAACACAAGATCAGGGTGCCGCCCTTTGTCATCATCGGCCTGGGCAAGCTCGGCGGCGCGGAGATTGACTACGGTTCGGACCTTGACTTGGTGTTTGTCGCAGACTCCAAAGCGAAGGACCTGACCAGGCTAGCCCGGCTGGCACTGGCAGTGTTGGAGCTGCTTTCAGTGCGGACCGAGCAGGGCGTCGTCTTCCGCACCGACGCCCGTCTGCGGCCCGACGGTGAGAAGGGTTTGTTGGTCAACACGCTAAGCGCCTACGAGGACTATTATCGGCAACGCGCGCAGCTCTGGGAGATTCAGTCGCTGACACGCACCCGTCCGGTAGCGGGGGATCTGGATTTGGGTGTCCGCTTTCAAGAGCTGGCCCGCACGTTGACGAACTTTCAGCAGCCAGCGTTGCCGCTGGCGGCATACTCCTCGGATTGGAAACAGAGGATTCACCGTATGCGGTTGCGCATTGAGAAGGAACGCACTCCGGTCGGCAAGGACCACCTGGCCATCAAGACCGGCCAGGGCGGTTTGATGGACGCGGAATTCATCGCGCAAGCACTGTGCCTGGAGAATGGCTGGCAGGTGGCTAATACACTGCAGGCGCTGGAGCGGGGACGCGACACCAGGGCGCTGCCTGACGCCGACAGACTCATCCAGGACTACCGCCAACTCCGGTGCGTCGAAGGCATCCTGCGGCGGTGGAGCTACGAAGGAGAGACCGTATTGCCTGATGATCCGGCGCCATACTACCGCGTTTCGGTCCGTTGCGGCTTCGTCACTCCCGACGCCTTCCGGGATGCCCTGGCTGATTGGCGGCGGGCAATTCGCCACGTGTATTCGAGAGTATTCGAGACGGCCTGAGCGAGGGTCCTACCTCTGGCGGCGCTGACGATTGGCCTCGTAGAGGAACACGGCGGCGGCGCTACCCACATTAAGCGAGTCCACTGTCGGAGGCATGGCGATGGCGGTGGCCTCATCGCAAGCAGCGAGCACCGCGGGCGAAAGGCCATACCCTTCGCTGCCGAAGACGAGGCAGCAGTCGCCTGTAAGATTCGTCTGAGAGAGAATCCGGCCTTCCGCGTGAGGGTGGGCCGCGATGCAACGAATGCCTCGCGCGCGCAGTTCGCACAACGCCTGCGGCAGGCTGCTCGTCTCTACTATGGGCAGTTGGAAGATGGCTCCCATGGACCCCCTGATCGCCCGACGCAGGAACGGGCTGCTGCAAGTCTCACCCACAATCATGGCTTGAGCGCTGAAGGCGGCGCAGTTGCGGACCAGTGCCCCGAGATTCTCGGCATTGCTTAGGCCGTCAACTGCCGCCATGAGGCGCGGAGGAGGGCTGCGCGTTACGACCTCCGCCAGTGTTGGGAGCGAAGGAACCTTTCCCACCGCCAGCAGGCCCTGATACATCGAAAAGCCAGTCAGCGTTTCAAGCAACGCCTTTTCAGCCACAAACACCCGCACTTCCTCCGCGCGCGCCCGGAGGAGTGGATCCAGTTCTCGCATCCATTTCTCCGGCAGCAACACCGACACAACGCTGAACGTGCTTTCCAACAACCGCCGCACCACCTTTTCACCTTCGGCGACGAAGATTCCCTGCTGCCTATGCTCCGCCTGCCGCCGCATTGTGCGATAGGGTTGAAGCTCGGGCAGGTCGAATGACTCGATGCGTTGGAGTGAATACATGCCGCTCACGGCGCAACTCGCCCTCCCGTCCGTCCCGAAAACCGAGGCGGCTTTTGCGGCTGTCCTCGCTTGCGGTTACGACAGTCGGGACGAGGAAGGAGCCGCAGAGCCAGGGTCGAGGATAACCGACCAGCGAGAGAGAAGGGAGCGCGGCTACGCGTCATAGACTCAGGGTCGGTGAGGGCTGGGCTTGCGAGGTGAGTTCGAGGCGCACATGATGGGCCCTAATCTTCTGCAAGCGGTCGTTGACGGCGCGATGGGCCAGTTCGGGACGATTGCATTGGCGGCTCAAGTGGCCCAGATATACATGCCTCAGATCGGCGGACATGATCTGCTCGGCAGTGTCGGCGGCGGCATCGTTGGAGAGATGGCCGTGCCGGCCCAGGATGCGTTGTTTTAGGGACCAGGGACGGGTAGGACAGTCCTGGAGCATCTTGACGTCGTGATTGGCTTCCAACACGAGCACATGCGCTGGACGGACCCTTTCCAGCACTAGCCGTGTAGTGTGTCCAAGATCTGTCAGGAAACCGATATTGCCGGCGGGGGTGTGGAGGAGAAACCCCACCGGGTCCTGCGCATCGTGCGGAATGCTGAACGTCTCAACTGTGATGTCCGCCACCTCGAAGCTGGCGCCGGTGGCAAAGAGGTTGCAGGCCAAGCGCGTTTGGAATTGACACTCGACCGCCTCTTGGGTCGGGCGGTTGCAGTAAACCGGGATGCGCAACTTGTCGTTCAGCATCGGCAGGCTTTGCACATGATCCGAGTGCTCGTGCGTGACCAGAATCGCAGTCAGGTTTTCCGGCGCACGGCCGATCGTGGCAAGACGCTGGCGAATCTGGCGCAGGCTAAAGCCAGCGTCAATCAACACGCGGGCTTCTTCGGTTTCCACGTAGGCACAGTTGCCGGAGGAACCACTTCCCAGAATGGTCAAGCGCACAGGCACAACCTACTGTAAGGACAGGCCGAGGCAGGGGCAATGTTATTCCTCGGCCGAACCCGGGGGCGCGATCCCGGCGGCGGCAGTTTTAGCTTGAAATACGGACCGTATGCTCGATTGTAATCAGAATCCATTGTCTGTTACCCACAAGTTGGCGAGCGATGGAAGCTTGGCTATGAAGAGAATTGCGGTTTTGTTAGTGGACGATCACACTGTGGTCCGCCAAGGGCTGCGTGCCCTGCTCGAAAGCGAAGGCGACATAAGGGTGGTGGGCGAGGCGGAGAACGGGCGACGGGCCGTGGGATTGGCCAAGAAGACCCGGCCCGACGTGGTGGTGATGGATGTCGCCATGCCGGTCCTGAACGGGATAGAGGCGACGCGACAAATCACAAAGCATTTGCCTTCGGCCAAGGTGCTGGGGCTTACTTCGTATGGGGACGGTGATTATGTGACGCAATTGATGCAGGCCGGCGCCAGCGGCTTTCTCATCAAACACACGGCCGCCGAAGACCTGTTGAAAGCGATCCGGGAGGTAACCCGGGGCGGTTCGTTCTGCAGCCCGACCATCACCAGACGTCTGCGGCAGCAACCACCCGACGGCCGCGGCGACGCGCAACCCTCTATGCGAACCGGCGTGTTGACCTCACGCGAGTCCGAGGTGTTGCAGCTCATCGCCGAGGGCTTTGCCAACAAACAGGTCGCCGCCGAGCTGTCCATCAGTATTAAGACCGTCGAGAAGCACCGTCAGCAAGTGATGAACAAGTTGAACATCCACGACATTGCCGGCCTGACGCGGTACGCGATTGCCAAAGGCTGGGTCGAGCGCGGCGCGCCGGTCACGCCCTAACCAAGGCTTCGGTGCGAAACCCAGCAGGCCGGCCCAGAGGAAGGCGGCCGCTGAATCATCAACCCGCATACCGGCATGTGGAGCCGGTCGTGGAAGGCGCCTGGTTTCGCAGGGCCGGGAAGGTCCGTGACTGTGGTTTTCGTTTTCCTACGATTGCGCCGGTTCCGTTCGGTCTTGCGGCAGGTTCGTGGTCTAACGAATAGCCGCTTCCGCGCGTTCTCGCGAGTAGAGCGTGCTCTTTGCCGGGACGCTTGCCACCGCAGGAAGTCGCAGTACGAACTGGCAATTGTGCCGAGAGGAACTAGAATCCACACAAATATTGCCCCAATGACTTTACACGCTTTCCCACAAAGACGCATCCTGGTGGTAGATGACGAACCGCTGGTCTGCGACGCCTTGAAGATGATGCTGAGCTTTGAAGGTCACGTGGTTGAGACCGCTGCGGACGGGCGGGAGGCGCTGGCATTGTTCGTCAACCGCAAGTTTGACCTGGTCATCACTGATCTTGAGATGCCAAATATGAAAGGCGACGAGCTGGCGGCGGCCATCAAGACTCGTGACCCCAACCAGCCGGTGGTGATGATTACGGCCTACGCCGAAATGTTGGAGGCAGCGGGCAAACGTTTGTCGGGTGTTGACTGCGTGATCAGCAAGCCATTTCTGCTTGAAAACCTGCGAGAAGCCATTGCCAAGGTCACGTCGCCGCGGGCGAGCTCCAGTGCGAGCATGGAGTAACGTGACAAGCGACTGCCGCAGAGGCTGACACCCCGAACGATGCGCCGGCCGATCCCTTGTACCCGTACTTCCCCGGCTGGGCAATTGCGTATTTTCCGTAACTTGTGGGATCAGGCTGATACGTTAACATGCGGGTAGTTTAATGACTACAGTGCCGCGAGTTGTCAACCACGATTCGACTGCTGCCACCGCGGAAATGCTCGCCTGCGGGCGGGAGGGCCGAAGCAGCAAGGTTCGGTTTTCCCGGCAAGTGCTCCAGCTTCTGTCAGCGGCCATGCTTGCGGTGGTGAGCTATCTCGCCATCAGCCATTTTCTCCTGCAGTCGGTCACAGTAGTAGGCCGGAGCATGGTGCCTACCCTCTTTGACTCGCAGCGCTACCTTCTGAATCGCTGGGTCTACCGTCTCCGGGCCCCCGCGCGCAGCGACATCGTGGTGATTCGCGACCCCAGCGACAACGGTTTCTCGGTCAAACGCGTCATTGCCACCCCGGGAGACTCGGTCTATTTGAAAAACGGGAGCGTTTACCTGAACGGTTGCAAGTTGATCGAACCCTACCTGGCACCCCATACACCGACCTTCACCGACTCGAAATACAGCGACCAGTTAATCCTGTGCGGCAAGAACCAGTATTTCCTGCTGGGCGACAACCGGTTGAACTCGGTTGACAGCCGCACTTACGGTCCCGTCCCGCGTCGCAATATCCTGGGCCCCGTCATTCGTTGATGACCCAACCTCCTGAGGAGGGAGCTTTAACGCCGTTGAACAGCAACCTCGGGGGGCCGGAACACCGGGATTGCGCTCCGGGATTGACGGATAACCGGCGGCGGCCACAATGAGTTGACGCTCGGACATGACAACGGCTAACAAGATCACCATCCTGCGGATCCTTCTGATTCCTTTCTTTGTGGTCGAGACTCTTTACTACACCAAAGAGGGTGTGGAGATGCATCGGGTGATCGCGGTCTTGTCGTTCGCCGTTGCTGCCATCTGCGACGGGGTGGATGGCTACGTCGCGCGCCGCTTCAATCAGCGCAGTGAACTGGGCGCGCTTCTTGATCCTCTGGCTGACAAGCTGTTGCTGGTTTCCGGCATAGTGGTGTTGAGCTTCGACCATTCTCCCTATCTTGCGAACGTTCCGCTATGGCTGACGGGCACGATAATCGGGCGGGATATTCTAATCCTGACAGGCATGCTGGTGATCCAGTTGATGGTGGGTGAAGTCAAGGTGCGGCCGCGGATCGTTGGCAAAGTCGCCACCGTTCTGCAAATGGTCGTGGTGCTTTGGATTATGATGAAATGGCCGGATGAGTGGCTCCGAGTGCTAACCCTCGCCACAGCCATCTGCACTGGTATTTCAGGATTGCTATACGTGTGGGATGGAAGCCGCCAGTTGAGCGCGCATCCGTCGTCCAGTCCCAAACCACGCATCAGATAACTGATAACTGACGGAACTTTGGGCGGCCTCCGCCCCAGTGCTTCACCGGTCTAGCCGTCGGCGCAAGTCGCGGTTGTTGTCATTTGACAGGCTGCGCAATCCGTCTTACCTGTTAATAGAATTAACCAGTTAACCAATATAAGCGAAACACTATGGCAATACCTGCAGGGTCTAAAGCACCCGATTTTACGTTGAAATCCAAACAGCCCTCCGGGCTGGTGGATGTCAGACTGAGCAACAGCTTCGGCAAAAAGAACACCGTCCTCCTCTTTTTCCCGGCGGCCTTCACTGGCGTTTGCACCACGGAGCTGTGCGATATCACCGCCGGCCTGAACAGCTACACGGGCCTCAATGCGGAAGTCATCGGCATCAGTGTGGACACCCCCTTCGCCCAGGAAGCCTGGGCGCAGAAGGAGAAGATCGGCATCACGCTGGCCAGCGACCTGAACAAGGAAGTGATCAAGAAGTACGATGTGGTGTTCCCGATGCTGGCCGGGGTCGGAGACACTGCCGCCCGCGCCGCCTTCGTCATAGACAAGACTGGCGTCGTGCAATATAGCGAACAGACCCCCACGCCGAAGGACCTGCCGAACTTCGCCAAGGTCAAAGAGACCCTGGCGAAGCTGAAGTAACCGCCCGTTAGTATTCCCGCTTCTTGGTGATGCCCGGCATCGGCGCGGGATATTTACCATCCGCGCCAGCCTTGAGCGGAGCAGGCGAGCCCATCGTGAGCTTGTCCACGTCGGGCGCGAACTCATGCTCGCAGTTGAGCATGTCCTCGAAGGTGATCTCCTGGCCGGTGTGAGCGGCCATACGGCCCATGCTGGAGACCAGGCTGGCTTCGATGCCATATTTGGCCTCGTTGTACGGCTTGTCATTACGGATGGCGTCCATCAGGTCATCCCATTCGTTTTGATAGGGATCATCCCGCTGGCCGTCGGCGGTTTTCGAAGTCCAAAGCATGTTGGGGCGCTGCATGTTCTGTCCTTTGAAGGTGCTGGCAGGACCTTGGAAGTCGCCGGACTTGGCGGCGATGGCCATGCCCTTGCTGCCATGAACGTAGCTCGAATAGATGTCGTTGCAGCCGTTCATGCACCGTCCATCCATGTAGAACTTGGCGCCGTCGGCAAAGGTGTATTCCACGGAATACGAATCGAAGTTCTGATCCACATAGGGCACCCCATCGGGGTTCTGTTTGTAGTGCCGTCCGCCGACCGCCTGGGCTTTGACCGGCCATGCGTTTTTCATCCAGCTCAGATGGTCAATGTGGTGGATGTAGAAGTCGCTGAAGCATCCGCCGCTGGCCCAGAGAAATGCGTGGAAGTGCCGGACCTGCCAGAGCAGTTCGCTGGGCTCCCCTGGCCACTTGGTCTGGAAGGCATGCCCCACCGGTCCGTGCATGCGGTAGCCGCGCATCAGGATTATATCGCCGATCTCGCCGTCCTGGATGCGCTTGTGTAGCTCCTGCAACCCCCGGCAATGGCGGGACATGAGGCCGACCCCGACCTTCAGATTCTTGGCCGTCGCGTCCTCGGCCAGCTTCAGCATCTTGCGGCTGGTCGGGCCATCAACCGTCACCGGCTTCTCCATGAACACATTCAGCCCTTTGGAAATAGCGTACGCGAACTGGAACCACCGGAACGCCGGCGGGGTAGTCAGGATCACCACATCCCCCGGCTTGAGACAATCCATCGCCTTCCTGTAGCCGTCGAAACCGACGAACTTGCGGTCCTGCGGCACATCCACCTTGTCGCCGCGCTCCCTCTTGATGCCGTCGAAACTGCCGTTGAGCTTCTGTTCAAACACATCCGCCATAGCCACCAGCTTGATGGGACCACCTGTAGTGGCGAGGGCCTGGCTTGCGGCGCCCGAACCCCGCCCGCCACATCCAACCAGCGCTACCTGAATCAGGTCGCCGGCAGCGGCATGGACATGGGGAATAGCTACTCCGGCCAGGGCCGAGGCGGCGGCGAGGCGGCTGGTGGTCTTGATAAATTCGCGACGTGTTGTAAGGGAATTAGATGTTTCGTTCATGGGTGGCATATTCCTGATAACTCTGGGCTGGTGTCAACTCAAGAGATGCTATTCGCTGCCGGGGTCAGCAGCCGAGGTGGGTGGTTCATGGTAAGGTCGCCCGGCACGGTAAAGCGCCTGTAGTCGGCGATTCATCGCTTCCGACCTGGTGTCGCCAGCCGCTCTCGCCAATTCAATTGCCTTTTGTGCAGTCGTTACCGCGTCAGTGAAACGGCCCGTTTCGGCGTAGGCTGCCGCCAGCACTCCGACCATCTGGGCCTGTTTGAAACCCGTCAGGCGGCAGGCGCGTTCGCCGAGCTGGACGGCTTCCCGTCCGTCCCGCACGGCGGGATCGGAACAGGTCGCCAGGATCCAGGCATAGTTGCTGAGCCCTTCGGGATTGTCCGGCTGCATGGCAAGGACGTGGCGGTATTCAGCGACTGCCTCGCGGAATTGCCCTGTTTCAAAGAGCAATGTTGCCAATTGCAGGCGTGCCTCGACATCCGGATGCAACCGGATCACCTCGCGCAACTCCTTGGCCGCGGCTCCCTTCTTCCCTGCCTCGGCCAAAGCAGAAGCGTAGGACCAACGAATACTCTTCTCGTTGGGCTTGAGCTCGAGCGCCCTCAGAAAATGGCCCTGGGCCTCGGCAAACTTGCCCTGCAGCGACAGCACGCGGCCGAGATTGCCGTGCGCCTGGGCGTTGTTCGGGTGAAACTTGAGGGAGGCCGCCAAATGCGTAATGGCCTCCTCGTACTTGCGCTGGTCGGCCAGAATCCAGCCCAGGTTGGCATGGGCGCACCAGGCGGTAGGGTTCCTGGCCAGCGTATCCCGCCAGAGCGCTTCCTCAGTTCCGAATACGTGGGCACGCTGCGCGCTGAGTAAGCACAGGCCAAAGACCAGCGCCCCGCCAAGGAATCTGCCAAGTCCGGGCTTCGCCAAAATGCTTAGCCCCGCGGCAACCATCGCCGTGATGGCGGTCAGCGGCAGGTACGCAAAATGGTCCGACACCCGCGATAAGGCCAGGAAGTACATGTCCAGGAAGCCCAATACGGGCAACAGTGTCACAGTGAAACACCCAAGCCCAAATAGCGCATGGCGTCCCCACCCACTGCGAAACCCCCAACACACCCCCAATAAACCGCCCCACAGCAAGAGCGGGAGATATGCCAACGGCGCCGCGGGATGAATCGTCCAGCGGGGGTAGATCATGCTCAGATGCAACGGCACTAGGGCCTTCCACAGATAGAACCAAAGCGCCATCCCGGCCCCCGCCAGTCGTCCCCAGAAGTTCTCGGTTTGAACCGTCGCTCCGGCCATGGCCCCATGCACCTGAAACCAGACCGACATCAGTCCAAAGGCCAGCGCCAGCGCGAAGAACGGGCCGGTCCGCGCCAAATCCCGGAGCGTGATGCGCCCGTGCTGCCACCACGCGCAGCCGAGCAGAACCACCGGCAACATTACCGTGGAGGTCTTGCTGAACAGCGCCACTAGAAAGGCCGCTAAAGAGAGCAAGTACCAACCAGCAGCCCTTGTCCGACGGCTCTGATCCCGCCAGGCATCAGACCTCAGAAACCAAAGCATGCTGAGCAGGTAGAAGGGCAGCGAAAGCGTGTTCTTCAACTCAGACACCCAGCCCACCGAAGCCACACACACCGGATGGACGGTAAAAATGACCGCCGCCAGCCACCCGCCGGGAATACGCAGTCGCCATAACACGCGCCACAACAACAACGCGCTGCTCACGTGCAGCAGCACGTTCACGGCGTGGTAGCCGAAAGGATGGTCGCCCCACAACCGCCACTGCGCCCAGAACGCGATGTTGGCTAGTGGAAAATCCGTCCGGAACCAAATGGTTTCCAGCCCGAGCTTGCCCGTCACCAGCGGATTCTGATGCACCAGCATCACATCGTCCCACACGAATTGCCCGCGCAAGGCTGGCCAATACACTGCAAACGCCAACAGGAACAGGAGCGCGCCGTCCAGGCCAAATCGCCACCGACCGTCCCGCTGCTCCGCTGCCGGCTGACCGCCGTCGCCCGAATCCATAGCGCGGTTCATTCGTTCCTGATCCGGCGTGGCGCCCCCCCCGCCCACACGAGGCACTGCGCCCGGTTCGTTCACTGGGTCACAAATTCCCGGAGGTGCTGGATTAACGCGCTCGCTTTCTCGCGAGAATCCGCTTCCACGAACAGCCGCAGGATCGGCTCCGTTCCCGAAAAGCGCACCAGTGCCCAGTTATCTTCACCCAGATAGAACTTCGTTCCATCGGCGTGGGAAACCTTGACGACCGCGTAAGGGCCGATGTTTTCCAACGGAGTTTGGGAAAGGTGCCGTGGAACAGCGACGCGCATCTCCGGGGTCGAGGGAATATTCTCCTCCAGGCTGTAAAGGCGCCCGGTAATGTCATAGACTCGCTGCCGCAACTGCGAAATCTTCTCGTTCGTGCGTGCCAGCATTTCGACCACCAGCGCCGAGGCAAAGATGCCGTCTTTGCCCAGAATATGTCCGCGAATCGTCAGCCCGCCGCTGGATTCGCCCCCCAGCAACGCCTTGTGCGCGACCATCGCGCTGGCGATGTGTTTGAAGCCAACCGGCACCTCAATGCACGGTTCCTTGAAATGCGCGGCCAGCCGGTCCAGAAGGTGGGTCGTCGCCAGGTTGCGCACTACGCCGCCCGGTTCACCGCGGACCTCGTGCAGATACCAGTACACCAGGAGCAAGATATCGTTGATGGTAATGTACTCGCCACGCTCGTCCACGATTGCGATCCGGTCAGCGTCACCATCGGTGGCCAAGCCCAGATCGTAGTGATCTTCCACGACATGCGTCGCCAGCAAGCGGAGCGCATCCAGGTTGGGGGCCGGCGACCGCCCGCCGAACAAGGGATTGTGGCGCTCGTGAATGAATGTCACCCGGCAACGCGCCTCAGTGAGAATCGTACCAAGGGTAAGCTGCCCTACCCCGTACATCGGGTCAACGATGACCTTGAGTCCGGCCTGGCGGATGGCGTCGAGATCAATCAAGGCCTCCACCGCGTCCACGTATTCGTTCGTGAAATCCGTCCGTCGAACACTTCCGCTCTCCAACGCAATATCCAGGTCAATCTTGATCACTTCCTCGAACGCGATTTGGTTCGTTTCGGCTTGGATCGTCTGCGTCTCGTCGTCCAGTAGCAGCGAACCGTCGCCGTGGAAGACTTTGAGGCCGTTCCATTCGGGCGGATTGTGGCTGGCGGTGAACGCCAGACCATAGGCGGCGTTCTGGGCCGCAGTCGCGTAGGTGATGAGCGGCGTCGGCGCGTCTTCACTCAGGAGCGTCACCAGGATGTTGTTCCCCGCAAACACCTCCGCCGCCGCCTCGCCCGCCCGGTTCGAGAGAAAGCGGCGGTCGTAGCCGATCAAGACCCCACGCTTTTCCTGGCCCCGGCGCGTAATCTCGTTGGCCAGCGCTTGTGACAAGCGGCGAACGTTGTGGAGCGTGAAACCCTCGCCGATGATCGCACGCCACCCCCCGGTGCCGAAGGACACCTGGTTCTGCTCTTCCTCACGCCGCGGTCGGAAGAGGCGCTTTTGCAGAATGAATTCGGCTCGTTCCAGGTCCTGGCTCGTGTTGATCCCCTGAATCTCGTCCGGGTCGCATATCTGGTAGCTTTCGACCCGCAGTCCTGAGCGGATGAGATGATGCACACAATCGGTGAGTTGATACTTGCCGTCTGCGGCGGGCGCCAGGTGTTGCAGCGCGGAAAAGATCGCCGGGGCGGAGACGATGTAGGCGCCGACATTGAGTTCATGGATTTCACGCACCGCGGGCGACGCTTCCGTCTCTTCGATAACATCCATGATGCGGCCCCCGGCATCGCGAATGATGCGCCCGTAAGGCAGGGGCCGGTCCGAGATCGCGGTCAATAGCGTCAGGTGCGCTTGCCGCAAGGCGTGCCGATTCAGTAAACCGCGAATAGACGCCGGCCGGAAGAGGGGTGTGTCGCCGTACAGGATCAAGAGGTTGCCCTGATAGGCTTTGAGCACAGAGGCCAATTGCTGCACCGCGTGCCCGGTGCCCAGCGGCTTCGGCTGGACAATATATTGGCACTGGTCCCCCAGGAGGGCGCGCACCTCCTCTTGACGGTCGCCGACCACAACGTAGAGATCGCCGGCGGAGACAACCTGGCGCGCGTTTGCCAGGACGCACTCCAGGATCGTGCGGTCCCCTAGTTTCTGCAGCACGATTGGCCGGTCCCCGGGGGCTACTTTGGTTCCGCCTGCCAGGATAACCGCTTTCAATTCGAGTCTCGGCTGCGCATCAAATTGCTTCATGTTCGCCACAGTCCTGCATACTCATCTATTCAGTGGGCAGGGAAAAGGTCAAAACTTGCAGATTCGGCACAGTGAGCCCGATTTGCGGCAAGCCGTCTGAGAGGTATAGTCATGGCGGGTGTTCTTGTGAACAGAGCCTATGACAAGTGATTCAACCAAGCCCGCAACCGAGGCCGCCTTGCGACTCGTCGTTGCCGGCACTGCCTCGGAGACGGGCAGCGAATTCTTTCGCGCGCTGGTCCGTAACCTGGCCGAGGCCCTGGGCACCCTGGGCGCCTGGGCCACCGAATATCTGCCGGAGCAAAAGCGCCTGCGCGCGCTGGCCATGTGGCTCAAGGGTGGCTATGTCGAGCACTATGAATACCCCATCGCCGGCACGGCTTGCGCTAATGTCGTCGAGTCCCGCAAGCTCATCCACATCCCTGACCGGCTCATCGAGCTGTTTCCCCGCGACGACGACCTGGTGCCGCTGAACGCCGTCAGCTACCTCGGTGCGCCGCTGCTGGACACCAACGGCAGCGTCATGGGCCATCTATCGGTTCTGGATGACAAGCCCATGCCGCGGGACGAGCGGGCGATCGCTCTCTTCGAGATCTTTGCCGCCCGCGCCGCCGCCGAGCACCGGCGCCTGAAGGCCGAGCACGCGGCGCGCGCGCGGGAGGAGCAGTTGGCCCTTCTGATCCAGAGCGCTATGGACGCCATCATCGTGCTGGACGGGCGGCTGGAGATTGTTCGCGCTAACCCGGCGGCGGAGCGCCTGCTGGGCTGCACCGCGGAGGATTTGCTCGGCGAGAGCCTCAAGGATTTCCTCGCCCCGGAGAGCCTGGCGCGCGTCGAGGCGTTTGCGAAGGAGATTAAAACCCGGCCCCAGGGAAAGCAGCAGTTGTGGGTGCCGCAGGATTTCGTCGCGCGGCGCTGGGATCATTCCGTGTTCCCGGCAGAGGCCACACTCTCGCGTTTCGAGAACCGCCGTGAGGTCTTCTACACCTTGATCCTCCGCAACGCGGATGAACGCCTGGAGGCGGAGCGCCAAATTCAGTTGCTCACGCAGGAGGCGGAATACCTCCGCGAAGCCGTCCGAGACCTGCCCGGGCAAGGCGACCTCCTCGGTCGCAGCGACTGCATGCAGGCTGTGTTCGGTGCGATCAAGCAGGTGGCCAAGACCGACACCACTGTGCTCATCACGGGCGAGACCGGCACGGGCAAGGAACTGGTCGCGCGCTCGATCCACGCCGCCAGCAATCGGGCCGGCAAACCCTTCGTGACGGTCAATTGCGCCGCGGTGCCGGCCAACCTCATCGAAAGCGAGTTCTTCGGCCACGAGCGCGGCGCTTTCACTGGCGCCGTGGCACGGCGCGAGGGCCGGTTCGCGCTCGCCAACGGCGGCACGATCTTCCTCGACGAAGTAGGCGAGCTGCCGCTCGAACTTCAGCCCAAGCTCCTGCGCGTGCTGCAGGAGGGCGAGTTCGAACCCCTGGGCGCCGCCCGCACGGTCCACGTGGACGTGCGCGTGCTGGCCGCCACCCATCGCGACCTCCGGCAGATGGCCGCTGAGGGCAAGTTCCGCGAAGACCTGTATTTCCGCCTGCACGTGTTCCCCATCCACATCCCGCCCTTGCGTGAGCGCGGCGGCGACATCGAACAGCTCGCTGCCGCCTTCATCCGGCGCTTCGTGCGCCGCCTGGGAAAGCGGATCGGCCCCTTGACCGACGCTCACGTCCGGCTCCTGCGCAGCTACGACTGGCCCGGGAACGTGCGCGAGCTGCAGAACGTCATCGAGCGCGCCATCATTCTGACCTCCGGTCCCGAGCTCCAGCTCGAACGCGCCCTCGCGGGCTTCACCGCCTCGCCCGTGGCTCCGGCAAAGACCGCTGCCCCCGCGCCGGAAGCCACCATCCGCGTTCTCACCACGCGCGAGTTCGAGGACTTCGAACGCTCAAACATCATTCGTGCCCTGGAATCCTGCGGTTGGCGCATTTCCGGGGAAAGTGGCGCGGCGCGGCTGTTAGGAATTCCCCCCACGACCCTGGGCTCTCGCATGAAAGTCCTGAATATTCGCCGTCCGGCGGCCTGAGCCTCCGCGCGGTCCGGCCCGCTCACGCTATCTCGCGCACGAGACTCCCGAAATCTCGTCATCCCCGAAATCCGGAGACCCGCATCCCCCACAAGCACTTTGCCTAAACCCTTGATGCTGCCCGCATTACGCGCGTTGGAACGGGTTGGCACCGATCCGGCATTCGTCCTCCTGCAAGCGCGTTGGAGCAGAGAACCAGCGCGTAGAGCAAAGAAACAACATAACTGACAACCAAGAAAGAGAATGAATATGACAACGAATACAATCGAGCGCAAAGCACAGATGACCAATGGCGTGAACGTGACCGCCCTGGCCGCAACCATCGAGGCCGTCCGGCAGCAGCCGGACCTGGGGCAATTCGAGTTCCGCGCCCGTAACCAGTGGGACATTGGCGGACATAACGTGGCGACCGTGGACGGGTTCTACGGCACCTGCCAGGAAATGGAGCATAAGCAGCCGTTCACGATGCATGCCGACGAGCCCGCTGTCCTTTTGGGTGAAGACAAGGGCGCCAACCCGGTGGAATACGTGCTGGCCGGACTTTCCGGCTGCATGACCACCACGCTCGTTTATCACAGCGCGAGCCGCGGCCTGAACATCGAAAGCATCGAGAGCGAATACGAGGGCGACATTGACCTTCAGGGCCTGCTCGACCTCGATCCGAACGTGCGTCCGGGCTACCGCGAGATCCGTGTCAAGTTCCGCGTCAAGGGCGACGCCGATGAAGCCACGATCCGGGAGCTGCTCAAAAAATCCCCGGTCTATGACACGCTCGCCAACCCGGTGAAGATCAAGGTTGACGTGGAGAAGGTCTGATCCCGCCGCGCTACCTCCAAACCGCGAGGCGCCAGCTCCGGCTGGCCGCCTCGCTCATTTATGCTTTGGCTTCCCGGGTCGCGACATAGGCCTCGCGCGCCCAGAACTCGCGGTCCGGAACTGGATTTGTAGGCGCGCCCCGCGCCCTCGGTCACAGAAAGCGGGTATCTGCACGCGTGGCGGGTCAAGCCGCTGCTTCTTTGGGGTGGCGCAGCAGCCATGTCAATGAGAAGCCCAGCGCCAGCAAGCCGGCCCCCAGGCCAAACGCATAGACCGATGCCTGGGCGCCGCAATGGTCCTTCAGGCGAGCGATCACTTGTGGGCCGACCACCCCGGCGGCGGACCACGCCGTTAAGACGCAGCCATACATCACCGGCATCAGCCGGTTGCCAAAGGTGTTCAGCACAAAAGACGGCATCACCCCGAAGCCTCCGCCGTAGCAGAGCAGCACATAGCAAATCAGGATGCCAAAGACCCACGGGCTGCGGACGACCACCAGCGCTCCGAATGCGGCCACCTGCGTGGCGAGGATGACGCGGAAGGTGCGCAATTGGCCGATGCGGTCTGAGATTCCGCCCCACACCAGCCGGCCCAGGCCGTTGAAGACTGAACTCGCGGCAATCAACGTCGCCCCATAAGCCGCCAGTGTCGCCGTCGGCAAAGTCGCGTCCGCCTTCCGCCACAAATCCTGCAGCAGCGGCGACTGAAACCCGATGATCGCGATGCCCGCCGTGATGTTGCAGAAGAACACCAGCCACATCAGCAAGAACTGCCGCGACCACAGCTCGTGCGGGGCTCGCGGCGCAGCGCATGATTGCCCGCCGGCGAGTGTCTCCAGTGCGGGCGGATCGCGCAGCGTCATCGCGGCCAGCAAGCCCACGCCACCGACGATCAAACCAGCCCCGGCGAACACCAGCGGCAGTTGCCCCGCGAAGGCCGCGTTCAGCCCCGGCGCGATGGCCTTGCTCATCAGCAGCGCGCCGAATCCAAACCCCATCACCACCAGCCCGGTGACGAGTCCCTTCTTGTCTGGAAACCACTTCGCCGCGGTCGCCACTGGCGTCACGTAACCCAGCCCCAGCCCGATCCCACCAACCACGCCAAACCCCAGCCACAACAACCACAGCACCTTCCACCGCAGCGCCAGCGCCGCCAGAAGGTAGCCGATGCCGTAGAGCAGGCTGCCGGTAACGGCCAGCTTGCGTGGTCCAAACCGCGGCAGGCTAATGCCGCCGACCGCCGCAGCCAGGCCAAGCAACCCAATCCCCAGGCTAAACGTCCAGGCCACCTGCGTGTTGCTCCAGCCGTAGCCCTCCACCAGCGGTTTCTGGAAGTAACTCCAGGCATAGACCGAGCCGAGGCACAGTTGCAGCACCGTGCCCATGACTGCGATCAACCAACGGTTGAAACCTGCGGCCATCAAGCAAGCCCACCCAAACCTGGGGCAGCGCGCACGACGGTGAATCCGGAACCACTCATGTGGACCGCACGTTGGCACAGGCCCGCCCCCAACTCAAGGGACAAACCCGAATACGGGAAAACACTAAACGCGCTCCTCCTCATTGGCTCAATCCGTTGGCGGTGCATGCTAACTACCCCTACGATGGTCGCGTCCTGGGCATCCGGCTCGTATGCGAAACGCAGAACACGTCGCTACCGATTCCTGCCCCTGCCCCACCCGGGTCTAAGGCGAGCGTAGTTTGTAGAAGCGGCCAGGGTAATTGGTCGCCGACACGTCCGTGAACTGGAACAGGCCGGTCGAGACTTGCGCGGCGGTACAGGTGGCTACCCAGTCGGTCAGGTTCGTGGAGGCATAGACGGTACCGGTTGCGTTCCCGCCGTTGGTGTAAGAGAACCGAAAGGCTCCGTCCGAAAGGCTCGTCACGCTGGTCAAGACCGTAGGCGCCTCCGACGACGGCAGCGTCACGCTCGCCCACGAGGAGCCGATCCGCAGTTCGTCCCACTGCATGGCGGCGGGCACACTGGCGGTGGTATTCTGGCGCATGTTGAAGCGGTCAACCGTGAGTCCGTCCGTGCCGCTAATCTGCGAAATGAATCCGACGGCGGGCTCAGACGCTGCGCCAAGGGTGGCGGGAGCGGGGTTGATCCACAGGGACACGGCATTGGGCACCACCGTAAAGTCATATTTGCCGACCAGCAACACCGTCTCGCCCGCGTGACGTTCGACCGTGTCGAACGAGGCGGAACCAGCCGGCTTTTGCACGCCGAAGAGGTAGCCCGAGGGTGAGTTGGACTTGACCATGATCTGGAGCGGGTGGCTGGTGTTGAGGGGCGCCGTCAGCATGCCGACTTGCGTTGCGGCCCCGTTCCAGACGCCGAATCCGAGGTCGTTGATGCGGAACAGGGCCGAGAAGTAAACGGCGCCAGTGCTGAGGTTCGTGCCGAGCAGACGCCGCGTGCCGAGCCCGGCACCGCCGTTAGTGACGCTGTTGCCATGCGCCACTGCGAACCCGGGAAAGGACAGGCTGCCATGCGCCACGTTGAGGTCGTTCGCGCCCGCGCCACCATGAGCCCAGTTGGCGGGCGTGTTGCTGCTGACCGGGCCGCCAATGTTCGGGTACTCAAACGGCTCGTAGAACAGTAACTGGCCCGCCGGGTTAGTCGTAACGGTCAGAATTGCCGGCGGAGAGCTTGTCACGCTGGCAGTGCCGCTCACAACCACGTCATAGCTCGCGCCATCCACCAAGGTCACGCTCGAGAGAATCAGCGTCGGTGAGGTTGCCCCTGAAATATTGCCGACATTCACCAGATTTGTCCCGTTCCTGCGCCATTGATAGGTCAGCGGCGGCGCGCCATCAGCAGCGACGGTGAATCCGGCGGTTGAGCCAACAAGGCTGGTTCGACTTGCGGGCTGACTGATAATCACGGGCGGACCGGCGAACTCAGCGCCCACGAATGGCGCCCCGTCAGCGATCTTGAACAGCGCCGCGTCGCCACCGTTGAGGTTCAGGACCAGTTGCCGCCGCGTGTTGACGATGGGCAGGACCTGCGCCTGGGCCAGCCCGGTCAGCGGGTCGAGCAGCTCAACGGCGCTAAAGGTGTTGAGGAAATTCAGTTTGATCTCCTGCGCGCAGTCGCCGGCGGTGCCGTTCGTGGCGGTCAGACCATTGACGACCATGAAGTAGAGCTCGTTCGTGTGCTGCGAGCCATCGAAGCTTTCATCGAGCAGCTTGAGCCAGGCGATGATCACGTCGCCGGGTTGGCCGTTGTTCTTCGTACCGGCGTTAGTCACCACCCAGCCGCGCAGGTATGGGTCGTTCCGGTCCGCCACCCAATCCGTGTTCGGGTCAGTGCCGCCGGTGCCCGCACGGAAGTTGACGGGAATCGGATTCAGCGCGCCGTTCGGGTCTTTGCCCCGGACAAACATAATGCTGGTGGTCCATGAGGAGGTGGCCTCGTTGATGGGTTTGAGCCGCACGAGCGCCTTGCCGAAATTGCGGGCACGCAGCGCGCAGTCGGCCTTCTCGTAGTAGAGCGCGTTCGGATTGCTGTCGCCCCCCGGCGGATTGAACAGCGAGGAGGAGCCGTTGTTATAGACGAAGTCAATGAGCATCTTCGAGTTGAACGCCAGGGCGCCGAAATGGTTCAGGCGCAGTTCCGAAAGCGAGGGATTGCGATAGACGTTGAAGGCGCCGTATTCCTCCACCGCGTGGAACGTCTGCACATAGCTGCCGAAGGGAATGTTGAACGCGCGTGAGATGTCCCGGTAGGTGCGCAAGTTGCCGTACCAGCCGGTCGGCGGCCCCCCGATGGGCGGGCCGATATGGCCGGGGGCGTTGACATCATACACGGACTTCCACGGGTAGGTGTCGAAGCAAATCATATCCGGCTGGGCGCGGGTGATGAAGTCAATGAGATTGGCATCGCTCACCTGCCCGCCCCAATTGTTCGCCGAGAGAATGGTGTTGGGCCAGTTGGTGCGGACGGCATTGAACCAATTGACGGCGCGGGTCCGGGTAGCGCCGTCGTTGAGGTGCCACTCATCGGCCAGTTGCAGGTTCACGAGCTGGCTCAGGTAGGGTGACTCGCCACCGAGGGGGGGCATGTCCGCCTCGTCGGCCACCCAGCGCGCCCAGGGGAAGCCGGGCGCCGCGCCCAGTTGCGACACGGAATTATACGACCGCGGCGGATCCCACAGCCAAATGACGGCGGTGTAGTTCGCATTCGAGTAGGTGCTGAGGTGGAACGTGTCATAGGTGGCGACAAGTCCCTGCACCTGCAGGCCGCGATTGATGAGCATTTGGTGGGCCTTGCCGACCTGGGCCTGGCCAGCCCAGGGCGAAATCCCCACTGCAACGGCAACCAGAGCCACTAATCCGGAGATCCAACAGCGCAGGCGGCTGGCCGTTCGGACGAAGCTGCCGGCGTGAATAGGCACGATTTTCGCAGCGGAAGGAACGCGCCGACTCGCACCGGAAAGAAGGCGCCGACTGACGTCGGCGGCTACAGGAGCAGGAGCTGGGCGAGTCAAGGCTTGCGGCAGCCGGTGGGGCGTATCTTGACACGACCACCACCTTCGGCAATCGAGACAGAGGCGGAGCGCGGCTGTCCTCAGCCGCAGCACGTGCGGAAGGAAATGGATCTCGGGACACTGGGGGGGCCCGCATAGTCGGGGCTGCTGCGGCTGAGGACAGCCGCGCTCCGGCGGCGGTGTCGAGATACGCCCCAGGCGGTGTCGCCTTTCGTTTTGCACTTGCATCTATCGGAGTCTAGGGAGAGCGAAGCTGGTAAAACCGGCGCGGGTAGTTCGTGGCCGCGGTGTCGGTGAACTGGAACAGACCAGACGAGATTTGCATGGCCGGGCCCACAGCAACCCAAATGGTCAGGTTGGTCGAGGCATAGATGCTACCGTTGAGCACGGAGCTGTTCGTGTAGGCGAACTGAAACGCCCCGCCTGGGAGCTTCGTCACGTCGGTCAGCGTGGTCACGACCGCCGTCGCAGGCGGAGTCACCGTCGCCCACGAAAGGCCGAACCGCAGCTCGTCCCATTGCATCGCTGCTGGAACACTGGCGGCGGTATTCTGCCTCATGTTAAAGCGGTCTATCGTGAATCCGTCCGTGCCGGTGTTGACGGAGAGAAAACCGCCGGTGGGCTCGGAGGCTCCGCCGAAGGCTGAGGCGCTGGGATTGATCCACAGCGCGACGGCGTTGGGCGATGCAGTGAAGTCGTACCTGCCGACCAGCAGCACGGTGTCGCCGGCGTGGCGTTCAGTGCCATCAAAGGTGGTGGTGAAGCCGGTGCCGCCCTTGCGCAACCCGATGAGACAGCCCGAGGGAGAGTTGGACCTGACCATGACCTGGAGCCGGAAACTGGTGTTGTCAGGGGCCGTGAGTGCGCCGACCTGGGCAGCTTGGCCGTTCCAGGAACCGTAGCCGAGATCGTTGATCCGGAACAGCGCCGAGAAGTAGAGCTTCGCGTCATTGACGCCAACGCCGAACAGGCGCCGGGTCCCCTGCCCTGCGCCGCCATTGGTGACGCTGTTGCCCATTGAGACCGCCAGGGCCGAGTAAGCAAGGCTGCCGTCCGTTACCTTAAGATCGTCAGCTCCGCTGCCGTTGAGGTCCCAATTCGCGGGCGTGTTGCTGGTAACCGGGCTGCCGACGTTCGTGTAATTGAAAGGCTCATACAGCAGGAGCGGCTGCGTGACAACGGTCAAGCTCGCCGGCGGCGCACTCGTCGCGGAGCCGAAGCCGCTCACCACGACGTCATAGCTGGCCTCGTCGGCAGGAGAGACACTCAACAAGGTCAGGCCGGAGGTCGTCGCGCCGGAGAGGTTGCCGCCGTCGGCGAGGTTGGCCCCATTTCGGCGCCATTGGTAGCTCAACGGCGGGCTGCCGACCGCCGTCACAGTAAAGGTCGCAGTCGTTCCAGCGCTGTTGGTCCGGCTTTGCGGCTGGGTGGCGATCCTCGGCGACTCAATGCTCAAGCTCAGCGTGGCGGGGGGCGTGCTGGTGACGCTGCCGAACCCCGTCACCACCACCGTGAAACTGCCCGCGTCGGCCTGGGAGACGTTCGTCAACGCCAGGCTGGAGGAAGTCGCGCCGGAGATATTGCCGCCATCGGTCAGGTCGGCACCGTTCTTCCGCCATTGGTAAGCGAGTGGCCCGGTGCCATCGGCCATAACGCTGAAGGCGGCGGTGCTGCCGACGTAGTTGGTCTGGCTTTGGGGCGGGTAAAGAATGCTGACGGCCACATTCGTCTGGGAGAAGCGATAGACGTGGACGTCGAGCGGGCCGAAGTTATCGGCGAATTGGCCGTTCTGAGCGGTAACGGTCCGCGGCGATTCAAAGAGAACCTCGCCGGCGGCGGCCCACGCCGGCAGGCCGCTGAAGGTCACATTCAGGACGTTGGTGGGGTCGCGCTTGCTGGCCAGGATAAAGAGGTAAGGGGGCACCTCGCGCACGCAGAACTCCAGTTCGGGAGCGGCAGCCCCCGTGACGGTGATCGGGAGGGTGGAATTCGACACCACCAGTGCCGGCGCCAGCGGGCTGTGGTCCCCGAGTTGGTGGACGACCGATTTGAGGACGTTGTTCCAGAACGTCCAGTTCCAACCCACCAGGGCATCCTCCGGGGTCAGCGTCGCCGCAATGGCCCCGCCGAAGAACATCAGGCCGCGCGCGCCATTAATTACTGCCTGGTAAGCCATGTAGCGGGATTGCGTAAAGGTGGGGAAGACCAACGTCTTCGCCGGCGGGGTCACTCCGCTAAAAGCAATCTGCTCGATGGTCCAGAACTGCTTTTGCCCGTTGGCCACCTCCGCCATGACGAGCGTCCAGTCGCCGACCTGGCTGATGCCCGTGTTGGTGATCGGCGGGTTGCTGGCCGACCCCGCCGCGGTGACTGGGTAGATGTCCACGGCGATGATATCGGCGGCCTGGTTGTAAGGTTGGAGGTCGGCCACGGTGCCGCGCGGCGCGTGCGTTTGCTGGACGGGGTGGTTGGTGTCCTGCTGGCGAATGACCTCGTAGCCATTGCGGAGGTTGCTCGCCGGGACATCGGCCCACCAGGCTTCGTCGAAGTTCTTCCATACCCCCAAAGCCGGGTGGTTCTTGAAAGTGTCCACGAGGTTGCGGAGGGCAGCGGGTGTGTTGGTGTCGGTGGCGGGGAACTGGGAGAGCTCCCGCAGGTTCAGCCAGACATACATGTCGTGTTGCGCGGCCCAATCGAGCGCAGCCTGCTGGTCGGCGAGCAACTGGCTGTCCCAGTTCCGGGTCTGGGCGATGCGGATCATGAGGGCGCCAGCTTCGCGGAGTTCCTGGAGACCGTCCTTGCCGGTTCGGGTCAGTCCGTCGTTGGGTGGCCCGGTTGACAATCCGATGGGGAATACCTTGCGCCCGTTGATCACGAGCACGTTGTCGGCGTTGACCGTTACGACTGACCCCGCCTGAGCGCACACGAGGGTGGCAACGTTCCACACCAGCAGCAGTCCGAAGCACAGGACAATCCTGTACTGACTTGCAGGTCTTGTTCGCAAAACCGGCGCTCTATCAGTTAATGCAGCCACTAAGACTCTAATTACATGCTATCATCCCGGCGCAGCGGGTCAACCGCGAGCGCCACAACGCAGCGGGTCCCTTCCGGCACTCCCGTCAACAGAAGCACTTGGACTGGAGGCCATCCGTGCCGGGGGAAGAAGCAGTCGCAACCGGAACAGCCCGGCGGGACGTGATGGGCCTCTCACCCGCGTGGCTTCAGAACCGGTGCTATTGGATGCGCCGCGGCCCCTGGCCAGGCTGGCTAGTAATAAGGCGTGGCGGGTATTCCGACCGGGTCTTCGGAATAGGTGTAGCGTCGGTTCCATTGCTGCCGGTTGATCCATTCGGCGTGGCCGTCGCAGAACACCACGTTGGCGCCGAGCGCCCCGTGCCCCCAGAACGGGTTGGGAAAATTCTGGTGATTGTATTCGGGCCGAGCGCTTTCAGGCTCCATCGCATCCATGATCAGGAATGTGTCGCTGGCGCTCGTCACCGCGCCCTTGAACGGGTCATTCTTGTGGGCGTAGGGGAAGGCTTTCACGGTCTTTCGCGTGTAGGCCGAACCCCCGGCGACACCGCCGGCAGAATTGTACCACGAGCCAAAGGTCTCGTAGCTGTGACCGCCGTAGGTCGCAGCCTTGCCCCGGGCATCGGACTGCGAGAGCGGGCTGGGCGCACTTGGCCCGTGCGGCCACGATTGGAGGTCCCGCACGATGCGAATCAGATTCCCGTTGAAGGGATTGCTCGAGATGAACGTGTTGCTGGCGTTCACAGAATTTCGCGTAGCCGGACAGGTAAACGTCTTCAAGTTCTGGATGTAACTGGGAGAGCTGTAGCCGAAGCCATACAGCCAGTTCAGATCGTCATCGTCATGAACGCCGGCCGGCGTTGTCTTCAACGAACCGGTGAGGTAGCCGTGCGAATCATCCTCCGCGTACATTTGGCTGCCGAGCGCCATCTGTTTGCAGTTATTGAGGCAGGCAATCCGATTGGCCTTCTCCCTGGCTTTGGCAAGAGCCGGGAGCAGCAGGGCCGCCAAAATTGCAATGATGGCGATGACCACGAGCAACTCGATCAGCGTAAATGCCCGACAGCGGGGGATTCTCACTCTCATGGCGCTATTCACTCTTGATACGGTAGAACTGTTGCGGATCAGAGCCGGGGGTAACGACGAATGAGCCCGAAGGACTGCTGTTCGTCTGGATCCGCGTCCAGAGGCTCAGCGGAGCGCTAACCTTGTTGGTCTGGAGTAGAACAAACTGCGAACCGGAGCCACCTGAGTAATTCAGGTTCAGATTGCCGCCGGTGCCCGTTGTGATGCTGAAGCTGGTGACCGGCGTGGGACCACCCGCGCCAGGCGTAAAAGTCAGCACGATGCCACCGGGCCCAGCCGCCGTGCTGAAGGTGCCCGCCGGGTAGGTGCCGTTTTCGATCGCAGCGAAGTTGGAAGCCGCCCCAGCGGCGGAGATGACGGTCCAACTGCGCGGGCTTTGCCAGAACGGGTTGCCGCTGTCTGGCGCGGTGGCGGCGTCGGTGAAAGCGATCTTCAACGTCGAAGTGCCGCCCAGGGTCAGCGTGCCGCCCGTCAGGACGATCTGATCGAAATCCGTGCCCGGAGTGCCCGTGCTGTTGGCGGCCAGCTCCCACACGTTCGTGCCGCCGGCGCTTAAATCCAAGCCGTTGGCCAGAGTCAGAGTGCCGGCGCTGGCGCCCGCGCCGACGCTGCCGCCGCTATTGACGGTCACCGCGCCGTTGATCGTGCCTGAACCGCCCAGCGTGCCGCCCGAGTTGACGACCACGCCGCCGCCGGCAAGGCTGCCTGGCGCGTTGACCAGCAACGTGCCGGCGTTGACAGTCGTCACGCCGTCGTAGGTGTTCACCCCGCTTACCGTCAGCGTATCCACACCTTCTTTGGTGAAACCGACACCCGTTCCGCCGCCGACGGGGCCGGAGAGAATGGTGCCGCCGCTGTTGGTGACGGTAATGATGGGCGTAACGGTGCCTAAACTGACTGCGCCGGAGAACTCCAACGCGTTGGTCCCGGCGAAGGCGAAATGCGCGCCGGAGTTGGTGATGTCAATGCTGATCGGTGTCGCCACGGCATCCGCGCCGGTCAGCGGCGTCCAAGCCATGACGGTGGCGATGTTGGCCGCCGGGTTCGCGTTCGATGCCGGTCGAATGGTCAGCGCGGTGGTGCCGAGAGCGTTTCGGTGACCCAGCGCGAGCTTGCCGCGCCACAGCGTCAGCCCGCCGCTCCAACCGCTGTTATCCCCGGACAGAACCACATAACCACTGGAACCCGGTTGCTGCCCGCGCACCAGCGGGCCGGCGCCGCTGATCGGGCCGCTGATAATGAATGTATCGGGGAGGGCGGCGTTCAGGTCAGCGAAACCCGAGCCGCCAATGACGATGATAGCATTGGTAACCGTTGTGGCATTGCCCGGGGGGGTCAGATTGCGCAGGAACACCCCAACGCCGGCGTTGGGATTAACAGTAATCGTGCCTGTGCCGGCTGCGTAGTCGGAATTGAACCGGACACCGCCGGCGAGGATGGTCAGACCGCCGGCAAAGCTGTTGGTGCCGTAAAGACTCATGTTACCCACGCTGGATTTGAGCAGCGCGCCGGGCCCGGTGATGTTGGCAAAAATGGCCGGTGCCTTGCTGCCCGCCATGGTGATGGCGCCTCCGCTCTCGCCCAGATAGATGCCGCGGTTGTTAGTGATTGCCAGCGGAGAGGTCGTGGGAAAATTCAGGGCCCCACCGTCAATCGTGAGTTGGTCGGCGACGTATGTGGCCGGTTGAGGTCCCAGCACATCAATATCGAAGTCAGTGCGTTGAAGCGAAAGTACTCCACCCAGAATGACCGTCTTGCCGGTGAAGGTATTCAAGCCGGTAAGCGTCAGGGTGTTGGTCCCCGTCTTAACCAGGCCCCCAGTGCCGGAGATGATCCCATCATGGCGGGAGTTGGCACCAACCCCCAGATTCGTCAGCGTACCGCTGCCCAGGCTGACCGCGCCCAGTCCGGCGAGCGAACCAATGCCGACACTCAAATCGTTCAGGTCCAGCGTGGTGCCGGTGTTCACGGTGATCAGCGCGCTGGCGAGTATGTTGCCGGAAGCCCCCATTCGCAGAGTGCCCCCCAATACCGAGAAGCCTGGGGCCGCCACGGGGGTGTAGCCGGGGCTTGGGTCGGTCAACACCAGCGTGCCGTCGCCACTCTTATACAGCAACACGGAGCCACTCAGGGCCGAGCCAATCGTCGCCGTCAGGCCCGAGGCGACATCCAGGAAGGCGTCGGAAGTAAAGTCGAGGGTTCCGCCGCTCAAGGCGACGGTGCCTTCCTCGAAGTTAATCCCGATCGGGTTTTGGGTGCCGTTGACCGCCACCGTGTAAGTTCCGGTGGCATCCGTGCCCGCCGCAAAGATCGCCGCGCTGCCGTCGGTCCAGCCGCCGGTGGCGACGTCTCCCGCGGCGGACGTGCTCCAGAATGCGTCCGTTCCCCACGTTCCCGTGGGTTCAACGCCGGCGCCAGCGGTGCCGCCGTTGCTGTCCCAATAGAGCTGGGCGCTCGCCGACATGATGGAAAGGGAAAACGCGACTCCCCAGAGTCTAAGAGAATTCGTATTCATAGCTTGTGCTTACTGTGCTCGAAGCCTTGCCGGCTTCGATTGGATTTCAGCTACTCTAATCTGTCGCAGAAGCACCTATTCGTCAAACCGCTCTCCGCCACTCGGGCCAAGGTGGGCCAAACGACCGTGCTCCACCGGGAATGAGTTGCGCGATTCGCGCCGCACCGCCGTCCGATGATCAGCATCTTAACGCCGAATATGTCGCTGCCCGCGCCGCCTTTCTACACATTATCCGGCAATGTGTGATACTTTTCTGATGTGATGGAACCGCCGGCACAAGACCGTCCCAAATGATTCGTTTCTTGCGTTAATCGGTGATACTTTTCCGACGCGCTGCGGCGGCGAGCGGCAGCAGCCGAACATGAAAGCAATCTTTCAGCGCCTGACAACCGAATCGGAAGAGGGTTTTGCGTTCAAGGCGATACGTAGTTCCGGTTTTGATTGTCCCTGGCATGTACACGCGGAGTATGAGTTGATCCTCGTGATCGAGGGCCACGGCTATCGGATTGTCGGAGACAATATCTCGCGGCTCTCGGCTGGGGACCTGGTGCTGGTGGGGCCGGGCTTGCCCCACATCTGGCAGGATGAGCCATTCTCGGGCCCGCGAGCCTCGGTCCATTTCCTCCTGATCCAGTTCGAGGACAAGTTAATCGGCGACGGCCTCCTGAGGCTTCCCGCCATGGAGCCCGTCCGACGACTTCTGCATCGGGCGAACCGGGGGCTGCACATTGTGGGGCAGACGCACGCAAAGGTGGCCGCGCTGATGAATCACATGGCAAACGTGAAGGGGATGGAGCGCGTGCTGCATTTCCTCAGCATCCTGGTGATCCTGGCCGGCTCGGAGGATTGCAGACCTATCGCCAGCGCCGGCTTTACGGCCGATACCAGCCTCTATGACGAGGAGCGGATGGACCGCGTGTTTCAGTTCCTGAACAGCCAGGTTGGCCGGGCTGTGCGGTTGGCCGAGGCCGCCCGCATTGTGCACTTGAGCGAGGGAACCTTCAGCCGCTTCTTCCGGCTCCACACCGGCAAGACGTTTCCTGAGTTCGTCAATGAACTGCGTATCGGCCGGGCTTGCAGCCTCTTGATGGAGGACAACTTGAACATCACCGAAGTCGCCTTCGAATGCGGCTTCACCAATCTATCCAACTTCAACCGGCAGTTTCTCAAGCTGAAGGGCCTTAGCCCGCGCGAGTTCCGCCTGCAGCTTCAGCAAAAGCTGCACCAGTCGCGGTTTGTGCCGCTCCCATGAGACTGTAACGTTAACGAGTAACACGCCCCGTGCGGTCCGACCTGCTTCTTATGCGTAAGACATTGGCGAACCGCATCTTAGGCAATCCGCCCACCTCGGCACGCGCGGTTCTCCACTCCCTGTGCTTCGATCGCGCCCCCCTGTATCTCCTGTGTCTTGCCGGCGATACCCCGGTGTGTCTCCCATGGGGGTCGACCCCCATGGGAGACACACCGGGGACACACCCTGCCGACACCGAAGTCGCCCCGTTCTTGAACCCAGGTTACAGGCCGGTGCACCTCATTTCAGCATGGATGATGCACAGAGCCGGAGCTTGCGGAAGTCCACCGAATAGCGCGCCGCGCTACATCTTGGCCGGGCCAGACCTTGTCCTTTGCCAATTTCCAATTGCGCCGATGGCACGGAGCAGAACCCGATGGTGGAACCGAAACGCACCCGCTGAAAGGCTGGGTGCTCAAATGGGGAGACCGAAGCGCCCTGGGCGCGGGGTTCGTGTAGGTGGTTCAGGGCCAGACCAGCCGGTAGAAGACGCTGCCGACGGCGGGGTCGAGGGGGAGGGTCAGATGGTTGGTGGCGGTGGAATCCGGGACGTCGAACCAGTTGGTGCCCAGGCCGGCGGAGGTCGAGTTGGTTTGAGCCTGAAGGCGCCAGCCGGTGTGGTCGGCGGGCCAGGAAAGGGTGAGGCTGTTCGCCGCGGCGTTGTGGCTGATCGTAGCCGGGGTGGTGCTGACGAGCCGGAGCGTTCCGTCCAGGGCGAGGGTGTTCGTGTTCCAGGCCAGGTCCGGGCCGGGGTTCGCAGGGGTAAGTAAGGCGAAGGCGCCGGTGTAGCTGTTGGCGCTGAAGAGTCTAAAGGCGTTCGTGGCGGTGATGGTCCCCATCACGTTGGACAGGGTGAGCGTGCCACCGTAACTGACGCTGGTGAGGCCGCGGACCGAGTCGCTGGTGCCGGCAGCAGGGTTCAGGTCCACGAGGGTAACACCGGAGAGGATCAATGTGTTGCTGATGGTCAGGGTCCCAAGGGAAGCGCCGGGAGCAAGGCAGCCGGGGGATTCGACAGTGACAGGACCTTGGATGAGACCGTCGCCGCCCAGCGTGCCGTTGGTGACGGTGATCGTGGTGGCGTCGAGGACGCCGTTGACCAGAAGTGAGCCCGTACCGACGGTGGTGGCGCCGGTGTAAGTGTTCGTCCCGGTCAGCGTCAGCGTTCCGGCCGCTTGCTTCTCCACCGTCCCAGTGCCGTTGATGCCGCCGGCGTAGGTGAGGTCCTCGACGCGGTTGAACACCAGTGAGCCGCTATTGTTGACGACGCTGCTGGCGATGGAGCCCGGCTCGCCGGGATTGCCCTGGCCGATCATCAGTGTGCCGGAGCTGATGGTGGTCGGGCCGGTATAGGTGTTGTCGGAGACAAGCCGGACCTTGGAATTGTTGACGTTGGCCACGACGATCCCGCCCTGGCCGGAGAGGATGTCAAAGAAGGACTTGTTGGAGCCGCGGTGGAATCGGAGGGTTGCGCCGCTGTAGATGACGACGGAGGAAGGATTGGCGAGGGTGCCGGGAAGCAGGCCGTTGGAGCCGGCGCGCCCGAGCTGGAGGGTGCCCTGACGGATGTCGGTTCCCCCCTCCCAGGGGGCGCTAGGCGGGTTGTCAATGACCAACGTCGAGGAGCCCCACTTGGTCAGTTTGCCGGGGCCGGAGACGGTGCCGGTCCAGGTTTGCAGCCAGGCGCCGGTATCGAGGCTGCCGCCGCCGGGGCCAAGGATGAGATTCCGCTGGAACTCATAGCCGCCGGACTCGCACCGGATCTGGCCGCCGCCGTCGAGCTTGACGGCGAGGACGGCGCCACCCTCGCCGGTCTCGCTGCCGAGTTCGCCGCCGGTCGGTGTGACCTGGCCGGCGGTCTGCAGGACGGCGGGGCCATCCACCGTGAGGTTAACGGTCCCCGCAGGCAGGGCGCTGCCAAAGGGATTGATGCTGGCTTTCTTGTCGGTGCCGAGGACCAACGTGCCCGCATTACCGGTGGAATCGGTGACGCGCAACGAGCCGACGCCGCCCTGGATGGAGCCGAACCACCTGAGCACATTTCCGCGGACGTCAATGACAGCATCGCCACGGTTGGTGGTGGCGTTGGTGTTAAGCTTGGTGCGGCGGTTGATGTCGAGGTCGAATGCCGCTCCAGCCTGAATGGTGGACTGATTGAGCTGAATATCGGTGACGGTGTTGCGGGCGATGTCAGGGAGCGGCGCGCCCAGGCTGCCATCGCCGAGGAGGCGGAGAATGCCGCCGCCTTCGATGCGCCAGCCGCCGCTGTTGGTCGTGGCGGTGTTGAGGTTGGTCGTGTTGGACAACACCAGCGTGCCGAGGCCAAGCTTCGACAGGCTGTTGGTGCCGGCGATGGTCGAGCCAATCGTCGCGGTCACGCCGGCGTTCACGGTAAAACTGGACGACGCACCCGCTATGGTCAGCGTGCCGGAATCAACCAGGTAACCCGTTGTGCGGAAGGCGAGGCTGTTGGCCGTGACTGTCGAAGCCGTGACCGTCCCTGCTGCTCCCCAAAAGACCGCGTCGCCGCCATCGGCCCAGGTCTGAAGTGTCCCAAAGCCCGGGTTCCACCAGTTGGCGTCCGAGGTGCTCCAAAGGCCGGAGCCACCCAGGTTGGCGCCTGTGGAACCGCTGTTGCCCGCAGTGGAGCCGTCGGTGTCCCAGTACAGGGCCGCCCCCAGCACGGGGCTGCTGAAGTCCGTCACCGCCAGCAGGGCGAGGGTTGCTAAGGCCGCGGCACGCAGCATTTGGCTGGCTTCTGGTCGAAGCCCGCAACTCAATGGCGCCGGGACCGACGCCAACCAGCAATCAGCAGCATGCCAAACCCCAGGAGGACAGCAGCCGTTGGCTCAGGAACCATCGTCACGTCGGCCCAAGTCGTTCCCACGCGCAGTTCGTCGAACTGCACCGTTGGCGCCCCGACCGTGTTGACGTTCCGCAGGTTGAAGGATACCAGTGAGGCAAAAGAGTCGGCTACAGTGCCACCCGGGGAACTTGTCAGCGTGGCGGACGGCGGCAAGGCGTCGCCGAATGTGCTGACATTCGGGTTGATCCACATTCGGGCCACATCGTTGTTGGCTCCCGCGACAAATTCATAGGCCGCAACCACGAACACAGTGTCATTGACATGGTATGGCGTGGCGTTGTCGAATTGAACATTGGGGGAGGTGCCCGTCGCCGTGCCTGAGTTCATGCCGGTCCCGATGTGGTAGGCGGTCGGATCAGTCGAGTCCTGGCGGATCCGAAGCACCGCACCCACCGTGGTTGGGAGCGTGCCGGGGCCCACCGAATTGTTGAAGCCGCCCAGCAACATTCCGTTCACCCCCGTAGTCAACGTGCCGATGCTGGTAAGCTGGAGTAACCCCGACCAATAAACGGTGCCACTGTTGAGGGCAGTCGGAGAGATTCGGATGCGGGCCGAACCGAGTTGGGTCGGGTCGAACAACACGCTGTTGCCTACCGCCGGCAGCAAACTGGAATCAGGACTGGTCAGACCCGTGCTCGCAATGCCAGGCGCGTTGTTCGGCGCGCCACCCGCGCCGGCGTAGCGCCAGTTCTCATTGTAAGCAACATTATACTGCCCTGGATTAGGGGTGGCCGTAGTATCGTTCAGCGGCGCCAACCGCTCACCGGAGGTGTAATCAAAGCCATCGTAGAACAAAAGGTCTGCACCCGCGCTGGCAGCGATCAGGGTGATTAAGGCCATCGAGAGAAGCGCACCGAATCTCTTTTTCATAAGGCAGTCTTGGTACAGTGTTGTCAAGTTACCCGTATCCTGGCGCCTCATCCGCCCCGTTGTCAAGCGCTTTGGTTGAGCATTTTCGTCCGATTTCTGATACTTTTCCGGCGTCGTCCGTGCTGCGTGCGGCGTCGTTCTCTGGTGTTCGATGGGGCTGGCTTGAACTCTGTCACTGACTTTACCTTGGCGATTGATGGGGTAGTCGGCAGCGCAGATCGGGGATTGAGAAAAGCCATCCTCGAGTTCTCCCGCCCGCACCTGCAACCGCCCTGCGGCACGTTGGAATAGTATCGGAAACAGTCGCAAGTTGTGTAGCGCGCGAGGAGCGTCTAGGCTACTTCTGACGGCGATATGACCGCTTTTGGCCGCTCGCGGTTCCCGTTCCGTTCGCGCGAGTATGCCGACCCGCCCAGCGTTGACTACAGCAAGGTCCAGGTCCCCAATGCGGCCTGGCACCAAGACCACACCTTCACCTGCTTCGCCTACCCGACGTATGAGCCGCACCATTGCGAACAGATCGCCGAGGCGCTGGTCAAGGTGATCAAGGCCTACTCCAAATAGACGGCCAAAAGGCGCTCCAGCGCGACGCTGTTCCCAACCGACGCCCAGATGAGCCAGGACCCATGGCAGGGAGGGTGACCGTTCTCGTGGCCTGACGCGGGCAGGCGACGTCGCCCAGCATTATGCTGCGAGGGCGGGGGGGATGCCATGCCGCCTGACGGGCTGGGCGTAGGCGATGCCTCTGATGGCCCAGACTGTTGACCGCAGACCAAGCCGATGCATACTCATCACCATGAACCTGTTCTCCAAATGCTTTGCCAAAGCAGTCATCACGCCCCTTTTGAGCACGAACGGACCCTTGGCAAGTTCGAGGAGAAGCCGCGGTTTCCGACGCTGGGCCTGGGTTCCCGCCGTGGCGCTAATGTTCTTTTTGGGGCCGACTCTTCTGGCAGGCGAACCGCCGGCGTTGGTCCCGCCGCCGCGTGAGGTGAAGTGGTCGGCCGAACCGCCGGTTGCATTGGCGAGCGGAACGGTAGCGATTCTGGTTGGCCGCCAGGCTACCGCGCCCGAAGAACATGCAGCGCGGCTGTTGCAGGAGGGTGTGTCCAAACGGTTCGGCCAGCGGTGGCCGATCCTGCGGGAGGGCCAGGAGGAGGAGGCGCATAAGACGCTGGTGCTCCTCGGCCAGCGGACCACTTGCGCGCGTCTCGACGAGCTGTGCAGGAAGCAGGACATCGAGTTGAGCGCGGCGTCTCCCGGTTTCGACGGCTATGTCATCGTCCCCATCCAGGACGGGGACCGGTTGCTGATCGTGGTGGGCGGTTGCAACGCCCGCGCGGTGCAATATGGGCAGGACACGCTCTTCCAGATGCTGCGCGCGTCGGGCGGGAAGTTGAGCCTGGTACGCGGCACGGTGCGGGATGCGCCGGCGATCCCGTGGCGCGGCCGGCCGCAGACGCAGGTGGGTCACTACCTTCGGCCGGGCGAACTGGACCTCTATGTTCTGTCACGCGTTAACTTCATTGATCTCCGCAGCGGCATCTACGCGTTCGAGCCGGGCGAGAAGCTGAACAAGGTGGAAATCGCCGAGGCGGTCAAGCAGGCCCACCAGCGCGGGATCGTCGTGTATGCAACCGTCAACTGCGGCGTCCCCAAGTCGGACTATGAGAAGGTCATGGGCACCTTCCGGGAACTGCTGGACCTGGGCGCCGACGGGCTGTGGCTGTCTTTCGACGACAAGGGCCCCGGCGAGGACCCGGTGGGGCTGGCGCAGCAAGTGCTCGAGCTGGGCCGTCAACGGCAAATCAGCAGCCAGCCCATGGCGATTACGCCGCCGAAGGGCTCCTATCAGCGAATCATTACGGATTTCAACCGCAAGATGATGGCCGTGCCCGGCATGGAGCGGGCGCTCTGGTTCTGGACGGGTCTGCCTTCGGCGCAGGCTCTGGAGGAAGCACGCTCCATCGGCCTCAAGGTTCGGCCCAGTTGGTGGCACAACTGGCCTCGTCCGGTCACGCCCCAGGCCTACAGCGGTGTGCCGCCGCTGTCGTTGGGTTGGAGTGCGCCTGGCTACGACCGGCTGGCCGCGGGGGCCGATTGTCTCGAAGCGGTCATGCCTTGGGGCGGCAACGCGTATGCCCAGCATTACATCGTGCCGGTGATTGACTGGTGGGGCTGGAACCCGCGCGGGCACGATTGGAGCGCGCTGCGCCACCGGCTCTTCAACATCGTGTTCGGCGAGGGCCAAGTCGCCGCGGCGATGACGTTCGACGACCAATTGCAGGCGCTCTTCGGCCTGTTCCGCTACTCCTACAAGGGCACGGAGCATCTGCCCTTCTGCCCGCCGCGGCTGCGCGCTCCCGCGGACCGCCCGCGCGCCGAGGCCCTGATCGGGGAGTTGACTGCTTTGCTCGACGGGATAGCCCGGGGTGCGCCGCGCCAAACGCTGTTGACCGAGCGCGACCTGGAGGCCGGCTACCTGGACAAGATGCGCAACGAGTTGAACACCCACCGTGCCGCCATCGGGCTTGCCTTCCCCGAGGACTGGTGGCCGGAGCAGCAGCGCAAGATTCTGGATGCGCTGTATGCCGGAGACACGGCAGGCGTGGACCGGCTCACCGGCAGCTTGCGGGGGCGGGTGGAGCAGGAAGTGGAACAGATTCGCCAGAGCCTGCCCTCGTATCCGGAGGTCACGACCTACGTGGCCTGGTGGCGCAAGCGGGCCGCGCTCGACGCCAATGGCTGGAAAGCGCTGGTGGCAGAGCGCGGCAAGGCCCTGGACGGAATGGTCCAGCAGTACAGCCGGCAAATCTGCAATTCCTGGACCATGCTGGAAGGCATCAACGCGCCGCCCTTGGAATGGGGCATCGGCCGCTGGCAGGTGGCCAATCTGCCGCTCGCGTCGGTGGTTCCATCGCCCAACGAGTGGTGGTGGGGCGACTGGCAGGCCGGCGTGCACGTCGAGAAGGGTGTTCGGGCCGCAGTGTTTGCGACTGATCGGAAAACGCCGGGCGCCGCGCCCGAATACGGCGAGCTTCACGCGGTCGTGCCGGTCTCCGGACGCCGCGACCACCTGGGCCTGCTGGTCTTCGCCAGCGCCGCCAACAAAGACCTGTTCTCAAACACACCCGTCAAGTATCGCTGGGCCGGGTATCGCACGCTCAAACTGGCGTGGCAGGACAAGGTCCTGTGGGAGACCGACGTCGGGTGCCTGCCGGAACGCGGCCAGTGGTTCCTGGTCCGACTCCCACCGGTGCCGGACGATGCCAAAGAACTGACCCTGTGCCTGCGCATCGAGGACACCAGGCTCTCGATGAACAACTACACGATCTGCTACGTGGGTGGCATCAGGCTGATGGAGCTGCCGGACTGATGGCAGGATGAACATGAATGGCAGTCTGCGTGGATCACCAGCCGCTCCCGTGCAAATGCGCCAGCTCCTCGGCGAGACTGGCGAGCCGATTGAAGGTTTTCGGCTGGCGGACTGCGATCTCATCCACACCGCCAACGAGATGCCCATGACCCTGGTTGGAACACCCTTTCTGAAAACTGGTGTAACGCGGCGTGCTATTCCATTGACCCACAAGCGGTTAGGCTCTGTGGATCGTCCGGGCGACTGCGGCGTCGGTAGGGTGTGATCACGGTGTGGTTCCCATGGGGCTCGACCCCCATGGGAACCACACCGGGGAGTCGCCGGCAAGGCACCGTAGCAAGGCTGGAGCGCTGCCGGAGCTTTGGGACAGGAACACCGTGCATGAAGAGGTGGTAGTCTGGCCCAGTCACGGCGCCAGCACCGTCCGGGGCTTTGCAGTCTTGGGCAGGGCAGCCGGGGCTGTCTCGACGGTCCGAGGCAGGTCGAAATAGAACACGCGTTTTGAGTCGGCTTCCGTCCCGACCTGGTCGGGCGAGACCACAAGCCGATCCCCCAGCACCGTTTGCGCGAGGATGGCTCCGTCCGGAGCCGTCACCAGGAACTCTGCCGGGTGCACAAAGACGATGAACCTGGCGTTCTCCTTCGACCGCGCCTGCAGGATGGGATCGTTCTTCCGTGGCCCATACATGCCGCCCGAGGGACAGAGCAGAAACTCCGCGCCCCGCTCGCAGAAGCCCTTCACGACTTCCGGCAAGCGGCGATCCGCGCAGATCATCACGCCAATCTTGCCCAGCGGTGTGGCCACCACCGACGACTCACGGCCTTCCGCGTTGCGCACTGCTTCGTGTTCGAGATGCTGCTTGTGATACCGGCCAAGCAGCCGGCCCTCGGGACCGATGACCACGGCCGTGTTGAACCGGTTCGTCCCGTCCGCTTCCAGCATGCCGGCGACGAGATAGATGCCCAGCTCCTTGGCAAGTTCGGCAAGCCTGCGGAAGTACTTCCCGTCCGGAATGGGCTCGCCCAAGGCCCGGTATTGTCCCAGCGGGATGGTCTTGTCCGCAATGGCGTAGCCGTCCAGGAAGCACTCGGTGGTGCACACAATCTCCGCTCCGTGGGCGGCGGCTTCGCGGATCAGCGGTTCGGCGCGGCGATAATTTGCCTCTTTGTCGCCGCGCACCCACTTCAGCACGATGCCGGCTACACGGATTGTGCGCGGCGGTGGCGCCGGCGGCAGCGGCTCACTCGCTGCGAACGTGAGCGAGGCGATCAGTGCGAGCAGCGCCGTCAACGCTGCGTGCGTCGCCCGGCTCTGCCCATCAGCCCCCATGATCGTGTACGCCCCCGGTCGCGTTGCTCGCCACCAGGCGAGCCTCGCAAGAACCAGGCTCAGCGAAAGCGGCCTCGACTGTGGCGGGGAGGCCAGCAACTCATCACTCCGCAGCCGCTTCATGCACGTGCAAGACTACCTACAACCACTGCCTTTGTCTCTAAGGAACTTCCACAGGACCACGCCTCTCGGAAGAGCTTCCCGGGCAAGACTCTGCGTCGTCTCGGTCAGCGCGGCCTTGCCACATGGTTTTCCGACCCTTGATGCGGGACAGGAGTGCATCAAGCTCGACAATCCGTTGGTAGGGACGCCTCGCCGAGGCGTCCGTTTCCGCGCAAACACGGACGTTTCGGCGAAACGTCCCTACCTACCCCAGGCTGCGATTCCGAGCTTGATGCACCCCTTGATGCGGGAGGCGTGACGAAGAACTCGCTTGATACTCCATCCCCACCTGACCTGAATCGTTGGCACCCCAATGCTCTGAGGGCAGAGCGCGTGCTCCGTCGCCCCACCCCTTACTTCTTACTCAGCTCAAGCAGCGTCACCGAGTTTGGCTGGAGCGTATGCTCCCAGGTGAAAGTCACGCCGCTGGTTTCTCCGGAGAGGGTGATCGTTAGCTCAGCGTTGGCCGGGTCGTTCCAGGCGTTGCTGTGGGTGGCATCTACGACCGATTCCCGCCACTTGCCGCCGCTCAGGGCTGACGGGAGTGAGTTCAGGCGAAGCTGCACGGGGCGGCGCAGGGCGTAGCGGTCGCGGAAGTTGACGAGGACTATGGCCAGGCGCACTTGCTGGGCATCCCAGGCGGCAACAGCGGAGACATCGTCGTCGGTGCCCGTGACCGGGAGCCAGTCCCCGCGCAGGCTGTTGAAGATCTTCGCAACGTTGTAGGAGGCTTTCGGCACATTGTCTTTCATCAAGAGGCTGTAGTCGCCGCGGAAGTTCATGTCATTCTGTTTGACGAAGAAGAAACAGGGGCGGTCAATGCGCGCGGGGAGGAAGGCGCGCGTGATGGAGTTGGCGCACCAGGCGGCGCCCACTTCGTGGTCCTGCGGGCGGTCCGCCCACCAGGCCTCGTTCCATTCGGTGATCATGAACGAGGTGACGGTGCGCTTTAGCTCAGGCAGGTCCGCGAGGTAGGCGCGGAAGGCCTCGGCTTCCTTGACGATGGTCTCGGGCGGCTGGAAGTACTCATGCCAGCTCACGAAGTCGAGGGGCAGCTTCTCCTGTTGGCACCACAGCATGAGGCCGCGGGCAAAACCCTTGCCGTGCTGGCAATGGCCGTAGTCGGAATTCTCGAAGGGGCCGCTGGCGAGGGCCGGGCCGCCGATCTTGGCCTGTGGATCGGCACGGAGAATGCCGCGAGCCGTGGCTCGGTAGAGCTTGCAGTACGCCTCGAAGCGGCGGACGATTTCATGGTTCTTCTCTTCCCTGCCGAGCGCGGCGGTGTAGAGCTGCTTGAAGGCGTCGCTGCCGGTGTCCTCGGGACCGGGCTTGAGCCAGCCGGTGTTGACCTCGTTCCAGACTTCCCAGAAGGGAATGCGTTTGCCGCGTTTTAGGCTGTGCTCGGCGGCCTGAAAGCAAAGCCCTTCCCAGGCGGCGTAATCCTTGGGGGCGCTTTGGCGTTCGTTGTTGGAAACGGCGTCCAGGACCTGTGGCATGTAGGAGACGGCCAGGATTGGTTCAGCCCCGATGCTGCTGATGAAGTCCACGCGGCGGTCCAAGTCCGTCCAGTCATAAACCAGGTTGGTCCCCTGCCCTGCTTTCAGGACTCCGGTGAAGATGTTGTCCATGCGGAACCACTTGAATCCCCCTTCCTTAAGCTTGCGCGCCGTGGCCTCGTCGTAGTCGGACATGCCGCCGCCCTGGCTCAAACCGACGATGCCCTCGGGAACTTTGCCCGTGGGGTGGCTCGCGTCAGCACTCAGGACCAGCGGCTCTCTGGCGCGCTTGTCTTCCACGATAACCCAGTTGGCCTGGTCGAACTTGTCGCCGCCCTGCACGTGGGCATAGACCTGAATCGCAACACGCACCTTGGCGCCGGGTACCGCCGACTCGCTCAAGACCGCAAGGGCGGGATGATCGTTGTCGAAGCGGGCCTGCAGGAGGTCGTTGACATAGACCTCGCCGCCGTCGCCGCAGTTGATTTGGAGACCGACAACTTTGCCCGCGGTAGGCTCATTATTGATAGTAGCGGGAATATCCAACTCCGCCACGAGCCAGCGGAACTTCTGGTCGCTAGGGCAGGCGTCTCCAAGTTTGATGACCGTGCCCTCGGTGAAGTTCTTCGGAGGCTGCGATTGGCGCTGGTCACTGGGCGAAAGGACACGCCACTGACCCGAGGCGGCAAAGGCGGTGCTGAGGAGAATGGCTGTGCAGAATAAACGAATCATGCGTCGTGACAGTTCAACCTGGGAGCAGGACGGCTCCAACGGTCACTGAGCTGCGCCATTCAGTGCCCAGGCGTATGCCGCAAGGGGCAGCGCTTTCCGGTCGGCCGGAAAGTCCGGAACCGAAAGCTCGTTTGAACTGAGGCATTGCTGGGCTTCCCGGCCGGCTCACGGAGAGGGCTTATGCGTCCGGAGTTGGCTGCCAACCAAAAGCAGCAGGCAGCCGAGGAGCGCGGCTGCCGTGGCTTCAGTCGTCCGATGCCGGAATCGCAAATTGAACTTCAGCAAGTCAATCATGGAGCCGCGCGTAGGCTCGGGCGACGCGCCGCCGGGAGTTGTGACCGTGCCGTCGCAGTGCAGGATGTTTCCATCAAGCGGGCATTGGGCCAGCACCTGTTCCGGGTGCGCGTCGCTGATATTGGTCCCTGAGTGCAGCAGATAGGTCACGTTCTCCAGCCCAAGCCCGGAGAAGCTCTGTGCCGGCTTCCTGGCGCGATCCTTCGGGCAGACCAGGATCGCGGTGTTGGATAATTCATCGGCCATGACTTGGAAATGCAAGGCCGCGTTGCGGTCGGTGCCCCGGCTGCCTCTGGCGCAGAGTTCCATAGTGCCCCCATTGTTTGTGGTCAGGTTGAAGGGAAAAAGGCCGTCGTGGTCTATCGCCCAGGTCCGGAATGCCAAGCCGATCTGCTTGAGATTGTTGACGCAGGTTATTGGCTGAGACCGGGGCCAGTCTGGCCCCCGGGGGAGTTCCTGGAGGGCAGCGACCGCCAAGGCGAGGGCCAACAGGAGGGCGACCGCTCCGGCAATGAAGCAGAGGTTTCCAGCGCGAGTGCGATTCGTCATTGCAGGCCAGGCTTCAGCTCAGAAGGTTGGATCTCTGTCGTAATAGACAACCCTCCCCTCAGGACCAAACACCAATGAAACCTTGCACAGGCCGTTGTTCGGGTCGCCACCGAGATGAGCAATGTCCACGAAGGCTCCGCCGTTCATGGCAGACGCAGTCCCGGTCGGGCGAAGCTCGACGTCTTTGGCCTTGAACTCCGTGCCCGATTCCTCTTTCACCATGCGAATGACCTCGCTCCGGCTGACCGGGAGCTCCATCGTTGGCGGCGCCCCGCCTGGGATTGCCATGAGGTGTCTGGTCTCCGGGGCGTTCAGGTAGTTTAGGACGACGTGCCCTTTTGAATCCCGCACGCAGAGTGTAATGCCATCCACCACGAAGGTGTAAAGGGTGAATGAGGCATTGCGACCGATCTGTTCCTTGAACTGGTCGAGGGTGAGATGCTCGGGCTTGAAGGGCACGTGACCAGCGAAAGCCTTGCACCACCTGTCCACCGCCGGCTTGATCTCAGCCGTGAATTTCTTCGCCAGAGCTGCCCTTTCCTCTGGCGTCAGAACCGCCTTCCTGACCCCGAAGTTCCGGGCCTGGGCGAGAAGGTTCGACAACGGGTTCTGCGAAGGTGCGGCTGGAGCAGAGGCAGCCGGAGCGATGACGGGCGGTTGATCTCCTGGCCCTTGCGGCGCGCCTCGGCGCAGGAACAGGCAGGCAACCGCTGCCAGCAGCCCCAGCACCAGCAAGCTCCCGCCCCAGCGGGCCTTAACGTGCGAGGCCCTCATTGCTCTTTGACGAAGAAAGTGATCCCCATCATGAGGAGGGCGTCGTCAACGCACTCGTAGGGTACGTACTTGTAGCCGAACAGGCGTGGATCAGCGTAGTCCAACTCAGGGTTGAACAGGCCACGCGTAGCGTTTACCGCGAACTCAAACGAATAGGTAGGGTCACAACCGCCCGGGTACATGTACTTGCCGCATACCCAGATCTGGTCCAGCATTTCCACGACTTGGGGCGACGACGCGCCGGAGCCGCCGAAGTTACCCTGAGGAAGCTCGCTTCCAAAGAACAGCCCGCAGTTTTTCCACATAAAGCTGTTGAGTTGGAGCCCAGCCGGCCGTATGCCACACGCGCCGGGCCACGTCGTAACGTAAACGCCGCCCGCGCTCGGTAAGCCAAGCTCGCCGCTGTAGCAGGTCCACAGCGCAGCCTTTCTGAGCCTCCAGTTTGGACCGATGTTGGTGACAGTTCCCATACACCAGCGCTGGAGGTCTTGGGGGACAAAACCACCAGGCAGGAAGTCGCTGTCCCCAATCTTGGAGCCGTTCCCGTGCGCTGGCCCAAGTGTAAGGTCGGAGCAGCCCCGGTTGTCCAACCCGGGCTTGAGTACGCTCTCCCAATCAAGGGACCAGCTATCACGGGGCCGACAACTTACCCAATTCCTCCCGGACCCGACTTGCGCAGGGGTGTATTGTGTGAGCGACCAGTTCGCATATAGATCATGGTACAGGGTCTGTAGGGCGCCCTTTATCCAGGTCTCGGCTTGGGCGTTGAGGTACGACCCTACTGTATAGGCAGGGTCTTCCCATTGGTATGACAATAAGGCACTGGCTCCCGCCCTCACGCCGCTACGATCAATTCTGTTCGTCCTCGTGAGCGTCACACCATCGAACGCGGTAAACGTCACAACGTAGGTGTCGTTGGAATAGGGGGTGAACCCGTCGGCCTCGGTGAAGTCCCAGTCCAGTTCGACTGTGGCCGGAAAGGGAACGTACCCGGAGTAGCTCGCGACGGTCTGCCCAGTGAAGGGGTCGGTGATTGTCGCAGCAATGTTCTGTGGCTTACTCACGACGAACAGGAAGAAGTTTGTGCCGACATCTGGAGAGCACATGTCGCTGGCAAAGGCCACGTAGGTATCGTTCTCGAAATCCAGCGGCAGCGAAGCACTCGTGGAGAAGGACAGCTTGCTTCTGTCTGGTGGATTAGTTGGGTCATAAACCCGGGCGATGTTGAACGCAGTCACATACAGGTTGACCAACCCTGCGTTGTTGTACCTCGTGTCTATGCTGATCGTGTTGCTCGGTCCAATGCTGTACTGCGGGGGATACCCATCAACGGTAACCTCTGCCTCTTCAATTGCAATTCCGCTCAAGTCGCTGATGAGCGCGTGCAGGGTGATTACATTGCTTACGATGCTATAGGGCGCAGGCCCGACCAACTGCACCTGGGGACCGCCATAGGGGATTGCCCTGAAGAAGGCCGGGTATGTGCGGTTGATGTTCGAGACCATCAAGAACATCGGGTCGGCCACCTTCCAGTGGGGAACGGAGCCCTGCACCAGCCATCCGTCCTGGGTGTTCGTGGTTGAGACGGCAAACATTCTCCAGGTGGGTGTTGCCACCTTATCGCAGACCAGAAGGGCAAAATCGCGGTCGGTTTCGGCGGAGTAGTCGAAATGGTTGGCCTTGATGATCACCGCGCTAGCCCCGTACCGAGCGATCTGGAGCGTCGGCGCTGTATTGGTGTCCTCCGGGAATGATAGACAGGCGTTGTAAAGATTCGTGTCATTCATGGCGGCGTCATTCGTGTCAATGACCGAGAACACATGGCCGGCGAACTTCTGATAGTTCGGAATGTCCGGCGGCGGCGGCCCCGGATCATCGCCCTCCCAGTCCTCGGGAAACGGCGGTCCATCGTCCGCGGCGCTCATGCTCCGAAATGCGTGCCTCGCGCGGTCATCGAAATAATAAACGCCGGGGCTGCCGTTAGTCTCTGCATAGATGTCTAGTCCAGGAAATGGGCACGCTGGGTAGGGTGGCCCGGAGGCGCCATTCAAGGACTCTTGCAGCGAGAAAAAGGCGAAGCTTTGTCCTGGCGAGATCACGGGTTCGACGAGCTGCAGGTTTTGCATGAGGTCAGGCTGGTCTTGGGCGGGAACCGGCAGCGCGGACAGCAGCGCGCCCAAGGCGATGATAGTGGTGAGGCATTCGGTGATCTTCATAGGCTTCATATGTTCCGCTCGGATTTGTTGTTTCTCGCAGCCTTGTGCTGTGAGCACTTGGGCGACTCCGTCGGCCGTCGAAAGAGAATGCGCGTCGCTGACGCGCTGCCCTCGGGGCCACAGCCAAGCGGCCTTGCACGGAATTACGCCAGGACGCGCGGCTCGCGCGCGTCCGAGGCAGGCTCTGTGCAATCACACTTGCCTGTTTCCAAAGGAGTCCGAGTCCTCGCACCGCAAAGGCTCACGCCGGGAGCGAGTCTCACCCCCGGGCTCTGAAAAAGAACTGCTTCGGTTTTACCACTTCAGGCAGCGGACGCAACCGAAAAAGTGCACAAGAGAGGCGGACTGCCTCCGGGTCGCTAATCTCGATTTGGGGCCGACTATTTCGAACTGGCTTTGGATTGTGCCTGATCGCGGAGTTCTTTGGCGCGTTTCACAAGATCGGCGCTGTCGGCGGCTTGGGCGGCTTTGTCCAGGGGTTCGACGAGCCGGGAGGACTGCTTGGCCGCGTCCTTGTCCTTCAGGACCTTGGCCGAAATGTCAGCCACCGCCGCGGCGGCTTCCTCCTTGACACCCGCCTCATCCAGACACGGTGTCACCAAATCGAGCGCTTCGACGGAGGGGATGCCTCCCAACGCGGCCAGTAGAAGCTTCTTTTCGTCATCTTTTTGGGCCAACGCAGCGGCCTCGCGGCACATGGCCAAACGCTTGTCCACCGCCAGCTCAGTTTGCCCCGCCAGCCGCAAGTAACCGCGCAGGCAGATCATCTTGTCGGTCGGGCTGCCGGCAGTCTTGGCCAGTTCAAGCAAGTCAGGTGCGGCATCGGCCGTGTTCCAACTGCCCAGCGCGCGGATGGCCGCAGCGTGGACTTCGACGCTTGGGTCGGCCACCGCGGAGCGGACCGCTTTGAGGGAGCCAGCCCCTCCGATGGCGCCCAGCACTCGCACCAGGGCGCACTTCTGGGCAGGTGAGGCTTGCGCAAAGCGGGCTTCCACTTGCGCGACGCAGGGGGCCGGGTCGGCAGCTTTCAGGCTGACGGCGCTCAGGGCCGCCTCGGTCGCCTCGAGGTCTTCGGGACTCGCAGCCCGGGCGAGCAGGTCGAGCAGTCGCGGCATTTCAGCGGGTCCGGCGAGTTCGCCTAGCTTCTTCACGGCGGCAATCCGCAGCTTCGCATCCGCGCCGCCGGCCGCGTCGAACAGGGCGGGAATGGCAGATGTCATGCGCCGCCGCCCGATCAGCTCCGTTGCCGTGATGCGGCGCGCGGAGGAGGCATCGGAGAGCATTTTCAGGATCGCCGCGTCCGCTTGGCTGCCGGGCAGGCTGCCCAGGCTTTCCTGGGCGGCAGCAGCAACGTCCTTGTCCGCATCGTCCAACAACCCGACGAGTACCGGGAGGGCGGAGACATTGCCAAACTCCGCGACAGCGCGGATCGCTGCGAGACGGGCGGGCTGGGCGGCTTTCCGGGCAACCGTGAACAGACCGGGCAAAGCCGCAGCATCCCCCCGCGCGGCAAGGGTCTGGATCAACAGGATCTGGCGGTCGGCGGGAAGGCTGGGCAGTTCATTCGCGAGAAGCCGGGTGACTTCGGTGCCGGGCATTTCCTGCGCCGTGCGCGCGGCGGCGGCGAAGAGCGCAAAGTCGCTGCCGCGGATTGCTTCCTGCAACAGGGGCTGGCCGTCTTTCTGGCGAGTCAGGAGGGCGCCGCGCAAGGCGGCGGTGCGCACTTGATGAGCAGTTTGGACGGCGCGGAGCCGATCATAAATGGCCATCGCCTGCTTGCGGCTTCCTTTGGCCGCGGCGGCTTCGGCGCAGCGCAAGAGTCCTTCGCAGAAGGCAAGCTGGTTGGCGGCAGAGACGCTGGGCAGTGCGTTCAGGAGCGCCTTGGCGGCGGCGGGGTTGCCGATGCTGCCCAGCGATCTGGCCGCAGCTTGCGCAACGCCGTTGTCCTGGGCGTTGAGGAGCTTGGCGAGCAGCTTAACGGCTTTAGTGTCGCGGCGGACGCCGATGCTGCCGATGACGCCGACAAGCTGCGGCCCGTGGAGCTTGCCGGCCGCGTCGCGCAGGGCCTTGTCCACCGATGAATGGGGGATCGGCTCCAGTCCATACCGGGCCATGTGGGAGAGCTTCTCGTCAGGCAGGAGCGCGGCCAGCGGTGCGACCGCGTCTTTAGTGCCGACGCGGGCGAGCTCGCGGCAGGCGTCGGCTTTCTCCTTCTGGGAGGCATCTGACTTCAAGACGGCGACCAGTTTCTTGACTTGGGCCTCGGTCGCAGGCGCGGCGGTTTTGGCCAGGGCGACGGTGGCGCAGGCAACGAGAAGAACGGCGATGTGCAGGGGACGCATAGAACGAATGGGATGAATGAGACGCATTAGGTTGGGGGGTTAGATAATCCAGGGTTCACGCATCGCGCGGGAGCGGAGGCGGTTGGCTTCGGGGTCGTTGATGAACTCCTCTTTCACAGGGTCATATTTCATGTCGCGCTTAAGCCACATGCAGATGTTGGCCGCGTGCACGGTGGACATGGAGCGGTGCATGACTTCCGGGTTGGCGACGGTAGGACGGCGGGACTTGATGCAGTCAAAGAGATTCCGGACATGGCTCATCGGACGGCCCGTGCGTGCCATGTAGTCCTTGACCACCTTGGAGAAGTCGGCCAGCAGCGCGGGCGAGGAGACTTCCGGCTTGGAGTATCCGTCCGCCACGGCGACCCAGCCTTCGGTTCCCTCGTAGCGCACGCCACAGGAGCCGTGCCACCACTGGTCGCCGCGGGACAGGATCATCTTCACGCCGCTCGGGAAGACCGTGACCATGCCGTCGCCGGTGGGGTTGTTGACATAGGTGTATTCGACCGCCGAAGTATTGGCGGCGTCCATCGCGACCTGGCACTGGCCAAAGGTGTGCGCGCCCCATTCGCCGATGCAACTGGTGTGGAAGTCATAATAGCCACGCCAGCCGCCGCGCGTGTAGGCGGCATTGTAGGGCCGCCACGGACACGGCCCGAGCCACTCGTCCCAATCCACCTCATCCTTCGGGGGTTCGGGTTCGGCCGGCAGCCAGTCGAATTTCATCTCCGCGGCGTCCCAGGGCGCGATGTGCGCCCGGACCGTATGCACCCGGCCAAGCCGCCCGGTGCGGAGCAGCTCGTTGGCAAAGGTGAAGTTGTCTTCGCTGAGCCGCTGGAGGCCGGTCTGATAGATGCGCCCGTAACGCCGCGCAGTCGCCACGACCGCCTGGCCCTCGGCGATCGTCATCGAGGAGGGCTTTTCCGAATAGACGTCCTTTCCAGCGCGCATGGCAAGGACCGAGGCAGTGGCATGCCAGCGGTCGCCGGTGGCGATGAGCAGCGCGTCAATGTCCGTGCGGGTGGCCAGGAACTCGCGCATGTCGCGATACATGGCGCAATCCTTGTTGTCGTACTTCTTGTCCACGAGCCGCTTGATGGCTTCGCGCTGGGACTTCTTGGCGTCGCAGATGGCGACGAATTGCACGTCCTTCTCCGGCAGCATCCAGTTCAAGACGCCGGTGCCACGCCCGCCAACACCCATGCCGCCGAGCACGATGCGTTCACTCGGGGCAACCGCCCCGCCCAGGCCCAGCGCGGAGCCGGGAATGAGGCAGGGAGCCGTCACCGCGCCGGCGGCGAGAGCGGAACGTTTTAAGAACTGCCGCCGGCTCAAGGGGGAGGAGGCGGCGGATGGCAGAGGTTTTCCCGGGCTGGAAGGCGTGTTCGGTTTCGGCATGGACCCAAACTAACAGCATCCGTTTCCCAAAGGCAAAACCTTTCCGGGGCCGCGGGAGGGCCATTGAAGGATGGGCCGGAAAGACCCCTGACAGGGTTGAACGGAAACCGGACCTGTGTGTCTCATTCTCGTCGGGGCGAATCGGTTCACAGCCCTGAAGATCAGATTGGCCAAATCAGTGACGCGTTTTACGGCATTCGCCGTTCGAGCCCGGAGGTCGGCCCCCGACGCCGGTGCCAGGCTGCTTTCTCCGAACGCCAAGTTATGACCTACGAAGAAATGGCGATCGTGACCTTCCTCAAGAGCAAGCCGGACTGCTTCGCCGGGCGCAGGGAGATCGCACGAAAGGCGTTGCGACGTGTTGACTTCGAGGAGGACCCGCATTGGGTGGATGCTCCGCTCTCTTCCCTGATGGACCGGAGAGTGATCGAGCAGGACGAAAACGGACACTACCGGATTAGGAAGCAAGAAGAATGAGCGGTCAAGAAGTCGAGACCACTCGCACAACCAGAACGAGCACAAGACTCAGATTGCGAAATGCCGGCCATGAGTATCGCCCCGGGCGACAAATTAACGGTGACCGTTAGTGATATTGCCTTCGGCGGCGAAGGCGTGGCACGGCATGAGAACTTCGTGGTCTTCGTGCCGTTCGTGGCCGCAAGCGAGGTGGTGGAGGTCGAACTTATGGAGGTCAAGAAGCGATTTGCCCGGGCCAAGCTCAAGGGAGTGGTCAGCCGCTCGCCGGAACGGGTGGAGCCCCTTTGCCGATACTTTGGCGAGTGCGGTGGTTGCCAGTATCAGCACTTGAGCTACAGCGCTCAACTCCAGCTCAAACACGAGCAGGTTGCCGAGTTATTCCAGCGCGTCGGCCACCTCGACCCCGGGCTCGTCGCACCGGTGATTCCGTGTCCACAACCGTACGGTTATCGGAACCGGATCATGATCCGCAGCCAGTGGGACAAGCACAAGCAGGGGCTGAATATCGGGTTCCTCCGCGCGGATAGCCGCCTGGTGGTGGATGTGGAGGAATGCCGGATAGCGGAGCCGGCGCTCAACGAGCAGATCCAGCACGTGCGGGCAAATCCTCCCCCTCGCGGCGGGATCAAGGTGGTGTTGCGCGTTTCGCCCCCGGACTGGGAGGTGCCGAGAGACTCGTTCTTTCAGAACAACTTCTTCCTGCTCCCCACGCTGGTCGAGATCGTCGGCCGCCGGCTGCGCGAGGCCGGCACGCGCCACTTGGTGGACCTCTTCTGCGGCGTGGGGTTCTTTAGCCTCGAACTGGGCGCGCGAGTCGAATCATTCGTCGGCGTCGAGCTGGACGGCCTGGCGATTCAGGCGGCACGCCGCAACGCGGCGGCGCGAGGGCGGACTAATGGCGAATTTGTCGCGGGGACCGCAGAGGAGGCGCTGCCGAGGATCTTGCAGCGTTTCCCATCCCGTTCCACCACGGTATTGCTCGACCCGCCGCGCAAAGGCTGCCGGCGGGAAATCCTGGAGCTGCTGTGCCGTGCTCGGGCGGCGCAGGTTATTTACGTCTCCTGTGACCCCGCGACGATGGCCCGGGACTTGAACGTTTTGTGCGCCGGAGGTGTCTTTAGTTTGGCGCAAGTGGTGCCGCTGGATATGTTCCCCCAGACCTCGCACGTCGAGTCGGTCGCGGACCTGCGCTGCACATCAGAGACGCCCGAGTCAAAACCGCACTTGCCAACCACGGCGGCATGCGTTCAACATCAACCTGTTGCATGACAATCCAAGCTGATGACATTCCCGAGCGGAAGTTCATCTCCACATTCCTTCCCTGGATAGTGGCGGCCGGTGCACTGAGTGTTTACCTGGTGACGCTCAACCGGTGGGTATCGTTTGGCAGCCTGGGGCAGGTCGCCACGTTATCCGGGTGGACTTGGCAACCGCAGATTCACGGGCCGGCGTATTGGCTGGTGACGTACCCGCTGCGGTGGTTGCCGGTGGCAGGCATCCCGCTGGCGTTGAACGTGTTTGCGGCTCTCTGCGCGACTCTGTGCCTGGCCTTGCTGGTCCGTTCGGTAACCCTGTTGCCGCACGATCGAACCCAGGCGCAGCGTGAGAAGCCACTGGGCGATGCCGCTCGCCTTGCCATTCCCGCCGCCTGGTTGCCCCCAGTGCTGGCGGCGCTGGTGTGCGGCCTCCAACTGACTTTCTGGGAAAACGCCACCGCGGCGTCCAGCCAGTTCTACACTGGCGGTTCCTCCGAAATGTTCGATCTGCTGCTGTTTGCCTACGTGGTTCGCTGCCTGTTGGAGTATCGGGTTGACCTGCGCGAGTCCTGGCTGATTCGCGGCACCCTGGTTTATAGCATCGCCATGACGAATAACTGGGCGATGATCGGTTTCTTCCCCCTTTTCCTGGCCGCGCTGCTTTGGCTCAATGGACTTAGTTTTTTCAACCTGCGATTTCTGAGCCGGCTTACCTTGAGCGGGCTGGCGGGGCTATTGCTCTACCTGTTGTTGCCTTTGGTGGCGAGCCTGTCCGACCCAGTCTCGGTACCATTTTGGGCGGCCTTGAAGGGGGAACTAGTTGCCCAGAAGAATGTTCTGCTGATGCTTTACAAATATGGGCGGCATAATGTGATGCTGCTCAGTTTGACTTCGCTGGTGCCGTTGCTCATCATCAGCATTCGCTGGTCCTCGTACTTCGGCGACAACAGCCATTTGGGGATCGTGCTGGCTTCCTTCATGTTCCATGTGGTGCATGGCTTGTTCCTCGTGGCCTGCATCTGGGTGGCGCTCGACCCGCCCGTGAGCCCCCGGAACAAAGGTTTCGGCATTCCCTTCCTGACGTTCTATTACCTGGGGGCGCTGAGCATCGGCTATTTCAGCGGATATTTTCTGTTGCTGTTCGGGGGCAAGACGGAAGGCCGCCGGCGCACGCCGGGTTACGTCCGCCCGGTCAACCGGATAGTCGTCGGGGCCATTTGGCTGCTCTTGTTCCTGGTTCCCCTCGCTCTCGTGCACAGAAACCTTCCCCAAATAGGTATCACCAACGGCACGATGCTGAGCGAGTACGCGGCTTTGTTGGCCAAAGGGCTCCCGCCTCGCGGCGCGGTGCTCATGAGCGACGACGCCCGCCGATCATACTTGCTGCAATCCTGGACGGCTCGGCAAGGCAAGCTCAACGATTACGTGTTTGTGGACTCCGTCGGCGGCACCAGCAGCCCGCTGAAGTATCCGGAGTATCACCGGTATCTGAAGCAACGATATGGGGAGAGTTGGCCGGTGGAAGTACCGAAAGGCTACGACCAGCCGGTGGCCGACTCGTTTCTCATGCAGTTGGCGTTAAGGCTGGCGGCGACCAATAGCGTTTACTATCTGCACCCGAGTTTTGGCTATTACTTCGAGCTTTTCTACCCCGAACCGCATGGGCTGCTTTACAGGCTAAATCGCTTTGCCACCAACATGCTCGTCGCCCCACCGGCGTCAAAGGCCTTGATCGCCGAGAACAACGCCTTCTGGGCAGAGGCAAACGAACGGGCACTCGAACCCTTGTTGGCCGCGATCGCGCGGACGAGATCGGACTACCAGGCTGGGGCGATTGACGGACTGATGGAGCGAGCGCATCTATTCCGGGCACCGAACCAGGACGCAAGCACCCTGGCCGGCTTCTACTCTCTCGCGTTGAACTACTGGGGGATTGAGCTGCAGAGAGCCGGCCTTTTGACCAACGCGGCGGCCATGTTCGGCAAAGCGCTGGCCTTGAACCCCGACAATCTCGTTGCCCGCATCAACCTGGAGTGCAACGGGAAGCTGCAAGCCGGCCAGGAGAGCACCGTCCAGGTTTCCGGGTCAATTGAGGATGAGTTTGGCAAGTACCGGAGTTGGGATCAAGTGATCGGCGAGAACGGCCCCTTCGACGAGCCGAACTTCTCGTTCGAACAGGGCCGAACGTTTGTCCGCAACAACCTGCACCACCAGGCGGCGCAGCAGTTCGACCGGGTGAAGGCACTCTCGCCCAAGAATCTTCCTGCCCGCATGTGGCTCGCCCAGTTGTATGTCGTGAACCACTTGCCCTCTCAGGCCAGGCAGCTCATCAGCGAAATTAGGTCGCATCCGGCCCTGTTCCCGGTGCCCAGCACCAACCGAACCGAAATGCTGTTTGTCGAAGCCTCGGCCTACCTGGCCAGCGGTGATGTCAAAGGCGCGGAAGCCGCAGTGGCATCGGCCCTGCGGGAATATCCGGGCGACGATGATTTGCTCGCCACTGCGACGCAGGTGTACATGAACTATCAATGCTACTCCAATGCGCTGACGACCATTGAACGGGAGCTGGAGTTTTCGGAGACGAATATCGTGGCGCTCATTAATAAGGGCTTTGCCTGCATCCAGCTTGGCGCGTTCGAGGAAGCCCTCCCACCGCTGAGCCGAGTGTTGAGCCTCGACACCAACCAGCCCAAGGCCCGGCTCAACCGTGCGATTGCCAATTTCCGTTGCGGCAAGCTCGAAGCTGCGCAACAGGACTATGAAGCCCTGCAAAAGACGTATCCGACCGCTACCCAGATCCTCTATGGGCTGGCCGAGATCGCCCGGTTGAGAAAGGACACGAACGCCGCCATCCGGAACTATGAGCTTTACCTTTCCAAGGCACCGACCAACACCGCCGAAGCCAACAGCGTCCGCGAGCGCCTCAAGGAGTTAAGCCCCGGCCCCCGCTGACCCACCGGGATGCGGGTCACACACGTCATCACGCGCTTGATCGTAGGGGGCGCCCAGGAAAACACAATCGCATCGGTGCTGGGGCTGCGTCGGAAACCAGGACTGGAGGCAAACCTGGTTGCGGGGCCGTCGCTGGGCCCGGAAGGCTCGTTGGAGTCAATGTTCGCCGACTGCCCGGCCCTGCTCACCACCTTGCCGCAACTAGTCCGTCCGCTCCATCCGTGGAAGGACGTACTTGCCTTGCGGCGGCTTACTGGACTGTTTCGTGCCTACTCGCCTGATATTGTCCACACCCACAGTGGCAAGGCGGGCATTCTGGGCCGGCTGGCGGCCGCTCGCGCGCGGGTGCCAACCATCATCCACACGATTCACGGACCATCCTTCGGCCCCTTCCAAGGCACATTGGCCAACTCGCTGTTTCGCTCGGCGGAACGGTATGCTGCCAGAGTCACCACCCATTTTGTCGTTGTATCCGCCGCGATGATGGAACAGTACCTGGCCGCCGGTATCGGCCGGCCGGACCAATATACCAGGATCTTCAGCGGCTTCCCATTGGAACCGTTTCTCACCGCAACCAACGACCTCCAGCTCCGCGCCAGGCTCGGCCTCACGGCTGACGACATCGTTATTGGCAAGATCGCACGCTTGTGCGCATTGAAAGGGCACGATCAACTGCTGACCATAGCGCGGTCGCTGACCAGCAGTTGCCCCCGTGTGAAGCTGCTGCTGATCGGCGATGGTCCCTGGCGGGACCGCCTGAAGACACAAGTACGCGAGTTGGGCTTGGAGAAAGAAGTGATCTTCACCGGGCTCGTGCCGCCGGCGGATGTGCCGCGGCTGGTGGGCATCATGGACGTGCTGGTACATTTGTCCGTGCGCGAGGGCCTGCCCCGCGCGCTGCCTCAGGCCTTGGCCGCCGGCCGGCCGGTGGTGGCGTACGATGCCGATGGCGCCAGGGAGGTTTGCCTCGACAACGAAACCGGGTTTATGGTGCGGTCAGGCGATATGCCGGGCTTGCGCGAACGTCTGCTCCGCCTCGTAAATGATGCAAGCTTGCGCGAGCGCCTGGGCCGGCGCGGTCAGGAGTTTGTGTGTCAACGCTTTGGCGTTCAGCAGATGGTGGACGATCTGCATCGGCTTTACTTGCGTCTGGCCCCCCCGCCGCCGTGACCATTCCTTTCAAAGTCTATTTGGCGGCCATGGCGAGCGCATGCCTCACGACGTTGATCGCGCTGCCGTGGTGGCGCCGGTGGTGTCTCCGCACCGGATTGGTTGATGATCCTGGCCAACGCAAGATTCACGATCGGCCGATTCCCTTGGCTGGCGGATTGGCAGTCATGACCGGCATGGTGATTCCGGCGCTGATCGCCTGTGGTTTATTGTGGTGGCTAAGTGCCGACGGTGATGGGGGGAAACCTGTGTTCACGCTGGACCAGTCCTTGTTGGACCGTGACTCCGTCTTTCTGCTTGGATATGGCCTGGGCCGACGGGCGATTGAGCTGGCTGGCATCTTCATCGGCGCCTTGGGCATGCTATGGGTGGGATGGCTGGATGATAAGCACGAACTGCGGCCTGCCGCGAAGTTCGCCGGCCAATTGTGCATCGCCGGTTTGGTGGCTGCGTGCGGCGTGCGCATCACGCTCTTTGTGCCCAATACCCTCTTCAGCTACGCCGTTACGATGTTGTGGATTCTCACCGTTGTCAACGCCTTCAACTTCATGGACAACATGAATGGGCTCTGCACGGGCCTCGGGGCGATTGGAGCCTGCCATTTCGCGATCATCGCGGCCAGGGATGACCAATACCTCGTGGCGTTGATTGCGTTCCTGACCCTCGGCGCCTTGCTTGGCTTTCTGCCCTACAACTTCCCGCGCGCGCGCGCCTTTTTGGGAGATGCGGGGAGCCACCTCGTTGGGTACTTGCTGGCCGTGCTTGCAATTCTGCCGCACTTCTACACGTTGCACAATCCCAGGAAGTGGGCGGTGTTGATCCCCTTGCTGATCCTGGGCATCCCGCTGGCGGACATGGCCTGGGTGGTGATTCTCCGCTGCCGAATGCGGCGGGCCTTCTACCAGGGTGACACCAACCACCTTTCCCATCGTCTGGTGCGGCGCGGCCTGACCCGGGCGCAGGCAGTGCTGCTGATCTGGGCCGCGGCGGTAGCGCTTGGCCTGCTTGCCGGCCTTTGCTGAACGGGGCCTGCCTGTGCTCAGGCCTCCGTGCTGCCGCCGGCTGCAATGGCCTCTGAAAACATGCCCAAGACTTCGGCCCGCGGCAGCGCGCCGACGAGACGATTCTCTGTCAGCGTGTTGACGACCGGGATGTTGCGCTGCTCGCTGGCGAGCACCAGCGGCAGCACTTCCAATAGGCGTTGGTTGGGCGTCACGGCTGGCGGAGCCGACCGCATGAAGTCATAGGCGATTACACCCCGAAACTCCTCCTCCGCCCCCAGATATTCCTTCAAGTCCTGCAGGGCGACCAGCCCCACCAAGCGGCTCTTGGCATCCACCACCGGCAGGAAGTTATTGGCGCTGGTGAGAAAACGGTCGGCGATTTGCCGCAAAGTCGCGGTTTCGCGAACCGGCGGGACAGGCGCTCGCATGAGGTCGCCCACCGTGCGCTCCGCGGCGGCTTCCGAGGCGGTTGGCTCCTCGGGCACGATCAGACCTTTGCGGCGCAACGGTTCGGTGTATATAGATTCCGGATGCAGTCGCCGCGCTACGAGGATGGAAACCACGCAGCCCAACATCAGGGGCGGCATCAGCGAATAACTGAGGGAAATCTCGAAGATCATGATCATCGCCAGCAGCGGCGAGCGGGTTGTCGCTGACAGCATGCTCCCCATGCCGACCATCGCAAATGCGGTGATTGGGAGTTCCTCCCCAACCCCCAATTGTTCCAGGGCCAGGGCGAAGCTAGCTCCCAAGCCCGCCCCCAGGAACAGCGTCGGGGTGAAAACCCCACCCACGGCGCCGGAGCCGACCGTGGCCAGCGTAGCCACCAGTTTTGCCAGGACAAGCCCGGCCAAAAAGAGCAAGCCCAGCGCGGCCTCCTCTCGCCAGTGAGTTCGCGATATCTCCTGTGGATAGACCTCCAGCAGCAGTTTTCGATTGACCCTCACCAGATCCAAGCCCTGGGGTTGCTGTTTCAGTATCTGAGCGGTCTGCGCCGACAGCTTCACCTTGGCAAATCGCTGGGTCTGATACAGCGGCCCGCTCAGAATGATCCGGTTCAGGTCACCGGCCAGTGCCTCGGACAGTTGAGGGTCCAGGCGGCCACTATAGTTGGACAAGAGGTTTTGCGTCTCCGGAGCGAGTTGGGTGGCGAGATACCTGGAGACCTCGTCCGATTCCGCGGGGTGTTTCAGCTTGTCCACAAAGGAATTTAGGTTGACCAGGTCGCCTGTTGAGAGTTTCGGGGAGCCATATTCACCGTGAAGTATGCGATTGGCGCTGACATAGCCGTTGCCCCACACGCCGGGAAACCAGAGGGCAAGAATGCCGACCACCAGGCCACCCAGTGCCAAGCGGACATAGATCGGCGCTCGCACCCGCTTGAAGGCCGCTTCGGACGAATTCAGCAGCTTCATGAACACGGCGCCCATTACTCCGCTTGCGACACCAAGGCACACAAACCACGGCAACTGCGTGAGCCGGGTGAATTCGAAGGGCGGCACCGTGTACCACGGCTGAATGCCGAAAAAGCTGCGCGACACCATGGTTGCCACCACCGAGGCAAAGACGAGCGGGGCAAATAGACTCATCGAGAAATTGCCCAGCACGATCAGCGCGGCAAAAACGGCCCCGGAAATCGGCGCGTTGTATGCCGCCGCAATTCCCGAAGCCGCCCCGCACCCAACCAATAGGCGCAGCCGATAGGGATGCCACTGCGCAAGCTGGCCCCATTTAGAAGCAATCGTTGCGGCCATTTGCGTGATGGCGCCCTCCCGCCCGATTGATCCCCCGGAACCGATCGTGACCAGCGACGAGAGGAACTTCACGATCCCGCTGCGAAGCGGCAAACGGCCATCACCCGCCACGATCACTTCCAGGAGGTTGCTGGAACGGAGGGGCCCCGCCATGCGCAAGCCCCAATGCAGGACCAGTCCGGCACACAGGCCGCCTAGAGTTGGCGTCAGCACCCGCTGCCAGCGGTCCATCATCTCCGCCACCTCCGCCGGCTCGCCTGGGCGGCGCAGGAAAAACATGCCCACGGACTCGGTCGCGTAGTAGAAGAATATGTTCACCAGCCCACCAATAATGCCGACACCTCCGGCCAGCAGAAGGTGAAACGCCTCCTCGCTGAATCGAATCCGCTCCCGAATGCGCAGTGCCCGTCGCCAATGGCGCTGAAAAAAGCTGCGCAGTTCACCAACGAGCTTTGTATTCCTCAGAAAGCGCACGTATGAATATTATGCGAAACCGTCGCGCTGACGAGTGGCAATTCAAGGGGCACCAGCGGGCTGGTCGGATTCAGCGCCGCCACAGGTTGCGCCGGCCAAGAAGAGGGATTAGTGTGGCGCACGGAAATGCCCGAGTATGCCGAGTGAACTGAAAACCATCGCCAAGTCGCTCGGTCTTGAAAATTACCGGCGCCACATACTCCTATGCGCCGACCAGACCGAGCCAAAGTGTGCGGTGAAAGATAAGGGCCTCGAGTCCTGGGAATATCTGAAGCGGCGGCTCAAGGAATTGAGCCTTGCGGCGCCGGAATCGCTCGTCTATCGGAGCAAAGTCAATTGCCTTCGCGTGTGCGCGCAGGGGCCCATCGCGGTCGTCTATCCGGAGGCGGTTTGGTATCATTCCTGCACCCCGGAGGTGCTGGAGATCATCATTCAGGAGCACCTGGTCAAAGGGAAGGTCGTGGCAGCGTACGCCTTCGCCCGGAATCCGCTCGCCGGCCTACCCGAGTAGCCGGTCTGCCTTTGCGGCCAGGACGAAGTCGCTCTCCGTCAGGCCGTCAACTTTGTGGGTCCAGATAGTCAGTCTGACCTTGCCCCAGGCGAGGTAGATGTCGGGATGATGTCCCTGAGATTCGGCGAGTTCGCCCACTCGGTTTGTGAAGGCCAGGGCCTCGCGGAAATCCTTGAACCGATATTCCTTTTCCAGTTGGTGCTCTGCCATGACCTGCCAGCCGCCTCCCAGTTCGCCGGCCAGCCGCGCAAGGGTTTCCCCTTTCAACGGCGCCACGCCTCCCTGGCACGGGACACATGGTCTGTCAGCGAGTGCGCTCATGCGTTCGTCTGTCCGTTATGATCTAATGACATAGGCTATTCTAGCACAGGTAGGCCAAGTCAGTCCACGTTTGCCCGGATGAACGCCATCTGCCGCAGCAGGCTCGTCCGCATCGCGCGCTCGATGCCCGGGGCGAAAGGCGCCGGCGTGCTCTCCCGGCCCTGGTTGGATTCCAGCACCTCGTAACCTCCCTCAGCCAGCATGGATTCGGTTGGCAAATAGCATCTTGCTTCCTGGCTGTAACCCCAGGTTACGATTCGCAACGGCGATAGCCATTGCGACATCTTGGATCGCCATTCGATGCAGGGTTCGCCGCCTGAATGCACGACCCATTGGTTTTCCGCCAATCGGATCAGCCCGAGCGGCCACGGGTCGCCCTGCGCAAAGCCTTGGCCCGAATCGTAGCGCTTCAGCCAGTAATCCGCGACCGCCAGCCGATAGGCGTTGGTCTCGGCGAGCGCATTGGCCTGCATTTTCTCGTAACGTTCGCGCGGCGGCGGCTTGTCCCGCGCCAGGAATGGGCGGTCGGCAGTCCCGGCCAGGTCCAACGAAAGTGTTTCGCCGGGCGACTTGAGGGCTCCCAGCACCACACCGGACAACGCCCGCCCAGCCTGGTCCAAATCGGCCGGCTTCGACTTGCGGAAGCGGCCGCCTTCCAGATCCGCCAGCGTGCGCGGGCGGATGTCGCCAGCGAAGCCCTGAACGAACTGAGCGTGCGAGTTCGGCCCGAGCGCTTCGCGGAGGACCTTTCGGGCCACGCCGGGAAAGTCCGCTGAGATTGCCGTGTAGGCGTAGCCGTAAGCAATCACCGCATGGCAGGCAGTGGAGAACACGATGGCAGGTGGCTTGCCGTCTTCCGGGGTGAGTCGCAGAACCCACACCTTGTCGTCGAAGGGTCCCTTGGCATCGGGAATCATTGATATGCGCCCTTGTTGATTCCGGCCGCGCCGGTTGATCCCAATCTCCGCGTCTCCCAGGAAGACCTCCGCCCGGATCGGCCGGATAGCCTTCCCTGCCGCTCGCGCCGCGCCCACCAGTTTCTCTTCGAGGGCCTTGAAGTAATCCGCCTCGACCTGTGGTGGCGGACCCACCCCAGCCATCAGGCTCCGCAGCATGTATGGGCCGCTGTGAGTGTGCGAGGCGTTCAAGACGATCAGGTTCCAGGCCACCCCGAGTTCGTGCACCAACCGCGCGCGGATGCGGTCGCTCAGGTCATGGGGCAGGCCGATCACATCAAGCGAGGCCAGCACGAACCCACGCCCCTTTGCGTCCTGCATGAACAGCACCTGGGCGTAGAGCGGATCCAGCACCTGATCGGCGGGGGTCTCCGCCCCGCCCCGTCCGCCCAGGGCAATGCCAAGCGGCGGTGTGATTTCGACCTCGGCCCATCCGGCGAGAGCGCCGCCGCTGGCTGCTGACGTTGCAGCAGCAGCGAACATCCGGCCAGCCAAAAGGGCAAAGGCCAAACTCAGCATCACGACCCAAGCGTGCAATCGCAGTTTCATACGCTCCGACTCTCCAGAATCCTTCTGTCCGGCGCAACTTGATTTGTGTCGCCAACATTCTAATAGACATGGCCGGAAAGGTGCGCTACTCAATCGCTGCCGTAAGCGCCGCCGTGATGGAACAGAAATGGCCAGGTTAGTGATCAAGTCCGCCGGTTTTGAGAACGAGGTGATTGAGCTCAACCTCGGCCTCAACCGCTTCGGGCGAGGCACCAAGAACCATTTTCAGCTTGATCACTCCACCGTCTCCAACGCCCATTGCGAGGTTATCTTGAACGAAGACGGGGTGACGGTGCGGGATTGTGATTCAACCAACGGCACCTTCGTCGAGAACCGGCGGGTCAAGGAAGCCACACTGTCAGCCGGGCAAACCCTGCGATTGGGTGATGTGGAGTTACTGGTCGAGAACACGGAGGTCACGATTGCCATTCCCAAATTCGATGCGCCCCGCCCTGCTCCGCCCGTGGTGCTGCCGGATGGTTCCTTGATTTGCCCGCGCCACCCCGGAGCCACCGCCACGCACCAGTGCACACATTGTCGTGAAGTCCTGTGCGATGCGTGCGTGCACCGGCTCCGCCGCCGAGGTGGAAAGTTGATGAAATTCTGTCCGCTGTGCAGCCACCCGTGCCTGCCGCTGGGTGAGGAGCCAAAGAGAAGAAGATCGCTCTTCAAGCTCTTTCGCAAAACGGCTAAATTGCCTTTACTGGGTCGCCGCAAGCAGGCTGATTGAAAGCACAGCGCCGCAAATGCCATTAACGGCGCCGGCACCTTCGACTTCCTCAGCCAGCCTCTGAACTGGCCCCGCCCTCGACGCCGGGTCTTACCCCTTCACAATCGGCACCCCAACCACGCTGCCGTATTCAGTCCAACTGCCGTCGTAGTTCTTCACGTTCCTGAGGCCGAGCAGGTATTTCAGGACGAACCAGCTATGGCTGGACCGCTCGCCGATGCGGCAATAGGCGATGGTGTGCTTCTCCGGGTCCACCCCTTTCTGCTCAAAGCCAGGTTTGCCTTGACCCAATCGGTCTCGACCAGCACTTCCGGTGTTGCATACTCTGCCATTTACTTCCTTTCTCTACGTTCACTCCCTCCGTTCAACCCCTTGTAACTCATGTAACCCATGCAACTCCTGTAACTGTTGCACCACCTCAAGCACTGGTCCCGGCTGCCAGATCCGGAATATGTTGCACCATGCGTGAGGTGTATTTGAAGATACCCGAGGTCGGCTCGACGATCCCGCGCTGGCCGCCCACTTCGCCCCGCTCTTCAAGGTCACGCAGCATCTCCCACGCGGCGCGGTCCTTGACCGACCCGAATGGGTTCATCCATTCAAGCTTGGCGTACAGCGGGAACGCTGACGCCCGGTTCAGGCGGTTAATCCGCACCAACGGTGTGGGATTCTCCTCACTGGGCATCATCTCGAAGACGGTGTCGTACACTCGCGCCCCATGATCCATGACCTCTAACCTAGATGCTGGCGACAGAATTGCAAGGGCCACACGCCCCGGGACGCCCCGCCACCACCCAGGCGTGTAGATGTCCTCAAGAACCACTGGGGCTGGTACGCTCGGTTTTTCAAGACAGGGCCCCCGCGGAAACCACAGGCCGAGGCCGTAAAGAGCCATTAGGGCGCGTGCTTAGCGAGATTGTCACAATCTCTTGCCCCCCGGAGCTGTGAGATTCCGCCTTCAGCCGAGGGCGGGACACCACTCGCAGCCCGGCGCAAACGATTGCGCAGGCTGAGGCACCCCTCGAGAGCAGCCAGAACCGCCTCAGCTCTGCCAAGCCCTGCAAGCGCCAATGCCTAGCCACCCCCAAGCCAGTACCTGGCTTAATAGAAAATCTATTAAGCCTGGTACTGTCTTGGGCGTGTCTCGTACTCGGCTCGTACTTGGCTCCCAGGCGTAGAAGCGCCGGTCGTAGCGGGGTCGGAACAGTATATTCTCACTGCCTTCTCCGCGCCATCCGTCCCACAATCTGCCCGCCGCCGCAATAGCCAACCACCTCCAGTGAGCCGGACTTAAGATAAGTTGTTCTGACCCGCTTTCTGATTTCGTTCCCGGTGCTCGGCGCGTTCGCGGGCATCCGGCACGCGGAGATTCAGCGGCTGGAATGGC
>CAZVFC010000030.1:0-104340 GCA_964625855.1 uncultured Verrucomicrobiota bacterium | reverse complement strand
TGTCACGGATTAGAAACCCTCAAACCCGAAGGAAAAAGATGTGGGTAATGACAAGGTTGTACATCTGGTGTGCATCTGGTGTGCACCTCTTGAACACGGCATTGGGATGGCCCTGGCCAGGCTCCGATGGAGATGCCTGGGGCGTGGGTTTGGCGCACCTACCCGCCCGGTCCGTCGGCCGCCAACGGCTAATTCTGGCACCTCCTTGGAATCTCGCAGCACCCATGAAGGGTCGGAAAGTGATCTTGAGTGGTCCGTTCCTTTCCCGACCAGACTGGTCGTGGCGCTTCTCGACCGCCAAGCAGCGGCAAGCCCACGCCGTTAGGGGCTTCGGGCAGTGCTCTGCCTGGCGGTGACGTAGAGGAACACGGCCAGGGCGACGAACGGGATCAGCGCAAGCCAGTCAGCATTTGGCCCTGCGAAGAAGGGGTTGTAAGCCTCAGCCCACCTGGTGATGCGCGCATCGAGGTTGCCCAGCACGCCGGCAATGAACGCAATAATAATTCCGGCGATTGCCCCCCCGGCGATGTAGCCGCTGGCGAGCAGCACGCCAGGGCTTTTGTCGCTTTCAGCGGCGAGCGTGGCCTCATCGAGCTTGTGCTCGCGCAAGGAATGTCTCATGCGCCGGTCCACCAGCCAGCGGACCAGGCCGCCGACAAAGATGGGCGCGGAGGACGAAATCGGCAGATAGGCGCCTACGGCGAATGCCAGGGATGATACACCGCACAACTCGAGCACCACCGCAATCATGACCCCGAACAACACCAGGCCCCAGGGGAGCTTGCGGTCGAGCATGCCTTTGATGATGTAGCTCATCAGGGTGGCCTTTGGGGCGTCGAACTTTCGCACCTCGGTGCCGTCAGGCCGCGTCTTGAAGGCGCCGTTGATGCCCGGGTCCACCAGCCACACCGCCGCGCCGGCATCGTCCACGAGGTATTTGCCTTCGGGCCCGCCGTCGGTGTCGGTCTTCTGCCAAACGCGGTAGGCTCTTGCATCCGCCTGCGCCTGGGACCCTCGAAGCGTTTCCGGCGGGCCGAGCTTTGCATCCGCCGGGGCGTGCAGGCCGGGCGCGACCTGTGTGATCGGCACATAGACCGTGGCGGTCTGGTTCAGGCCCAGCAGAATCGGGCCGAGCAGCAGCGCGCTGACCGCTGCGCCGATCAGAATCGAAATCTGTTGGTACTTGGGCGTGGCGCCGACCAGGAAACCGGTCTTCAAGTCTTGCGATGTAGCGCCGGCGTTCGAGGCGGCGACGCACACGATGCCGCCCACCGACAGCGCGGTTACGTAGTAAGTGCCGCCCGTCCAGCCGACAATCAGGAAGACCAGGCAGGTGAGCAGCAACGTGGCCACTGTCATGCCAGAGATAGGGTTGGAGGAGGAACCGATCTCCCCCGTAAGCCGGGATGATACCGTGACGAACAGGAAGCCGAACGCCACTATCAGCACCGCTCCCAGGATGTTCATGTGCAGCGAGGGCGCGACCAGGATGGCTATGATGAGCGCGACGATGCCCCCCGCCACGAGTTTCATGGACAGGTCGCGCTCGGTGCGCAGGACGGCGCCATGGACCGCGGCGGCGGCCTTAAAGTCCGACAGCCCGGACCGAATCCCATGCAGGATAATCGGCAGGGACCGCAAGAGGCTGATGATTCCGCCGGCGGCGACCGCCCCCGCGCCGATGTAAAGGATGTAGGCGTTGCGGATTTGGCCGGGGGTCATGTCGGCAATGGGCTTGGTGCCGGGCGGCAGCACAACGTCGAGGCCCTCGCCAAAGAACTTGATCAACGGCGTCAGCACCAGGCAACTGAGCACGCCGCCGGCCATCATGATGGAGGAAATCCGCGGGCCGATGATGTAGCCTACCCCCAACAACTCCGGAGAAACCTCAGCGGAAATCGAGCCGCCCTTGAGCGGCGCGCCGAAGATCTTCTCCGGCACGTCCTTCCAAAGCTTGAACGCCGCCATGAGCGTCTTATACGCCAGCCCGATTCCGAAGCCGGTGAAAATGGTCGAGGCCTTGATGCCGGTACCGGCTGTTTCAGAATGCGCCGCCCCAGCCTTGAGCACCTGGGCGCAGGCAGTGCCTTCGGGATACTTGAGTTGGCCATGCTGCGCGACAATGAGCGCCCGCCGCAGCGGGATCATCATGAGGATGCCCAGGAGGCTCCCCAGCAATCCCACGAGCATGACCCGCCCGATCTCGAGATCGAAGCCGAGAATCAGGATGGCCGGCATGGTAACGCCGAGGCCGAACGCGATGGACTCTCCCGCCGAGCCGGCGGTTTGGACAATGTTGTTCTCCAGGATGGTGGCGTCGCGTCCGCCGACCTTCGACCAGAGCCGGAACAGGGCGAGCGAGATCACCGCGACCGGGATGGACGCGCTGACGGTCAGCCCGACCTTGAGGACGAGGTAAAGCGATGAAGCGCCAAAAACCATGCCGAGCAGGGTGCCGAGGATGATGGCGCGTGGCGTGCATTCGCGCATGGCGGCGCCGGGCGGGACGTGAGGTTCGAACCCAGTGCCGGGGTCAGGGGCAGATGGGGTTGTGCTCGCCATAGGTTCGATATGCGGTAATACGTGAATACGTGAAACGTGATCTGTGTTGCGTGATAGGTAACGTGCAAATCCAACCAGTGGCAAGATAAAGTGCCAGGGCGACCTCGCGCTTCACGCTTCACGTTTCACGTATTCACGCCTCACTTCCTGTGCCGCGCCAGAAAGCCTGGCTCCGTGCCTGCGAGATCCACGTGCCTCTGCCGCGCGAGCAGCTCGCCATAGACGCGCAGATCCCGAACCAGCATCTCCAGGCGTTGCCGGAGCGCATCGCTCGCAAGCTTTCCGTCCTTCACGTCCCCATCCTCGACGAGGGACACGCCATAAGGCAGCGTCCAGGCGTAACACTGCCGGGCCACCGTGCGGAGTTGATCAGTGACCGTGAGGCCCTTCTCGTGCGAGGCGACGATCGTGGCGAACAGCTTTCCGGCGAACTCATGCCAGAAGTGATCGAGGAAGTTCTTCATCGCACCGCTGATGCCCCCGTGGTAATCCGGCGACCCCAGGACGATCACGTCCGCCCGGTGGACGCGCGCCTGAAGTTCGGCGTAGCCGGGCAGGCCGTGTGCGGTGTCCGGGTTGTAGAGAGCGAGCGGTTCGCGTTGAAGGTCCAACACGTCCACCCTGCAGCCGGCGGCCCGAAGCTGTTCCGCAACGTGGCGCACGACCACGCGCGTCACCGAATCGCGTTGCAGGCTGCCGATGACGGCGAGGACATACAGACTCGTTTTAGGCATGGCTTCGGGACTACGGCGGGTCTTCCAACGCTCGGTGCGTCCACACAGGAAGGCAGCACTGATCAGGCGCGCTCAACTCGATCCCTCCAATAGCCCGGTCTTCTGTGCCCGTGCGCCACAGCGGCAATCACTATCTTCTCGGCGCGGATAAAATAGGCAATGTAATACGGGAAGACTGGGCAGTTTACCCGGCGGTATCCCCCGGCACGCTCGCGCCACAAATAGGGATCAGCGAGGATGCGTTCAACAACATGAGAAACCTCTTCCCGCAGGCGCACGCCCAAGCCAGGCTCCTTGGACTCGTAATACAGTACGGCTTCCAGGAGCTCATCACGGGCTTCCTCGAGGAATCCGTAATTCATCCCTTCAGCTTCTTATCCAACTCCGCAAACACCTCGCGTCCCGGGATGCTCGACGACAACCCAGCGTCGTACCTGTTGATTCGCTCGCGGATTTCCGTGTCCCACGCGACCTCTGATCCGGGTTCCATCTCCGGCTCCACACTGGAGAGAATACGGTGCGCCAGGGTGAAGCGCTGGTCCTTGGGAAGAAGCAGGGCATCCGCCGCGATATTGTCAACCGACTTCATGAGCGCAGGTTACCGCGGGTTGGCAGGTTTGGCAAGCTAAACCGGGCCTCGTTCGACCCGCCGCCGGCTCCAGCTTGCATGCCGGTTTCGGCAAATCTATCTTGTTCCTGAAATGTGGAAAGCTGCTGCGCGGCTGGCTATCCGTCTCCGGGGCGTCCGCCATAACAACCTCAAGAATTTCGATCTCGACCTGCCGCTCAACCGGTTGGTGGTTATCACGGGCTTGAGCGGGTCGGGGAAGAGTTCGCTCGCCTTCGACACGCTCTTTGCGGAAGGCCAGCGGCGCTACATCGAAACATTCTCGCCCTATGCGCGGCAGTTCTTCGACCGGATGGACAAGCCGCAGGTGGATAGCATCGAGGGCATCCCACCTGCCATCGCTATCGAGCAGCGCAATGCCGTACGCACCACGCGCTCGACGGTCGGCACGATGACTGAGATTTGCGACTATCTGAAGATGCTGTGGCCGCACTTGGCGCAACTGCACTGCCGCCAGTGCGGGCAGCCCGTGCGCAAGGACGCGCCGCAGCAGATTTGGCAGGCTTTGGGAAATCCGAAGTCCGAAGTCCGAAGTCCGAAGTCCGAAGTGCTGATCACATTCGACTTGCCGCTGTCGGAGAAGCTTTCGCTGCCAGAATCCCTGGCGCTGGTCGCGAAGCAGGGGTACCAGCGATTGCTGTGGGATGGCGAAGTCCTCCGGCTTGAGGAGGTCGCTTCACGGGATACGCACCACGCACCACGCACTACGTCGTTGACCGTGATCCAGGACCGTCTGGCTCTCGCTGACGCCAACCGGGCGCGGTTCGTGGAGGCCTGCGAACAGGCTTATCACTTCGGCAAAGGCAGGCTCGCCATTCACGAACTTGGCTCCACGGACCACGGACCCCGCACCCCGCGCCACTTTTCCAACCGCCGGCACTGCGCTCACTGCGACATCGAATACCGCGAGCCGACGCCGGCCTTGTTCAGCTTCAACCACCCCGTCGGCGCCTGCCCGGCCTGCCGGGGATTTGGCCGCATCATCAGCATTGATTACAACCTGGCACTGCCGGACCGCTCGCGCACGCTGGCCCAAGGCGTGGTGAAACCGTGGCAGAGCGGGATGAGTGCCGAGTGCCAGGATGATCTGCTGCGCATGTGTCGGAAGTTTGGCGTGCCCACCGATGTCCCGTTTAACCAGTTGCCGCAGAAGTGGCAGGACCTCGTCATTGACGGGGAGCCGGACTACGGCAAGGACGCCGCGCACGAATGGCCGCGCGCCTGGTATGGAGTGAAGGGCTACTTCCGGTGGCTGGAATCCAAGGCCTACAAGATGCACGTGCGCGTCCTGCTCTCCCGCTACCGGGCTTATACGCCCTGTCCAGATTGTCGTGGGAGGCGGTTTCAGCCTGAGGCCCTGCTTTACCGGTGCGAGGGGGGAAATCCGAAATCCGAAAACCGAAGGCCGAAGGAAACCCGAAGGCCGAAAACCGAAAGCCGAAGCAACGCTGCATCGGTCGGAGGGGACCAGAAAGGCGGCTCGCTGACGCTGGCGGATTTCTACCAACTGCCGATTCGCGACGCGCTGCCGTTTGTCGAAGCGCTCGTGGAACGGCACCGGCTGCGGCGGAACGATCCCCTCCATGTGGTGCTGAACGAAGTACGCGCGCGGCTGGGTTATTTGAACGCCGTGGGCCTGGGCTACCTCACGCTGGACCGCCCGACGCGGACGCTCTCGGGCGGGGAGACCGAGCGGGTGAGTCTGACCACCTGCCTGGGCACGCGACTGGTGAACACCTTGTTCGTCCTGGACGAACCGAGCGTCGGCCTGCACCCGCGCGACACGGAACGGCTGGTGCGTCTGCTCGAACAACTGCGCACCGCCGGCAATACCGTCGTGGTCGTCGAGCACGAAGCCAGCGTAATCCGCGCCGCCGACCAGGTCATTGACCTCGGCCCTGGCCACGGGGCAACGGGCGGAGAAGTCGTGTTTCAAGGCACCTATCCGCAGCTTCTGAAATCGAACAAGTCGCTGACCGGCCAATACCTTAGCGGGCGCAAGCGCATCGAGTTGCCGCCGCGAAGGGCGGTCAAAGCGTGGCCGGCGTCTCGCCTGCGGCTTTCCCATGCCACACGGAACAACCTCAAAGACCTCAGCGTCGAAATCCCGCTGGGGCGGTTCGTGTGTGTGACGGGCGTCAGCGGGTCCGGCAAGACCACCTTAGTCCGCGAAATCCTGCTGCCGGCATTGATGGACAGGCTCAAATCCGATTCACCCGCGGTCAGAGCCTCAGACCGCATAGCATCTGAGCAAAGCGACGAGGACGGCGAACCGGACTCGTCACTCGTCCCCCGTCACTCGCCACTCATACACGGTGCGGAACATCTGGGCCGGGTGGCGCTGGTGGACCAGTCCATTTTGGGCAAGACACCTCGTTCGAATCCGGCGGTGTATATCGGGGCGTTTGAGGACATCCGCGCCTTCTTCGCCCAATCGGAGTTGGCACAACAGCGCGGGCTCAACGCCAGCGCCTTCAGCTTCAACTCCGCCCAGGGCCAATGCCAGCGCTGCCGTGGCGCGGGATTCGAGAAGATCGAGATGCAGTTCCTGAGCGACGTCTTCATTCGCTGTCCCGAGTGCAACGGCCGCCGCTACCGCTCCCACATCCTCGAAGTCAAGGTCGGCCCCGAGGGGGAAGGCCGAAGTCCGAAGTCCGAAGTCCGAAGAGAGGAGACACCGGCGAGGCCGCAAGTCTCCGACGGCTCTCCACCACGCACCACGCACCACGCATCACGTGTCACATCTCACGTTTCCCGCCCCCTCTCGATCGCCGACCTGCTTGAAGCTACCGTCGAGGAGGCAATCGCTTTCCTATCCCTGTCCCCCGAATCTGGTCCAGCGCGGCGCGCGGTCGAGAGCCTCAAGCTGCTGGAGGAAGTGGGTCTGGGCTATCTCAAGCTGGGCCAGCCCATCAATACCCTCTCCGGCGGGGAGAGCCAGCGACTCAAGCTGGTACGCCACCTGGCCGAAGTCATCGTAGCCGCCGACGTCAGTCGGCGCACTCCAAAGGCCGAAACCCGAAGACCGAAGACCGAAAGCAGCCAAAGCCTCCTTACGCCGGCTGCTACGCTCTTCCTGTTCGACGAGCCGACGACCGGGCTGCACTTTGACGACGTGCGCGTGCTGCTCAAGGTCTTCCAGCGCCTGGTAGATGCCGGCCACTCGGTGCTCGTGATCGAGCATAACCTCGAGGTGATCAAGTCGGCGGACTGGATCATTGACCTAGGACCTGACGCCGGCGACCAGGGCGGGCAGATCGTTGCCGCAGGCACGCCGGAGCAAATCGCGGCTTGCCCCGAGAGTCACACCGGCAAGGCGCTGCGAGCCGTGCTCGGTTCAATTGACCACGGATTTCACGGATCACACGGATAAACCTGGTCCGTCATTCTCCGATCTAGATGCACGGGGTTGCCTTCCCATAACCCCTCGTAAACCCCTCGTAAACCCATCCTATACCCCTCGTATACCCCTCGTATACCCCTCGTATTCCCCTCCTGAGTATCTGGCGGGTAGAACCCGTGCTCCCACGGGCCAGAACCTGAGCGCGTGCGAGGGGCGTTTGTAGGCGTTGAACACCAGGTGGTGTGCTGCCAATCAGCGTTTGACCGTTTGCTTCGGCGTATTGTGTGGTAAGGAATAGCGGTGTTTGATGATCGAGAAATGAGCGGCTGGCGAGAGCAGGCCATCGCGATCCACGGCGCGCGCGAGCACAATCTGAAGAATGTGTCGCTCACGGTGCCGCGAGGGCGGTTTGTCGTTGTCACCGGTGTGAGCGGCTCGGGGAAGAGCACGCTGGCGTTTGACCTGCTGTTTGCCGAAGGGCAGCGCCGCTTCCTGGACTCGATGAACGCCTATGCGCGGCAGTTTGTGGAGCAGTTGTCCCGCCCGGACGTGGACCTGATCGCCGGCATTCCGCCCACCGTGAGCATCGAGCAGCGCATCAGCCGCGGCGGCGGCAAGAGCACCGTGGCCACGGTGACGGAGGTTCATCATTTCATCCGGCTGCTCTTTGCGCGGCTGGGCACACAGTTTTGCCCGGACTGCCAGGTGCCGGTCGAAGCCCAGACGCGGGATGAACTGGGCCGGCGGTTGCAGGGCGAGCTTCGCCAACGCGGTGACCTGGTGTTGCTCGCGCCGGTGGTGAAGAACCGCAAGGGCTTTCACACCGACGTCGGCGAATGGGCCGCCAGCCACGGCTATGCCCAGGTCAGGGCGGACGGGAAGTTCCATCCGACCAGCGAGCGGCTGCGCCTCGACCGTTTTCGCGAGCACAACGTGGAGATCGTCGTGGGAGTGCTCCAAGGCAGGCAAGGTGCGCTGGGGTCCGGGGCGGAGCGGCGGAGGAGGGAGTTAAATAGGTTACATGAGTTAAATAAGTTGCATGAGTTTGATGGGTTACATGAGGAGTCGAGTTCAGGGCGCGCGGGGAAGAGCTCACCCTCCTTGCAGGGACAGCAGCTTATTGATCAAGCACTCAAGCTTGGACAGGGCACATTATTCGCGCTGGACAGGCGCAAACGCCTGACGGTGCACTCGACGGAACGCGTCTGCCCGCAATGCGGCCGTTCGTTCGAAGCGCTGGACCCGAAGCACTTCAGCTATAACTCGCCGCAAGGCTGGTGCCCGCGCTGCCGCGGCTTCGGCGAATTGTTCTACCTGCCCGACGTGGACCGCGGCGCGCGCGCGGACGCCATCGAGGAGTCGTGGTACGGCTGGCAGGAAGGGGAGCGGGAGATTTGTCCCGACTGCGGCGGGACGAGGCTGAATCCCCTGGCGCGGGCGGTAAGGCTGACGATTGCGGAATGCGGAATGCGGAATGCGGATTGTAAGAGGGGGCAGACGATTGACACGTTCGGTCAGATGCCGGTCGCGGCGGCGGACGAGTTCTTCCGCCACCTCAGGTTCGCGTCCCGCGCGGCACTGATTGCGCGCGACATCCTGCCGGAGATTCGCGAGCGGCTGAAGTTCCTGCGGGAGGTGGGCCTCGGCTACCTGCAGCTCGGCCGCGGCGTGCCAACGCTTTCGGGCGGCGAGGCGCAACGGATTCGGCTGGCGGCACAACTGGGATCAAACCTCAGCGGCGTGCTTTACATTCTCGACGAGCCGACCATCGGGCTGCATGCGCGGGACAACGAGCAACTGCTGGCGGCGCTCGACAAGTTGAAGGCCCGCGGGAATTCGGTGCTCGTGGTCGAGCATGACGAGGCCACCATGCGGCGCGCGGATTACATCATAGACTTGGGGCCGGGGCCGGGCGTGCACGGGGGCGAGGTGGTGGCGGCGGGAACGCTGGCCGAACTGCTGCGGCATCCGGAGTCAATCACCGGCCAGTGCCTGCGAGCACGGAGGAGGTTTCCGACACGGGGGGAGCGAAGGGCGGTGGGGAAGGTCCGAAGTCCGAAGTCCGAAGTCCGAAGTGCCAAACAGAGCCTCCTTACGTCGGCTGCTACCAGTAGGGGTGGGGACGGCTGGCTGACGCTGGTGGGGGCGGACAAGAATAATTTGAAGAGGCTGACCGTGCGATTTCCACTGGGTCGGCTGGTGGTGGTGACGGGCGTGAGCGGCTCGGGCAAGAGCACGTTGATTCGCGAATGCCTGTTGCCCGCCCTGAAATCACGCATCACGCATCACGCATCACTCAGCGAGGCCCCTTCTGCCACAATCACTGGCTGGGAGTCTCTGCAGGCCGTTTATGAGGTGGACCAGTCGCCCATCGGCCGCACGCCGCGCTCGATCCCGGCTACCTACGTTGGTTTCTTTGACGACATCCGCCAGTTGTTCGCGCAGGTGCCCGAGGCGCGGCTGCGGGGCTATTCGCCGAGCCGGTTCTCCTTCAACAGCGCGCAGGGTCGCTGCCCGGAGTGCGAAGGGGCCGGGACGATCAAATTGGAGATGAACTTCCTGCCGCCGGCCTTCGTTCGGTGTGAGGTCTGCGGCGGCACCCGGTTCAACCGCGAGACGCTCGACATCGAATACCACGGCAAGAATGTTGCCGCGGTGCTGGAGCTGTCGGTGGAGGAAGCGCTGGAGGTCTTCGCGAGCCTGCCGCGAATCAAGCGCCCGTTGCAGGCGCTGCGCGACACCGGCCTGGGCTATCTCAAGCTGGGCCAGACCAGCCCCACGCTCAGCGGCGGCGAGGCCCAGCGGGTGAAGCTGGTCAGCCATCTGTTGTCCGGCCTGCGGGAGCCCGGCTCGCCAGGGCGCAGCCCCCGGCGGAACCTGTTCATCCTCGAAGAGCCCACCATTGGCTTGCACATAGCGGATGTGCAGCGGCTGGTGGAAGTGCTGCAGCGGTTGGTGGATGCCGGCCACTCCGTGATCGTCATCGAGCATAACCTGGATTTCATTGCCGAGGCGGACTGGGTGATTGACCTGGGCCCGGAAGGCGGAGACGGCGGGGGGCGCGTCGTGGCAGCAGGCACACCCGAGCAGGTTGCCCGCAACAAATGCTCGCACACGGGCCGATTCCTGCGTAGCGTTCTGGCCCAGGCATGAGCGTGACGTATTCGGAGATACTCAATGGTTCACCACTGGCGCGACGCGCCCCCGGGCCGCGCCATGAATTGATCTGCGCGCGCCTTCACCAATGGGTGCGGGCCAGCGTCGCAGACTTCGCCGGCACTCGGCTACTGGCGCCACGCACGGAGGTCCGGCTTTCCCCGAGAAATTCGGTCTGCCCGGACCTGGCGCTCGTCGCTGCCGCGACCGGGAAGGTCTGGCTGGCCGCAGAAATCGTCAGCTCGGACGACCACCAGCCCGACACGGTCATCAAGAAGCAGGTTTACGAGGAAACGAAGCTGCCGCGCCTGTGGATGATTGATCCGCGTTACGACAACGTTGAAGTCTATCACAGCAACGAATACGGCCTGATCCTCAAGAGCATATTGGCGGGGCGCGAGTTGCTGACGGAGAAACTGCTCCCGGAGTTCCAACTGACCATTGAAGAATTGTTCCGGGCGCCCCGGGCGGGGAGCTAACCCCGTCCGCCCTACTCAGCCGGCGGGGCGGTTCGCCCCTTGGCGGCGCCAAACAGCAACCGCAGACTGTTCATCACCACCACCACCGTGCTCCCTTCGTGGCCGACCACGCCCTTGGTGAGGGAAATATTTCCCAGCAGCGCGAGGGAGACCAGCACCACCACCGTCCCGAGGGAAATGACCAGATTCTGGCGGATCACACTGCGCGCGCGCTGGCTCAGGCGGAACGCGGCCAGGAAATTCTCCAGTCGGTCGTGCATGAGGACCACATCGGCCTGTTCGAGAGCGGCGTCTGAACCGCGCGCCCCCATCGCCACGCCAATATGCGCCGCCGCCAGGCTAGGAGCGTCATTGACGCCGTCGCCCACCATCGCCACGCGCTGCCCTCGCGCCGTCAGCGAACGGATCTCGGAGAGCTTCTCTTCCGGCTTGAGTTCCGCGCGCAGGTCGTCGAATTGCAGCTCCGTCCGGAGATGCTCCGCAGCCGCCTTGCGGTCGCCCGTCAGCACCACCGTCCGCAAACCTTCGCCGCGCAATTCTTCGAGCACCTGCCGCGCTTGCGGGCGGATGTCATCGCGCAGGACCAGCCGTCCCAGCAAATCACCTTCGGCCAGCCAAATCTCCGAGAAGCCCGCGTCGGTGGCAGGCACCCGGGCGATGGTCGGGCCGTGCGGGCCCTGAGCCAGCCATTCACGGCGGCCCAGCACACAACTGCTCCCGTTGCGGCGCGCGCGCAAACCCTGACCGGTGATGGATTCGAAGCTGGACAACTCCACCGGTTGCAGTCGGTGCTGTTTGCCGTGGCGCGTGATCGCGCGGGCCAGGGGATGGGTGGAAAGCCGTTCCAGCGAGTAGGCCAGGCGGGCCACCTCGGCTTCCCGCCCGGGCGGAAAGCTTTCCACGGTCTCCACCCGCAGTTCGCCAGTGGTCAGCGTGCCGGTCTTATCCAGCGCAACCGCCGTAATGGCGGCCAGTTTCTCGACCGCCGCTCCGCCCCGAAACAGAATGCCATGACGGGCCCCGCTCGCGATGGCTGCCAGCACGGCTGATGGAATCGAAAGCACCAGCGCGCACGGCGACGCCACCACCAAAAGCGTCATGGTGTGGTAAAACGCGCTGTGCCCGACTTTCTCCGCCGCGAACGGTTCCTGGCCGAAGCCCAGCCACCAGACGAAAAACATGATCAGGGAAAGCCCGAGCACGCTGTAGGTGTAATAGGTGCCGAAGCGGTCGGTGAACTGCTGCGCCGGAGCCTTCTGTTGCTGCGCGTCCCGAATCAGACGGATGATCTTCTGCAAAGAACTCTCCGAGACCGGACGGAGCACCAGCACTTCCACCGCGCCCCACAGGTTGATGGTCCCGGCGAGGACGTTGTCGCCGATGGCCTTCTCGACCGGCGTGGCTTCACCGGTCAGGTTGGATTCGTCGCAAGCCGTTTGGCCCTTGGCAATCTCGGCATCCACCGGAAACTGGGCGCCGGGTTTGATCAACAGTCGCATCCCCGGGCGCAGGCGCTCGACTGGCGTCTCGCGCTCATGGCCCCCTTCATCAATCACGGTGGCGGACTTGGGCGCTTCGCGGAACAGCGAGCGGATTTCGCGCTGGGTGCGGCTCAGCGCGAAGTGTTCCAGCGCGCCGGAAAGCGAGAACAGGAACAACAGCATGGTCCCCTCCCCCCAGGCGCCGATGCTCGCGCTGCCGGCGGCCACGGCCAGCATCAGGAAATGCACGTCTATCGCGCGCTGCCGCAGCCGTTCCCAGACCTCCTGCGCGGTGTACCAACTGCCCGCCAGGTAAGCAAGCACGAAGCCGATCAATGACAGCGGCTCCGCCCGGAACCAATAAGCCCCCAGCCCGAACGCGCCGCACAAGCCCGCAGCGGCTAACTGCGCCCTCCACTCGTTTGGCTCCTCCGCGTGCTCCAAAAACTCGACATCACGCTGGACCACCTTGGGCCAGGGGATGTCGCGCCAGCGCCAGAACCTGGGCGCTGTGGGGCAGGTCACACGGGCAATGGTCATCCTGTCCGCATCCTGGCTGATGGTGATCTTCTGTCGCTCGAAATCGGCTAGCGGCTGACCACATGTCTGGCAATTCGTCAGGCCGGCCAGGAGGGTGCAGGATTGCACAGCGTCGTCCTCCTGGGCACGTTTTACGGTTGCGCTGATGCGTTCGGTAAGCTTGGGAACATCCGTCTGGCCGAGCGTGGCAACCGATATTGTCCTCCGTGCCCGATCCACCGTCACCGCCTCCAGGGTCGGGTCCTCGGCCAGCGCATCCGCGACCGAACGCGCCAGGCATCGGGTGGCGTCGGGCTGATGCAAAGCCTCGGATTGGGTCTTGCCGGTCATATTTCGGTCTTCGCCAACAAGATAGACCGCTTCCGGGCGGGAAGGCAAATTGAAGGCGGCGGGCGGACGGGCCGCAAAGGGGCCTCCCGCTTCCCTTCTAGCGCGGAAATCTCACTCGCCTTCGGCCCGCCACCATAGCCTGGCTCGGCGGAAGCCCCGGGCGCGGGCAACGGTGCTTCTGTTCCGGGTGATTGATTCCGGGTGATTCTTGACCCGAACCAAGGGGCAGTCTAATGTGCCGTCCCGCTACATTCAGCGACAGCGGCGGGCAACGCGCAGAAACAGTCTAACAGAATAACTATGGCGAAGGAACTAATGGGAAGTAAGGCCGGCACGAGCAATAGAACCGTGCTAACCTGGGTCGAAGAAATGGCGAAACTGTGCAAGCCAGACCGAGTCTATTGGTGCAATGGCTCGAAGGCGGAGCGCAAGGCCCTGACGGCAGAGGCGGTCGAACGGGGGATTCTGATTAAGCTGAACCAAAAGAAGCTTCCCGGCTGCTATTACCACCGCTCGAATCCGAACGACGTGGCGCGCGTCGAGCATTCCACATTTATTTGCACCGAAAGCCAAGAGGAGGCCGGGCCGACCAACAACTGGATGGCACCCAAGGAAATGTATCAGAAGCTGCGTGGATACACCGCTGGCTGCATGCGCGGGCGCACGATGTACGTTGTTCCCTACCTGATGGGGCCGCCCGGCTCGCCCTTCGCCAAGGTCGGCTTGGAGTTGACCGACTCCATCTACGTCGCCTTGAGCATGGGCACGATGACCCGTATGGGCTCGGTGGCCTTGGAACATCTCGGCAACGACGACGACTTCAATCGCGGCCTCCATTGCATGCTGGATGTGAACCCGGAACGCCGCTACATCGCACACTTCCCCAAGGACAACGCGATCATTTCGGTGGGTTCGAACTATGGCGGCAACGTGCTGCTCGGCAAGAAATGCCTCGCCCTGCGCATCGGCTCCTACCTGGGACGACAGGAAGGCTGGTTCGCCGAGCACATGCTGATCCTGGGCGTTGAGTCACCCGCCGGTGAGAAGACTTACGTAGTGGCAGCCTTCCCGAGCGCGTGCGGCAAAACCAACTTCGCCATGATGATGCCGCCGCCCCACCTTAAGGGATGGAAGATTTGGACCATCGGCGATGACATCGCGTGGATGCGCCCCGGTCCCGATGGGCGGCTCTACGCTGTCAACCCCGAGGCGGGCTATTTCGGCGTGGTGCCGGGGACCAACTCAAAGTCCAACCCGGCGGCGGTCGAAATTATTTCCCGGGATACCATCTTCACTAATGTGGCGCTCACGCCCGATCTCGATGTCTGGTGGGAAGGCAAAGATGGTCCTGTGCCCAAAGAGTGCCTGGACTGGAAAGGCAACAAGTGGACTCCCGACTCCGAGGAGAAGGCGGCGCATCCCAACAGCCGTTTCACCGCACCGATGACCAACAACCCGCTGCTGGCCCCCGAAGTCAATGACCCCGGCGGCGTGCCCATCCGGGGAATCATTTTCGGGGGGCGGCGAAGCGACACCACCCCGCTGGTCTACCAGGCCTTCAACTGGGTCCACGGCGTGTACCTCGGGGCGACTATGGGGTCGGAAATGACGGCTGCCGCTGTGGGCGGCGCCGGCCAGGTGCGCCGCGACCCCATGGCCATGCTGCCGTTTTGCGGCTACCACATGGGTGACTACTTCCGGCACTGGATCAACATGCACAAGACGATCAAGCACCCGCCGCGAATCTTCCATGTCAATTGGTTCCGCAAGAACGGCCAGGGGGAGTTCCTTTGGCCCGGCTTCGGCGAGAACATGCGCGTGCTGAAATGGATCGTGGACCGCTGCTACGCACGCACCGACGCCCAGGAAACCGCGCTCGGCTGGGCTCCCGGCCCGGGCAGCCTTGATCTGACGGGCCTGACCAACTTCACGCCCGAAAAGCTGGAGCGGGCCCAGGCGATTCATGAAGACGAGTGGCGGCGTGAGATCCTCATGCAGGACGAACTGTTCATGAAGCTGCACTCCCGCCTGCCCAAGGAACTCATCTTTCAGCGCGAACTGTTGCTGGCCCGGCTATGACCTCGGGCGCAAACGCAGCGCTTCCCCCCGAACTACCGGCGGTCGGCAGCCGCTTTCGAGTCCAGCAAGGCCGTTCGCCTGACTGGCGCTGCCTTGCTCAGTCGTTTGGCACCCAGCCCTTGCCGGGGATGTAGTCCCGGCTGCCGGAGTGGGACTTGCATCCGGTTCCCACTGCGACGAGCAGGGCCGCCAGCAACAAAAGCAGACAAAGCTTTGACATGAGGCCAATTTAATCCAGATTGGCAGCGGAGCAAGCACCAGCGAGCTTGGCGTGATGAAAGACTGCTTATGGCGGAGAAGGGCAAATTCCTGAAAGGCCAGTTGCTGCTCGACAGCGGCCAACTGCGGGGCTCGTTCTTCCAGCGCACGGTGGTGCTCATCTGCCAGCATGATGCCGAAGGCGCATTTGGCCTGGTGCTCAACCGCACCACCGGCAACAACGTGGGCGAGATGATCGTCGCCGACCTCCCCGAATCGCTCAAAGCTTTCCCGCTCTATCTCGGCGGGCCGGTCCAACCTTCCGCGATGAGTTTTCTCCACTCGGATTCCTTCATCCCCGACGCCAACGTGATACCGAACCTGAGCCTGGGGCACTCGCTGGACACGCTGGTGGAAATCGGGGATTCCTTCTCGCCCACTCGCAGGCTCAAGATGTTTGCGGGCTACGCCGGCTGGAGCCCGGGCCAGCTCGAGGACGAAATGAAACGCAAGGCCTGGCTGACTCACCCGGCTTCGCTGGAACTCGTCTTCGATATCCCTCCCGAGCAGCTCTGGCAAACGATCCTGCGCCGCAAAGGCTGGAAATACAAACTCCTGGCGCAGATGCCCGAGGATCTATCGTCGAACTGAGCCGTCAGGTAATGACGCATTGCCGAGGCGTCTCTACCTGCCCACGTTTGATCGAGACCCCTCGAGCAGCCTCGGACCGCATCGGGAGCCTGTTGTGGCTGTCGCGGAGTCAGAAGGGCGCTGCCTTCCGTCGCGCCGAACGCGCTTTGCCGCCCTTCCGGTAGCTGACCGGTTGCGCCGGCGTCACCCTCGCCGGCACACTCCCATCCACCGCCCGCTTCAGCTCGCGGATCTGGTCCCGCAACAGCGCCGCTTTCTCGAACTCCAAATTGTTCGCCGCCGCCAGCATTTCCTCCTCCAGCTCGCGGATCGTTTCGTTGAGGTCAATATCAACCCCCGACTCGCTCAGTACAGCATGCGCCTGCTCGGCCACTGCCCGGTGCGACGACAGGCTTTCCTCCACGGCGCGGCTGACGCTGCGTGGGGTAATGTTGTGCTGCACGTTGTAAGCCAGTTGCTTATTGCGACGGTGCTCCGTAACCGCGAGGAACTTCTGGATGCTCTGCGTCCGCACGTCAGCGTAAAGAATAACCTCGCCGTTCAGGTGACGCGCCGCCCGGCCCGCCGTCTGGATCAGGCTGGTGGCGCTGCGCAGATAGCCTTCTTTGTCGGCGTCGAGAATCGCCACGAGCGACACCTCCGGCAGATCGAGCCCTTCGCGCAGCAAATTGATGCCCACCAGCACGTCGAATTCACCCTTGCGGAGCGAGCGCAGGATTTCCACGCGTTCAATGGCGTCAATCTCACTGTGGAGATACTGCACGTTGATGCCGATCTCGCGCAGGTAGTCGGTCAGTTCTTCCGCCGTGCGCTTGGTCAGCGTGGTTACCAGCACCCGTTCCTTGGCGTCCGCGCGCTTGCGGCATTCGTTGATGAGATCGTCAATCTGCCCGGTCAGCGGCTTGACGACGACCTTGGGATCCACCAGCCCCGTGGGCCGGACAATCTGCTCGATGACGCGGCCCTCGCACCACTCAAGCTCCCGCGGCCCCGGCGTGGCGCTGACGTAGATTGTCTGTCCTTGCAGCGACTGGAACTCCTCGAACGCCAACGGCCGGTTGTCGAGCGCGCTGGGCAGGCGGAACCCGTAATCCACCAACACCGTCTTGCGGGAGCGGTCGCCGGCATACATGCCCCCGATCTGCGGAACCGTGGCGTGTGATTCATCTATCACCAACAGGTAGTCTTTCGGGAAGAAATCCAGCAGCGTGCAGGGGCGCGAGCCGGCTGGCCGCCCGGCCAGGTGCCGCGAGTAGTTCTCGATCCCGGAGCAGAAACCCATCTCTTCCATCATTTCGAGGTCGTATTCCGTGCGCATCTTGATGCGCTGGGCTTCGAGCAGCTTGCCGTGTTTCTCAAACCAGGCAATGCGCTCGCCCAGTTCCTCGCGGATCGCCAGCAGCGCCGGGCGCAGCTTCTCCAGGGGCGTGACAAACTGTTTGCCGGGATAGACCGTGACCACTTCCAGCCCCTCCAGCTTATGCCCCGTCAACGGCTCAAACCGCGTGATGCGCTCGATCTGGTCGCCGAAGAACTCGACGCGCAAGGCATCCTCGCGCCCGGCGGGGCAGAGCTCGACCGTGTCGCCGCGCACCCGGAACTGGCCGCGAGTGAACTCGATGTCGTTGCGGTTGTATTGCAGGTCCACCAACCGATGCAGAAAATGGTCGCGCGGCATCTCCTGGCCGGCGCGAATCGTGATCACCATCGCTTCGTAGTCTTCCTTGCTCCCGATGCCGTAAATGCACGAGACGCTGGCCACGACGACGACGTCCCGGCGCGAGAAGAGCGCGCTCATGGTCGAGAGCCGCAGCCGCTCGATCTCCTCGTTGATGCTCGAATCCTTCTCGATGAACGTGTCCGTGCGCGGGATGTAGGCCTCCGGCTGGTAGTAATCGAAGTAGCTGACAAAATACTCGACCGCGTTGTTCGGGAAGAAGCCCTTGAACTCGGCGTAGAGCTGGGCCGCGAGCGTCTTGTTATGCGAGATCACCAGCGTCGGCCGGTCCACGTTCCTGATCACATTCGCGACCGTGAACGTCTTGCCGGACCCCGTAACCCCCAGCAGCGTCTGATGCCGCGCACCAGACCGGAGTCCTTCCTTCAGCTTCGCAATGGCTTCCGGCTGATCCCCCGCAGGCTGGTAAGGTGCAACAAGTTCAAACATCGGCCCGAACGTACGAGCCAGCCCCGCCTGAGTCAACGCGACGAGACAAACCTAACCACAGATTTCACGGATAACACGGATACTCCTCTTCCGTGCTTCTCCATCCCTAATCCGTGGTCAAACCGCCCCGCCCTCGCCGCTCACTACCCATCTTCCGGGTTATCGGAGAAGTCCGTCCCCAGGATGACTGATTCCGCCAACTGCACACGGATCTGGTGTCTCCATAACCTGTTAGCCATAAACTACTTACCTTCGCCTCGACAACCCGAGCCCAGTCTCACAGCCCTCGCCCAGTCCCGTAGCCATCGCCCCCCAACCGCGAGATTATACCTGCGTGGCACCTCCGTTCCTCCTCCGTTCTTCCTCCGTTCTTCCTCCGTCTTCAGGACGGAGGAAGGACGGAGGAAGGACGGAGGAAGAACGGAGGTTCTAAGGGGGCAACCCCGGATTTCACGGATCACACAGATAAACCGATCCCCTGTTTCCCCATCCGTGGCATCCGCGTCATCCGTGGTCAAACACTTTGCTCCTTTCCTGCGGTCTAGTCTCTCCGTTAAGCTTCCCGGATGCGAATTTTATCAGGCATACAGCCCTCGGGCACGCTGCATCTGGGCAACTATTTCGGGATGATGAAGCCCGCGATCGAGCTGCAAGAGAAGGGCCAGGCTTACTATTTTATCGCCGACTTTCACTCGATGACCTCGCTGTACGATCCCGCCGAGCGGCGGCAGAACAGCCTGGATGTGGCGTTGGATTTCCTCGCCTGCGGTCTCGACCCGAAGCGGACGGTGTTCTTCCGCCAGTCCGATGTGCCGGAAGTGCCCGAGTTGACGTGGATCATCGGGACGGTCACGCCGATGGGCCTGTTGGAGCGCTGCCATTCCTACAAGGACAAGCTCGCCAAGGGCATCTCGTTCAACTTTGGCCTGTTCGCCTATCCCGTGCTGATGGCGGCGGACATTCTCGTCTATGACTCGAATGTTGTGCCCGTGGGGCAGGATCAGAAGCAGCACGTCGAGGTCACGCGGGACATCGCGATCAAGTTTAACGAGCAATATGGTGAGACGTTCGTCATCCCCGAGCCGCAAATCCGAGCTGAGACCGCCAAAGTGCCCGGGCTGGACGGCGAGAAGATGAGCAAGAGCTATGGCAACACCATCGAAATCTTCGGCGACGAAAAGGCGCTCCGCAAGAAGGTGATGAGCATCAAGATGGACAGCCGCACGCCGCAGGAACCCAAGCCCGATGCCGACCAGAATCTCGCCATCCAAATCCTCAAGCTGGTCGCTCCGCCCGAGGTGGCGAAGGACTATGAAGACCGGCTGCGGGCGGGTGGCTTGGGCTACGGGGACCTGAAGAAGGCGCTATTCGAACATTACTGGAACCATTTTGCTGCTGCGCGCGCCAAACGGGCGGAGTTGGCGGCCAACCTGGATTATGTGAACCAGGTCCTGGCTGATGGCGCCACCCGGGCACGCAGCGTCGCGCAAAAGGTCTTGCAGCGGGCGAAAGTCGCCAGCGGCCTGCAATAGGATCTCACGCAAAGGCGCTAAGGCGCTAAGAGAAGCAGGCTTATAGGCCGTTCACCACGCGTGAGATGCCGTCTTTGATCAATTCTTCGCCGAAGTTGATCAGCAATCCGAGCTTCAAGTTGGAGAGCCGCAGATACGTGAGAACCTGCTTCTTGTGAACGCGGGCAACGGCTTCCACGGACTTCAGCTCTATGATTAGTTTGTCCTCAACAACAAGGTCCGCCCTGAAACCCTCCTCAAGGTGCACCTCTTCGTAAACCACCGGGATAGCCTTTTGGCGCTCAACGCGGAGACCGCGTTTTCTTAGCTCGTAGGCAAGCACCGCTTCATAGACGGATTCCAGCAGCCCAGGGCCCAGCCGGATGTGGATTTTGAACGCTGCGTCAACGACTTGTTTGGAGATCTCATTTTCAGTCATGCCCCCCATACTCAAACTGATGCCAGCGCGTGCAAAGAAGAAACTCTCTCGCCTCTCCCTGCTCTCTTAGCGCCTTTGCGTCTTTGCGTGAGATTCCAGTTCAATTCCGGCGCTCGTGCTTCAGCAACCACTCGTACAGCTCCGGATTCTTGTAGGCCTCCGTCCAGGAATCGTGTTCGGCCTCCGGGTAAACGGTGAGCTTCACGTCCGCCAAGCCTGCCTTTTTCAAAGCGTCCACCATGCGCTGTGATTCCTGAAGCGGCACGACCGGGTCCTTGCCGCCGTGAAATGCCCAGACCCCCAGGGACCTTAGGGCCGCGCCCCGGTCACGGCTGGACAGGATTACGGAGATCATTTGCCCGCCGCCGCAGATCGGGACGATGGCGGCAAACCGCTCCGGGTGGGTGAGGCCCAGGGCCCACGTGCCATATCCTCCCATGCTCAGCCCCGTCAGGTAAACCCGGCTCGTATCCACCGCGTACTTCGTGGTAACCTCATCCAGCAGCGCCAGCACGATGTCGTGGGACCAGATCTGCCGTTCCGGGCATTGCGGCGACACGATAATGAACGGGAACTCCGGGAGCACCTTGGTGTTCTTGGCGGGGCCATGGATGGCCACTCTCCAAACATTGGTGCCGCGCTCGCCCGCGCCGTGGAGGAAGAGGATCAGCGGCCAGCGCCGTTCGGCTTTGGCATCGTAGCCCTTGGGCAGCGACAGCAAGTAGTTGACCTCGGCGCTGAGCGTCTTCTCGAATCGGAAATGCTCAGCGGTTTGCATGGTTGCAGGAGCCGAAGCGGCAGGGGTTTGGGCGGCAGTGTTGGCGGCCGCTGCCAGCAGGGCCGCCCCAGTCAGATTCCGTATCACGTTTCGCATAGATCGAGCGTTTCATTGAGTTCAAGGCCAAGGCGGGGTTGCCCACCCTGCCTACATCAGTTTCAGCTTAGGCAAGTCCTGCGAGTCCACCAGGCCCACCGGCTCGCGCTTGGCGTTGACGACGATCAAGTCGTCAATGTTGTGGGCATCGAAGATCTTGAGCGCTTCCACCGCCAGCGCGTCCTGGCGGATGCAGACCGGCTTCCGCGTCATGACTTGCCGCAGCGGCCGGGCCAGCAGGTTCTCATCCTCGGCGATGCGCCGGCGGAAATCACCGTCGGTGAAGACCCCCACCAGCCTGCCGCGCTGGTTGACGATGCTCAGGCTGCCGGACTTGGCCTGGGTCATCACGAGCAACGCTTCTTTGATCGTGAGGTCCTGCCCGGCGACGGCGTTGCGCGGGCCGCTCCGCATGATGTTGGCCACGCGCGAAAGCATCGCGCGGCCGATGGCGCCCGAGGGATGGAGCTTCGCGAAGTCCTGCTTCCTGAAGCCGCGCGCCTGCAACACGGCCATCGCCAGCGCGTCGCCCAGGGCCAGCATGGCGGTTGTGCTTGCCGTGGGCGCGAGGTTAAACGGGCAAGCTTCCTTCGGCACCCGTACCCGGAGCACGAGGTCGCTGCGGCGAGCCAAAGAGGACTTGGCGGCGCCGGTTATGCAGACAATCTGCACCAGAAACCGCTTCAGCGCCGGCAGCAGATTCAACAGCTCGTCCGATTCGCCCGAATAGCTCAGCGCCAGGATCAAGTCGCCGTCATTCACGATCCCCAGATCGCCGTGCAGCGCGTCCACGGTGTTCAGGACCACGCTCGTGGACCCCGTGCTGGTGAGAGTGGCGGCAATCTTCTGCCCCACGTGGCCCGACTTGCCGATGCCGATGACCACGATCTTGCCGCGGCGGCGCAGGGTCTCGACAACGAGTTCAACCGCCTGGTCAAAGGCCAGGTCAAGCTGGGCGCGCGCCGCTTTGAGGGCGGCGATTTCGATATCAAACACTCTGCGGGCCTGGGCCAGGTGACTCACGGACCGAGCATGTGCGGAACGTCTGCCCATTTCAACCAGGAAGTCGGCTCTTTACAGCCCATGCATACGCGCTGCTGGCGCCGGTTACAGAAGACATTCTGCTTGCCGAGTTCAGCCACACCCAAGCATTCTCTGCCCTCATGTCATTACCGCCTTCGTCACCGGAACCGGCCCGCCACGGCCCGCGCCGGTGGCCGCCTTGGGGCACAAAGGCGGCCAGCCTGGTCGCAGCCACAGTGATCATCAGTTGGGGTTTCGCCTGGGCACAGTCCAGGAGTTATCAAGCCGACACGACCGCGGGATTCTGGCTTGGCATGGCGCATGGCGCGGTCATGCCCGCCGCGCTACCCTGCTTGCTGGCGGGCAAAGACGTTCCGATCTTCGCCGCCAACAACACCGGGCGCAGCTACAAAGTGGGCTACCTCTTCGGCATCAATTGCTGCGGCCTGGTTTTCTTCGGGCTCGGTTTCCGGCCAAATCGTCCGGTAGAGCACCCGGCCAAGGCGGGGGAACGTCGCTAGAAAATCTGTTGGCTCAGGTTGTTCGGCAGCAGCCCCTCGTAAGCCCGAAGGTAGCGCCGGCGCAGGAACGATTAAATAACGCTCGCTATCCGAAGGCCAACGGAGCAGAATCCATGCTTGTGCCGCCGGTGCGGCGGCAGAAGTCAGAAAGTCTTTCCGATGTTTGGGCTTGGAAAACGTAAGGAACGGCAGCGCTTCTACCTGCTGCCTGGCCAAGGCGGCAGGGCTTTGCGACGGAAGCGCAGAATCTTCTTCTGGTGGTCGGTGGTCGCCGGGCTGTTGGTCTCGGCGATTCTCGCCGGCTTTTTGTATTGGATCGCCAGCCGCCGGTAAAAGCGCGCTCTGCCGCGTCCCCGGCCACATGTCACTACTTCATTCCGCTGCGCACGAAGACAAAATAGGCCACCAGGACGGCAGCCAGCACGTAAGTGAGCCAGCCGACCTCCCGGCCCTTGCCGCTGAACAACTTGATGATGGGGTAGCTGATGAAGCCCAAGGCCAGCCCATCGGCAATCGAGTACGACAGCGGTATCCCGATCAGCGTCAGAAATGCGGGCACGGACTCGCTGTAATCCTTCCAGTCAACCTTCGCCACGTTCTGGATCATCATGGCGCCGACGATCACCAGCGCCGGGGCGGTAATGGGCGGGTAGCTGCCCACCATCGCAATCAGCGGGCTGAAGAACAGCGCCAGCAGGAACAGCCCGGCGACCACCAGCCCCGTTAACCCGGTCCGCCCACCCTGCTCGACGCCCGCGGCGCTCTCGATGAAGCTCGTTACGGTGCTCGTACCCAGCGCCGCCCCGGCGACCGTGCCGACGGCGTCGGACACCATCGCCTGTTTGGCACGCGGCAGCTTGTTATCCTTGATGAAGCCGGCCTGCTCGCACACGCCGATCAACGTGCCAATGGCGTCGAACACCAGCATGAACAGGAATACAAAGATGAACGGCAGCATCGTCGGCGTGAGCGCGTGGGCCAGGTCCATGCGCAAAAACGTGGGCGCCAGGGAAGGGGGCGCGGCGACGATGCCCTTCGCGAATTCAAAGCGCTGAACGAGCACCGAACCTGTCACTTCCGGCGCCGCCGCGATCGAGCGAGGCAGGTGCGGCAAGGCCAGCTTGAACACCACCGCCAGTGCCGTCGCGCCCACAATGCCCCAGAGAATCGAGCCGCGCACCCGGCGCACGTGCAGCACTGCGGTGAGCAATAACCCGGCAAAGAAGACCAGCAAATCGGGTGAGGCGAAATGCGCGTTCAACTTCACCGCCGTGCCCGGATCCTTGAGAATCAGCCCCGCGTTTTGGAGGCCAATGAAGGCGATGAACAAGCCGATGCCGGCGGCAATCCCGTTCTTCAGGCTGGGGCTGACGGCGTTGAAGATCATCTCCCGCAAGCCCACCAGCGACAGGATCAGGAACAGCACGCCGGAAATGAACACCGCGCCCAGCGCCACTTCCCATGCATTGGCAAACCCCGCCGCCGCCGCGGCCGGGATGGCCGAGAACACGAAGAAGAAGTTCTCCCCCATTCCCGGCGCCTGGGCAATGGGATAACGCGCATACAACGCCATGATGGCCGTGGCCAGCGCCGCCGCCAGGCACGTCGCCGTCGTCACCGCGCCAAAATCCATGCCGGTCGGTTTCCCGAACATCGCCCCGGTCAGCACTGCCGGCTGGACGAAGATGATGTAGGCCATCGTCAGGAAGGTCGTCACCCCTGCCAGTAGTTCCGTCCGCGCGCTGGTCTGGTTCTCGGAGAGGCGAAACAATCGTTGGAGCATGCGATCGTGCTGGTTGATGCCGGCCAAGCGTGCCGGGATGCCGCGGGTGGCGCAAGTCGAATGCAACAAGCCAGCCACCGGAATTGCGGCGGAGGAGTGAGCCGGACGGGTTGGAGAGCCCCGGCCGTGTCCTGGATTGCATCTTTCGACCCAGGCATGTTCAGGCGGCACCCCGCTTGCGGGGGGCGTGAAGTACGCGTGTTGTTACGGTGGGGCTACGGTGGAGCTACGGTGGAGTTACGGTGGGAATCAATGGTTTTCTGGTCTTCCGCGCATTTCCTTCCTTGCAGCCAAACAAGAACTGTCTGCCTGGACGGTCTTTGGCGTTTCTGGTTGTGTGGCCAGGGCTCGTTCGTTAGCGCCCGCCGCGCTTTGCCTGGCAAACGCCGGGCTTGCGGTCATAGCTTCCACCCGTTGAACATGGGCCGGCTCAGCCGTTGGTTGGCCTCGCGGTTGCCGATGAACTCCTCCTTCTTCGGGTCCCATTTCAGCCGGGTCTCGAGCCGCGCCGCAATCTCGGCGATGAGGCCGAGATACGACGCCACATGCGTCGCGTCCACGTTCGAGATGGGGTCCCTGCGGCTGCGGACGCAGTCCAGGAAGTTCTTGCCGTGGTTGAGATCTCTGAACGTGGCCCGGTCGCCGGTTTCCTTTTTGACGAGCACGACATCCTCGCCTGAGCCTGGAGTCTCATACAGGTGGGTCTCGTCCGGCTTGAGGGTGACCTGGAGCAATGATTCCGGCTCGGCCCAGATGCCGGCGCGGCTCACATGGACCCAGCCCTTGTCGCCGATGAACCGCGTGCCTGTCTTTGGCTGCTGCTCGCTGGTGCAGTCGGTGAAGATCATTTTCAGGCCGCTGACGAAGGTGAAGGTCGCGTTCCAACTCTCGATGTTGTCGGTGAGGCCTTTCTTGCGATAGACGCCCTGGCACTCAATCTCGCACGGTTCCTGCGCCAGGGCCGGGCAACCCCAATAGGCGATGTCGAGGTAATGCACGCCCCAGTTGCAGATGAAGCCGGCGCAGTAGTCCCAGATCAGATACCAGTCCGGCCACGCGACGCGGCCGGGATTGTAAGGCACGCCTGGCGCCGGGCCGCGCCACGTCTCCCAATCGAAGCCCGCCGGCACGGGCTGCGGGTCAAGGGAACCGGCGTGCTTGGGCTGGTATTGGGGGCCGGGGGCGGCGACCTGGATCTCGCGCAGCTTGCCGACGTAGCCGTTGCGTACCAGCGCGCAGGCCTGGCGGAATTTCCCTTGCGAGCGTTGCCAGGTGCCGGCCTGGAACACGCGCTGGTGCTGGCGGACAGCCCGGAGCATCCGCTGACCCTGCTCCACCGAGATGCCCATCGGCTTCTCGCAATACATATCTTTGCCCGCGGCGGCGGCGGCCGTGGCGATCAGGGCGTGCCAATGGTCCTGCGCGGCAATCATCACCGCGTCAATGTCCTTGCGCGCGATCAGTTCGCGATAGTCGCCATACATGGCGCAGCCTTTGTCCCCATACTGCGTGTCCGCCAGGTCCTTGGCCTTCTGGCGCCGGTCCGCGTAGGTGTCGCAAACTGCCACGACCCGGCAATCCTCCAGGGGAAGGAAGTTCTTCATGTTGCCCGTGCCCATCCCGCCGACGCCGATGCAGCCCAGAGCGATCTTGTTGCCAGCGCCGAACGCCGACGCGGGGATGATGGCGGGCAAGCTGATGGCCGCGAGGGCAGCAGTGGAGCCTTTGAGAAAGTCGCGACGGTTCATTTGGGTTTTCAGGGGTGGATTCATTGGCAGGGACTCGTGGATGGTTTGAGGACTGTGGCGGGGACTCATGAAAAGGAGTGCTTAAGGGTTCAACGCGACGGTGCCGCTGGCGGTGTCGGCCAGTTGATAGTGACGCCGGATTTCCTGGGGCGAAAGCGCGCGATTGTAGATGGCGACCTCGTCAATCCGGCCCTCGAACGTCGCCTCCTTGTCACTGCGACCGCCGACGAACAGTTCTGGCGATTGGTCAGGTGCAGCCTCGCCGGTGATCTCCGGCGCCGGATTCCCGTTCAAGTAAACGGCCACGCGCGAGCCGTCACGCACCAGCGCCAGATGGTTCCAGGTCTTGGGCGCAATCACCGTTCGGCCCGCCAGCGAGCCAAATATCAGCGCGCCTTGCGTGCCGTTCGTGCCGCCGATGGCCAGCGATTCGCCGCCGCGCCCGAACAGGTAGCCGGTGACCGGGCGTGCATCATTCGGAAGGCCGTTCCAGAACCAGAATTCGCACGTGTTTCTCTCACTGAGCTTCTTGAGATTCGCCTGCAGCCGGCTGCCGGCAAAATGGGGGCATCGGTTAATGGCCGCCGCACCGGAGAACGACTGCGACTGCGGTCCATCCAGCCATCGCGCCACACCTGGTTCATACGCAGCGTGCCGGTGCGCGCCCGTGGCGTCGAATGCGGTCGGGCCGCTCCACTCCTCCAGCCGCCAATAAGCCAGCGGTTTGGCGGCGAGCACCGCCTGCGCGTAGGCGCCGGCCGGGGCTGCGACCTTGCGGCGTGGCTGGCCGCTGACCCTTTCGAGCAGGCCAAGCACCGCCTCCACGATCTTCGGCTCGGCGTTGACCTCCAACCCCGCGGTGCGGCAAGGCCAGGTGTTGTAACCGCCCAGAGGATGCAGTTCGGGCGGCGGTATGTAGCCTTCTTCGCCGTTGGCCAGTTCGATGTTCATCGTCGGCTGGAGCGGGCTTTGGGCCTTGACCTTCAGTCCGGTGATCGCGAACACCTCGCACGGCCAAAAGGCGATGCCGAGTTCGCCGACCCGCAACGCATGCAGCTTCACGGCCCGGCTGGGGTTCTCCTTCAGCCAAAGCTGCTCCCGCGCATAGACTTCTGCCTGCGACGTCGGCGGACGCCCGTTGAGCTTTTCGACGAGGTCGTGCGCCCACGCCAGCCGCTTCGCATCCGGCTGGCGCGTGGCGAGCCGCAGCGTCTTTTCGCGCATCGCCAGCGGCACCCAATCGTGGAAGACCGTCGTCCGGTAGGCATTTGCCGCAATCTGCGCCAACTCTCCGGCGTAGGTGTCAAGCGCGACCGCCCGCTTCGGGTGACCGTAATCCATCCAGTGCTGATCACCGCTGGTGCCTTGCGACATAATGCCGACGAAGGCCGGCTTCGCGTCCGCCGAGCCAATCAGCGACCCCAGCTTCTCGGCGAACGACCCGTAGTAGTCCGCTGAGATTGCCGGCGCGCCGAAGTAGTGCATCGAATAGTTGGCGAGCACGGCGATGGGCCGGCCCTCGGTTGACTGCACCGCCAGCAAGGTCAACGCCGGGTCGGAGGGCCCCGCCGGCCCGATGGTGTCCGAGTTCTGGTAGCCGGGATGCATGTTGGCGCGGACCGTCAAGTCGCCAAACGGATCAGGCAGCATCTTGTCGGGCCGGCGAATCCAGACGCGCGTGTGCGTGTGCGCCGGCGCCGGCGCGACCGCCCAGCCGACCCGGGCCGGGGCAAGATTGTCCACCGCACGTTGCAGGCCCTCCACGATCCGAGGAATCAGGAATGCGGGGTAGCTCGGGTCCGCATCAGTACCCAGGCAGCGCATCAGCGACGGCGCGCTATGGGTGTGCGTGGCCGAGAGCATGATGCGATCCGCCGGAATGCCGGTGAGCTTCGCTGCGCGCGTCCTTACCATGTCGGCGAACTCGGCCGGAATGAGGCACGAGTCCAGCACGCCCAGCGCCACGCGCATGCGCCCGTCGTCGAGCACCAGCCAGCGCACATGCAGGCGATCGTGGACCTGGTCGGTGGTCTGGGTAAGAAAGCCGCCATTCACGATAACCGGGAGGTTCGTGGGCGTGACATCCAGCGCGAATGCTCCGGCGAGAAACGCCTCGGCCTTGCCCGCCGAGACCGGCGACTGATGAAACAAGTCCCTCGCCGTGCTGGTTTGGGGTGCAGCCAGCAGGGCCAACAGCCCCAGGACCGACACGACAGCAAACACGCGAGCGAATCGCGCGACCATAGACTCCTGGTCAATGCCTGCAGCAGACGTCCAGGCTCTCATATCGTGCTCCCTCCATAGTCAACGCGCTGTTTCATGACAGGGCAGACAGTAGCGACGCGGCTTCTGTGCGTCGAGTGCCGACTCGTCGGATGGGGTGCGCAATCGGCATGGTCATTCTGAAGTCCGAGGCGCGGGGCAGGAGGCCCAAACCGGCCGCTACTTCAAGACCAGGTAGAGCGCGTGGAGAACGCCGGGGATCCAGAACAGGAAGCAGAGAATCAGATTGATGATAGTGTCTTTGGCTGACTTGGTCTTCAAATAGACGGCTAGCGGCGGAAGCAGAATTGCGAGAATGATCAGAATCACTGTGCTCATATCTTGGTATCCTTTCTGACGAGACAATCACACGGCCAGCCGGCGGAGTCAACGATGCTTGCGGCGCTCGCGTCCCTCTTTCATCTCATGCGCGTCGTTGAACGCCTCAGCCGCCGTGCAGAAACCAGGACCAAACCGCGGCTCATGTTTACTGAGCTTCGCGCTTGAAGCCTCATAGCGTTTCTGGTCCCATTGCGCCATGAATGCAACGCGGCCTCTACCCCCCAGGGCTGATTCCTCCACCCGAACCATCCACTGCCAAGCGCTGGACCGCCGCGCCTTCCTCAGCCGATCGCTGGCCTGCGCCGGGGGCCTGGCGGTTTGTCTGCCCGCCGTTACGTCGGGCCTGGAACAGGCGCGGCCCAAGCCTCTGGGCGTCGCCCGCGGCATTCATCCGGGGCGCGTCGTGTGGGCCCATGATCCCGAGGTCACCGTTTGGAAAGGCCCCGATGATGGTCACTGGTGGCAGGGCAACCGGGTAAAACAGGAACGCGTGGACGCCATGATGGCACGGGCGGTCTGCGATTTGACCGGCGAGGCCACCGTGACCAAGGCATGGTCCAGGCTCTTCCGCCACTTGAACCGGGCGCGGGGCAAGGGTGATGTGGGCTACCGTGCCGGCGAGCAGATCGCCATCAAGCCCAACTGGGTGGGCATGATCTACCACGAGGGCCATGTCAACCTGGATACCTACGGCTTCATTCGGCGGCACGATTACATGAACACCGCGCCGCAGATGATCCTCGCCCTGGTAAACCAGCTTGCGAGCGCAGGCGTGCCGCCGCAGCACATCACGGTTTGCGACACGCTGGCATGTCTGACCCACGAGTATTATGACCTCCTCCACGGAACCTTCGCAGCCGTGCGTTACGAGGACTATGCGGGCAAGTTCGAGCGCCTGAAGGTGAAGGCTTCCGCGCAACCGCTTTACTGGAGCAGCCGCCCGCAAGACAAGGCGCAGGACTGTCTGCCCGCTTGCTTCGCCGACGCCGAATACCTGATCAACTTCGCCAACTTGAAAGCCCACACCGGTGGTGGCGTGACACTCTGCGCCAAGAATCATTACGGCTCACTCATCCGCTGGCCGGTCCAGAAGGGCTACTACGACATGCACCCGAACTGCTTTTCCAAAGACACGCGGATCTACCGTCCGTTGGTGGACCTGGCTGGCCATTCCCATCTGGGCGGCAAGACGGTGCTCTACCTGGTTGACGGCTTGTTCTCGGGCGTGCATCCGCGCGACCCTGTCCCGCAGCGGATGCATTCCTCCCCGTTCAACGGGCAATGGTCCTGCAGCCTCCTCGCCTCGCAAGACCCGCTAGCCATTGATTCGGTCGGGTTCGACTTCCTCATGACCGAGTGGCCGGACGTTGCTGGCAAGGGCGGCGTGGATGACTACCTGCACGAGGCCGCGCTGGCGAATGATCCACCGTCCGGCACGTTCTACGACCCGAACCACGCCACCGCAACCGACCGTCTGCCCAGCCTGGGCGTCCACGAGCACTGGAACAGTCCGCAGGAGCGGAAATACTCGCGCAATCTGGGTACCGGCGATGGCATTGAGTTGGTCAGTGTGAAACTGGGCTCGGGTCCCAGGAAATAAGCGAGCTCTGAGCCGGGATGCCCGACCTCACGGAAACACGGTCCCGCTCTTATCCTCGGACTCTCTGGAGTGTTCGACGCCGGATTCCGGCAGGGCCAGTGACGAAGTAGCGCGCCTTTAATCTGCGCTACTTTGTCCACAGCCGTGCTGATTCCGGCCAACCGGGCATTTGTCATTTCGGCTTGATGAACAACACCTCGGCACGATCAATCCATCCCGATCTCAAGTCCACGCGGAACCACCCCTCGCGGTTCTTCTCATGGAACCGGGTAGGAGAGCGCTTGCCGAGCTCTTTGAGGTCGTGCTGCGCCCAGGTCTTTCCCATGTCCGTGGAAACGATGAACCCCGTGTTCAGAGGCGACGCGGGGGCGCAGTGCGCCGCCAGAATTACGCCGTCTTGAATAATCATGCAGCCGGACTCGACCTCCGGATTGAAAAGTCGGGTGTGCTTCTCGGGATAAGGGATGTCCGCCGGCGCGCAACGGAAAATGCCCCGGTCGTGGGGCTCGGGACCGTTGGCGTCACTGATCCAATAGACCTGTCCGTCCACGAAGGTAATGCCGCCGGATTTGTAGCGCGTGTTCGGCTGCGTCGAAACGAGGACCTTCCATTGCCACTGGTCTCGTTTCTTGTCGTAAGTGCCTTTCAACCAGTGGCACTCGTGCCCTGAGCCGCGATCCAAATCGCCTGTGCAGGCATAGAACGCATCTTCGGCGGGATTGTAGGCCACCGAGTGCACGTGACGGCAGAGGACCGGGTTATCGGGGTTGCCCAGCAACGTGCCGGTCGAGGCGCCGCCCGGCGAGCCGTTGTCCCGAAAGTGGGGATTCTGGCCGAAGGAGTACGCGATCTTTACGGTGCGCCCGCTGTCGGTCGAGTAGTAGATGTTGACGGGCGTTGCGCCGCCCCGCACGTTGCAGTAATTGCCCCATACCAGCATCTCCTTGCCGTGCACGTGCCACGAGACGACGCCCGGAAGAGTGTGGAAGTACCACCCGGGGTTCTTCGGATTCTGCGGCGTGTGCGGCAGGTAATCGGCCCCGTCCGGAGTCTTGACTATGATCTGCCGGCAACTCTTCAGGTCATCCGTGCTAAGGTAGAGCCGCGTGCTTGTGGCAAAGAGGATGTTTCCATTCTTCAGGATGTGGCTGAAGGTGATGCGCCGCGCGTCGGGGAAAGCGAGGCTGCGCGGCCAGGTGCGGCCGTTGTCTTTGGACAGAAGGAGCATCCCGTCCGCATAGGCAAAGGCTCTCTTTCCGCGTTGCGAGTCAATGTATCGGCCCGCCGGCTGCAACCGATACCAGAAGTGGTCCGTCGAAGGCAGTTCAACCGGTTGACTGCTGGCATGAGCGCCCAGGCTGGGTATTCCCGGCAGCATGCTCCCGCCAGCAGTCGCCGCCAAGACACCCAGGAACCGGCGGCGACTCACTCGTTGACGCTGCGTGCTCAGAGTATCGCTCAGGACATCGTGGGGCTGAAGATGCATACGGCCATTGTCATGGAGCATGGCGGGAAATCAAGGCTACTGCAGGCCAGGCGGGCGGAGCGGGAGTCGTGGTGTTCAGCCTTGGGCAGCGGACCCCTGGCCTTACGGCTCCACCCTGCGCAGACCTCCCGGGCCGTGACGATCTCTCTGCGCCGCTCAGACGGACCAACCGGATGGCCAAGCCCGAAACGTTAGTCGTGTCCCCGACTTGCGAGCCAGAGCCGGTACCGTAGCGAGACCACTCAAGGTCGGTTTGTCGAAATCAGCCGGTAGAAGCAGTTGGTGGGCGGCGTTCCCAAGGGCAGAGAATAGCGGTCCTCTACGACCGGGTAAGGCGCCGGCACCAGTTCCCAGGCGGCAGGAGGTTCGTCCACAGACCCGCAGGTCTGTAGCTGGAAGGTGGCCGCATTGGTCAGCCACTGCAGGTAGCGCACACCGCCGCATTCGTGGAAGACCAGATACGGCTTCGCCGGGTCCTGGCTTGGGATGGCGGTCTTGGCCTGATAGATGAGCGAGAGCGAGTAGTTGCCGCCTTGCGCTCCGGAAACGGCCCGGCATAAGACAACATAAAGGCCGCTTTGATCGAGGCATTCGTCTGCCAGACTCGCGCTCGAACTCCCGGTGCTTCTCGCAACGAGGCTGCCGTCCGGCCGATAGAATTCCAGCTTCGGCGAGAAGCTCGTGCCGGACCGCGTCATGGAGAGCGTGACCGCATCGAGGTTGGTGCCGAAGAAAGTAAAGGTGTCCAGGTCGCCGATCTCGAGCGCGTCGGCCAGGGTCTGGCCGGGCCTAATGAGGGTGTCACCCAGGTTGGGGCCGGGATGTTTGATCAGCGTCACTGCGTAGGTGCCGGCATGGGTGCCGTTCACGTCCCGGCAAACCAATTGATAGTAACCGCTCTGGGGCAGCGGCACGAAGTCCACACCCGCCGCACCCGAGGAACCAGAAGCGTTCGTGAGCGTCGTCTCGTCTGGCGCATAAACCGTGAAGGCCGGTGCGACACTGCCACTGCGCACTGCCATGAGAATCGTCACATGCTCGCCGGGGCCGCCGACGAACAGGTAGCTGTGGAGCGCACCCGCGTCGAGCGTGTTGGTGACGGTCTGCCCGGGTTCGAGGATGGTGCCGCCACCTTCAACCACGAGGCTGAGCAGATAGGTCTCAGAGGCGGTGCCGGAGGTGTTGCGGCAGACAATCTGGTAGTCGCCACCCTGGCCGAGACGATAGGACGTCAACTCTGCCCTGGAGTAACCGCCGGAGACATTGGTCACCAGCGTCCCATTCGGGGCGTGCAACGAGAAGTTCTGGAGGATAGACCCGCCGCTGAGCTTGGCCATAATGATGTTGACGCGGGCGCCGGGCAAGGCGCTGAACATGAATGTGTCCATATCGCCGCGGTCAAGGATGTTGGTGACGGCTTGGTCGGACTGCAGGAACACATCCCCGAAGTTTGGACCGGGGTGTTTCACTAGCGACAGCGCATAGTCGCCGCTTCCACCCCCTCCGTCGCTGCTGTCCCGGCAAATGATCTGGTAGGTGCCGGTTTGGGTCAGCAACTGGTCGTCGAGTTCGGCCGTATACGAATTAGGGGTGGCGGTGCCAACCAGTGTTTCATCCGGAGTATACAAGGCAAACCCCACCGTCAAAGGGCCATTCGTCTTGGCCATCTGGAGGCTCACCCGGTCCCCGGCAGCGGCGTTGAAAGTGAAGAGGTCCATTTCGGCCAGAGTGATGGTATTGTACAAAGTCTGCCCTGGCTCGATTGGGATGGTTTCACTGAGATCTTGCAGCCGAAGGTAGTAGGTTCCCGTTACAGCGTCGTTAGCGTCCCAGCAGACAATCTGGTAAACGCCATCGTTCGTGAATCGCAGGCCGCCCACGACCGACCTGCCGTAGCTGTAGAACGCGTTGGTCACCCAGCTCCCGTCCGGCGCATAGAGGGTAAAGTGGCTCGCAATCGAGCCAGACACCCTGCCCATGGTAATGTTCAGCCTTTGGCCGTTGGTCGACGCAAAGGTAAAGGTGTCCAGGTCGCTTTCCACAAAGGTGTTGGTGACCGGCAGTCCCGGGGTTACGGGCACGTCGCCAAGGTTTGGCCCTGGGTGCCGTACCACGGTTAGCGCGTAGGTGCCGGTGTAGATGACCGTGGGATCGCGGCACACGATCTGGTAAACGCCGGCCTGGCTCAGGGGAAAGGCATTGAGTGCAACCGAATAGGTATTCGCAGCCAGGTTTGTCAGCAGCGTCCCGTCCGGTCCGTAAAGGGACAATGTCACCGAGATGCTGCCGCTGGTCTTCGACAAATGAATCGTGACGCGCTCTGTGCCCGTCGAGGAATAGGCGTAAGTGTGCAGATCGCCCGAATCGAATGCATTCGTCAGGGTCTCGCCCGCGGCGATGGGAATCGTATCGCGGTGGCAGGTCAGGTTCACAATGTAGCTGCCGGTTTGGGTTCCGTAGGAATCACGGCAGACCACCTGGTAAAGCCCGGTTTGTGGCAGCACCAGGCGGCTCACTTCCGCCGGCGAATAGCCTACCGATACGTCCCCAATCCGGCTTCCATCCGGTGCATACACCGAGATCCGGGGCATGAAGACACCGCCAATTCTGGCCATTACCACCGAGATCATGTCGCCATTCGTGCCGGAAAAGGTGAACGTATCCAAGTCCGCCACCTCCAGAGCGTTCGTATAGGCGCGGCCTGGTTGAATAGGCAGGTCGGCCAGGTTGGGCTGCGGATGCTTGATCAGCGTGAGCCCGTAGCCTCCCGTTTGCGTGGACGCGCCATCGCGGCAGACAATCTGAAAGGTGCCATCGTTGGTTAGCCGCAGTCCATCCAACTGGGCCAGGCTCACGCCACCCGGGATGTTGGTCAGCAGAATGCCGCCCGGCCCATAAACAGCAAGGCTCGGCTGAAGGCTGCCGCTGGCTTTGGCCATCGTTACGGAAATCTGCTCATTGGCGGCGGCCTCAAAACTATAGGCATCGGCTTCGCCCGCCGCGCTGATGGCATTGGTGAGAGTCTGGCCGGGGTAGATCAATGGGTGGGTGCCCGCGCGATTGGCGGTCAACATGAACTCCCAGCTCAAGTCGGCGCTGGTATTGGTGCTCTGATGCACTTCAGCGGCCAGGACGTTCGTCCCATCGACCAGCAGCGCCGGATCGAGACTCGCCTCCACGAGAAGGCTTTCGGCGGCGCCCTCGAGGTTCGTGAGAGCGGCCGTCTGGTAGTCAATCGCTCCTGCCGGCATATTGTAGCGCAGGGCTTCGGTGCCATTCAGGTAAACCACGGCGCCGTCATCACACACGAGTGTCGCGGCCAGATTTGAGATCGCCGTAAGGTTCGTTACAACGAAAGCGTGCCGGAAGTAGGTTGTGAGGAAGTGATTGGTGGCGGACCCGCCGTTGATCGCAGTGGCCTCGGGCCGGATGTCCACTGCATCGCCATAGCCCAATTCCGCCGGGCCACACGGCCAGGCACTATCATCAAACTGCCGCCCCGTCCAGGCACTCCCCTGGTTGGAACCGTCGTCCAGGTAGCGCCACACGCTGGCCGGCGGGACCAGCACAATTTGGGACAGCGTGGGCCAAGCAATGGCCTGGCTCATAATCACAGCGAGCGTAAGCAAACACGGCAGCCTGCGTTTCATAGTGTTGGGCGGCGGTTATCTGGTCTTGATTGAGAGCGGCTCTGTAAGACAAATGAGAGCAATTCCTCCCGCAAAGCACAAGCGCCGATGGCGGACTATCCTTCTTGCCACTCTCGTTTCCAATGCTGTCGTTTCCAATGCTTGACAGACTCCAGTTCCTCGGTAGTCTTGGAAGACGATGGAGCTGTTCGCAAACATCGTAAAGGGAACAGTCGGAGGCTGCCGCGCCTGGCGGTACCCAACGGTCCATCGTGCTGTTCACAAGCGGCTCCCGCTGGTTACGCCTGCCGCGAGCCTCTCTCATTCACTCGCGCGCCTGCTGTACTGGCATCTAACCAAATACCAACAACCACCAAGAACCATGAAGACCATTAGATTCAACCAACTCCCCTCGCTGCTACTCGTGACGATTCTCCTCGGCGGTCCGGCCACCCAGGCCCAAACGTTGACCTGGCGGGGCACCGGGGGCGACCTGCTTTGGAGCAATCCGCTTAATTGGGACTTTAATGTGGCGCCCGCCGCTTCAGATGCTCTGCTCTTTGACAATATTGCCGGATTCACCAACGGCCCCGGGCTGGTAAATAACATCATGGACCAAGACACCACCGTGAGCAGCATCCAATTCACGGCGTTTATCAATAATTACCACACGACCGAGATCCCCGCCGGCCGCACCCTGTTCATCGCAGGGACTGACGGAACGCTGCTCTCAGTGGGCACGAGCGCTGACGACGGCGCGGATGCACAGATCTTCACGACGATGACGGGCGGGGGCAATCTGGCCGTGGGCGACATGGTCGCCCCCGTGGCCTCGACGATCGTCCAGGTCGGGCAGCGGAGTGGCACCGGGGGATTGCATCGGGGAACGCTGGATTTGACCGGACTGAACTCGTTCACCGCCGGCGTCGGCTCCTTTTATGTGGGAGGAAACTGGGTCAGCATCAACCGCGATCAAGGCACGTTGCATCTGGCGAAGACGAATGTGATTCTGGCGGTTTCGACCGCCACCGCCGGAGCCATCCGCCTGGCGCATAGCCCCGGCAACCAGGGCACGGGGAGCTACCTGTACCTGGGCCAGGAGAACTCCATTTACACCGGTTTCATGCGAATCGGAGGCGCGCGGTCCGGAACCGATGGAGGTGTGGTGCGATTCCAGACCGGGCTGGTCAATCCGACATTGAAACTCCGCGGCGCGGACATGGTCAGCCGGATGGGCACACTCAGTCTGGCCGACGGCTTTGATTCAGCCGGCACCACGGCATACAACGGCACGCTGGACCTCACCGGTGGCACGGTGGACGGGTTGCTCTCAACCCTGACGGTCGGGCGCAACTCCTCGAGTACCGGCACGGGCAGCGCCAATGCGAGCATGAGCTTCGACGCGGGCACGGTGGACGCGACGACCGTAAACCTGGGCGGCCAAACCGGGGCCAACAGCACCGCCCGAGTGACGGGGGTGCTCAACGTGAGCGGCACGGCGTCGTTGATCGTTGGCACTCTGAACATTGGCCGGGATGCCGGCACTAACACGGGCTTCGGTACCGGCACGCTGAATGTGAGAGGCGGATCGGTCCTGGTCACCGGCAACGTGGTGGAAAACAACGCGACGGGCGGCACCAGCGGGTCCAGCACTATCAACCTGACCGGAGGCACGATGAAGGTCAGCGGCTCCATGACCTTGGACAATCTCAACCTCACCACTGGCACCCTTCAATCGGCCGGCGCCATCACGGTGGCCAACCTCAACCTCACCAACAACACAATGATCCTGGCGCTCAGTTCGGCCATCAATGCCACTAACCCGGTCTGTCGAACCACTAATCTCTACGTCCAGGCGCCGGTCACCCTGAAGGTGATTGGGGGTGGCTTTGCCCTGGGCCAGTATCCCTTGATTAAGTACTACTCCGGGGCTATCGGGGGCGATGGTTACGACGGAATCACGCTCGGCGGCATGCCTTCGCGCGCGGAAGGGTACCTCTCGAACAATCTCGCGGAGAGTTCCATTGATCTCGTGGTTACCAACCTCTCGGCGGCCAAATGGAACGGGAACGTGAACGGGAACTGGGACATCAACGCCACGACGAACTGGACCGACGCCCAAACCAGCGCCCCGACGACCTACCTGGAAGAGAGCGTGCCGGGAGATACCGTCATTTTTGATGACACCGCGAGCGGCACGACGACTGTGGATTTGACTACGATCTTGTCCCCGGCCGTCCTGACCGTCAACAACTCCGCCAAGACCTACATCTTCAACGGGCCAGGCGCGTTGAGCGGTCCTGCCACCTTCACCAAGAGCGGGAGCGGCACGCTGGTTCTGACGAACAGCGGCGTGAACGATTTCAGCGGAGCGGTCGCCATCAACGGCGGCACACTTCGACTGGGCCTGGCAGCCGACCGGCTCCCGGTCGCCGCCAACGTGACGCTGGCTGACCAGCCCGGCGCGGTGCTCGACCTGGGTGACCAGGACCAAACCCTGCTAAGCCTTTCCGGAGGCGGGCCCGCCGGCGGGAACGTCAGCCTGGGCTCAGGCAACCTGGCCACCACCGGATCCGGCACTTACCTGGGCGTGATTAGCGGGAGCGGCATGTTCCGCAAGCTGACGGGTGGCACGCAGACCCTGGGCGGCGCCAACACCTACATCGGAGGCACACTGATTAACGGCGGCACCCTTACACTGATTAACACCAACGGCAGCGCCGTGGGGTCCGGGCTGGTGGAAATCACCAACGGGACTCTCCGCCTCGGCGATGGCGGCCCGGGGGGGAGGATCGCGGCCGGCATAGTTATCACCAACAGCGGCACGGTGAGGTTTAACACGAGCGAGGATATCACGGTGCCAAATGCCATCCTCGGTTCGGGTGCGGTGATCAAAGATAACACGAACACGGTGTGGCTCACCGGCGCCAACACCTACACCGGCACAACCACAATCAACGATGGCGGCTTGCGGATTAGCGACGCAGCCGCGCTGGGCGATGTGGCGGGCGGCACGACTATTCCCAATACCCCTGGCGCGCACCTTGATCTTCTAGGCGATATCACAGTGTGGGAGCCATTCACCATCGCACAGAAGCAATCGGCCTACGGACCCGTCGCGGCCATCGTGAACGTAAGCGGCACCAACACGCTTGCCGGCCAGATTACGGCGAATACGGGGGGCTCATATTGGCCCTTCCGGGCGGATGGGGGCAAACTGATCGTTTCCGGGTTCTTCAACCACAACGCGACCTCCAGCAGCAGGGGCCTGCGCCTCCTTGGGGCTGCCGAAGGTGATTGGGCCACCTCACTGCCCACAGCCGGCACGGCCACTACCTACCTGCTGAAGGAGGAGGCCGGCACTTGGACGCTCTCGGCCGCGAACACCTACAACGGCGAGACGCGTGCTTACGGCGGCGTGCTGGTGGTCAATGGTCAAATCCTGTCCTCCGCCAGTCTGATCGTAGGCGATCCGGCCACCAATACCCCGGCCCGGCTCGCCGGAACTGGCTTCATCTCCAGCCCGGTGACGGTCAACCCCAATGGCACCCTCGCACCCGGCAACTCCATCGGTACCCTCACGATCTACAACACCTTGAACTTGTCGGGCACGGCCGAGATGGAAGTCTCACCCCCGACCGCCGACAAGATTACTGGCCTGAGCGGCATTACTCTGGGCGGCACGCTCAAAGTCACGTTGACCGGCACCGTGACGACCAACGACTTCTTCACCCTGTTCGAGGCGACGCCGGGAACGTATTCCGGAGATTTTGCCGTCTATGACCTGCCGACGCTCCCGCCGCCGCTGGCCTGGGACCACAGCACCGTGCCGGTGGATGGCACCCTCCGCGTTACCACCGAGGTGCCGCGTCCGAGAATTGTCGAGTTCGGCCGCGCTAGCGATGGCAGCTTCAAGCTCGCAGGCACCGGACCGGACGCGGCGACTTATCGCATCCTGGCCACCACCAACATCGGCCTGCCGCTGCTCGAATGGGCCGAGATCGGGAGCGGCTCGTTTGTCGGCTGGGCGTTTTCCTTCACCGATCTGAACGCCACGAATTACCCGCAGCGCTTTTACTCGGTCGTCACTCCTTGAGGGCGAGGGTCCGGGTCTGAGAGCTTGTCGTCTGGCGCGCCGGCTGAAGCTACGGAGGGCACCATCCTCCATTCGTCACCGCTGGCACGGTTCCGAGCGGAGTATGGTGGAGGCGCCGGGAGTTGAACCCGGGTCCTTAGCAAATTTACCAGCCGCGACTACATGCTTAGTCAGGAGAGAGTTTTCTACCGGGCGATTGCGGCCTGACACCGAGCCGCCCAGCCTAGCCCACAGGGTAAGAACTTCAGCCAGGCACGCGCAGGCACCGCACCGGGCCTAACCTGCTGTGGCGTTCGTCCGGCGTAGCAGGTGTCCGCTGGCGAACGTCGCGACACATTAGGCCGCGAGAGCTAATTCTTCGTTAGCAATTAATGTTCGGTTCGATGATTAACGAGGCCAACGAACCATCCTCGGCATGCCGCCTCTGGCGTATCTACCAAGTCGAAACCAGTACGCCCCCCCATCTCGGCAAGGTAAGTATCAGCCATCTACGGCCTCGGGTCAAGAGCAGAGCTGCTGCGCCAGCACCGCATCTCGGCAGGTTCACCGTGGTTACAGTCCGCGGCGAGGACCTGACCCGGATGCTCCGGCAGGAGCGGCATGCCAGGCCCTGGTCACCGGACGATTTGAAGCTTGAAATTCTTGCCAATCGGCGCAGTGTTTAAACGGTAAGAACAATCAGCCGCATAACCATGAGTACTCCGACCAACACTACATCGGGGACCCGGGAGGTCCCGATCAAGCAGCTTCCGGCTTGTCGCTGTGGCAAGCAGCAATCCGGCAATTGGCCAACCGAGGCCGAGAACCGCTGGCTCCTCATCAAACCGGGGGAGGCCGAGCAGAAGGAGCCGGGGCTGGTGGAATACGAATGCCTGTTGTGTCGTCGGCGCTACCGGGCGCGCGGGAACAAGCTCTACGAGGTGTTGCCGGACGGCACCGAGCGAGCCTACATGCGCCAGGGCCAATACGGACGGTGGCTCTCTTGCCGCTGAAGCACGTTCAAACCAAGCGCCCCTTTCCGTTTCTGGGAACGCGAACGGGGTGCTCAACGCGACAAATCAACTCGCTGTTCTTTTCGCGGTTAATACTACTCGCAGCTCGTCCGTGAAGCGGTCTAAGCGCTTGCGATACAGCAGCTTGGTTATCGGGAAGCAGTGAGTTCCGGACGGGGCGGTGCTGCGTATCAGTTTCTCGGTAAGTTGCGTCAGGATAGCGGGTTAGGAAAGAGGGCGGCCAAATGTTATCTACGGTGTGGATACGGTCTGGATACGGTGAGTGCCGCATGTGTCTCTGTCTTATCGTTGCACACTACGCGGCGGCGACCACAAGAACAGCAAGTGCTCCTTCTGGCGTAAGATGCGCGTGCACAGTCCTCGTCGGGCGTGGGATACTTGGGCTACCGGCCCCTTCGGCCGGAGGAGGAGTTCTGACTCGATGCCGCCGGGGAATGGGACGGGCGGGATGCCGGAGCAGAGTAGGACGGGGCGGCTGACCGCTGGGCCGGAGCCGCCGCGGGCGGGGAGTAGCTGCGCTGCGGTGTGTACGAGGGCGCGGGAGCCGGGCGTGGCGCTTCAACTGCGCGAGGAGCCGGCGCGGTGTATTGCCGTTCGACACGCACAGGCGCCGGGCTGGGCTGGGCGGTATATGAAGGACGCTGCACCTCGGCTGCCACGCGGGTCTGGATCTGCGGCCGCTGGCTTGTTTCCGGTCGCGGAGAAGCCTGGTACTGGGCGACGCTGGGTTGTGAGGCAAAGGTGCGAGCCGTCGCTCTGGGAGGTAGCGCGGATGTCGTTCGCTGGCCGAGATCCCTATTGCCCGTGAAGGTGCGCGATGGCGTGTAGGTTGGCACGGCAGCCGGCCTTGACGCCTGAGTAGATCGAGACTCGGGAGCTGCGTCTTGCCGGTCAATGGGCGCAGGCGACGGAGCGGACCGCGCCGCAAACGAAGGCCGTTGCGCTTCGGATGCCACGTTCGCGCGCGTCTGGGGCCTCGGGCCCATCTCCGTTGGGGAAGTACTCGGATACCGAGTGGCCGTGGGCTGTGACGGGAGAGACTGTGGCCTGGCCTCTGGTGTTTGGCCGTGCGTCGTCGCGGTCGTGTGGTCCTGTCTGCCGGAGAATACGAGCGCGCCGCGCGGAAGGGCTTCTGTGGCGGCAGAACCGCTACTATTCCTCGCGCCCTCGGAAGACCGAGACCGCCCATGAAGGACCGGCGGTGCGGCTGAGCCAGCCGCGGTCTGGGCGGGGGCGACGGTTGCCGGCTTCGCAGCGGTGGTGCTCTCGGCAGGGCGGCGACCTTCTCGCGTGGCCGGCCGCTCCGCTGATGCCGGTTGAGGTGCGGCGGCGCCGCTCGGCGGCCGAAGTGATTGACTGGGCGCCGAACGCGGCGCGGTCGGCCCGGCCACCACGCTGCCGCTGCCGTGCCGGGATCCGGTTCTTGCCCGCTCAACGGATGTCGGCTGCGTTGTGGTGCGCTGCGGCAAATTCGGATGGGCAATGGAAAGCCGGCTACCGTTGGCTTCCAATCGTTCGGCGCGCATGCCGGGAGTGGCGGTGGCGTTCGACTCGCGGATGGCGACCCGATGAAGGCCAGTGCGGGTGGCAGCCACCACTCGAGACGGCGGCAACCCGTTGTTCATGATCCGGTTGTTGCCCGCGACAAAGGCCGAGGAGGCGACCGAGCGGCTCAGTAATTGACTCGCTTGGGTATGCGACACCGCATGCCGGGGCAATTGGCGGTCCCAGAAACGATTGAAAGGGACAACTGCGAACGAGCGCGGGCCGAGGCCAAAAGCGCACGTGCTTCCGGCCGGCTTGCCGCGAAACATCAGCCCCGTTCCGTGCCGATAGTAGGCACCTGGCGGCAAGGGCGCCCAGCCGCAGTGAGTGGTCGTGTACCGCCAGCAAACCCAGGACGGCCCCCACACGCGCCCCGGCGCCCAGCACCAGCCAATCCGATTGTGACGAAACCAGCGGCCATAATGAAACGGCGCCCAACCCCAGGAGTAATCCGAAAGCCAGTACCACCCGCAATCGCTATAGACCCACCGCCCGCCGTCGAAATATGGTTGCCAATTGGGGTTGCTCACCACGACCGTAGGCTGCCAGCAGGGGCCATAGCCCGAGACGTCAACCCACGACCCGTAGGGCGTCAAGGCGGAGTAGAAGGTCGAGTAAACGGGTGCCGCAGCCAGCGGCACCGCGTAATCGGCCTGAGCGTACTCAGTTGGCGGCGGTGCTTCGACCGGCACTTCGGCCGGCGCTTCGACCGGCGCTTCGACCGGCATTTCCTCAGACGCTCGGGTCGCCGCCGGCTCGCTCGGGGCGGGCGCCGCCATTTCGGGCACGGGAGCATATTGATTGGTCGGCGCGGTGGCCGTCGGCCCGGCGATCATCGCCGGAGGGACATTGGTCGAGACCCCCTGCAAGGCCTGATCACGCTGGATCATCGCCGTGACCACGCTGGCTGGCACGCCAATGTCGTTGAGGTAGATAATGTCATCGGCAGTGAGATTGAATGCGCTCACGGAGTTCGTGACAAAAGCCAACATGACGCCTTCGTCAACGCCCGATTCCGCCAGGCGAATCACCTCGGCCACCGGCGCCGTCGGCTTGACGCCGGGCGGGAGCGGCCTTTCGGCCGAAAGCGGCTGAACCACGGCATCGGCGAGGTCAACCTCCGCGGTCGGCTCTGGCGTGTCTGCGGTTTGATCGGCCATTGCTTCGGCGACCGCATTCGATTGGGTCTCCGGGGTGATTACCGGCAGGGTGTTTGTCGGTTCGCCGCTTGCTTCCTGCGCGAGACGGCCAGCGAAAGGCAGGGCCAGCAACCCCAATCCCAAACTGCATATCCAGCAATACCGCGGTTTCATACTCAGTCATGACAAGCTACGCTTGATTGCGCGGTCTGTCTTCCCTCATTGACTCGATAAGCGGCAGGGGTATTCACGCGCGGGACGCTTCCCGCCGAAGCGCTGGCAGTCGGAACAGGCCATGGGCCCTGGGTTGAGGCTGGCCCTCGCGCCTGAATCGGCTATTCTGACCCCCCTGTTTCCTATGCCTGGCGTTCCGGTCCTGGCAACGCACCCTGCGTTCCATGTCAGTTCCGGGTCGAGGCAACGGCCGCTGGTTTGATGGAGGCGGGGGAGCGGTCCAGGCACCGGCGCACCATCTGGGCCAATTGTTGTGGATTGTACGGCTTGGGAAGGAACCAGGCCCGTTCGGGGTCGAAATCGTCGCCGACCACCTCTTCGCTGTAGCCGCTGCTGTAGATGACCTTGAGGTCGGCGCGACGTTTCCGAAGCTGGTTGACAAGCTCCCGGCCACTCACGCCGTTGGGCATGACCATGTCGGTCAATAGCAGGTCCACCTCGCCCTTCATCTCGTCCCAAGCTCGGAGCGCCTCCGCGCCTGAAGCAGCTTCGATCACGCGATACTTGTGCTGGGTTAGCACCTCGCGAACTAACTCTCGCAGGACCGCGTCGTCCTCGACCAGGAAGATGGTTTCGCAGCCGCCGCAACTCATTTCGGCCCGAGCCGGGGCGGCGGCCGGCACGGTTTTGGACTTGGCGACGGCCGGGAAGTAGATTTTGAAGGTTGTGCCCTGGCCCGGCTGGCTGGCGACTTCCAACCAGCCTTTGTGCTGTTTCACGATGCCATAGACGGTGGCCAAGCCGAGGCCGGTGCCTTTGCCGACGGTTTTGGTGGTGAAGAAGGGCTCGAAGATTCTCTCGCGCGTTTTGGCATCCATGCCGCAGCCTGTATCGGATACGGTGAGGCAGACAAACGAACCGGGGAACGCCTCCGCGTTTCGGCGGACGTGCTCGGCCTCGAACCGGGCGGCGGTGGTGGCAATCCGCAACGTGCCGCCGTTGGGCATGGCATCGCGGGAGTTAACGACCAGGTTCATCGCCACCTGCTCGATCATGCCGGCATCGGCTTCGACGCAAGGGAGATTCGAGGCGAGTTGGTTTTCGATCTGGATGTGCTCGCCTACGACCCGGTTGATCATCTTGAGCAGGTTGCGCAAGACGGCGCTAAGGTCCAGGACTTGCGGTTGGATAACCTGCTTGCGGCTGAAGGTGAGGAGTTGCCGGGTGAGGTTAGCGGCGTGTTGCGAGGCCAGAGAAATCTGCTCGAGGGCGGAGACGGCAAAGGCGTCCTCCGGCTTGCGCATCAGCAGGCATTCCGCGTAACCCTGGATCACGGTCAAGAGATTGTTGAAGTCGTGGGCGACGCCAGAGGCAAGCTGGCCGATCGACTCGAGTCTTTGCGCGTGGCGCAGTTGCGCCTCCAGGTTGAGAAGCTCGGTTACGTCCGCCCCGTAGCAATGGACCACTCGATTCGAGGTGATCGGGAAGAAGGACCAGGAGAGAATCCGGTTTGCGATGGTGACCTGCTGGCGGAGGTTGCGCTGGTTGGTGGCCAGGCATTCCCGCACGAGCTGACTCGTCTGGCTCGGCAAAATCGAGAATACGTCCTCCTTTCCGAGTTCCTTGGCCACCGCGAGCGCCGCCTCGTTGACGTAGGTCAGCGCGCCGTCGGCCGAGAATTCCAGTACCGGGTTCGGGCTTACGCGGGGAAATGCCGCAAGCTGCTGGATTTGCATGTCGGCCGTCTTCCGGTCCTGGATGTCGGACAACGACCCCGAAACGCCGACCAGCTTGCCGTCCGTGTCGCACAGCGTCTGCAAATAGATCTCGACCCAGCGCGCCGGGCCGTTCCTGGTGCGGAGGCGGGTTTCGTGGCGGCAGGAGCCCAGGCGTCGCTCGATCAGTTTCTGGAATATCTGGCGGTTATGCTCCTGGTCCTCCGGAGCGATGTAATCCAGGAAGAGCGTGTGGAGAGTCGTGTTGACCTCGAACCCGCTCACAGCCGTCCAGGCAGAATTGATCATGACCCAACGGCCTGATTCATCGAGCTGGAAGATGACTTCCTTGATGCTTTCGACGACGGTGCGGTATTGGACTTCACTGCGGCCAAGAGCTTCCTGGGATTGCTTGCGCTGGATGCAGAGGGCGATGCCTCCGGCCACGGAACCCATGTCCTGTAGGACTCGCTCCGAGAGAGGCTGTTGCGAGAACAACGACATCAAGCCGGTGAGTTGTTCTTCGATCACGAGCGGGTACGCGGCGCAGGCGCAGACACCGTGGCGCTTGAGCCAATCCATGTCCGCTACCAGGCGCTCATCCTGCAGACGGTTCGAGACCAGCGGGCGCGCCGCCGCGAGCGCTTCCAGGTCGAGTCTGACCGCCGGCGCCGTGGACGGCGACTCAATGCCTGCGGCCAACGGACCGGCGACCGCCCGCGGGGTCAATTTCTTCCGTTTCGGATCGAAGGTCGCAATTTGAGCCAGGCCCGCATTCAGATATTTGGCCAACGCCCTGGCGCAGTCGCCCAGCAAGACGTCCAGCGGCTCGCGGGCGGCGACCGCCCGGCCCACATCGGCGCCGAGCGCCGCCAGCCGGGCCTGGTCGGAAGCCGCCAGGGCGGCGGCCCGCTTCCGCTGCAAGGCGTAACGCATGCTCCGGTCGAGCGAATCAGCGCGGAGGTCCGCCTTCACCAGGTAATCAGCGGCCCCGGCCTGCATCGCCTCCAGATCGAGCGCATGCTCGCCCAAACCGGTTAGCAGAATGATCGGCGATTGACACCCGCGCTCGGTCGCCGCTCGCAGCAGCTCGATGCCGTTGCGGGCGCCCAGCCGGTAGTCAAGCAGGCAAATCTCGTGCTGGTTACGCAGCAGCGTTTCAAGGCCCGCCTCGTAGGTCTTCACCCAATCAAGCGCAAATTGGGCGCCGCGAATCTCCGCCAATAGACCCCGTGCGATGACGAAATCATCCTCATCGTCCTCAATCAGCAGGACCTTGATTAGGTCAGTGTGCGCCATATTGCCTCTTCTTCTTCTACTTGATTGCCGGCAATTGCACCGTGCGGAACCAATACTCGCCGAGCTGTCGGATGACGTTCACCAGCTCCGCAAACCGGACGGGTTTGGGAATGAACGAATTGGCGCCAAGGTCGTAAGACTTTTCGATATCGGCGTCCGCCTTCGAAGTGCTGAGAACCACCACGGGGATGCGCCGCAGGGTGGAGTCGGCCTTGATTTCGTGCAACGCCTGACGGCCGTCCTTGCGAGGCATGTTCAGATCCAGGAGGATGAGACCCGGTCGCGGCGGGTTGCCGTCCTTGTAAGCGCCGCGGCGCAGAAGGTAATCGAGGAGTTCCTCCCCGTTCTCCACGCAGCGCAGCTCTCCGCGCCACTGGGATTCCTCGAGCGCGTCTCTAATCAGGAGGCGATCGTCGGAATCATCATCCGCCAGCAGGATGAGCGCGGGCCCTTCGGTGGGTTTCATGGAACAGGTTTGGGCGTGGGCTGACGAACGGGCAGCGTGACCGTGAACGTGGCGCCCTTGCCGAGCTCGCTCTTGGCGGTGACGGTGCCTTGGTGGCGGTCGGTGATGCGGCGGCAGATGGCCAGGCCGACGCCCGTGCCTTCAAACTCGCCGCGGCCATGCAGTCTCTGGAAGACCGCAAATATCTTCTCGGCATACTGTTCATTGAAGCCGATGCCGTTGTCCTGAACGGTGAGCTCACAGTATTGTTCGCCGGAAAGCGAGGCAATGGTGCGGGCGGCGACTTTGACCACGGGGTGGCCTCCCCGCGGCTGAAACTTGAGGGCATTGCCAATCAGGTTGAGCAGGAGTTGGCGCATCTGCATTGCATCGGCCTCGATAGACGGCAGTGGACCGACCTCCACCCGGCCGCCGCAGCGCTCGATGCGCACTTCCAGGTCGCCGACCACCTCACGAGCAACTTGACCCAGATCCACTGGTCCGAAGGGCTGGGAATTGCGGAGCACGCGGGAAAAGGTCAGAAGATCGTCAATCAGGGTGCGCATTCGAGCGGAAGCGCCCTGCATGCGGTCCAGATAATCCATGGTTTCGGGCGGCAGCAGGCCATCGCACTTCGTCTTGAGCCGATCGCCAAACGCCTGAATTTTGCGGAGCGGCTCCTGGAGATCGTGCGACGCCACAAACGCGAACTTCTCCAATTCATCGTTGGAACGCGACAACTCAACCATCTTCTGAGCGAGCGTCGCCGTCGCCCGTTTACGTTCGGTGATGTCTTTGAAGATCAGCACCTCGCCGCACCGGCGGCCTCCCTCCTCGATCGGTGTGCGCACCAACTCGACCGGGAACCAAGTGCCGTCCTTGCGACAGAACACCGGCGATTCGGACGCCCCCGACAGAGTCGCTTGCACCGCGGATTTGTTGCCGTGGAACACCTCATCTTCGGTCCGGCCGATCAATTCTTCGCGCGACCAGCCGGTCAGGCGGGCTACGGCCGGGTTGACAAACGTCACCCTGCCGTTTGAGTCCAGGCCGCAGATGCCGTCGCCGGCGGAATTCAAGATGAGCTCATGGCGCTGCTGCAACTGCTGCACGGCCAGCGTGCGCTCCTGGACGTGCAGTTCCAGCACCGTTTTCGAACTTTCAAGGGACTGGCGCTGTTGCGAGAGGTTCCTTTCGTGCTTCTTCCGCTGATCCACTTCCGATTCCAAAGCCTGGAGTTTCCGCGTCAAGTCCGCCAGCCGCTCCTGAAGTTGCGCCTCGGTTTCCCGCCACAGCCGCTCGGCTTTCTGGCTTTCGGTCAGTTGGAGTTCCAGGGCTCCTACGTCGCCCGCCCGTTTCTCCGCGGACTGCCGGCTTTCGATCAGTTGCCGCAGTTGGCGTTGCAGGGCTTCCACCTCGCTCGCCGATTTCGCTTCGGCTATCTTCCAGTGTCGCCGCAGGTTGCGCCGCCATACCAGGACGGCGATCACCGTGGCAAGCCACGCGGTAATCCCGGTCGCGGCAGTGATCCGCAGCGAGCGCCGGAGGTGGTCGTTCAGTTCCTGCTGACTGGCTGCGTCATTTTGTTCGGACTGAACTGCGGACGGTTCCGCCGACGGGTTCACGCCGAAGCAAAGCCAGGCGGCGGCCACTAGCCACAACACCAGAATCACGGCCACTGCCGCAACGATCAGCTTGGGTGGCTTGAGAGACTGCGCCACCCGTTCCGCCGAGTCTGCGTTAATTGAAACGACTAAGTTGCTCATGCCGATTCGGTCGCCCACCTAAGTTCGGGTTCGCAGCCGGCACCCGAAGTAGGGCTATGTCTCCAGGCTTCGAAAGACCTGATCAGGAACATGTTATTCCGCTCTCTGCCACAGCACGAAATGGACCAAAGCGCGTGAGGGTGCCGCAGTTAGGAAGCTGGTGGTGTCACGGCTTTATCAGGCTCGCGATGGCAGTCACGGCTGGCAGGGACGTTTCGGCGAAATGTCCCTGGTCGGGGGGAGCCGACGTTTCGGCGAGGTGTCCTAACCCACCTATTGTGGAGCTTGATGTAGTCCCGATGGCGGTGTTTGACTTGCGAAGTCTGTCCTGAATATGGGCAATGCCAATTTCAATACCAACAACTCCCCACTCTTGCGTGATTGGCATTGAGCGCAGTTCTTCACCTGCGCCGGTCCTTTGCTCCATCCTGCCGATTATGAAGCGGCGGCGGGTCCATGATCAGGCCAACGCGTGTTGTCAGAAGCGCATGCTGGGTTCTGGCCCCAGCCCTCTGCAAAGCCCCGTGGCTGCCAGGAATGCCATGCAAACCACCAGGGCCTCGAAACCCAATAAGATCGCCAGAATCACCATGCGGCACGAGAAAGCACCTCTTGTGCCTCGCATTCCCAAGAAACTGGCCGAGCCGATTTGCACCTGATCGTGTAAGGACTCAATGAGTGCTTGAGCCTGCCGAAACCGCCGGTATCCTTCCTGCTACTGTGGTCCACAGATGCCTGTTTCGGCGGATACGACGACGTTCGGTCGTCGCCCCCTTACTTGCTCGCGTTTCCTGCGTGGCCACACCCGGATTCCTCGCGCTATGAGACCTTTGTGCTTCAGTTCCGTTTCGATGCTGCTGGCAGTGCTGGGCTGCCGGTTGGGCATGTTGGCCCAGGATGGGCCGGTGGTGATCAATGAGATCATGTATCATCCTCAGCCTGCAATCCCGGAGGTCCCGGCCAAAGAATGGCTCGAACTCTACAACCGTGGGACCGAAGCAGTGGACCTGACTGGCTGGCACTTTGCCAAGGGCATCACTTTCACCTTTACCAACACCACGATTCCGGCCGGCGGGTATTTGGTTGTGGCGGCCAATCGCAGCGCTTTTGGCACCAGTTACCCCGGTGTGACCAATGCGGTGGGGGATTGGTCGGGCAAGCTAGGCAACAATGGCGAGACCCTGGAATTGGTGGATGCACTGGGGCAAAGCAGGGATAAAATTCAGTACTATGCCGAGGGCGATTGGGCGCTTCGCCGGATTGGCGAAACGTACCCAGGCCAGCCCACCTGGTGGCGCGGTTGGCAATGGACCACTCCCGCCGATGGTGCCGGGAACACGCTGGAGCTAATCCATAGCGGCTTGCCCAACACCTATGGCCAAAACTGGTCGGTCAGCCTGGATCCTGGGGGCACCCCGGGGCGCGCGAATTCAGTCGCAACGAATCGCGTCGCTCCGTTTATCCTCGAGGTCCAACACTATCCGGTCATCCCGGTTTGGAGCAACACGGTGTTTGTCACTGCGCGGATTGTCCAAGAGGCGGGTGCCGATGCGAGCGCCTCGGTGCACTATCAAGTGGACGGCGCCAGCAGCTTCACCTCAACCCCAATGTATGATGATGGCGCCCACGGCGACGGCGGGGCGGGTGATTCCGTTTACGGCGCCGCGTTGCCGGCCCAGGCCGACAAGACGATCGTGGAGTTTTACGTGCGCGCCCAGGACACGGCGGGCCGGACGCGCACCTGGCCTGGGCCGACCGATGATGCCGGCACCCAGGGGGCCAATGCGCTTTACCAAGTGGATCAGCTTGGCTACGCCGGCAACCAGCCGGTTTATCGTTTCATCATCAAGGCGAGCGAATGGAGCGCCTGGCTGAACCTCATGGATAACGTTTCAAATGGGCGATATAGCGATCCGCAAATGAACGCCACGATCGTGCGCGTGGACGGCAGCGGGGTTGCGGTGCGCTACCGCGCCGGCATCCGCAACCGCGGGGTCGGCACACGGGCGGCCCGTCCGCACAACATGCATCTGAGTATCCCGAGCGACAATGCGATGGGCGGCACCACGCGGCTCAACTTCAATACGCGCACCGTCCACTCACAGGTGGGAGGCAATGCCCTCTTCTCCGCCGCGGGCTTGCTTAACGCCTATGGCGCGCCGGCGCAGGTGCGCGTCAATAGCAGCAATTTGGCCAACTCGACTCCCACCGGCGCCACGGATTCGTACCAGTTTGGTTCCTATTACTGCTTTGAAGGTTACGATAGCGATTGGGCGGCGTCGCATGTGCCCCAGGACAGCGGGGGCAATCTCTACAAAGGAGTGTGGTACTTTGACGGCATCCAGCTTGTCCGGGGCGGGGTGCTGGATTACCTCGGAACCAACGTGGCGCTGTACGAGCAGGCTTACACCCCTACGGGCCCCACGGCGAATACCGGTCCCTATAGCAAAGACAGCAACAAGGCTGAAGACGATTGGTCGGACTTGATCAATCTCTGCTACGTCCTGAGCACCAATACGCCGGATTCCAATTATCTGCAGTCGGTCGGCCAAGTGGTGAACATAGACGAGTGGCTGCGCTACTTTGCGGTGAATTCACTGGTGCTGAATATGGAAACCACTCTCAGCACCGGCGTCGGTGACGATTACTCGATGTGGCGGGGCATCACGGATCGGCGCTTTCAGCTCCTGAACCACGATCTGGATACGACGCTGGGCCAGGGTGACGTTACTCCTAGCTACACGCGCTCAATCTTCAAGGCGGCCGACCTTCCTGCGCTCAGCCGATTTCTCAAGTTCCCGGACATTGCTCCGCGATACTACGCGACATTGAAGGCGCTGGCAGAGACCACGTTCGCTGCGCCTACGCTCGGCGCAGTGCTCGACCAGGCCCTAGGCGGATGGGTGCCGCCCAATTACATTCAGTCCATGAAGGACGCGGCGGCTCTTCGGCGGACGAACGTCCTCTCGCAAATCCCGCTGACTCTGACCGCGCAGAGCAGCCTGACGGTCAGCAATGGCTACCCGCGAACAACCAGCGCCGTCACCTCGCTCTCGGGCAAAGCCAATGCGATCGAAACCCGGACGGTCCTGGTGGACGGCGTGCCGGCTGTTTACGTGCCCTGGCAGGCAAGTTGGAGCGCAGCCGGTGTGGCTCTCAGCCCGGGCCTCAACCGTGTGCTGATCCAATCGCTCAACTCGAACAGTGTTGTCTTTGCCGAAACCAACATTGACATCTGGTACGATGACGGCAGCGTGCAGATGATTGGCGGCACGATTAGCAGCGACACAACCTGGACGGCGGCGGGCGGGCCTTACAGCGTGACGAGCAGTTTGACGATTGCCGGTGGCGCCACTCTGACTCTGCAGCCCGGTACCACGCTGTATTTTGGCTCGGGTGTCACCCTGACGGTAGCTAACGGCGGGCGTCTGCTGGCTGAAGGCACACTGGCCGCACCCATACGGTTTGCGGTTGCGCCGGGCTCCGGGGTGAGCTGGGGCGGCCTGACGGTCAACGGGGCCGTGGGTTCGCCCGAAACGCGCATTGCCTACGCCCACTTTGAGGGCAACAACAGCACTTGCATCGAGGTGGCTGCGGGCACGGTCTTTCTGGACCATCTTTCGTTCGGCACCACGACGCATCCATATCTGGCTCTGGATGGAGCGTCTTTCCAGGTTCAAAACTGCGTGTTCCCGTCTGGCACCGCGTTGTTTGAACTGGTCCACGGAACCGGCGGCATTAAGAGCGGCGGGCGGGGCGTCTTCCTGCGAAACTTTTTCGGCGTGGCCCAAAGCATCCCCAGCAATTACAACGACGTGCTGGATTTCACCGGCGGCAATCGAAACTTGAACCAGCCGATCCTCCAGTTCTACGATAACGTATTTATCGGTTCGGGGGACGATCTGCTCGACCTCGACGGCACGGATGCCTGGATTGAAGGGAACATTTTCCTGCACGCGCACAAGAATGGCTCGCGGGATACGTCGAGTGCCATCAGCGGCGGTAGCGACAGCGGCAACACCTCCGAAATTACGATCATCGGAAATTACATCTATGATTGCGACCACGCGGCCCTGGCGAAGCAGGGCAGCTTCTACACTTTCCTCAACAACACCATCGTTCGCCAGACGCATCTCGGCGGCGAGGATATTGCAGGAGCAGTGGTCTGCCTGGCCGATGACAACGCAGCCGAAGGCGCGGGTGCGTTGCTTGAAGGGAACATTATCTACGACGCCGAGGCTTTGGTTCGCGACCGGACCAATGCCGTTGTGACTTTCACCAACAACCTGATGCCTTTGACCTGGGGCGGTCCGGGCGGTGGCAACTCGACCAATAACCCTCTGCTTAAATATATCCCGCAACTCTCCGAAACGACGAACTTCTCGTCCTGGTTCGAGGCCCAGATGGTGCGGGATTGGTTCAGCCTCCGGGCTGGTTCCCATGCACAGGGTGCCGGTCCGAATGGCCGCGACCTCGGCGCTGGCGTTCCCATCGGTGCTTCGGTTTCGGGGGAACCACCTTCGCCGACTTCGTCCACCAGCGCCACCCTTTCTGCCGGTAGCGTCCGCTCGGGTAATGGCATTCCGCTTGCCGGATTCCCCAATGGTTCGGGCTACACCCATTACAAATGGCGACTGGACGGCGGGGCCTGGAGCGCGGAGATCCCGACAACGACCCCGATCGCGCTCAGCGGCCTAACCGATGGGGCTCACCAAGTCGAGATCTCAGGCAAAAGGGACTCCGGGTGGTATCAGGACACTCCGCACCTGGCTCCTGATAACGCAGTTACGGCCTCGCGCACCTGGACCGTGAGCAGCACCCTGCAGGGCTTGCGGCTCAACGAAGTTCTCGCGCGCAACCGCTTTATCCTGGTTACGAATGGGGAGTCGCCCGACCTGGTCGAGCTATTCAACGCGGGTGGGGGGGCCCTGGGCCTCACAGGCAAGGGCCTGACAGATGATCCACAAACGCCGTTCAAGTTCACCTTCGCGGCCGGCACCACGCTCGGACCCGGCCAGTATCTGGTTCTGTTCTCCGACGTTCCGGGCTATCCGGCACGCAGTCTCGGCTTTGGTTTCGGCGACAACGGCGCTGGGCTTTACTTGTTCGACGCCGCGGCCAACGGAGGCGAGCTCCTGGATAGTGTGAGCTTCGGGCCGCAGCTTACTGACCTCTCCATTGGACGCTTGTGGGACGGCTCCTGGGGTTTGTGCCGGCCGACCTTTGGCTCGGCCAACGTTGCCCAACCGGCCGGCCAGGGGGACACCCTCAAGATCAACGAGTGGCTGGCGTCGGGCGCGCCGACCGCGCCCGACGACTTTGTCGAGCTCTACAACCCGGAGCCGGTCCCGGCAGCGATGGGTGGTCTGTATTTGACCGACGCGCCTGATGGCTACCCTGGCCGGCATCGGTTGGCTGCGCTGAGTTTCATTGCCGCCCACGGGTTCTTTGGATTCAAGGCCGATGGGAATAGTGATTCGGGGCCGGACCATCTGAACTTCACCCTGGCGGCTGAGATGGGCGGCATCGGGCTGTTCGCGTCCGACTTGACGCTGATTGACCAGGTGGTGTACGGACCGCAAACCACCGGCATTTCCCAGGGGCGCACGCCCAATGGCGCCAGCACACTCGGCTGCTTCGGCACGCCAACGCCAGGCGCGGGCAATCCGGGCGCGATTTCGGTCTACGTCACCAATATCACCCACAACTTGATGGCCTATGCGCAAACCTGGCGGTTCAACCAGTCGAACAACCTCGATGGCGTGAGCTGGATGGCGACCAACTACAACGACAACGCCTGGCAATCCGGCCAGGGTTGGCTGGCCTTTGAAAACAATACCGCGCTGACTCCACTCGTAAAGACAGTGCTCCTGGATCCCCGCACCCCGCCCCCGGGCTTGGTCGCCGGACACGCCTACTACTTCCGCACGCCGGTGGTCGTGACGAATGACCTCACCGGCTTCACCCTGAACGCGACCATGCGGCTGGACGATTGCGGGGTGATCTACATCAATGGCGCTGAGTTTTCACGACCCCGTATGCCGGCTGGCACCATCACCAACAGAAGCTTCGGCAGCGGCGCCATCGGGTCGGGCACTGAAGCGACGGTGGATGAAACGTTCAGCATCCTCGGATCGCTCTTGCATCCAGGCACGAACATTATCGCGGTGGAAGTGCATCAAAACAGCGCGACGAGTTCCGACGTACTGTGGGGCATGGCGCTGGAAGCCAGGCGCACAATCGCCATCACCAACTACAACACGGTGGTCCTAAACGAAGTCTTCGCCCACAATGCGACGCTGACCAATAGCGACGGCACGCTTACCGATTGGGTCGAGTTGTTCAACCCGGGTTCCAACACCTTGAGCCTGGCCGGTTACGGCTTGACGGACGACGTCGCCAATCCGCGTAAATGGGTTTTCCCGCCGGGCGTCGCCTTGGCCGCCGGTGGATTCCTGGTCGTGCGTTGTGATTCCTCGATGCCGGCTTCGCTCACCAACGGACCGGTACTGAACACCGGTTACAATCTCGACTCCTCCGGCGAGGGGGTCTATCTCTACGACACCTCCGCCTCGTTGTCCGACTCGGTTACGTTCGGACCGCAGGCGGCGGACTTCTCGATCGGCCACGTGCCGGACGGCACGCCGGGCTGGGTCATTACGCTGCCGACGTCGGGCTCGGCGAACATCGCCTCGGCGACCGGTGACCCTAACCTGGTGCGGATCAACGAATGGGCTGCCAGCGTCGCCGACGGGCCGGATTGGTTCGAGCTTTACAACCCATCCCCTCAGCCCGTGGCGCTTGGGGGGCTCTATCTCACCGACAAACTCAGCAATCGCACCAAACATCTCATTGCGCCGTTCACGTTCATCGGCGTTTCGACCAATGCCTGGCTCAAGTTCGTCGCCGACAGTGACGCTGCGCAAGGTCCGACTCATGTGAACTTCAGCCTCGACGCCAACCCCGGCGAGGCCCTGGGTCTGTTCCCGACCGGCACCGAAGCGGCCATTGACAGCATGACCTTCGGCGTTCAAACGGCGGATATTTCCGAAGGCCGGTTTCCGGACGGTGGGGCCACGCGCGTCTTCTTCACCCTCCCAACCCCAGGAGCCGCCAACTGGCTCCCGCTGACCAATGTCGTTATCAATGAGGTGCTGACGCACACCGATCCGCCCCTTGAAGATGCGATCGAGCTGTACAACAACAGCGATGCCCCGGTGAACATCGGCGGTTGGTACCTGAGCGACGACCTGCGCGACTTGCGGAAGTTCCGCATTCCCAACGGCACTGTGGTTCCGGCTCACGGTTACCAAGCGTTCTATGAGTACCAGATCAATCCGAGCCCTGGATCATCCTGGAGTTTCTCGTTCAGTTCGGCAAAAGGGGACGAAGCGTGGTTGACGGCCTATGACGCAACCGGTGCTGCCACAGGCTACCGCGACACCGTCCCATTCGGGCCGCAGTTCAACGGCGTTTCGTTCGGCCGTTTCCAGACGAGCGTGGGCACAGAGTTCACCGCAATGAGCAGGATGACCTTTGGTACAACGGTAACGGTACACAGCCCAACCAACCAAATTGCTCTCTTCCGAACGGGAAGCGGCGCAGCCAATGCTTATCCGCGGGTAGGCCCGGTGGTGATTTCCGAGATCATGTACCAGCCCCCGCCCATCGGAACCAACGATAACACACAGGACGAGTTTATCGAGCTGCATAACATCTCGGGCAACGCGGTGCCGCTCTACGATCCGGCTCACCCGACCAACGGTTGGCGATTGCGCGACGCCGTTGATTTCGATTTCGACGCACGCTACGCCATTCCTGCCGGTCATTATCTGCTGGTCGTCAGCTTTGACCCTGTGACCGACCCTGCGGCGCTGGCCTCGTTCCAGTCCAAATACGGCACCAACGCGCCGGTGGTCGGCCCTTGGTCTGGAAAGCTCGCCAATGGCGGCGAGAGCGTTGAGTTGCGGGCACCTGATGATCCGCAGACCACCGGTTCAGACCTCGGATTCGTGCCGTATGTCACGATGGACCGTGTGGGCTACTCGCCTGTGAGCCCCTGGCCGACGACTGCTGCCGGCTCCGGGCTCTCGCTGCAACGAGAGGACTTTGCGGCGTATGGCAACGAGCCCGCTAACTGGTTCGCCGCCTCTCCCAACGCGGGCAACTCCGGGCTTCTCGACAGCGACGGTGACGGTATCCCAGACGCCTGGGAAGAGGCCCACGGGCTTAACAAGTACGGGAATGACGCCAATCTGGACCCGGACAACGATCATTTCACCAACGCCCAGGAATACCTGGCGGGAACGGATCCTCACAACCCCAGCAGTTGCCTGCGCATCGAGGCGGCGCCCGTGGCGTCTGGCGGCATCCAACTCCGTTTTGCTGCGGCGGCAGGACGAACCTATTCGGTGCTATACAACGATGTGCCTGACGCAGGTTCCTGGCAAACACTAGCCGATGTGCCCGCGCCATCCGTGCCGCAGATGATCGAGCTCACTGACAGCGCCGCGCTGAGCCAGAGCGCCCGATATTATCGCCTCGTAACACCCCGAATGCCTTGAACGGTCTGCTGGACATGCAGCTAGACATAGAACGATCCGCTCTCTGGATCATCGTGTTGCTCGCGCTTCCTGTGCGCGCCCAAATCGGTATCGGCGGAATTGCTGCCAAAACGGTCTATTCCGACCAGGCCGCCTTCGTTATCACCAACGAAGCAGGCTTCACTTACGACGCACGGTTGGATGGCAACTCGGTGCCGGTGGGAACCGAGGTACAGGTGAAGGAAGTGGATTACCACGAGTTGTCGGTGTTTCGCACAAACACCAGCACCTTGGCCGTCACCAACCGCCTGGTGCAGTTCATCATCCGTTCGTCCGAACGCGGCAGCTCGGAGGATGGGCTTCCGCCATGGACGCCATATCCGTCAATTCCCTCAGCCGACAGCGAGTTCTCTGGCGCCACCTTAAGCATCCTGGCGCCGGCGGATTTTCCGCAAGACTTGCCGATCCCCGTCGTTGCCTGGGTGGAGAACGGCGGCCACGCCGTCCGCGCAAACGGAACGATCACGGGACCGGGCCAAGCCTCCTTCGGACTTTTCCGTGGCGTCGGCTCCGGATTCTTGTCCGGCGCGAACACCGCTGGCACGCTAAATTACCAACCGGCGGTCGGAGGATTGGCTGCCCAAAAGACCATTAACGTCCAAGCCGGGACCGTGTGGACGAGCGTAGGTGGCGCCTTGACCGGTGCCATCAACTGGCCCGCGAGATCGCGGATCGCGGTCACAAACCACCTGGTCCTCTCCAGCGGTGCCACGCTGACCATCGGTGCGGGTACCATCGTCCGCTTGAATGCCGGTGTGGACATCACCAACAACGCCAGTGTCGTCATCAACGGCAATTGGGAGCAACCCGTCGTGTTCACGCCTGCTGCGCCTGGGCAGCCGTGGGGCGGGTTCACCATGCGGACCAGCGAGGGCAGCATCACCGGCGGCGGCGTGATCTTCACTGGCAGCGGCGCGAAGGCGAATTGGTTCGGTAGCGGCGGCAATCCCAGCAGCCATCGTAAGGAGCAGGGGCTGTTCTTCTGTGGGGGCGACAACGTCATCACCCTGAGCAACGCGGCCGCCATTTCCCTCGCCGGCCAGTTGGGTCACTCGGTGTCGGGCGGTCGGTTCACTCTCACCCGCTTCCTGATGCAGCGGACCACCAGCGGCGGCGAGTTCACCGGTTCGGTGTGGCGGGTCGACGATAGCGCGTTCATCGAGTGTCCGGATGGCTCGGGGAATTACGTGGACGGCGACAACGACGCGCTCTACATCGTTAGCGGCACGCACGGGTTCACGAATACCTTGTTCGGTTTAACGAAGGACGACGGTGTGGATTCCGGCGCGAGCGGCGCGGGAACCTTGAATTATCAGGATTGCTGGTTTGAGTCCACGTTCCACGAAGGCAATTCGCTCTCCGGCACGGGCAAGATCGCCAATCACAACCGCACCGTCTTCATCAACTGCGGGCAAGGCCTGGAGGTCGGCTACGACGGGCCGACGGGGAATCTCTTCGCGTGTCTCGCCACCGGCAACCTCGTCGGCGGGCGGTTCGGCGACAATTACAACTGGACCTACAGCGGCTTCCTGCGCGCCACCAACTGCCTCCTGATCCACAACTACCGCGACGTGTGGGGCATGAACTGGGCCGACTGGAGCTACCGTACCACCCAAATGAACATCCGCTCGAACCTTCTCACCACCGCCGACCCCATCTGGCCCTCCAACCTTGTGTGGAGTCCGACTACGGATGCCGCGCAACTCGCAGATTTCCTCAACGGTCCGGCCGGCGGCCCGGTCGGCATCGGCTTCGCGCTGCGCACAAATCGCGTGGACGCGACGTCGCTGGCGAATGGGATCCCGGTTCGATTGAGCCGCTTCAGCACCAACCCGGTAACCGTTCATTACGTGGCGCGATCGCCTGGCGACATCCTCGCCAGCGGCACCCTAACGTTCCAGCCGGGCGAGACGCTGAAGATCCTCATACTCCCGATCGCCTCGCCGCAGAGTTACGAGCTGTTGAGCCTGCGCCTGTCGGACCCGATCAACGCCGAACTGACCGGCATCCCCCAGATCTTCACGGTGAGGCCACCGGCCGAAACTTCTCCCGTCACGCTCATCGCTCAAGGCTCGGTCTGGCGGCATTTGGACAGCGGATTGAACCTAAGCAACGCTTGGGTCGCCCCTGAGTTTCCCGATGGCGGCTGGTCCAGCGGTGCTGCGCAATTGGGGTTCGGCGACGGGGACGAGAGTTCGCTCGTAGTGAGCAACGGCCAAGTCACGACCTATTTCCGGCGCTCGTTCAATGTAGTGGATTCGGCGGCGTTCCAGAGCCTTACGCTCGCCCTGTTGCGCGACGATGGGGGGATCGTCTATCTCAACGGCACGGAGGTCTTCCGGAGCAACCTGCCGCAGACGCTGATCACCTGCACTACACTGGCCACCAATGCGCTGCCCGAGGATGAAACCACTTACTTTTACACCCATACCGTCTCCGCGCCGGTGCTGGTGGCGGGCACGAACGTCTGCGCGGTCGAAATCCATCAATCCAGCGTGACTTCCTCGGACTTGAGCTTCGACCTCAGACTTTATGGCAATCCCGTCGTGCCCGTGCTGCTCAAACACGCGGTATTTGACGGCCAGTTGGTGCTGTATTGGGACGACCCGAGCTTCCTGCTTGAAGAGGCGCCGCAGACCGCAGGGGCTTGGATGCCGGTGGCGCCCGGCACGAATCCACAGGCTGTCTCCGTCACTGGCCCGCAACGGTTCTTCCGCCTCCGCAAGTGAGCCGGTGAGGAGTGAGGCTGGCAGGTGAAAGAGATCGGCTCTGACGCGGTCGCGTCGGGCACCGGGCGCGGCACTCTGCTCAGAAATACTTCTTCACGACCCATTCCGGCTGCCACTGGTCTGGCGTGCGTTCCCTGCCGGTCAGATCTATCCTCTCAAACGGTTTGTTCGTCGAAGGCACCTCGAGCGTGTCACCCGACCTGCCCTGCCATTGCTTCATCAGCTCAAGGAGGCGCCGGGTCTGACCCGCGTGCTGCGGGGAGTCTATCAAGTTGGTTTGCTCATACGGATCGGCTTGCAGGTCGAACAACTGGAGGTGGCCGATTTGGGTGTAAGCGATCAGCTTCCATCGCTCATCGCGAACCGCACGCTGAATCTGCATATAGGGGAGGAACAGCGAGTCGCGGAGCTTCGCTTCTCGTCCTTCCCACAACGGGCGGAGGCTTTCGCCCTCGAGCCGGTCCGGGGGCGCGATCCCCGTGACGTCACAAACAGTCGGGAAGACATCGAGCAGGTAGGTGAACGCCTGCGTTGACTTGCCTGCCGGGATGCCTGGGCCGGCGAAGATAAGCGGGACGCGCATGCTGTGTTCGAAAACGTTCTGCTTGCCCAGAAGCCCATGGCTGCCGAGCGCCAGCCCATTGTCGGCGGCATAGATGATGATCGTGTTGTTCGCCATGCTTGTCCGCTTGAGGGCCTTGAGAATACGCCCGATCTGGCCGTCCAGGTGGGTGATCATTCCGTAGTATTCGGCCAGTTGGTCGCGGATCACGTCTTCGGCGCGGGGCCAGGCGGCCAGGTTCTCATCGCGGCACTTCGTCATGTGCCCGTTGTCGAAGGGAAACTGCGGCAGGAAGTTCGGTGGCAGCGGCGGCCTGTTGCGGTAATAGAATGTGAGCTGCCGCGGCGGCGGCATTCGCGGGTCATGCGGCGCGGTAAACGCCACATACGCGAAGAAAGGTCTCTGGCCGTCGTGCTGCTTAAGGAACTCGATCACCGAGTCGGCAAACAGCTCGCTGGAGAATTTGTCGCCAGTGCGTTCGGGTGTCAGCTTGCCGTCCGGGCCGAGATCCTGGACCGGGACTTTCGAGTGGTCGGACATGCCTCCGAACATCACCGTCTTTCCCCGCTGAAAAGCCCGCAACCAGGATTCCTGGCCATTGTGCCATTTGCCGGTGCCAAAGGTTACATAACCGTTTTCCTGGAGCAGCTCGGGCATCAATTTTGCATCGCTGAGCGTTTTGGTGTCCACATGGAACCAGGATCGCCCGCTCATCAGCATCGCCCGGCTGGGCATGCACACCGCGCCGCTATTTCCGCCGAAGATGTAATTGCGCCGAAAGCTGTATCCCGCGTCAACGAGCTTGTCCAGGGTTGGAGTCTTTATGTGCGGATTGCCCCAGGCGCCAATGGTGTCCGCCCGCTGGTCGTCGGCGAAGAGGAAGAGGATGTTCGGTCGGCGAATCGGCGCTGCCGCCTTGAGCTCGGAGGGGCAGTCAACCGCCCATAGCAGTGTGATCCCGAGAGCGAGAACATGGCGACTAGTCCATTTGGTCTCAATCTGCACAGGCCGGGAGATCATATACCGTTGTCGTTCAGCTTGTCGTCGTCTTACTGACTCTGCGTGGGTTCGCGACGCTCGTCAAAACAATTCAGTTCCGCAACCTCACTTACGGACCCAATACTTGGTAGCAGAAGGTGTTACACGATGAGGCAAGGCCGGCCTGGTCGGCTGACCTCCCTTGCATACTGTTATTCCGGCTTCCGAGCGAGGACAACCGAATTCATCCCTTCGTCCCGGCGCGCCGCTGCGACCTGACCGAAACCAGCGCTCTGCAGATCCTCGCGTAGTTCGTCGAAGGTGAATGTGCCGCCTCCTTCAGTCGCCACGAGCATGTTGAGCGCGAACAGCGCCCCCATCACCGGGCGAGTGCGGTCTTCCGCCATGAGGATGTCGCGGATGGCAATTCGCCCGCCGGGAACCAGGGCATGGAAGACCTTGCCGAACACCAGGCGATTCTGGTTCCGGGAATTCTGGTGAACGATGGCGCTCACCCAGGCCAGGTCCGCGCCGGTTGGCAGCGGGTCGGCCATGAAATCTCCGGCCACGAGGCGCACCTGTTCCGCCAGTCCGACTCGAGTCAATCTCTGCCGGGCCAATGCAATAACTGGAGCCAGATCGAACAACGTGGCGTGTGCCTTTGGGCAGGCGCGCAGAAAGGCGATGGTCCAGGTGCCTGACGCTCCGCCGATGTCCAATACGTGCCGGAACTGAAGCGGCTGAATCGCCTGGATGACCTGGTCGGCGGTGGGAGCCGAAATATTGTGCATGGCCCCGATAAAAGCCTCCTGCTCACCAACCTCACCACGCACGCCGGGGACCCGTTGGGCTGGCTGGCCGGTCTGAACCACTCGAGCCAATTGGGCCCACCGGCGAAGGCAACTGGCCTGGTGCTGCATCATGGCCAGGACACTTTGCTCGCCCTCCGGGGTTAGGAATGCACCCAAGCCGGTCGCCAGTGTATAGGCGCCTTCTGATTTTTGGAGGAGCCCCAGCGCCGCCAGCGCGTCCAGCAGCAAGCTTAAGCCTCGCGGGTCGCACTGCGTGAGCCGAGCGAGCTCGAGGGCGGTTGCGGGGGTGGAGGATACGGCGCTAAAGAGATTCAACTCGGCAGCGGCTGTGAGCACGGCCGCTTCCTGGTAGGTCCGCGCCAGGGCCAGGAGGTCGTCAACCTTCCACGAGCGGCCGCGGTTGGGTTCGGGAGAGTGTGTTGATGCGTTACAGGGCGTAGCCATTGAACCAATGGTGACCAGAACCACCCTGAGCGGGCAAGCATCTTACCGCATTGGTGCGGTCATTCGGTTGGGGTGGCCTACTCCGGGTCCCACATCCACCTCGAGTCATATCGGCCGTTACCACCGAGTGCCGGGATGCCCGTCGCGGCCGTTCCGGATGGATCTTTGCCAGGAAAGTATTGAAAGCCGTAGCTGCTGGCCCGCGCCGCGGCGGCGTGGCCGTCGGCAAATGCGCCCGTGCAGCGCTTGGAATGGCGATTGAAAGCGCGCTCGGGATCCGAGGTCCAGTAGCCTCCACATAAATCATTCAAGGGGGTGCGGAAATACAGTTGCTGTTTATCTTTCTCTTCCACCCATAAGTCCGGGTTGGTTTGCGTGGGATTCTTAATGAGACCTGCATCGGCCAGGACGAGCGTGTCCACCGGCCGTTTGATGCGGGAGATCTTCAGCGGATCAACCAGCCATCGCCCGATGTCCGGATGATTCATGGCGATCCCAAACCCGTTGTGCACGGTGGGGCAGCCCAGAAGGTTCGTCGTGTTCTGGTAGGGGCGCAGCAAATCCGGCCACCAGGTGCACAGGGTGCTGGGAAAGAACGCTCCGGGCGGTGAGGGGACCCAGTCGGCCAGCATGACGATCTGCTCCCGGTTGTCATCCTCGTACATCCTCATGCTCAGGCCGGTTTGCCGCATGTTGTTGAGACACTGGATAGCTTTGGCCTTCTCCTTCGCCTTGGCCAACGCCGGCAATAGCAGCGCCGCCAGAATCGCGATGATGGCGATCACCACGAGCAATTCGATCAATGTGAACGCGCGCGAGCCGTTTCTCCGGGTCTTCATAGTACTGCTCTAACCCGACGCTACTCTACTCGGGCCAAGCGGACAACGCCAATTGTCTCCTGGTGCCGACACAAACCCGAAGACCGCGGCTTGATGCGCAAAGCGATTCGGCGCAGTCTGTCCGCGTGGTTATTGACGAAGCACGATTCTTTCTCTCACCCAATACCCTCTTGCTTTCACTCGCCCAGACGTTCCTTGTGGTTCTGGGTTGTGCGAGCGGCGGCTTTGCCGCGGATGCGTTGCTGCCGGAAGGCGACGCGCCGGCTGCGATTGTGAGCCGTCATTTCCCCGACCGCCTCCACGAGTTCGTATGGCGGAACTGGCACGCCGTCGAGCCGGCAAAGCTGGCGAAGATCGTGGGGGCTTCGGAGCGGGACATCACGGCGCTGGCCGTATCCATGGGATTGCCACCGAGCGCCAAAATGCCCCGCGAGCTGAGGGAGAGAGGTTATGTCACCCTCATACGACGGAATTGGCATCTCCTGCCCTACGAACAATTGCTGGAGCTTCTGGAGATGACGCCGGAGCGGCTGGCGTTCATGCTGCGCGAGGAGGATTTCTTGTGGATCAAATTGGGCCGACTGAAACCCAAGTGTGAGCCCCTCCGCTACCATCCGCCGCACGAAGCGGCACGGCGCCGCGCCGCCGAGATTCGCCGCGTGGTCGAGGCGGATTTCGGTAAGGAGATCCGCCACGCAGCGGAGCCTCGCTTTGACTTTGTGCGGCAGCTCAGCCAGCCGCTGAGCGCCTTCTCCTCGCCGAAGCCTGTGGACGATGGGCCTCGATCCCTGCGATTGGTTTATTCCTACGTGGCCGTTTACGGTGATCCGCTGTTGAATCCAAAACTGAATCCCTATCCTGACGGATTGCTGCAGCGGCTCTCCACCGCGGGGATTAACGGTGTTTGGCTGCACGTCGTCCTGCGCGACCTGGCGCCCGGCGGGAGGACGTTCCCCGAGTTCGGCGTCGGCCACGAGCAGCGCTTGTCCAACCTGCGGGCTTTGGTGAAAAGGGCGCGGAAGTACGGGGTGGGCGTCTATCTCTACCTGAATGAGCCCCGGGCGATGCCCACGGCCTTCTTCAAGAATCGTCCGGCGTTAGTCGGCGTCCGGGAAGACGAAACCACCGCGCTCTGCACGTCGCAGCCGGCGGTGCGCCAATGGATGGAGGACGCGCTGGCTTTCATCTTCGAGCAGGTGCCCGGCCTGGGGGGCGTTTACGCGATCACGGCGTCGGAGAACCTGACCAGTTGTGCTTCGCATGGCAACTGGCGTTCCTGCGAACACTGCAAGACGCGCGGCGACGGGGACATTATCTCCGAGGTTGCGGCGGTGATCGAAGCGGGGGTCCATCGCGGCAACGCCGGGGCCAACGTGCTTCTGTCTGACTGGGGCTGGAGGGGCCACGGCAGCGCGCCGGACATCATTGCGCGTCTGCCGAAATCGGTCTGGTTGATGTCGGTCAGTGAATGGAGCCTGCCGATCGAGCGCGGCGGCATCCAGAGCACGGTGGGGGAGTACTCCATCTCGTCGGTCGGTCCGGGTCCTCGCGCGCTTGCGCACTGGGAGGCGGCTCAACAAGCGGGTCTAAAGACGGGGGCGGAGATTCAATTCAATAACACGTGCGAAATCGCCAGCCTGCCCTACCTCCCGGTAATGGACCTCGTGGCTGCGCATTGCCATAGGCTGGCCTCAGCGGCGAGGCTGGATGCCATGCTGATCGGCTGGACCATGGGCGGATATCCTTCGCCCAACCTGCAGCTTGCCGATCGGTTGACCCGCACCCCCGCGCCAGAACCCGATACGGTGTTGGATGCGCTGGCGCGGGAGCGGTTTGGCGCCGCCGGCGCGCCTTATGCCCGCAAAGCGTGGACCCTGATGAGCGATGCTTTTCGTCAGTATCCATTTCACGTCAGTGTGGTTTACACCTCCCCGGTCCAGTGCGGTCCCGCGAACGCGCTGTATCCCGCGAAGACCGGCTACAAGGCGACCATGTGGGGGATTCCCTACGACGATCTGGATGGTTGGCGCGGGCCTTACCCGCCGGAGGTTTTCGCGGCGCAGTTCGAGAAGGTCGTCGCGGGCTGGCAGCCGGGCATTGCCGAGTTGCGGCTGGCGGTGGAGAAGTCGCCCCCGGGTCGGCGCCGTGAAGTCCAAGCGGAACTGCGATTGGCTCAGGCCGCGGCCATTCATTTCCAGTCCGTTGCCAACCAGGCGCGCTTCATCCTCGCCCGCGATGCGCTCGCCCGCGCCCCGGCGGCTATGCCGGCCCAAGAGCGCCGTCGCCTGCGGGTTGACCTCGTGCGCTGCCTTGAGTCCGAGGTCGGTTTGGCACGTCAGCTCTTCACTCTCACGCGGCAGGATTCGCGGATCGGCTTTGAACCCTCGTGCCAGTACTTCTACCTGCCGTTGGACCTGGTCGAGAAGGTGATCGCTTGTCGGTGGCTGTTGGGGCAGTTTGCGGAATAAAGGCTCCGCGCCGGGCTTTGAAAAACTCGCGATGCGGTGTATGATTCGAGCCGTGAAACGACCTTTACGCATCGGCCTGCAGATTCTGGCAGGGCTGGCAGCGCTGGCCGTCGTCCTTGGGGCGGTCTGTCTCGATCGAGTAGATACCCGGCCCTACCTTCGCGAATCCTATTACGCGGAAACAACCGCCCGGTTGCGGACCCAGGCCGAGACGAACTCGTTGGCGCAAGGCGAATTGCACGCGGGCTTTGGTCGGGAGTCGCTCACTCCCAGGGTGAATGCGGCGCAGGACGCGCCCGCGCAAGGGCAGTTTCGCTCGCTGCCGCTGGCTGGGTACGGGGGCCGGCGCGGAAGGCCCGCCAAAGGAGTTCACGACGACCTTTATGTGAAGGCCGTGGCCCTGCGGGTGCAAGGCCGCACCGGCGTCATGGTGGGAGCGGATGCCCTGATTATTCCGCCGGAAGTGGCGGCGAAGGCGGTGCGGCGTTTGGAAATGGAGTCGGGCCTGACCCGGGCACAGATCTACCTGGGGGCGACCCATACGCATGCGAGCCTCGGGGCCTGGGGCGAAGGCATGGTGGCGGAGGCATTCGCCGGGGACTTTCAGCCGGAGGTGCGAACCTGGTTTGTCGACCGCATTGTGGCGGCGGCGCAGGATGCGATCCAAGACCTCAAGCCGGCCCGATACGGACACGGCCGATTGCCGGCCTCGCAGTATCTGCGCAACCGTCTCGTTGGCGGGTTGGGGAAGGTTGATTCGGAATTCAGCTACGCGGTCGTGGAACAAGCGGGCGGCCGGCGCGCGGTGCTGGGCGTTTACGGGGCCCACGCGACGGTCCTTTCGAGCGACATGATGGAGTTCAGCGGCGATTACCCCGGGAGCTGGCAACGGGCGGTCGAGCAGGCCACAGGAGGCATGGCTCTGTTTCTAGCCGGCGGAGTGGGCAGCCAGTCGCCCGTGCCGGGCGCGAGAGGCTCAGCGGGCTGCGAGCAGATGGGGCAGGACCTGGCGCGGATGCTGGTCGAGCGGCTGCCGCAGACCTCCCTGACCAACATCGTGACCTTCGGCCTGCTGGGCCTGGACGTTACCCTGCCCCCGCTCAACGTGCGGCTCACCGACGACATCCGGCTGCGGCCGTGGCTGGCGGGAAGGCTCGTGCCGGCCGGGAACCACACCTTCCTGCAGGTCTTTCGCCTGAATGACTCGGTATGGATTTCGACGCCGTGCGACTTCAGCGGCGAGCTGGCGCTGGAGATCAAAGACTTCATGCGCGCGCGGGGGAGCAGCGCAATCGTTACCAGCTTCAACGGCGACTATATCGGCTACGTGATTCCCGCGCGCTATTACCACCTCGAGGGCTACGAGCCGCGGCTGATGTCGTTTTTCGGGCCGAATGTGCCCGACTACTTCGGCGAGCTGATCCGCAGCCTGTCACTGGCCCTGGTGAGCCAGTAGGCCAGTAGGGCGGTAGCCGGCCGGGGTTCAGCGCAGCTCAATTGGATTCGCATAGACCCAGGGAACCCATTTGCCCAGCACTTTGAGTTCGGCCTCGACCCGGTATTTACCCGGGCTGGCGGGACCGTACTCCAAGTCACGCCCCTCCTGCTCGAAGACGGAAGTCCCATCCTTGAGGACCGTGAAACGGCAGGGCAGAGGCGACTGTGCGGTCAGGCGCGTTGTCGGAGTCAGTGTGCTCGCCTCGCCCATGACCGCCTGGCTGGAGCCGTCGGAGGCCACCCATTGAAAGCCGGAGCTGTCGGCAATCATGTCGAAGCCAACGAAGGCCCGGCCTGCCCGCAAGGAGTCCAGCAGAGCCGGCTCGGTCAGTTCCCGCGCCAGGACATGCGTGTTCACGAAGCGGGCGCTCCGCTCGTAGGGATCGAGTTGCAGGTGAAACAGCTTCCGGTTCGCCGTCAGCGGACCGAAGCACATGCGCGCAAGGAGCCGGGTGAACCCATTAAGCTTGATGACCTTCAGTGTCTTGGGACTGGTGTCCTCCACTCGGATCGTGTCCGAGTCGGTGTAGAAGCCTCGCACGCCGACGTTCTGATGGCAATCATTGGCGGCGATGCCGGTAATGTGCCGTGTGCGGTTCAGCTCATCCCAACGCCGCAAGAACCCCGTTGGCGGAGTGAATACCGAGCGGAGGATGTGCTCCGGGTATCGGCGTTGATTGACGATCAGGTCGGGCACCAGGGCTCGGAGCGGGGCTTTGGTGCGTTTGAAATCTGTGTGAATGTTGTAGATCTCCATGCCCGTCAGTTCGGGCCGGTCCCAGTCTCTCCGCTCCTCCGGATGGGCGTAGAACAGCACGCCGCCGCTTTCAATGATCTGCCGGGCGAGGGTGGCGGATTCCATCTGGTTGCTCAGCACCACGCCCGGGGCGACGCCAAACGGCATGATGCCTTCCTTCATTTCGAAGCCGGGCACGAACAACTTTCCCTCGTGGAGGCCGCGCCATTGCACGCCAAAATCGGCGCGGCCCTGGTCCGTGTGGTCACTGAGGCAGACAAAGTCCAGCCCGGTTGTCTTGAGGACGCGCAGAATCTCCTCGAAGGGGACCTCGCTATCGTGTGACAGGTGGGAATGGGTGTGCAGGATGCCGCGAAACTCGGTCCAGCCGGTGCTGTTGGTGACGGGCTGGAGCTGAGCGCGAAGGGCTTGCCACGCCGCTTCCTCGCGCGGATAACGCACAAACCGGTTGTAAAGCGCGCCGCTCAGCCAGACCAACACGGCGACGCCCAGAAGCACGACGACGAGCCCGGCGAACCAGAGCAGCCGCCGCAGCCACAATCGCTTCCTGGCAGGAGGCGGACTGGCTGACATGTCGCCGTGAGCCGTGTCGTCACAGGAGCGCGTGTTCATTGCCGCGCAGGGTACCTGAAATCGTTAGTGAGGAGCAGTCTCATTTTAAGTGGCCGTTCTGCCAACATTGTCGGTTGGACTAATTCAGGAATCCCCTTTAGTTTTCCCGGAACTTGGTGCCGCCCGCATGAAAGATCAGGCTATCTATGTCTATGGAAGGCAGATCGAGCTGCCGATGCTCATTCACGTCAGCCGGGTGCGCAGTCACGTCGCCAGCCGGGTGACCTGGCATACGCACCAGGGTTTTGAACTTTTGTTTCTGCTCGATGGCGCCACCGCCTACGAGTTCGCGGGCCAGCCGAAGGTGGATCTGAACGGCAGTCATTTTCTGGTCGTCCCGCCGGGCCTGGTTCATCGCGGCCTTCACAACATGCGTTCGCCCTGCACGATTTGCGGGTTGGCGCTGAAGGTCTCGCGACCGAGCGCCTGGAAACGCACGACTTTCAGTCCCTCGGACCTCCTCCGCTTGCGAACGGCGCTGGTGAATGCCAGCCGGAAAGCGCATTCGTTCAACCCGACGTTGCGATGGCTGGTGCGGCGGCTGATGGACGAAACGGGCAACTACCACACGCATCCCAACCGTGCGGATGCCGCGATAGTTCTGCGGGCGTTGATCTGCGCGGTGCTCGTCGAAGCCATGCGACAAATGCTGGTCCCGTCGAGCGAGCCTAAGGAGGTTGCCGCCGCGGCTATCGCCTTTCTCCAGAAGCGTCTGACAGAGCCGCTGTGCGTGGACGATTTGGTTCGGCACCTGGGCTTCAGCCGGTCCCGCATGTTCGACGTGTTCAAGGAGCAGACCGGCCTCACGCCCAACGATTTTCTGCTGCGGTTGCGGGTGGCGAAGGCGCAGGAACAGCTCAGCCAGACCAACCATTCGGTGACCGACATCGCCCTGGCTACCGGGTTCAACAGCAGCCAGTACTTCAGCACAGTCTTTGCCCGCTACACGGGAGTCTCGCCGTCGGCCTTCCGGAAAGGCGCCAGACCGAGGGGTCGGTCGCGAGTTTAAGGTGAACCGTGCTTGATGCCGCCCCGGGGCCGAATCGTCTATGGACTGCACTGGACCATCTGTGCCAAGCGCCTATCGTTGAGATTAGCGCGGTAAGAATCTAAGCAATGACCCAACAACTCCAAACCACCATGAATCGCCGTCAATTCCTCCGCGCCACCGGCCTCGTTACGACCGCCGTCGCGGTGGGCGCGCGCCATACCGCCGAAGCCGCGCCCAAAATCGAAGTCATCGAGACCCGGGTCATCAGCCGCCAGCCCCAATGCTATCACGGCTGGCCGACCCTCGCGCACCGGCGCAATGGCCAGTTGTTGCTCGTTTGCTCGGGCGGACGCCAGGGGCACGTCTGCCCATTTGGTCGCGTCGAGTTGATGGTTTCTTCCGACGCTGGGCGGAACTGGGGCTGGCCGCAAGTGCTCCTGGACAGCGCGATTGACGACCGGGATGCCGGAGTGCTTGAGACCGCTCGGGGTTCCATTCTCGTCACCTCGTTCACCTCGCTGGCCTACGAGCAAAGCCTCGAAAAGGCGCGGAGACAGAAGACCGGTGACCGCGGGGCGTGGCCACCGGAGCGCCTCGAAACCTGGCTGGCGGCGCATAACCGTCTCACCGCTGAGCAACGCCAAGCCGAGTTGGGACAGTGGATGATCCGCTCCACCGACGGCGGCGTGACCTGGTCGGCGCGTTATCCCTCTATCGTGAACAGCCCCCACGGCCCGATCCAACTTGCCGATGGCCGGTTGCTTTATGCCGGGGTTGAACTTTGGACCGGCAAACGAGGCGTCGGGGTGTGCGAGTCGCTCGACGACGGCCAGACCTGGCGCTGGCTGACGGAAATTCCAGCCCGCCCCGGCGATGACGCCAAGCAATACCACGAGCTGCATGCTGCCGAAATCGGCGAAGGACGCATCCTGGTCCATATCCGAAACCACAACAAACCCAACGCGGGTGAGACCCTGCAGACCGAGTCCACTGATGGGGGCAAAACCTGGTCGGTGCCCCGCGCGATCGGCGTGTGGGGCCTCCCTTCGTTCCTGCTCCGTTTGCGGGGGGGCGAGCTGCTCATGACTTACGGACACCGCCGCCAGCCACTTGGCAACCAGGCCCGCCTCAGCACCGACCACGGACGCACCTGGTCGGAGCCCATGATCATTTCCGGGGATGGCGCTTCAGGCGACCTTGGTTATCCGAGCACCGTCGAGCTCGAAGACAAGTCGTTGCTGACCGTGTGGTACGAAGCACTACGGGGCATGCCGCACGCGGTGCTGCGCCAAGCGCACTGGCGGTTGAGGAGCTAGGTCAACCAAATGCCGGTCTGTCTCACTCTGCGACCCGGATGCCGGTTGCGGAGGAGGTACCTGGGGGAACGGAAGCTGGAATTCGGCCTCTGGTGTCCACAACCCGGGCGCTATTCACAGACGTAACGCCACGGGGTCTCCGTCTTCCTGACGGTGATCTGCCAGATTGATTGTCCTTGCCGGCGATTGCTGTGGGTGGGGTGCAAGCGAACGCAAGCCAAATTGCGTCTGGGCCTGGCGGCGTTGGGAGCGGAGGTCGTCAGCGGACTGCGTGTTGGTTGCAGCGACAGGTGGCAGCCTTCCCTCCAAGTGATTGCCGCCAAAGCCGGCCAAGCGCTGCATCTGCTGGATCGTTTCCCCATCACGATGCCTTGGAACCAGGCGGGGGACCAAGTCCGCCGGGCTGAGAGCGGGCGGCGGCGCGGACGTCCCCCGGGCGGCGGGGCTCATGCGTATGCGCTGGCCGTTGCTGCGCCGAGGCCGTCGGGTGCGTGGGCACGCCAGCCGCTCACTTCACCACGAGCGGAAGGCTCTGGCTGTGGCTGTTGAACTCCGGCGCATACATGCACTGGATTTGCGCCACGCCCGTCTGGTACTGGCCGCGAAGCTGCACGCGCGTCGAGTACTCGAACACGTAAACGCCCTTGGGCAGGTAATCAATGAAGAAGTGGTTCGCGACGTCGCGGGTGCTTTCGTAGTAGGCCAGTCCGTCCTGGTACTTGTAACGCGAAATCACGTTCACCGGCTCGGTACCGCTGCCACGCTGATCCTTCAGGTGCACGTATTCCATGTCCCGGTCCACGCGCAGTTCGATGCGGACCACCAATTCGTCGCCAACATTGAGCGGCCCCTTGACCGGCTCCAGCACGGGGCCTTTGGCGGTGTTGGTCTTCACATAGAGCGCCTTCTTGAGCTTCAGCGGCGTGCCCTCGTAGGGCGTCACCTTGCTCATGTCCTCCAGGTATTGCCAGTTCACGCTGCCCCACGCCACCCCGGCGTCCACCTTCTTAACCGTGATCTCGCCCAGCTTCGGCTTAATCTGATCCGCAGCAAAGCGATATTCGTAAAACCCCGTCCCCGCTTCGGGCCGACTGGTGCTCTCGGGCTTCGGATTTCGGCCTTCGGCCTTCGGACTTCCCCCCGCCCCGGGCGTCACATCCACCCCATCCAGTTTCACCTCCACCAGCGCCTCACTCGACAACAGTTCCTTGCCGCGCAGTAAGAGCGCATAGACCGCATCCGAAGTGGCCTTGGTGGTCTTCCAATCCTGTGTTTGCTTCTGTTTGAGCAGCCACACGCGGCACTCTTCGACTGCCGCCTGGTCGCCCGTTACCTCGTCGAACGCCTCGATCATAAGCGCCTGGGTCTCGATCGGCGCCCGATACCACCACCAGCTCAGCTCGGTGTCGCGCCAGAACATGCCCATCTCCTCGTTGGTCACGCTCCGCTCCTTGATGGACTTCATGATGTCTGAGGGAGTCGCATCGCTAAATGAGTTGAAAGCGTTGAAGCGGTGGAGGGCGATAGCCAGGTGGCCCTGGGTCTGGCGGCAATCGGGCTTGAGCCAGAGCTTGCGCGCCTGCTTAAGGAAGAAGTCAATCGCCGGCTTGTGCGGCGGCCCAATCGGAAGGTCCTTCAGGAAGAAGCTCCGCCCATACAAGTAGAGGGCGTCGGTGGAGCTGGGCACGTATTTCTCCGGCTCCGGCCACTTCTGGATGCGGTCGTATTGCTCGGTCATCCACGCATCGAGCCGCTGGAGCGAGCGCAAGGCTGGATCAACGCTGATATCTACGCCCAGATGCCGCAACCGGCCAAAGCCGGTAGTGATGTAGAGCGTGATGTAATCGTTGCCCGGCCCGCCGGGGAACCACGGCCAGCGTCCGTCGCCCAGTTGCATCTCGGTCAGCTTGCGCAGCGTGGCCTCCATCTCGTAGTTGAGACGGTTGTCATCGAAGAGGATGCCGACGTTCTTGCGCGCCTGGCTTTCGTTCTCCGCCTGCCGGAGCCAGGGCGTTTCCTCCAGCATCACCGCCTTGAGGTCCTGATTCTTCTGCAAGGAGCTATCAAGCGCCGGGGTGTTCTTCCACTGGTCGAAGATGCGGCGGATCTTGGGGTCGCTGTTAGCGATGTTGCGCGCCAGCGCATTGGCGTAGAGCCGGTTGAAGGTCTGCTCGCTGCACTCGTAAGGGTATTCCATGAGATACGGCAGCGCCAGCACCGCGTACCACGCCGGATGCGACACCATCTGCACCACCAGGTTCTGATTCTGGAGCGTCTTCGAGCTGCCCGACTTGAGCAGCTTGGTGAACTCGAACTTCTTCGTGGCCGGCCCGCGAATCGGCAGCGGCAGCGATTCGGTGACCAGGATGCGGCTGGAAAGCACTGGTAGATAGCCCTCCTCGCCGTCCGACACGTTGGCCGCCGCGCCAACCGCCTTATAGGTGAGGAACCCGCACCCGCCCGGCACGTGGATGCGCCAGGCGCAAGTGCGAGATTCCTTGGCCGGGATGTCAAAGTCCTGCTCGGGCTTGGTGTTGCCAAGGAGTTTATCCGCCGACTCGTTGTTGAGCGCCTGGTTGAAGGTGAGCTGCACCTTGCCGCGCAGGGGCTTATCGGTCTGGTTGGACACCTTGACGGTGAACTCGACGGTGTCGCCCTCGCGCAGGAATCGGGGCGGGTTAGGTTGCACCATGAGATCTTTGGCGGTGACGGCGTGGTCTTCGAGCAGACCGCTGCGTAGCGACCGATCGTGTGCGAAGCCCAGGAACCGCCACTTCGTCAGCGCCTCGGGCATGGTGAAGGTCATGCGCACCACCCCATTCAAATCCGAAGTCAACTGCGGGTAGAAGAACGCCGTCTCGTTCAGGTTCTTGCGGGCGGCTACCTTGCCCAGGTCGAGCTTCGGGGCGGCGGGTTCCTTAACCGCGCCACCAGCCCCACCAACTGCCAGCTTGTCGCTGACGCCATCGAGACTAAGTGAGTCGGCGGCTGTCATCAGGGCCACACCAGCCGTTGCCGCCCGCAGATTGCTGGACGGCATCGCCGCGGCGGGCGCCATCATCGGTGCGGCATCAGCGAATCGCTCCTCTACTACAGCGCCCCTCGCGAGTCCATAGCGCCGGCTGAAGTAGCCATAGCGCCACAAATTCGCCGCCAAGTCCGGTGGAAAGGCGCGATAGGTGATCCTCACGCTCTCGGATGGCCGGTCCCACCGCCCGAAAACCTGTTGAAAGCCCATAGGCGTATTAGCGAACTGCGACTGCACGAAGGAATAGTCCTCGTAAAACACCGAGAACCGCTGCGGCCAGCCCACCGGCGCAAAGGCATCCAGTGACTCGTCATACAGCGTCGCTACCAACTCCGCCACCGCCTTCTCCGCGCTTCGGACTTCGGACTTCGGACTTCGGACTTCCAGCGTCCACGTCTCCTTCTGATTCGGTTGGAGCTTGGAGACGAAATGTTCCCATTTCAGCTCCAGGTCCTTGTTCCTCCAAGGCACGCCAACCTTGCGCGATTCGAGCCAGGCGCGGTTCTCGCGCACGAACGTGACATGCAGAAAGAATCCGCCGCGCATCGCTTCACTGACGGCCAGTTTGATCTGCTGCTGGGTTGCACCATCTTTGGTCCAGTAGCGCTGGATCATCCGATGCCGGTGCTCGATCTCGATGAACGCCCGCCCCGTGTCGTAGCCTGTTCCCCATAGGGCCATGAACTCCTGCCCCGGCTGCGACTCCCAATCCGGCGCCGCCAGGAGTTGAGGAATCCTAATGGCCAGCTTGGCCGCCTCGGGTTGCAGGACCTGGATCGGGAGCTTTCCCGTAACCTTCTTGCCAAATCGGTCCTGCGTCTCCAGCACTGCCCGATACGCGCCCGCTGCCAGCTTGAATGACAGCTTGGCCGCGCCGTTGGTGTCGGTGGTAAAGCCCTTTTCTGCGACCACCTTGCCCAGCGGCCAGTTGTTGGGGTTGGAGAGGTCCGGTGGGCCATCGGTCGCATCGGACCGATCCAACGCATAGGACCTCGACCGGTGCGGAGGAGGAGCTAGCGGCGGTCGGTGCACCTTGGCCGGCGCCTGCAACTCATACACTTTCACATTGCCCTCAGCCACCTGCGGCTCGCCGTCAAGCGTCTTGGTGTCCAGCTTTAGCTCGACCGGCGTGCCATCGGTCTGCCAGTCATCGGCGCTCATCATCGCTTCGAGGGCGGTGTAGCCGACGCGGATAGAGCGGTCATCGGAACGCGTCTCGCCCGCGCTGTCGGTGACATCAGCGTTAATCTGGAAGACGAAAGTGGGCTCGTCCTTCTCCGGCACCTTTGGGTCCGGCTTGGCGGTGAACTCAACCGTGAAAGCGCCGTCGGTACCGGTCTTGGCGGTGCCGTGGGCGATCTCCTGGCTTTGGCTCTGAAGCCAGGGGCCGCGCCACCAACCCCACCACCAAGGCATCCGCACCTCGCGCACCACCCGGTATTTAACGGCCCCGCCGTCCACGGCTGCGCCGGTGTAGTTCATCGCATGGCCGGTGAGGCTGACCTTTTCGTTGAGCTTGGCCGCCGTCTTCGGGGCATCGAGCGTCACCTGGAACTTCGGCCGTTTGTATTCCTCAACCCGAAAATGGCCGACCCCTTGGGCGCGTCCCTCGACCTGAAGCGACATCTGGCCCATGAGCCGGTCCCGCGGCGCCGTGAAGCTGCCAGCGAACGAGCCGTAGTCGTTGGCCCGCTGCTTCTGGCGCGCGACTTCTTTGCCATTTACGTCCTTGAACACCACTGTCACCTGCTCGCCCTTCAGCACCTCGTAATTATCCTTGGTCTGGTCCACCCAAATGCAGATGCCTTTGTATTGGATCATCTGGCCGGGGCGGTAGATGGCGCGGTCCGTGAAGAATACGGTTTGGGCTTCGGGTCGCCGGGCTTCCCTATTCTGCCACTCGTAGGCATAGATATCCCCCGCCGTAGCCAATTCCTGGCCTTGGTAACGCGCCCGGAGGAGGTAGCCCCGGTTCTGCTCGGGCTTCACGGAGAAGAAACCATTCTCATCTGTGGTCAGGGTAGGATCGGCAACTCGGTTGCCCTGGTTGTCGAGGTGCCAGACGGCAACCTCCGAGCCTGTTACCGGCTCGCCCGAGTCCGCATTCAGGACGAAGCCTTCCAGCCTGCCGTCGCGCGTCCGCGTCACCAGTGCCAGGCCGGTCACCCACACCTCGGTCATGGAAACGATGTTATCCGTCTCGCCGAACTTCGGATCATGGCTGGCGGCGAGGAAATAGTAGCCTGCCTTGAGGCTGTCCGGCGCCGGCGTCTCGAAACTCTTCTCCTTGTAATCCGTAGTGGGGGGCAGTTTTGCCGACCACTCCAGCGCGGCTTTGCGGGCCAGGATTTCCCGGCGCTCCTTCTCGTTCAAGCTCTCGGGCCGATGGCGGCGCTTGTCCAGGAACATCTCCCAATCAACCGGAATAGCTCGGAAATAGACCGCCTCCACGTTCCGGTAGCGGACGTTCAAAGTAGAACAGGCGTCTCGCCTGTTCTCCCCGGGGACAGGCGAGACGCCTGTCCTGCAATTCCAAACTCGCTCAGTCGAGATGCTGGCCGACTTCGACTCGATCTGAGTGACCACGTTGCGGCAGAGCTTTCCCCCCGGTGATTCCGGAAACATCTGCACCCCGCGCAGGGCGAGCTTGCGGGCTTCCACCAAGTCCCCTTCCTGCTGTAGCACTCGGGCCTCCCGTTCGATGGCCAGCGCGGAAATCTCGTCGTCCGCGTAAGTGCGAATAAAAGCCTCCAGGGCCGCCTTGTAACGGGCGTTCTTATCCTCGCCGAACGCAGTGTTCCAGCCCCACGTCAACCGCTCCAGGTCGGCGTGGCCAAAGGCCAGTTGCGGCGTTGGATCACCCTGATGGAAACGGAGCAGGTCCTGGTAGAGCCGGATCGCCTTCAGCTTCGGCGACTCGGCATCACTGGTCTCGGGCTTCCAAGCCAGGAACTTCGCCGCGCCGCCGAGAATCGGGCTGTCGGCGGACAACTCGAAAGCCTCCTCCGGCCTGGCGGCGGCTTGCTCGCCGGACGTGTAAAACTCCAGCGCCTCATAGACGATGAAATCATAGAGCGTCGGCCGGTAACTCTCCGGCATCGTTCCTCTCTGCAGCAGGTCATTCCAGGCGGTGATGGGTGTCGCCTTAAGGAGCTTCTCCGCCGCCAGAGCCTTCTGGAACTGCTTGTCAATCTCGGCGAAAAGGCGGGGCAGGTCCCACGTGGTGAAGTCCTTGCCCGGAGGCTCCGCCGTGGCGGTGCGCTGCATGAACCGCCACTTGTTCTGCTGGAAGTAATGCCAATACCACTCGGCGAGCAGCGTATCCATCAGCGGCACCATCTCCTTGGGCGCCTTGGCAATCTCCGATTCCAGGCGGGTGATCTTCTCCTCCGGCTTGTTGCCCTGGATATTGCCTTCCAGAGCGATCTTCTGTCCGATGGCCTTCACGGCTTCGGCGTAGGCCTTGTCTTTGAGCGCGCCTTGGATGATGGGATCGAGGTTGGTGATGGCGGTTTTGGGCAGACCCTTCTTGATGGCCTCCTCGACGCTCTTCCATTGGGCCTCCCGTGGGCCGGCGTTAGTGGTTAAGGCGAATATGTTCACAAAAAGCGCAGTGGCGACCAGCAATCTTCGGTTCATACAAGTTCAGCGTTCGAGCACGGTTTCCTTCTTATTAGACGGCGAATCATGGTTTGTGCTCCGGCAGACACTTTTGCAAGAGGATAATGTTCACTCGATGGTCATCGGGTGCTGCTTGACATTGTCCCTGTATGGGTGACGGTCCCTCGACCGGCATAACGCAACCAAGCAAGCCGTGTCATCTTATGAAACCAACACCCAGGTTATCCCAAGCGTTTCCCCGTCTAGCTGAGATCGAACGAGAGGTCGTGGCGGAAACCCGCGAATGGGGGCGCCCACGACTGCAGGAGCGGCGGAGTGTAATTGTTGACGATGGTCTTGGTCCTGACCCTGTCGTGGCTGGAAAAGGCCCCGAAGGAACTCCGAGTGCGCGACGGAGCAAAAGCCCTGATCATCGCCACCCTCGGGGCTGTGGTGGATACGCTCGACGAAGCGGCGCGCTCAGGTTCTTAGCCCCTCATCGCCCGCACCAGGGCCGCCACGCGCCGGGCATCCACGGGGTTGTAAAGCTGGCCGTGGAGCTTGAGCGAGCTGCCTACGATGAACCCATCCGCCACGCGGAGAAAGCTGCGCACATTCTCGGTGTTAACTCCGCTGCCCAGGAGCAGCTTCGTCCTCGGCGCCGTGCGGCGCACGCGCTCGACATCGGCAAGCTCCGCCTCGAGACCCGTGCCGGCGCCGGAGACAATCAGCGCGTCCACCACGCCGCGCTCGACGGTGTCGCGGGCGGCGTTCTCGATGGTCGAGTTGCCCAGCGGCACGGCGTGCTTGACGTGAACGTCGGCAAAGATCTGCGCGCCGGGACAGATGCGCTGCCGATAGCGCAGGGTCTCGTAAGCATCACCCTCGATAAGCCCCTGATCGGTGAGCATAGCGCCGGTGTGGACGTTGATGCGAACGTAGGCGCCGCCGCAAACGGCGCACAGCGCCAACGCCGCACGGGCGTCGTTGCGCAGGACGTTGAAGCCAATGGGCAGGCGCACCGCCTGGCGGATCGCGCGGCCGGCGGCGGCCATCGCGGCGATGGTTTCGGGGGCGACAGACCCTTTGGTGAAGGGAATGTCGCCGAAGTTCTCGATGAACAGCCCGTGAGCGCCGCCGCGCTCGTAGGCGCGGGCATCGTTCACGGCGAACTCAACCACCGCGTCCATGTCGCCGCCCCAGCGCGGCGAGCCGGGCAGCGGGCGGAGGTGCACGACGCCGATGAGGATCTTAGCGGGGCGAGTGACGCGTGACGAGTGACGCGTGACGAGTGACGAGTGGTGGGTAGGGAAAAGAGAATCTGCTGCGCCGGGAGGCTTCTGTTTGGAGTTGCCCTTGCGCCTCCGTTGTTGGTCATTCGTCATAGATCACCTTCCATTCGGCACCCGCCACGGTTCACCCGTCACCCTGCGTTCTTTCGCTGGCGCAGGGCGGTCAGGGCGGCCAGGGCGGCTTCGCTCTCGGCGGCTTTCTTGCTTTTGCCCCGGCCGCGGGCCAATTCCACGCCGTTATGATGGACGGTGCATTCAAAGATGCGGTCATGGTCCGGACCCGTGACGGAGGCGACGGAGTATTGGGGCGCCGTGCCGGATTCCGATTGCAGCAGCTCTTGCAGCTCACCCTTGGGATTCTCGAGGATGGGGATCACGGCGAGCTTGCCGAATGCCGCCTCGAATTGGCGAAGAATGAACTCGCGGGCGGCCGCGAAACTGCCGTCGAGGAAGACGGCGCCGAGCAGAGCCTCGAAGGTGTCTGCCAGCGCCGAAGGGCGTTCCCGGCCCCCGTGCGAATCCTCGCCCCGGCTCAAGATCAGGTATTGGCCAAGGCCCAGCCGCCGGGCATGTTCCGCCAGCGTGCGGCGGTTGACGAGCTTGGCGCGGGCTTTGGTCAGCGGCCCTTCACCGAAGCCGGGGAATTTGTCATACAGCTCCTGCGTCAGCACGAGCTGGAGGACGGCGTCGCCAAGGAATTCGAGGCGCTGATTGGTCTGGAGGGGAGCGCCCTGCTCATGAGCCACCGAAGGATGAGTCAGGGCGAGTTGCAGCAAGCCCGGATCGCGGAACGTATAGCCCAACCGGGCTTGCAGCTCATCGCATCCGTTCACAGGCGGCATGGGATCGGAGCGGCTCTATTGCGCGGCCGCGGGAGAATTCGGCTCCGCGACCAGGGGTTCGGCCGGCGTTGCCGGCGTTGCCGGCTCGGCGGAGGCCGGCACCGGGGGCGGATTGAGGCCGTGCTCAAGCAAGGCAGCCACATCGTGTTGAACCTGTTCGAGTTGATCCAGTTTCAAGTCCGGATCAACAATGGTGAACACGTCACCTGTTCGGGGCTGTTCATAGAGGAATACCCGCTGGCCGTCGCGCATGAGTTGCTCTTTAACCTTGAGCAGGCGCTTGCGCTCGAGCATGACGGCCAGGATATACCCGGCCGGAATGTAGCGCGGGTCGTTGAGCTCGATGAGCTTGCGCAGGAGCGACTCGGCGTTTTCCCTTTGAATCACCTCGACGGGTGGTGCCGGCGCTTCATAGACGCCCTGCCAATAGGAGATGAAGCCCTTGCGGTCGCGCGCGCCTTCGCTGTACTGCTTCTGCCAGCAGGCCTGGCAGATATCGGAGCGGCGGAAGTCGGCTTTCTCATCAAAGAGCAGCGTATGGTAGGCCTGCTGGTCGGCAAAAGCATTGCCGCAGGAGGAGCACGCGTGCGCCCGGGACTGGATATTCCACTCGGTCATGGCTTGGCTACCACTGCTGCATTCGATAGAACCGAATCGCGCTGGCAGCGGTCGGATCGGCGAGGACTCGCAGCGCGCCGTTGCCGGTGTTGGTGCAGACGGGATCCCAGTTTGTAGCCTCTATTGAATCCTTGTATTCCAAGGCGTAGCATTTTCGATTCAGCGTCTGTATCAGCGCGCTGAACCGGTGGCAGTTGAGGGCCGGGTTCATGAGTTGCGGCACGGGAATCATGTTTTCCAAGAGCAGCAGCGTATGAACGCTGCCGGCGGCAACCGCCACGGACGGGCTTAGGCCGGGGGGAATGTGGCACTGCCCGTTCCCGTCGGCGCCCCAGGCAGTCACGGAACCGTCGGCGCGGAGCGCCAGACTGTGCGCACCGCCCGCCGCGACCGCAACCACATTGGTCAAGCCCGATGGCAGGCTGATCTGCTCGTGTGAGTTGTCACCCCACGCCACCACGGTGCCGTCCTGTTTTACGGCCAAGCTATGATACTCGCCGGCAGCGATGGCCACCGCGTCGGACAGGCCCTGCGGGACGACCGATTGGTTGGCCACATAGCCGTCCGCGTCGGTGTTTTCACCCCAGGCGACCACGGTGCCGTCCGCCTTCAAGGCCAGGCTGTGATTGCCGCCGGCGGCGATCGCCGTCACGTTGGTGAGGCTGGGGGGCAGGTCGGTCTGTCCGAACAAGTTGTCGCCCCACGCGGCCACTGAGCCGTCGGGCCGGAGCGCCAGGCTGTGCCAGGTGCCGGCCGCGATCCCAATCACGTTGCCCAGGTCAGCGGGCACATCGGTTTGGCCGTAATCGTTGGCACCCCAGGCCACCACTGCGCCATTGGCGCGGATGGCCAATCCATGATAGGCCCCGGCGGCAATGGCCAACGCGTCCTCAAGTCCCGGCGGAACGTCACATTGTCCGCTAGCATTGTCGCCCCAGGCGACCACCGCGCCATCGGCGCGCAGGGCGAGGTTGTGCCGGGCGCCGGCGGCAATGGCGATGGCGTTGGTGACCAGCTCGGGAATATCGCGCTGTCCGAAGTAGTTGTCGCCCGACGCCGTCGCCGGCATAATGAGCAGCCGGGCGTTGGTGCTGCAAACCGACCCGAAACGGTTGGTGACAGCTACCCAGTAGTCGCCGGCGTTGGCGGCGAGCGCAGCCGGGATCGTCAGCGTGCGTGAGGTCTCGCCAGGGAGAGTCGTCCCATTGAACCACCACTGGTAGCCGAGCGGGAGCGAGCCGACCGCGGTGGCTGAGAAGGTGGCCGTCTGACCGGGCAGGAGGGTCAGGTCCTGCGGCTGGGAGAGAATGGCTGGGGCGACGGCGCCCAAGGCGAAGTTGTGTTCATACATGTTGCCGGTCACGGCCCCAACAGCAATGGTCACGTTAGCCTGGGTATCCGGGAAACCCGCCTTGCTGGCGGTGACCGCGTAGCTGCCCGGCGGCAGGTCAATGAAGGCATAGAAGCCCGTCCCATCCACATACATCGTGCGGCTCACCGCACCGGTGATGCTCACCGTGGCGCCATCCACCCACGCTCCCGTATCGGCATTCGTGACGATGCCCATCAGGTGGCCCGTTGTGGGCGCCGATTTCCAGGGCATGCCGGGAATGTCGTCCCAGGTCGGCGTCACTTGCGACAGCAGCAAAGGACTGAAGCCGGCCCACGTGCCGTCCTTGTAAGGCACGCGGTAGGAGTAGCCGCTGAACCCGTGAGCGTAGTTGGTGGCGGGGGACGGATCACGGGTCATCAGGAGCTCGCTGATGGCATTGCTGAGCGAGTTCAAGTAGATGCCGGGGCCAATGATCATGTGCCGGTTGCCGTGGCGGTCTTTCTCGAAGTTCATCCATTTGGTGTAGTCGTCCGGGAGGCTCGCCCAGTTGTAGTAGGTCATCGGCACCGCCATGTCCACGATGCCTTCCTGGTTCCAGCTATCCCAATCCGAGTACACATCGTAGTAGGGACGAGTTGCCTGGAACGCCTCGCGGGTCGAGGCTTTAGGCGAGGGATTCCAGGTGACGAACGAGCCGGACTGTTTGACCCAGGGCTTGCTCTTCTGAATGCGCGCGTAGGCCTGGCGCACGACGGCGGTGACCTGGTCGCGCCGCCACTGCTTGAACTGCTCGTCCGAGGGGGCGGGTTGGCCACTCAGACCATAGCGGGCGTTGTAGCGCGCGATGCTGGTCGGGTTGTAGCCCTGGTTGTTGGCGGTGAAGCGGATGTAGTCGTAGTGGATGCCGTCAATGTCGAAGTTGTTTACCAGGTCCATGGCCACGCCCACGGTGTATTGCAGGGCCAGTGGGTGGCCGGGATCGAAAGCCTTGTCGTCAACTTCGGCGCCGGTTTCGTCACGGCTCGGCCAGTAGTTGTCCAGGTTGACGAGGCTGGCCGTGGGAGGATCGCTGTGCCGCTTATAGACCTCGCCGCCGCTGGTGCGGAAGGTGACCATCCAGCAGTGGACCTCGATGCGCTTCTTGCCGCCGTTGGTGTCGTGGGCCGCGTCGAGGACCGCTTGCAGGGCGTTGAAGTTGGTGGGCGTGAGACCGGACATGTAAGGCTCGCCCATGCTGGAGGGATAACAAGCGTCGCAGTTCCGGCGCACCTCGATGATGACCGCGTTGCAATTGACGTCGCGGAGCTGCCCCTTGTTGGTTGTGCCGGGCACGCCGAGCAATGCGTCAACCTGGCTCTGTTTCAAGATGCCGGCGCCCCAGGTATCCACCCAGAACGCCCGATACTCGGCCGCGGCGGCTGCCAGGGCGGCCCCGCACAGAAGCACGGCGGCGAGCATGGCCCGACGGGCGGGGATCAGGTTTATGCGCAGAGCATCCCGGATGGGGGCGGGAGTTGTGGAGCAGTCAGCGAGGCGGTTCATGAGGATCTCTAGCAGCAAACGGTTAACTGTGGACCAACAATGAGCTGGAAATCAGCAGCCCAGTCACCGGCAACAGACAGAAGCGGCGAGCCCAACACATAAACAATATGGGCCCATGCTACGTGCTTTCGGGTGCGCGTCAATCCGGCAAATGCCCTGTCCTACCCCGCGAAAACCAGAAACGGGTCCCGCGGCGCTGGCACGCGGGACCCGTTCTTCCACGCTTAATCAATCAATCTACGGCGATCTTTCTCGGTTTCACTCGCTCCGATTTCGGCAAGGTGAGGGTGAGCACTCCCTGGTCCATCTTTGCCGAAACCTTGGTGGTATCAATGGCCGGGTCCAGTTCGAACGCGCGGCGATAATCCGCAACGTGGCGTTCCCGGAAGAGCAGCTCACCGGGCACTGCTTCGGTTTGGCGATGACCGATGATGGCTATCTCATTCCCTTCGAGCGTAATCTCCAGGCCACCCTTGCTGACACCCGGCATCTCGGCTTCGAGCACATAGCCGTCTTTGGTCTCGAAGATGTTCACGTTCGGCAGAACGTACTCCGACGGCACCGCTCGGTTCTGTGTCGGCCGCGCTTCTTTCTTTTGAACGGTTGTATTCATATTCTCATGCTTTCTTGGCGTTTGGTTGGTTGCCTCCCGGCAGGCGCACCCGCCGGGAGAGCGGTTCAGCTCACGTTGACTTCGATTTGTTTCGGCTTGGCTTCCTCGGTCTTAGGCAGGGTGATTGTCAGCACCCCGTCCTTGTAGGCCGCCTTGACCTTCTCCGCCGCTACGGGCGTCGGGAGCGTCACGGTTCGTTGGAATCGCCCGAAGAAACGCTCGGTCCGATACACTTCGGCATCCGCGTATTTCTCCTCGCTCTTGCGCTCGCCGGAGAGGCTCAGGCTGCCCTCATGCAGCGAGACTTCGATATCCTCTCGCTTCATGCCGGGCAGTTCCACCTTCACCACGAAGTTCTCCTTATCTTCATACAAGTCCAGCGCAGGCGTCCACCCGCTCAGGATCTGGGAAGTGCGCGCCAGCTCCGCCAGCGGTGAGTCGAACAACCGGTCAATTTCATCCCGGAGATCGGTCAACCGCCCGAAACCTGGCCACGCCGCCATTTCTGGTCTGTTCCATCGAATCAAGTTATTCATATCAATCGTATGTCCTTTCTACTGTTGTTTATGCATATATCCTCAAGCTTTGAACGTGCCAGATCATGTCCATTTACCTAAAATGCTAATATGCATATATTTATGCATTTCATGTCCATTAATCTAAGCATCAATACAGAGCCATAATGGCACAGTCTAAGGCCGATGTAGTTTCCACGTGTGACATTATTGCTCACATTTGACCTGCGATTCCGGGATGCCAGCCCGGCACCCAAATTCGGCCAACGACCGGTCCTCAGTGCCAAGCGCTGTGTACAAGAGATGCACACCCGATGCACCAGCGATGCACAAGCGAGAACCGGTGGTGCATCCGGTGTACATCGCTGGTGCATCGCTGGTGCACGGCGTGGGAGCAGCTTCCGCCCGAGAGGCCTGGCCGACACGCATGTCGGCGCTCCGGGCTTGCGGCTAAAGCGCTTAGCCCCATCTTGGATCTGCCCTGGGGTCTCCCCGCACTGACTGCGCCGACAGTTGCCTTAGCCCCGCCTCTGCTGTCTAATGGGCGAAGGTCGAATCCGTGAGCAAAGAATTCATCCGAATTGGCGGCGCCCGTGAGCACAACCTCAAGAACCTCACGCTGGATATTCCGCGCGACAAGCTGGTGGTCATCACCGGCCTGAGCGGTTCGGGCAAGTCTTCCCTGGCCTTCGACACCATTTACGCGGAAGGGCAGCGTAAGTATGTCGAGTCCCTGTCCGCCTATGCCCGACAGTTCCTGGACCAGATGCAGAAGCCGGAGGTGGACTTCATCGAGGGTTTGTCGCCGGCCATCGCGATCGAGCAGCGCAGTTCCGGGTCCAGCCCACGGTCCATCATCGCCACCACGACCGAGATTTACGATTACCTGCGGCTGCTCTATGCGCATGTCGGCCAGCCTTTCTGCCCGGAAACCGGCGTCCCCATCGTCCGCCAAACCACCAGCGACATTGTGGACCGGATCCTGGCCCTGCCGCCGCGCACACGGGTTATGCTGCTTGCCCCGGTCGTCCGCGGCCAAAAGGGCGAGTTTCGGGACGTTGTGGAGCGGTTGGCGCGCGAGGGCTTTGTCCGCGCCCGCGTGGACGGCAGTTTGGTCGAGTTGGCCGAGGGCGTGCGGATCAAGTTGGACCCCAAGGCCAGACATACCATTGAGGCGGTAGTGGACCGCCTGGTGATTGATGACAAGATCCGTGTGCGGCTGAGCGATTCGGTGGAAACCGCCCTGCGGTGGGGCGAGGGGGTGCTGCTGACGTTGCACCAGGTGCCGAACGCTACGGCGGCGATCCTGCCCGCGGCTTGGGTTGAAACGCTGCATTCCAACCGCAACCTGAGTCCCGCCACGGGCAGGAGTTACGAGCCGCTCACGCCCAAGCACTTTTCCTTCAATGCCCCGGCGGGGGCGTGTCCGGTCTGTCACGGCCTGGGGCAGAAGCTGGTGTTCGACGAGGGACTGGTGGTGCCCGACCCGGAGAAGTCGCTCGAACAAGGCGCGATTCTGCCCTGGCGGCGGGGCGGGAAGCGGATGGTAGTTTATTACAAGGGCCTTTTGCGCGGAGTGGCCAAACATTACGGGCAAAGCATGGAAGTCCCCTACCGAGCGCTGCCGGAGAAGTTCCAGCGCGTGCTGCTCCGGGGTTCGGGCGAAACGGAAATCGAGTTCACCTTTTGGCGCGCGGGCAAGATGAGCAAGGTCACCCGCCCTTTCGAGGGCGTCATCCCCAACCTCCACCGGCTTTACCAGGAGAGCGAAAGCGAGTTCACGCGTAACCGGCTCAAAGGTTTCATGAGCCCGCAATTCTGCGATGCATGCCAGGGCCGGCGGCTGAAGCCCGAGATTCTGGCGGTGGGGCTGGGCGGCAAGCCGGAGGAGATGTGTGCGACGGGTAACATGTCGAGTTTCGGGGGCCAGGCAGCACAGGCTTCCCCCTCACCCGTCACCCGCCACTCGTCACCCGCCAACCCTCCCCCTCCCTCCCTACCCGGCCTCTCGATCATGGACGTCTGCGCCCTCTCGGTCGAGCGGGCGGATCAGTTCTTCGCCACTCTCAAGCTGACGGAATTCCAGGAGAAGATTGCCCATGACCTCATTAAGGAAATCCGCGCCCGGCTTGGCTTTCTCAAGGACGTGGGGCTGGGCTACCTCACCCTCGAACGCGAAAGCGGCACCCTGAGCGGCGGCGAGGCGCAGCGAATCCGGCTCGCGACGCAGATCGGTGCCGGCCTGGTGGGCGTGCTCTACATTCTGGACGAGCCGAGCATCGGCTTGCACCAGCGCGACAACGACCGCCTGCTCAACACGCTGGCCGGTCTGCGCGACCTCGGCAATTCGGTGTTGGTGGTCGAACACGACGCCGATACCATCCGTCACGCCGATTACATCCTCGACCTTGGTCCCGGGGCGGGCGTGCGGGGCGGCGAGCTGGTCGCCGCGGGCACGCTGGCCGAGGTCCTGGCCCATCCGCATTCGCTCACTGCCAAGTACTTGCGCGGCGAGCTCTCGATCCCCCTTCCCCGCCACCGCGTCAAGCCGTCCCCGGACCGCGGCTGGCTCGAAGTGCTCGGCGCAAGCGAGAATAATCTGAAGAAAGTGGATGCCCGCATTCCACTGGGCACCCTTAGCTGCGTCACCGGCGTCAGCGGGTCCGGCAAGAGCACGCTGGTGGACGACATTTTGCGCCGCGCCCTGTTCCGGAAGTTCTTCGGCTCGAAGGAGCGCCCGGGCGCCCACCGCGACCTCAAGGGCTTCGAGAACCTCGACAAGGTGATCGTGATTGACCAAACGCCCATTGGCCGCACCCCGCGCAGCAACCCGGCCACCTACACGGGCATGTTCAACCACATCCGCGACCTCTTCGCCCGCTTGCCCGCCGCCCGAATCCGGGGCTACGGCTCGAGCCGGTTCAGCTTCAATGTCAAAGGCGGCCGCTGCGAAAAGTGCCAGGGCGACGGGCTGATCAAGATCGAGATGAACTTCCTGCCGCCGGTGTACGTGACCTGCGAGGCCTGCAACGGCCGCCGCTACAACCGCGAGACGCTCGAGATCACCTATAAAGGCAAGAACATCGCCGATGTTCTGGATATGACCGTGGACGAGGCCGCGACGTTCTTTCGCGCCGTGCCGAAAATTGATGAGCCGCTGCTCACGCTGGCCAAGGTCGGGCTCGGCTACATCGGCCTGGGCCAGTCGGCGACGACGCTGAGCGGCGGCGAGGCCCAGCGCGTCAAGCTTGCGGCCGAACTGAGCCGCAAAGCCACCGGCCGCACGCTCTACATCCTCGACGAGCCCACCACCGGCCTGCACTTCCACGATGTGGCCAAGCTCCTCGAGGTCCTGTTCAAGCTCCGCGCCGCGGGCAATACCCTGCTGGTCATCGAGCACAACCTGGACGTGATCAAGACGGCAGACTGGATCATTGATCTGGGCCCCGAAGGCGGCGAGGCCGGCGGCCGGATCGTCGCGCAAGGCCCCCCTGAAGCAGTGGCCCAGTGCCCGGCCAGCCACACCGGCCGGTACTTGGCCGGCGTCCTCGCAGGCACCGGCCAGGCGACACCCGCGGCGGGCAGGGGGGAGCGGCACGGGCGCAGTCAGTGAAGCCAGCGACGTGTTCACTCCCGTCCGTCCGCCGAGGCCCTCCCTGCTGCTGTGGCCGGCTAATGTGTGGTGCGATCTATAAGCCATATTACTTATACTTGTAATGAACACTTGCAAATGGAGCAGGATGTGCGATCAATGCTGAGTACTCCGGGACCGTCATTCGTGGCGCGTTGAATGCGGTAGTAGTTCTGGCTTGAGCTAATCAGGCGGGGCCGCGGAGAAACGGACCGGGAGCTGAACAATGGCAGGAAACTGGCAATAGTATGAGAGCAAGGACGTTTAGAATAGGCTGGCTGGTCGCGGTGCTGTGGATCGCGTTGGTTTGCGGCGGCTATTTTGCAGGAAAATCGTATCTCGGGTACACGGAGCAAATCGCCCATGAGGCGCGACTCGATGCGACCTTGGATCGCTGCTTTGAGACTGTCCACCTGGGCGGGCTGTTGGGGAAAGCCCAGGGCAGCCGCTGCATGGATACGGCCCGTGGTCTGGACGATTTGCTGTCCACGCGCGTCGCGGCCGAGTGGGCTCGAGTTGAGTCGGTCGGCAGAGACGCACAGACCCTGATGGAGGCTCTGGCAAAGTTCATTGACCGCCGCCGATCGGAGGGCCCTCCCTTGGTCGGGAATATGCCGGGGAACGACGGTGGTGACCGGGCCGCCTGGCAACTGCTGGTTACGGACACCCACTGATCAGTAACCGCTGTTCGCGCGCCCGCATTTTCTCAACGCTGCGCGGGGAGAGAAATGTGGCGGCGCGCCGGAAAGACCGCAAAGCGCAAGGGATCACCGCTTGCGCCCAGCCAGCAGGGCGAGGCAGAGCAGCGCCAAGTGAGCGGTCGCTGGCTCGGGGATGGCGGCAAACAGGGCACGAAAAGCCAGGTCGGTGCTGGGCTGCAGGAAATACCACGGCTGGTCATAGAGACCCTGAACGTCTCTGGCGAGATAGTTGACATAGGTCCGGCCGCCCGGGAGCACGTCGCCGTTGGCGCCGCTGACGACGCCGACATATGCCGACCCGACGAGTGTTCCCGAAACCCCGATCGAGGTCAGGAAGGCCAGATACTGCTCCCCGGGGGTGACGGACACGTCTGGCATCGAGAACTGGAAGGTTTCCGGGCCGCCCAGGCCGTGGTTGTTGGACGTGGTGACCGGTGCGCTGGTAAAGAGGATTGGGCCGACGGGTTTGACCCCGTCCCAGCCGACGAGGTTGGCGGTGAACCTGACAGGGTCGGGATTCAGTCGGTCATTAAGGAAGAAGGTGAAGCTCTGCATGGCGCTGATCCCCGCGGGTGCCGTGAAAGACTGGCCGCAAGCCGGGTAGGCGTAGGCAACGTCGCCGAAGATCTCGGTCCCGCCGAGGCCCACCCAACTCGGTGTGGTGTCCCAGGAGACGGTGAAGTCGGCAGCGCAGACGAAGGCCGAAGGGAGAAGGAGGGCAGCGGAAATGCAGGGCAGGAGCTTCATAAAGCGGTGGTGAGAATGCCGGATTGGGGATTGGATAGTCAAGGCAAGAGCGGAGGAGATGCAAGAGCGGAGGAACGCCGTCAGCGTCCACCTCGATGAAGCGGTCGGGGATCAACGCCAAGAACAGCAATCCTCCCAGGAGCGGGACCAGCAACGCAACCCAGCCCCTTACTGATGGGATGTACCGTCGCGCCCTCATGCCGTCCAACAACGCGAGTCACTGGCGGCAGGGCAAGGGCGCTCGCAATTGGACTGCAGCGCAATCCCGCCGTCCACTCCACTCACCGGGTCAGCCTGTCGGGGATTGTGCAAGGTAGCGCTCACGATTGGACGAAAAGTAGAACACCAAGTACAGCAAGGAGCAAGCGATCCCCAATACGTCAAACACGAGGACTGGCATACTCAGCGAGCCGTACGCCTCGCGCTTCCAGATGAAGAGCCCCTGAATGATAATCGTCATCACCGCGGCAATGGCAGACATCTTTGCCGCCCAGCGGTTCCGCTTCCAAGTGCCAACCGCCAGCAGGACGAAAGCCGCATAGACTGCCGGGACAATAAGGGTCTCCGGCGGCTTCTCGTAAAATGTGCTCAACCCTGCGTGACCCAAATGTGACACGATCCAGCAGCCCAGTAGGAGGTGAACGTTCTTGCTCATGTGCGCGGCGCGGCGAACGGCGAGGTCAGCGAAACGAAGCCAGCCGTCCCGGGCGTTTGATTTGTCCCCGGGCCATTCGGCTGGCTCCCGTTCGCTGGACCGCCTGGGGTTTTTCTGCGGGCGTGACTGGCGCGTCCGCCTTCGCGGTGGAATGCCTCGTCAGCACGTGGTCGAGCTCCGCGCTGAACGCCGCCTCAATGTCCCTCAGGGACTTCAGGCCGAAGATGGCGGCGAGGGCAATTGGATCCACGCGATACTCCGTGTGCCCTTCATAGAACCCATAGCGCATGATGTAATACGGCTCCATCTCGCCCGTGCGCAACCGGGTCAGGCGGTCCACCATGGCCTTCCTTTCTGCCGCGCTCAAATGCGCGTAAACCTCCTCCAACAGCTTGTGCTCACCCGCGTCCAACTCCCGCCAGATTTCAATGTCAAACGCCCCCTTGATCTCGTCGTTGAAAATGGATTCCTGAAAACCCTTGGTCCGCTGCGACCGCAGGTGAATCTCCCGCCCGTGATACCAGAAGCTCCCGACGTCGTCCTTGAACCGCCCCAGCTTCCCGAGTTCGTACTCCCGCAGCAGCAGGTTCCAGACGTGAAAGAGGGGACGGGCCAAATCCCGGTGTTTCAAGCCCAACCGCCCGACCAGCTCGTTATCACCCCGCAATACCGAGAGGATGTCTTCGTCCTGCGCCAGGAAACCGGCCCCGGAAGCCATCCCGGGCCGTCCAAGGCGGGTAATTTCTGCGACCGGCTTCCCCGTAATGCTCCTCGCCCGCTCCAGCTCCGCCGGAGAATGCAGCCCGCTGGCTGCCAACGTCGGAAAATCGCTGCCATCAACCTGCAACTGCTGGCCCTTGCCGATCTTCTCGGTTCCATACCGCAAGTGGCGCGGGCCATTCTCCACGGTCACCAGCACGATGGCCCGGGCCCCGGCGGCCGTGCGCACCACCAGGTACTCCTGCCCCTCCTTGGTGTTGCCCGGCGAGGCGAGCGCGATCCTGGCAGGCAGCCTGGCGGGATAAACCGGCACCCGTTGCTCGGCGATCGTTACGAACTCCGCGTCCGCCGACTGCCTGTCCTCCGCCCTCGTCGCCATGCCCGTGGCTACTGCCGCCGCGCAAAACCACCCGCCCACTCCCCGCCAATTTATGCTGCGCATATTCACTACCGAAATAGACACGCGACTCGCGAATTTCTTGGGCCGTTGCCGCCGCCCCAACGGCCAGGGCGAACGAGCAGGGACCGCCGCCGCTGATTCTCGCCGCCACGCTCCTGGTCTTGGCCCTCTTCGCCTGGGCTGTCCGCGCCTTCCGGCCCCCCTTGCGCCCCAACTCCAGCACCCGCCCTGCCATCTACGCGTCGCAGCCCTTCGGTCTTCTCACACGCTTGGCCCAGCGTTTCCAGCCACAGTGTGCAGTCGCGCTCGTCGGCATAGACGTCCCGTCCTTGGTTGCCGCGCGCCATCCCATGCTAAGCGGCCCCGGCATACTCGAGGCGGATCTCGCGTGCCATCGGCGGTAGTCCTGCACCCGATCCGACCACCTGTCAACCCTGATTACTGTTTTCCGGGAGTGCCCCTTTCAGGAACGAGACATCGTTCATGGCAGCTTTGACCGGGGGGCGACGGGGGGCTGTTCAACCAGGGGGATTCCCATTTCAGGTTCAGCCAGAGAGTGCGCCCCTGCGGGTACATTCTGCGTCGTGAGGCGGGCCACGTCAGGATACAGACCCAGTGGCAGCGCCTCCCAGCCGACCAGGCCGTGAGACCCGTTCTCCGGCTCAAGGCGCTCGTCAAAGCCCCCACAGTCCCCCCAGGTTACCTCCGTCCTTCCTCCGTCCTTCCTCCGTCTTTCCTCCGTTCTACCTCCCATTGCCGAAGGGAGGAAGAACGGAGGAAGGACGGAGGTAGCACGGTGATATTATCGGGGCCATTCCCAAACGGTGCCGTTGAGCCGGGAATCTCTTGGAAGGAACCAAGCCCGTGCTGAGGTTCGAGCCGCAGTCAATAGCCTGGTGACTGCAAGCATGACGCGGGCGGGACCGTGCAGAACGCAAGATTGCGGCATCGGAAGCCACAGCCGGACGGCAGGGCCGTCTATGTAAACCCCTATCATCGCGAGGCTTCCGGCGCCTGTTGCTTCCTTGGCTTGTTTTAAGCTAAAGCGCAGGCAGTTCAACAACAGGCACATCTATGAAGACAATCTGGTCATTACTACCGGTTGGACGGATGATGTATGCGGGGCTGCTCAAAGACCGAGAGGGCGCCGGCAAAAGGAAAGTACTCAAGGTGCGGTGGTCTCACTCCATCCTGTTTGCGCTGGACATAAACGAACATTCGGGGCCGGTGAGCCCGACGGCTCTCACGATGATTCGTTATGTTAAGCCTCGCCTTTGCGTCCTCAACCGTTGCACTTGAAGCCGCGATGGCGACGACACAACCAACGAACGCACGGCTGGAAGCCAAGGGCGCACGGCGCGTCGCCTCCCCGGCAATTGGCGTTCGCCGGACTCTTCGCTTATCTTGGGGCTATGCAGCCCCGCAAGAACCGCAACCCAATGCGTTCGCTGATCATTGACGATGAGGAGAACATTCGCCGGACTACCGCGGTGGTGTTGGAAGCGATGGGACATGAAACGGCAGGAGCGGAAAACCGTGCCGGCACGCTCAAACACCTGGAGACGCGGCATTTTGATCTGGCGTTCCTCGATTTGAAGCTGGACGGGGAGAGCGGGTTGGATCTGCTGCCGGAGATGCTTGCGCTCAACCCGCAGTTGGAGGTCGTGGTATTCACGGCGTATGCTTCGATTGAAACCGCGGTGGAAGCCATGCGGCGCGGGGCGGCGGACTACATCCCCAAGCCGTTCACGCCGGAACAGATCCGCCGGGTGTTGAGCCGGGTGCTGGAGGCCCGCCGGCTCCGCGAGCGGGTGGCAGATTTGGAATCGCGGCTCTCAGCCGATGCCCCCGCGACCGATCTCACGTCCGCCGAGCCGGCCATGCAGAAGGTGCTGGACCTGACGGCCAAGGCGGCCTCAACGCCGGCAACCATTCTGCTCCTGGGGGAGAGCGGCACGGGGAAAACCGTGCTGGCCCGGTCCATTCATGCGCAGAGCCAACAAAAGGACGATGCCTTTGTGACGGTCAACTGCCCCAGTCTGTCCCGAGAGCTGCTCGAGAGCGAGCTGTTCGGCCACGTCAAAGGCGCCTTCACTGGCGCGACCGCCGACACGGTGGGCAAAGTGGCCTTGGCCGACGGCGGGACGCTGTTCCTGGACGAGATCGGCGAGCTGCCGCTCGAAATTCAACCCAAGCTGCTGCGGCTGCTGCAGGAACGGGATTACGAGCGCGTGGGCGAGGCCAAAACGCGGCGCGCGGACGTGCGAGTGATCGCGGCGACGAACCGGAACCTCGAGAAAGCGGTCCAGGAAGGCCGGTTTCGCGAAGATCTGTATTACCGGCTGAACGTGATTTCGGTGCTGATGCCGCCACTGCGGGAACGGCTGGCCGACCTCGAGAATATTGCCGGGAGTTACCTTCAGTTCTTTGCCCGGCAGTGCGGCAAGGCGATCAAGGGCTTCTCCCGAGACGCCCAACAAGCGCTACGCCGATATCCCTGGCCAGGCAACCTGCGCGAGCTGCGCAATGTCATCGAACGAGCGGTGATTCTGGCTGCCGGCCAGGAATTAGACCTGCCGGATTTGCCGGAGAAGCTGTCGCAACCCATGTCGAGCCCCGGCCAGACAGGCATCCAGGTGGGGGGCCCCATTTCGCTTGAGGCGCTGGAAAACGAACACATCGCCCGGGTGAGCCAACAGGCGGGGACAATGGAGGAGGCAGCGCGGATCCTTGGCATTGATCCCGCCACACTCTATCGCAAGCGAAAGAAGCTCTCCCAGTGACTCCCTGATGATTGGGGCCCGCTTGACCCAAAGGACCGGCATCTGCCGGACTCACCATGCTACGACAACGTTTGCTGCTGAATCTGCTCCCCTTCGTGGTCATCCTGCTGGCGACCGGCATTTACGCCATCGTCCTGTTCTCCCGGCTGGCACGGACCTTCGATACTACCGTCGCCGAACAATACCGCAGTCTCATCGCGGTGCAGCAGATGAACCTGGCGCTGACGGGGCTGGACCGCGAGTTGTGGGCGGCGACGGCACTGGGCAATGCCAAGAGTCGGCAGGCGGCGACCGCGTCCCAACGGCTCTTTGAAGAGAACCTGGCCCTGCAGCTCCGGAACGCTTCGCAGCCGGCGGACCGGGCCCTGAACCGGGCGTTGCTGGCCAAGTACGAAGAAATTCGCCAGGCAGCACGCGAGTTGGCCTCCCTTTCCCAGCCGGAGCAGCGCCGCAGCGTGGACGAACAGCGCATCACCCCGGCCCTGTTGGAGGTCAAGACGCTGTTGGGCAAGATGCTGGAATCGAACCAAACGGCCATTTTGGCCACCGGCAAGAGCGTGCGCCAGATCACCCGCGACGTGACCCGGCTCATGATCATCGGCATGGGCATTGCCCTGGTGCTTACGGCCTACGCCAGCTACCAACTCGGCCGCTGGGTCTTGCGCCCGATCCAGCGGGTGACCAAAGCCACCCGGGACGTGGCGGAGGGCAACCTCGACCTGGCCGTGCCGGTCGTTTCGCGGGACGAGTTGGGGGAACTAGCGCTGGCTTTTAACAAAATGGCCGCCCGCCTGCAGGAGTACCGCCAAAGCACGACCGGCGAGATTGTGCGCCTGCATCGCACCATGGAGACGACCCTCGCATCGTTTCCCGATCCGATCTTCGTGCTGAGCAATGCCGGCGCCATCGAGTTGAAGAATCCCGCCGCCGAGGAACTGGCCGCCGGCCTCGGATCGGCGGACCGGTTGCCCGACCGGCTGCACGAATTGGCGCGCCAGGCTCTCGCTACCGGCCGGAATTTCCTGCCCCACAGCTTCACCGAAGTGATGTCCTATCGCGTGAATGGCGCGGAGAAGTTCTTCCTGCCGCGCATCCTGACCATGCGCGACAAAGCGGACGTGCTGTTCGGGGTGGCGGTCGTGTTGTACGATGTGACACGGTTCCGGCTCCTGGACGCCGCGAAAACCCACTTGGTGGGCACGGTGAGCCATGAGCTGAAAACCCCCCTCACCAGCGTGCGGATGGCCCTGCATATTCTCCTCGAAAAGAGCGTCGGCATGCTCACTTCCAAGCAGGAGGAGCTGCTCCAGGCCGCCCGGAACGACGCCGAGCGGCTCCTCAACATCCTGAACAACCTGCTCGATTTGGCCCGCCTCGAACAGGGAGGCGTCGAACTGCACCGGGAGCCCGTCGCCCCGGCGGACCTGCTTCAGAGCGCATTGGAAGAGGCGTCCGATCGCGTCACCGCCCGAGGCCTGAGAATTGACTGCGCGCTCGACCCAGGCTTGCCACTGGTTTCGGTTGATCGCCAGCGCATCAGCCACGTGTTCGCCAATCTCCTCACCAACGCAATCAAGCACTCGCCCGTGGGCGGCCAAATCCGCCTCGGCGCCACGAAATCCGACGACCACACCGTTCGCTTCAGCGTCAGCGACGACGGCCCGGGCATTGCCCCCGAATACCACGCGCGAATCTTCGACCGCTTCTTCCGCGTGCCCGGGCAGGGCAAGGGCGGCGCCGGACTCGGATTATCCATCGCCAGGGAAATTGCGGTCGCGCACGGCGGACGGATCGGTGTGAGAAGTCTGCCGGGGCAAGGCGCTACTTTCTACCTGGATCTCAACGCGGGGACTGAAGCGTAGTGACCGGCGTCGAAGCGGAGAAGCAGCGCCCCGGTCGCGTTGGCGCTCTCGCACTTTGCATGAGCCGACCGGCGCCAAACCGCAAAATGCACGACGGGCCGGCCTTTCCGAATGCTGGATGATTCCTAAACCCACTGGTTAGAAGGGTTTGCCGCGCCAGAGGTAAGGCTGGCATAGCCTCCGCTACTCCTCCTTTCACTGACCAAAACGGTCGGGGCGCGGAGATTCCGCGCGTAACAAACATAACAATGAAACATTATGCGAAACAGATATGTAATAATCGCATCGGCCGCCGGGGCGCTCGCCCTGGCCACCGCTAATCTGAAGGCTCAGGGCACCGAGCTGGCTGTGCCGACAAACAGCCCGCTGAAATCCGAGCAGTGGGACCGAGGCCTGACCGAGGTCGCACCCGCCCGCATCCCATCCGCATCCATGAACCTTGCGACCGGCGAACTCATTGGGCTGCCGGTTCAAAACGAGTCGGGTGAGAGCCTGGGCAAAGTCCGCGGCCTGATCGTCAACATGGAGGCTCACGCAGTGCCGGTCGCGATCGTCGGGCACGGCGGAAAGTTCGGCTTCGGCGAAACCCGAGTCGCCGTTCCCCTGACGAACCTCAAGTGGTCGAGAGAATCCAGGCAACTGATCTTGGCCGCCACGAAGGAGCAACTCGAAGCGGCCAGCACCACGCCGACGGGTACGTGGGTTGCGTTCGCGGGTGAAGATTGGCTCAAGGACGTTGACCGTTTTTACGGCCAGCCGGCCACGACCAGTCAGGCGCGGTTCGAGCGCCAGGAAGCATCCGGCCTGAGTGAGGGCCGCGAACCCGTTCGCAGCCCTTCGGAGACCGAAGGCGCACCCGGCCTGCTCGATCCCCAAATCGGCACCGGCACGGACGCCACTAAGCTGGTTGCCAAGCCGTCCGAGGCGGACCTCATGGCAAAAATCAACAATCTGATCCGCCATGACGTGGGGCCTGAGGCCGAGGCTATCCAGGCCACCTTCAAGGATGGCGTCGTGACCTTGACGGGCAAGATTCCGACCGACGCCCAGAAGCGTGTTCTTGAGAACCAAATCAAGGCGCTGCCCGGCGTTAATCGGGTCCAGAACGACCTGACCACAGGAAGTGAATAACAGGGACAGGGATCCACGGGGGGAGATTCTCATCTCCCCCCGAAGGCCGGAATCATTGAAGCGATACCTGCGACCGCCGCCGCAGCCGGGCCGCGGGGATTTACTTTGCCGCCGCTCCTGGCACCTCGAGGTCAAAGCGGCGCTCCTCGCCGTGCTCCTCGACAATGACGGTCACGCGCTGGCCGGCCCGGTCCGCCAGGAACTTCTGGAACTCACGGGACTTGTCGGTTGAAGCCCGGCCGGCGGGCGCCACATCGGCGCGGACCAACCGGCTTGGAGCAGGCTGATTGGCTGGCAGACGAGCCACGGGGATCCCGCTGGGCCACGCCACCGCCGGCAGGGCGGCATTCATCCCGGCGATTGCAGCCGCGGGAATCGCAAAGCCCACGTTCTCGGCATCGGCTTTGCGCCAGGACACCATGCCGATGGCTTCTCCGCGGCCGTTCAAGACCGGCCCGCCGCTGTCCCCCGGGGAGATGGGGCACGAAAGCTGGTAGTAACGCACCCCGTCCAGCGTGCGAATCTGGCTGATGAGGCCCTCGCTGATGCTAAAGTCAAAGCCCCTCGGCGAACCGACAATATATACGCGCGAGCCGATGCGCGGGGCGCCTGCACCCAGGGCGATCCTCGGGCGGACACCGCCTTCGAGTCGCACCAGGGCCAGATCGAGCTTCTCGTTCTTGTCCACCAACCCGAGGACCTTCACCCGCTGCTGGTCGGCGAAGCGGGCCTCCACTCGCCGCGCATCGTGCACCACGTGCCAGGCTGTGACGGCGAGGCAGTCTCCGAGCACTACGAAAGCACTGGCGACAAAATGCCTGCCGGCCACGCTCTCGACCTCAAGGGTCACGATGGAGGGCGACACTGCGGAGTACAGGTCTTCTGGTTTAAGCTCTGCCTGCAATGGAAGGGACGAGGCGGTCGTAGCGAAACACCCCCACGCCAGGGCGCTGAAGATCGAGTTGCGAGTCATCTAACTATCGTTGCACTGCGGCGAAAACCGCTGCCGGCCCGGCACCCTCCCTTGGCCCATCGGGCTGCCCGCGAAAAGCGCGGCTAATTCGCCAAATTGCCTGCTGTATATCACAACGCTCAGCTTGAGGTCAACACCCGGCAGTGCCCCGAATAGAATCCGTTATCTCTCCGCTCACGCCTGAAAGCCGCCTTTCTCTAGACGCTGACGCGCAATTGGGCGGGCTGCGGGCATGGCACGAAGGCACGAACACTATGCCGTGCAAACTGCACTGTCGCGGACGGTTAACCGTGCATTTTGCACGGGAAGCGGGGCCTGACTACTCGCGCACCGGCGCCGAGTGCCGGGTTCCCGCTTGGCCTGCGGACCGGTCCAAGTCCTTGCTGAAGACGCGGTTACGAACGCGTGGTTGCCACGGTCCTGAACTGAACCGGCTGTTCGTGAGCAGGTGACCTGTCCCCCTGGCATGCCAAGCGCTCTGTGAACAGGCGCAACGCAACGAAAGGCAAAATATGTCATTACTTAACGAGAACAAGACTATGAGTTATGTGAAATCCCTCAGCATTGTGCTTTGTGCGGCCGCTCTTGCGGCGGGTTGCAGCAAGCAGGAAACGGCTTTCCAGCCGCCGGACAAGGCTACGACGGAAACCGCGGCCAAGCAGTTGGACGAGCTCAAGGCCGACACGAAAGAGGCGGCGCAGGACTTAAAGGATTACACCTACGCGCAGAAGGCCGAGTTCGTCGAAAGCATGCAAGCCCGCCTGACGGCGCTCAACAAGGAGTTGGACCTGCTGTCTGCCAAAATTGAGACGGCGAGCGATGAGTTCAAAGCCCAAGCCGAGCCCAAGCTTCGGGCGCTACACAACCAGTTGGCCCAGTTGAAGCAGGAGCTTGACGCGGTCAGGGACGCCACCGAATCCACATGGGATAGCGTCAAGGCGAAAGCCCAGAAAGCTTACGCGGACTTGAAGGACGGCTTCCACCAGGCCCAGCAGTGGGTGAGTGACAAGCTCTCGTCCTGAGCTGGGCAGGCGCCTGGTCTTAGAAATTGAACCGCCGTGATTGGTCCCCGAGCGGGCCAGCGGCGCGTGTTCAAGATATCAACGCACGCCTGAAAGGAAAATCGGATATGCTATATACACTTGCAGTTATTCTGCTCCTGTTGTGGCTGCTCGGTTTCGTGAGCAGTTATACGATCGGGGGCTTCATTCATATTCTATTGGTTGTGGCCGTTGTCATGGTGTTGGTGCGGCTCATCGAGGGGCGGCGGCCATTGTGAAGGCGGTACATCCTGGCAACGCAGACCTTCGGGGTAGATTCCCTCGCGCTGGTGTCCGAGCTGGAGTTCGCCGTCGGCTTCGCCACCGAGGAGCAACCCCTGCCAAATCAACTCCTCGACTCGGCCACCATTTGGTCCTCTCGCCCCTCCGCTAACGGAGGCAGGCGGGGCGAAGCCTCCGGTTTTGCGCATTTGGCAATCCGGGCTATAATGTCAGGCCAGAATGCGTTCCCAACCACCACGTCCTGCAGCGGCCCCGGCGGCCCCACGCCGCTTCACCAAGCTTTTGGCGGCCAATCGCTCCGAGATTGCCATCCGCATCTTTCGGGCGGCGACCGACCTGGGGCTGCACACGGTGGCCATTTACGCCCAGGAAGACCGGTTCAGCATCCATCGGTTTAAGGCCGATGAGGCCTACCTGGTCGGGCAGGGCAAGGGACCCGTGGCGGCCTACCTCGATATCGAGGGCATCGTCGGCCTGGCCAAAGCGACCGGAGCCGAGGCGATCCATCCCGGCTACGGGTTTCTGAGCGAGAATGCGGAGTTTGCGCGGGCGTGCGCGCGGGCAGGGATCAGCTTTGTAGGCCCCCGGGCCGAGTTGCTGGAGATGATGGGAGACAAGATTGCCGCCCGGTCCCTGGCGAAACGCCTGAACGTGCCGACCCTCAGCGGGACTGAGGAGCCGATCGCCGAGCGGGAGGAGGCTTTGAAGCTCGCACTCTACATCGGCTTTCCGCTCATCATCAAGGCCGCGTTTGGGGGCGGGGGCCGCGGCATGCGGGTGGTCAGCAAGGCGCCAGACTTGCCGCGCTTGCTGGACGAGGCGCAGGCCGAGGCCGGCCGGGCGTTTGGCAACGCGGCGGTGTTCCTGGAGAAGTACATCCCGCGCGCGAAACACATCGAAGTGCAGGTCCTGGGGGACCAGCACGGGAACGTGATTCACCTGCACGAGCGGGATTGCTCCGTGCAACGCCGGCACCAGAAGGTGGTCGAGGTCGCCCCGAGCTATGGCGTGCCGGAGAAGATCGTGCGCGAACTCTGCGAGGCGGCGGTGCGCATGGCGCGCGAGATCCGCTACGACAATGCCGGGACGATTGAGTTCCTCTACGACCTTGGCCGCCAGGAATGGTTCTTCATCGAAATGAACCCGCGCATCCAGGTGGAGCACACGGTCACGGAGGTCATCACGGGGCTCGACCTGGTGCGCGCGCAGATACTGATTGCCCAGGGCCATGAATTGCACGGCCCGGAGGTGCGCATGCCGCCCCAGGACCAGGTGCCCCGCAACGGCTATGCCATCCAATGCCGCCTGACAACCGAGGACCCGGAAAACAAGTTCATGCCCGACTACGGCAAGATCCTCGCCTATCGTTCGACCGGCGGTTTCGGCATCCGGCTGGATGGGGGAATGGGTTACGCCGGAGCGGTGATTACGCCCTATTATGACTCGCTGCTCGTGAAGGTCGTGGCTTCCGCGCATGCCTGGGACCTGGCGCGCCAGCGCATGGACCGAGCCTTGCGCGAATTCCGGATTCGCGGGCTCAAGACCAACATCCCCTTCCTCGAGAACGTCATCAACAACGCGATCTTCGCCGAAGGCCGCGCCACCACCACGCTGGTGGATGACACGCCGGAGCTCTACGACTTCAAGCCGCGCCGCGACCGGGCCACCAAGCTGCTGAACTTCCTGGGCAATGTCATTGTCAACGGCAACCCGCATGCCAAGGGTTACCGGCCGGCAAAGGTCTTCGAGCCTGCCAGGCCGCCGGCGTACGACGCCCAGGCGCCCATCCCCAAGGGCACGCACGACTTGCTGCGGGAGCTCGGGCCGAAGAAGTTCGCGGAATGGGCGCTCAAACGAAAGCCCCTGCTCATCACCGACACCACCTTCCGCGACGCGCACCAGTCGCTCATGGCCACGCGCCTGCGCACCTATGACATGCTGGGCTGCGCGGCGCCGCTGGCCCGCCGGCTCGGCGCGCTGGACGGCGGCCTCTTCTCGCTGGAAATGTGGGGCGGCGCCACGTTCGACACCGCCATGCGGTTCCTGAACGAAGACCCCTGGGAACGGTTGCGCCAGCTCCGCGCGGCCATCCCGAACATTTGCTTCCAGATGCTCTTCCGCGGCTCGAACGCTGTCGGCTACTCCAACTACCCCCCCAACGTGGTCGCCGGGTTTGTCCAACATGCCGCCGCCTCCGGCATGGACATCTTCCGCATATTCGACTCGCTCAATTACCTGCCGAACCTGCGGGTGGCGATGGAGGCGGTTCAGGACACGCCCGCCATTTGCGAGGCCGCCGTCTGCTACACCGGGGATATCCTGGACGAGCGCCGGGACAAATACTCGCTCAAGTATTATCTCCGGATGGCCCGGGAACTGAAACGCATGGGCGCCCATTTCCTGGCGATCAAGGACATGGCCGGGCTGTGCCGGCCCTTCGCCGCGCGCAAGCTGGTCAAGGCCCTCAAGGAGGAGATCGGCCTGCCCATTCACTTCCACACGCACGACACCAGCGGCATCGCCTCGGCCAGCGTGCTGCAGGCGGGCGAAGCCGGCGCGGCGGTTGTGGATCTCGCCTTTGCCTCGATGTCCGGCAGCACCAGCCAGCCGAACTTGAACTCGGTTGTCGCCGCGCTCCAGCACACGCCCCGCGACACACGCCTCGACCTGCTCGCGCTGAACGAATTCTCCGATTACTGGGAGAAGGTGCGGGAGTACTACGCGCCCTTCGACGTCGCCCCAAAGACGGGCAGCGCCGAGGTTTACCTTCACGAGATGCCGGGCGGCCAATATACGAACCTGCGGGAACAGGCGGCCAGCATGGGCGTGGCGCACCGTTGGCCGGAGATCGCCCGGCTCTACGCCGAGGTCAATATGCTCTTCGGTGACATCGTCAAGGTCACTCCCTCCTCGAAGGTGGTAGGGGACATGGCCTTGTTCCTCTTCAGCCGCGGCGTCCGGCCTGAGGACATCGTGAACCTCGAGCCCGGGGTCACGCCGTTCCCGGAGAGTGTGGTGGACATGTTCGAGGGCGGCTTGGGCTGGCCGCCTGGGGGCTGGCCGGAACCGGTCTGGCGAGTGGTGCTCGGCGAGGACAAGTTCCTGAAAGCCCGGGAACGCTACCGGGATGCCCTGGCCCAAGGCGAGGCTGCCGCCGGGGCGGGCCAGCCCGGGGCCGACCTGGAGAAGCTGCGCGCCGAGCTTTCCGCCAGGCTCAAGCGGCCGGTGAGTGACGACGACCTCTATTGCCACTTGATGTATCCGCAGGTCTTCGCCGCCTTCGACAAGCATCGTCAGACTTACAGCGATGTCAGCGTGCTGCCCACCCCCGCCAAGCTCTACGGCCTGCGCCTGCGCGAGGAAATCAGCGTCAACATCGAGCCCGGCAAGACCCTGATCATCCGGCTAGTCAACGTGAGCGAGCCCGACAAAGAGGGGCGCCGGGTTGTCACCTATGAACTCAACGGCATGACCCGCGAGGCCTGGATCGCCGACAAGACCCTGGCCGAACAGGTGAAGGTCCGCCCCAAAGCCGCCCTGACCGACCCGCGCCAAATCCCCGCGCCCATCCCCGGCCTGATTGCCACCCTGGCCGCCACGGTCGGTCATAAAGTCCGCAAGGGCGACAAGCTCCTGATGATGGAGGCCATGAAAATGCAGACCACCGTCTCCGCCCCGATGGATGGCGTGGTCGAGGAAATTCTGGTCAGCGTCGGAGATACGGTGGAAAGCAAGGACCTGCTCCTCAGGCTGAGGGCGTGACTCCAACTCGTTGCCATGTAACCGACAAATAGCCATGCGGACATTGAGTCACCTCTTCGCCAACAACCGCGCCTGGTCCCAGCGCACCCGGGAGCAGGACCCGGGCTTCTTCCTGAAGCTCTCCCGCCAGCAAACGCCGCGCTATCTCTGGATCGGGTGCTCCGACAGCCGGGTGCCGGCGAACGAAATCGTCGGGCTGCTACCCGGCGAGCTGTTCGTCCACCGCAACGTGGCCAACGTCGTCGTACATACGGACCTGAATTGCCTGTCCGTGGCCCAATATGCCGTGGACATCCTGCGGGTTGAACACATCATCGTCTGCGGTCACTACGGCTGCGGCGGTGTGCTTGCCGTGCTCTGCCAGGAACAATTGGGGCTGGTGGACAACTGGCTGCGCCACGTGCAGGACGTGCGGCAGAAGCACGAGAGCCGTTTGCTGGGTTTGGCTGACCTGGCGCAACGCCAGGACCGGCTTTGCGAGTTGAACGTCATTGAGCAGGTCCGCAATGTGTGTCAGACCTCGATCCTCCGCGATGCCTGGCAGCGCGGCCAAAACCTGGCGGTGCACGGATGGATCTACGGCCTGCGAGACGGCCTGCTGCGCGACCTCGACACGACGGTCACCCAGCCGGACGAGATGGCTGCCTGCTACGGCCAGGCCCTTTCAAAACTGAGCTGACGGCTGTTTATTAATCCCGGGGCGGCAGCAGTATGGAAACCGGCCGCACGCACGGTGAACGCAACAACGCTGGTCAATGTGTGGTCCAAGATGGCCAGCGGTTCATCCCGCAGCAGCCGTCGGGGCCGAGATACTGCTGTTCTCCGGCCCGTTTCGCGGCATCAATCACGGCAACGCCAGCCGGTAGAACACACTGCCGTCGGCCGGGCCAATCGGAACGACGACGTGATTGGTCGCCGCCGAACCCGGCACGTCCGCCCAGCT
>CAZVFC010000029.1:0-109325 GCA_964625855.1 uncultured Verrucomicrobiota bacterium | reverse complement strand
GCCGGTTTCGCTGTCTCAAAGTCTCTCAGCACCCTTTTCGGAGAACCTCTAGCCACCGCCAAGACAGTACCTGGCTTAATAGAAATTCTATTAAGCCAGGTACTGTCTTGTTGCTGTCTAGGCACTGGCTACCGCACGGCCTGTTCGAGCATAGGCCGCCGGCCCGACTCCGGAAACGGCCGGGTTTTGAAGGGGGCGCGGGTGAATCTCACTGCCTTGCCTCCAGGAACGCCTTGAGCTCTGCCGCGGCTTTGCCGCCAAACCCCGGCACCGCGGCAATCTGCTCGACGCTTGCCAGCCGCATGCGCTGTATCGAGCCGAACTTCTTCAGCAGCGCCGCTTTGCGCCGCTCGCCGATGTTGGGGAACTCATCGAGGAGGCTCTCCGAGATCTTTCGCAATCGCAGTTGGGCGTTGTAAGTGTTGGCGAACCGGTGCGACTCATCCCGCACGCGCTGAAGCAGCTTCAACGCGCCGCTCTCGTGCGACAACCGGAGCGGCGCCGGCTGGTCCCGCCGATAAATCTCCTCGAACTCCTTGGCCAGCCCGATGGTGGGGATATGGCCCAGCCCCAGCTTCTCCAGTTCCGCGCACGCCGCCCCGAGCTGCCCCTTGCCGCCATCAATGAGGATCAGGTCAGGCAGGGAGGCAGGGGCTGGCGTGGTGCGTGGTGCGTGGTGCGTATGAGTTGAGTCGCCCACTGTGACGGACGACGTGTCACCGCCGGCCGGTGCCAACGAAGCCGTCGGCGGTAATCCAGGCTCTTCCAGCAGCCCGCGTTTATTCCGCTGAGTCTTCGGGTTTCGGATTTCGGGTTTCTTTCGGGTTTCGGATTTCGGGTTTCGGATTTCCTCATGCTCGCCTTCCGGCAAGTCCCCGCGGGCTGCGGACGTTGGGCTTTGGACTCTAGACTCGGTCAGCACGCGCGTATAGCGCCGGCGCACCACTTCGGCAACGGAAGCGAAGTCATCCTGTCCCTCGACGGTCTTGATCTTGAACCGCCGGTAATTCGCGCGGTCCGGCCGGCCATGGCGGAAGCTGACCATGGACGCCACCTTGAATGTGCCGCTGATGTTGGAGATATCGAAGCCCTCGATGCGCTCCGGCGGCGCGGGCAGGTCGAGCGCTTTCGCCAGCTCCACCAGGTCCTGCTCAGGGTCAATCGCCAGCGGCAGGCTGTAGGGCACGCGCTCGAATCGGCTGACCTTCTTGGTCGTGCTCTTTAAGTCCGCCAGCAGGTCCCGCAACTGGGCTGCCTTCTCGTATTCCTGCGCCGCCGCGGCCTTCTTCATCTCCGTTTCGAGCTGCCCCTGCATCTCGGCGCACTGGCCTTCCAGGAAGTCGCACGCTGCTTTGACCTGGTCCAGGTATTCCTCGCGCGCCACGTTGCCGATGCACGGCGCGGTGCAGTACTTCAAATGCGCGTAGAGGCAATGCTTGTAGTCACGCTCCGTCGGGGTCAGCGGCCGGCACCCGCGCAGATGATACTGGCGCCGCACCAGCGCCAGCGTGCTGCGCAACGCGCCCGAGTTCGGGAAGGGCCCGAAATACCGCGCGCCGTCGTCCTGCTTGAGGCGGGTCAGGCTAAACCGCGGGATGGGGTCGTTCAGGTTCACCTTGAGCATCAGGAACCGCTTGTCGTCGCGGAAACTGACGTTGTAGCGGGGGTGGAACTCCTTGATCAGCTTGCCCTCGAGCAGCAGCGCCTCGGGTTCGCTCCGCACGATGTGGAAGTCGAAGTCGTGAATGGCATCGGTCAGCGCCTTGAACTTCAGGTCCCAACCCATCCGCCGGGAGGGCTGGAAATACTGGCTCACGCGCTTGCGCAAATCCCGCGCTTTGCCCACGTAGATCACCGTCCCGAAGCGGTCTCGCATCAGGTAGATGCCCGGCTTATGCGGCAGCGTCCCCAGCTTCTTGCGGATGTGGTCGGCGACAGTCATGCCTGCTCCAAGTTACAGGCTGCGGGCGGACGGCGCGACACGAATTGGTTCCAGACTTCGAGTGGTCTGGGCCCGGGGCGAGCTGTTCGGCGTTCTCGGCCCTGCGCTAACGCATCATCGCGGCATCAGCGCGAACACACCCCAGCCCACGTATTCACGCGTGTAAGCGGCGTAGTGCGCGGGTTCCGAGGTCAGTTTGGCTCGAACCTCTTTCGCGAACTCGTCGCCGGGATTGGCTTCAAGCCATCGGCGCATGGTGAGCCATTTGGCCGCCTCGTATCGGTCCCAGCCGTCTTGGTCAGCCAGAACCATTTCAACGACGTCGTAGCCAAGGTGGCCGAAAGACGCGAGAAGTTCCGGAAGCATGAGAAAGTCGGAGATTGAGTTGGCAAGACACCCCTTGGCAACATCTTCCGTCGGCGGTAACTGCCGCCAGTAGGGCTCGCCGATGAGGATGATCCCTCCGGGGTGCAGGCTCCGCGCCAGGAGCTCGATCGTGCCGACGACTCCCCCGCCGATCCAAGTGGCACCGACACAGGCGGCCACACTGGCCTTCTGGTCAGAGACATAGCCGGCAGCATCGCCATGGATGAACTGGACTTGATCGGCGACGCCGAGTTCTACCGCACGGAGTTTCGCTTGCTCGGTGAACAACTGGCTCAGGTCAATGCCGGTGCCGATGACGCCGTGATCGCGTGCCCAGGTGCACAGCATCTCTCCCGAACCGCTGCCGAGGTCGAGCACTCGGGCGCCCGATTCCAGACGCAGCGCCGCGCCGAGAGTCGCCAGCTTTTCGGGTGTGATCGGGTTGTGGATGCGGTGAGCACTTTCCGTGATGTTGAATATCCGTGGGATGTCCATTGTGGAAGATGTTCGTATGGGTGTGAATAGATTCGGTCAGGGTCTAACATTGAGGATGAGCCATGACGAGGAGCGCGTCAAGGGCACCGGCAGTCGCAATAAGCGCGAATGCGCTCCTCGTCATTGGCTCGATCCGGTTGTCGACGTTTAGTCATCATATGCAAAGCCCTGCGGCTCAAATCCGTGAAAAGTCACGTGCCACGCCCGAATGTCATCCCCCGGGTAATGGAAGTAAACCATGCTCGTTTCGGGCTTATCGCTCCACAAAATGTTGATGGACTCGACCTCGAACTTCTCTGGAACAGGCAAGTTCGGCTCGTCGGACCAACCTCCAAGCTCGCGACGAATGTAGGCAATGATCTTTGGGAACTGTGACTGCCACTGGTCCACCCACGACTTCGCCGTCCGCAGCATCCGCTCGGACGGCGGCTCGCCATCGGACCCGAGCACCAACTCCGCGCTCGTGTCTCCCAGAGCGATCTGCTTCTTCCAGCCAAGGCTGCGCTCGAACTTGAACTGCCCGAACACTGGATCCACGAATGGTTCCTTCGGTGCTTCCTCCTTGCGGAACAGTTTACCAAGGGCGCGGAACATACGATGTCGAAGAACTCAAAAGATCACCGATGAGCGCCGGAGACAAGGCCACGCTGCTCGGCGCGGGTCCGGTGAATCCACGATCTCTCGACTGGCCGGGTGGGGCGCTCATTCGGTGGATCTGCTGGTTCGACGATCAGTTCATCTTGTCCACCACCAACTCTGTAACCTCTCCCTTCTCTGGATCAACAAAAACGAAAAGGTTGTAGTATGGAAGCCCCTCCTTCGGATAAAAGTAAACGACTCTGTTCGAGCCGAGGGGGGGAATCTGGTAGTGGTGTGCACGGTCCAGTTGACGATCTGGCCCGACAATCCGATCTGCTTTTCCCATCATGTTCGTCAGTTCGACCAAGGTCATTCCCGGCTTGATGGACGCTTTGTAGGCTTTGATCTGCGAGCTTGTCCGAAGCGGAATGCTGGCGAAGAAGGCAATCAAAATGCCTATCGCTATCACGGCGAACACCCAGGCTGACCCACGCCATGCCATAATCATTTCGTCGAACAGTATAATTGGGACAAACCTGCCTGCATAGAGGCAAAGTCGGAAGACAAAGCCCTCGGGGAGCCCCCGCTCTGATGGTGGACCAGCAAAGCAGCAAACTTCCGAAGGAACAGACTACCCCGTGGCGGGGGAGACAGGCGCAAGGACTTTGTCACTGCAACAGGGCAGTCGTACGTGCAAAGACAAGGCCGCACAAAACGGACATGGGGTTCAAAGCTGCCTGGGCTTGCGTCCCTGCCGCCGGAGAACCGCCTCGCCGACTGACGGAAAATACTCATTGCCTTGCCCATCCTGCCCGGCAAGCCCGACCCGTCAAGGCCAAACTCCCCTAGAAGCGTTCCCACTCCGCCCGCCCCGTCGTCCTTCGGCAGATTGCACGGTTCCAGGCCCCTCCGGCCAACGCCTAAGATCCGGCGGAAGAAGAGCGACGGACGATGGGGAATCGCGCTTAACCGCCTCTTGCTGAATTACTTACGGAGCGGCGCTTCCCTAACGCAATGCGCACGCCCGTGCTCCCTGGCCTTGGCGCTCCTTTCTCCACGGGTCCTTCTTGCCCCCCGGCAGCTCGATGGCGCTGTGCCGGCGTGGGGATGGAGGGGAGCCGGTGTGGCTCCCATGGGGAGCGCTGCCCATGGGAACCACACCGGTAAGACGCCAGGGCGGCACCATCGCAACACCGCAGGCGTAAACGGGATATAGCTCCTCCGGGACAACGCTGGAACCGAGCCGCGTGTCAATCTGCGAAAGGCATTGGGCTAAAGGACGATCTGTCCCTTCACTGGATCGAACTTCGCCACCTTCTCCTGGAGAAAGCTCAACATGGCCATGTTCAGGGCGGCTTGGACGTGGAGTCCGAATTCCACGTCGCTGACCGGTTTTTCCCGGGTGCGCACGCACTTGAGGAAGTTCTGCCAATGGAGCGGCGTCGCGTCTATCTTCTCGGCGGGGAAGGTCCGCGGTTCACCCTTCATCGGCACCACGGTCACGCTGTCGAACCCGCGATTCCATTCGCCCGGATTCTGGAGGGTGAGCGTCCCCTCATCGCCGCGGATGGCCGCTTCGGGAGGGTAGTTGTTGGCCAGCGTGCAGGGGAGCACGATCGAGAGCTTCTCGGGGTAGTCCAGGCACATGTTGAAGGTGTCCGGCACTTCGCGGTCGTAGGTGGTGTATTTGAAGATGCCGCCGGAGGCGACGGCGCGGGACGGGAACTTAAGGCCAATGGCGCTGACGAAAGGCGTGAACACATGCGGGAACAGGTCGGTGCACGGGCCGCCGGCGTAGTCGAGGTATTTGCGCCAACTGAAGAAGCGGTCCACGGTGAACGGCACTTTCGGCGCGTCGCCCAGGAACGCCTCCCAGTCCAGGTCCGGGCCGGGCTTCGCCTCCGGGTCGGGGATTCGCATCCGCTCGCCCCAATCGCCGTTGCGGTAGAACCCGACGGTGACAAGCTGCACGCGGCCGACGGCGCCTTGCTGGATCAACTCGCGCACCTTCTGCCAGGCGGAGCTGGAGTTGCCCTGGTTGCCGATCTGCACCACGCGCTTGAGCCTCAGGGTTTCCTCGTAGAAGCGCTTCGACAGGTCGAACTGCGACCAGTGGCCCATCGGCTTTTCGCAATAGACATCCTTGCCGGCCCGGATGGCATCCAGTGCCTGGGGGACGTGCAGCCGATCAGGAGTGGCAATGCAAACGGCGTCAACGTTCGGGTCCGCCAGCAGCTCCTGGTGTTTCATGTAGGCCTTGGCGCTGGTCGGTTTGGCGGCCTCATTCAGCCGGTAGCGGAACGCGTCGTTGACGGCCACGATCTGCGCGTTTTCCCCGGCTTTGATAAGCCGCTGCACCGTCCCGAGGTGACTGCTCCCGCGACTGCCGACTCCGATAAAGCCAAGGCCCATCCGGTCATTGGCGCCGAGCACCCGCCCGCGGGCCACATAGGGCGCGGCGCTCAACAGGCTCAGGGCGGCGGTGGCCCCGGCAGTGGATTGGAGGAAGTCGCGGCGGTTGATGCCGGCGGCTGGATTGGTCTTGGTCTTGGTCTTCATAGTAGAGCCAGCGTGCCCCGGGAGTTGGTCCTGGTGCCAGCCAAAAATTCGGGCTTGGTGCCGTTCCGGCGTTCCGGCGAGCTGGATTTTCCAGTTCCAATTCCCGGGCTTCGCGCCTACCCTCTTGGCATGACACTGCTGCAAAATGCTATTGAGGGTTCGGTCGCCGCCACGCGCGCGCTGAGCGCGCTGGAGAAGCCGTTGGGCCGGGCGGTGAAGCTGGTGGTGCAGTGTCTGACCTCCGGCCACAAGCTGTTGGTGTGTGGCAATGGCGGCAGCGCCTCGGACGCCACCCACGTGGCCACGGAGTTCCTCTGCCGCTACCGCGATGACCGCCGGCCTTATCCCGCCATCTCGCTGACGGCCAACGGCGAGTTCATGACCGCCGTCTGCAATGACTACCACTCCGACGAGATCTTCGCGCGCCAGGTCTGGGGCCTTGGCCAGCGGGGCGATGTGCTCATCGCTTTCACCACCAGCGGCAAGTCCCGCAACATCCTGCGCGCGCTCGAAGAAGCCGACCGCAAGAAGATGAAGAGCATCTGTTTCCTGGGCCGCGATGGCGGCTTCACCAAGGGGGTGGCCACGTTGGATCTGCTGGTCCCAGGCACGGTTACCGCGCGGATCCAGGAGTGCCACACGTTGCTCTTCCATGTCTTGTGCGAGGCGGCTGACCGCGAGTTGCCTAAGTGAAGGTCGCGGGAACAAGACCGAAGGCAGCGAAGGGTTGAGCGGCTTAAGTGGTCTCTGCGCGCCGAGGCTGCCGACGGGCGCGCTTTGGCGGGCGCGGCGGGATAGAGAATTTGTTCGCATGGGGGATTCGGATTTCGCATATTGAGGGGCGATGAAATCCATGACGGGTTATGGGCGCGGGGATTGCTCGAAAGACGGCTTCAAGATCACGGTGGAGCTCAGTTCCGTGAACCGCAAGCAGGCGGAGATTTCGGTGAACCTGCCACGCGAAATGGAATTGCTCGAGGCGCAGATCCGCGACGTGATTAACCGGTATATTGCCCGGGGGCGGTTGATTGTGAGGGTGGTGCTGCACTCCGGGGAGGGCCGGGCGTCGGCTCGGATGCATCTGAACGCACCCCTGGCGCAAGCTTATGCGCGCGCGTTGGTTCGGCTGTCGAAGCAACTGAAGCTGCCCGGACCGATAACACTCGACCAGGTGGCGTGGGCTCCCGGAGTGCTGCAAACCGACGAGGAGCTGGGTATGGAGGAAGATTTCTGGCCGGCAGCGGAGAAGGCGTTGAAGCAAGCCCTGACGCAGTTGGTGAAGATGCGGGAACGGGAAGGGGAACACCTCGCCCAGGACCTGGCGAAGCGGATAGACGCCATGCGGAAAGCGGCGGCCCAAATCGCAGAGCAGGCCCCCACGGTCGCCGAAAGGTATCGTCAGCAACTGATCGAGCGGATCAAGAGCGCCGGCTTGGAGGCGCCGGGTGTGGAGGACGAGCGGCTGCTGAAGGAAGTGGTCTATTTTGCCGACCGCTCGGACATCTCGGAGGAGCTGACGCGCCTGCGGAGCCATTTCCAGCAGTTCGAGGATGGGCGGAAATCGAAGGAGCCCGTGGGCCGGCTGCTGGATTTTCTAGCGCAGGAAATGAACCGGGAAATCAACACGATCGGCGCTAAAGCCAACGACAGCTTGATTTCACGCGAGGTGGTGAAGCTGAAGGCGGAGCTGGAGAAGTTCCGCGAGCAGGCGCAGAATGTGGAATGAGGCGACGGAATACGAACGGACAAATGGCGAAGACCCGAAGGCAGCAAAGCGTGGAAGGCAGATGAACGCTGATACACGAGAACCCCAGGCGAGCGCCGGGACCCGACAGGGTAAGGGTGAGCCGCCGGCCAAGCCAGCGCCGACGGCCAGCCCGCTGCTCGTGCTGATTTCAGCGCCGTCGGGCGGGGGCAAGACGACGCTTTGCCAGCATTTGCTGGCGGCGCGGCCGGAGATGACCCGCGCCGTCACCTGCACGACGCGCGCGCCGCGCGAAGGAGAGCGTGACGGAGCGGATTACTATTTTCTGGACGCCGCGTCCTTCCTGAAACGCGTGCATGCCGGCAACTTTTTGGAGCACGCGACGGTGTATGGCAACAGTTACGGCATTCTGAAGGCCGAAGTCCTGGGCAAGCTGCGCGAGGGCAAAGATGTCCTTCTCAATGTGGATGTGCAGGGGGCAGCGACGATTCGCCAGAAAGCGCAGGAGGACGCGGAGTTGAAGCGGGCGCTCGTATCAGTCTTTCTGACGCCACCTTCGATGGCAATTGTGGAGCAGCGGCTACGCAAGCGTGGCACGGATTCCGAGGCGGTGATTCAAAAGCGCCTGGGCGTGGCGCGGCAGGAAATCGCCCAATGGAAACATTTTGACTACTTGCTGCTGAGCGGCACGGTCCAGCAAGACTTGCGGCGAATGCTGGCGATTCTCGAGGCGGAGAAGCTGCGGGCGGGGCGGGTCCAGGCGCCGGAAATGTAAGGCCACGCAAAATGAAATGTGCTGCGTAAACTTCGAGACAAGATGAGCGCGGGAAAGAACATTGTGCTGGGCGTGACGGGCTCGATCGCGGCCTATAAGGCGGCGGAGCTGGCCAGCCAGTTGACCCAAGAGGGGTGCGAGGTGCGTGTCGTGCTGACGGCGGACGCGCTTCGCTTCATCACCCCGGTGTCCTTCAAGGTACTGTCCCGCCATCCCGTGGTGACGGATTTATATGACGACGACGGCTGGAAGCCCGCGCACATCCAGCTCGCCGACGAAGCCGATTTGCTGCTGATCGCGCCGGCGACGGCGAACACCATTGCCAAGCTGGCGCTTGGGCTGGCGAACGACGCGCTGAGCTGCGTGGCACTGGCCCTCAACGCCCAGGCGCGGGTCCTGATTGCGCCGGCGATGAACGGGAAAATGTGGCTGCACCCGACAACCCAGGAAAACGCGGCGAAGCTCAAATCGCGAGGCATGGAATTTGTCGGTCCGGAGGAAGGGCTGCTGTCGTGCGGCTACGAGGGGCTGGGCCGGTTGTGGCCAGTCGAGAAGGTGGTCCAGAGGGCGTTGGAGTTGCTGCGGCGGGGTGGAGGCTGCACCGATGCGCTGTGATCTATGAACTACGGCTTATGGCAGCGGTTGAGGCATTACGGATTCCGGGACGTGGTGAGAGCTATCGTGCGGTTCCCGGGGCGGGCGGTCGAGCTGTTGAAAATCCCGGCGCCCGAGGCGCCGCAATTGATAGACCGCATTACCATGATGGAGCGGGACATTGTCCTGCCTTTGAAAGCCGCCGGGATTGCGATGCTGGTGCATTCGTTTTACTTCACGCCCTGGTTTGGGAAAGTCCTGGGTACACTGGAGATTGCGGTCGAGACCACGCAGTATTTCCTGTGGATCTACATTAGCTTGAACATCCTGGTGGCGGGCGTGCTGCTGGCCATGCGCTACGTGCCGCTGCCGCTGGTGTCGTGGGCGGTCTTCGCGATGAGCCTGGTGGATGGGATCTTCCTGTCGGCTCTGACGGTGGTAACCGGCGGCTATGACAGCATTCTCTACTGGCTTTTCCTGGGATTGATTTTGCGCGGTGCGGTGAGCGTGCCGCGGGCAACGTCGCAAATCCTGCTCAATCTGACGCTGATCGCCTGCTACGTGCTGGCGGGGCTTATCTTGATCAAGGTGGCGGACTACCTGGATGTGGCCGAGCGGGAAATCCTGTTTCCGGGGACTTTGGATAATCCCGCGGAACCACTGCTGCTGCGGCTGGCGCTGCTCATCCTGATGACGGTGTGCTGCTACGGGGTACAGGTCTTGATGGAACGCCAGCGGCGCGCGGTGGACGAAGAGCGGGAGTTCGCGATGCGCGAAGGCCAGTTGCGGTCGGCGGGCCGAGTGGCGGCGGAGTTTACCCATCAGATGAAGAACCCGCTGGCGATCATTAACAACGCGGCGTTCTCGCTCCAGCGCGCCTTTAAACAAGGCAAGGCGCCCTCCGCTGAGCAGATTCGCATCATTCAGGAGGAGGTCGAGCGCTCGGACCGGATCATCACCGAGATCATGGGTTACGCGCAATTGAGCGAGGGGCACGTGGAGAAACTGAGCGTGATAGACGAACTGGAGAACGCTCTCGAACGGGTATTTCCGCCGGCGGTGCACTACCCGATCCAGATTCAACGGGAATACGACCGGGCCTTTCCGCCGTTGCTGATGCAGCGCCGCCATCTTTCCGAGGCGTTCCTCAATGTGCTCCAAAACGCGCGGGAGGCCCTCGGCGACAAGGGGGGCAACATCTTCGTCAAGGCTCAGTGCCACCGCGACTATTCGGTCGAGGTTGCGATTCGCGACGACGGACCCGGCATTGCCCCGGAGAAGCAGGGGAAGATTTTTGAAGCGTACTACACCACGAAGGAGAAGGGCACCGGGCTCGGCCTGGCGACGGTGAAGCACAATGTGGAGCTCTACGGGGGCACGGTGCGGGTAGAATCTGAGCTTGGAAAAGGCGCGCGGTTCGTCTTAGTATTTCCGGCTAAAGCACTGATCAAGCTGCCCAGATCGAAATGAAGTCCGACGTCCGAAGTCCAAAGTCCGAAGCATGAGCCTGCGGCTTCCACCTGTGCTCGTCGTGGACGACGAAAAGAACATGCGTCTGTCGCTCAAGACCGTGCTGACGGATGAGCGGTACACGGTGCGCGCGGTCGAGTCCGCGGAGGAGGCGCTCGAACTGCTGGCGCGGGAGGACTTCTTGATGGTCATTACGGATGCGCGGCTGGGCGGGATGAGCGGCTACGAGTTTCTGGCCAAGTCGCGGGCGCAATGGCCGGACCTGCCGGTGCTGATGATTACGGCCTATGCGACCCCGAAGCTGGCGGTGGAAGCGATCCAGGCGGGCGCGATTGATTATCTGGCCAAGCCGTTTGCGCCGGAAGAATTGCTGCATGCGGTCGCGCGCTGCGGGGAGCGCTATCGGCTGCTGCAGGAGAACGCCAACCTGCGGGCCCGGGCGATCGAGACCTACCGGCTGGAACAGATTGTGGGCGAATGCTCCAAGATGCGGGAGCTGCGGCAACTGATCCAGACGGTGGCGCCTACCGCTGCGCGGGTGCTGATTCTGGGGGAGAGCGGAACGGGCAAGGAGCTGGTCGCCGGCGCGCTGCACGGTCTGAGCCAGCGCAGCCAGGCGAGCTATGTGCGGATCAATTGCGCTGCGATCCCGGAGACACTGCTGGAGAGCGAGCTGTTCGGGCACGAGAAGGGCGCCTTTACCGGCGCCCTGAAACAAAAACCGGGTCGTGTTGAGGAGGCCGACGGAGGCACTATTTTTCTAGACGAGATCGCAGACATGAGCCGGCCGCTGCAGGCCAAGCTGCTCCGGTTCCTGGAGGACGGCTCGTTCCGGCGCGTGGGCGGCACCCAGGAACTGAAGGTCAACGTCCGGCTCTTGGCCGCCACCAATCGCGACATTGTGGAGGCCATTCGCGAGGGTCAGTTTCGGGAGGACCTGTTTCACCGGCTGAACGTGGTACAGTTCCGGCTGGCGCCGCTGCGCGAACGAGGGGAAGACGTGTGGCTCCTGGCCGAGTACTTCCTTAAGAACTTCGGCGTTTCCCTCAATAAGAACACACGGACGATCAGCCGCGCCGCCCGGCAGAAACTGCTCTCGCACCACTGGCCCGGAAATGTGCGGGAGCTGCGCAACGTGATCGAGCGGGCGCTGATCCTGGAAACGACGAGCGAGATCCAGCCGAGCAGCCTGCCGGACTTCCAGCTCGAGGCGCGGCTGCACAAGACCCCGGTGCCCAAGCCAGCCGGCGTCGAGTCGCTGGACGAAATGATGGCCGATTACGAGCGGGAGCTGATCACCGGCATCCTGGAACAAAACCACTTCAGCCTAACCAAATCGGCCGAGCAGTTGAAGATCAGCCGCCATGCGCTCAGGTATCGGATGCAGCGGTTGAACCTCGCCGCGGGGACTGAGGCCGAGGAGCTATCGGGCCTGGCGGGCAAGGAAAGTTCAACATGAGCACGACGTGGTGTATATTGGCCGACTTGGAGGTGGAGGATGTGCTGGTTCAGTGGCAGAGCCTGAGCAGTGGGGCGCGCGAGACCCTGATTGTGGTCGGCGCGGCGGCTTTGGTTGCGGCGGCGCTCGCGGTGTGGGCGGTTTTCTTCCGGACGACCCGGCGCCGGCGGCACCGACACCACCACAAGCATGTGGACTCCCGCGAGGACGTGAGGGCCGAGGTGGCGCCCGAACGGGCCGATTCCCCCGCAGAACAGCGGAAACGCCGGAAGTGGCGGCGGCCCCGCCGGGCGCACCGTCTCCGCAACCCGACGCTGGCCGAGACGGGAGGGCTGCCGCCAGTGCGGACGGGAGGCCCGCCGGACATCCAGCCGTGACTATGCACGAGAGCCGGGCGATCACGCGGAACAGCGCGTCGAATCTGGCGCTGGCTTTCGTGCTGCTGCCCAGAGCCAAACGCGATGGCATGTCGGCCCTCTACGCGTTCTGTCGCGAGGTGGATGACGTGGCCGACGATGAGGCGACTCCGGTGCAGCAGCGGCGCAACCAACTTGCTGCCTGGCGCGAAGACGTCGGGCGGGCTTGCGGGGCGCAAATGCCGTCATTCCCGGTCTGCCGTGAATTGCAGCCGGTCATCCACCAATACCATCTGCCCTTCGAACATTTTGACGCCTTGCTGCAAGGCGTGGAAATGGACCTCGACATCAACCGCTACGAAGATTACGAGCAGTTGGTCGAGCTGTACTGTTATCGCGTGGCCTCGGTGGTTGGCCTGCTCAGCATCGAAATCTTCGGTTACCGGCATCCAGGTTGCCGCGCTTACGCGGTCCACCTTGGCAAGGCACTCCAGTTGACCAACATCTTGCGCGATGTCCGGTCGGATGCGGAGCGCGGGCGGATCTACCTGCCGCTGTGCGAACTGGCGCGGTTCAAGGTTTCACCCGAGGACATATTGCGGCTGGAGTATTCCCCGCGCTTCCTCGAGCTGGCGAGCAGCGTCGCGGCGCAGGCCCGGCATTTCTATCAACTGGCGAGCGCGAGCCTCCCCGCAGTTGACCGCCGTTCGATGGTCGCTGCTGAATTGATGGGCTCGGTCTATTGGCGTCTGTTGTGCAAATTGGAAAAGCAGCGGTTCAATGTGTTTGGCCCCGAACGAGCCTGCCTTAACCGGGGGCAAAAGACCCTGCTCGTTTTGCGGACCTGGTGCCGGTTCGTTTCCGGGGCGACGGCGCCAAGCTATGGCCTCTAGCGTGCGCGCCGGGCTTCGGCGGCTGATTGTAAACGCCGATGACTTTGGCCGCTCGGCTGCGATCAACCAGGCCGTGATCCGCGCTCATCGTGATGGCATTCTGACCAGCGCGAGTTTGATGGTCAACGAACCGGCGTGTGACGAAGCGGTGGCGCTGGCACGAGAAACCCCGCGGCTGGGGGTGGGACTGCATCTGACACTCTTGTGCGGGCGCTCCGCGCTGCCGTCCAGGAGAATCCCCGGGCTGGTGAACGCTGGAATGGAGTTCACCCGGAACCCGGCCGGCGCCGGGTTCCGATATTTCTTTCTGCGCGGTTTGCAGGAGCAATTGCGAGAGGAAATTCACGCGCAGTTTCAGAAGTTCCGGGCCACCGGGCTCTCGCTGGACCACGTGAACGGTCATTTGCACTTGCACCTGCATCCCACCGTGTTCCGCCTGCTGATGGCCGACGTTGCCCAGCTCGGCATTCAGCGATTGCGCCTGACCCTGGATCCCTTTCGCCTGAACCTGCGGCTGGCTTCGGGACGGCTGTTTTATCGCGCGTTGCACGTGGGGATCTTTCACTGGCTGGCCCGACGCGCGCGGCCGGCACTGAGAGCACGGGGGGTGCGCCATACGAGTGCGGTGTTTGGCCTGCTCCAGAATGGGCGCGTGGATGAAGACTATGTCAGCCGGCTGCTGGCAAATCTGCCGGCAGGCGATTCGGAGCTTTACTCGCACCCTTCGCTGGATGAATTTAGAAACGAGTTCGACGCCTTGGTGAGCCCCAGGATACGGGAGCAGGTCGAGACGTTGGGCATCAAATTGATTCGCTACCAGGATTTGTAACATGGTCAAATTGCTCTTGATTCTTATTGCCGGGCTGGTCTTTGAAGCCGCGGGCGTGGTTTGCCTCAAGAAAGGAATCACGCAGGTCGGCGAGGTGACGCGGATTAGCGTGCCCGAAATCGCCCGGGTACTTAAAGCCGGGGCCACCAATCCGAACGTCCTGCTGGGCGTGTTCTGCGAGGCGGTCTTCTTCGCCAGCCTGCTGATCCTTATTTCCAAGAGCGATATCAGCTTTCTCTGGCCGCTGACGGGTTTGAGCTTTGTGTTTGCAACCTTGGCCGCGATCTGGTTCCTGCATGAGCAGGTGTCACTCGTCCGGTGGGCGGGGGTGGTGTGCATCATGGTCGGCGCGGGGTTGATCAGCTACAGCGAGCACGCGAAGCCAAAACTGCCGGCAGCGGCCATCTCTTTGCCGTCCGAATCGCCTGATCTCCCGCCCGCGCCCTGACCGTTCGCCAGCGGAGCGAATTCAACCGGCCTGCCGGGAAATCCTTACGCTTGGCCGACCGTCTCGGGACCGCGGCACCACCGCGGGCTTCGCGGCCTCCATTTTTGGCCTCAGGACTTTCGCTTGAAGATTACGCTCGGGTCGGCGAGGTTCAGCTCGGAGAGATCGAAGCCCGCGCCCGGGTTGCGTTCCCGGGCGATTTGAAGCTGGACGGCAATGCGTTTGACGGCCGGGCCGGCGAAGTATTTCACGACGCCACACCCCACCTGCGCCTTGAAGATGACCGTGAGGAGGCAGTCATCGTCAACGCACATGACGAAAAGGCTGCGCTTGTCGCCCTGGTGATAGATGCTGTTGAAATTGGGCTCGTGAACCAGCCCGGCGATGGTCTGGTTGGCCATGTAGGCACCGGACGCCAACGCCGCGATGGTGGTGAGGTCGAACTGATGTGTGTCCCCCTGGCTGGCGATGAGGAAGCCGCCCTGGTCAATGATCAGCGCCGTGGTCGCGTCGCTCTTCTCGACCAGCTCGCGGAGTTCCGCGTCGAGGCGCTGGATGTCTTCCTCGATGAGTTGAGGCAGGGTGGCCATGTCATGCGTACTGGGGCGTTCCCTGGGAGATGTATTTGTTCAATAACATGCGCGTGATCATGTTGAGGGTTTCGAAGACACCCTCGCACTTGTGGGCCGTCGCGGTGAAAGAAGGGACCTGGACGTCGCGGTTGTTTAGGAGAAACTCGAGATATTCCACCGGGGCGACATTCGGCAGATCGCGCTTGTTGTATTGGAGAACGTAGGGGATGTCAGCGAGGTTCAGTTTAAGCGTTTTGAGGTTCTCTTCCAGATTGGCGAAGCTCTCCGCGTTTTCAGGCATCTTCTCGTATTGCGAATCGGCGACAAAGATAATGCCATCAACGCCGCGCAGGACGAGCTGGCGAGTCGTGTTGTAAATCACCTGTCCGGGGACAGTGTAGAGTTGGAACTTGGTCTTGAAGCCCTTGATGGCCATGGCTTCGATGGGCAGGAAATCGAAGAACAAGGTGCGGTCGGAACTGGTCGCCAGGGATACCAGTTTCCCCTTATTGCCTTGAGCCGTCTGCACGTGGTCGTGCACCTGGACCAGATTGGTCGTCTTACCGCCCATCGCGGGGCCGTAATAGACAATCTTAACCTGCAGCTCTTTGGTTGCTTGATTGATGATTGCCATAATGTTACTTGGGTTTGTGATCCAGCTCCGCAGCCAACGCTGCCAGTTGAGCGGTGGGCAGCGGTTCGCCCGCGCGTCCAAATGCGGCAAAGAAGATCGCGTTCACGCGGAAGATTTTCCAGGGCACGTTGCCGACTGTGAAATTCAGATTGTTTAGTTCACCCATGCGCAGTTCCTTGGTGGACTGGTTGACTTTGGCGAAGATCTGGGGCAGGAACGCTGCCAAGGTGTCGCCGTGGACCTCGGAGGGAAGGCGGCTGGCCACCATTAATCCGTCCGGCAAGGCGATGAGCACACCGGCGATGCCATCGAGCGCCGCCGCTCGCGACACGATTTCGTTGGGAGTGGCATACTTGGCAACGAACTTCGTCCCCGGCGAGGGGCCGCGTCTGACTTCGTCCTCCGAAACCCTGGCCTGGTCGGAAGTGTCGTCCCAGATGTAGTAATTGGTGTCCGTGGGTTTGGGCGCCGCGAGTTGGGAACCGGGCGGGCCCTTGCCTTTTGCAGCCTCTGCCGACGGGTAGCCAAAGAACAGGTTGGGAATGTCTTTATCAATGGACACCTTCTTCTGCTCTTTGTGGAGCTCCTGCTGGCGGGCCAGAAATAACGGCGCGACAATCTTCAAAGGCAACTCGACCACGGTGCTGTCGTGCGCCGAGACAGCGGGCAGCGGCGCGGGGCGAATCCAGGAACGCAACATCTTCCACGTGAAAGCGACCCGGCCCTGCTTGAGCGTGCGCTCGACGACTTCCGTCGGCAACGCCACCTTGGCATCCACTAAATTCAATTGGACGATCTCCTTCCGCACGGCTTCAGGCCAGCCTTCGGCAATCGCGGAAAGACCCACGATCAGCGGGTCGGTGTGGCCGGTTGGCTTGGGCGCCGGAACGACGGGGTCCGGCGCGGCGGGAGCGCCGCTGGAGCGCAAGTCGCCCAGGGCACGCGTGGCGGAACTCATCGCGGGCATGCTGACTGGCGGCGCGGTGGGCGGAGGGGGGGTGGGGGAGAATGTGATGGCGCTGCGGGTGGGGGACGCCAAGGTGGGCGGCGTCGGCGGGCTGGCATGACGAGGGGCCGAGACGGCCTGCGACCGAGTCGAAGCCTCCGAAATAGCCAGCCCTTGGCCGTACCGGTCGAACGGGCTGCGAACGTGCTCGGGGAGTTCGATGGCCTTCTGCTCACGGCGGCGCTTAATCAAGGCGGGATTCAGCCGGGCAAGGACCTCGGCCAACGGGATCGCAACCAAGACACGATCACGGTCATCCTCCTCGGTGAAAAGTCCGGGCGCAGCCTGGCGCAAATCGCCAAAGGGGATTTTGACCGCGCCGCTGGCGAGCTGCGCCAGTATCCTTTCGAGCGGAACACACACAGTCCGCGCGCCGGCATCTTGCTGTTTGAGGCGGGGCTGCAGTTCCAGCGGCAGTCCAGCCAGGATCGGTTGCAGCGGCAGCTCGACGCCCTTGCCGTTGTGGAAGGAGCCCTTGTTGGGCAGTGGTGTGATCTTGGGATGTGGAGAAGCCGCAGGCTGGGACAAAGGAGTAGCGGCGGAACCGGAGCCTTTGGGCTGGCGGCTCGCGGCGGGGTCGGCCACCAACTTCCTAAGGAGGTTCTGGAAAAGGCCGGCCATTCTCGTCTTGGCTGAGTGAGTGAGTGAACTCATGTGTCGTCTGTCGCTTCAACCCCGGCGCCAGTCCAAACACCCGTATGAATCAAAACTCGGCTGGCAAACCGCATGGGGGTCCGGGGTGTCCCATGCGGTGTGCGAACCTCACCGCTTGTCAGCGCACACTTCATCTGGATTGGTTCGTTTGAACTGCTTCTGACAGCGTCTCGCGCAGGAATTGTGCCACCGTTTCGGCTTAGCCGCTGTCAGTCAGCCCCGTCACCCGGAGCAGATCCGGCCTCGGGTGGGGCGCATCCTGTTGTCTCATCAGTGGACTGGTTGTCCCATTGCTGCCCTCGATCCATGCGTGGGAATTCCGCGGTGGCCGGTGTTTGGCACAGAATGGGCAAAACTTTCAGAAACCCGCCCATCCGGAATGGCGTTTGCTGCTCAGGGCGCGAGACCATGTTCGGTTTTTGAGGCTTGAATTAATAGCGACACCGAGTTAGCGATTGGCACAAGAAAGTTAATGGAAAGGCCCCACAGAATTCTGCTGGTGGACGACGAGCCGGATTTGCTGGATATGTACCAGCAAATCCTCGGGCAGTTGCCCAGCCAGCCGGAGATTCATACCGCCAGTACCGGCACGCGCGCCCTGGCGATGCTGGAGGCGGAGCCGTATCGCCTGCTGATTTGTGATCTCAAGATGCCAAAGGTGGACGGTCTGCAGATTCTGTCCGTCGTGCGCCGCAAGTACCCGGAACTGCGCACGGTGGTGCTCACGGGGGTGCTGGACGAGCAGTTCCGCTCGCGGGTCTATGCCGTGGGGGTGGACTTGTTTTGGAACAAGCCCACCACGGAGCAGGAAATCAAGATGTTCCTGGAGTGCCTCGAATCACTGCTGGGCCGTGAGAGCCTGTCTGGTTTTCGCGGGGTTCAGCGCAAGAGCCTCATGGACATCATCCAGATGGAGTGTATCTCGCAGAGTTCCTGCGTCCTCCGCATCAGCAACGGTTCGCTCGCGGGGAAGATCTGGATCCAGGACGGTGAATTGATCGATGCCAAGGCGGGCGACTTGTGCGGCGAAGCTGCTTTTCAGAAGGTCCTGTCGTGGAAGGCAGGCACCTTCGAAATGCTGCCGATGGAAGCAAACCGGCCGCGCACCATTTTGAAGTCCTACAACGCACTGCTCCTCGAATCAGCCCAGGCGCTTGACGAAGCACAGGGTGCAGTCTCCCCCGAAAGCACGCCGCGGTCGGAACCGTCGCCTTTGGCGGGGCTGTCGCAGGTCGAGGGGGTCGAGTTTGTGCTGGCGATGACGCCCGGGGCCGACCGCGATCCGGTGGCGCGCGGACTGGAAAACCCGGAGCACATGGCCCGGTGGGCGCGGCAATGCCTCGATCGGTTTCGCGATCTGGGCGACCGGCTGCACACCGGACCGCTGGAGCGAATCGAGGCTTTGGGCCCACAGCGGCACGTGAGCCTGGCGTGCCAGGGCGACACCGAATTCTGCGTGGGTTGGACCCATACGATGACGTTGGAGCGGATCCGGGAGACGATGAAGAAGGTAATGGCGCTATGGGCTTCCTGAAATGCTTCAGTAAACCAGCGCCCTCATTGCTGCGCCTGCCTTCGGGCAGCTTCACGGTGGACCGCGAAGGCGCCGTAGTGGTCGGAACGCTGCCATCGAGCTTCCCCGCGGCCATGGTAGCGGACATCGGCCGGCAAGTATTGGATGTCTTTCGCGACGGGGCCGCAGCGCAATTGCCGCTCTCCGAGATTGTCATCAACTATCCGAGCCTGAGGATAGCTGCCCGCGAGTTGCGCGGCGGCGCGATTGTCTATCTCTCCCCCAAGGGCCCCTACTCACCGGCAAACCAAACCTAACCTCACCAACCTATGGCCGCCATCAAACTGGATCAACTTGTGGACCAGGTGGAAAACTACATCGAGTGCTGGAAGCAATTCAACCACTTCGTTACCCTGGCCCGGGAAAAGAAATTCACCTCGGACGACGAAAACCAGTTCCTCGAAACCAAGAGCATTCTGATCCAGGAGTTGGAATTGATCATGGCCTCGGTCGAGGTGGTCTCCCCCACCCGCGAGGAGATCCACGCGGTCGTAGGCGACGCGCCGTCGCTGCGCTACCTGAGCGAGCTGAACGAAGGAACGCGGCGCAATCTGGAGAACCAATGGCACAAAGTTTACATTGACTGGCACTCCATTCTCGGCCAGTTGAAGGTGCGCCAGCGGGGCGAGAACTCCAGGTCCGGGCTCGGCTCGATGTTCGGCAAGAAGAAGGGCTAGGGTGTGACCAGCCTGCGGAAGCGGATGGAGCAACTCCGGCGCCTGTCTCAATCGAGGCCCACGGAGCGCCTCAAAGCATAAGCTCCGCCTTTGCCATCGTCGCGGTAGATGTCGAGGCGGCTGCCGGAGCGTTTCACGTGAATCTTCAGGAAAGTGCTCGGCGCGCCCTTGTCCCCCAGGCCGCGCGCGTGCCCCGCGTCAATCTGCCAAACACCCCCCATATTCGTGACCGAAGCGTTATGCGTGTGCGCCGTCAGATACGCGGTGACATGATGTTGGCGCATCAGTTCCACGAAGCGCCGGGCGTTCGCCGCGTGCGCATCGAGCGAATCGCCTTTGTGCCGCACCCGGCCGTTGTCCATGTCCGGCATGGTGATGACGGGCTCATGCCCGACGACGAAGATGACCGGTTTGCGGTTGGCAGCCAGATCCCCGGCCAGCCAGTCGTGAACCACCTCCAGCACATCGCCCTTGACTCCGTTCTCCGAACTGCCGTCGCAATACTGGTTAAGCACGGCGAAATGCGCGATCCCATGATCGAAGGAATAGGCCGTCGCTTTGCAGGAAGGGGGGCCTTGCCGGACGAGACCGGGAATGGGGCCGGCGCCCCAGGCCCGCAGCCAGGCGATATCCTCGGGCGTCTCGGCCTCGTGGTTGCCAATGACCGGATACCAGACGTAATTGGTGCCGAAGAAACGGTCGAGGGTGGCCCGCACGGGTGGAATCGGATCAATATCCCCGGGGCTGATCATGAAATCGCCCGGGCCGACGGCGAGCAACGCGGCGCACGCGCCCTCAAAGTATTGCGAGCCGGGATGCTTCGGGCCGGTGTATTGACGCATATCCGCCGTGATCGCAAAGGAGAACTCGCCCTCGGCGGGCTGATCGGCGGCGGGTTTGTCGGCGGATGTGCGGGGTGAGGACGGACTCAAACAACCTACCGCAAGCGCGAAGATGCCAGGCAACAACCAGTTCAATCGGCGAAACATGATCACAAGCCAACACCAGCGGATCGCGGACAACAGTTCGACATAATGCTCGACCAAGTAATCATACAGAGTGAGTATTGGCAATCCTGGGAAAACGAGGAATGCCGGGTCGGCCGTATCTTGGCACTTCCACCAACCCTGAGATGTGGTCCTGTCCGCCGCAACGCTCGAACGCCCAGCGGCCCTGGAGCCCAGTGAGATCGCGGTCGGCTTCGAGGCCCGCCGTAGAGGGCGAGATCGGCCCTTCCGCACCTGCCGTTATCGTTAATGCCGGCACCCCAGCCCTCCCCAGCCAAGACAGATCTTTCCAGGCTCGCGCCATGCACTAGCGATGCACCAGCGATGCACGAGGGATGCACACCGGCTTGACGCGTGTGCATCGCTGGTGCATCGCTGGTGCATCGCTTGTACGCCGGCTGCGCGTGGCGGGGGCGAGGCTTGACCGGCTGGGGATGGTTGTGGGGTGGAGGCTGCCCTCCCTGCATTGCGGGCGCATGGGAGCACAAGCGTAGCGCAGGCTCGGCGGCTGCCAGGGATGGCTGTCAGGAAGGCGTTCAGAGAAATCGTCGTGTCCCTTTCCACTGGCCGCGCGTGAGTTTTGCGGGGAGCATGGTGCCGCTTTTTCGGTGGCACGACATGTTACATTGCCTCTATGAAGATGTATGATTTACTCACTGACATGCCAACGCGGGAAGAAATGGAACGCGCGTTTGCAGGGAAGGACGCCAGTTACGACGGCGTGTTCTACGTGGCGGTGAAGACGACCGGCATTTTCTGCCGGCCTTCCTGCCCGTCGCGACCCAACGCCGAGAACGTCGAGTTCTTCCTCTCCGTTAAGGACTGCCTGTTTGCCGGGTATCGTCCCTGCAAACGCTGCCATCCGCTGGAGGCAAACGGCAAGCCGCCGGCCTGGGTTCAGGAACTGATCTCCCGCGTGGAGGCCGCCCCGGACGCGCGGCTCACAGCGGCCGACTTGCGCGCTTCAGGCGTAACGCCGGAACGGGCGCGGCGCTGGTTTCAGCAACATTATGGCATGAGCTTTTCCGCCTGGTGCCGGGGCAACCGACTGGCCGTGGCATTCATGCGCATCCGCCGGGGCGCGAGTCTGGACGACGCCATCCTGGACAGCGGCTTCCAGTCCCACAGCGGATTCCGCGACGCCTTCCGCCGGGTCTTTGGCGAGGCGCCTGGCCGCACCCGCGAGACCGGTGACTGCGTCGTGATTACGATGCTGGAGACACCACTCGGCCCGATGCTAGCTGGGGCGTCAGACCAAGGAATCGTTCTTCTGGAGTTCACCGATGGCGGAATGCTGGAGCACAACTTGCAGGCGCTGCGCCGGTGCTTCGGTTGCGCGATCGTTCCCGGCCAGCATCCCCTCCTCGAACGGCTGCGCGTGGCATTGAACAATTACTTCCAGGGCAGCCGGCAGGAGTTCACGTTGCCGCTGGCTTCACGAGGAACGTCATTTCAGGCCAAAGTGTGGCAGGAACTGCGTCGCATCCCGTATGGGCAAACCATTTCGTATGATGAGTTGGCCCGGCGCGTCGGGCAGCCGACGGCGCAACGAGCGGTCGCACGCGCCAACGGCATGAACTGCATCGCCATCCTCATCCCTTGCCACCGGGTCATCGGCAAGGACGGCACTCTCACCGGTTACGGCGGCGGCCTGTGGCGCAAGCGTTTGCTGTTGGCGCTTGAACAAACCGGCAGACTTCCCGGCCGAGAGGGAAACAACTCAAGTCGGAAAAGGGAGAATGCGACCGGTATCCGGCCAGGGTAGCGCGATCAAGCGCTGGAATGCGCAAGCCAAGGCGCCATCCGTCCCCACATGTTCCTGTCATGAGGCTGGGGGGGCAACAAAACTGATTCCTCCTGCGCCTTCATCAGCAGGAGGCGGCCTAGCCACGAGGATCAGCCTGGTCAAGTTAATGAGTCAAATGAGGAAGGACTCGTCACCTTAACCCGGCGGGATGTCTGGACTCCGTTGGACGTTTGCGCCAACGCTCCATCCTTTTCTGCATCAAAAGCACCGCCATCGTGACCGATACCACCGTCGCCGTCACCCACAGATACTACCGCGCTCCGATTGTTGCCCCATGACCCGCCACACAGCGACGCTGTGAGATAATCCGCTGCTTGTGCGCGTCGAGCCTCAAGAGTCGTCCCACGCACTTCACACGCTGAGTCCGGTATTTCGGACGCTGGGTGTTGAACCTCGCGTTTTGAAAAGGGAGGGCTTCGGGCGGTGCCGCGGTGGCACGAACTCAATCAAGGTCGGGCACCGGTTTGCGGATTGGCATCTTTCAGGCCTTTCATGCCTTCCATCATGAGTTTTGCGGCCTCGGTCATTTTCTGGACGGCGGCGACGGATTGATCGAGTTTATCCAGTTCCATGATCGGGATTTGGCCGTTCTGAACGGAGAGGCCCGGGTTGTTGACGTTGCGGGCGCGCCGGGCCTGGATACGCTCGTTCGCGATGGCGGCGATCTGTGTGAGTTTGGCCTGCTGCTCCGGGGTAAGAATCGCCTGGAGCTTGGCGGCGGTGGCTTCATCTCCGACCAACTGGGCAATGCCCGTGGCCCCGGGTTGCTGGCCCATGATGAATCCGGAGAGATTCTGGAGCATGGTACGGGTTGGCAGGGTTATTTCGTCGTATTGTTGCTGGGTGATTTGGCCGCGGGCCAAGGCGTCGCCCGCGAGAAGCATGTCCATGATTTGCTCCGGCTCGGTGCGCATCGCCGAGGTCAGGTCGGTGACTGCGTTCATGCGCTTGCCGATCAGGTTCTGGATGAGGGCCGAGGTTTGGTGCTGCTGGTCTTCGCTCAGACCAAGCTGGGTCGTGGCGCTGCGCAGGATCTCTTTGCTCGCGGCTTCGGCGACGGTGGCGGACCCGGAGTTTGTTGCCCAGGTATTTGCGAGTTCGATGCCACGATCAATCACACTGGTGATATTGGAAGTGATCCTGGCCGAAAGTGCTGTTTTCTCCGGGCCGTACTTTTCCGCGAGGCGAGACCAGGCGCTGGGAGGGGTTACGGTCGCCTGCCGGGCGGCAGCGGCGGGTTCGAGTTCGGGTTCAGGGTGGACTGGAGCGGGCTTGTGATTGTCGTCGGCCGTTGCATCTGCCACAGGAGCAGCAGGCTCCGCGAACGAGAAGGACGGTTCAGGCAGAGAGGGGTCGTCGGCCTTGTTGGTTCCTTTGGTGAACAAATAAACCACGGCTGTCCCCGCGAGTACGGCGCCAGCAACCAGTAAGACAGTCTTTTTCATAAGCTTTGCATGTATTTTGCGATCAGCAATTCTGAACCCTTACAAGCAGATATACGCGGGCGCCGATGATAGGGTTACAGGGATTTGGTTGTTTCGCGCCCCGCTTCCCTCAGCGCTGCGCGGGTAATCGGGGCCGGGCGTGTTGCCAAAAGGCGTCCGCGGATGAGGTAGGCCCGCTGCGTACGGCGAAGCAATTCATGCGATTGGCAGGCGTCCCAGCATCACGCGATTAATCGGGCTCGCCTCCGATGCGTTTTCGGTCCTTGCCCCGTCGCGTCTCCTGCAGCTTCAAGTCTGTGCGCATGACCACCACCTGGTACGGATTCCAGGTGGACATTACGTAGTAGATCCGGCGGCCGTCCGCATCGCCTGTCGTATAACGAGCCATTATATAGGGACCGTATTCGCCGCCCCATTGCCTTTCGCGGCCAGGGTCCGCCAGCTTGTCGGCGCTCGCTCCGTACCAGCTCAGCCCGTGCATGAAATATCCGTAGCCCCTGTCCTTCCAAGGGTGGAAGACGATCGCATGACCATCCCCCGCGGTTTGATCCAATTGCAGAGCATCACGTAGCGATTCACCATGGGACAGAAGGCCACCGAGTGCTCGCCGACGACGTCGTGCCGAAATAGGACCACCGCGTCGTCCTCGGCCGCTGACCATTGCGGTTGCCTCTCGGCGGCAGACCGAGCCGCAAAGTCGGATGTAATCCCGCTGATGCCGCGGCGCGATTGAGGGAATCGCCAGTCTGACTTGGAGGATTACTTCTCTTTTCCTGCCTGTCTTTCCGCCGGCCCCATCCAGCCAGCCTTGTTCGGATCGCGTTCCACCACCGGGGCGTCGGTCAGCTTCTGGGGCAGGCTCGTGACGTAGCCCGGGATGCCCAGTGCCGTGTCCGCCACCTCGATCATGAACGCGTCGGGCATGGCGCCGGGAACCTTTGCCTCGTAGTAGTCGCCTCGATTCTCCATCAGCCAATCGTACCACATCAGATCGCTCCAGGTCGAATTCGTCGCGTACACGTACCAGACGCGGACCAACCGGATCTTGGCCTGGCTTTCGATCCTGGCTCGATAGACATTCACGCCGGGGCGCCGCTCATGCTTCAGCTCGGTGATCCGGGTGACGGGTCGGCCGTCGAACACGTGGCTGACCCACATCATGAAGTCGAGGAAGTGCTTCTCGTCGAGGTTGGAATGATGGTAATTCGGGATCAACTCGAGGGTCATGGGCCGCCTGAGCCGCTCTTGCATGATGTTGACATTGAACATCTTGTAGCCGCCTTCGTTGCTGGCGCCGATGTAGAGCACCGGTACGTTGACTTGCTCCTGGAAGAACGCGTGATGAAAACTCAGGTGCCATTGAATCTGATCCGTGCGGTAAACGCTCTCGTTGCCCATGATGACCACTCCGGCGACCCGCGCGTCCATTGCGGCGGCGACCGTCGCACTGCGCCCCCATTTGGAATGGCCGCCGATGACGGCCTTTGCCGCATCCAGGTTTAGCACCTTCTCGAGCACGTTCATGGCCTGGATATAAACCAGCGCCAATTGGCAGTTCATGTTGTAGTAGTTCTTGCCCGTTTTCTGCCGCATTCTCTCCAGCACGGCAATGTCCACTTCGCTTTCATGGCCGCCGGCATCCACGTTTAGCCCTGACAGAGTCATCGTCGGATAGCCGGTCCGCGCAGCGATCGGCTCCCCATACGTCGCAACGTGCGCCGCATGCGCCATTCGAGACGGGCCGGCGACGATAACAACCTTCCCCCGGCGCTGAGCCGTTGCGTTGACCGATCGGTCGGCGGGCAACAGCAGGACGAACGAGTGGAACCACCTCTGGTCCTCCAGCTCGATGCTGTCGAACCGGCCCGTTATCCTGCGCAGGCTTATTGAAGGATCGGTGTCGCTGGTGACGATCTCATCCGAGAGGACTCTCAGGTCCATCGGGACCATATCCCGCTTGACAAATGGGTAGAGCTCCCGCGGCTTGGGCACGTCGCGAGAGGCTTCCGCGAAGCTGAATGCGCTCGCCGCCGACGGCGGCGCGGTCGTAGCGGCGGACTCGCTCACGGCTGGCCAGGCCGCAAATAGTATCAGCATCGCCACCAAAAACATCATGCTGCGCTTCATATCAGTCTCTCCTGGGCAGGAGCATATTGGCGAAATTGACGCTGTGAGTATGGCCGTCCTTGCCGGTGAGAAAGACAACCTGTTCGTCAGCATACATCCCCGGCGGCAAGGCGCAGACATTCCGGTTCACCGGGGTGAGGCGGTAATCTACCATGTTCTCGGTCATCGCGTAGAGGTGGCCATGGCGCTCGCTGACGATCAGCGGGATGAAGCCTGGTCCGTAGCTGCCCAAGAAAGCGCGCCATTCGGGCGGCAAGCGGCGAGGCTTCTGAACCACGCGCACGAATTGCTGGATCGGCCCGTACTTGAAACCCGAGATGACGCCGGCTGAATCTTTTTCGAAGCCCACCGGCACGGCGTCGTCCAGGCGGCTGTGGGCGGTAAACGCCAGGCCGCCTGTCAGCAAGAACTCGACCTGCTGTCCCGAAATCGTTCCGACCAGCCGGCCGCGGCGCACTGCGAGGTGCGCCCAGAAGCTCTGCGATTCATAATCCCCGGCGAAACGCGCGAGAGCTTGCGGCGGGGAGGCTGTGGCAACGGGCGGCGGCTCTTCCCCAAACTTGGCAGCGAGCAACAACCCAAGGGCAGTGTTGCCGATGTGGCGCATGCGACCACCAACGATGTCCTCATTACCCAGTACCACGGCGGCGAGCTTTTGCTCCGGCAACACGACCAGCAGGGAACTGCAGCCGTAAACGGCGCCGCTGTGGCCGATGGTGCGGTGGTCCCGGAAATTGCCGATGCTGAAACCGAGGCCGAAGCCATCGGGTTCGGCTGTGAGCTGAGGCCGCCACATTTCCTGGAGGGTCTCGGGTTTGATCAGGCCCGAGCCACCCGCCAGCAGCGCCGAGGCAAAGCGGGCGAGGTCCTCAGCAGTGGACAGCAGGTTGCCGGCGGGTTGAGTTCCCAGATCAAAGACCGGCGCCGCCCGCCGCGTCCAGCCGCCTCGACCGGTTGCCACCCGTATGTGTGACTGAACCAGGCGGCCCCGGGGCACGTGCGCCAGAGCCCAGGCCGAGTTGGTCATGCCCAAAGGGCCCAACACGTGCTTGCGCTGGTAGTCTTCGAAACCTTCTCCCGAGGCGCGCTCGACCAGGCGGCCGGCGATGCTGGGGGCGATATTGGAGTAGCGGGTCTTCTCGCCTGGCGGGGTTGCCAGGACGCAACCGCGCACACTCGCCACGGTGGCCGCGAGCCCCGGTTGAGAAGCGTCGAAGTATCCGCCGACGGGGGATTCACGCGGCAAGCCACTGCGGTGGCAGAGAATCTGGCGCAGCGTTACCGCGGGCGCACCGGGGAAGGGGTTGAGCGGCAGCAACTCCGGGGCGAGCGGCGCGTCGAGGTCCAGTTTGCCGGCCCCGACCTGCTGCATGACGGCGAGAGCGTTGAAGAGTTTGGATATGCTGCCCACGCGGAACACCGAGTCACGCTTGGCCTCGCCGAACCCGGCGGCATAGACCACCCGCTGGTCATCCACCAGCGCGACCGCTACGCCGCCGATGTCCCACTGGCGCATTTCCTGGCGGATGTCATTTTCCAGCGCAGGCAAAACCGCCGAATAGTCCGCCGCCCGGCTGGAAGAGGCGGCAGCCAGGATGGCACAGAGCGCGAAGGGTGGACGTTTCATATCAGCAAGCAGTCAGCCATGCGAGTTAGTTAAAGAATCAGCGGTCCCGGTGGCAATGCGAAAACTCAGCCGGCCCCGGCATGCTCCCGGCAACTTGCGCTCGACATTCGGCTGAACGGCCAGCAGGCTTCCGCGCACCACCGTTGTATGACCGACCACCGCAGTCCTGTTTCGGCCCGCGAGGAGAGCGCCGCCTCACCGCAATCACCTCAACGCCATCGCTGGTTGCCGCCTATCGGGTCGCCCGCCCACCATATCTTGCTGGCGGGTGTGGCTCTGCTGATTCTCGGGCCGCTGGGGGGGATTTCGGCGGCCTACATGAACTTCTCGATTGGCTTCTTCATCGGCGGGCAGGTGCTGGCCGGGATCCTGGGCAGCACGGTAACGCTGTCCTACGGGCCGGAAGGCAAGCACAGCGCCAACTATATCCAGACCATGGCGGCCTCAGTGGCCGGGATGTCGGCGATGGCACCGCTGATCCAGGCGATGGTGTGGCTGGGTTTGCCGGTGCCGCCCGCCTGGCAACTCGTGCTCTATTTCATGTCCATCGGCATGTTCGGCGTCGGCATCGGCATGCTCTACACGCCGCTGTTGGTGGACCGGATGCAATTGACTTACCCCTCGGGTCTGGCGGTGGCCAATATTCTACGGGCGCTGACGGACAAAGCCCTGCTCCAGCGTTCAATCGCCAAGCTGGGCGGCGGCATGGTGACTGGTTTCGCCGGCGGGCTGGCCTCGGCAAAAGTCCCCCTGTTGGGTGCGACCGGCCTTTCGGCTGCGACCTTCGGTGGCGGAATGATCGTCGGCGCGCGCATTGCCTTGCCGGCGCTGGTGGTGGCTTTGATCGGCCGGTGGCAAACGCCGCATCTGGTCAGCATCGGCTGGCTTCAGCCGACCGACCCTTACCGCAAGATCGGCTTCATCATTTCCCTGGGCGCGATTATGGGAGCGGTAATGCTCGACCTGGCGTTCCTGCTGGTTCAAGCGCTTCGCCGGCTGCGCGAGACACGGTCCGAGCCGGCCCCGGCCGCGCCGGATTGGAAGCGGGTGAACCTGTGGCGGCTGGTCTGGTGGGTGTTGTTTTGGGGCGCGGCGACGGTGTGGATCGGCAGCCAACTGCTCCACCAGTCGGCGTTCTTCCTGCTGGTGGGTGTGGCCTTGTGCTTCCTGTTTGTGTTGGTGAACGGGATCGCGCTGGGCATCTCGGACTTCAACCCGATCTCCAGCGCCTTCGTAATGTCGGTGTTCATCATGGCAGCGCTGGGCCTGAATGATCCGGCAACGGGATTGATGTGCGCGGCCGTGCTGGCGATTGCCACCAGTGAAGGGGGCGATATGCAGCAGGATCGCTCGACCGGCTGGCGTCTGGGCACCAACCGGGTGCTGCAATTTCGTTACCAGGTCATCGGGATCGCCGGTGGCGCGGTGCTCGCGGTGGCGCTGGCCAAACTGTTCCTGAACGCCTACCCCATCCTGACCCGGGACCTCTTCGCTGACCCGCATTTGGAGGGGGCGCAACAATGGCAGGCGGCCTTCACTTACAAGATGGTCGGCGCGCTCCGCGGGATCACCTACGAGCAACCGCACGTGATGAAAGCCCTGCTGCTGGGCATCGTCCTGGGCTTGCTGATCGAAGCCTTGCGCAAGCTCATCACTAAACGCCGCCGCTACCAGACCTTTGCGGCGAACACCCGTCTGGGGCGAACGACGGCGTTCCTGCTCGACGCGATCTTCTTGCCCAGCCCTTATGCCTGCGCCTTTGGGGGCTTCGTGGAGTTCGTGACCATCCTCTGGTGGGCGGCCGGCGGACTGGTATCCTTGCTGGTGCAGTCTCTGCAAGCCTCCATCTTCCGGCCCCCGGCCAAACCGGCGGAAGGCCAACTGCCGGCGGACATGGGCACGACGTCCCTGGTGGGCGGGGGCCTGATCGCGGGCGACTCGCTGGCGGCGCTGAGCATTGGAGTTTACGGGCTGCTCAAGACACTGCTCTGAGGCGGGTCACTTGGGGACTGTGGATCCATGATGGGATGTTCCCGTTGCCTCGGCGCGCAGCAGGCGGGCCGCCTCGGCCTCGTGGCAAAGCTTGCGATACGCCTCGTCCAGACTCACCGCCGCGCCGGAGCCTGGCGCGAAACCGCAATCGGGATTAAGCGTGATGCGCTTCGGCGCGAGGTGCTTCAGAGCCTGTCGAACGCGGCTGGCGATGGTTTCTGCCGAGTCAAGCTGCCCCGGGGTTACGTCCACGCAGCCAAGGCCGATTTCGAAGTCGGCGCGCAGTTCCCTGAAGACCGCCATGTCGCCGGCCTGCGGCGCGGTGAATTCCATGGTGAGGTGATGCACTTTCAGGCGGTTCAAATGGCCGGTGATCGGCCCGTAGCCGCCGGCGTGGGAATGTTCCCCGCGTGCGCGCGCCCCCGCGCGCCGGCAAAGGTGCACCGCCAGCCGGATGCCCCTCACGCCGCTCACCATCTCGTTGATCATTTCCACCGCAAACGCCGCCGCGGCGTCCGGGTCCGGATATTGCCGGCGAACCGTTGGATCCACAAAGAGACAAAGATGCGGGTCGTCAATTTGGGCGATGTCGGCGCCGGCGTCGCGCACCAATTCCAGCTCGCGGCGGAGGACGGGGACACAGGCACGAACAAAATCATCGCGCTGGGGATACGCTCGGGCGGATTTCTCGGCGCTCCAAAGGCGTTCGCCCAACAAGGCCGGGGACGGCAACGTGGACTTGACCTGGCGGGAGGTGACAGTCTTCAGAAAGGCGACCTCGCGCGCGATGAATCCGGGCTGCTTTGGCGCAAGCTTGTCCACCACCAGAGTGAACGGCCGCCCATCGGCCAAGGTCCCCAACTCGAAACCATGCGCCAATTCGGCAATCACACCGAGGTAGGATTTCCGCCGCCATTCGCCATCCGTCACCACATCCAGCCCCGCTTGCTCCTGCAGCGCGACCGCGTACCGGACCGCCGCCTCCATCCGCCGCTCGGATTCCGCCCGCGGCAAGGGCGGCCGCTCATTGATCAAATCGAGCACAAACGCCGGCCGCGGCAACGACCCGACCACCGACGCAGGAAAGAGCACCTTGGAACTCATGTCACTCACTTCACCCTTGAACCAATTTAGCGGACTCAGTCTTCCCCCCGCCAGTTGGCTCTCGCCAGGTCAAAGTCCTGCTGCGTGTCCACCTCCATGTAATTGCCGGATGTATCGGCATGGACCATGAGCACGCTGGCCTCGATCATTTCCTGGAGAAGCTGAATCAGGAAGGCCTTTTCAAAGACAGCGGCCTCGCGGAACGGGCGACCGGCGTATTTCCGGTGCGCCTGGTGATAGTGCTCACGGAGCTGTGCCGCGCCCGCTGCCGTAAATTTCGCAAGGCCGGTATATTCGCCGTGCGCCTGCGCCGGGGCAATCCCACGGTGGATGCGGGTGACGTGGCCGTTTTGGGCGGTGACCTTCTCGGCATCGTCGGGCGGATGCTCGGTGCGCCGCTCGTAACGGGCCAGCCACCGCGTGTCCACGCTCAGCGCGATGTCTCCCGCACTCGCCAGCAGCCGCCGCACCACGTCGCTCGTGAAGAGGATGTCCGAGTAGCAGCACACAAAGCCCTCGCTCATCAGATCCTCGGCGTGCATCAGCGAAGCCAGGATGTTGTTTTGTTCCCAGTTCGCATTGTGACGGAAAGTGAACTGCGGGTAGTCGCGCCGCACGCGGTCAATTTGGTAGCCGCCGATAAAGCAGATGTCAGTCAGCCCCGCGCGCGCAAAGGCCTGTAAGCCCCAGTCCAACATCCGGCGCCCCTGGATCTCGGCGTAGCACTTGGGCGCGTCTGCCGTCACCGGCATCAACCGCCGGCCGCGCCCCGCGCCAATAATGATGGTTTTCATGTTCGTCTAGGCAGTAAGGGGTAGAACCGCAGGTTGGACTTGGAGTTGTGCCCATCGTCTTGCGCCCTCGGCGCGCTTCTCATGAGTGTGCATCTCATCATGTAGCATGAAATTGACGCTTTTGGAAGTGCCCATCTGTAGCAGCTAAGGTCTGGAGTCGGTGGGCGGGGGTTGTTAAGCTCGGGGCGTGAGCAAGAAGAGCGGGAAGATCGCGGAGCGGATCGAGGCCTTTCAGGGCGGCGAGCTGGATGCGCATTACGTGGGTTTCTTCGACTGCTTTAACCGGCAGCTTTTCTACGAGGCACATGAGGTGTTGGAGGAATTGTGGCTGGCGGATCGGCACGGGCCGAACGGGGACTTCTTCAAGGGTCTGATCCAACTGGCTGGGGCGTTCGTGCATCTGCAGAAGGAGCGGCTGCGTCCGGCGGCGGCTTTGTTCAAGCTGGCGCGGACAAACCTGCAGAAGTACCCGGCAAGGCATGAGCGGTTGGAGGTAGCGGCGGTGTTACGTTTGATCGAGACATGGCTGGTGTGGTTGAAGGGCGGCGGGTTTGCGGTGAATCCACTGCGCGAGCAAAGAGCGCCGAAATTGCGGCTCGTTCCGGGGCCTTGAGGTCCGAGGACGAGGAGGCCAAAGCGGGGCATAGCAGAGGTGTACGAGAGCAGCGGTTTTTGCGTCTCCTGCGCCTTTTCGCGGCAGGCTGGTTAGCTCTGGGTTTCGGGCGCGATAGACTTGCATTTATCCACCTGCCAGCATAAAGCGGAGGTGTGCCAGTTAAGGGCACCGGTCGAGAAAACACCTCTGCCGCGAAAAAGCGCAAAAGACGCAAGATGAGAGGAGTCAACTATGCAAGACATTATGAAGCTGTGCGATGTGGTGCGGGAGACAGGGTTCGCGATTCACCGCTATCACAAGCACGGCCACCTCGAAAAGGTATATGAGAACGCGCTGGCCCATCGGCTCCGCAAGCTCGGGCTGGACGTAAAACAGCAGTATCCACTCAAAGTCTATGACGAGGACGGCACGCTCATCGGGGACTACAGCGCCGACCTGTTCGTGGACAACCGCCTGATCATCGAATTGAAAGCGGCCAAAGCCCTGGCGGACGAACACGTGGCCCAAATCCTTGGCTATCTCCGCGCTTCGCGCATCGAGCATGGTTTGCTGATCAACTTCGGTGCTTCAAAGTTCGAGATCAAGAAATACGCGTTAAGCCAGCCAGTCCAAGGTGCTGGCATGTGTGGGCTTGCCACGCTGCTATTCTCTGCTTTTGCGTCTCTTGCGCCTCTTCGCGGCTGGTTCGGTCCCGCTTCTTGACCTGAGCGCTGCTTCGCGCATCGAGTGCCACCGGCGGTAACGCATCCGCCGTGCCCGGCTCATTTCACCCTTTCAACTTTCCCAATTTGGATTAGTGTCCCGGCATGACCTTAACCGAGCAGATGGTCCAATTGGCGCAGCAGGCCAAAGCGGCTTCACGCGCGTTGTCCCGCCTGACCACCAATGACAAGAACGCCTGCCTGCTCGCCATGGCCGATGCCCTCGACCAGAGCGCCGTCGCCATCAAAGAGGCGAACGCGCTCGACATGGATGTCGGCGCGAAGATGGGCCTGTCCACTGCCATGCTCGACCGGCTGCGGCTGGATGACAAACGCATCGCCGCCATGGCCAAAGGCCTGCGCGAGGTGGCCGCGCTGCCCGACCCGGTGGGCCGGGTGCTCGATGAGCGCGTCCGCCCCAACGGCCTCAAGCTGCGCAAGATCAGCACACCCATCGGCGTGGTGGTCATCATCTACGAGTCCCGCCCTAATGTCACCGCCGACGCCGCCAGCCTCTGTTTCAAGTCCGGCAATGCGACCATCCTGCGCGGCGGCAAGGAGGCGCTGAACTCGAACCTGACCATTGCGCGCATCATGATCGAGGCGGGCAAGCGCACCCTGCCGGCTTTCCCGGAGCACGCCATTCAGGTCGTGCCCACAACCGACCGCGAAGCCATAAAGGAATTGCTGTCGCTGACGCAGTATGTGGATCTGTGCATGCCGCGTGGCGGCGAGGGCCTAATCCGCGCCGTGGCTGAGTGCTCCAAGGTCCCCGTCATCAAGCATTACAAAGGCGTCTGCCACGTTTACGTGGATGCCGCCGCCGACCTGCCAATGGCCGAGGCCATCGCCCTCAACGCCAAGCTCCAGCGCCCCGCCGTCTGCAACGCCATGGAGACTCTCCTCGTTGACAAGGCCGTCGCCGGCCAGTTTCTCCCCGCAATCGCACCCAAACTGGCCGAGAAGAACGTCGAACTCCGCGCCGACGCCGAGGCCGAGGCGATCTTGCACTCCACACTCCGCACTCCCCACTCCGCACTCAAAAGGGCTACGGAGCAGGACTGGTTCACCGAGTATAACGACTATATCCTTAACGTGCGGGTGGTGGATGGTGTGAGGCAGGCGATCGACCACATCAACCACTACGGCTCCGCCCACTCGGATAGCATCGTCACCCGCGACGAGGCCCGCGCGCAGCAATTCCTCGGCGAGGTGGATTCCGCCACCGTCTATTGGAACGCTTCGACGCGGTTCACCGACGGCGGCGAGTTCGGCATGGGTGCCGAAATCGGCATCAGCACCGACAAGATCGGCGCGCGCGGTCCGATGGGCCTGGAGGAGCTGACCAGCTACAAGTGGGTCGGGATCGGCAACGGCCAGGTGCGCGCCTGACGCTGGCCACCGCCTGCGGTAAAGGGCTCCCGTTACTTGTGACTTCCTCGGCCATAACCTCCGCTCCTGCCGACGCCGCCGCGCGTGCGCGCTTTGTGCGGGAGCACCTGCCGGCGGAAGGGCTTTTTGCGAATCATAACTGGCGCATCTCGCCAGTCCCTTTTCCGCTCGGCCCCGCCCTGGCCAAGGAGGTAGAAACCCTCGGACGCGTGGTGTTGCAGTTCTATCGCGCGGTCAATCTCCTCTACCGCAAGAGCGTCGAGGGCAAGCAGCCGGAGTGGGTCGCCCGCTGGCTCGACCTCGGCAAGCCCGCCGAACTCGTCCAGCTTCAGCGCTCCCCGGCGTTCAAGAGTGAGCTGCCGCGCGTCCTCCGCCCCGATCTGCTCATCACCGATGAAGGCCTCAAAGTGACCGAGCTCGATTCCGTGCCGGGGGGCATCGGTCTCACCGGGTGGCTCAACCAGACCTACGCGCAACTAGGCACCGAGGTGCTGGGCGGCGCCGATGGCATGACGCGCGGCTTCGCGGGCATCTTCGGAACCGCGCCCACCGTGCATATCGTGGTCTCCGAAGAGGCTGCCACCTACCGGCCGGAAATGACCTGGCTCGCCAACCAGTTGGGCGCTTCCAGGTTCAGGGTTCAAGACGCGCAGTTCGGCGCCTTTGCCGACGGCGACGCCGTCTATCGCTTTTTCGAGCTGTTCGACCTGGCCAACGTGCCGAACGCGAAAGCTATCTTCGAGCTGGCAGCCGCGAAGCGCCTCCGCCTGACACCGCCCCCCAAGCCAATCTTCGAGGAGAAGATGCTCTTCGCGCTCCTGTGGAATCGGAACCTGCGCGGCTTCTGGCGGCAGGAACTGGGCGAAGGTTTCCTCAACCGCCTGTTGCGCCTGGTCCCCTACACTTGGATTATTGACCCGGCGCCGCTGCCTCCGCACGCCGCCATCCCGGAGCTGAACCTCACCGATTGGCGCGAGCTCACCGCGCTGTCCCAGAAGGAGCGCGAGCTGATCCTGAAGGTGTCTGGCTTCTCCGCCCACGCCTGGGGCGCGCGCGGCGTCCATCTCGGCAGCGACCTCTCGCACGCCGACTGGGCCGCCGCGGTGGCGGACGCGCTGGCGCACTTCGCCGAGTCGCCCCGCGTGTTGCAGCGCTACCACAAGCCCGGGTTGGTCGAGGCCGAGTGGTTTGACTTCCAAGCCAACCAGCTCGTGCCAATGAAAGGGCGCGTGCGGCTCTGCCCCTATTACTTCGTCGCCGGCGACGGTGATGCCGCGCGCGCCGAACTGGGCGGCGTGCTGGCTACCATCTGCCCGGCCGACAAGAAAATCATCCACGGTATGACCGACGCCATCTTCGCCCCCTGCTCCATCTGAACTGATGTAACGCATGTAACTCATGTAACTCATGCAACTCATGTAACTCATTTAACCAATGTAACGATGCAACTCACGCAACTTATGCAACCCTGTAACCATTTAACCAATGTAACCATTCAACCCATGCAACCCCGTTAACCTCCGCCCCCGCTTGACTCTCCCCGCCTACATTTTCCTCGCGGCCAGCTCGCTCTTCGTCATTGTGGACCCGTTGGCGGTCATCCCGGCCTTTCTGGCCATGACCCCCACCGACACGCCGGAGCAGCGGATCAAGATGGCCCGGCTGGCCTGCGGGGTGACGGCGGGAGTTCTGCTGGCCTTTGCGATCGCGGGCAAGTGGATATTCAAGTTCCTGGGCATCACCTTGCCCGCTTTCCAGCTCGCCGCGAGTATCGTGCTGCTGCTCGTTGCCCTGGATATGCTGCGCGCGCAACGGTCACGCGTGCAGGAGACGTCGGAGGAAACCGCCGCGGGCGCGGCGAAGACGGACATCGCCGTGACGCCGCTGGCCGTGCCGATGCTAGCCGGGCCCGGGGCGATCTCGACCGCCATCCTGCTCCACAACCAGGCGGCCAACCTGGCCCAGCGCCTGGCGCTCTACCTCTGCATCTTGGCGGTCGCTTTCGCCAGCTATGTGATCCTCCGCATCTCGGCTCGGGGCGCTCAATGGCTCAGCCCGATTGCGCTGAACATCACCGCCCGTATCATGGGGCTGCTGCTGGCCGCGGTGGCGGTTCAATTCGCGCTCAACGCGCTCCGGCAGTTGAACCCGGGCTGGTTTCCCGCCGTTCCTTGATTCCCTCGCCAAAAGATGGGGTTCCGAAGGACGCAGCCTGATCCAGCCCTGTATGTTACCTGTATCACGAGACTTGCAGCCGTCGAACAACTCTCCATCCCTGCCGGGATGGCCGTATCAGGCCACAGTGTGGCCCCGCTATTACCCCGGTGAGTCTCCCATGGGGAGCGCTCCCCATGGGAGACACACCGGGGCCTCTCCGGGGTCTCGCCGGGAATACGCCCTCCACGCCCCTGCGAAGGCCCAAGGCAGCAGCAGGCACCCAGCCCTCGGCGCCGAGGGTCCCTTCCCTCTTGTCGGCGTTGGATGTTTCTCCCACACTGTCGGGTGTGATTACTATCACCATCCAGAACGAGGGCCGCTTCTGGCCACATTACTACTACGGCCCGACCACGATCCGTGTCACTCTCGCCAGCCCGAACCGGCCATTCCGGCATACCCCGAACTGCAGGTTCTATGAGGTTACCGTCACCGAGGGGCCGAAGTATCCCGGCCCGAAACGCCGCGACCTGATCTTCGGCTGCAAGTTCAATCCCCACCGCAACACCCATCGCTTCCTCAAGGCGCTCTTCGCCCGCATTGCGCGCGCCGACTCGCCGGACCCCGCTCCGGACGAGAAATAGTCTCCGCCTCCGGCAACCACGCCATATCAATTGAGCACGCCCAACAGAATCGTCGGCAAAGGCGAACGGCGCGTGGACGCCCTCGGCAAGGTGACCGGCCGGGCGAAGTTCGCCGCCGATTACAACGCCGGGCATCAGCTCTTTGGCAAGGTCCTGCGCTCGGAATACCCGCACGCCCGGATCCTTGGCATTGATACCGCAGCGGCCAAACAGCTCCCCGGCGTCGAGGCGGTGCTGACGGCGCACGATATCCCGGGCGAGAAGGTCATCGGCATTGTCGTGAAGAACCAGGCAATCCTCGCGGCGGACAAGGTCCGCTACCTCGGGGATGGAGTGGCGTTGGTTGCGGCGCAGACGAGAGACATCGCCGAGGCCGCCGTGAGGTTGATCAAAGTCGAATACGAGCCGCTGCCGGTCGTTTCGGACCCGGAAGCGGCGTTGGCGCCGGCCGCGCCAAAGATCCATGGAGCCGACAACACCTTCGTGCGCCACAAGGTGCGCAAGGGCGACGTGGCCAAGGGCTTCGCCGAAGCGGATTTCGTCCTCGAACGGAGGTTCAAGACGCCCTGCATCGAGCATTCCTACCTCGAACCGGAGGCGGTGCTGGCCGAGCCGGCTGAGCATGGCGGGGTGGTCGTGACCGGCAGCGTGCAGAACCTGTTCTCGACACGGCGATCGGTGGCCGCCGCGCTGAAGCTCGACCTCAACCGCGTGGAAATCGTCCAGGCCACCCTCGGCGGCTCCTTCGGCGGGAAGGACGAGGTGATGACCTCCATGTGTTGCCGGGCCGCGCTGCTGGCACTGGCCACGGGCAAGCCCGTCAAGATGGTCAACACGCGCGAGGAGTCCATGCTGGAGTCCTACAAGCGGCACCCCTATGTCCTCTACTACAAGTGGGGCGCGAAGAAGGACGGCTCGATCACCGCCATGGAGATCAAGTGCATCGCGGACGGCGGCGCGTACGCCTCGATGAGTCCTTTCGTGACGTGGCGCTCGGTGGTGCAGGCGACCGGGCCTTACTACTGTGAGCACGTTAAGACGGACGTCTATGCCGTCTATACGAACAACAATTACACCGGGGCCATGCGTGGGTTCGGCTCGCCGCAGGTGAACTTCGCCATCGAGTCCATGATGGACGAACTCGGGGAGAAGGTGGGCAAGGACCCGCTGGCGATCCGCCTGCAAAACGGCTTCAAGGACGGCGCGATCACAGCGACGCAGCAGCGGCTGACCCACAAGGTCAGCCTGTGTGAGGTGCTGACTAAGGCCGCCGAGGCATCGGATTTCAGAGCGAAGTGGAAGAAGTATCGCCCTGTTCCCGGACCGCGAGCCGTCCCGGCTCGCAGCGCGGAGGAATCTTCGAAGATGCTGGTTAACCCAGGGCACCCGGGGACCGGTGGCGCTGCTGCGAGCCGGGACGGCTCGCGGTCCGGCACGCCGAAAGCAGCACTGGCTAACCCCAAGAAGCGCGGGATCGGGCTGGCGTGCAGTTATCGCGGCGTGTCGCTCGGCGCGGAAGGCGTGGACGCCGCCGGGGCCATCGTATCGGTGCAGACCGACGGCAGCGTGATCGTGTCTTCGGGCATCACCGACATGGGCCAGGGTGCGCAGACGCAGATGTCGCAGATCGCAGCGGAGGTGCTGGGCATTTCCATGGGCCGCATCCGGTTCTTGAACACCCACACCAGCCGCGTGCCCGACTCCGGCCCCACGGTGGCGTCGCGGGGCACCATCATGGGCGGCTCGGCGGCCAAGAAGGCGGCGGAGATTGTGCGGACGACATTGCTGGAAGTCGGCGCCGATATGGTGAACTCCGCTCGAGCCCAAGGTAGGGACGTTTCGCCGAAACGTCCGCCTTCGGGCGGGAGTGGACGCCTCGGCGAGGCGTCCCTACCTGAGCCTCACGGAGCCGAGGCTCATGACCAATTCGAGCTAGCGGACGATCACCTGGTGGAGAAGAGGAGCGGCAAACAACTCGCGTCCTTCACTGAGCTCGCCGCTGAGTGCTTCCGTCGCGGCAAGCCCATGTATGGTCTGGGCTGGCACAAAGCGCCGCCCACCTCCTGGCACGAAGAAGAGGGCCGAGGCGAGGCTTACTTCACCTTCGTCTATGGGGCAAACGTGGCCGAGGTGGAAGTGGACACGGAAATCGGCAAAGTGGACGTGCTGGACTTCGTGTCTTGCCACGATGTCGGGAGGGCCATCAACCGTAGCACGGTGCTGGGCCAGTTCTACGGCGGCGTGGCCATGGGGCTCGGCTACGGGCTGCTGGAGGAGTTCGACTATGAGGAGGCCGTGCCCAAGCAACTGAACTTCGACGAATACCTCATCGCCACCGCGATGGACGTGCCGCACATCAAGGCCATCATCGTCGAGAATGCCGACGCGGCGGGGCCTTTCGGGGCGAAGTCCATAGGGGAACCGACAAACGAACTCGCTGCCCCGGCCGTCGTGAACGCGATCTACAACGCCACCGGCAAGCGGCTCTGCGAAATCCCTGCCACGCTTGAACGGGTCCTGCTGGGCCACAAGCTGGCCCGCAAGGGCGAGCGGGGCTCGGTTAAGAAGGATGTGATGGCAGGCGATTCCTGCAAACTGGGGCGAGGTGACCGATGAAGCTCGGTGTCGCCACCGGTATTAGGCGACCGGGTCCTGCAATCCGGAGCGCGGACATTCCTGTCCGCCTTGTGCCTGCAATCGCCCGATGGCGGACAAGAATGTCCGCGCTCCTGCCCAACAGGCTTGATCGCACCCGATGAAACCCTTCGATTACATTGCCGTCAGCACCATCGCTGAAGCCTGCAGCGTGCTCACCGAGCATGGGGCAGATGCCCGAGTGCTGGCGGGCGGAACGGATTTGCTCATCGAACTCCGGCGGGGCTCCAGGAAAACGCCGCGCGTGGTGCTCGACATTTCTGGCGTGGCCGAAATGGCTGGCATCTTCGACTTACACGGCGGCATCAGGCTCGGACCACTGGCGACGCACGCGGACCTGGTGTGGTCGGAACTGCTGCGGAAGTGTGCGCCACTGCTAAGGGCTGCTGGGGCGGCGATCGGCTCGCCGCAAATCCGGGCGCGCGGAACCGTGGGGGGTAACATCATGAATGCGGCCACCTGCGCGGACACCGTGCCGCCGCTTGTCGCTTTGGACGCGACCGTGACGCTGCAATCCAGGGCTGGCTGCCGCGAGCTGCTGCTGGCCGACCTGTTCGTCAAACCCTATCAGACGAAAGCGAAGGCCGATGAACTGCTCACCGCGGTGAGCTTTCACAAGCTTGGCCCGAAGACCCGCAGTGCGTTCCTCAAGCTCGGTCGGCGCAACGCGCTGGCGATTTCCCGCTTGAGCGTCGCCGCAGTGCTCGAAGTAGGGGAGGACGGAAACATCGCCGAGGCACGCATCGTGCCGGGCGCGGCCTTCCCGACGTGGCGGCGGGTAACCGAGGCCGAGCAGATGCTGATCGGAGAAAAGCCGGGCGAGAAGCTATTTGCCGCCGCAGGCCGAAAGGTTTCTGCGGCAATGATCAAGGTCACCGGCCGCCGCTGGTCCACGGAATACAAGGAGCCGGTGATTGCGGTCCTCGTGAGACGCGCGCTCGAGGCATGCGCGTCCAAAGTAGGGCAGTGCGTCTCGCCTGCCCTCAGAACGGGAGAATCGGGCAACACGGGGCAGGCGGGACGCACTGCCCTACTCTCGCGTCCGGCATCCAAGGAATGTGTCATCAGCACCACGATCAACGGGCGGCCGCGCACTCTCACGGTCCCCGCCAACACAAATCTGCTCGACCTGCTGCGGGACCACCTGGGCCTTACCGGCACAAAATGCGGCTGCGAGATCGGCGAGTGCGGTGCGTGCACTGTGCTGCTCGACGGCGAGCCGGTAAACTCCTGCCTGGTGCTGGCCCCGCAAATCGCCGGGCGCCAGGTGCTGACCGTGGAAGGCCTGGCGCCGGACGGCAAGCTGCACCCGCTGCAAGAGTCCTTCCTGGACCATGATGCCGCGCACTGCGGCTTCTGCACCCCGGGCATGCTGCTGAGTGCCAAGGCGCTGCTGGACGGGAACCCGCGCCCGACCGAAACGCAAATCCGCAGCGCCATCTCCGGCAATCTGTGCCGCTGCACGGGCTACCAGCAGATTGTCGAGGCCATTGCAAAGGCATCCACCCGTTAGCACCATGGGACTACGAAATGCATCTTCTGGAGGGACCGGCAATGCCCGCCTCGATCGGCGTGTCTTTCTGAAGGGCGTCCTGGCCGGGGCTGCCGCTCTGGGGGCCAATTCGGTGATGCTGGGCGGCGCACGCAGCAGCACCGGCAAGGGCTCCAGAGCCGCGCTTCCAGCCAACGCCGCCGAGCTGGAATATCGAGACCAATTCCTGCGTTTGCTGGCCGACCGAGTGCCGCAGATACTCAAGACTTATGACGCCAGGACCGGCCGGTTCGGCGAGGGCATCTGGACCTGCAACGACCAGAACCTGATGCTGCCGCTGGCCGTCGCCTATGCCACGCCGGGTGAAGGCAATGCGCACTACAAGGATGCGCGCCTGCTCGACATCATCATGAAGGCCGGCGACGCGCTCATCGAGGACATGGATGAGAAGGGGCAGTGGGAGTTCCGCAAGAAGGACGGCAGCACTTGGGGGAAGATCTCGATGCCCTGGACCTATTCTCGCTGGATTCGCACCTACGGCCTCATCCGGGAAGACATGCCCGGCGAGCGGCGAGCCCGTTGGGTGCAGGCATTCGATTGCGGCTTCTCCTATATCGAGAAGACACAGTTCGGCCGCCCCCACAACATCCCCGCGCACCATGCCATGGCGCTCTACATCGCCGGGAGGCAGTTGGACCGGCCCGCCTGGTGCGAGCGAGGGGCGAAGTTCCTGCAGAGGGTGGCCCAGACCCAATTCGAGGGCGGTTACTGGGCGGAGGGCGAAGGCCCGCTGGTCCATTACAACTTCGTGTACCTGGACGCATTGGGCACCTACTACAAACTGTCTGGCGACAAGGAGGTCCGGCCTGCCATCGAACGGGCCATTGGCTTTCACCATCACTTCACCTACCCGAGCGGGCAGGCCGTGGAGACGATCGACCTCAGGAATCCCTACGAGCCTGCGGTGCTGCCAGGCAACCCCGCGTTCACGCTCACACCCGAGGGCCGAGCCTGGCTGCAAAACCAATGGCGCCACGGCGACGGCGCGCATAGCGAGGACGCCTTGGCCCTCTTCGTCCTGCACGGCGAGGAAGGGCCCATCGCCGTTTCGCCCGCCCGCCCAACCGACGGCTGGTTTGTCCTGAGCGAAAAAGGCATTGAGCGGGCGGCGACGCTGCGCCAGGGGCCGTGGTTCATCTGCCTTTCGGCCTACGCCGCGGCGGTGGCTCGCAACCGCTGGCACCAGGATCGCCAGAACTTCGTGAGCATCTGGCACGAGAAGCTGGGTCTGATCCTGGGGGGAGGCAACACCAAGCTGCAACCGGCGTGGAGCAACTTCACCGTCGGCGAGATGGACCTGCTCAAGCACAAGCAAGGTGATACGAACCCGAACTTCCTGCCCCAGGGTCAGCTCTACCACGTCCCCTCCGCAGCCCGGTTCGTCCGCGAGCCACACGCCGGCCTGCATCTGACCTACGGCCCCGAGACCTGCCGCCTCCGCGTCCGACCCCACGACGACCACAAACTGGATTACACTATCGAGGCAACCGCGCAGTCCGGGCTGCCGGTGCTGGCGCACCTGACATTGTTGCCGCGCCTCGGCGCCACGCTGGAGGCTGGCGGAGGCCGGAAAGTGACTCTCAGCGAATCCCCCTTCACTCTCACAGCCGCCGAGTTAGGCGGGCGGCTGGTCTATAATGGCTTCCGCTTGCGCCTGCCTCCCCAAGCCACGCTGCACTGGCCCGCACTGCCCCACGACCCTTACCGCAAGGACGGGCGTGCTTCTGCCAGCCAGGGCCGAATCGAAGTTCGGATTCCGTTCGCTCGCCCCGGCAACTCCTACACTGTCCACCTGGAAATCCTCCAGTAGAATGGCCGCCACCGACTCGGAGGTCGGCCCCGTGCGTGGAGTAGTTGATTAAGACCCAGAACCCGGAGGGCGTGGCGTCCGCGCAGTTTGCGTGAACCGCGCGCACCGGGAGGGGGGCGGGATCGTTGAACAAACCGCAATTGTGGATCCCAGCCTGCTTCAGTGTGGGAGATGAGCGGGGCGTGCGGACAAACGCCCACCGCTGCAGGAGCCATCTCTGGCCGCTAAATGCAACTGGCGTTAGCATTGGCATCCCCGGTGCTTTGCTCAAGGCAACGTATGAGCGTCAAGTGGTCCAGCCACCGCGCCTGGGCAATGACCCTGATCGAGCTGCTGTGTGTTATGGGAATCATCGCGCTGCTGGCGGCGCTGCTCTTGCCCGCGGTGGGCCAGGCCAAGGCTCGGGCAAAGCGAATCCAGTGCGTTGACCATCTCCGCGAAGTGGGCATCGGCTTCGTCAGCTACGCCAACGAACATAGCGGCCACTTCCCCATGGCGGTCCCGATGAGCGCCGGCGGCTCGCTGGAGTTTGCCCGCAGCGGCTACCTCATCGAACGCGACTTCTACTTCTCCTTCCGTCACTTCCAGGCCGCCTCCAACGAGTTGGTCACGCCGAAGGTGGTGGTTTGCCCGACCGATACGCGCCCGCCCGCGGCAAGCTTTGCGACGCTCAGCAACCAAAATCTAAGCTATTTCATTGGCGTGAACGCCGAGTTCGCCCGGCCCGGCTCGATCCTGGCCGGTGACCGGAACCTCACTAACGACTATGCCACCCCGGCCACCATCGTTCGATTGGGCCCCAATTCTGCCCTGCGCTGGACCGAGGAACTGCACCGGTTCAATGGCAACCTGCTGTTCGCCGATGGGCACGTCGAGAAAAAGACGAGCGTCGGCCTGATGTCAGCCGTGGGGCAGGTGCCCGCCATCGCCGCTCTGGCATTGCCCACGGTGCGGCAGCCCGGAGGCGCCGACTCGCCCACTGGCGACGGTTCCTTCGCCGGCGCACGGGGCTCCAACGCGCTGGAGCTACCTGGCCCCCGCCCTAGCGCACCAGACTGCGATTCCAACGTCATCGTGGGAGCGGTCTCAGTTTTCCGGCCCGCCGCGCGCCCGACCCCAACGCCTGGGTGGGTTCCACCCGGGGGCGTCGCTACGCAGGTGGTTGGCCCGCCGCCGAGCGCAGAAAAACCCTCGACCAACGCTGTGACCGCGCCGGTGCCGGCCCCGTCGAACGAGCCACAAACCCCTCTCTCACCGTTCACAAAACGGCTGGCGACCGCGGCGGAAGCCATCGTGAGCAGCACGATGTGGTGGCTCTACGCTTTCCTGCTGCTGGTGGTGGCTGCAACCCTGGTCCTGGGCAAGTTGGCGCGAGGCAAAAGCAAACCAGCGGCCAAGCCTCCCACCGATACTTTCTAGCTGGCGTTCTCACGCCGATTCGGGCAGAACGTGCGCGCGCGCACAATGAACATACCCAAATCACACATCGCTCAGCTCCAACAACTCAAGCTCAACACCTACGGCAAGGACTTCCTCCTGACCTGGGAGAAGACCGACGATGAAATCCGCGCGCTCACCTTGGTTACGGAGTGCCTTTATGAACTGCACAAGGCCCGGAAGTCCTTCCGGGTGTTCGATACCGGCTTGGCGATCTCCATCTTCCGCGACAACTCGACGCGCACCCGTTTCAGCTTCGCCTCAGCCGCCAATGCCCTGGGTTTGGGTGTCGCCGACCTGGACGAGGAAAAATCGCAGATCGCCCACGGCGAGACCGTCCGCGAAACCGCCAATATGATTTCGTTCATGGCCGAGGTAATCGGCATCCGGGACGACATGTATCTGGGCGAAGGCAACACCTACATGCGCGAAGTCGCCGCGGCGGTGCAGGAAGGCTTCGACCAGGGGGTTCTCCACCAGCGCCCCTGCGTCGTCAACCTGCAGTGCGACATTGATCACCCCACCCAAACCCTGGCGGACCTCATGCAACTGAAGAGCCATTTCGGTTCGCTGGAGAAGCTGCGCGGCAAGAAGATCGCCATGACCTGGGCCTACTCCCCAAGTTACGGCAAGCCGCTTTCGGTCCCGCAGGGCGTGATCGGCCTCATGACCCGCTTCGGCATGGACGTGACACTCGCCTTCCCCGAAGGCTATGGGCTGATCCCCGACGTTGTGAAAACCGCCCAGGCACAAAGCCGCAAGAGCGGCGGCAAGTTCGAGATCGTCTCCCGCATGGAGGAAGCGTTCACCGGGGCCGATGCGGTTTATCCCAAGTCCTGGGCGCCCTACGACGTGATGCTGCAACGCACTCCATTGCTCAAGAAGGGTGATAAGGACGGGCTCAAGCAGTTGGAGAAGGAATGCCTGGCCAACAACGCCAAGTACAAGCGCTGGGAATGTGACGAGAAGAAGATGAATCTAACCAAAGGCGGCCAGGCACTCTATATGCACTGCCTGCCGGCGGACATTTCCGGCGTCAGTTGCGCCCAGGGCGAGGTCTCCAAAGGCGTCTTCGAGAAATACCGCCTGGCGACCTACCGCGAAGCCAGCTTCAAACCCTTCGTCATCGCCGCCATGATCCTGCTGGCCCGCCTGAAGGACCCGGTGGGCCGGCTCAAGGCGCTATGAAGTGCCGAGGGCTGGACGCCCCTCCCCAGCCTGGCGCAGACGATTGCGCACGCTAAGGCACCCCCCGGCAGCAGCCAAAACCGCCGTAGGTCTGCCAGGCCCTGCAGGAGCCAGTGCATAGACACGCCCAAGCCAGTACCAGGCTTAATAGAAGTTCTATTAAGCCTGGTACTGGCTTGGGCGTGTCTGGTACTTGGCGTGTGCCTGGCTCCCCGCCGTGGGCTGCAGACAAGGCGGGACGCTTTGAGATGCCAGATTGAGCTGGAAAACGGACATTGCATGCTTCGGTGCCATTCATGTAAAATCTCCTCGTGCCGAGACGGAAACTGCCCGTGGATTTCGCCCAGTTGGCGATTCTGCCTTTCGCTCGCTTCGACGAAAGCAGCACTCTTCTGTTCCCCAACCGCCGCCCTGTGGCTCGCCCCGCAACCCGGCTGTCGTAAATCGTAGATCCCCATGGCCGTCGAGTCCAAGCCCCTCTTCCACCCCGAAGTGATGCGCCGGCAGGTGCGGGCCTTCACCCGGCCGGAGCGCGTGGCGGCCTGGCAGCCCAAGCTCCAGCACTGGGCCAGGCTGATTTTCTCAGGCGAAGCTGACCAGCTCAAGGAAACCGCCCTGCTACCCGACTTTCTGACCGATATCTTCTGCGGCCTGCTCGGCTACTCCGGCCCGGCCACCGAGGCCGGCGCCTACACCCTGTCCCGGGAACGGCACGTCGAGGTGGACGGAGAATTCGCTGATGCCGCCCTGGGCCATTTCGGGAGCGGCAGGGGCGCAGGTAGGGACGTTTCGCCGAAACGCCCGTCTTCGGGCGCGAGCGGACACCTCGGCGAGGCGTCCCTACCTGAGCTTGAGGCAACTCTTGGCAAGGAACAGTTCATGGCCGTGCTGGAGGCCAAAGGGCAGATACCTTGGAAGCCGCTGGTCTAAACTGGGCCCGCCTCCACTCCACTCGACCAGTAACTTGAATCAAGTCATCGGAAGACTCGGGAGGCCAAACGGTTCGCCGGCTTCGCCGAACTTGACACCTGACGGCCCACCAACGAGCTTGCCATCGTTGAGCGAATCATGTTCAATTTGGCGGATACGTTCAGACCGGCGTTCGGTTACTAGGCGAATTCAGCCTGATTTGGACGCGGTCTGACCTGTTCACAGATTATGCTAAAATCAAAGTTTTTTAGAAGCTTCGACCTCGGCGACGACGACGGCAAGGAGTTCAAGCGGTCCTTGGACAAGCTTGTCGAGCTCACACAAGACTTGCTACTGGGCTTGGCCCGAGATGTGCCGCAGATGATGAGGTTGCGTACTGGCGCTCAGAGGCAAGATTTCGTCGATGCCCAAGTCGAACGACTGGGGATTTCGCGTGTGGACGCGGGAGTCGCCCTTGATGCCATCGCCCGCTGGGTGAGTCTATTCACCTCGGAGCGTTCCAAAGACGATGTTCCGCAACATCTCGTCGACGACCTCCTGGAGTTGAAGTTGATCAGTTCAAGCCAAGTGCCAAAGCTTGAGAGTCTGATCAAGGCTCTTAAAGAAGAGGTTGCTCCAGAAATCCACAAGATTAAGTTGGAGCGTGAATATGCGGTGGGGGTTTTGCCCGCGATTGAGCGCGTGGAAACCACCGTCGAATTGCGTGCGATTCTTGATCCACCTTTCACGCATGGCAAAGATGCTGCCAAGCACAAAGTGAACATTATTGGAACAGTGCCAGTTGCAACGGTGTGTTTGCTGACTGGTGACGCGCCGGGTGAACGATATGCATTTCAATGTGACCGGGAAGTGCTGGATCTCATTATCGAAAAACTGGAGGTGACTCGAAAAGAACTGAAGTCCCTCGCACTTGCTGTTCAAGTGCCGGGCTCGGCTCGACAAGCCGCATCGAGTCCCAAGAAAGCGGATTGACAATGAACAGAGTAGTTTCGCAAGGAGATCTCAAAGAGATCGAGGGCGTTTTTCTCTCTAGCATTCTCGGGGCGCGAGTTTTTGCGGGAAGCGAAGCAAATATTTACGGCTTCTCGCAGCGGAAGACGAAAGTTGCGTCTCGCGAAGACCAAGGCATTTCCGGGAGGCGATGGGGGTGTGTATTGGGGCAGATCCGATCCTCACCGTTTGAAGTCAGCCCTGCGCTTGACTACTTCCCCGAAATCGCCGAGACGTTTTTTCGCTACGGCATGCCTGAGCCGGGCAGCGATGCGCTACATGTCGCGCAAGGAAGTGCGGATTTATCTTTAGTTTCTGTCCAGCACGCGACCTTCTGCGGTTTCTATCCTGCGATGGTCGAGAGGATCGACGGACAAATTGCTCTCTGCGCCGTCCAAGTCGGAAAAGTCGAACTCCAACTTCCCTTTCCTGTTGAAGTCTTGAAGGCGTGCAATTTGAGCCTTGGGGATAGGTTTCGCTGGCGACCAAGTGCTGACGGTTCAGTCACGTCAGGTGATTTGGAGCTTGTGGAGAAGAGCTCGGATGCCGTTGAACTGCCATCTGACTGGCTCAGGACAATTGTTGAGGGCAACGATCAGGATGATGATCTGGCTGAAGTTGAACCGATAACGCCTCTGGTAGAAACGAAGATTGGAGGGAAGCATTTTCTCCTTAAGGCCGGTTGAGCTCTATGCCGGAAACCTTGGCCATTCACGTCATCGGCACGGGTTACGGCGAAAGTGTCATCGTCGAATTCCCTGACCGTAGCGTCGCAATAATCGACTCTATTGGCTGCAAAACGAGACCGTCGTGGGAGGCTGGGGCGAGTTCGGATGACCACCCCATAATTCGGTTCATCGAAGACAGTATCCGTCCTCCCAAGGTTCGATTCGTGCTGCTCACTCATCCCCATGCGGATCACTGCTTGGGGATCGGGCATCTACTACGGCACTTTGGCGCGCGGTTGGAAAGGGTAATTCTTCCAAGTGCTTTGCTCCAGACCCACACGGCACGTTTTCAGCAGTTGATCATCGAGCAAACACGCAAGTTGATTCCTGATCCAACGGAAAGTCTGCTTGGGCTCAAAGCCGGGCGAGTGGCTCTCGAGTTGAAATGTCTTGAAAACGAGTTCAACGGGATCAAGCGAAAGCGTCAGGAGTTGCGGCGCAGCTATTGGCAAGGCGACAGCGAGGCAATCTCCTTTGGGGACATCGGGGTGCGGATATGTGCACTCACACCAGGAAGCGACGCGCTGCGCTCTCTGCAGCAGCAAGTGGAAGAAGCGCACACGTTTCTTGCAGCCAACCTGGCAGCTACAGTGGCGGAGAGCGACGCGGCGGTGAACCTCAATAATTATCCCCATCCAGATTACAATTTGGCTTCTGTGGCGGTTTGTGTTGGCTGGCAGGAGGCTCAGATTGTTCTCTCTGCAGACGCATTTGATTCAGTTTGGGATGAAGCTCTTGATGACTGGGGCGTTGGCGACCGCTCCCACCGGCTGCTCCAGTGCGATCCGATGTGCATGTTGAAGGTCGGACACCACGGTTCACGGGAATGGCGCGGTGAGAAACTGGGCAACTTCTTGAATTACTCGAAGTGCGATTTGGCGGTGGTCACACCCTTCAAACATGGTAGTGTGGCACTCCCAACTCCGGAGGCGATTTACGAACTCGGCCAAGCAACAACCGAGATCGTCACCACGGTCCGCCAAGCTGCTATTGATTCGACAGGGTTGCCTTGGGACGCCCCACCCAGTCCAAAACCGCGTCCGCCCGCCCCCTGGCTTGAGTTTGTCCGCCAGAATCCGAGGTATGCAGCGCTTCTTTCGGCCAAGCCGCAACGAGAAACTGACTTACCGTTACTGCCGCAGCCGTGGGTGGACGACATCCGAAAGCAGCCTGGGCTCGCCCGGTGCTTACCCGAGGTGCTCAGGCCGAAGCGCCCCGAACACGACAATCGCGTGAGTTTCCACTTTGATGCTGAAGGGAATCGCGTGCAAGAGTTGGACTTTTTCGGCTCAGCTACCGGCATTTTCCGCCCAGCTTGATCGTGGATCACGAATAAAAGATGACATGGGGTGGTCAGGCTGGGACGAATTCGGCAACCTGACCTCTAATGATTAAACTGACTTACGGAAATTGGTCGGTCCAAGCAAGTGTCGGTTCTCACTTTTTACACTAATCCGCCGCCGGCCTCCACGCGTTACGCGACGAATACACCTGCAGTGCGGGGAAGTAAGAAGGACGAAGGAAGAATGCAGAATGCAGAATGCAATGGCGACAGCGGCCGGTCTCCACGCATTGCGCGACCGGATTACCGGAAGTCGTCCGGGGCCAGTCCGCTGCCCTCGATGATGCTCTTGAGGGTGCCGATCGGGATCGGCTTGCTTCCGTGCATGGCCACGATGACCCGCCGCCCGTTGGCATGGCGCCATTTCTGGTGACTACCGCGCTGGCTCACACACGCGAAGCCATGCTTCCGGAGAACCCGGACGACATCATTGGCGTTACAGCCTGGGAAGCGCTGACTCAAGGCAAGGCGACTTCGAGGAGCTTGCCATTCTTCGGAATGTCCAGGGGGGTGGGGTCAAACCACAAGGAAAGAGCCTCTTTGGCGTTGGCTACGGCTTCCTCTTCCGTATCGCCTGCGCTGGCGCAACCGGGCAAGTCTGGAAACACGGCAGACCAGCGCCCGGCTTGCGCGTCGTACTCGAGCAGCACTCGGAACTTCATGGTGAAATTATACCCCGGGCGAATCTGGCTGACAACCCCAACCCAGCCCGGTTCCGGCCCCTGATTGCAGTCACCCCGCCAGCAGCAGACCTGGCGCACGTCCAAGTGTCGGTGCTCACTGGCCGCTCACTATTGACACTAATCCGTCGCCGGCCTTCACGCCTTGCGCGACGAATACGCCTGCAGTGCGGGGAAGTATGAAGGATGAATGCAGAAGTTAGTGGTGATGGTCCCGCGCCCTGGCCGCCGAAGCGCTAACCCGATGCCGAATGCGGAATGCGGAGTGCCTACGGTTGCTACGCCCTCACCCCGGCGGAGATCGCCCTAATGTGGCAAACCGCCCCGCCCCGCATGCCCATCCCGCCGCCCTAACTCCCAGGCTGCGAACGCCACGGGTGTTCCGCCGGAAAGGCTGATTAGGAGGCAGCCGATTGAGGGAATTCAATTGCTCCTCCCAAGGCGCCTCTTTAGCCTGCCGCGCCAGATGAAGCTGCCAAACGCTGAACAGGCATTTGTTGACATGGCAAAGCTGCGAGATTATTCGCTCAGCCCGCAGCACAAGGAGGGGCGGCACAAAGCCCGGGTCTTCGCGGCGGCGCTGGGTCTGGGAGTGTCGGATGCGGAATGGCTTGGCGAGCGACTCAAAGCGGCGGCGCGGGAGCAGGAATGTCAACCTGGGAAGAAAACGCCTTATGGGCAGAGGTACCTGCTCGACTTCGGCTTAAGACGCGGGCCCAACGCGGCGCGATTACGGAGCGTCTGGAACGTGCGTCCGGGGGAGGATTTTCCTCGATTGGTCACCTGTTACGTGCTATAAAGCAAGTATGCAAAGCACACCTGTGAAGTTGCTGGACGTGGTGGCCCTGTTGGACGACAAGCCTGAGGAGGGTCTTGTTGCGGGGCAGGTTGGCACGGTGGTTGAGGTCCTTGCTCCCGGCGTCTTCGAGGTCGAGTTCTTGGATTCCAGCGGGCGGACTGCCGGTTTGGCCGAACTCAGGCGGGAGGAACTGCTGGCGCTTAAACACGAACCGGCTGTGGCAGCATAACCTGCCGTGGGCTGCGGAAAGGGGTCAAGCCGCAGATTGGTCCGAAAGGGCTCCTGAAGCGGGTGGGCTGAGGCGGATGGGCTGGTTTTCCGTGCCTGACGCGGGAGGGCCGGGTGGCATTGCAGGACCCATGCCGCGCGCGATGCGAGTGGAATATCCGGGCGCGAAAGTGGATTGCGGCGCGGGTGCAAATTGGCACGGCCAAAGGGTAAGTCCGTGCTCCATCGGTCGCGCCGTGGACCCCACCAAACCAAACCCACGCGCGCCGACGAACCTTGTGCACAACTGGAATTCCAATCTACGGTTTGACCCCTTTTGGGGCGGGTTTGAGGGGCTGGAACTGGTGCGCAAGATCCGGAAACACTACCAACTGCCGTACATCTACATGCTCATGCGCAGCGCGATGAACCAACTGGATGAAATCAAGGGCGGACTGGATGCCGGCGTGGATGATTACCTGGTCAAGCCGCACAATCCGTTTCAGATCCGTTCGCGCGTCCTGGTCGGGTTGAGATGGCTGACGCACATTGACTCGATTACTTGGAAGCGGACTGAGGGGACGAGCGCGAGGCGCAGGTAGGCCTTTTCGGGCGAGGGTCTGGAGGTGCCGCCGGGCGGTGTGCGAGTGGACAGGGGGCCGCAAATGCGGGAGGGAGGTACGTTGATGAAAATGAGGTCTTGAGAGACGGGCAAGATGCGCCAAGCTTTTGGAGTAGCGGTATTGACCTATGAATTTGACGGGATTGGCGCGTTTTGCGCCGCGACTGCCAGGCCAGAGCCGGGCGATATTCCTGACGTGTGTGTACGGGCTGGGGGCGGGGCTGGCGGCGGTGGCGTTTCAGGTGGGGATGAATACCTTGTACCGGGTGGGAATCGTGCGTTTGTCGCAAGCGTCGACGGTCATTTTCCTGTTGGGCAGTCTGGCGGTGATTGTGACGACTTCGCTGGCCGTGGGAGTTCTGCTGACGAGGTTCGCGCCGGAAGCATCCGGGAGCGGGATACCGCAATTGAAAGCAGCCTTTTGGAAGGATTTCGGGGTGGTGCCGTGGCGGGTGGTGTGGGTGAAGTATTTGGCCGGGGTGCTGAGCATCGGGGGCGGGTGCAGTTTGGGTCGAGAGGGGCCGAGCGTGCAGTTGGCGGGGGGTGTGGCATCGAACCTGGCCGGAGTGCTCGGGGAGGCCAAACAGAAGCGGCGGGCGGCGGCAGCGGCCGGGGCAGCGGCGGGGCTGGCAGCGGCGTTCAACACGCCGCTGGCGGCGGTGACGTTTGTGCTGGAAGAGATAATCGCTGACCTCAATAGCGCGCTTCTGGGGAGCGTGCTGCTGGCTTCGGTGATCGGGGCGATGGTGGTGCATGGGTTGGTGGGGAAGCAACCGGCGTTTGCGCTTTCGCACGTGGAGACTTCAGGATGGCTCGTGTATGGGCTGACGCCGGTGGTGGCGGCGGCGGCGGCGCTGGTTGGCGTGGTGTTTCAGAAATGGACGATGGGGCTGCGGGCGCGGCGCAAGGAGTTTCGGCGTGTGCCGGCCTGGGGGCGTCCGGCGCTCGGAGGGTTGATTACGTGGGCATTGGGATCGGCGGTGTTTTTGCGGACAGGGCACTTGGGCGTTTTCAGCCTAGGGTATGACGACCTGTCGGCGGGGCTGGGGATGGAGCTGGGGTGGAAGATCGCGGGCATCCTGCTGGGCACGAAGCTGTTGGCGACGGTGCTTTGTTACGGGTTGGGAGGGTGCGGGGGAATTTTCTCGCCGACACTTTTTCTCGGGGGCATGTGCGGGATCTGCCTGGCGAGTTTGTCGGCGCTGGCTGTGCCGTTGAGCGAATCAGCCCAGTTGACGCTGGCGGTGGTAGGCATGAGTGCATGCCTGGGGGCGGTGGTGCGGGCGCCGGTGACGGGAATCCTGATCGTGTTTGAGATGACACACGAGTTTTCGCTGGTGCCGGCGCTGATGGTGGGGGCGCTGGTGAGCCAGGCGATCAGCCGCAGGCTTTGCCGGCATAGTTTTTACGAGGAGATCCTGGTGCAGGACGGGCATCAACTGGAGCACGTGATTCCGCCACGGGACCTGCGAAGCTGGCAGCAGTTGCCGGTAGCGGCGATCGCGAATTTTCACCCGGTAACGGTCACCGAGGCGAGTGCGACCGAGATGGAGAAGGTGTTGCGGGCGCACCCGTATGAGCGGTTCCCCGTGGTGGGGAACGGGACGGTAACGGGAATTCTGACGCGGAAAGAAGCGGGGGCGGCGTTGGCGGCAAAGCGGACGCCGAAGCTGGAGCCGGCGGTAACGTGTCTGCGCAACCAGAGCGTGGCGGAGCTGCAGGCGCGGCTGATCGAGTCGAACTCGATGATTGTGGTGCTGCTCGACCGGCCAGGCGGGCAGGTGTTGGGGGTGGTAACGCTGCACGACCTGCTGCGAGCGCAGGCGGCGATGTCGGCGAGCGGGGTGGGTTGAGCTTTTTGGGTGATCCGGGCCGTCCTGGAACACAACGAAGAACTTGGCAAAGTGTCCTGCAATGCTGGCTGACTTGGTTATTCTGGTCCTCGGGTTGGCGCTGATCATCAAGGGCGGCGAGTGGTTTGTGGGCGCGAGCGTGCGGACCGCGGAGTGGCTGCGTATGCCGCGGGTGGTCATCGGCTCGACGCTGGTGAGCCTGGCGACGACGACGCCGGAGCTGGTGGTGTCGGTGATGGCGGGGAGCAAGGGCGAGCCGGGGCTGGCGGTAGGAAACGCGGTGGGGTCTTGCATTTGCAACGTGGGCCTGGTTTTGGGGGTGACAGCGGCGATGAGGCAAGTGGATGTCCATCTGAAGATGCTGCGGGTGCCGTTAATTGCGATGTTTGGTTTTGGGGCGTTGTTGTTCCTGATGACGTTCGATCTGGGCCTCCCGCGCTGGCAGGGAGCGGTGCTGGTGGCGTGCGGGCTGGGGTATTTCGTTTATGACTTCGTGCACCACGCGCGCGGCGCGAGCCCGGTGATCGCGGCAGAGGCAGGGGCGATTGAGCAGTGCGTGGGAGGGCGGCTTGCTTGGCTTCAGAGCCGGAGGGGGAGCATCGCGCAGTTTTTGGCGGGGGCGGGTGTGGTGATCGTGGGTAGCCGGCTGCTGGTGGATGCGGCGGTGAGAGTGGCGGCAGGGCTGGGGATTCCGAGCATCATCGTGGGTTTGACGGTGATCGCCGTGGGGACATCGTTGCCCGAACTGGTGACGGCGGTGACGTCATCGCGGAAGAGGGTGTCCGACCTGGCCGTGGGCAATGTGTTAGGCGCGAACATCGCGAATCTGACGATCGTTGTCGGCGTGGCAGCGATGATGTCCGAGGTCACGATGCGGCGGGCGACGCAGGTGGTGAATTTTGGGGCGATGCTGGCGGTGTTCGGGCTGCTGCTGTGGATGCTGGTGAATGACCGGCGGGTGTCGCGTGAGGAGGGGGTGGCGTTGCTGGTGAGCTACAGTGTTTACCTGTGCGCGCTGGTGTTTCTGGCGGCGGGGCTGAAGCAATAGGATATGCTGGCGGTGCCAGTTCGTAGCTCACACCCAGGGCTCGAAGCCCGAGGTTCCCTCGGTTGTTGGCTGGCTCCGGCGTTAGCGTCAGGCAGCGGCCAACCACTCGCGGGCCTGGTCAGGGGCCGGTCGATCGAAGTAGCGGACTTTGGCGGAGGTGAACGGTTTGCAGAACACCGCCATGCCGTGTTGCCACTTCGTCTCGCCGACAATGGCCAGGCGTTCGATGTCGGCAAAATGTTTGGCGTCGAACTTGACGTCCTGCCAGAGGGCACCGGCGGTCCAGCCGTGGAAGTCATGCATTTCCACGAGCATGCGGATCTTGCCGTGGGCTTTGACCAGGCGTTCCACCGCGGGGACGAAGTGTTCGTAATCTTCTTTGGCAAGTTTGCCGGTCAATTGGACTTCCAGCACCTTGCCGCCACTGGCTTCTCTGAGCGTTACGGCGCTCATTTCTGCTGTTTCACTCATAGTAGAATATAGCGCGAAAGCAGGTCTGGTCGGAAAGGGGTCCAACCGTAGATTGGTCCGAGAGGGCTCCTGAAGCGGGAGGGCTGAGGCGGATGGGCTGGTTTTCCGTGCTTGACGAGGGAGGGCAGGGTGGCATTGCAGGACCCATGCCTCGCGCGATGCGATTGGAATATCCGGGCGCGAAAGTGGATTGCGGCGCGGGTGCAAATTGGCACGGCCAAAGGGTAAGTCCGTGCTCCATCGGTCGCGCCGTGGACCCCACCAAACCAAACCCACGCGCGCCGGCGAACCCTGTGCACAACTGGAATTCCAATCTACGGTTTGACCCCTTTCCTGGCAGAGAATCAATCACTTTAGAGGATATGGCACCCTATCTAGCCACTCCTGAGCAAAAGGCTGCGTATCAAAAAGTAATGCAGCGCAGGGGTTCCGGCTCCAAGTGAGCAAGCAAAGCGAACTTTTCAGCTTTCCTTCGGATTTGGCACCCGCTGTTGCCAATGCCGTTCATTGAGAGTACCGTGAGTGGGGGACAACGTTGAAATTGAAAGCGTATCAACCGCATGAAAAGGCCGGCAAGAGTTGCACTGGTCATCTTCTTGGTCGCGGCTATCGCAGGGGCTGCGTGGCTTGGATTTTCTCTCGGCGAGCCAAGGTACCAAGGGAAGTCACTGACTGCATGGTTGGAAGGATATAACCAAGCTGAAGCGATGGACAAAACCCGACCTGCTTCCGAGGCCATCCGCGCTATGGGAGACAGGGCATTGCCCTTCTTGCTCCGCTATTTGAAGAAAAAAGATTCTCCTCTCAAACTTAAGCTGTTTCTCCTCGCCGAAAAACAACACATTGTCGGCTTTCCACCACCTCGGCTTAACCCCTACCTGTCACCCTCTCTTATGGCGCTTAAAGCGCTGGGGCCAACGGCAAGACCAGTCATTCCACAGCTTTTGAAAATGTTCGAAGATTCAGCGACTTCTCGCGAAGGTGGGTTGGCTTTGTTCTCAATCGGGCCGGAGTCGATACTCGCCTTCCAAGAGGCATGCACGAGCACGAATTCAACCGTGAGGACCGACGCAGCCTCATTTCTTGCTTTGCTCCCCCTCGGCTACACCGGCGACCAGCCGTACTACTGCACATGGTACAAGTTCCGTGTTAATTCTAGGCCTCAGGCCTACGTCGCGAGGCCTCCCGACAGTTACTTCAATGTGAAATTGGCATCCCTTGCAAGAAACCACTCCAAGGCGGATGTCCGGCGTGCGTGTGTCGAGGCTTTGGCAACTTACTATGGCACGCCGTATGGCGACCACCCAGAGGTTGTGGCTCTAGCGTTACGCAAAGCACTGCTCGACCCCGACAAGCGTGTCCGGGAGTTAGCAACAGAAGCTTTGAAGAGGCACGGCCTTCGTGAATTGGAATAATGGGAATGGAAATGACGGAAAGGGTCAAACCGTAGATTGGTCCGAAAGGGCTCCTGAGGCGGGTGGGCTGAGGCGGATGGGCTGGTTTTCCGTGCTGGACGAGGGAGGGCCGGGTAGCATTGCAGGACCCATGCCGCGCGCGATGCGGGTGGAATATCCGGGCGCGATCTAACACTGCACTCGCCGGTTATGCGTCACTTGGGAGCCTCCTGCAGCTTAACCGTACCAGCCGCAAATTTATCGTCTGGCCTCATTCGCGCCACCTTTGCTCCCCTCCAGCTTCGCCGTAAAGCCAATTCCCGGCCCCTGCCACGGAGCCCGCAAAATTCCCTATTTCAGTCCTTGAAATAACCCCCGGCTCTTGTTTCAATAACACCGTTAAAATGAAACAAGTCAGACGTTCTGGTTCAGCCGCTGAAACAAAGGCCCCGCCGGCTAAGGGTCGCCGGACGCCCACAGGCAAGTGGGTCCGCACGCTGGAGGGCTATCTCGCCTTCCTGCCCAACCCGCTTCCGCCGCCCCTGCAATGGAAGCCTCGGCTTGTGAACGCCCTGGCCAGTGCCTCGACCCTTATCGGTCGCCTGGCCGGCGAAGGCCGCCGCCTGCCCAACCCCCATATCCTCATCCGCCCCTTTGTGCGACGTGAGGCCGTGCTCTCCAGTCGCATCGAGGGCACCCAGGCCACGCTGGGCGAGCTGCTCGCCGCCGAGGCCGGCGCTACCGTCGAACGCAGCCCCGACGATCTCCGTGAGGTGGGGAACTACGTCACCGCGCTGGAGTACGGCATCCAGCGCTTGAAGACCCTCCCGCTTTCGCTGCGACTGGTCCGCGAGCTCCATGAAAAGCTCATGCGCGGCGTTCGCGGCGGCCAGGCCACACCGGGCGAATTCCGCCGCTCGCAAAATTGGATCGGGCGCCCAGGTTGCCCCCTGGCCGACGCCTCCTTCGTGCCGCCGCCGCCCGATGCCCTGCTAGAGCATCTGGGAGCGTGGGAGAAGTTCCTGTACGACCAAGCCCTGCCACCACTGGTTCACGCCGCCCTGGCCCACTACCAATTTGAGACCGTCCACCCGTTCCTCGACGGCAACGGCCGCGTTGGCCGCCTCCTCATCACCCTGCAGCTCTGCCAGCGCGACCTCCTGCCTATGCCGCTGCTCTACCTCAGCGCGTTCTTCGAGGCCACCCGGCAGGACTACTACCGCGGCTTCACCGAAGTCCGCGAGCACGGCGACTGGACCGGCTGGCTGCTCTATTTCCTCAACGGCGTCGCCCGCCAATCCGAAGACGCCCTCAGTCGCTCTGAGAGAATTAACTCACTCCTAACCCGCTGGCGGGAAGGGCTGAGCGGCTCTAGCGCGCAAACTGCCCGCGACCTGGTCAATTTACTGGGCGGAAATCCCTTCATCACCGCGCGTGGCGCGGAGGAGAAGCTGAAGGTGGCCTACAACACCGTAGTCCGGGCCATTGGCCAGCTCGAAGGCGCCGGCATCGTCAAAGAAATCAGCGAGGCCAAGCGCCACCGCGTCTGGTGCGCTAAGGCTCTGCTTGACATTCTTGAGGAGCCGGCCCGGCTCGAAGTCTGGGAACCTGAGCCCATGGCCTCAGCCCGCTGATTCCTATCACTGCAACCGCGGCAGGGTCTCAATCGCCTTCCGCGAAGTTTCAAGCTTCGTGTGGGTATAGACCACGTGGCTCTTCTCATCGGCATGGCCCCTGCCCTCCGCGGTGGACACGGCCATGAAGCCCTGTAGCCTCATCGCGCCGGCGGTCGTAAAGTCAGTGGCAACCAAGTGGGAGCAGGCCTCCCGTGGCACATGGCTGTGGCGGACAGGGCGCCCCCATTTCCGGCGGTGTCGTGTTGAAACCAATGACTCTAACAGGAATCTCGCCAATGGACGCTTTGAAGCCGATTGCCCCGTCACAAACATTGGAAAGGCCCGGGGTGCGGTCACTCAAATAGAATGGGCGTAATGCACCCCCGCCTCTGAGCATCCGCCAGAAGCTCGCAACGTCAGGGTTCTCCGCATTGGTTTCAGGAAACCAGAGGGGAACAGTGATCCCAGCGGCTGGCGGCACCCTTTTCCACTCTGGGATCTCTCCCGGCACCTTGAAGGTGAAAAGGCCGGCGAACTTCGCCTCGGTCGGTGAAATCGTCACGACGAGCCGTTCGGATGCGGAATGGCTTGGCGAGCGACTCAAAGCGGCGGCGCGGGAGCAGGAATGTCAACCTGGGAGTGGAATACGGCATTGAAAAGCCCAGCAACAAGCTCTTCGCCCTGACCGACCTGGATTCCAACACCATGGGACAAAGCAGAAAGCTGAAACTCTGAAAAGCTGAAACCTGAAACCGGAGGGCGGGAAGCGAAAACGAGGGGCGTTAAGAAGCAAGGCCGCGAGGAACAGAAAATGGGGGTGGGCAAGAAGCAGCCCCAGCAAGTGCCCCCACTTTTTGCGCTAATCCGCCGCCGGCCTCCACGCGTTACGCGACGAACCTACGCAATGCGGAGAGCGCCCGCCGGGGCGGGGATTTCGGGGGCCATACCGCCAATTGGAAATGGGCCAGGCCGAGGCCTACTAACTGTAGGGGCCTGCGGCTTTCGGAGCACCCCACCTATAGTGCTTTTGGGAGCGTTTTTGGCGCTTCGTGCCTCAGTTTGCAACGGTTGCCCTCGCGGCTGGGATCGGGACGACGGCGCGATTGGCACCCAGGAAGAGCCTGCCGGATTCCGGCGTAACCGCCGAGCCTGGAATGTATTAGGCCTCTCCGGAGTGAAGGCCATGAGGACAGCCGGAAGCCTAAACCCGACGGCTGCACCGGCAGAGTGCAAGGCATTCCAGGTCACGAGGTATCCGCTCGAATCCGCAAGGCCGTCGGGCGTTGAAGCCGCACTATTTCCATCTGGACGCTGCCGAGGAATAGGCCGCTGCCGCCGACTATTACTGCAAGATTCAGCCAGCGCTGGGCGGGCGGTTCTACGACGAGATCGAGAGGCTGATTGAGACCGTGTGCAGACAGCCCGACCTGTTTCGAGTGTTCGACCCTCCTGCGCTTGCCGGCCAGTGATTTCTTTCCTCTCAGAAAGCAGGTGCGCGTTCAGTCGGGCCGCGTGGCCAAAGCTTGGCGTAACTCTCTGGCTTCCGTGCGTAATTCGGCGATGGCTGCACGGAACTGAGCCGTTTCGCCGGTCGGGCTTGCTCCCGGGCACGGGCTGGATGAACCCGCGTCGTCGGTGTCACCCAAGCCGGCATCGCGCACGCGTTTCATCCGTTCCAGGATCAAATCACGGATGGCCGGGGCGTTGTCCACGCCGTGAAAATGGCCGATGTGCGTGACGGCGGATTCCGCCCCGTGCTGGGCCAGTTCGCCCGGCATCCCGCCGCCGCCCGCCGTCCGGACCGTGAGATCGTAGAGGCCGAGCAGGCGTTGCAGCGGTCCCTGGTGGACGGACAGGTGCTGAATGTTGGCAAAGGTCATGGTGATCTCGCGCACGTGCAGGAGCCCCGAACGAATCCGCAGGCTGCGGTCCGTGATGATGTACCAGCGCAATTCGTAGTCGAGACGCACCATGAGGAAGGTGAACGGGACTTGCACCAGGAAGCAGCCGAAGCCTCCCCATTCGAGCGCATCCATCCAGAAGCGGGCTTGAGGCGACCAATTCCGGCCGAGATGCCCGAGGAAAGTCAACGACACCACGATGCCGATCACAGCGGAGACCTGCTTGAGCCCCCATCGCGCCAGCAGCAGCCGGTAGAAGTTCCTGGCCGCGCGGAAGATCTGCACCGACTCCCGCGAACCCGGAGGCAAACCGGGTTCGGGCGGCACCTTCAACAGGCGAAACAGCAGTGGCCTCATGCGACGCGGTCCGTCCGCTCGTCGGCAGCGCCCGTGGCGGCGAGGGCTTCGCGGAGAGCCCGCAGCTCGCCGGCGACCTCGCGGAGGGCGGCGGTCATTTCCTGGATGGTCCCCGCCGGCAAGCCCGCGCTTGGGCCAACGGGGACGGCCGCCGCCGCGGGTGCCGCGCCGAGCCCGACGTGGTGGCCGCGCATCCGGCTGTAGAGAAAATCCCGGATCGCTTCGAATTCGAGCAGGCCCTCGATGGTCATCTCTGGCTTCGCGCTGCCGCTAGCGGTTTGAATCTCGATGCGCGCCAGATTCAGCCAGCGCTCGACCAGGTTGGAGCCGAGGTGGATGTCCTGAAACCGCGCGTAGCTCAGCACGATCTCCCGCCGAAACAGGATGCCCCACCGCATCGAGATGCCATCCGCATCGAACCGGTAACGCATGGTGTGATAGCGAAACCACGCAGGAATGAGGGCGACGATGAAGAGCGGGCCGGCCAGCAAGCTCCTCAGTGCGTAGTAGATCATGAGCTGCGGATGGGGACGTTCGATGGCGAAGATGCGTTGCTCGTCTGTCAGGTTGGTATTCATGCGGAGAACAAGCCGGCCCAACATTGAAGGAAGCGCGGCACTACGGCAAGCCTGCAAACCCCGGCCTTACCAGAGCTTGTTCAGCAACCCCGGCACGCGCTGCGCGTTGATCGTCAGACCCGTCGGCAGGCCCACGACCCGCAAGGTCGAGCCAGCGCCCTTGGTCTTGACAAATCGTCGAACCACGGCGTCTCAGGCGCAATCTGCCCGGATGAACCCAAGAAAGGAGCTTGCCCGGCCTGGCTTTGTCATGCAAAGTATTGGCATGGAATCAAATTGGGCTGTCGAGCACCTGCAAGTCATCCGCACTTTGATGGAACGCTCCGCTGTTTATCGGCGGGCGCTGGCTCCCATCATGACCTTCAACGGCGTGGTTGGGCTGGCAGCCGCCACACTGGGCTGGGTGCTCCAGGTTGGCTCGTTACGGGCCTTCATTCTCTTCTGGGCCGCAGTCGCAGTGGTTGGCCTCGCGGGGTCGCTTCTGCTTGTCCGGCGGCAGGCTCTCAAGCAATCAGAGCCTTTTTGGTCACCGCCGACGCGCCGTGTCAGTCAGGCTATGCTTCCGCCGCTGGTGGCAGGCCTTTTGATGAGCGTTCTGGCGCTCTGGCACTCCGGCCCCGAGCCGAGGAGCGCGGCTGCCCCGTCTGCCGAGGTCTGGCTGCCGCTGTGCTGGGTTGTGCTCTACGGATGCGCCCTTCATGCGGCCGGCTTCTTCATGCCCCGCGGCATGAAGATCTTTGGCTGGGCTTTCATCCTCGCTGGCTGCGGCCTTTCTGCGGTGGACATACCGCCTGAGGTGCGCTCGGCTGACTGCGCCCACGCCGTCATGGGCTTGTTCTTCGGCGGCCTCCACCTGGCTTACGGTATCTACCTCTACTTCACCGAACAGCGCAGGAATGCGACGTGAACCCGGAACCCTTCCTCCAGCTCGATCGTGTCATCCACGAGAAGGGGCGGCTGGCCATCATGTCCATGCTCGCCGCCTCGCCGGAGCTGTCGTTCACCGAAATGCGCGATGCCCTTGGCATGACCGACGGCAACCTCACTACTCACATCCGCACGCTGATGGAAGCCGGCTACCTGTCGGTGACCAAATCCGTCCAGAACAACCGTCCGCTGACCACGTGCGCCTTGACCCCGGCCGGCAAGAAGGCCTTCGCCAACTACATCAACTTGCTGGAACAAATCATCCGGCAGAACAAGCCCGAGTAGGCAGTTTCCTGTTCAGGCAGGGACCCGCTCCATAGATCGCCTCACGGCCTCCTCGTTCGGGCCTCAGGACAACCTCGGGTGTGCGAGGCACTCACCCACGGGCATGGTTTCCGGGGTCTGCCGCCAGACGATTCAAGGTGACCGAGCCGGCGAGCAGGTCGCGCCGGAGCCGCACCGAAGCCTCTCCGTTTCCTCGCCATATCATCACCGTATCCACACCGTAGATACCCGTGTTATGACTTTGAACGTAACCTATTATCCTGCTGGGATTTACAGCCAACCGACTGTCCAACAGCCACGCAAACCTTCGGCAAACCCGCCGGGCCGGAGAGGCTCTCAGAGCGTGTACACCGGAGGTACACCGGATGCACACCGGAGGTACACCGGAGAATCCGTTGTGCATCCGGTGTACCTCCGGTGTACCTCCGGTGTACACAGCGCGAACGGCCGGAGAGTCGGGCGGTTCGGTCCGAAATGCACCTGAACTCTGCGGGTTTGCCGAGGGTTTACAACAGCCACACTCCGCCAGTAAATGATTTTGAACGGGACAGAGCGCCCGAGGTCTGTTACTTTGTGATACAAAGTGAATGCACTTGTGCGCGATAAATGTATGAGAATCCTTCGAGCAGAACATCTGGGTATGTGCTTTGGTGTCCGCGACGCCATCGCCCTGGCCTTGAAACAATCCCGGCAGGAACCAGTGACCGTCCTTGGCGACCTCGTGCATAACGAGACGGTCCTCGGCGAACTGCGCGCCAGGGGCATAAGGATCGCCCAAGAAGTCGGCAGCGTGGAAAGCCGCACGGTGATGATCACAGCGCACGGCGCGTCCGAAAGGGTTAAGAGCCGGGTGCGCGAGCGGGGCCTGAATCTGATGGAAGCCACCTGCCCGCTCGTGCGCTTGGCGCATCGGGCCGTGGCGAGCCTGGCTGGCGCGGGCTACCACCCCGTTGTGGTGGGCAAGCGCGACCACGTTGAAGTGCGCGGGCTGACGGAGGACCTGGAGGACTTCGACATCGTGCTGTCGGAGGCGGACATTCTCGCACTGAGAGAGCGCCCGCGTTACGGCGTTGCCGCGCAAACCACGCAGCCGATTGAGAAGGTGCGGGCGCTGGTGGAACTGATCCGCCGGCGCTTTCCCGCCTCGGAGGTGCGGTTCATTGACACCGTTTGCCAGCCAACTAAACAGCGCCAGAACTCCGCAATCGAGCTGGCACAGCATGCGGACGTGGTGGTCGTCATCGGCGGCGCGCACAGCAACAACACGCACGAGCTGGTCCGGACCTGCAGCCGGTACTGCGAGCGCGTGCATCATGTGCAAACTGTGGACGATCTGCGCGAGGCATGGTTTGAAGGGGCGCAGACTGTGGGTGTGACCGCCGGCACGTCCACGCCCGATTCCTCCATCCGGGCGATCGAGGCCTGGCTCCAGCAGTTGAGCAGCCGGCGCAGCTTCGAAGAGCCTGTCCCCCGCGCAACTGAATTGCAGCACCGCCAAGCCGCCTAAGCCTCAACCTCGAATGAAGAATCGAAAGACATGGGTGGTTGTTGTGGTGTATGCCGCCGCGATGGCGTGGGTTGAATCGGCCGTCGTCTATTACATGCGGACGATGATTGACCGCATCGAGCCTTATCAGCCGATGCCGCTGCCGGTGGTCGGGAACATGGGGTTCGCGGAATTCGTGCGGGAGGCGGCGACGATGATGATGCTGTTGACGGTCGGTGTGCTGGCCGGCCGGACCTGGCGCAGCCGCCTGGGCTATGCCGCGCTGGCATTCGGCGTTTGGGACATTCTGTACTACGTGTATCTGAAAGTGCTGTGCGGCTGGCCGCATTCGCTGCTGGACTGGGACATTCTCTTTCTGCTGCCGTTGCCGTGGTGGGGGCCGGTGCTGGCACCTGTCTCCATCGCTGCGGTGCTGATCGCGTGGGGCACGCTGGCCTCCCAATTCGAGGACCAACGCCTTGCCCGCACGGCGGATTGGAGGGCGCGCGTGCTGGGTTTCATTGGGGCGGGACTGGCCCTTTACGTCTTCATGGCCGATGCCATTCAAGTGGCGGACCAGGGTGTGGACGCGCTGCGCAACCTGTTGCCGGTCCGCTTCAATTGGCCCGTATTTTCGGTGGCGCTGCTCTTGATGGCGATTCCCGTGATTCAACTGGGCCGCCGGCTCCGGCAACGCCAACCGGCGGCGGTTCCGCAGTTGGAAACCACGTAGCCAAGTCCCCCCATGCGCCATCTTCCTTTTATGAGCGCACTTGGTCGGGTGCCCAACGACCCTTACTATCAGCCCCGCGCGCCGCTGTGGCTGCCAACCGAAATGGCCAGGCCCCCGGTTTTGGAGGAGCAATTCCCCGCGGGACCGGTGGAGCGCCGTTACGCGCTCCTGATCAACCCGTTTTACCCCAAGTCCCCGCACGGGAGTTTTGGAAAGCACGTGCTTACGCCCAGCCTGGCTTTAACCTCCATCGCCGGCGCCACACCAGATCACTGGCGGGTGCGTTATTGGGACGAGAATCTGCTCCAAGGGCCGCCCCCGGCCAAGCCCTTGCCGGAAGCGGTCGGCATCAGCGTGCATCTGACCTTTGCCCGGCGCGCTTACCAGATTGCGAGCTGGTATCGCGCGCGGGGCAGCAAAGTCATTCTCGGCGGCTTGCATATCCAATCTTGCCCGGAGGAGGCCGCGCCCCATGCCGACGCCATCGCGATTGGAGACGGAGTGCAACTGTGGCCGGAGATGCTCAAGGACATCGAGGGAGGCGCCTTGCGACGGCGTTATCAGGCGACTTACGAGCGCCCATATCAACTCGATCCTTTGCCCCGGCGCGATTTGCTGCCGCGCGACAGCTTCCTGACGACAACCGGCTTGATCGCCACGCGCGGCTGCCACAATCGGTGCGGCTTTTGTTATCTGGCAACCGACGGGTTGCGGGTGCCGTATCGGAGCCGGGACACCGAGGACATCCGCCACCAGTTTGAGGACGACGGACAACCCTACGCCGTTTTCATTGACAACAATCTCGGTTCCAAACCCGACTATCTTCGGGCTCTCTGCCGCGCGCTGCGTCCGCTGGAGAAGATCTGGAGTGCCGCCGTTACGCTGGATGTGACGGACGACCCTGGCCTGGTGCGGGAGATGGCCTTGGCCGGCTGCACCGGCGTGTTCATCGGCTTCGAGACGCTGAGGGAGGAGAACCTTGCCCACGCGCGCAAGCGCTCGCCGCGGGCCGAGGATTATGCCCGCCGGGTCGCGCTCCTGCACGATCACGGCATCCAGGTCAACGGCAGCTTCGTGGTGGGCTTCGACGGCGACCGCAAAGACGCCTTTGTGGAGATGGCGGACTGGATCGAAGCCAACCACCTGGAATGCGCGACTTTTCATATCCTGACGCCTTATCCTGGGACGCCGCTCTTCCGCCAACTGGATGCCGAAGGCCGGCTTCTGCACCGAGACTGGGAAAAGTACGACACAGCCCACGTAGTCTTCCGGCCGAAGCACATGACGCCTGAGGAATTGCGGCTCGGCTACGACTGGCTCTATCGGCGCCTCTTCTCGCACGCCTCCATCTGGCGTCGGCGGCCCCACGGGATCGGAGCATTGGCCACCTACCTGGCGGGTTGTTATCTCTACAAGCGCTCGAATCGTCTCTGGCGCTTCCTGATCAAGAAGCGCCTGGTTCGGCGAGTGTGGCGCCCGCTGGTGGAGCTGACCCGGCGGCGGCACGTGGCGTTCCGCAAGCGGCTCATGGCGGCAGATCGCCGCTGGGCGGGCTCTGTTGCGCTCAGAAGCTCCCGGAACCTCGTGCCCGCAGGAGTGTAGCCGCCCGCGGATGGAGAACATGCAAACCATAAGTCCAGACCTTCCAAGCACACCACGTTGAACCCAGTCAAGTTATGAACGATGCCAATTCAAACGCATGGTCCGTCCCGCCGCGAATTGCTGCGGCGCATCCCAACGCGCCACGTCCCCAGCCGCTCGGCGAAGATCCTCAAGACCGGGTGCCCATCCCAAATATCGTGGGCGCGATCGAGGCCATCCTGCGCCAGCCACGCCGTGTGATGTATCAACTGCGCCAGCCAGGCTCCGGGCAATTGATCCTGTGGATGCTGATGGTCGCGTTCGTATGCAGCCTCCTTTATGGCCTGGTCGTCGGCACGTTCTCGATGGGCACCCAGCTCTGGGCCGCCCCGGTCAAGATCGCCGGCGGGTTGCTGCTCGCGGCGCTGATCTGCCTGCCCAGCCTCTACATCTTCACGTGCCTCAGCGGTTCGACGGCGCGCCTGGCGGAGATGTGGGGCCTGCTGGCTGGGTTGTTGATGCTCATGACGATCCTGCTGATTGGCTTTGCCCCCGTCGCCTGGCTGTTCTCGCAATCCACCGATTCGGTCTCATGGATGGGCGCCCTGCACCTGGCGTTCTGGTTCATCTCGACCTTCTTCGGCTTGCGTTTCCTGGAAGCGGGTTTTTCCCACTCCCGGGCGCGGTCCACTGCGGGCCTCAATACCTGGATCGTCATCTTCCTGCTGGTGGTGGTGCAAATGACCACCGCCCTCCGGCCGATCGTCGGCACCGCTGATACGTTTCTGCCCAAAGAGAAGAAGTTCTTTGTGACCCACTGGGGCGAATGTCTGAAAGCGGCCTCCCCGGGCTCCCAGGAGTCATCGCGGCCGGATGCGCCCTCGCGCTAGTAAAGGCAGGCGGCTTTGCTCACATGAACCCATTATGAAAGCATTACTACGAATTGCTGCTGTTCTGTCGTTCCTATTCCCCTTCGTTTCCGGCGTGGGGCTTCTTAACGTAGCGCTCTCCTCGACATATAAGGATGGTATTCTTGCCGGGGCGATAGGATCGTTCTTAATCGGCAACGCATTCTTTGTTGGTGCGATGCTCCTTTTTGCCGCTGAGAAACTCAGCCGGAATCATGGGAGCAATTGATTGCGCCGTTAGTAACCCGCCCGCTGCAACCTCCGAGACAAGACTATGAACGAACCGAAAGTCCCTGGCATCGCGGAAGGCATGGCCTTCCTGAAACGCTGCGCGACCCTCTTTAAGATGGTGGCCGTGGCCGTGCTCATCCTGCTGCTGCTGATTCCACTGAATATGGTGCGCTCCGTGTTGCACGAGCGGCTGGGGCGGCGGAACGAGGCGGTAGTAAACATCACCACAAGTTGGGGCGGCGACCAAAAGCTCGTGGGGCCGGTCCTCATCGTGCCCTATCGCTACGCGGCCAAGTCGTGGAAGGAACAGCCGCTCCCGGGCGGGAAGGTTGAAAAGGTCGAGGTCGTGGACATGGTCACGGCCAACGCCTACTTCCTGCCCACCAACCTCACCGTCGTGGGTGACATCAAGCCGATGCAGTTGCGACGCGGGATTTACCAGGCGGTGGTTTACACTGGAAAGCTGGAATTCGCGGGTGAGTTTGCGCGGCCTGACTTTGCCCGCCTGCGGGTGAAGGCGGAGGAGGTGCTATGGGACGACGCGCTCGTTGCTTTCGCCATTCCCGACCTGCGCGGGGTGAAGGAAACGTTGAATCTCAAATGGGGCGACAAATTGCATCCGTTGTTGCCCGGAGGCAAGCTGGGAGGATTCCAATCCGGCGTGCAATCGGGCGTGTTTGCCAACGTGGGGGATTTGCGCGGCGAGGGACCGATTGGCTTTCAGCTCGCCCTGTCGCTCAACGGCAGCGGCGGCTTGAGCTTCGCGCCGCTGGGCGCGCAGAGCACCGTCCGCCTCACGTCGTCCTGGCCCGACCCGAGTTTCTTCGGCACCTTTCTGCCCACGGAGCGCAAGGTGACGCGCGACGGTTTCGAGGCCACCTGGCAAGTCTCCTACTACGGGCGCAACTTCCCGCAACAGTGGACCAGCCAGACCCCCGAGCCGTGCCTGACGCCAAGTGGCGTCGAGTCCTCGCTCTTCGGGGTGAACTTCCTCTCCGGAATTGACGCCTATCGCAACACAGAGCGGGCGATCAAATACGGCGTGTTGTTCATCGTGCTCATCTTTGCGGCGTTCTTCCTGTTCGAGCTGCTGGCGGCGCTGAGGATTCATCCCTTCCAATACGCCATCGTGGGGGCGGCACTCTGCCTCTTCTATCTCGGATTGCTCTCGCTCTCCGAATTCATCCCGTTCGGCCTCGCCTACCTGGCTTCGGCGGGGGCGACGCTGCTGCTGATCTGTTTCCACAGCGCTAAAATGCTCAAGAGCGGGGCGCGCACGTTCATCGTCGCTGGCTTGCTGGCGGGCATCTACGGCTTTCTCTATGTTGCGCTGCAGTTGCAGGATTACGCCTTGCTGCTGGGAAGCGGCGGGCTGTTCGCCGTGCTGGGCGCGGTGATCTGGTTCACGCGGAACATTGATTGGTATGCGCGGGACCGGGCCTGAACGGATCGCTTTGCGAAATGACCTCCAGCGTCCACACATCAACCTCAAGCTGGGACTCGCGCCAGGTCCGGTTGCTGCTCCAAGCCGAACCCTCATGGCTCCGCGTGTGGGCGAGCGCCCGGCCAGCGGCGTCCGCGGCTTGGTGCGTCAGCGCGATTTGCATCGGAGCCGGGTTGTATGGTGCGGCGATGGGCTGCTGGCGCGACCCCTGGCAGGCGCTGTACACCGGCATCAAGTTGCCGCTGGTCATCCTCCTGACCACCCTGGGCAATGGGCTGCTCAATGGGATGCTCGCGCCGCTGCTGGGACTGAACCTGGGTTTCCGGCAGGCTCTGGTCCTGGTGCTTTTCAGCTTTGCCATCGCCTCGCTCATTCTGGGGGCGCTGAGCCCGGTGGCACTGTTCGTGGTTTGGAACACGCCGCCGCTCACCGCGGGCACGCGACTCTCGTCTCCAGAATACGGGGTCCTGCAACTGACGCTAGCCGTGTTCATTGCCTTTGCCGGCATCCTGGGCAATGTGCGGCTGCTGCCGCTCTTGCGCCAATGGACGACCAGTGATGCCGTCGCCCGCAGGGTGCTGCTCGCCTGGCTGGCGGGCAACCTGTTTCTGGGCAGCCAGATTTGCTGGGTGCTGCGGCCCTTTATCTGGGATCCGGCCGGCCCGGTGGAATTCATCGGCCGGCAATATTTCCACGGCAGCTTCTATGAAACCGTCTTCCAGGCAGCCTGCCGGTTACTGTGGCCGTGAAACATTGAGCAGGGGCTCTCACAAATGGTCGAAGCATGATTGCTATGAAACTGTTTAGGCTCGCATTCCAACGCGAAACGGCGATACCGGTCATTGCGTTGATGATCGCTTCCGGCACCAGTCTGACGCTGGTCTTCGCCCGCATGATTTGGACCGGCAACCTTGCTTACTCGTTCCTCGTCTGGAATCTATTCCTCGCCTGGTTGCCCATGGTCTTCGCCCTGCTCGCTTGTGAGAAGTACCGCAACGCCTCCGCGCGGGATGCGGGGTTTCTGGGCCTCGCCGGCGCCTGGCTGCTGTTCTTTCCCAACGCGCCCTACATCTTCACCGACCTGATCCACCTGAAGACGCATTTCTTCCCGCACTTCTGGGTTGACCTGGTGCTCATCTTGTTGTGTGCGCTGACCGGCCTGGTGCTGGGCTTCGTCTCGCTCTACCTCATGCAATCGGTCGTAAACCGCATGCTGGGCCGGGCGGCGAGCTGGGTATTCATCGGGGCGGTCGCGGCGCTGAGCGGCTTCGGCATTTACGTCGGGCGCTTCATGCGATTCAACAGTTGGGACGTGCTGTTCAAGCCGCGCCAACTTGCGCACGGCATCGGCAGTTGGGTTGCGGACCCCATGGCGAACTCGACCTCCCTCGCCTTTCCGGTGCTCTTCGCCACCTTCCTGTTCGTCGCTTACCTGATGCTGTATGCGCTGACGCACCTGCAAGAGGCCCAGCCGCTGAAGGTGGCGGCAGCGAAGCCGTAAGCGGCCCGCATAGGCCCTTGCGCCCATTGTGAACAGGTTGTGAATAGACAACAACAACTCCGCTTTGACTCCGGCGGCTTCCGGCAGATCATGCCCGGGAATGCCAAAGCAAGCATCACCAGAAATCGCTGTGCCGTCGCCGCACAACTGGCGCACAACGGACGAGGACGAGATTAACCGCCGCCGCGCGCGCGCCCGCACGGAGGAATTCCGCATCTCGAACAGCGACCCGCGCTATCCCATCTTCTCCAACTTCCGCGTTCGATCTGGCAGCGGGCTGACCTATTCGGTCGAAATCCGCGATGTGCGCCAGCGCCAGTTCGCCTGCGATTGCGTGGATTTCCGCATCAATGGGCTGGGCACGTGCAAGCACGTCGAGGCGGTGCTGCTGCAGCTTGAGGCGCGCTTCAAGCGGCTGTTCCGGGCGGCGGAGCAGAATGGGGCGTTGCGGCTGGACGTGGTGCCCGACGCGGCGAGCGGCTCGATCCGGCTGCTGAAGGGCGATGGGACCATACCCCGAGCCTTGAAGGCCTGGTTCGGTGCTGATGGCGCACTGCTCAAGGGCCTGCCCGAAGAAGCGATTGAGGCGCTCAAAGAACTGGACGCCAGCGAAGCGCCGGGATTGCGCCTGTCGCAGGAACTCGGTCCGTGGCTGGAGGCTAGGCGCCACGCAGAAGAACGCAAGCAACTCCGGCGCGACTACGAGCTTAAGGTGCAGAGCGGCGAATGGCCCGCGCACGAGACCAAAGTCCCGCTCTTTCCTTACCAGCGCGAGGGCATGTTGCACCTCGCCTTTGCCGAACGCGCGCTGCTGGCTGATGAGATGGGCCTGGGCAAGACCATCCAGGCCATCGCCGCCTGCGCGTTGCTGCACCGGCTCGGCCAGGCCGATCGCGTCCTGGTCGTCACCCCCGCCTCGTTGAAGACCGAATGGGAGGAGCAGATTCAGCGCTTCACGGAGTTGCCATATCAGCTTGTGTTCGGTAACCGGGCGCGGCGGATGAAGGCGTACGAGCTTGCGAGTGGGAGAGGGGCAGGCGAGACGCCTGCCCTACTGCCGTTCTTCACCATCGTCAATTATGAGCAGATGCTGGCCGACTCGCTGGAGGTGAACCAGCGTCTCCGACCCGACGTCGTGGTGCTGGACGAAGCGCAGCGGATTAAGAACTGGAGCACCAAGACCACGCAGGCCGTCAAGCGACTCCGCAGCCGCTATGCCTTCATCCTAACCGGCACGCCCATCGAGAACCGCATTGACGAGCTGTATTCGCTGATGGACTTCCTGAACCCGTCCTTGCTCGGACCGCTGTTCCGCTTCAACCGCGACTACTACGACCTGGACGACCGTGGCCGCCCCGCCGGCTACCGCAACCTCGACAAGCTCCACGAGCGCATCAAGCCGCACATGCTCCGCCGCCGCAAGGCCGAGGTGGAGACCGAACTGCCCGAGCGCAGCGACCGCAACCACTTCGTCCGGCTTAGCTCCGAGCAGCAAGGGGAATACGAATACCACGACGGCGTCGTCGCGCGCCTGGCCAACCTTGCCAAGCGCCGCCCCCTGACCCAGCAGGAGCAGGAGAAGCTGCTGCGCCATCTCAACATGATGCGCATGGTCTGTGACACCAACTACATCCTCAACCCCGACCAGCGCGCGTGCCCGAAACTGGCCGAGCTGGAGAAGATTCTGGAGGAATGCCGCGACAACCCCGACGTAAAGGTCATCGTTTTCTCCGAATGGGAGCGGATGCTCGAACTGACACGCGGGTTGTGCAGCCGGCTCAAGCTGGGTTTCGCCTGGCACACCGGCACCGTGCCCCAGAAACGCCGCCGCGCCGAGATCAACGCGTTCAAGGCCGATCCGCTCTGCCGCGTCTTCCTCAGCACCGATTCGGGCGCCGCGGGATTGAACCTTCAGAATGCCAGCGTCGTCATTAACTGCGACCTGCCCTGGAACCCGGCCAAACTGGAACAGCGCATCGCGCGCGCCTGGCGCAAGCACCAGACCCGCGCGGTCACGGTCATCAACCTGGTCTCCGAGCTAACCATCGAACACCGCATGTTGGCCACGCTTTCAAACAAACAAGCCCTGGCCGATGGGGTGCTCGACCGCATTGGCGACCTGAAGGAGATCAAGCTGCAGAGTGGCCGTCAGGCGTTCCTGGCCAAACTTCAGCAACTGGTCATCCAACCGGCCGGCAGCCCGAAACCCGAGGCGCGCGAAGCCAAGCCGCCGCTGCCTGCGGATCGCCCACGCGGCTTCGCCGCCGCCGCCCGCGAACGCGTCAACGGCGCTCTGCTCCGCTGTGAAGAACGCTACCCGAACGACGCCCCGCACTCAGTGCTTTACGTCGTGGTCGAGCGCGATGCCGCGCAGTACCGCGAGCAACTCAACGCCCTGCACGACGAATATTTCGGCCCGGGCCGGTGGGACCCGCTGGCTCCTGTGCGTCTGGAGGTGATTGACCGCGCCACGGACGAGGCCCTGCAACGACTCATTGAGGCCGGCCTGCTGGCGAAGACCACCCGTGCCGCGCGGCCGCTCTGGCCGACCGAGACCGCCGAGGCCGCGCCGCCGCCGCTCTCGCCTGCCGAACAGGAGAAGCTTGCCGTCCATCGCCAGCTCGCCGCCCGCAAACTCAAGATGGCCCGCGTCCTCTGCGATGCGGCGTTGAACGAGGAAGCCCGTGCTTCTCTGCTCGAGGCAGTGCCTTCCCTGGGCCGCGCGCTGGCCCTTCAGCATCGGCTGCCGGAGCCCGCGTCGTCCGGCGACGCTCTCCTGCCGCCGCTTTCAGCTTGCTGGAAGGACTCCCTTGTCCTCTTGCGACAGTTCGTTGCCGACGCTGCCCACCCCTGCCCGCCGGTCCTTGAGGCGCTGGCCCCATTCGTGCGATAGTAGAACACGTATGGACAAACTTGAGAAGATCGCCGTTCTGGACAGCGAGGTTCAAGCTGAGCTGGTGGACAGCATTCTGGAGGAACGCGGCATTCCGCATCTGATGCAGAGCTACCACGATTCTGCCTACGATGGTATATTCCAAACCCACGCAGGCTGGGGCCATGTCGAAGCGCCCGTGACCTGCCGGGATGAAGTCCTGGCTGTGATCGAGGACATCAAGCGCCAGGCGTCTTCCTCCAGTCCGACACCCGAGAATCGCCAGAACGAGCCTCCATAGCGCCCGAAGGTCAACCGCTGTGGCGCAAGGCTTTGGCCGGGAGGCATGCTGTGGCTGGCGGCAATCGGGACATGCGCGGAGCGCGGCTGTCCTCAGCCGCAGCACGTACGATGGGGAGTGGGTCTCGAGACACTGGGGGAGGCGCGGATAGTCGGGGGTGCTGCGGCTGAGGACAGCCGCGCTCCGGTGGCGGTGTCGAGATGCACCCGCCGCTGACCTCACCGCCATTCCACTCTTGACGCCGTTCCGCGCCCTGATATAAGCGAGCGCGTGGCCGGGACCGAGAAAGTGCGTCCCGCTGCCCTCGCAACCTTAAGTTCGAACAAAGTACGATATATATGTCTAAACCGGTAACAGTATTTCTTCCCTACGGCGGCCGGGAACACACCCGACGAACCATTGACCAGTTGAAGCAGTCGGCGCTGGTTGAGTCCATCTGCCTGCTGTCCACCGGCTCGGCGGGCGCGTCTCCCGCGGGGTGCGAGCGGCTGAAGGTGAAGTCGCTCTACGGGAGCCGCACCATGCAGGCCATCGCGGCGAAGGCAACCACGCCCTACACGGTCCTAGTCATTCACGATACCACCATCGAGTTCGGCCAGTTCTGTCTCGAACGGCTGCTCACGGTGGCTCAGCTTACCGGCTCCGGAATGGTCTATTCGGATTACCACGACATCCAGGAGGGGAAACGCGTTTCGCATCCGGTGATCGAGTATCAGGCCGGCAGCCTGCGGGACGATTTCAACTTCGGCTCAGTGCTCTTCTTCGACACCAAGGCCTTCAAGGCAGCGGCCAGCGCCGGGCGGAGGCAGGACTTCGAATACGCGGGGCTGTATTCGTTGCGATTGGCCGTGTCCCGCAGTTGCCCGCTCACCCGAATCGGCGAGCACCTGTATGGAAAGGCCGAACAGGACGTGCGCAAGTCCGACGTGAAACAGTTCGATTACGTTGATCCGAAAAACCGCGCGGTCCAGATCGAGATGGAGCGCGCCGTAACCGAACACCTCAAGCGGGTGGGCGCCTGGCTCAAGCCGAAGTTCAAGAGCGCGAATGTGGAAGAAGGCGAGTTCGCTAGTGAAGCCTCTGTGATCATACCCGTAAAGGATCGGGTGAAGACCGTCGGCGATGCCGTCCGCTCGGTCTTGAAGCAGCAGACCTCTTTCCCCTTCAACCTGATCGTCGTGGACAACCATTCGACGGACGGCACGACCGACCTGCTCCGCTCACTGGCCGCGGAAGACAAACGGCTCCTGCATGTTGTCCCGGAGCGGCAGGATCTGCTCATCGGGGGCTGCTGGAACGAGGGCGTTCACCATCCGGCTTGCGGCCGGTTCACGGTCCAGCTCGACAGCGACGACATTTACAAAGACGAGCACACCCTGCAGGCTGTCGTGGATGCGTTCCGCCGCGAGAAGTGTGGGATGGTGATCGGCTCGTATCGCATGACGAACTTCAACCTGGAGGAAATTCCGCCGGGGGTGATAGATCACAAGGAATGGACGCCCGACAACGGCCGGAACAACGCCCTGCGCATCAACGGTCTGGGCGCCCCGCGCGCCTTCTACACGCCGATCCTGCGGCGCATCAAGCTGCCCAACGTCAGCTATGGCGAGGATTACGCCGCGGTGCTGGCGGTCTCGCGCGAGTATCAGATTGGGCGGATCTATGAGCCGATCTACCTCTGCCGCCGCTGGGAAGGCAACTCCGACGCTGGCATTGATGTGATCAAGCAGAATGCGTTCAACTTCTACAAGGACAAGCTAAGGACGTTCGAGCTCGTTGCCCGGCAGCGGCTCAACGCCGGCCAGAAGGCGGCAGCTCCGGCGTCGAAAAAGTCCCGGCCTGGCAAACGTAAGGGCCGGACAACCAAGGCACGTCGCTAAGCCCCCCGCTCCCAGTTATGGCCAGGACCCCGGAGCAGATTTCCATCTCCGACACGGAGCTAGGGCCGTTTGTCAGCGACACCGATCCCGCGACTAAGGCCCGCGGGCTCCTGCTGCAACAGCGCGGAGTCTGGGATCTCCTGCGCACGGGATACGACTCCCTTCAGACGGTCCGGACCCGGGCGTTTGAGTTCGACGGCTTCCAAATCAAGGTGCAGTTCAACCCGGGGCGGATGACCTCCACGGCGGCCAAGGTTGACCCGCACTCGATCCGCGAGCGGAAGTGCTTCCTGTGCACGGAGAATCTGCCCCCGGCGCAGCGGGGCATCCGGTGCGACGGCGAATACCTGGTGCTCTGCAATCCGTTCCCCATCTTTCCCGAGCACTTCACGATTGCCTCCCTCCACCACACGCCGCAGGTCATTCGCACTTCGTTTGGCGCGTTCCTGGAACTCACGCGGGATCTGGGCAGCCGTTACACCGTCTTCTACAACGGGCCGCGATGCGGCGCCTCCGCGCCAGACCACCTGCACTTTCAAGCTGGCAACCGCTCCTTCCTGCCGATTGACGCCGAGTTCGCCGCCATCAAGAAGCGCGGCGCCGGGCGGCTCTTCGAATCCGCATCGCTCAAGGTTAGCACCCTCGACAAGTGTCTGCGCCACGTCATCGCGTTCGAGTCAGCGGATGCCGGTGTTCTTGGGCGCGCTTTCGATGCGCTCTATGGGGTGCTCCAGGAGGGGGCTCCGGAAGGCGAAGAACCCATGCTGAACGCGCTTGGTTTTTACACCGACCGCGCGTGGCAGGTGCTGGTCTTCCCGCGCGCCAAGCACCGCCCGTCGTTCTACTTCAAGGAAGGCGACGAAAAGCTGCTGATCAGTCCCGCCGCCGTCGAACTGGGCGGCATCTGCACCACCCCGCGCGAACAGGACTTCGAGAAGGTCACGAGGGAACATATCGTCCAGTTGTACCATGAGGTGTGTGTCCCACCGGAGAGATTCTCCTCCATCACCGCCCGCCTTGGCCCCAGGTTGACTGCGCTCATTTAGCTGTCAGGAAGCTGACGACTCGCCCCACCCGGATCGCGGTTTCGGGCCGGTTCGCACTATTGGCACTATCCCGCACCGAATGGGGTGTGGCGTAAGAAAGCTGAAATCGGGAAAGCGGGAACCGGGGCAAATGCAGAAAGAGACTGAAACGCGGAAAGGGGACAGGGGCTGACTCTAAAAGCTAAACGTTAAGGTGGAGTTTGGGACTGTCGCCCACCCATGTTTGGAACGCTCGCCCTACGGCTTTGGATTGCATCGGGATTCGGCATTTGGCGAAGTGAGGTTCGTGCATGCTGGCTTGCCCTCTGCCTTGTCAAACTGGATCATACGGCGATCACAGACTGTCTCGAACGAGCGATGACACAAACAGCTTCTGGTTCAGCGATCTTCTCGGAACGAGCCTGGGATGAGGTGGCCCGCAATCTCGGGCTATCCCGGCGTGAACTCGATATCCTTCGCAACATGTTTGACGGCCTGACCGAGTCGGCCATCGCCACCAACCTCGGCATCTCCCTGCGCACGGTGCACACGCACATGGAGCGCTTGCATCGCAAACTGCACGTGACTCATCAGGTGGCGCTGGTCTTGCGGGTGATGGTTGAATTCCTCAAACTGGCCGGCGCGCCCGGCAGCAGTGTGCCGCCCATCTGCGCGCGGCGAACCGCCGGGCGCTGTCCCTTGAACCGCTGAAGAGGCACGTGCGGCGGCACCCGCGCCGCAGGGAGGGTGTCGGCTAATTAGCCGACTCCCGTATCCGCTCCGCTGAAGATAAAGTAGTAGATCTGCGAGGGGGTCAGGCGCTACGAATCAGCAGAATAATCGGTTCTATGAATGCAAATGAACCACTTACCAACTGGCTGCAAGAACACCGCAAGCAACTTGTGACCGCCGGGGCCGCCCTGGTGCTGGTCTTGCCTCTGGGCGCACAGGCGGGCGGCGTGGTGACCAACTGCACCGAGGCGGCGTTGCGCGCAGCCATGGTCGGGGGTGGGACGGTCAGGTTTGCCTGCGATGGCACGATTACGCTGGACAGCACCATTACGAACGCGCTGGACACGGTTCTCGACGGCACAGGTCACCAGGTCACTATCAGCGGCGGGACCCGCGTGCAAGTGTGTTGGGTCAGCACGAACGTCAGCCTCACGATTCATAATCTGGCCATCGTCAACGGTCTGAGCACAAATGGCAGCGGCGGTGGAGTGTTCAATGCAGGCGGTACGCTCAACGCCACGAACTGCGCGTTCGTTGGCAATGGCGCTTCCGGGCCCACGGCATTTCCCGAATCGCCGTCTTTCGGTGGGGCGATCTTCAACGCGGGCGCCCTGAACGCGTCTGGGTGCAGCTTTGTTCAGAACTGGGCTGTCGGTGGCACGGGCGGCTCGGGCGGTTCAGGCTCTGGCGGGGCGATCTACAACTCGGGCACGGTCAACGCGACCGGGTGCGCCTTCTTGGGGAACCAGGCAGTCGGCGGCCGTGGTGCTGGAGGGTTGGACGGGACGCCAGTGACCTCTCCCAGCAGCGGATGGAATGGGGGGGCGGGCTGCGGCGGTGCTATTTACAACGCTGGGCTGGCGGTAATGGACCGCAGCCTCTTCGCCACCAATCTTGCTGCCGGCGGGGCGGGCGGACCGGGCGGAAATGGCATTTTGGTCGTTGGGTATTATTCGGATCAGCATGGCGGACTGGGGGGAGATGGCGGCAGCGGCGAGGGCGCAGCACTCTTCAATGTCAGCACGGCGATCGTCGCCAACTGCACTTTCGTTGGAAGCACAAACAGAGGTGGGCTTGGTGGCGGAGGGGGTATAGGCGGTGTGTTCACCTGGCATCCCAGTGGAGGCGAAGGCCAGGGCTTCTCGGGCGGTAGTGGAGGCACGGGCGGGGATGCCCTCAACGCCATATATCAATCCGGCGGCCCGCTTTACCTGGGCAACTGCACAGTGAGTCTCAACTCGGCTGTCGCCGGCAGCGGCGGCGCAAAGGGTTATGGCTCCTTGGGCCAGCCCGATGGCCAGACCGGCGCCGACGGCTTTGCCGTCGCCGGGATCAAGGCGGAACTCGCTCGCTTGGTCAATACCCTGCTCGCGACCAACTCTCCCGGCGGCAATAGTTCGGGCACGCCCATTGACCTCGGGCATAATCTCAGTTCGGATGCGAGTTGCGCCTTCACCAACATTGGCAGCATGAACAACACCCACCCCATGCTCGGCCCGCTCGCGGACAACGGCGGTCCGACGCTGACGATGGCGCTGCTGCCCGGCAGCCCGGCGATTGATGCCGGGAACACCTCGCTTGCTCCCGCGACGGATCAGCGCGGCTTCCCGCGGCCCGCTGGGCTGGCGGCCGACATAGGCGCCTTCGAATACGGGTCCGTGATGCCCACTATTGCCATCGGCCGGTCCGGCCCCAGCGGCCTGAACATTCTGGCCAACGGCAATGCCGGCCAATCCTGCCGGTTGTTGTCGAGCCCGGATTTGGCAAACTGGGTGCCGATTGCCACCAACCAAATCGGGAGCGAGGGAACGGTTCTGTTCTATGACACTTGCGCCCCTGGCAGCGCCTGCCGGTTTTACCGGCTGGTAATGCCCTGAGCGCCAAACTTAACAATAGGCATGCGGCAACACAAATGGGAAATAGGTTCACTGGACAATCGCACAATGCAAATGAGAGAGGAGTCTTCTATGAATACAAATGGACAGAGCCGGCACTGTTGGAGGACGAAGAAGGAGTCGGTGACGTGGAGGGCGGCAGCCCCAGCCCTCAGCATCTTGTTCTGGCTATGTGCACTTCTGGCGGCGATTCAATGCTCGGCTGACCCCTACACCGTTCTCCACCGCTTTAGCAGTGGCGATGGCAAAGAGCCCCGTTCGGAGCTCGTACTGTCAGGCTCAACGTTATACGGGACTACGCGGCGAGGTGGTGCAGGTAGCGGCACGGTATTCAACATCAACACGGATGGCACCGGGTTTACGTCGCTCAAACGATTCGTGTGGCAGGAGTATCCATCTTGTCTCGTACTGTCCGGCTCGACGCTGTATCTCGGATGCGAGAATAGCGTAGTGAAGCTGAACACGGACGGCACTGGCCGCGCGACGCTGGCTTATCTTCAAAATGTGGCGGGTTTGGTGCTGTCCGGTGAAACCTTGTATGGAACGACCCGCGGCACAGGTACCGCAGATTATGGCGCAGTGTTCAGCGTCAACACCGATGGCAGCGGATACACGTCGCTAAAGGCATTCAACGGCAACGAGGCGGGAAACCCTTACGATCGCGTCATAGTGTCGGAGGGGATGCTCTATGGGACCACGTCCCGTGGAGGCAACAATTACGGTACGGTATTTCGGCTGGGTACCGACGGAAGCAACTTCCAACTACTGCATAGCTTCAACGACAGCGACGGCAAGTTTCCTCATGCCGGCTTGACCTTGGTGGGCAGCACGCTCTACGGGACGGCCTGGGACGGAGGCGATTCGAATATGGGCGTGGTCTTCAAAGTCAACCCGGATGGCAGCGGCTTTACCGTGTTAAAGAGCTTTGGCGCTCAGGATGGCGGGGGGCCTGGTCGGCTGGTGGCCTCGGGCGGGCGCCTTTTCGGCGCAATGGAGCAGGGCGCGGTGACGCCCCTTGGCCTGCTCTTCATGATGAACCTAGATGGCAGCGGCTATACCGTTCTGCACCACTTTAACGGGGACGATGGCGGAAATCCGTCAGCGCCCCTGGTAGTGTCCGGGGACAAACTTTACGGAGTGACGCCGTATGGTGGGGCAGTGGGCAATCGTCTATTTGAGGGTTACGGCACTGTATTCAGCTTTTCGCTGGCTCCGCCTGTGATCACGGTGGGCCCAGCGGACAAGACTGCCCGTACCGGAAGCTTCGCGGACTTCACTGTCCAGGCAGACGGGTGCCCGGTAATGGCGTACCAGTGGTTCTTCTACTCTACGAACGCCCTGCCTGGCGCGACCAATTCCGATCTACATTTAGGCCCCCTGCTGCCCACCGATTCCGGACTCTATACGGTTGTGATCACCAATGCTTTTGGCGCGGTGACCAGCGCGCCGGCTCGGCTCACAGTCGGTTGGCCAGCCTTCGGGGATGAGACTCTTTACGTCTCGGACACTGCTGCAAACAGAATCGAGATGTACGACGTCAGCACGGGCGCCTACCTCGGCGTATTTGCCGGCAACGGGTTGAATGCTCCCACCGGGCTGGCGTTCGATAGCGCCGGCAACCTCTACGTGGCCAACTCGGGCGACAACACTATCGCGATGTTCACAACGAACGGAGTTGGGTCCGTCTTCGCCAGCACGGGCCTGAGCAGCCCGCAAGGCCTGGCGTTTAACAGCGGGGGCACTCTTTATGTGGCGAATCCAGGGGACGGCACAATCATCGGGCTTTTCCCGCCGGGAGCGGGCATCTGGCTGTATGCTACCAACATGTGGGCCCACGATGTGGCTGTTGATGCGGCGGGTCAACTGTACGCCAATGAAGGGGGGCTGATTTGGCAGATCAGTGGCGTAGGGTTCAACTACCATTTCGCCGACTGCCTCGGGAGCGTAGGTCTGGCTTTTGACAGCGCGGGCGATTTGTACGCCGTTTCCCACAATATTCTAAAGTTTAATACATGGGGTTACAGCTCGGTCTTCGCCACCAACAGCGTGAGCGGCGCGTGGGGACTAGCCTTTGATAGCGGAGACTACCTCTACGTGGCAAGCCGTTACAACGGCACAATCGAGAGATTCGCCCCGGACGGTACTTATCTGGGCGTCTTTGCCTCCGGCCTCAGTGGCCCGAGATTTATTGCGATTCGGGCTGGGAGCCCGCCGCTTATAGTCGGATGTGCGTCCAATATAACCGTCACCGCGAGCAGCCCAAGCGGCGCAACCGTTTCCTATACGTCCTCGGCTGGCAGCGGCTGTGCCGGGGCGGGCATCACCTGCAGTCCGCCGAGCGGCTCGCTGTTCCCCATCGGAACCACGGCGGTGTCATGCCTTGCAACCGACGCGTGTGGCCAAACCGCTAGTTGTACCTTCACGGTGACGGTTGTGAAGCCTGCGCTGCTCGCCGTCTGCTCCCCCGATATCACCTTCCCGGCGACAGACTTAAATGGAGCACAGGTATCTTACATTTCCTCGACCAGTGGCGGTTGTAGCGGAGCGAGCATTGCCTGCAGCCCGGCCAGCGGCTCGATCTTCCCCATCGGAACCACCACGGTGAGTTGCGTCGCAACCGACGCCTGCGGCCAGACAGCCAGTTGCGCCTTTACCGTCAAGGTGGTGAAGCCGCCACTCGTGGCCATCTGTCCGTCGAACATTCTTGTCGCGGCGACCAGTCCAAGCGGCGCCACCGTGTCTTACACGAGCTCGACCAGCGGCGGTTGCAGCGGGGCGAGCATCACCTGCAGCCCGCCCAGTGGCTCGTTCTTCCCGATCGGAACTACTACGGTGAGCTGCCTTGCGACCGACGTCTGCGGCCAAGCGGCCAGTTGCGCCTCTAGCGTTACGGTCAAGGCATTGGGTAGTGGTGGCACTGTAACAGACTGCACCGAAGCCGCGCTGCGGGCAGCTATGTTGGGCGGTGGTGTTGTGACTTTCGCCTGCGACGGCACGATAAGGCTGAGCAGCCCTCTGAGCGTTTTGACGGATACAGTCCTGGACGGAAACAGCCACAAGGTGACTATCAGCGGCAACGGCGCCGTCCGGCTTGTTTATGTGTCCACCGACGTCCGCCTGACAATCCTTAACCTGAGTTTCACTGATGGCGTGAGCCCCAATGGCGGCGCTCTATTCAACGCCGGTGGCTCGGTTTACGCCACGAACTGCGTGTTCACCGGAAACCGCGCCACCGGACCGGACGGCAGCTCCAGCGTCCCGAACGGCATCACCGGTGCGGGTGGCGCGGTTTACAACGCAGGCAGTTTCATTGCCAGCCAATGCGCCTTTTTGCTCAACACTGCCCAGGGAGGACGCGGCGCAGACGGGAGCCCCGATGTTTTGCCACAGCCTCCCCTGGCGGGAAACGGAGCGTGGGGAGAGGGCGGCGCGTTCTGCAATCTGGGTGTGGCTACCTTCGAGCGCAGCTTATTTGCCAGCAATTCTGCGACCGGCGGTTCCGGGGGGCGAGGCTCACCTGGGGATCTTAGCTCGTACCCGCAGAACCCAATGTCCCACGCGACGAAAGGGGGCCGAGGCGGCGGGGGGGCCGGCGGCGCCTTGTATAATCTGAACGCCGTTAGCTTGGTCAATTGCACACTCGCTCACAATAAGGGCAACGGTGGCAACGGCGGCGTGGGAGGTTATCAGATTTCCAGCGGATCCCAGCCATGGTACGGACCTTCGGGAGGTAACGGCGGCGATGCCATCGGCGGGGTCTATAGCACCAATGGCCTGCTTACCATGACCAACTGCACTGTCGCGTCGAATTCCGCTGCTGGTGGGACGGGCGGTGACGGCGGCCCCTGCAGCAATCACCAGGGCCGCGGCGGCCAGGGCGGCATGGCAGTCGGTGGTGTGTTCGTTCAACAGTTTCCCGCGCTGTTGATCAATTGCATTGCGGCCTGCAATTCGAGCATTGGTGGGCCAGGTGGGTATGGTTGTTATGACGGCGATTCGAACGCGACCGTTTGTGGCTACAGCCCTAAGGGCATAGACTCCAATACCAACTTCTGCGGTAGCATGTGCGATCTCGGACACAACCTCAGTCCGGACCCGAGCTTCACCAACATTACCAGCCTCCATTACACGGACCCCAAGTTCGGCCCGTTTGCGGACAACGGCGGCCCGACGCTCACGATGGCACTACTGCCGGGCAGCCCGGCGATTGACTCCGGGGATACTTCGCTCGCACCCGCGACGGATCAACGGGGCTTCCCGCGGCCAGCCGGCCTGGCTGCCGACATCGGCGCTTTCGAATACGGGTCGGTGATGCCGACCCTCGCCGTTAGCTTGTCAGGCACTAACGGCCTCAACATTCTGGCCAGCGGCAATGCCGGCCAATCCTGCCGGTTGTTCTCGAGCCCGGATTTGGCAAACTGGGTGCCGATTGCCACCAACCAGATTGAGGGCGACGGAACGGTTATATTCTACGACACGTGTGCCCCTGGCAGCGCCTCCCGGTTTTATCGCCTGGTAATGCCGTGAGCTTCAACCCGAACGACAGACATCCAGTAAGAGAAATGCGTTCACCCAACACCCACACCAAGTGATGCGAGAAAGGAGACTGCTATGCAAGCAAGACCCAGTTCACGGAAATGGTCATGGATACAACTCAACGAACGTCAGGCGGCACGAACGCTGAGGCTACTGATGGCGCTGTGCCTGGCGGCGGCGGCCAGCAAGGCGCAGACCTATACGATCCTGCACGAATTCGGCACAAACGAATCGGGGATTTGGCCACAGGGGGCACTGGTGCAGGCAGCGGACGGCACACTCTACGGAACAACCCAAGCTGGGGGGCCAGCCAATCAAGGCCAGGTCTTCAAGATCCGGCCCGACGGCAGCGGCTATGCCGCGCTCAAGGAGTTCACCGGGAGTGATGGGGCTTCTCCGGTGGCGGCCCTGTGCCTGGCGGCAGACACTCTCTACGGCACGACCAGGTACGGGGGTGTCTCCAATAAGGGCACGGTATTCAGGCTCAACACCGACGGCAGCGGCTATGCCGTGCTCAAGGAGTTCACCGGGAGTGATGGCGCTTCTCCGGTGGCGGCCCTGTGCCTGGCGGCGGACACGCTTTACGGCACGACCATTTCCGGGGGTGTCTCCAATAAGGGCACGGTGTTCAGGCTCAATGCCGACGGCAGCGGCTTTGCGGTGCTCAAGGAGTTCACTGGCAGTGATGGGGTTTTTCCGATGGCGGCCCTGTGCCTGGCGGGAGATACGCTTTACGGCACGACCAAGTGGGGTGGATCGGGGGGTGGCATGTTCCGCCTGAAGACCGACGGTACTGGCTATACTATGCTGAGATCCATCGGTCACGTTGACGGCGGAAATCCCGCTTGCCTGGTATTATCGGGAACAACACTCTTCGGAACGGCAGAGGGGGGTCACACTTTTGGGCGTGGCATCGTCTTCAAGCTAAACACCGACGGCAGCGATTTCACTGTGCTCAAGGAATTCACCGGGAGCGATGGAAGTATTCCGATCCCGGACTTGGTCTTATCGGGCGACACCCTGTATGGGATCACGATCTCGGGCGGGACCTTGGATTACGGCGTGATGTTCGCCCTGAACACCAATGACAACGCCTACACTGTAATCAGGAATTTCACCGCCGAGGAATTGGGTGCCATCATGCCGGAAGATGGGCGTGTCGGTTTGCTCGTTTCGGGCACAACGCTCTATGCCACTAGCCCGTATGCGGGTGTAGCGGGCCTCGGCACGTTGTTCCAGCTCAACACGGATGGCAGCGGCTATGCCCTCCTCAAACAGTTCACAGCGGGTGATGGGAAGGAGCCTTACTCCGGGCTGACACAAGGCGCAGACGGGGTTCTCTACGGCACGACCCGCTGGGGCGGAACGTCCAATTGTGGCACAGTGTTCAGACTCGCGTCGGACGGCAGCGACTATACGATCCTGAGAGAATTCAGCGGTAGCGACGGCCGGTGCCCGGAGGCCGGCCTGGCGGTCGAGGGCAGTACGCTCTATGGGACGACGGTTTCCGGGGGGGGCGCCGGTAACGGCACGCTGTTCAAGATCAATACGGACGGCAGCGGCTACAGCTTGCTAAGGGCCTGCAGCTCCTACGACGACGGCGTGCTCCCAGTCACAGTGCCGGTCCTCTCGGGCACAACGCTTTATGGCGGAATCAACTATGGAAAGCTCTTCCGGGTCAACACCGACGGAACGGGCTACAGCGTTTACTCAATTGGCACGTCGGGCAGCTATCCGCGCAGCGTGCTGCTCGACGGCTCAACACTCTACGGGACAATGGGTGCCGGCCCAACCCACGACCAGACGGTCTATCGGATCAATACGGACGGCAGCGGCTTCGCTGTGCTCAAAGTGATGGGCGGGGATTCTGGGAGTTCGCCAAACGGGCCTCTCGTGCTTGACGGCGGAACCCTTTACGGGACGGCCTACGGCGGTGGAAAGTACCTATGTGGCACGGTGTTCAAGGTCAACACCGATGGCAGCGGGTTCAGCGTGCTGAAGCACTTTACCGGGGGTGACGATGGCGGCTACCCAGAAGCTGGCATGGTGCTGTGCGGCGACACACTCTATGGCACGGCCGCTCGCGGTGGCAGTGTGAACTACGGTATTGTGTTCAGGATCAAGACTACCGGGTTGGATTTCAGTGTCCTGAAAAACTTCAGCGGCCGGGACGGCCGATACCCATATGGCAACCTGGTATTGGCCGGTACGAACCTGTGCGGCACGACCATGTATGGTGGCCCGCTGGATGAGGGCCTGGCCTTCAAGCTGTCGGTGCCAGCAATTCTGCCCGTGATCTATACCCCTCCGTCAAGCCAGACGGCTGAGGCCGGTTCCGCGGTTTCTTTGTCCGTACGAGCGGGCGGTGCACTCCCGCTTACCTACCTGTGGTTCTTGAACGGCACCACTGGCGTCGGCGTTAGCACGAACCCCGTTTTGAGGCTGCTCGACATTCAACCCCCGCTGACGGGAGCCTATAGCGTGGTGGTGAGCAATACTTTTGGCGCGATTACGAGTTCCCCGGCCATGCTGCAGGTGATTCCCCCTGTCGAGCGCAGGTCGGTTCCAGGCGTCAAGCTGATGGGCGAAGCGGCCAGTCTATTGAACGTGGATTACGCCGATGCCCTCAGCGCCACGCCGAGCTGGCTCCCGTTGGACACGGTGAGCCTGGGGAGCACACCCCAGTACTACTTCGATCTCACCGTGCCGCTCCCATCACAACGCTACTACCGAGCGGGCTACCTGGCAAAGCCCCTCGTGCCACCGTTGATGGACCTGCACATGGTTCCTGCCATCACATTGACCGGCGCGACCGGCAGCAAGGTGCAGGTGGATGGCATCAACCGGTATGGTCCGACAAACGCCTGGTTCACGCTGGACACGGTGGTGTTGTCCAACACATCGCAGCTTTACTTTGACACTTCGGCCTGGCGGCAACCGGAACGGCTCTACCGGCTGGTGCCGATACCTTAGCACGGTTGCCGTACTGCCGATGGAGCAGCGGCATGGCTTCATTCAACCATCACACAATGATTGCCTCGAACACCCCGTCCGGCGATGACACCTTCACCGACCCTGGACTCGGCCCGACGCTGACTATGGCATTACTGCCGGGCAGCCCGGCCACTGACGCCGGGGATACTTGGCTTACCCCCGCGACGGATCAACGCGGCTTCCCGTGGCCAGCCGGCCTGGCGGCAGACATCGGCGCCTTCGAATACGGCTCCGTGATGCCGAGCCTCACCATCAGCCGGCCCGGCCCCAGCGACCTAGACATCGTGGGCAGAGGGAATGCCGGCCAATCCTGCCGGTTGTTGTCGAGCCCGGATTTGGCAAACTGGGTGCCGATTGCCACCAACCAAATCGGGAGCGAGGGAACGGTTCTGTTCTCCGATACTTGCACCCTTGGCAGCGCCTCCCGGTTTTACCGGCTGGTGATGCCGTGAGCCTCAACCTGAGCAACAAGCATCCTACTGAAGAAATGAGTTCAACAGACAATCACCCAACATGGATGAGAGAAAGGACTTTTCTGTGAAGACTAACAGCAGATACCCAGACTGGTCGTTGACTAAACCCAACAAGCGGGGAGTTGGACGGTCAATAGCATTGCTGCTCCTCCTGCCCTCGGCTGCCTGGGCAGGCGGCGTGGTGACCAACTGCACGGAGGCGGACCTGCGGGCGGCCATGGCAGGGGGAGGAAGGGTGACTTTTGCCTGCGACGGCACGGTCAAACTCGCCGTCCCCATCACGATTGCCGCCGATACCCTGATTGACGGTTCAGGCCGGCAGGTAGCCCTGAGCGGAAACGGAGGGGTCTCCGTATTCCACGTTAACACCGGCACGCGACTGACGGTGGCCAACCTGACGATTGCCGACGGGCGCGGGGTATGGGGCGGGGCGATCTCTAACGACGGCGGGGGCCTCACGCTTGTCGGGGTCAAATTCCAGAACAACGTGGCGAGCAATGCAGAGTGGATTCCGGTTTATGGAGCCTATTCCGAGGGAGGCGTCGGTGGCGCGATCTACAACCTGGGAACGCTGAACGCGACCAACTGTGCCTTTATCGGCAATGCGGCCCGGCAGCGTGAAACTCCAGACTCGATCTACATCGGTGACCCCTACTTTGACCTTTGGGTAAGCCTCTATGCCTTTACTCCTTGCCGGGGCGGCGCGATTTGCAGCAGCGGCGCGTTGAACCTGACCGGTTGTTCGTTTGAGGACAACGGGGCATTCGCCGCTCCGGGATACACCGTGCTCTCGGGCCTCGGCCCGGCGGTGGAAGCTACTCAGGGGAGGACTGCGGTGGGAGGTGCCATCTACAGCAGTATGCCCCTGACCCTGATCTCCTGCACGTTCTCAAACAATGTCGCTTGCAGCAGTCGGGGCATTGACGCCTCCGGCTTTATGATTATCGAACCATTTCCCCCTGCCGCAGGGCTAAGTGCCGCCGAGGCCTCCGGCGGGGCCGTTCATGCGAATTCCGTGAGTATCTGCGCGTGCAGTTTCATCAGCAACCGTGTCATTGGCGGAGCGGGAGGCGCTGGTGGGAGAGGTGACCTCTCCAACTCCGGGGCTGGGGGTGGTATGGGCGGTGGGGCAACCGGCGGGGCTCTCTGTATCAGCGGGGGGAACATCTCCCACAGTGTATTGGCCGGGAACTTGGCCACGGGCGGGGCAGGTGGCGCTGGCGGATACGGAGACGAGTCTCTTGGCCACGATGGCGGGCCAGGTGCAGCGGGCGGCGGGGCTCGCGGCGGGGCCTTATCTTGCTCGGGGCCCGTGCTGATGTCCAACTGCACTGCAGCCGGGAACGCGGCCACGGGCGGGGCGGGTGGGGCCGGAGGAGCTGGGGGCAGAGTGTACGACTATGGCTACAATGGCGGGCCAGGTGCAAAGGGCGGCGACGCTCACGGCGGGGCCTTATCTTGCTCAGGGCTCGCGCTGGTTAACTCCACCGCCGTCGGTAATTTGACTATTGCCGGCGCAGGAGGCGAGGGGGGCGCCGGGGCAAGCAGTGTCCACCTGACCGGTAATGGCGGCGCTGGCGGCAATGGTGGGCACGCGTACGCCATGCCCTTCGGGGTGGTGGATGCTCTGACCAATTGCACATTGGCGCGGAACACGGCGGTGGGCGGGGGAGGCGGCGCCGGAGGCATAGCTGGTGGCGGAAGCCCCGGGGCACCGGGGGTGGCGGGTAGCGCCTATGGGGGATTGCGCAGCGGCGTCGCAGTGCTCAACTGTATCCTGGCCACCAATCAACCGGCAAACTGCTCCGGCTGGGTCAACGACATCGGACATAACCTCAGCTCCGACGCCGGCTGCTTCACCAATAGTACGAGCGGGAACGGTGTTGACCCCAGGCTGGCGCCCCTTGCTGATAACGGCGGTCCCACACTGACCATGGCGTTGCTGCCCGACAGCCCGGCCATTGATGCCGGGGATACCTCGCTCGCCCCCGCGACGGATCAACGCGGCTTCCCGCGACCAGCCGGCCTGGCGGCCGACATCGGCGCCTTCGAATACGGCTCGGTGATGCCTGCTATCGCCATCGGCCGGTCGGGTTCCACTAGCCTTAACATCCTGGGCACAGGGAATGCCGGCCAATCGTGCAGGTTGCTGTCGAGCCCGGATTTGGCAAGTTGGGTGCCGCTTGCCACCAACCAGATCGGGGGCGATGGGACGGTTCTATTCCACGACACTTGCGCTCCTGGCAGCGCCTGCCGGTTCTATCGGCTGGTAATGCCGTGAGCTTCAACCCGAGCAACAAGCATCCGACTAAAGAAACGAGTTCAACAGACAATCACCCAACATGGATGAGAGAAAGGACTTTTCTATGAAGACTAACAGCAGGCACCGAAATTGGTCGTTGACTAAACCCAACAAGCGGGGAATTGGACGGTCAATAGCATTGCTGCTCCTCCTGCCCTCGGCCGCCTGGGCAGGCGGCGTGGTGACCAATTGCACGGAGGCGGACCTGCGGGCGGCCATGGCAGGGGGTGGTGAGGTCACCTTCGCCTGCGATGGCACCATCGTACTGGCTAATACCATTTCGAATACCCTGGATACGGTGCTCGATGCCAGCGGCCACCAGGTTACGATCATTGGTTCTGGTCGGGCGTTCCACGTCACGGGTGATGTTCATTTCACAGTGGTCAATGTCACCATTTCCGGCGGCTCCAGCTCGGGTGGTTCCGCCATCCTGAACGACGGCGGCACGGTGAACCTGATGGCCGTTACATTTGCCGGCAACGAGGCTAAGAAAATGAATGAGGACGCCGATCCGGTGCTCCCCTTTTGGTGCGTTGGTGGGGCCGTCTATAACCGCAGCGGGGCTCTGGCTGGCACGAACTGCACCTTCGTGGGCAACTCCGCGTGGTCGCCAGCGGTTTTCGTCGGTTTGGGCTTCGGCTACCCTTGCGGCGGAGCGATCAATAACGGCGGACAGTTGGACTTGCGATCGTGCAGCTTTGTGACCAACCAGGCCTCCGGCGGGACCCCGGAATCCTGGCGCTCTGGTGACTCGGCCTCGGGGGGGGCGATATACAATACCGGTACGGCCACATTGGACCTTTGCACCTTTACGGGCAACTCGGCGACCGGCGGCAACGGTAGTGACGTGTGGGACTACCCGTGGGCGCTCTACTCCCCAGGTAGTGAGGGCGGCGCGGCTGACGGCGGGGCAATCTTCAGCACCGGGCTGTTGATAGTGAATCGGAGTACTTTTTGTGGCAACACCGCAACGGGGGGCAATGGAGCATCCGGCAGTCTGGGCGACCCGAACGGCAGCACTCTGACCGGCTTTGTTGGAGGTGATGGCGGTAACGCATCCGGTGCCGCGATTTGCGGACCGGCTCAGATCACCTGCTGCACTTTGGTCAGCAATGTCGCTATTGGCGGGAAGGGCGGGGACGGCGGTGGCGGCATGATCGATGCGCATTGGCAGCAAGGCGGCAACGGAGGCACCGGCGGGAACGGAGGAGACGGCTTTGGAGGATTCTCTGGGACTGCTAACCTGGTCAACTGCACCATCGCGTTTAATAGGGGTAGCGGCGGCGCCGGCGGCGCTGGCGGCGGAGGATGTCAAGCCAACATCCAATGCGGTTCGGGCGGGACTGGCGGCAACGGCGGCATAGGTGTCGGCGGCGTGGCCGGCACGGGTCTGACGAACTGTACCGTTGCCTGGAACAGTGGCACGGGCGGTTCCGGCGGCGAGGCTGGTGCTGCTGGCACTTCGGACGTCGGGCGGCCCGGTGTTCGCGGCACGAATGGAATAAGCGGTGCTTCCTGGGGCGGTACGTCGTGCAGCGTGCTGCCAAACACGCTCATCGCCTCGAACACCCCGTCCGGCGGTGACAGCTTCACCGACCCGAAACTTGGCCCGCTTGCCGACAACGGCGGCCCCACACTCACCATGGCTCTTCTGCCAGGCAGCCCAGCGATTGATGCCGGAGATAGCTTTCTCGCCCCGGCGACGGATCAACGCGGGTACCCGCGGTGCGTGGGCTTGGCCACCGACATCGGCGCTTTCGAATATGCCGCGGACGTCGTGCCTACCGTCGCCAGCCTGCCAGCCTCCGGCGTCACCGGCACCCAGGCCACGCTCAACGGCACGGTCAACCCAAAGGGCACCTCCGCCACCGCCTGGTTCCAGTGGGGCACTACCACCGGCTATGGCAATCTCACCTCGGCGACTGACTTGGGGAGCGGCAGTAACGACTTGCCCCTCCTGGCTCCCGTTGCCGGCCTAATTCCCGGCAAGACCTACCATTTCCGCGTTGCGGCGGCCAACAGCGACGGCTCGGTTTACGGCACCGACCAGGTCTTCACGACGCCGGGACCGCCACAGGTTTGGACTTTGTCTGCCACCGCAGTGGCCACTAATGCCGTCACGCTGAACGGGACAGTCAACCCAGACGGCTACCCTACCGCTGCCTGGTTCGAGTGGGGCACTACCGCCAGCTATGGCAATCTCACCGTGGCGACCGACACGGGCAGCGGAACTGATGCCCTGCCTCTGTCGGTTCACCTTGCCGGGCTAACCCCCGGCGTGATCTATCACTACCGCGTTACAGCGACCAACAGCAACGGCGCGGTTTACGGCAGCGACCAGACCTTCGCCACGCTGGGACCACTACAGGTTTGGACCATGCCCGCCACAGCAATCGCCACCAACGCCGCCACGCTCAACGGCACAGTGAACCCGAAGGGCAACCTCACCGCTGCCTGGTTCCAGTGGGGAACTACCACCAACTACGGCAACCTCACGTCGGTGACCGACATGGGGAACGGAACCAATACCCTCCCCCTCTCGGTTCCGCTTGCCGGGCTAGCCCCCGACGTGACCTACCACTTTCGCGTTGCCGCGATCAACAGCACCGGAAAAGCTTACGGCAGCGACCAGGCCTTCACCACGCTCGGGCCGCCACAGGTCTGGACTCTGTCCGCCACTGCGGACACCACCGGTGCCGCCACGCTCAATGGCACGGTCAACCCGAAGGGCTCTCCCACCGCTGCCTGGTTCCAGTGGGGCACTACCACCAGCTATGGCTACCTCACCCCGATGACCGACATGGGGAGCGGAACCAACGCTCTGCCTCTCTCGGTCCTCCTTGCCGGGCTAGATCCCGGCGTGACCTACCATTTCCGCATAGCGGCGACCAACAGCGCAGGAGAGGTTCACGGCACCGACCAAGCCTTCGCCACGCTGGGACCGCCACAGGTTTGGACCTTGTCCGCCACGGCAGTCACCACCGAAGGCGCCACGCTCAACGGCTCAATCAACCCGGACGGCTACCCTACCGCTGCTTGGTTCCAATGGGGCACTAGCACCAGCTACGGCTACGTCACCCCGGTGGCCGACATGGGGAACGGCACCACCTCGTTGCCTCTCTCGGTTCGCCTTGCCGGGCTAACCCCCGGCGTGACCTACCACTTCCGCGTTGCGGCGACCGACAGCAACGCGACGGCTTATGGCAGCGACCAGGTCTTCACCACGTCGCTCTATTCGGTTGTCCCTAGCAATGTAGATCCGACCTTTAACGCCAATCCCTCATTTCAGGGCCGCAATAATGATGCTGCAATGCAAACCATTTGGGCGATCAATCTGCAGAAGGATGGCAAATTGTTGATTGGTGGCAAGTTCCGCGTGTCGAACAGTCCCCAGTTTGTCGGCATTGCAAGGTTGAATCCCGATGGCTCGTTGGACAATTCCTTCCTCTGTGCGACAGACTTTGTAGTCTACGCCATTGTCGTCCAGCCTGATGGCAAGATACTAATCGCGGGAAATCCATTTGATCCAGAGGACCTATATTTCACCCGGCTGAATCCGGATGGTTCATTTGACGAGAGTTTCCTCGGTGGTCAGGGTGGGGTGGTAGGTGGATCTCGCGCGCCCCGTGCGCTCGCTCTGCAGGTTGATGGCAAGGTCCTACTGGGTGGAATGTTCGGTTCCGTCAATGGGTTTCCTCAAGCCGGCCTCGCCAGACTCAACGGGGACGGCTCGCTCGACACGACTTTCACGCCAGGACTCTATCACTCTTGTTTGGTGGGCTCGATCGCCGTTCAACCGGACGGCAAGATTCTTTTCGGCGGCGATTTCAATTCCGTGAATGGAGTGCTGCGCCATGGTATCGCTCGGCTCAACCCGGACGGCACGCTCGATGCCTTCAATCCCACCATCATGCCCGATACCTCCGATCGCTCAGTAAAGTTGTTCTTGCAGCCCGATGGCAGGATTCTAGTTTACGGCACTTTCTACGAGGTCAACGGAGTGTCCTGTAAATTCGTCGTGCGGCTAAACCCCGACGGATCGCTCGACAGTTCATTTATGCCTGATCCGTTGATTGTCAGTGTCAGGGGGCCTAACGCTCTCGCGGTGCAATACGATGGTAAGATCCTCTTAGGAAAGTCTTGGCCCCCAACCAACAATCTTGCCCGACTTAATGCGGATGGCTCGCTGGATAAGTCGTTCTTGGTCTCGGCAACCGAGGCGGGCTCCTCGCCAAGTTTCCACGCGATAGCACAGCAACCGGATGGCAAAATCCTTGCCGCAGGGTGGTTCACGTCGGTTGAGGGCGTCAGCCGGACCAATATTGTCCGGCTCATGGGAGACTACGCCCCGCTGTCGGTACTTGGGCCACCGTGCAGTATGACGGTGGAGCAAGGGGCGTCGGCCTCGTTCACAGTCACCGCCTCCGCCTATCTGGCACCGGAGTACCAATGGTTCTTCAACGGCACCAACGTGCTGCCGGGCTCCACGAGTTGGTGCCTGGAACTAGCCAGCGCGCAACCCAGCGATTGCGGCGCCTATACCGTGGTCGTCACCAACGCTGCCGGGGCCATCACCAGCGGGCCCGCGATGCTCAACGTCATTCCACCCGTGGGCCGTCGGTGTGTTCCGGGCATCCAGTTGATGGCCGAGGCTGGAAGCTTGTTGAACGTGGACACCGCTGACTCCCTCAGCCCCTCCCCGAATTGGACTGCACTCGGTTCCGTCGTTCTGACCAGCACGCCGCAATACTACTTCGACGTTTCTGCACCCCTTCCGCCGCACCGGTACTACCGCGCGTGGCAGACAGGAGCACCCAGCGGCCCTCCGTCTTTGAGCATGTTCGGCATCGTCCCGGCGATTACATTGACAGGCAACATCGGCGACTCGGTGCGGGTGGACGCGATCAACCAGTTTGGCCCGATAGACGCCTGGTTCACGCTGGACACGGTGACGCTGACCAACACGTCTCAGCTTTACTTTGATCCGTCCGCGCCCGGGCAACCGGAACGGCTCTACCGGCTGGTGCCGATACCTTAGCACGGTTGCCGCACTGACGATGGAGCAGCGGCGTGGCTCCATTCCACCATCACACAATGATTGCCTCGAACACCCCGTCACCAGCGGTGACCAGGGGGATGCGTGGGGGCTTACACCCATTCTGACAGCCAAACGCGTAATGGACTGGCAGGCCTTCGGCAGACTGGCATTGGGGGCCGGAATTCAAGAGGCGTGCTTCGCTCCCCCGGAGCCACGCGCACGCCGTGCACACCGGATGCACCAGCGATGCACCAGCGATGCACAAGCGTCAGACGGGTGTGCATCGCTGGTGCATCGCTAGTGCATCGCTGGTACACGCGGCGAGACAACGGGGAATCGGCTGGTCAGCGGACTTATGGCTCAGTGCCTGCGGAGTCCTCACGGCCTTCTTGCCGTGGATGGGGCGCATAAACCTCAACGTAGGGCAGGCGTCTCGCCTGCCCTCCCAGCGGGCGGAGGCAGGCGAGACGCCTGCCCTACTTTAAGGTTCATGCGCAGGGTGCAGGGTTTCGCACAAAATGCGCGCATCGGCAGCTTGCCCGAATCCTCACAAAAGACGGCTTCCGCTTCTTTCCTGCAATTCCTTGTAACGGCACGACTGAATAATCAGTCTATTGGGCGAATGATACAGTCGCATCGCAGCTTTCGTTTTGTTCACGCCCTCCGGAAGCAACTGGCCGTTGGGGTCTCCGTGGCTCTGCTGCTGGGAGTGCTCCCTCAACTTCTCGCGCAGGTTACTGCCCCGCCGCAAGGCACCGGCAGCCTCAGCTTTCTGGTCATCAGCGACTGGGGCGGCAAGGGCGGCACAGGTCAAGTCGCCGTGGCCACGGGCATGGGACGCATCGCGGAGGCCCAGCGGAGCAGCTTTGTGCTTACGTGCGGCGACAACTACCACGGCAGCGGCATAGACAGCGCCACCAGTCCCAGGTGGAAGACCGAATACGAGGATATCTACACCAGCCCGTCGCTCCAGATCCCCTGGTATCCTTCACTCGGCAATCATGACAACCGCGGCAAGGTGGAGGAGGAGATTGCCTACTCGAAGCTGAGCCCCCGCTGGAAGCTGCCCGCGCGCTACTATACCCACCGCGAGAAGATGGATGATCGGACCGAGGCGTTGTTTGTTCACCTGGATACCGCGCCTTTTGTGACGGCTTACCACAAGCAGGGTTCGGCCTACAAGGTCCGGGACCAGGACCCGAAGGCGCAATTGCGCTGGCTGGATTCGGCGCTTTCGGAATCCACGGCGCGCTGGAAGATTGTGCTTGGGCATCATCCGATCTATTCCGCCGCGCCGGCTCATGGGGACACGAAGGAACTGATTGCCGACGTCCTGCCCATTCTGCGAAAGCATGGCGTGCGCATCTATTTTTGCGGCCATGACCACGTCCTGCAACACCTGGCACACGGGGACTTGAACTTCTTTGTGTGCGGCGGAGGCTCGTCGCATCGCATCGTCAAGGACAGGGACGATGTCCGCTTCAGCGCTGCTTCCGCCGGCTTTCTGTCCATGACCCTGAGCGTGACGGGTGCGGAGGCCAGGTACTTCAACCAGAAGGGAGAGGAACTCTACTTGGCAAGAATCCCGGCGCCCTGACTCGCTTCACGATTCCAGCGCGTCGAATTCCAGTTTGACCACCAGTGCCGTGTTGGCCAATTTGTTGGCCGGCAGCTTCCGCAACCGCAGCCAGCCCCGTTGCTCCCGGTGCCCGCTGGGAACCATCGCCACCGAGCACTCGACCGGCTGGCCGGTGTTCAGGAGCGTCGCCTTCTTCGGCAGGCGGGACAGCGGCTTCAGCTTGACGGCGTCCGTTACGGGGTCCTTTTGCAGATGCACGTAGAGCGTGTTCCCTTTGCGGGTCAGGAGCACGTCGCGATTCTCGCTGAGCTGCGAGCATGGCACGGTGCCGATCAATGATTCCTTCACGGCATGATACCATTTGCCGATACGTTTGAGGATGGCGGACGACGGCTCGGGAATGGTCCCGTCGGGAGCCGGGCCAACGTTCAGCAGGTAATTCGCGTCGCGAGCCAGGTACTTGTCAATGCTCCGGATCAGGTGCCGGTCGGTGTAGTAGTCCTCCTCGAGGCGATAGCCCCAACTCTCGCTGCCGACCGCCTGGCAAGCCTCGGTGCGCTTCTCGAAGCTGAGCAGGACTTCGCCGTCGGACGTGAAATCGCGCTCAGGTGTGCCGAAATCGCCTTCGTCGTAGCCCCGGTCGTTGATCACTGCTTTGGGCTGCAACTGCCGGATCATGGCGCTGAAGGAGCGGTCCACGCGCTTGTCCACATTCATGTCCCACCAGATGCCGTGAATCTCGCCGTAATTCGTGCACAGCTCGCGGACCTGGGCTTTCACAAACTCGGTGTACTTGTCCAGGTCCGGCTGATCGCCGGCTTGTGGAGGCAGTTCGTGATGCCGGCCCTGGTTGGGATAATTCGGATGATGCCAATCGGCGATCGAGTAGTACAGGCAGAGCGGGAAGTTGCGCCGATGGCAGGCCTCGGCCAGGAGCCGAATCACATCTTTGCCGTAAGGCGTGTTGACGGAATTATAGTCCGTGTGCTTGGACTCGAAGAGGCAGAACCCGTCGTGATGCTTGGTGGTAACGCACAGGTATTGCATCCCCGCCTCTTGCGCCAGGTCCAGCCAGGCGTTGGGATCGAACTTCACCGGGTTCCAGCGTTGCGCCAGCTTCACGTATTCCGCGCGCGGGATGCGCCGCCGCCACTGGTCCTGCTCGTGCCAGCCGTTGATCGAGTAAATCCCCCAGTGAATGAACAGCCCGAACCGCTTCTCGAACCACCAATCCCGCCTGTCCCCAAACCGCGGGGCGAGCTTTACGGTGCCGCGCGTCTTGCCGCTGTTGCCGGAGCTGGCGGTTTCCGGGTCCGCCGGCGCGGCTGCCGTCGCCCGCTGGCCGCCGGGCAAGAGAGCCAAAGTCGCCAAACCGCTGCCTGCTTCAATAAACCGTCGTCGGGTGATGCGTGTCTTCATACACTCAAGCCCTTGCATTATTCAGCGACGGAGCCACGGACTCAAGGCGCATTGCAGCGGCGATCTCTAAATCCAAGGCAGGGCATCACCAGCATTGGTGAAAATGTCTGTTCGCTTGTGGCCTGAGGCTCCATTCTCCCGCCTATGCGACGATGCTCGACTGGGATACTGCTATTCCTTGTTTGTCTTGTTGGCGTGCGGACGAAGGCCGCCGAAGCGCTTGGCCGGGTTTACCGCGACAAGGTCCAGCCCCATTGGTGTGCCGATAACGCGCGGTTCTGGTACCGCGTAAGTGTCGGCAAGGACAGCCACGAGTTCATCCTGGTGGATGCCGAGCAGGGGGCGCGCAAGCCGGCGTTCGACCACGCGCGTCTGGCAGAGGCGCTCAAGGCAGTCGGCATCAAGGAGGCGCTTCCCCAGAAGTTGCCCCTGGAGAATCTGGAGTTCGAGCCTGGGGCCGAGGCTGTGCGGTTTCACGCCGGTCAAAAGGCGTGGCAATGCGATTTGAAGACTTACACGCTGAAGGAGCTGCCGCTGGTCAAGACCTCGCCGGCTGGCGTCGCGCCGGGGGACGGTCCCCGTGCCAGCCGCCGGACGGGCGAGGAGACCACGCTGACCTTTATCAACCGCACAAGCGGCGAAGTGAGGATCTTCTGGCTCGATGAGCACGGCCAGCGGCAAAGCTACGGCGCGCTCGGCCCCGGGGAGACGCGCGACCAGCACACCTACGCCGGCCACGTCTGGCTGGTTACGAACGCCGAAGGCAAAGCCCTCGTGGTCTTTGAGGCGAACGAGGCTGGCGGCGAGGCCACCATCACGGGCGAAGAGCTGACGCAACGCCAGGTTCAGCCGAGGGGGCGACCCCGTCCGCAACGTTCCGGCGCGTCGCCCGACCGCTGCTGGCGTGCCTTCATCAAGCAGCACAACGTGGCCTTGACAAATAGCGCAACCGGACAGGAAACCTTGCTGAGCTCAAGCGGCACCGAGGAGGACGGCTATGCTGGGCGGTTCTATTGGGCGCCCGACTCGAAGAAGCTGGTGGTGATGCGCACGAAGAAAGGGGACGACCGCAAGGTGTACCTCATCGAGTCCTCGCCCAAGGACCAGCTCCAGCCGAAACTCGACTCCTACCAGTACCTCAAGCCGGGCGACCGGATCGCGGTTTCCAAGCCGCATCTGTTTGATGTCACCGCGGGACGCGAAATCCCCATAGACGATTCCCTCTTCCCCAACCCCTGGTCCATCGAGGAAGTGCGCTGGGCGCCGGACTCGTCCCGGTTCACCTTCCTCTATAACCAGCGCGGGCACCAGGTCTTACGGATCGTGGCAGTGGACGCGGAGACCGGCCAGGCCAGGGCCATTGTGACGGAGCAGGCCCAGACCTTCATTGATTACTCGGGCAAGAAGTTCTCCGAGTATCTGGACGGCCCCAGCCCGGAGATCATCTGGATGTCCGAGCGTGATGGATGGAACCACCTCTACCTTTATGACGCCGCTACCGGCCAGGTGAAGAACCAGATCACCAGCGGTCAATGGGTCGTGCGCGGCGTGGATCACGTGGACCGGGAAAAGCGGCAGATCTGGTTCCGCGCCGGCGGCATCCGCCCCGGGCAGGATCCCTATTACGTGCATTACTGCCGGGTCAGCTTCGATGGCACGGGCCTGGTGATCCTGACCGACGGTGACGGCACGCACTCGGTCCAATTCTCTCCCGACCGGAGGTTCCTCATTGATACCTGGTCGCGGGTGGATCTGGCGCCGGTCAACGAACTGCGGCGCAGCGAGGACGGCAAGTTGGTTTGCCGCCTCGAGGAGAGCGATACGCGGGAGCTTCTGGCATCGGGCTGGAAACCGCCCGAACGCTTTGTCGCCAAAGGCCGCGATGGCGAGACTGACATATACGGCATTATTCACTGGCCGAAAGGCTATGACCCGAACGAGAAATACCCGGTTGTCGAAGACATTTATGCCGGGCCGCAGGACTCGTTCGTGCCGAAGGCCTTCCGCACCGCCAGCCGCGGTGGCCGGCTGGCTGCCAACGGCTTCATCGTCGTGCAGATGGACGGCATGGGCACCTCGAACCGGTCCAAGAAGTTCCATGACGTATGCTGGAAGAACCTCGGCGATGCGGGCTTTCCGGACCGCATTCCCTGGCTCAAAGCCGCCGCGGCCAGGTACCCCTCGCTGGACTTGACGCGCGTGGGCATCTACGGCACCTCCGCTGGCGGGCAGAGTGCCCTGCGCGCGTTGCTGGCTCACGGGGATTTCTACAAGGCGGCGGTTGCCGATTCCGGCTGCCACGACAACCGCATGGACAAGATTTGGTGGAACGAGCAATGGATGGGCTGGCCGGTTGGGCCGCACTATCAGGAGCAGTCGAACGTCACCCAGGCCCACCAGCTCCAAGGCAAGCTACTCCTGATGGTGGGTGAACTGGACCGGAACGTTGACCCGTCCAGCACCCTGCAGGTCGTCAACGCGCTCATCAAGGCCGACAAGGACTTCGAGCTGCTCTACGTCCCCGGCGCCGGGCATGGCGTCCTGGGTTCTCCCTACGCCCAGCGGCGGCTGGTTGACTTCTTCAAGCGGAGTCTGCTCTCCGGCCTCGAGAGCATGACACGCCCGCAGTAGCGTTGGACCTCAGAATCACGCAATTCTCAGACATCAAGCTGGCGCTGGGCCTATGCGCTCAAACACGGAACACCTGCGCAAACACCTTGCTTACCTTGTCCAGCGCTGACCGTATCTTGAGGACCCGCGGACTCCAGGCCAGGCAGAGCTCGCGGCCTAGCCCGTCCAGGACCGGGATTCTCACCTCCCTTGCCCCGAGCCGTTCGAGTTCCACAGCCGCTATGCCTGGGAGGATCGCTGCCACGCTCCCAGTCGCCACCGCCCGCGCCACTAGCGGGAACGAGGCGCACTCGATCTCAATCTTCAGTGACAGCCGGTTCTTCCGCGCGATGGCCGCCAGTTCCCGCCGAAAGCTGCCCTCACCCTCCAAGGTCGCCAATGGCACGGTCTCCAGCGCCTTCGCCCCCTTGCCCACACCCGACAGGCCCCTGGGCACAAACAGTGAATAGCCCATCACCCCCAGCGACGCGCATTGCAGGGGCCGCATGATGGCATCCCTGCGTACCAGGCCAAAATCAATAACCCCATCCGCCAGGCGCCGCACGACCTCGCTCGTCGCCAGGTTCAGGAACTTGAACCGCACATTCGGCAGTCTCTTCCTCACCTCGGTGAGGCGCGGCAGCAGCACCCACTCAATCACGCTCTCGCCGGCCCCGATCACCACCTCGACCGGCAACCCCTTCCACGCACTCTTGAAATCCAGCAGCGACGCAAAGCACTCGCGCGCCAGCACATTCAACCGCTCCCCAGCTTCCGTAAGCACAATCCCCCGCCCCTTGCGCCGCACCAGCTCGGCGCCAAAAAACTCCTCCAATTCCCTCACCTGCCGGCTGTACAGGCTTTGCTTCGTGGGGTCGCCCCGCGCGGCTTTGGTGACGCCGCCCGCCTGGGCCACCAGGCAAAAGCTCTGCAGGCGTTCGAGCGAGAGGCCGCTTTCGGAGAGCAGTTCCGCAAACATGACTCTAAAGTTATGGTGTTCGCGAAAGGAAGTATAGAAAAAGCGTCGGGGGTTTGGCAGATTGGCGGCGTGCAGAGAAAAGCGAAGTGCCGGGAACGAGAATGAATGCGATGCCTAAAGAAGCGACGCCGGAGGGGAAGGAGGAGCAGCCAAGCTTCGTATTCTTCCGGGCGACGCCGGCAGACATGATGAAACATCCGCCACTGGCGAGCTCGTTGCAGTCCTTCGAGACGTGCCTGTTTTTAATAGCGTTGGAGCGCTTCCCTGGCGCGCTGGCGGCTTGCGCTACAGCGGTGGAGAGCGTGATCAAGGCGAAACTCGGCATGCCACCGGGGGACAGAGTGCAACTGTGGGAATTGCTCAAGGAAATTCGGCGACGATGTGTCAGCTTGAGGCTGTACGACGAGTCGAAGTTGGCCCGGTTCCGAGAGACGCGGAATCGGGTGGTGCATTACGGATTCAGCCCGCGAGATGACGAGAGGTGCGCCGTGGAGCTGCTGGAAACGGGACTCCCCTTTCTCGAAAAGTGCTATAGCGAGCTATTTAGGTTCGACCTGATTTCGAGGCCTGGGGGTGGAAGACAGACGGGCCTGGACTTCGGGGTGGCGAAGCATTATGAGGTTTGCAGGGAGGTGTATCAGCGGGCCAGGCAATTGAGGGGCATTGAATTTCGTTACTGCTTTCGCACGCTGGCGCACTATATCACACTTATGGTCAAGCAGACCAAGATGACCGCCATTGAGTACAGACTCATGCAGCAGCAGGATGAGCGGGGTGTGAAGGATGAACATGAGGCGCGAGAAAGGTATCGAATTGAGGGGATCTTCCAAGGCGGAGCCTGGGAGTTCGATTGCCCGGTCTGCGGCGGGCGGTCGACCATGATGGCGGAGCTGGATGGCGAGGAGTTGAATAACAAACGAGTGCTCCTGCGTCAGTGCATTTGCGTGAGGTGTGAAATGGTGGTTCCCGAAGGCTGTCCCTACCTTTGCGAGCAACTGTTCAGCGTGCCCACGGAGTTGCAGGCTAAGATTATGAAAGAGTCTGGAATCCGGTAGTTTTTGGGGCATATAGGCGGAACTCGGAATGGCCAAACATGACACAGAAGCGGATGCACGCATCCTGATTGACGCGCTGCTGCGGCAGGCGGGATGGGACCCGGCGGACAAATCACAAGTCCGCACGGAGGTTTCCATCTCCGGGGCCAGTGTGCTCCGCGATGCCCCCGCGGGCGCCGAGGCCTCGGAAGAGGAGGATCCCCGCCGAACGGATTATGTGCTGCTGGCGGCCAACGGGCGGCCATTGGCGGTGACGGAGGCGAAGCGGAGGCGGATTGACCCCTACACGGCCAAGGAGCGAACGCTGCCGATGGCCAAGCGCGTTGGGGCGCCCTTCATTTTCCTGTCGAACGGCGAGTTGACCTATTTCTGGGACTACGAGAACGACGATGCCCGCATCGTGAGTTCCTTTTACTCGCGCCGTGACCTTGAGCGGCTGCTCTTTCTGCGCAAGGAAGCCAAGCCGCTGGCCACGTTTCTCATTCCCGACGATTTCATCCGCGTGGGGGAGGTGCGGATTGTGCGGCCCTACCAGAAAGAGGTTTTGCGGGCGCTCGACCATGCGGTGGAGCTGGGCAAGCGCCGGTTCCTGGTGGAACTTCCAACCGGCACGGGCAAAACGGATGTCATTTGCCTGCACTCGAAACGGATGTTCAAGGCCGGCCGGGCGGAGCGGTTGCTGTTCCTGGTGGACCGGGAGCAACTGGCCGAGCAGGCGATTGGAGCGTTGCAGGACCTGTGTCCGGAATACAGCAGCTACTGGCTGAAGCCGGGCATGGCGATCCAGCACAAGCAAATCACCGTCTGCCTGCTCCAGACGATGATTGGTCGCTACAACGAGTTCACCAGCGGCTATTTCGACATCGTGATTGCCGACGAGTGCCATCGGTCCATCTACGGGGCGTGGCAGGCGGCGCTCACGCATTTCGACGCCTTCCATATCGGCCTGACCGCGACGCCAGCGGCCTACATTGACCGGAACACCTACCAGTTTTACCAGTGCAAGACCGGGCAGCCGGATTTTGCGTTCTCCATCGTCACGGCGATTGAGGAAGGCCACCTGGTTCCCTATCGGTTCGCGAAGCGGATCACGCATCTGATCGCGGCGGGGACAACGATTAACGGGGAGACCTACGACCCGGCCGAGTTTGAGCGGGAGTGGACGAACGAGGACACGAACCGCAAGATGATGCAGGAGTTCGACCGGTTGGCCTGGGAGGGCTACAAGGAGCTTGCGCCAAAGCAAGAGGAAGGGCCGGGCAAGGCCATCGTGTTCGCCTTGACGAAACACCATGCCTCACGGCTGGCCTATTACCTCAACCAGCTTCATCCCGAGCACGACGGGCGGTATGCGGAGATCATCACGTCGGACATTCCCGATGCGGACGCGGCTATCCGGCGGTTTAAGAAAGAGGTCTATCCGATGGTGGCGGTGAGTGTGGACATGCTGACGACCGGTTTCGACTGCCGCGAAGTGCTGCACCTCGTCCTTTGCCGGAAGATCTTCAGCCCCATCCTTTACCAGCAGATTCGCGGGCGTGGCACGCGCACGGCCCCGCACATCGGGAAGAAGCGGTTCGTCATCTACGACTTCTTCCGGAACCACGAGTATTTCAACGATAGCGAGACGGATATCTTTGAGGGGCCGGCGGGCGGCGCGGGGGTTGCGGGGGGTGGGACGCGGCCTCCGGGCGCGCCGACGGAACTGGTGGAGCTGGGCATCCAGGACGACTGGCTCGATTCTCTGACGTATGTGGAGGTTGGCCCGACGGGCGAGCGGGTGGACAAGAAGGTGTATGTCACCAACTGGGAAGACGCCATTAAGCAGGCGGCCAAGGATGATCCGCTGATCCAGAAGGTGAAGGACCGGAAGCCGCTGACGGAGGCGGAAGAGCGCGCCCTGGCGGAGAAGCTGAATCGCCCGGAGAACTACTTCAACGAGGACAATCTCCGTGCCGCGTATCGCCAGGCAGCCGGCAACCTCATCGAGTTTGTCCGCCACGCGCTGGGATTGGTGAAGCTCAAGAGCAAGGACGAGGAAGTCACCGAGAACTTCCATGCCTGGCTGGTGTCCAAGAACGTCACCCCCGAACAGGCGCAATATCTTGCCCTGCTGAAGAACCGCGGCCTCGCGACCGGCAAGGTCGAACTGGAAGACCTGTTCGAGCCGCCGCTGTCCATCCTCAACGCAGCCGATGTCGGCATCGAGCTATTCGGCGAGCAGGGCCTCCAGGCCATCATTGCCGACATGAACGCTACTCTCTTCCCCAAACGCGCCGCATGACTCGGAACCATTTCCCATCTTCCATCTTCGGCTGCGGCGCCAGCCGCGTAGGTTCCATCCGTGTTCATCCGCGTTCATCCGTGGTTAAAAGGTTGGTCCGATGAATCAGGAGATCCGCAGCAAACTGGACCGCATCTGCAACATCCTCTGGGGTGGGGGCCTGGCAGTGCCGACGCTCTTCGTCGAGCAGATTTCCTACCTCATCTATCTGAAGCTGCTGGATGAGCGCGAGGCGGAGCTGGAAGTGAAAGCGCGGCTGCTCAAGGGCAAAGCCAACGGCAAGCCGCTCTTCCCCGATCAGGCCAGCCGCTACCGCTGGAGCAACTGGCGGTTCAAGAGCGGGAAGGACCTGCGCGACTTCGTGGGCGATGAGGTCTTTCCCTACATGGCATCGCTGCTGAAGGAAGAGCCGCAAGTGGCCATCTACTTCCAGGACGCGAAGCTGGAGATCGAGGACCCGCACGTGTTGAAGGAGGTCATTGACGGCCTGGACACCTTCCAGTTCGGCAAGCTGGGGCCCGACGTGAAGGGCGACATCTTTGAATATCTGCTTCAATACCTTTCCCGGCAGCCGCAGTCGGACATGGGGCAGTTCCGCACCCCGCGCCAGATTCGCATGGCCATGGTGGAGATGGTGGACCCGGACCTGGGCGACACCATTTGCGACCTGGCCTGCGGCACGGCCGGGTTCCTGGTGGACAGCGTGGAGCACATCCTGGCCAAGTATTCCGCTGATCCGCGCGAGGTGCCCATCTATGGCGAGGAGTGGCTGGCCGACAAGGGGTGGACCCTGGAGCAGGCGAGGAAGCAAATCCCCAACCTGCAAACTTACCGCAAGGCAGCCGGCGAGAAGATTCCCAACTGGGAACTGCTGGAGCGGTCCATCTTCGGGTTCGAGGTGTCGCGGCAGATGATGCGGATTTCCATGATGAACCTGGTGCTGCACGGCATCCGCAATGCGCACGTGAAGCGAGCCAACTCCCTCTCCGAACTGGGCGGCATGAGCGATGAAGACCTGAGGCGGCGCTACAAGTGCATCCTCATGAACCCGCCGTTTGCGGGCATGCTCCCGGCGGAATCCATCCGCAAGGACCTCCCCACCCAATCCAAGAAGAGCGAGCTGCTCTTCCTGGGGCTGGCGATGGAGTCGCTCGCCCCGGGCGGCTGCTGCGCCATCATCGTGCCGGAAGGCGCGCTCTTTGGGTCCACGAGCGGGCACGTCGAGCTGCGGCGGAAGCTGGTGCATGATTATGACTTGCTGGCGGTCATTTCGCTTCCAGCGGGCGTCTTCAAACCCTACGCCGGCGTCAAAACTGGCATACTCGTTTTCCGCAGACCCTCCGATCAGCCTAAATCCGCACTCCGCATTCCGCATTCCGCACTCAAGAATGACCGGCGGGTGTGGTTCTACCAGATCAATAACGACGGCTACGACCCGGACAAGATCACGGGGGGCGGACGCCCGGAGACGCCGGAGCGGAATGAAATCCCGGAGATGCTGCAGCAGTGGAAGGCCTACAAGGACTCCGGATTCAAGAAGCCGCCCGGCACGGAGGCTGGGGCGTTGTTGCCACCTGGAACCGAGGAACAGAAGTGCTGGTGGGCCAGGATCAGCACCATCGCCGAGAACGATTTCAACCTGGCGGCGGGGCGCTACAAACCTCAGGTGGCGGAGAAAGCACCGGAGGAAGACCCGGCGGAGTTGATCAGCAAGACGCTCAAGATGGAGCGTGAGATTGCGGCGGGCTTGGAGAAATTGTTGAGGGAAGTGGAGAAATCGTGAGACAACCGGCAGCAGAACGAGAGTCCTATCGGCTTCTACAATCCCGAAGGGATTACATCACTCAGCCCAGGGTTGCGAGGCACGAGCTACCCTGGGTAAAGGTGTCCGGTGACAATCAACCCCAACGGGGTTGCAGCAACTCACGGCGGGACGACGGATGCCATCCCGTTGGGGTTGATGCTCAATTGAGGTCGCAAAATGCGACCTCAAGATCTCATGGCGGTCGCCGTTATCCCCCGCTTGCCTTCACCGAATATGGTGCGCACATGAGTCATGCCCCTGATACCCTGATCCCTCCCAGCCCATGAACCACCGAACGGAAACCGTCCCCCTCCCCGATATTCCGCGGCTTATCTATTCTCTGCGTGACCAGCGTGTTATCCTAGATAGTGACCTGGCCAGAATATATGGGGTTGAAACGCGTGCCCTCAACCAGTCGGTCAGGCGCAACCAGGAGCGTTTCCCGGCAGAGTTCGTCTTCCAGCTCACTGCCCACGAAGCGTCGGACATGCTGCGTTTAAGATCACAAACTGTGATCTTAAAAGCCGGGCGTGGCCATCACCGGAAGTATCTGCCATTCGCCTTTACCGAGCATGGCGCGCTTATGGCCGCCACGGTGCTGAACAGTCCCCAAGCGGTAAAGATGAGTCTCTTCATCATCCGCGCCTTCGTCCGGATGCGCGAGGACATCGCCGCCAACGCCGCCATCCTCAAACGCCTCGCTGAAATTGACAAGAACCTCCTCTTGCACGATGGCGCGCTCCGCGACATCTATCAGAAACTGCGCCCCCTGCTTGAGCCACCACCAGTGCCGCCAAAGCCGGAAATCGGTTTCCACGTCAAAGAAGATGCCGTTCCTTATCGTATCAAACGCCACACCTCCCGGCCATGAGGCGCGAGTTCCAAAAGCCCAAGCAATCCTTGGAAACCCAGTCGCGCGCCCCAGCGGCCAGAAGGAGAGGGAAGCGATGAACAAAGAGCGCGGTATTGCGATGAGCTTAGGAAAGTCGCCCAAGGGAGTAGAGGTGGTGAGATGAGATGGCCTTCGACCACCCTCGGCCAATTGTGCCTCCCGACAGAACAGCGCGATCCGATGGCCTCGCCCGAGAAGCCTTTTCGATATATTGACATCTCAGCGATTGACAAGGACGCGAAGCGGATCACCACCGCCCCCGAGATACTGGGAGCCGAGGCGCCCAGCCGGGCCAGGAAAGCGGTGCGGGCTGGGGATGTGCTGGTTTCGACTGTGCGCCCAAATCTGAATGCGGTCGCGGTGGTGCCAGATGAACTCGACGGTGAAATCGCCTCGACTGGCTTTTGCGTCCTGCGGGCAAATCCCAAACTCGCTGAGGGGAAGTTCATTTTCTACCGCTGCCTCACGCCAGAGTTTGTGGGCTCGCTCGTTGCGCAAATGCGCGGTGCAAACTACCCGGCAGTGAGCGATGGAGTCGTGAAACGTGCCGCTAGTCCACTGCCGGCCCCGAAGGAGCAGGGGCGCATCGTGGAGTTGCTGGAGCAAGCGGATGGGCTGCGACGGAAGCGCGCGGAGGCGGACGCCCTGGCCGACCGAATTCTCCCGGCGCTTTTCAGTCACTATTTCGGTGAACCAACGTCTAACCCAAAAGGCTGGCTGACTTCTGCACTGCACGAATTGGCTGATTTTGTCAGCGGTGCGACACCATCGAAGGAGAATGCAGCGTTCTGGAACGGTAAGATCCCCTGGGTAAGCCCCAAGGACATGAAGCAGCAGGAACTTTACGATTCCACTGACCATGTTTCGGAAGCCGCTCTGGCGCAGACCAACTTGAAGCTTCTGCCAAGCGACACCACACTGATCGTCGTTCGTGGCATGATCCTCGCCCGTACCGTTCCCGTCTGCCTGGCTCGTGTTCCAGTAACCATCAATCAGGATATGAAAGGGTTGCGCGCCAAAGGAGGCGTTACTGCTGAATTCCTACAGTGGGCATTGTTGGCGCAGCATAGCGTTCTGCTTCGCCTCGTTTCCACCGCGGCACATGGAACTCGCAAGCTCGACATCGACGCTCTCGACAGCCTTCAGATTCCAGTGCCACCACCGCCTCAGCGCGACCTCATCAAGAAGTGGACGAGCATGGTTCGCGAGCAACAGTCAGCGGCTACGAAGCGGGTCGAATGTCGGGAGTCCATTGAGCAGATTTGGCGAACGGTGCTCCACCGCGCGTTCACCGGCGAGTTGACCGCCAAGTGGCGCGAAGCACACCTAGAGGAACTGTTGGCCGAAATGGAGCAACAGGCGAGGCTGCTACGCTCCGCGGAAGATGAAACTCATTATAAGAGCTATGCCCATTCGCGTCTCTGAAATCGCTAAGAAACTTGGTATTGACCACAGAATCGTCCTCGCCAAGGCGAAAGAGCTTGGCGTGGTCGCGTGGCTCGCGTCGAGCAGCCTCGATAAGATCACGGCGGAATATCTGGAGACCAAGTTGCTGGACGACCTTGCCGCTGCCTTCCGGCGAGGGCTCCTAGGGATCGGCTTGGGCAGTTTCAAGGCGTTTGCGGAGATGCAGAGTGTCCCGCTCCGTCCGCTCACCCTAGTCTTTGGAGCAAACAGCTCCGGCAAGTCGAGCTTGATTCATGGGCTGTTGTTGGCTCGCCACGCCATTAAGACGGGTGAGCTGGATGCCACACGGACGGAAATTGGGGGGGATTCCGTGGACCTAGGTGGATTTCGCCAATACGTCCATCGGAGGCAAGCCGACCGACGCGTGGAATTGGCCGTGGAACTGGATAACCGAGCCTTGATGGGCAGCGCTTCCCGACTCCTGCAAAAGCACAAGTCAACGAAAGTGACCCTGACCATTGGAGTGCCGCTGGACGACGTGGGGCAGCCAAGGCGCGACGAAGCGCCGCGCTTAGTTTCCTACGAAGTAGAATGTGGTGGGCACAGCGTACTTCGGCTCAGCGGGCGCCCGGACAAGACGATGCAACTCGACCGGCTGGATGAGGATACTCTCCTGCTAATGACAGACGATGTAGGGTTCAGTAACTGGACGACACGCCGAGTTAGTTCGGAGGCCGATAAGAAGATAATCCAAGACGCTGCACAGCCGCTAATTCCAATGCTACGGTTTACATGCCAGCGTTGGCTGCCTAGCCGCCTCCTCTCGGAAGTATTTGAACGGGGGCGCCAAGGGCAACGGGTTCCTATGCGGCGCGCTAGGAGGGCGGAGGAGTTGGTGGAGGCGACTTGGGAGCACCTGCCGCGGTATATAGAGAGCCTCATCAGCAGCGCGTATGCATGATAGTGGCGGGATGCCGGTAAAACAGGGTTAATGCAGA
>CAZVFC010000028.1:0-111341 GCA_964625855.1 uncultured Verrucomicrobiota bacterium | reverse complement strand
TCTGCATTAACCCTGTTTTACCGGCATCCCGCCACTATCATGCATACGCGCTGGGCGACCGGGCGGTTCAACCGGATCTCCCGGCACGCAGGTTGGTGATTCGCTCTTTGAGCGGCGGATGGGTGGCCAGGTACTCTCCCCCAGCGCTGACACTCCGACCAGAGGTCGCTTGAGCGAGCTTCTCGAGCAGGCGCTGCCCCGCCGATGCGTCCCCGCCAGCGCCACGGACCAGAGTCGCAGCGAATGCGTCCGCCTCCAATTCGTCGTCCCGGGCGAACGCGCGGCTCAGCAGTTGCCGCCCCGTCTTGTTCAGCCAGACGCCGGCCGCGTACCTGGCGGAAAACTGCTGCAGCAGCAGCGAAAGCGCGGCGTCTTTGACGATCCGATCGAGGGTGTGCCGCCGCACGATGTGCGCCATCTCATGGCCGATGACGAATGCGATCTCGTCCCGCTGTCTTTGGCACAGTTCCAACAACGCCCAGCTCACGAAAATCGGCCCGCCGGGAAGGGCCAGCGCATTCGCCTCCGGCTCGGCCGTGACGCGAACGACAAAGGGAAGCTTCTTCTCCTTAACGTTCCCCGCCAGCCAGTGCCCGATTTCGGCTGCGAATCGGGTGACCTCATTCGCCGGGGCCAGGGGCACTCTTTCCAGCATCGCAGCCGCCAGATCGCGGCCCAGGCGAATCTCCGCCCGCAACGACTCCTCCTCCGTGCCGCCCATGAGGTCAAAGGCGTTCTTGGCCTGCGCGGCTTTTCGGCCGAGCGCGTAACCAATCGCTTCAAAGAGGGTCTTCGCCACGACTAATTTCCCAGTGACCTACTGCGCCCTTCCCGCGGGGTCCACACCGCCGGGAATGAAGGCAAACCCTTCGATCGCTGTCGAATGCATATCTGTCATCGTCGCACCCGACCTCGTTCCAGAGCAAGCAAATGCATCCGGCCCTCGCGGCTGGTTGGTTGATAGTTCATCGGCGCTGCCTCGTGGCAGGCGGGCCAACTTGTTATAGACTCCAACGACCCCCCAGGACTCCAGCGCCCTCTGGAACGAGGCGTCTGCCTGCCATTTGCCAATCCCGCGTTTAGGGGCGATGGTCTGCGGTATGCCAACGAGGTCTATTACCGTGATGGGCGCGACCGGGCAGACCGGAAAGCAAATGCGCGGGGGCCGCGCACGCGCCAACACCGCGCAGACGCGGTCCGAGGACTTCACCGAACGACTACTTGGTGGAATAATGATCAATAACTAATATAATACATTAAGATCTATGAGCACGAAAACAAACAATTACATCGTTCAACCTTACCTGTTCTTCGATGGCCGCTGCGAAGAGGCCCTCGAATTCTACCGCCAGGCGGTCGGCGCCGAAGTGGAGATGCTGATGCGCTTCAAGGATAGCCCGGAACCGGCCAAGTGCGGGTCCGGCTCGGGCGACAAGGTCATGCACGCCAGCTTCCGCATCGGCGAGACGACGGTGATGGCCTCCGACGGCTGCTGCGAAGGGAAGCCGAGCTTCCAGGGCTTTGCGCTGTCACTCAGCGTGCCCACCGAGGGTGAGGCCGACCGGCGGTTTGAGGCTTTGGCGAAGGGCGGGCAGGTGCAGATGCCATTGGCCAGAACCTTCTACTCACCGCGCTTTGGAATGGTCACCGACCGCTTTGGCGTGACGTGGATGATCATCGTCCTGGCGGAGTCAGCCGTGGCGGAGCATGAGGCTGAGGCGATGGCCCGTTAGCACAGCAACCCAAGGGAGACACGACAATGCGATTCATGGTGATCGTTAAGGCGAGCAAGAACTCAGAGGCGGGCGTTTTGCCGAGTGAGGAACTCCTCGCTGACATGGGCAAATTCAACGAAGAGCTGACCCAAGCCGGCGTAATGCTGGCCGGCGAGGGGCTTCAACCCAGTTCGAAAGGGGTGCGCGTCAAGTTCTCCGACGGGACGCGGACCGTGATAGACGGGCCGTTCGCCGAGACGAAGGAACTGGTCGCCGGGTTCTGGCTTTGGAAGTGCGACTCGTGGCAAGAGGCGATCGGATGGGTCAAACGTTGCCCCCATCCCATGCCGGGCGAGGAGGCGGAAATCGAGATCCGGCAGGTGTTCGAAGCCGAGGATTTCGGCCCTGCGTTCACACCCGAACTCCAAGCCCAGGAAGAGCGACTGCGCGCCGAGCTTGAGAAAGGAAAGTCCCGATGAAACACATGTTCCTGGTTCACACACGATAACAAACCTGATTTGAGACGAAGAAACAACCTGAGGAATGTTAGCATGAAATATGTAGATGGATTCGTTTTGGCGGTGCCGAAGAAGAACCTGAACGCCTATCGCCGCATGGCAGCGGTGGCGGGAAAGGTCTGGCGTGAGTATGGCGCGCTCGACTTCAAGGAGTGCGTGGGGGACGACCTGAATGTGAAAATCGGCGTTCCTTTCCCTCGGCAGATGCGGCTCAAAGCCGGCGAGACAGTGATGTTCTCGTACATTGTGTACAAGTCGCGCGCCCACCGCGATCGCGTCAACGCCAAGGTCATGAAAGATCCACGCATCACGCAGTCGTGTGATCCGAAAGACATGCCGTTCGACTGCAAGCGCATGGTCTATGGGGGTTTCAGGGTCCTGGTGGACGCGTGAGCGCGCGATGCGAGGGCTCGTCAAGAGGAATACGCAAGACAGACGCGGCGTGTCGTGGCAGATAGTCCCCACGATTCTGGGCAAGTTGTTGAGAGCGGCAAACGACCCCGCGAAAGCGGGACGCGTCATGCAAGCCATGCTCAAAAGGGTGAAACTCGATATCAGGAGATTAAAACAGGCGGCGAGAACAGAATAACGAATCAGGAAGCGTGTTATGGAGATCAAACATTCGGCAGTTGCCAAAGCTGATCTTGTGAATCCCGCCAATACCTCGCAAGCGAAGGCGAGACCCGGGACGATTGACGAGTACCTGGCAACGGTGGCTGACGATAAGCGCGCGGCACTCCAGCGACTGCGAAAGACCATCCGGAGCATCGTGCCGAAGGCGGAGGAGTGCATCAGCTATGGCCTTCCTGCCTTCCGCCTGAACGGGCGCCCGCTCATCGCCTTTGGGGCGGCTAAGCATCATTGTGCCTTGTATCCGATGAGTTCGGCCGCGGTGAAAACCCACCAGGATGAACTCCAACGCTATGACACCAGCAAGGGGACGATCCGTTTTCAAGCCGACAATCCCCTGCCGGTTGCCCTCGTGCGCAAACTGGTCAAGGCTCGGATCGCCGAGTGGCGAGCGCGCCGCACGGGGGGAGATTGACGGTCGAAGAGGAGACTATGAGACATTTGTGCCTGGCATACGAAGAGGAGAAGTAACTGAACGCCCTGTCTCGAAGCGAGTGGGAGGCCCTCCGGGGCGAAACCCTGGCTTACGTCGAGGAGCTGCGGAAGAACGGGCGCCTTATCACCGCCGAGCCGCGCATCTCACCCTCGGTTCTTATTGGGCGCGCGGGTTGCCCTGGGTGGGCACCCGTACTGCAAGCCACCTCACCGGATGCCTCACCCCCGGGCTCCGGAACTGCCGGGTGCCGTGGCCCACAGCCGGAAACACGCGCTGACTCATGAGAAAACCTTACCCGAGCGGGAAAGCGCGAAAGCGCGGGTCGAGCAAGATTTGGCTTGCCGAGGGCACATCGCCTCACTATAGTCGTTCATCATATTGGTATGAAGACCTACAAAGCCTGTAGCCCTGTTGCGCGTGCTTGGCGGTTCCCTCGCGGCTTTACCCTCATCGAGTTGTTGGTGGTCATCGCCATCATTGCCATTCTGGCGGCTTTGTTGCTGCCAGCCCTGGGCCGCGCCAAGCTGAAGGCGCAGGGCGTTCAGTGCATGAACAACCATCGCCAGCTTGCCGTCGCCTGGCGCATGTACACCGAGGATAATCTGGAGAAGTTGCTGTACGCCAGCGCCACCGTCTCATCGCTTGGCACCTGGGATGCCACCTGGCCGTATGTCTGGTGCACGGGGAAGATGGATTTCAACTCCAGCAATCCTTCCAATTGGGATCCGACGGTGGACATTCACAAGAGTCCCATGTGGCCTTATTGCGGCAAGAACCTGAGCATCTGGCGGTGCCCGGCGGACCGGTCCTCGGTCCCTGTGAACGGGGCCCGGAGGCCGCGGATCCGCAGCATGGCCATGAACGCTTACTTGGGCGGCTTTGGCGGCCAGCCCATCACCACGGGCAACATGCCCGCCTATACGCTCTACCGGAAATACTCCGACCTGAATCGGCCCGGACCGGCGTATATCTATGTGTTTGCGGACCAGCGCGAAGATGCCATCAACTGGGGCAACGCCATCATAGACATGAGTGGTTACTCGCCAAACAACCCAGCCATGTACCGATGGCTGGATATTCCTGGCGCCTACCATGGCAACGCTGGCGGCTTTTCATTCGCCGATGGCCATTCCGAAATGCACCACTGGAAAGACGGCCGCACCTCGCGCCCGATCCTGCAAGACGGCGTGATCTTTAACGGTAGAGATCCGATTCCCTCTGCGGGCAATCCGGACATCGGATGGGTGCAGGACAAAACAACCCGGCCAAAACTTTAGGCGAGGTGGTACGCGAGGAGAGGGTCGAACTCTCAACCTTCGGCTCCGGAGGCCGACGCTCTATCCAATTGAGCTACTCGCGCAACCTGGCCATACCTTAGAGGGTCTTCCGGCGTCGCGCAACCCGATCTTCTGCAACCGTCCGTCCTCGAGCGCATCTCAACACCGCCACCGGAGCGCGGCTGTCCTCAGCCGCAGCGGCGCCGCGCGGTTCTGCCCGGTCTATTGTGGCTTGGCCGGTTCCACCGCCGGCCGGCGGCGCATTTTGTTTTGCAGCCAAAGCCGCCAGACCATGATGAGGGCCTCGCGGATAATGTGGCCGGACATCTTGGAATGGCCTTGAAAGCGTTCGGTAAAAACGATGGGGACTTCGACGACTTTCATGCCCTGACGCCACAGCTTGTGGGTCATCTCGATCTGAAAGCTGTAGCCGTTGGAATGGACCTCGTCGAGCTTGCTGGCCTCCAGCGCGCGGCGCCGGAAACACTTGTAGCCGCCGGTCGGGTCCGTGATGGGCATGCCGGTGATGATCCGGACGTAGGCGGCGGCAGACTTGCTCAGCATCAGCCGGCTTAAAGGCCAGTTCATGATGCGGATGCCGTTGAGGTAGCGGGATCCCACCACCAAATCGGCGTTCTGCGCCGCTTCCAGAAACATGGGAATATCGTCCGGGTTATGGGAGAAGTCGCCGTCGAGCTCGAAGACAAATTCATAGTCGCGCTCCAGCGCCCATTTGAAGCCGGCAATATAGGCCCGGCCCAACCCATTCTTCTCCTTCCGGTGCAGCACATGAACCGAAGGGTGCTTGGCAGCCAATTCGTCAGCGAGTTGGCCGGTGCCGTCGGGCGAATTGTCATCCACTACCAGCATGTCCACCGGCACCGGCAAGGCGAGCAGACGCTGCGCGAGCGGGGGTAGATTTTCCCGCTCGTTGTAAGTCGGCACAACGACAAGCGTCCGTTTCATGCGGTCCAAGCCCGCCAATTAATAGGCCAGTGCACGAGCCAAGACAAGCTTGATTTCTTCGGCCTCTGCGGGGCAGCAGCGGCCGCAGCGGGCACTCCGCGCAACGCGGACGGCGAGCGCGGCAAAAGTCCTTGCCGGTGAACACCAATTGCGCGTGATAGTCTCGCCAGTAATCGAGCCGGTCCCGGCGCGGCTTCTCATTCAGCGCTGATTCGCACAGGCTCTGCAGGTCCCCGTAGCCGGCATCGCCAGCGCTCCAGCCGTGGCGGTGGAAGATGCGCCGGGTGTAAGCGTCTGCCACGAAGCGGTGATGGCCGCCCGCGTAGAGCAACATGCTGTCGGCGGTCTCGGGGCCGATGCCGTGGATGGCAAGCAGGCGCTCGCGCACCCGGTCGGTGTCCCCGGCGAATAGCCGCCGGAGGTCCCCGCCGAATTCCTCGACCAGCACGCGCAGAAACGCCTGCAACCGCCGGGCCTTGACGTTGAAATAGCCTGCCGGGCGTATCAGCGAGGCGAGTCGCGGCTCGCTCAGGGCGAAGAGTCTCAAGGGATCCAACACCCGCGCCGCTTTGAGGTTGGCGATGGCGCGCTCGACGTTGCTCCATGCGGTGTTCTGCGTGAGGACCGCGCCGACACAAACTTCGAACGGCGTGTCGCCCGGCCACCAGTGCAGGTGCCCGAAACGCGCCCGCATTAACCGATAGGCACGCCGCAATGCCCTGGTCCGCTCAATATTCTGCCGCGCAGTAGTCTTCGCCATTCCACACACATAGCACCTTCACCCCCGCCCGCCAACTGCCGCCGGAGCGGTCTGGCAGCCTCGGTCGCATCACGGCAGTGCCACCAAGCCGGAGCGCCGACATTCCTGTCGGCAGGAACGCTCCAACGCCCAGCGGCCCTGGAAACCCGTAAGGCTGCAATCGGCGATGAAGGCTGCCGACAGGAATGTCGGCGCTCCGGTGGTACTGAGATGCGCCCGTCAGCCTCGAATTGGTGCCGCGCACCGTGCCGGTGAGGTCGGGCGCGGCGGCCAACGTGCGCGCGGCCCTCGGCGGCCTGAACGCCAGTGATTCTCCCGGCTTCCATAGGCCATTCTGCGGCGCCCTCGCCGATCGTCATAGCAAATCGGGCATTGTGTTCCCACAGGCGAGGTTGCTATGTTCCGCTGGTCGCTGCGGATGCATTCCTTTCGCGGCATGCGAACATGACAATCTCGCCTCAATCCGAACGCAGGTTTGTCCAGGGTGCGTTGCCTTGGGCGATTGCGGCGGCCGGCTTGCTCATCTACCTGGCGACTCTCAACCACTGGCTGACGCTTGGCAACCTGACGGTGGCCGCCGATGTGACCCGCTGGCACTGGCAGCCGATGCTTTCTCGCCCGGTGCTGTTTCTGCTGACTTTGCCGGTGAGATGGCTGCCGGGGGCTTGGGTGCCGCTGGCGCTCAATCTTTTCACTGCCGTGTGCGCGTCTCTGACGCTGGCGCTGTTGGCGCGGTCGGTGGCCCTGCTGCCGCACGATCGTCTGGAGCAGCAGCGCCTCCTGGTGCGCGACGATCACGGTTTGCTGACCCTGCGCAGCGCGTGGGTGCCGCCAGTGTTCGCCGCCGTGGCTTTGGGGCTCCAACTGACGTTCTGGGAGAATGCCACCGCCCTCTCTGGCGAGATGCTGGAGTTGCTGCTCTTCGCCGCGATGATCTGGTGTCTGCTGGAGTATCGCTGCGACCCGCAGTTGCGCTGGCTGGACCGGGCGTCGCTGGTGTGTGGCATCGCCCTGGCCAACAGTTGGGCGATGGCCTGTTTCGTGCCCCTGGTGGCGGTGGCGCTGGTGTGGAGCAAGCGCCTGCGGTTCTTCAATGTGCGGTTCCTCCAGCATATCGAGTCGTCCGCGTGGAGGAAGGCATTGCCCGCGCTCGGGGCGGATGTGCGCTTCTTCCTGCGCATGTTCCTGTTTGGCCTGGCTGGGCTGTCGCTGGTTCTGGTGCTGCCGCTGGTCCAATTGTTCGCGCCCGACTCGACCCTCACCTTTTGGGAGGCCCTGAAGGGATCTTTCATTTCTTACAAGTCAACCCTGTGGTTGCTGACGCGCAGGGTCTTCCTCGGCCATCGGGAAGTGTCGCTGTTACTCGTGGCCGTGTCCCTGGCGCCGTTGTTCCTGCTGAGCATCCGCTGGCGCGCGCTGACGGGCCGTGAGAGCCCCGATCGTCTGGACCTGGTGTCGGTCACCTTGTACGCCGCCCACGCTTTCCTGCTGGTGCTTTGTGTTGCGGTCGCCTTCGATCCGCCGTTCAGCCCGCGCCAGTTGGGTCGCCGGCTCGGTCTTGCCTTTCCCTTTCTCCCGCTTTACTACCTTGGGGCGTTAAGCATCGGCTACTACAGCGGCTTTCTCCTGTTGATCTTCAGCGGGTATCTCGGGCGCCGCCGGATCGTGCTGCGCGCGTTGCGCTGGACGGCTCCGAAATTCGTCTATGTCCTGCTCGCCGTAACGCTGACCGGCCTGCTCTTGAAGAACGTGCCCACGATCCGCGTGACGAACGGGCCACAGCTTGAGCAATATGCGAGGTTGATCGTGGACTCATTGCCGCCAGAAGGAGCGGTGGTTTGCAGCAGCGACTCGAGCCGCCTGGCGCTGCTGCAGGCCGCCCTGGCCCGGGAACGCGAGGCCGGGCTTTACGTGCCGGTGGACGCCAATGCTTTGCCGTTCGAACGTTATCGCGCTGTGCTCGGACAGAACCACCCGCGCCAATGGACGGAACCGCCGGCCTCAGACGACTTGGCGGCCTCGGCCAGTACGACGCTGGATCCGGGCGGCTTCGTTCGGCTGCTGGCCTGGCTGGCGCAGAGCAACCGTGTCTGTTATCTGCAGTCGAGCCACGGTCCGTTGGGCGAGCACTTTCATCTGCAACCACGCGGCCTGGTATATGAGCTGAAGGCCTACCCGACCAACTCCTTCAGCGGCCCACCGCTGACCGCCACGAACCTGGCACAGAACGAGAGGCTTTGGCAGCGCGTGATCGAAACGGCCACGGACCCGCTGGCGGAGCTGATCAGCGAGGCGGCCAAGCCGCCGCGTGATTTCGCCGGGCGACTCCTGGCGCGGGCACACGTTTCGCGGCCGTTGCCAGAGTCACTGAAAGTGTTGGCTCAGTGGTACTCGAGCGCGTTCAATTCGTGGGGTGTCACGCTCCAATGCAATGATCGGTGGGAGGCGGCGACCTCCTTCTTCGCCAAGGCCGGGGAATTGAACCCGGACAACCTGCCGGCCCGGTTAAACCTGGAGTGCAACACCAACCGGCTCGCGGGCCGGGAATTGACGTTGGCCACGGCCACGTCAATCGAAGAACAGATCAACCGGTCCAGGTATCGCACCCTGAATCAGATTCTGAATGCCGACGGGCCCTTTGACGAACCGAGCTATTGCTACCAACTGGGCATGGCCCTGGTGCAACAGAATCTGACGCGTCAGGCAGGGCACCAACTCGAACGCGTTCGGGTCCTGGCGCCCAGTGCGGTTTACCCGCGCCTGGTGCTGGTCAAACTGCTGAATTTCTGCCGTCTGCCCGACCGGGCGCTCCAGATCGCCGCCGAGATCACGGCTAACCCGAACCTGCAAGCGCTCGACCCTAAGGAGAAGGCGGAAGTTGCTTTCCTGGAAGCCGAGGCGTGGCTGACCAAGACCAACCAGGCTAAGGCGCTGGGGATTCTGCAATCGCTGCTGGATTCCCAGCCGGGCGACACCGCCCTGTTGAACCGCACCAAGGTCGCCTTCGCGCAGTTGGGGAGCTTCACCAACGCCCTGCGCATCGCCGACCAACAGTTGCAGGTCGCGCCAGACAATCTCCAGGCTTTATTGGACCGGGGCGTGTTGGGCTTGCAGGCCGGCGAGTTTTCCAACGCCATTCCGGTCTTCACGCGTCTATTGTCCCTGACCAACGCCTACGTCGGTTGGTTCTACCGCGCGCAGGCCTACCAGCGGGCCGGCCAACTGGACGCGGCGGAGGCCGATTATCGGGAGGCGCTGCGCACGTCGCCCGCGGCCTTCGAGCCCTACCTTCGTCTGGCCGAAATCGCCGCCCTCAGGGGAGACACCAATACTGCCCAGCAACACTACCAACACGGGGTTTCCAACGCCCTTCGCCTTGCGGACCGGGAGTTGGAGGCCAAGCCGGACAATCCGCAGGCCTTGGCGGACAAAGGCATCTTATACATGCGGGCCGGCCAGTTCTCCAACGCCATTCCGGTCTTCACGCGGTTAATGTCATTGACCAACACCTACGTCGGCCGGATGTATCGCGCGCAGGCCTACTTGCAGGACCGCCAGTGGGAAGCGGCGGCGGCGGATTATCAGGAAGCGCTGCGCGCGGCGCCTGCCGCTCCCGAGCCTCACTATGCTCTGGCCCAAGTCGCTTTCCGCAGCGGAGATACCAATGCCGCGCAGCAGCACTATCAACATGCTCTGTCCAACGCCCTCCGCATCGCCGACCAGCAGTTGCGGCGTGATCCGGATAACCTCCAGGCCCTGGTGAACAAGGCCCGGCTTTGCGTGGAGACGAGGCAGTTCTCTAACGCCATCCCGCCGCTCACCCGCATATTGTCACTGACCAACAGCTTCGACGTTCGAACCTACCGCGCCCTGGTTTACCTTCAGACGAGCCAGTGGGACGCCGCGTTGGCGGACTATGAGGAGATGCTCCGGCTCGTTCCCACCGCCTACCAGCCTTACTATGGCCTGGCCGAGGTTGCCCGCGGGAAAGGAGACACCAACGCCGCCATCCGATACTACCAACAGTATTTGTCTAACGCGCCGACCAATCAGAGCGAATTTCGGACGGTCACGGAGCGGCTGCGGTCACTGCAGCGCGCCGAGGGCGGCGGTGCTCGCAAACCCTGATGCCACCGAATATCCGGGCTTTCTCCTTGCGTTCGCCGCACGAGGGCGGAAAGCTTGTTTTCATGAGATCCTTGCGTAACCGCGTGGTCTGGGTAGTGCTGTTTGGGTGGTTGGCTGGCTTGGTGCTGGCCGCCGATCAACCGCTCTGGAAAGCCGGCACCGCCAGGGTCAACATCACCCCCACGCAGCCGCTTTGGATGGCGGGCTACGGCTCCCGTACCAAGCCCGCCGAGGGCAAGGAAATGGACCTCTGGATTAAAGTGCTGGCCCTCGAAGACGCACGTGGCCACCGTGCCATCATCCTGAGCGGAGACCTGCTGGGGTTCCCGCAGTCCATCTACCGGCAGATCTGCGCGGGGTTGAAGGAGAAGTTCGCGCTGAAACCGGACCAGATCCTCCTCTGCGTATCGCACACGCATTGCTCGCCCGTATTGCGGGGGGCGCTTTATGATGTCTATCCGCTGGATGAGGCCCAGGTTGGGTTGATCGAGAAGTATTCGGACGACCTCGAAGCAAAGATGGTCGAGACCGTGGGCAAGGCCATTGCGGACCTGGCACCCGCACGGCTGACGGCGGGACAGGGCACCACTCGTTTCGCGGTCAACCGGCGAAACAACCTGGAACCGAACGTGCCTCGGCTGATCACGCAGGGCGCCCTCAAGGGGCCGGTGGACCATTCGGTGCCAGTGCTCGCGGTTTCCCTGCCCGATGGCAAGCTCAAGGCGGTGCTCTTCGGTTACGCCTGCCACAACACGGTGATGGATTTCTACAAGTGGTGCGGCGACTACGCGGGCTTTGCTCAGCTTGCGTTGGAGAAGAGCCATCCGGACGCTACCGCCATGTTCTTCATGGGCTGTGGCGCCGACCAGAATGCCCTGCCGCGCCGCAAACTCGAACTGGCCGAACGCTACGGCCAGATGCTCGCCGCCGCGGTCGAAGAAGCCTTGCTCGCGCCGCCGCGCCCGCTCCCGCCTGAGCTCAGGACCACAATCGAAATGGTGACGCTGCACCTTGGCGCCCCGCCGACAGCGGCCGAGCTGGAGACGCTCAAGGAGAACAAGTCGGCCATGACGCGCCGCTGGGCTGCGCGCCTGTTGGCGGACTTGAAGGCGGGCAAGCCCTTCATCCGCGATTACCCGCTGCCGCTGCAAGCGTGGCAATTCGGCGGTCAGCAACTCCTGATCACGCTGGGCGGCGAGCCCGTGGTGGATTGGGCGCTCACATTCAAGCAGCAGTTCGGCCCCCAAACCTGGGTCGCCGGCTACTGCAACGACGTAATGACCTACATCCCGTCACTGCGCGTGCTCAAGGAAGACGTGCCCCCGCTCGCGCAGTCGCGCTGGGGCTACGAGGGAGCGCAGGCGATGATGGTCTATGGCCTGCCGGCGCAACGCTGGGCCGAAGACGTGGAAGACCTGGTCCGCGCCGGCGCGCGGCGCGCGGTTGAGCGCGTCGAGGTCTCGGGGAAATAAGACACTCCCCGGCTTACCTTCGCCGCAGGCTCGCGATGGCTTTGCGGGCGTAGCCCAGCCAAAGCAGACTGAGGAAACCAATCAGCACAACCTGGCCGAGCACAGGGAAGCTGTAGATCAGGTACGCAAAAGCGCCGCAAATCACGGTCGCTTTGATCAAATCTAAAATAGTCATTATGACTGTTTTCTCGCCGGGCGCCGGCCTGTGACGGCTCAGGTCCTGCCTCGTCCTCAAGCCTGCCGCTCAGCCGCGCGTCCAAGCGTTATCAGAACATAATACCTCGCAACTCTTGTGCCAAGTAGAAGCCTTCTCACATGCGTTTTTGAGTCGCCAACCGCCCCGGCAAGCCGGATAGTCCGCGTCAGGCGCACCGGGTCGCGGCATTCGGCATGAAAACCATCGTCATCGCTATCGGCGGCAACTCCCTCATCAGGGATCAGCAGCACATGAGCGTGCCGGACCAGTACGCGGCCGTAGTCGAGACCGCCCGGCACATCACCGACCTCCTGGAACAGCATCATCGCATCGTCATCACCCATGGCAATGGGCCTCAGGTGGGCTTCATCCTCCTGCGCAGCGAACACTCGCGCGGGCTCCTGCACCCGGTCCCCCTGGATTCCATCGTCGCCGACACCCAGGGCGCGCTCGGCTACCAGATTCAGCAGGCGCTGGAGAACGAGTTCCGGCGACGCGGCATCAGGAACTCCGTCGCTTCGGTTATTACCCAAACGCTCGTGGACCGCAATGATCCTGCCTTCGCCAAACCCAGCAAGCCCATTGGCCAGTTTTACAGCCTCGCCGAAGCCGAGGACCGCATGCGGGTCGAGCGATGGGACATGGCCGAGGATGCGGGCCGCGGCTGGCGCCGGGTCGTTGCCTCTCCTAAACCCCTGCGCATCATCGAGTCCGAAGTAGTCAAACACCTGGTGCAAGCCGGCTATGTCGTCATCGCCGTTGGCGGCGGCGGCATCCCCGTGGCCGCCGATGAACAAGGCGCGCTGAGCGGAGTGGCGGCGGTGATTGACAAGGACCTCGCCTCTGCCGTGCTCGCGACGGAGATCGGGGCGGACGCACTCGTGATCTCGACTGCCGTCGAACACGCCTGCCTGGATTACGGCCGGCCCAGCCAACGGCCCATCACCTCAATGACCCTTGCCGAGGCCAAAAAGTATGCAGCAGAAGGACATTTCCACCCTGGCTCAATGCTGCCGAAGATCGAAGCCTGCATCCAGTTCCTCAGCAACGGCGGCGGCGAAGCCCTGATCACCTGCCCGGATAAGCTCTCGGCCGCTTTGGCCGGCGCGACCGGCACCCGGATCGTGCCTTGAACTCTGGCGAGTTCAGCGTCCCTCCCGCCTGAGCGTTGGGATCTCAACCGATCGGTCGTCCCGCAACGCGCGGTCGGCGGGCAGAGTCTCCCCCGACCACAGCCGTTGCGCAGTCCACGGCGCCGGCGGGTCGGCCCAGAAGGCATCGCCGGGCGGCAGACCGAGGGGCAGCAGACCCACGCTGCACAGGTACAAACTGCCGGTGGAGATATACGTCTCACCCAGCGCAAGCTGCGCGCCGCAAAAGCCAACTCGCAGCCAGCCCTTGCTGTCGAAGGTTCCGGGTGCTTCGATCATGCGACGGATCACCGCCGTCAGCGCGCACCGCACCTGCGCGGGCTTCACACGCTCGGGCAACTCGTGCATCAAAGCCATCTGCCCCAGCGTCTGAAACGCCCCAAAGCGGTATGTGATCGAGCGCCCGACGGACGGAAACGTGCCGTCCGGCGCAATGAGGCGTTCCTGGATCTCCGCATACCGCCGCGACCGGCGCAACACGGCGGCGTAAGCCGGCTCGAACCGCGCATCGTGCCGGCGCAACACCCCCAGCACATCCACCAGCGTCGGATGGATGACAAAACTGTTGTAGTAATCAAAGCGGAAGAACGGCCCGTCCGCGTAAAGGCCGTCTCCGGCATACCACCCGAGCATCTGGCGCAAGTAACCCTCGAGGCGCTCTTCGAGGGTCGGCTCACCCATCTCCAGCAGCGCCGCTTCAATGGCTGCGGCGAACAATATGTGGTTGTTGCCGATCGGCTTGATCCCGCGCGAGGCCTTGAGCGCGTCCGCCAGTTGCCGGCGCACTCGCGGCTCCAGCGGGTCCCACAGCACGCCTCGCGCCCGCACGATCGCTTGCGCCAGGAACGCTGTATCCACCAGCGGCTGCTGGCCCTGGCTGAAGTTCATGAAGTCGGGCGACTTCGGGTCCGTCGCCACGTCCAGGGAAAGCCGGGCCCGTTCGGCCAGCGCGCGCTGTCGCTTTGCTTCCGCGCCTTCGATTCCCGTCGCTGCCAGCCAGGGCGCCAGGCCGACCAGCAAGCGTGAGATGGCTTCAAGGTGCGTGTATTGCCGCAGCTTGGCGGCGTCGCCTGGCGTCTCGACCGGCAGCGCTTTCCTCAGCTCCCGCCGGGACAGGTGCTCCAAGACCAGATTGGCGAGTCGTTCCGCCACCCCCAGCCAATAGTTGCGATCGTCGCGCCCGTTGGCGGCGGGGGCGATTGACGGTCGGGGTTCTTCCGCCGCGCGGGCGCGGGTGGCGCCCAAAACTCCCGCGGCGGCTACGGCCTTACAAAACTCACGTCGGCTGGGCATTTGGTGCTTTCGATTGTCGCGGCCCAATGGAAGAACCACCGCTCCAGCGAGTCAAGCCGCGCTCGCCAGAGATTTGCGTTCGGGTGCCCTGGCGCAAAACAGCTTTTGAAACCGGGACGGGTATTCATGGCCCGAGCGGCATAACTTCTATCCAGCCGGGAGTCACCCTTCCCTCCACTCCGGCAAAAGGACAAAGCAAAGCCCTGCGCGCCGGGCATGAAGCCATTTAGATTGACGATGTTTCAGGGTGCAGGTCGCGGCGCACAGGCGAGTCTCGCCGTAGTCTCACCGGATACTCGCCACATACACACCGTAACAGCAATTTTGCACCTTCCGGCGTAAGCTTCTGTGCTGCATGGGCTTACATGAGACCCACCATGCAGAAGCAACACAGCCACTACTCCGTCCTCCTCCTCACCCTAACCCGCTGTAGGAACGCGACTTACGGACTGGCATGGTATCGCAAGTTTGGCGTTTCCTGCAGTCGCACCAGAAACACACCGATGCGCACCCCAACAAGAATGCCCAAGCGATTTAATTTGACTATGTGGGTAAGGACGTGTCCCTGGGGTGGGAGCCCGAGCCAGCCGGCAGGTCTGCGCCAGCCGTTTGCTGCATCCTCCCCGGAGTTCGCACTGCGGAATGGCTTGTCCCGTGGTCCGGCTTTGCGGAATGGTGGGCATTCCGGCATTTGAGCGCCTACGTGGCGGATGAGAAATGGAAGCCAGGATAGTCCCTCAAAGCATCTCATCCGCGCGCTTGTCGCGGAGTGCGCTTGGCTTTCTCACAGTGGCCGCTTTGGCTTCTTCGGCCGCGCGCTTCAGGTTCAACGCGAGAAGCTTCTCGAGGATCTCCTCATCGGTGAGGTCGGCTGACCATCCGTAGGCGGCGGCAACCGCGGCGTCGAGTTTCTTATGGGCCAGGTCGAGCCAAGTGGGGCGCTCGTTGTAGAGGTTGGTCAGCGTGCGCTTCTTGAGCTTGACGGCGCAATCGGCATCGCGAGGCTCAACGCGCGGATACCGCACCGTGCCGATGCCGTTCTTCTCCGGGTTGACCACGTAACGCGACCACGGGCCGTTGGCCGAGCCGGGAAATTCGAGGATGCGTTCGACCGTCCATTCCGGGGGATTGAGCCAGCGTTCGCGCAGTTCGTTCAGCTCTTTGGCGGCTGCGGCGATGGTGGCGCGATCCTCCGGTGCGGAAGGAGAGAAGCAAGCCCGCTCAGGCCGACTTCGGCTGCCGTAAGGCGGCGGCTCCTCTTTGCCCATGTAGTAGTTTTTGGCCGCCAGCATCTCCGCGTAAGTCCGGTCAGGTTCCGGGCCCTTCCGCGCCGGTGCCGGTTGGCTTGGCACCGGTCGCGGCTGTGACAAATCGTCCGGAAACGGAAATGGGAACGTCTCAAAGCAGGTGGTGGGCGTGTAGCGAAAGCCGGATTCTTTCTCCCGCAACTGCGTGCCTTGGCCCAGAGCCCAGATTTCATGGAGCCGTGATTGGAGGACGCCGAAGAAGTAATCGTCGTCCCGCGCGAAGGCGACGACTGCGCTATCGCAGACCACTTCAGGTTTAAGCCACTGGAAGACTCGGAATTTCGAGACGCGTGGTGTTGCCAACAAACGCGGCAATCCGGCGAGCGCTTTTCGCATGTCGGGGCATGGTCGAGCGAATAACCACCAGTAGCGTGTCTGCCGGGCCTCGCGATGATTAACACGAAGGGGGTAAACGGCCTCTTTCACATGCCCGAACGGCGCTTCATAGCGCGCCGCTGCTTCCAGGCTCATGTCTAAACCGAAATCGACGTTCCAAATATTGCGAGGCCGCTTGGTAACGTCTGTCGCATTGCGGATCGGGATGAGCACGTCAGAGTTTGGCTTTCCGTGTGGGTTGTTCTGAGATAACCAGTCCAGAGCTTGAGCGTCGCTCACGTCGAACGGGGCCTTCTGCGCGACGCCAATAAAACCGATGCGCAGGTTAGCTTCAAGCGCGACTGCTCTTCCGACCTCTGCGGCCGAGGTCAGGTTCGCGTTTATGGTCTGAACACTGTTAGCATCCAATAGCCGGTCGTCTTGGCTACCGTCGTCAAAACCGACCATAGAGACATGCACGGTTGCCCCATCCAGAATCCAATCGCGGTCGCTCGCCGCGAAGAAGATGTCGCCCGTCTCCTTGATTCGCTTAAGCACTTCTCGGTTTGCTCCACCACGGATGCCCTGCGTCGCCAGCAGGCCAGCCCGTTTGCACTTGCCTTGCTCAATGAGGTCGCGGGCTTTCTCGAACCAATAGCAGCAAAGGTCCGACTGGCCGGGGATGCGGTTGCCGTAGATGCGGCGGAGTTCTTCAACGTAGCCGTCGCCAAGCTCGCCCCGCATGAGTTTGTCGCCCAGAAACGGCGGGTTGCCGACCAGCACCTCGCACTCAGGCCAGGTACGTTCGGTGTAGAACTTCAAGGAGGCGTCCTCAGCATGCTCCCCAGCTTGCGCTTCCGTCAACGTCTTCGCCTTGCTGCGGTAGTGGGGAACCAACAACGCGTCTTCGTTCAGGAAGCCGTCGAGGTTCTGTAAGACGGGCGAGCGATCGTTGTCAAAGCCGTTGTCACGCCGCCATTGCAGATAGCCGATCTGCACCGTGACTTGGGCCAGTTCGTAGGCGTAGGGGTTGATCTCGATGGCGCGGAGTTGGTGAACGCCGACCTCCGGCGTGAACTGGAAGCCGAGCATCGTGGCGAAGGTGATGACTTCCTTCTCCAGGTCCAGAAGCATTTGGAGCGAGACGTAGAGGAAGTTGCCGCTGCCGCAGGCGGGGTCCATGACCACGATGCTGCGGAGCTTCTTGAGGAAAGCCTGGATGCGGGCGCGGTCCTCTGGCGTGCCCTTGCCCCGTTTGACGGCGGGCTGCAAGGCAGCCTTCAGCGCGGCCCATTCGCGGCGGAGCGGCGTCATGAGCACGGGCTCTACGAGGGTGACGATGTCGGGGCGGCCAGTGTATTGAGCGCCCAACGCCGCCAACTGGTCGGGGTCCAGGCCGCGGGCAAAGAGGGTGCCCATGATGCTGGGCTCGACGAATTGCCAATCCGCCTCAGAAGCCTCTGCGAGGATGCGGCGCTCCTCCTCGTTCAACTCGAAGACGGTGGAGTCCTCGAACAAATGACCGTTGAAGTGGCGAATCTTGTGAGCGCCGAACATGCCGCCTTTGGCCATCGTGCGAAAGAGCGATTCGAGCGCTTGGGAGAACTGGTGCGGATCGTCGAGGGCCGTCCTGGCAAGCTCGGAAAAGAGGCTCTTGGGCAGCAGGCCGGTGTCCTCGGCGAAGAAGCAGAAGACGAGGCGGTTAAGGAATCGGGCAATGCGGAGGTTCTTCCGCTGGGCGACGTTGACCTCAGCGCGGGTCGTGGCGTCCGCCAGTTCCGCGCTTTCACGCTGTTGCAGCGACCGGGCGACCAGCGCGAACTGTTCCGCGAGCGCCGTGGTGACCTGGGCGGTGGTGCGCTGGGGTTTGAGGTATTCGGGGTTCTCGAACAGGGCGCGCAGAATGCGCAGGTTCTCCGGGCGGTCAATCGTGTCGTTGGTGAACTCGTAGGTTTCCTGGACGGTGCCGTTGAAGTTGGTGCGGATGATGTAGCGGTCGAAATCGCAGACGACGAGGAGGGGCGGATTGAGCAGGGCCTCGCGGTAGCGCTGGAGCTGCTTGTAGGCTTCGTCCAGGCTCTTCTTCTTGCCCTTGTATTCCCAGCCGAAGCACCCCTTCTTCCATACGTCGGCAAAGCCCCGTTCAGTCGGGTCGCCGGAGTCCGGGTGTTCGAGGTCGAACAGCTCGGCGTCTTTGACAACACGTTTTTGGAAGCAGAAGAAATCGTTGCCGGTGGGGTCGGCTTCGGCGGGGGTGGGCTGGCCAAGGAGGCGGCAGAGGTCGTTGAAATGCTCCTGGTAGGCCGAGCTTTCCTTCCCTTGGTAGCGCGACCATTTCTTCTTGAACTCCGCCCATGTCATGTCGGACCAGAGGAATAAGGCAGCAGGTGCGTTTGATCAAGCGCCGAAGATCACCTGCGCGCGCGCGCTCAAAGCAGGCGGCATCCAGTCCACGCTACAACTCCGCCAAGCCCAACGCAAAACCGACTACCATCCGCAGACATCAACGTCCACCGAATCAGAACCGCACGGGTCTGCTGTAGAGAGGCGGTTACTCGCTGACATAAATGGCCTCGCCGGCGATTATGGCCGGTATCCCCTGGGGGGTAAACCGACCGGACGCACCGACCCGCCTTGGGCGAAGCCCAATGCCTCGCCCGCCTCTACGAGCGCAAGCTCGAAACCCGCTTCAGATAACACGCCACACCCCTCACTCCGATCTCTTGTCCCGTTTCGCGCGGTCGCAGCCCACCCAACCCGGTTGCTCGCCCCCTCCATCGCAGGGGGTCTTCGCCCCCGCCACGGACCGCTTTTCGCTTTCATGCCGTTTAAGCCCGCCATACGCTCATGCCGATGACCATTCACCGCCTCATATGAGATACCTTCCCATCATCGCAGGTGTAGGCCTCCTCTGCGCCATCGCGCTGGTCGGAGGATACCGAACCATGATCAAAGGGGTGATGCGACAAGAGTGCACATTCAACCTCAACCGCAACCTCGGCGTAAGGTGCCGCGAATATGCAATGACCCACAACGGCCAATTCCCAAACAAGTGGGCCGATCTCGGCCCGCTCGAACCCGGATCGAACTGGCCAGCCGTATTCCGCTGCCCCTCAACCGACCACAGCATTGGAGAGTGGGAACGACTCGATATCTGGTCCGACTACCACCTCCTGCCGGGGCGCACTACAAATGACCCACCGAACACCGTATTGGTGATTGAACCGCTCTCCAACCACTCGGGGAAGGGCGCTAACGTGCTCTTCGTGGACGGCAGCACCATCTGGTGGACCGCTGCACAAGTCCTGTCCAATCAACCGCCCATCTCAGCCGCACCCTAGACCGCATTACAACCCGCGCAACTGCTCTGCGTGATCGGTATTCGCCCCCGAACCCCCACCCAAAGGCTCCACCATCACGAGCCATCAGCGGCTACTGCCAGCTATCTCGCCTCCTTACTGAGGCGCCAGGCAGAACGGGCGCCATGGCCGGATTTTCCAAAACCTGTCTGCGGTCCCGCTTGACAGGACGGCCAAACCGCCTAACGTACGTTTATGACGCCCAAGAGGGCGAGCGATATGAAGACATCAGCACGAAGCGGAGATTGGGGAACCCGCCTGATTACCGGTTTATGTGCAGCGGGAGGAATGTTGGTCTGGTGTGCCCCCGCTGCATCCTTCGCCATCAATGCGGCCGCACCGGGCACGGCGGTTGTCAACCCTGCGGTCCAAGGCCAATCAGTCACGCCGGCTGTCAGGCGCTCTCCCGGTGTCGCGGACATACTAAAGCTCGTGAAGGCGAGGGTTGACCCGGAGGTCATTACGGCCTTCGTCAGAACCTCGCCGGTCGCCTACAATCTGAGCGCCAGCGAAATCATCGAGTTGAAGGACAGCGGTATCTCCCCGGAAATCCTCACTGCCATGATCCAGCGAGGTGGGGAGTTGAGAGCGCAGTCAACGCGGGCTGATCAAACGGCTGCGACCACTGCGCCCCAGCCTGCTTATCCGGCCACGGCTACCCCTTATGCGCCGGCTTACGGTTACAGCGCACAGACGGTTTATCCCGCCTACACTTACAGCTATCCGGCTTATTCCTACGCTTACCCGGTCTATTCATACTCTTACCCGTATTACTCATATTCCTATCCCTACTACTCCGGCGGCTACCTCGGCATCGGCTTCGGCGGCTACTGGGGAGGATACAACTGCGGCTATTCCTGGCCCTCCGCCTACTGGGGCGGCTGGCCGTATCGGGGCTATTGCGGCTACCGTTACCCCGCGTATTACGGTGGCCGTGGCGGCTATTATTGCGGCAATCGCGGCTATTATGGTTACCGCGGCTACTACGGTTACCGTGGCTACAACGGCTACGGGCACTATGCCGGCGCTTACCGCGGCGGTTACCGTAACTATGGCGCGCGTCCCGCCCCCTACGTCGGGCGCGCGGCGGGCTATCGGTCTTTTAGTGTCGCCGGACGATCTGCCTCCTTCGCTGGCCGTTCCGCCTCGTTCGGCGGCCGACCGGCTTCTTACATGGGCCGGCCGGCGGGCTCTCAATCGTTCGGTTCAGTGGGCCGGTCTGCCTCCTTCGGGGGCCATGGCGGTTCCTTCGGCGCCCGGTCCGTCTCCTTCGGTGGCGGTCGCGGGGGCGGTTTCGGCGGGCACGGCGGCGGCCGCGGTCGTTGACGATCCAGGAGCGGTTCTCGCCCCTTGAGTGCGAATGTTCTGAGGGGTGCCCGCAGGAGGCTCCTTGAGCCCGTAAGAAGGCGCCGGTTGCACCTCAGCTTGCGCACGATCAGTCGCGCCGGCAATGTGTTGCCAAACCGATATGCGATGTGCGACTGGGTTACTAAAGTCTGTCTCCATCATCATCCCGTTCTGTCTCCTCCTCGCCACCAGCGTTGGTGCCGCCGAACTGATCTCGATCCAGAACGACTTCTGCTCGGCTACCGTTAGTCCTGCCAGCCTCGAGACGCACCTCAAGAGCGGTGACCGCCCGGCAGTATTGGTCTCTGTCGCCCAAACCAACCTCGGTCGCATTGCCGATCTGCAGACCACCGCCGCCCGAGCCAGGTGGTCTTTACCCGACCGCAAAGTCACAGTCACCGTCGAACTGAAGGACAAGCGTCTCCTGGCCCACGTCCTGGCCACCGATCCGGGTGAGTTCACCTTTCCGGTTATTCCCGAAACGGCTGCGGCCAAAGGCTGGATTTTGCCTTTCTTCGAAGGCGTTTATGCGCCGGGCGGCGACGTCAAATGGCAGACCTTTCTCACCCGGCGGGGCGAGCTCAACACTACCGCCGATCTGACCATGCCGTTCCTGGGCCTGGATTGTGGCGGCTATACCCTGACCTGCATCCTCACCAACCCGTTCAATAACGCACTGGAGTTCTATCGCGCAGCAGACGCTCGTTTGCACGCGCGCCTGACCCATCAATTCACCCGCAACCACCCCGTCAAGGAGTATGGCGTGGTCTTCCAGCTTGGTACGAATTCGCTGGTCGAACCAGCCCGGCTTTACCGCCAATGGCTCCTCGAGCGCGGCGAGTTCGTCAGCCTCCGGGACAAGATCCGCCGAACGCCCGACGCTGCCAAGCTACCGGGTGCCGCGCACATCTACCTGTGGGGACATGAACTGGCCCAAGTGATTCAGCAGCTTGCGGCTGCAGGCTTCGACCGCCTTTGGCTCGGCAGCGATGGCTGGGCCGGCTTCGTCAATCGGCCGGAGACCGTCGCCGCCGCCAGAAAGGCGGGTTACTTGATCGGCCCCTACGATTCTTACCACAGTATTCATCGTCCAGGGGAACCGGACACCTGGGAAACCGCCCAATTCGGCCAGACGCTGTACGAGACCGGCGCCATCGTCAAGGCCGACGGCAGCAAGCGGCGCGGATTCAAACAAAAGGGGTTCTTGCTCAGCCCCGACGCGGCCCGGCCGTACGTCGAGAAGCGAGTATCAGGTCTGATGGCCACATTCCATGCCAACTCCTGGTTCGTTGACTGCGACGGCTTCGGGGACTACTTCGACGACTACTCCGAACAGCACCCCGCCACCCAGCAAACCGACCTGCAATCGCGCCGGTCACGGATGGCGTGGATCCGAGACACCTTTGGCCTCGTGATCGGCACCGAAGGCTGCTCCGCGGGTGTAGCCCCAGTGATCCATTTTGCCCACGGCGTCATGACCCCTGTCATCGGCTGGGGTGATCCCGACTTATCCAACAGGCAGTCAAAGTACTACCTCGGGACCTATTACCCGCCTGATCGGCCCAGGGTGTTCTTTGAGCCCGTGCCGATGAAAGAGGAATACCGTTACATCTACTTCGAGCCCAGGTTCAGGCTGCCGCTCTTCCAGATCGTCTTCCACGATTCGGTCATTGCCACGCACCACTGGTTATTCGCCAGCCTGAAAGCTAAGGATTGCGCCGAGACCGTCGAGTTGCTGGAACTGCTTTACCAGGTGCCCCCGCTCTACCACTTGAATCTGAGCGAACTCCAGACCCGAAAGGAACAGCTCAAACGGCACTACGACTTCTTCTCGCCCCTGCACCGGGAAAGCGCTCTGCTCCCGATGACTGATTTTCAATGGCTGACTCCCGACGGCACGGTCCAGCGCACCTTGTTTGGGAAGAAAATCGAGATACTCGCCAACTTTAGCCCTGCTCCTTTTCAGAGCGGCGACATCCAGCTTGGCAAACGGAGCATCCTCGTCAAGGCGCCGAGCCTCAGGGAACCACGGGTCTATTCCCCTCGTTAAACACGTGCCTGCGGCGCCAGACTCCAGTGGTTCCGCGCCAGGGCCGGAAAGCTGCTTGCTGCCGTCCCGTCAAGCCGGCGAAGGCGCCGCCGGTAAAGCGAGGACCTTTGTGAGGGCTTCCAGGCAACGCTTATTCTCCTTGGGTGTGCCGATGGAGATGCGGATCCACTCGGGCAACTGGTAGCCACCCATGGGGCGGACGATCACACCCACCTTCTGCAGTTCGGCAAAGACGCGCTGCCCGTCGCCGACGCGGACGAGGATGAAGTTGGCCGAGGAGGGGATGAACTCGAGACCGAGCTTGCGAAAGGCGCGGCTGTAGAACTTCAGGCCGCGCGAGTTGACCCGTCGCGTCTTCTCAGCGTGGGCCAGGTCGTCCAAGGCCGCGAGAGCACCGGCTTGGGCAATGGAGTTGATGTTGAACGGCTGCCGGATCTTTTCCAGCTCGGCAATGAAATCAGGATGGCCGATGCCGTAGCCGAGCCGCAAGCCGGCTAACCCGTAGATCTTCGAGAAAGTCCGCATCAACAGAAGGTTCGCTTTTTGACCGCGGCGAATCTCGGGCACCAGGTCGAGCGGTTCGTCAAGGAACTCGATGTAGGCCTCGTCCAGGGCGATCAGCACGTCGGCGGGCACGGCGCTGATGAACCGCGCGAGGTCGTCGCGCTGGACAATCGTGCCGGTGGGATTGTTGGGGTTGGCGACAAAGACCACCCGCGTGCGGGGTGTGATGGCAGCCAGCATCGCCTCAAGGTCATGGCCGTAGTTCCTCGCGGGCACGACGGTGAGTCTTCCACCAAACAAGGCAGTTACGATGGGGTAAACCGCGAAGCAATACTGGGACACCACGACCTCAGCTCCCGGGCCGATCAGAGCGTGGCCAACGAATTCGAGGACTTCATTGGAGCCGTTGCCGAGGATCAGGTTGGTCGGCGTCACCTCGAGCTTGGCGGCAAGCTTCTGCTTCAGGTAGAAAGCGTTACCATCCGGGTAGAGGTTCGCCTGGCGCAGGGCCTGGCGCATGGCGGCTTGCGCGAGGCGGGAAGGGCCAAGTGGATTCTCGTTCGACGCCAGCTTAATAATGTCGTCCGTCGGGAGGCCGAGTTCGCGGGCAACTTCATCAATGGGACGGCCAGGTTGATAAACGGGAATACCCTGCAAAGCCGGGTTGGTGGGGAAGGGAAGAGGCATAAAGGTCTTGAGCATTTAGTGCTATTCCCCCGGCAGGCTCTCGCCCGCGCCGGGGTAAAGTTTCTGGTAGTCAACCGACTGGACGCCGACGATGGCGGCGACGCCGAGGATGTCACGCGCGTTTGAGCCACGGGTCACGTCGGCGGCCGGGCGATCCAAGCCGAGGATAATATGGCCATAGGTGGTGGCACGCGCGAGGTGACGCACCAGTTTGCTGGCGATATTACCCGAGTTGAGGTCAGGGAATATCAGAACGTTGGCCGTGCCGGCAATCCGGCTCTCGGTGAGCTTGCGCGCGGCGATTTCCGGCACCAGGGCGGTGTCCGCCTGCAACTCGCCCTCGAAATCCGCATCCAGTTTCATTTCCAGCGCCTGCCGCTGCGCGAGGGCCGTGGCCGCCTGCATCTTGCCCGCCGACGGGTGGTTGGAGCTGCCCTTGGTGGAAAAGGAAAGCAGGGCGACGCGCGGACGGGTCCCGAGCAGTTGGCGCGCAAGCTGGGCGGTCGAGACCGCAATGTCGGCAAGCTGCTCGACGCTCGGCTCTTCGATGACCCCGCAATCCGCCATTAGCAACACGCCGTTTTCGCCAAAGCGCGAGTCCTCCAACTCCATGACCAGGCAACTCGCGACCGTGCTGGTTCGCGGGGCGGGTTTAATGATCTGGAAAAGCGGGCGCAGGACGCTGGCGGTGATCTGGTTGGTCCCGGCGACAAAGCCATCGGCCTGGTGCATCGCCAGCATCATCGCGCCAAAATAGTTTGGCTGGAGCATGGCCTCGCGCGCCTCGAAACCCTGCATTCCCCGCGCGTGCCGTAAACGCTCAAAACGGCGAGCGAAGTTGTCCAGATCCTCGCTTTCCGCGGGATTGATGAGGCGAATGCCGTCCAAGCCGATGTTGAGCGATGCCGCAGCCTCTTCGATGCGGGCGTGGTCGCCTAGCAGGATGGGCACGCCGAGCCGCAGCGAGTAAAACTGGCGCGCGGCCTGGAGCACACGTGGCTCAGTGCCCTCCGCAAAGACGATCCGCTTGGGATGTCGCTGGAGTTTCTCTATGACGCTGCCGATGAATCGCACAGGGGTTCAACTAGCGCAGACCGGGACAAAAATCAACTCTCCTCTGCTGAACATCGCCCATTAGGACCCGGTTAAGCCGAGTCCGGTTGAGTCGTGAGAACAGTGCATTGACGCGCACCATCCCGGCAGATAAGCTCTGGCTTGTGAAAGAACACCGAGGCCATGCTCGAAACGATTGAAAAGCTCCTAATCCTGCAGGACCGCGACCAGAGACTTCGCCGGGGGCAAAGCGAACTGGCTCACATTGAACCCGAGCGGCAAAGCTTCAGAGCCAAGGCGGCAAACGCCCAGGCGGAGCTGGAGCGAGCCAAGCTGCGGATCAAGGAAATTGAGTCCAGCCGCAAGGACCTCGAGCTGGAGGTGGAAGCCAAGAAGCAACTTATAACCAAGTACGCCAACCAGCAGTTCCAAACCCGCAAGAACGAAGAATACCGCGCCCTGGCCCATGAGATCGAGATGTGCAAGGACGCCATCTTCAAGATCGAGGACCAGGAAATCGCGCTGATGGAGCAGGCGGAAGCTGCCCAGAAGGAAGTCGCCCGCGCCACGCAGGCCGCCAACGAAACGAGGAAACTCGTCGAGGACCAAGTCGCGCAGCTCGGGGCCCGCGAGGCCAATCTCCAGAAGGAACTCACCGAATTGTCTGCCAACCGCGAACAACTCGCCGCGGCCGTCGAAGAATCCGCGCGCTCCCGCTACGAGCGCCTGATGCGCAGCAAAGGCGAGCATGTGGTGGTCGGCGTCGAGCGAGGCGTCTGCGGCGGGTGTCACATGCGCCTGCCGCCGCAACTTCTCGTCACCTGCCAGGCGGAAAAGGAGCTGGTGGCGTGCAGCAACTGCGGGCGCATTCTTTACTACACCCGCGATATGGACCTGGCGGTCGCGGAATAGGGCTGAGAGATGCCGGCTCGCGGCTGGAGAGCCGAGAACGGCCGTGACGGCTCTTCAAGAACGGGCAGTAGAATACGTCCAGAAATTCTCTGTTTCGGCGGGTGATCAGTAAGATCCAACCCCGGTCCCGCTGAGGCCGGCGCACAAAGCGGCAGGGCCATCCATCATTTTTTCGTGGTCGGCGACGAAAAACCTCGTAGTATATGGTTAACGCAGATGACCTTTTACGATCAGCTCAAGTTTGATGCGAACGGCTTGATTCCCGCGATTATTCAGGAACAAGCGACCGGTCGGGTGTTAATGATGGCCTGGATGAACCGCGCATCGCTGGAAAAGACCCTCACGACGGGCAAGACGCACTTCTGGAGCCGGTCACGCCAGAAGTTCTGGATGAAGGGCGAATCCAGCGGCCATACGCAAGCCGTGAAGAACATCGCCTTCGATTGTGATGGCGATACCCTCCTGATCCAGGTGGAGCAGATCGGCGCCGCCTGCCACGAAGGCTACCGGTCTTGTTTCTTCCGGTCGGTGCAGGCTGATGGCACGGCCTTCAAGATCACCGAGACCCAGCTTGAAACGCCCGAGCAAATGTACGGGAAACAGTAATGGAAGAATATGTCCAGTTTGGCAGCCGCAACTACGCGCTGATTTTCCTGCTGCTGATTGTGTCGCGCGGGATGGATTTCCTCAGCACCTGGGTGGCTACGCCCAACATGGTCTTGGAGGGCAACCCGATCGCGAAGAGACTGGGCTGGCGATGGGGCATCCCGCTTAACCTCGCACTTTGCGTCGGATTCGCATTCTGGCCCTTGCCGGCGATTGTCATCAGCACTACCAGCGCGCTCGTCGCCGCCCGCAATTTCCAATCGGCGTGGCTCATGCGATCGCTCGGCGAGCAACTTTACCGCAAGTGGCACATCGAGCGGGTGCAGGAAACGAGTGCGACGCTTTACCTGTTTTGTCTGTTTGCCCAGACTGCGCTGACCGCCGGGGTGGGGGGGGCGGTGGTGTATTTCAGCGAGTGGCGACTTGTGCCACTGGCAATTGGTCTGGGGATTGTGGCTTACGCGCTCGCAGTCGCTTTTTACACGTTGCTGGGGGTCTGGCGCTTGCGGCGCGCGATGATCAATGACGCCCGGCTCGCGCAACTTAGGCCCTCTCCCCAGCCTATCCCGCTGTCACAGGTCAAAACCGCGACGGAGTCCTTCCTGGCTGTCTGCGCAACCGAAGACGCCCAGGTCCACGGCAAGTAGCAGACAGGCGCCCGATGTACTCCCCCAACCTCGAAGAGTTTCTTAAGCTGGCCAGCCAGGGAAACCTGGTGCCGGTAACACGCCAGCTCCTGGCTGATATTGAAACGCCGCTTTCTGCCTATCGCAAGATTCGTGGAGCCGGAGAGTCCTTCCTGTTTGAATCGGTCGAAGGGGGCGAACACCTGGGCCGCTACTCGTTCGTGGGCTGTAATCCGCGTGCCGTTATACGCCAGGCGGGCGCGGTCGTCGAACTGGTTGAAAACGGCAAGGTCCTGAAGACCTACAGAGTCCAGGCGGGTGGAGCAAAGCCGGAGTCGCGGTCCCAAGGCGATTCGGGGCAGGCGGAAGCCGACGGCGTGCCACGCGTGCGCGACGGGCTCGATGTGGTCGCGGAGGTTATGGGGAATTACCGTGCAGTTTCGGTGCCGGGCTTGCCTCGATTCACGGGCGGTGCAGTCGGTTTCATCGGCTACGAGTTCATCCACGACGTTGAACCGGTCGTGCCTCGGCCGCCGCACGACGAGCTGCAAACGCCGGTCATCTATTTTCTTATTGCCGACCAGCTCCTCATTTTTGATCGCGTGGCGCAGACGATCACCGTCTTGGTCAATGCCGTTCTGGAGGATGCCGCCAGTCCAGCCGAAGCCTACGAAAACGCCACAGGCGAAATCGAGCGTCTGATCGCTTTGCTTGAACAACCGACCGAACATCGTCCCGCCACGGTCCCGAGAGAAATGCCGTCGGTGCCTGTTGAGTCAAACTTGCCCCGGGAAATGTTCTTCGCAAACGTGCAGAAGGCCAAACGGTACATCACCTCGGGCGATATCATCCAGGTCGTCGGCTCGCAACGTTTCTCGACCCCGGTCAAGGCTTCTCCCGTGGATGTTTACCGCGCCGTGCGCTCCGTCAATCCGTCGCCGTACATGTTTTTGCTCGAGTTCAACGGCCTCTCACTCGTCGGCGCGTCGCCGGAGACGCACGTCCGTTGTGAGGAACACCAGGTAGAGATTCGACCGATCGCGGGCACGCGCCGGCGCGGAGCGACGCCGGAGGAGGACCGTGCGCTCGAGCAGGAGTTGCTCGCCGATCCGAAGGAGCGCGCCGAGCACGTGATGCTGGTGGACCTGGCGCGCAACGACCTGGGTCGTGTCTGCGACTTCGGCACAGTGCAGGTCAAAGACCTCATGGTGATCGAGCGTTACAGCCACGTGATGCACATCGTGTCGCAGGTCGCGGGGCGGCTGGCCTCCGACAAGACGCCTTATGATTTGATGCGGGCCACGTTCCCCGCCGGCACCCTCAGTGGCGCGCCGAAGATTCGCGCGATGCAAATCATCTCCGAATTGGAGCAAACCGCCCGTGGACCTTACGGGGGTTGCGTTGGCTATTTTTCCTTTAGCGGCAACCTGGATTGCTGCATCACCATCCGCAGCGCGCTCATCAAGGGCGACCGGGCTTACGTCCAAGCCGGCGGCGGGTGGGTTAACGATTCCACGCCCGAGGGAGAATACCAGGAAACGGTCAACAAAGCCAAGGCGATGCTAAAGGCGGTGGCGCTGGCGGAAAGCTTTGGCAGTAACTCTTGACTGGCACGCCCCTGCGAGCGTATTGCGAAAGAAAGAACAGATGTCGTGGACCCCTTAATCGCAAAGCTTCAGGCATTGGGCCGGCTGGGGAGAAGCCCGAGACAGGTCGCTGCCGTGGCGGCCTTCGAAGATGCTCCTACCGAGGCGCGGGTGAATGAGTTTTGCCGGAGCCTTGGCCGCCATTTCGGGACCAAATGCACAGTCACGCAGCAGATGTGGCTGTTCAACGAGCTGCGCATCGCTCAATTGCGGGGCATAGCCGCCGGCGAGGCATCCCAGGCCGATCTGGTTATCATCTCCGCTCACCACGCCCAGAGCTTCCCCACCGAAGTCAAGGAATGGATTGACCTTTGGCTCGGGCAAAAGGGCAACCGCGCCAATGCGCTGTTAGCCCTCTTCGACCCGGTTTATTCGGGGGATTCCAGCGCGCTGCAGTCCTATTTGAAGGACGTGGCCAAGCGGGGCAGAATTGAGTTTCTCGTCCGGTGTGAGGAAATGCCCGACGAGGATTGACTGCCTGAAAATGGAGCCACGCGTTTGCGGCGCGGGGTTAGTTTTTGATTTCCAGTTGCGCGAACGGGTTGTTGCTGAAGCCGCTGGATTTGGGCTCCGCAGCGGGAGGCTCCTGTTCGCTCTCGCGGCGCGCCGGCGCTTCGGCCTGCGGTCTCTCGACACGGGCTGCGGGTGTGGCGGACTCCGCCCCACCCTCGGTTTGGGGCGGGCCCTTGGCCCGCTTATTACGCGGGAGCGGCGTAATCATAACGTTGATACCGCGGCCTATCAACTTGGGCTCGAAGTCCGGATGCCCGTAAGGGGCAATTTCGGCCAGGAACTTCTGGACCACCTGGAAGCCGAACTCGGTGTGCGCCATTTCCCGACCGCGGAACTTGAGCGTGACCTTGACCTTCATGTCGTCGCAGAGGAATCCGATGGCGTGGCTGAGTTTGACCTCGAGGTCATGCGGGTCAATCTTCGGGCTGAGTTGCACCTCTTTGACCTTGGTGGCGTGCTGGTGCTTCCTGGATTCCTTGTCCCGCTTGGCCTGCTCGTAGCGGAACTTGCCGTAATCCACCAGCCGGCACACGGGCGGGGTTGCGTTCGGGGCGATTTCCACGAGGTCCACCCCGTTGGCCCGAGCTTGGGTCAGCGCCTCACCCAGTGACAGGACCCCAAGCTGTTTGCCGTCCGCCCCGATAACCCGTACCTCGCGGGCGCGGATCTTGCCGTTAACCCTGACAAACGGACCGGAAGAGGAGGAATTACGAGGAGAAAAAGGGCGACTCAAGACACCCTCGTCGGTTGAGGCTTATTCATGCAGATTTATCTGGACCATGCCGGTACATTCGACCGCTATAAATAATACACACTAAATACCTCAGGAGCTGACTTCTGGCAAGCGAATAATCGCACGGACTTCGGCAGCGGTCGAACCTAAGCGGTTGCCGGAGCCGCTCGCTTCGCCATGATGGCGGCAACGATCTTCTTGCCCAACTCCGGCTGTTCCGCCAGTGCCCTCGCGGCTGCATCCTTGCCCTGGCCGATTAATTCACCCTGGAATTGCAGCCAGGCGCCTTTCTTCTCCACCACCCCGTGTTCGATGCCCACGTCCAGGATGCTTCCCTCCTTGTTGATGCCGTGGTTGTAAATGATGTCGAACTCCGCCTCGGCAAAGGGCGGGGCGACCTTGTTCTTGACGATCTTCACCTTTACATGGTTGCCGACCGCATTGCCGGCCGCATCCTTCAGCGTGTCCCGTCGGCGGATGTCAATCCGGACACTCGCATAGAACTTGAGCGCCTTGCCGCCCGGTGTGGTCTCGGGGTTGCCAAACATCACGCCCACCTTTTCACGCATCTGATTGGTGAAGACACAGGTCGTCTTCGCCTTAGCCAGCAGCGCCGTGAGCTTGCGCAACGCCTGGCTCATCAACCGCGCCTGCATCCCCATCGTCGCCATGCCCATCTCGCCATCCAATTCCGCCTTGGGCACCAGCGCCGCAACCGAATCAATGACAATGACGTCCAGCGCATTGGACCGCGCGAGCGTCTCGCAGATGGACAAGGCTTCCTCGCCACTGTCCGGTTGCGACACCAGCAAGTCCTCCAGGTTCACGCCCAACCGCTTGGCGTAGGCCGGGTCGAGGGCATGTTCGGCGTCAATGAACGCTGCCAGCCCGCCGGCCTTCTGGGCGTTGGCGATCACATGCAGCATCAGAGTCGTCTTGCCGGAGGATTCCGGGCCGAAGATCTCGACCACGCGCCCGCGGGGAATGCCGCCGACGCCCAGTGCCAGGTCCATCGCCAGCGCCCCGGTGGGGATGACCTCGATTTGCCGGAGCGCCCGCGCGTCGCCCAGGCGCATGATGCTCCCATCCCCGTAGGCCTTGGTGATGGCGGAAATGGCGGCATCCAGGTCGCGCTGGCGGGTGGCGGAAAGTTTGGCGGCTTCGGCGGTTTTCGGATCGGCAGCGGCCGACTTCTCAGCCGTCTTCTCAGCAGTCTTCGGAGGCATATTCGTAATTGTGTGATTCAGGACCTTACCAACAACCAAGTGCTATGCTGGGCAATCCCGTTCGATTAGTCAAACGCCAGTTGTGTGACCGGCCAACGCGCGGGCTGCCGCGCTCACTTGGTTCTCTTCGCCTCGTTGGCGCCTTCGCCGACCGACCACAGGAGGCGGTCAGGTTTGCCCTGCCCGCCGCCGGGGAACTCGATTTGCACGTCGGTCGTCTTGGCGAAGAACTTCGTCGGGGACTCCGCGAACAGCAGGAACTTGTGACCGCCCAGGCGAGCGGCGAGTTGGCTGCCTTCGCGGGTAATTTCGATGGGGTCGTAGTTCCCCGTGTAACGGTCAAGCACGGCTGTGGCGAGCGCGAATTCCTGCTTGCCCGGCTTGCCCAACTCGCGAACCCAGATATTGCGGAAGCGGACCGGGTTGCCGTGGTCCTGCAGGGAGATGGGCTGTTTCTCCGGGTGTGCCTGGTAAGGCGCGCGATCGAGCCAGCCGGTCGGGCCGGTCAACTCGACGTTGTTCTGGATCAGCACGCCGTTCTGGAACACGGTCAGGCGAGCGGCGGAGAGGAGCTTGCCTTCGGGGTCAAAGCGCGGCGCGGTATAGACCATGTCATAGGCCTGCCACTCGCCGGGAGGCCGGCAGACGTTGACGAGCGGGGGATACTGGCCATAGACGGAGCCGGCTCCGCCGTCCGCGTAGGTCATGTTCTGGTAAGAATCGAGCACTTGTATCTCGTAGCGGTCCAGGCCGACGAAGACGCCGCTATTGCCACGGCCTTGGCCTTTGCCCTCGCCGGGCGCGGGGGTGGCCCACTCGACGTGAAGCTGGCAGTCGCCGAAGCACTGCAGTGTGCGGATGTAGCCGCTGCCTTTCACGCATTCCATGTAGCCGTCGCGCGTAATCCACTTGGTGGGGCTGCCGTCCATGCTGACCCACTGCGAGAGGTCTTTGCCGTCGAACAAGACGACGGCATCAGAGGGCGGTTTGCCTGCCCGCTCCTGGGTGCTGGGCGTAGCCGGCGCCACCACGGGGGGCTGTGGGCGGTTACGATCATGGTCAATCCAGTTCGGATCCGGCTGCGCCAAAGCGGAAGGTCCGCTCGCCAATTGCAGGGCAGCGATGAGTGCGAGATTGAGAGTAATGGTGGAGAGAAGGGGTCGGACGGGCTTCATAAGCAAGTTCACCAGAGAATCAGTTGCATCTGGCCAAGCAACCTAGCCATTTGATCGGGGCGAGGAAAGCATTGTTTGGAGAGTATGGGACCGCCGGCCGCATCTTTCTGTTACCACCGACGGTCGCCATAGCCCCTCGCTGCGCCGGACCCAACCGCTGCCCCCGACACAGCCTCGGCACCGCCCCGGGACCGGCTGCGGCAACGCAACGGTGACTCCCTGGAGGGACCCCGGTGAGGCTCCCATGGGGGCCGACCCCCATGGGAGCCTCACCGGGGTGACACCGGGGTCACACCGTCGTTGCCGGCTGGGAGCCCGTGATGGTCATTGGCGCAGCGGTTCGACCACGGTGATATCCGGGGCCAGCTTCGGGGTGAACGTCTCGGGGGGGATTGGCTGGTTGATAACCGTGTTGGTGAAGTCGTTGCGGAGGCTGGAGCCGTCGGAGAACTTCAAGGCCGTAACGGCAATGGTGAAGTCGTTGGTGCGGAAGGCGATCGTGATCTCGTTGATGAACTTGCGGGCGGCGGCGCTCTTGGGCTCGAGCCTGACCTGCAGCATGGAGTTGGTTTCTGCGGCCGACAGCAAGCGGAAGCGTTCTTCCATAGTGGCGCGGTCGCGGGGGAAGCTGGCGTCCAACAGGGCCAGCGCGTCTCTCAATGGGCCGGGCGGGACGCCGCTGAGCGGGTATTTCTCCGCCCGCTTGAGCTTGGGATAGATGAGGAGCAATTCGTCGGGCTGCCGCAGCGCGATCGTTTGCGCGGGCTGGCCCAGCTCCCAGCGGAAGAGGCCCGGCACCGTTACCCAAACCTTGCCGGTGGCGACGAGCGGCTGGGTGAGCACCTTCAGGGCGCGGGTCTGGGTAAAGTCGGCGGACCAGCTCTGAATATTGGTCTGCGCGGCGAACCAGTGCTCGAACATGGGGTCGGATTCGGCGCCGCTTGAAGCGAGCGCGGCCACGCACAATGGGATCCAAAGCCGGGGCCGCAACGCGTGAAGCGCGCGGGCGAGCCGTCCTTCGGATAGAGGCTGACTAACAGTTGCCATTGGGGTTTATTCTGGCGGTTTTGCAGCAGAGTTCAACCCGCGAAACATGCGCCGCGCGCCGATGAAGAGCGGGTCCGGAACCATTGCAGCTCGGCTCTCGGGTGAACATGGTCGCCAGTGGACCTGCTTGCTGTGGTTTCGCTCATCTAAGGTGATTGGCGGGCAAGTGCCCTCCGGTTCACTACCGTCCACCACGCTGGCAACAGATACACGGAAATCAGCATATTCGCTCCGACACCCACGGCACATACTTTGCCCAGGCTAGCCATGCCGGGGTAGCTCGACCATGCCAGCGCCCCGAACCCGGCCATAGTCGTCCCGCCGCACAACAACAGCGCCCGCCCAACGGAGCGCCGGACCACCGCATGATCCCCCCCGTGCCGGCGCAAGGCGAGCTGGATGAAAATAGTGTAGTCAACGCCCGTGCCCAGGATCAGGGGCACGGCCATGAGGTTAAGCAGATTCCAGGACCAGCCGGCCAGAGCCATGAGCGCCAGCAGGCACACCCCGCTCATCAGCAAGACGGCCGCGCCGAGAATGATCTCCGTCGCGCGCCGAAAGGCGAACCACAGCGATGCCAGCACTAGCACCACCATGGGTGCAACCACCTGCCAGAGTTTGGCCCGCACCCGCTCGAGCGTGGCAGCGCCCAACAATTCCCAGCCGGACAGATACGCGTGATGCCCGGCCAGCCGTGTGGACAAGCCCCGGAGTGCAGCCGTTTCCACTTTGTTGGTCGCCGGATAGATCAGGCCCATTACCAGCCAATCGTCGGGGGTCCTGGCCACGAACCGTTTCAGCAGCCACTGGCTGACTTCGTTTGTTGGCCAGACCACGCCCGTGCTGGCGGCCGCTCGCGCCCAAGTCTGGATCAATTGCTCGGTCAGCACGAGCGCGTTGGTGTTGAAGCCCTCGGCCAGCGCTGCCTCGCGGAATGCCGGCCCATGCCGGGCCAGCTCTGCCGCCGTGGTCCGGTTTGCCGCCTGAAACTCGGTCCGAGGCCACATCGCGCTCGGCAGCAGATAGGCGCTGATCCAACGGTTCGAGACGGCTTGGGCCAACAATCCCTCGGCGGTGGCGAGGCGACCAGAGACTTCGCCTTCCCGCTGACCGGAGACAATCAGCCAGAGCGGGTCGGGCGGGAGGCCCATCTCGACCTTGATTTCGTCCAACGCGGCTTCGGCCTCGCCGCGTTGCGGTCGGAGCGCGTTTCCGCTCCGGTCCAGCCCGGGCCGATGAATGCACAGGACTGCGCACGCAAATAGCAGAGCAACCCCCGTTAACAATAGTGCGGGCGTTGGTTGCACCGCTGCCGCTGCAGTCTGGAAGCTCCCGCTGCTGAGTTGAGGTGGGATGAAATACGTCCACCAGGCAGGCGGGGTGTCGCCCGGGGGCGGTCTGCGGCGGTCGGGGAAAAGAGGCGGCAGGTAGATCATCACCATCACCAGCGCGGCCAGCCCGACCCCGATGGCCACCAGCGAGCCAAGTTGCCCAAGGCCGGGCAAGCCACCCAGGTTGAGCACCAGGAACGCGCTCATGGTGATGATGGCCGCCCACAGAATGCTCGGCGCGATAGCGCGGCGTATCTCCGGCACCGACAGCCGCGGGTGGGCCAGCGCTTCCTGGTAGTGGACGACGGCATAATCCACCGCCAGACCCAGCAGCACGGCGGCGAAGCCCATGCTGATCACGCTGATGGGGCCGAGAATCAAGCTGCCGAGCGCCAGAGTGGCAACCAGGACCAACGCCAGCAACGTTTGCAGCCACAACATCGGCAGCCAGCGCCGATGGGTCAGCCAGAACAGGAGGGCAATGATCGCAGCCGTTCCAACCACCGAACCGCTCATGTCCTTCTGCATGCTCTCGGCGACTTCCCTCACAAACACCGGCCGTCCGGTGTAGTGGACCACGACACCTTCCCAATCCTTCTGCGATGGGCCGGCGCGCAGCTCAGCGACGATCTTCTGAATGGCTTTGAGCCAACTCGCACAGGCGCGGTAGCCGGTCAGGTCCAGGGCGGCCTGTACGTACAACAGGCGAAAGCCACCCTCCGCCGAGGCAAACATCTGCTGTCCCTGGCCGGTTGCGAAGCCGCTTAAATTGGTCATCCCTGGCATGTTCAACAGATCGAAAGGATCGAAGGCGCGCCGGGCCACCTCCATTGGCGACATCGAGGTAGCCAGGAATTCCTTGGTCTGCGTCAGGACGGTCTTGAGCTGGTCAGGCGCCAACCGGTTGGTCAGGGCGGCAAAGGTCTCGGGCGGTTGGCTGAGCCACAGGCAGGCCAGCAGCTCGGCCATCTGCCCCGGATCATCCATCCAGGGCGGCTGCCAGGAGACAGTTGCAACCAGGTTCGTCTCCTGCTGCAATCGAGCTGCCAGTTCCTTGGCCAATCTCTCCGCCTGCTCGGCATCAGGGGCGCGCAGGGTAATAACCAATTCCCGCGAGTTGGCGAAGTGCTGCTGGTAGAGCTTGAGCCCGCGCACCGTCGGCTCATCCGGCGGCAGCAGGTTGAGAACGTCCCCATCAAAGCGAAGGCGGCAGAGGCCAGCGGCAACCGCGACCAGGAGCAAAGCCCACCACCAGCGCTTCAGTAACAGATTCACACCCTGGAACCTGGAACGTTAACCTGTTGCCGGCCGGCACAGCCGGATCGGGAGACATCGCTGATCCGGCGGCACTCCGACGTGGCGGTTTCCCCTGACGGCAGGTGAGTCTCTGGGCTGGGCATGCGAGTCATCGTGTTTCCGGCGGAAGATAGAAGGCCGGCGCAGTTTTCAGCAACTGGAAACCATTCATTTTCCTGTAAAAAGGGGCGTTGACACGCCGGAAACCAACTCCTAAACTCCTATAGAAATTTAAAACGCGACCCAAGCCATGCTAGTTCGAATCAGCTTAATCGTGGCCATCCTAGCCGGAGTGGCCATTGGCGTACTGAACTTCGTCAAGGTCAAAGAGAAGATCACCATCCTGCAGTCCGACCTGGATCGGGAGACCAAGGCTCACGCCGAATTCCTGAAGAAGTTTACCGACACTGATAGGGCGCTCACCAAGACCAACGCCATCTTGAAGCAGACCATCGCGACCCTGGAAGCCACCACGGCGGAAAAAGAAAAGGCGCTGGCGGACCTCACGGCTCAAACCAAGCGCGCGGACAAGCTGACGGAGGACCTGACCAAGACCCGACAGGAACGCGACACCGCCCAGCAGGAACTCGCGGCTTACAAGGTGAGTGGAATGTCCCCGGAACAGGTTGCGGGCCTCAACAGGGAGTTCAAGAAACTCCAGGAAGCTCTCGCAGGGGTGGAGGGTGAGAATAAACTGCTCGCAAGGACGGTGGAAAAGCTGCAAACCGAGCTGGCACGGTTTAAGGACCCCAACAAGCCGATATTCCTGAAGGCTTCCTGCAAAGGCAAGATCCTGGTTACGGACCCGAAATGGAACTTCGTGGTGCTCGACGTCGGAGAAGACAAGGGCATGAAGGAGTACGGCGAGATGCTGGTCAATCGGAACGGCAAGCTGGTCGGAAAGGTTATCGTGCGCACGGTGCAGAAAGATCGTAGCATCGCCAACGTCATTCCGGGCTGGGAGCTCGGCGAAGTGATGGAAGGCGATCAGGTTATCCCGGCATATCCTGAATCATGAGGCGTTTCTCCTCTTGCGGACCCTGGGCACTTCTCCTGTTGCTGGCACTGGTTGCTTTCGGCTCAGGCGGCTGCGCCACAAGCCCCGAATCGGAAAACCTCTCCGCGCGGCCTTGGAACACGCCGCAAGGGTATGAGTACGGTTTGCCGGGCGCCATGTACGATCGCTACCGCTGAACTGCACCGCGCCCGCGTCAGGCGGACAGTCTGACCCAACTCGTTGGCGTCAGGACGCAATCCATCTTCGCGTCGTGCCCCTCAACGGGAATCGCATTGACCATCTGCTGGTCGAAGGCCACACCGCACCTTGTCCCGCGCATAACGGCCAGTAGCTTGTCGTAGTACCCCTTGCCTCGGCCCAGCCGATGGCCTTGTCTGTCAAAGGCCACGCCCGGAACCAGGATCAGGTCCACAGGCCCTGGAGCCAGCTTGGGACACTGGGTGTTAGGTTCACGAATGCCGAAGTGCCCGGCCTCCAGGTCGTTGTCGGGGTCCTGAATTCGGAAGGCGGCGTAGCTCTTCGTGTGCCGCTCGAAGCGCGGCAATGCCACCTGCTTGCCCGCGCGGAGCGCATCCAACAGCAGCGGCCAGATGTCCAATTCCCCTGGCATCGGCGCGAAGAGCAAGACCGATTGAGCTTTCTGCCAGAGCGGCTGAGCTGCCAGCAGCGAACGCGCCTTCGCGGAAGTCACGGTTCGCTCCTCCTCAGTCATCTGCCCCAGCCTCGCGCCGACTTGCCGGCGCAGCGCGGCCTTCGCCTCTTGAATCGCAGTGGTTGGTTGCATAAACAACCCGCGGGATCGCTCACACGGGCTTCTGGTGGATCAGGATTAGCCGCCCGCCTTTGGCTCTTTGCTCCCGGCCTGCGCAAACTGCGCTCGCCACTTCTCGACCCGTTCCTTGATCTTCTTCTCCACCCCTTGCTCGGTCGGTTCGTAGTAACGCCGGACGGCGCCCAGATAGTCCTGCGCGACAAAATGCTCCGGGTGATCGTGCGCGTATTGATAGCCCGTGCCATGGCCAAGCCGTTTCGCGCCCTTATAACTCGCGTCGCGCAGGTGTTCCGGAACCGGTAACGTCCGGCCCGACTCGACATCTTTAAGCGCCGCATCAATGGCCATCACGGTGCTGTTGCTCTTGGTCGCGGTAGCGATGTAGATCGCCGCTTCAGCCAGGGGAATCCGTGCCTCCGGCCAGCCGATGAATTCTGCCGATTGAAAGGCGGCGTTCGCCAACACCAGCGCCATCGGATCGGCCAGGCCGACGTCTTCGGCGGCATGGATCACAATGCGCCGGGCGATGAAACGCGGGTCTTCGCCGGCGTGCATCATCTTCGCCAGCCAATACAGCGTCGCGTCCGGGTCGCTGCCGCGCATGGACTTGATGAACGCCGAGATCGTATCGTAGTGCGCGTCCTCGTCATCATACACCACGGCCTTCTTCTGAATGCTTTGCTCCGCGACTGCCAGGTCAACGCGGACCACCCCATCATCGCCGGGCGCGGTGGTGAGCGCGGCGATTTCCAGGGCGTTGAGCGCCTTGCGCGCATCCCCATCCGAGAGCTTCGCCAGGTGGCGCAGAGCCGCTTCGTCCGCGTGGACCTTCAGGTGCCCCAACCCGCGCTCCGGATCGGCTAGCGCCCGCTGCAGGAGCGCATAAAGCTCCTCCTCCGCGAGCGGCCGCAACTCGAAGATTTGGGAGCGGGAAACCAGCGGCGAGTTGACGAAGAAGAAGGGATTGTGTGTGGTTGCGCCGATCAGACGGACCACTCCGCCTTCCACGTCCGGCAACAGCACGTCCTGCTGCGCCTTGTTGAACCGGTGGATCTCGTCAATGAACAGAATCGTGGATTGGCCCTTGTTCTCCAACCGGTTGGCCGCGACGGCCAGCACGCGGCGCATGTCCGCGACATTCGACTCCACGCCGCTCAGCCGCTCGAACTTGCTCTTGGTCTGGCGGGCGATGATCTGCGCCAGCGAAGTTTTGCCCGTGCCCGGCGGTCCGTAGAAGATCAGCGACTGAATCCGGTCCGCCTCGATCGCCCGGCGCAGCAGTTGTCCCGGACCCAGGATATGCGTTTGCCCAACCAACTCCGTCAAGTCGCGCGGTCTCATGCGCGCCGCCAGCGGCTGATGAGTGCCGGCGCGCCCTTCCCCGGCGCCCGCGCTCGCCGCTGGCGGCGCGGGTGAGGAAAATAAGAGTTCGTCCCGCGGCATGTTGTCAAGATAACCGCCGGTTCCCTTTTTGCCTACGAAAAACGGTTCATCGCCACCGCACAGCGCCCATCGGGAGGCTGGCGCCGCAAACCCACCCAGGAGCTGGCTGCGCTGGACCGGAAAAGGGGCCGAAACTACAGGACAAATACAGGACAAATACAGGAAGACTACAGGAAAGATCCAGGTCCTCTGGCGGGTCCCATGCCCCGCTGGGCAGGCATTGGGAGTTCGGCGGCTCTCACGGACTCACGTGTCGCCCATCAAGCGTCGTGGCGCTTCTCCCCGTAATTAATGGCCATGACGCCTCCCAGCAGACTGACGATCCGCACGTTGATGAGTCCCAGGTCGCGCATCTTCGCCGCCACGCCGTGCTGGGCGGGGAAGTGTTGCAGGGATTCCAGGATGTAGGCGTACGCGGCGGCGTTGCCGCAGAAGATCCGACCGAGGCAGGGCACGAACAGTCTCAGGTAGAGGAAGTAGAGCTTGCGCCAGAGCGCATGGTCCGGTTTGCCGAAGTCCAGCACCACCACCCGCCCGCGGGCCTTTGCGACGCGACGCATCTCCTGCAACCCCAGTTCCCAGTCGGCCAGGTTGCGCAGGCCGTAGGCCACCGTCACGGCGTCGAAGGAGTCATCGGGAAAAGGCAGCCGCTGCGCATCCGCCCGGATGTAACGGGGACGGTTCTGTGCCGGGGGCAGCGACTGCGGAGCTTCAATCCGGTTCGGGGCAGTTCTCCGCTCTGCCACCTCGAGCATCCGCTCGCTGAAGTCCACTCCCGTCACTATCGCACCCCGGGCCACCATTCCCATGGTCAGGTCACCCGTGCCGCAGCAAACGTCCAACGCCAGCCGGCCGGGGCATGGGCAGGCCAATTGAATGACGCGCCGCTTCCAACACCGGTGCAGGCCGAAACTCTGCAGGTCATTGATGAGATCGTAGCGCGGCGCGATGGCGGCGAACAACTCGCGCACTCGCGCCGACCGTTGTTCACCCGCTTCAAAGTAGGTTCTTGCCATGCGCAACCAAGCTCGAAGTGAATTCCTGCCGCTCAGGCAATACCACGTTGCAGACCGCAGACTTCACAGGGGGCAAGGCTGGGCGTTTGCGCAACATAGTTCAAGACCTTACAAGCCGTTTGATGCCGCGCTTCCTGGCAGGAACAGGTTCTCAGTGAATTCGCGGCGCCGGCTCGCGATAGGGTTTGCCCGCCCGGTATAGCTCAAGCAACTCGCGGTTCCTGCCCGCAACTTCCTTCTGGCCGGCCGCCGTTGCCAGGGTGAGCGCTTTCTCGGCGGTTGCCGCGGCGTCATCAAACCTGCCAGCTTCGGCGTACGCCGCCGCCAGCGTGCCCAACAACACCGGTTCGCGGTGCTGGGTCAACCCGCACGCCCGCTCCGCTAAGCCGACAGCTTCGGTGCCGCTGCGCACTTGCGCATCGGCATTCGCGGCCAGCATCCACGCGAGGTTGTTCAGAGCTTCGACGTGATCCGGTTGCAGGCTTAGCACTTGACGGTAATGTCCGGCCGCCTCCCGGGCCTTGCCTTGCATGGTCAGGGCCACCGCGTAGAGGCAGCGCAGCCTGGCATCGTCCGGTTTTTCACTGATGGCCTGCTCGTACTGGGCGGCGGCCTCTTCGTGGCGGCCAAGCGAATCCAAGGCGAGCGCCAGGGCGCCTCGAGCCTCCGGCCACTTGGGCTTGAGCGCCAGGGCCAACTGCAAGTGGACAACGGCGTTGGTTGGGTCGCCGGTTGCGGCGGACGCGACCGCCAGTGATTGGTGCAGCGTGGGGTTGAAGGGGTTAACTCTCAGACCCTGCTTGCAGGCCTCGATAACCCGCTGGTGCTGGCCCGCCAATGCCAGGCAGGCAGCGAGTTGCTGGTAGGCCCACGGGTGATCCGGGCTCTCGTGGACAGCCTGTGTCAAAAGCTGCACCGCCTCAGGGTAGCGCCGCTCGAGCCCCAGCATGGCGGCGGATTCCATGAGGGCCTCGGCTGCGCGCGGGTGTTGTTGCAGCGCCAGGTCAGCCTGTTGGCGGGCATCCTCGCCGCGGCCCAGCTCGCGCAAGGCTTCCGCCAACCCGACGCGCGCAGGCAGGGAGTTCGTGTCCAATTCGAGCGCCCGGGAGAAGCTCTCCGCAGCCGGCGCAAAACGCCGGTCATCGGCGAAGCCAACACCGCGCGCCGTGTGCGTAAAGGCATTCCCGGGCCGAATCCAAAACGCGAGATAGACCGTGACGGCCCAGGCCAAGACCCCCACCTGGAGCACAAGACGAGAGGCTCGACTCTTTCCGGTGATTAACTCCCACCCGGTGGCTGCCACCGCACACAGAGGCAGCAAGGCCGGCAGCGCGTAAAAAGCCTTCACCTGCGCATAAGACGCCACGCGCAGACTCATCAGGCCAATTGCGGCGGCAGAAGCAAAGAGCAACCCGAGCAACACAAACCACTCGGCCGTTGGTCGCCGGATGAATCTGGCCAAGGCAGCCAGGAGACCTACGACTAACAGGACCGTCCCGAGGAGGGACAGCAGATAGGCCGCATTCATCAGGTCGTAGTTCCACTGCGGACGGAAGGTCATCATGGCCGATCCGCTGCAAAGTCCATCACCCCAGAAGGTGGAATACACGCCGTCGGCGAATCCGGAGATGCCACTGAAGAGGGGAGAAACCAGGGCTTCGCCGAACCGCCAATACCATTCGACCGTGTGGTAGCCCGGATCCTGCCACCAGGCGAAGGGAAGCCGCGGGTCCCAGTTGCCGATCAGCGGAGTGCCGAACCGGTGCCAAACCCGGACGAAGTGCCAGCCGCACACCACGAGCAGGCCGACGAGGAACAGGCCGGCGGAGGAGAGCGCCCTGCGAGCGGCGCCCGGAGTGGCGCGCGGCCACACCAGAGCCACGAGCACAAATGGAACCGCCAGCAATGCCGAGAACTTCGTCAGCAGAGCCAACCCCAGACAACCGCCGGTCGCCGCGGCCAGCCCGCCCACGCGCCCCTCCGCGCGCAGCAGCCGCAGGCAGAAATACAGCGACGCGGTGACGAACAAAGCCGACAAGCTTTCGTTCGTGATGTGGTGGGAGAGGCAGAGGTTCATGCCCAGGAATCCGCCAAGCAGCAGGCCGATGATCTGCGCCCGCGGCCGGTTGGGGAACAATAGTCGCAGGCAAAGGAAGACCAACACCAGGTGGACAATGCCGGTCAGGGCCGAGAAAGCCCGCAATGTCAGGATCGCCGAATCGGCCGTGGCGGGCCACCCGCAGGAGCCGAGGATGAGGGCCGAGAGCAAATAGAACAAAGGCGGCTGGTACATTTGCCAGCCATCGTCGGCGAGCGGCAACGCTTTGTTCTCCAGAATGTAGCTGATGTACTGCTGGTGGCCATCCCGGTCGAAGCCGAGGAGCGAGGCCAATTGCGGCAGGTTATTGGTGAACAACGCGACATACGACACGATCACCACTACCAGCACAGCCACCGGGGCCCTGGCAAGCCGGCCGCCGTCCTCGGGGTTGGCGGGGGCCGCGCTGCCACGTCGCATGATCCGGCCGCCGGCGATCACCACGGCGGCGGAGAACAGCAGGATCAGCAGCAGTGCCGGCCATGCTTCGTGTAACGAGGCTGCCATCCGCTCGCGCCCGAAGAGCGGATTGCCGGGTCGGATGGCCGGCGGCTGGGAGGCCAGCGCCGCTTTCTGCCACTCCGCTCCAGCCAGCGACACGTCCCAATCCGCGCCGCTGTGAAGCGCCAGCGCGCCCCCTTCCAGGGACAGCCACAGCGCGGGCGGGCCCAGCGAATTGGAGACGGTGACCGAGATTTCATTTTCCCCGGCCCTGAGGAATTGGGCTGCTTCACCGGCTTGCCGGGCCTTCCAGTCTTGCTCGCGCAAGGAGAGCTTGTCCACCAGTCGGCCGTTAATTTGCACGGCTCCCTGCCTGAAAGCGCGCACCGAGAGCGTCGCGGAGGCCGGAACCGACTTCAGGCTAAAGGAGCGACGAAACACCGCCCGGAACGGGACGGCGCTGTAGGGCGTGGCGTCAGGCGGTTTGGGATAGACGATCCACTCGGCCGGCCCGGCCTTTGGGAGAAAGGGATAGCGGCTGTCATGCCGGCAGGTCCACCACACCCAGCCGCTGCCGAGCAGCAGAGCTGCGGCGATCAGCCCCGCGACCGGCTGATTGAACAGGCTACTCCTTCTCATGGTAGGCCTGCCCGGCCCGGTAGAGCTCCAGCAACTCCTGGTTCCGTTGGGCGATTGCTTCTTGGCCGGCTGCCAGCGCCAGACTGCGCGCCTTTTCGGCCGCGCTCACCGCCTCCGGGAACCGCCCCGCCTCCGCATAGGCTGCGGCCAGGGTCCCAATCAGCAACGGTGCCTTGTAGTCGGTGAGTCTGCACGCCCGTTCCGCCAGCGCCACCGCTTCGGTGCCGTTGCGCACTGTGGCATCGGGATTGGCTGCGAGAATCCAGGCCAGGTTATTCAGCGACTCCGGCCAGTCGGGCTGGGCCTTGAGGGCCCGGCGAAACCGCTCCACGGCCTCACGCGCTTGCTTCTTCTCTTGGTAGATGAGCCCGAGTTGATAGTTGGCCAAGGCGTTGGTGGCTTGGAGCCGAGTGGCTTCGCGGAGTTGGACTACCGCCTCATCAGTGCGATTTCGGCCCAGCAGGGTAACTCCGAGGATGGTGCGCGTGTCGGCGTCTTCGGGGTGGATTGCCAGCGCCCGAGACAACTCGGCGATCGCCTCGTCTGCTTTGCCCTGGGCGACCAGGATCTTGCCCAGGTTGCGGTGCGGGGCAGCCAGGTTGGGATTCAAGGCGATGATGCGGCGGTAGTAGTCGGCCGCCTCGTCCGTTTTGCCCTGGTTATGGAGGGCCGTGGCCAGGCCGTACATGGCCGACAGGTGCACGGGGGCCAACCGCAGAGCTTCCCGGCACTGGGCTTCAGCTTCAACATACTTGCCCAGCTTGATGAGGACATCACCCATGCCGTTCCGGGGATCGGCATACGTCGGGTCGGCCGCCGCCGCGCGGTAGTGTAACAGCGCTTCGTCGTAGTTCCCCTGCTGCGCGTAAACGTTGCCCAGCGTGTTGTGCGCCTCGGAGTAATCCGGCGAGATTTCCAGCGCCTTCCGGCATTGCTCGATGGCTTCGGGCAGCTTGCCTTGCCCGGCGAGTTCGTTGCCGAGGACCGTGTAAGCCACAAAATTCCCAGAGGTGACCGCCGCGGCGCGTGTGAAGAGCGTGCTGGTGTCGCGCCAGTAAGACAATTGCCGCAGGGTAACCAGGGCGCACGCCGCCAGGACGATCGCAGCCGCCGCGGAAGCCAGCACGCGAGGCCGCCTCAGCGAGCCGAAGACTGCCGCCCCGCCCCAGGCGACACAAATGAACAACCCGATGTGCGGCAGGTACGTGTAGCGATCCGCCAGGGATTGTTTGCCCACCTGGACCAGCCCGATCACCGGCACCAGCATGCCCAGAAACCATAGCCAGCCGACCAATAGATACGGCCCACGCCGGTGCGCGAGCACGACACCAAGGGTCGCGACCACCAGCAGCAACGCGGCGCCAATCACCTGCCACGAGTCGAGGCCGAATCCCGTAAAAGGATAGAAGACTGCCAGTTCCGAGGGCCAAATGGTCTTGCCCAGGTAACGCACATAGGAAACCAGCGCATTGGCCAAGCGCAATTCCAGGGGTCCCTTCTCCAGCGTGGGCATCGCGCCGGCCGCCCGCTGCACCAGGAACGTCACAACACAGGAGGCGGCGGCGAGCGCGAAGAAGGGAGCCTTTTCAAGCAACAGACGAAAGAGAGGCTTGAATCCTGCGCCTCGGGCCTCGGGCTGCCAGCGATGCAGTGGCCAGTAATCCAGAAGGAGCAGCAGAAAGGGCAAGGTCACCAGCATCGGCTTACTCATCAGACCGAGTGCGAAGCAAACCAAGGATAGTAAATAGAAGAGGGCAGATGGAACGTGGGAGATGACCCCGGGCGCGTTGGCTGAGGAACGCGGGCTCGACACTTCGGCTCCGACCTCCTTCCTTCTGGATTTGGCCTTTGGATTGCCTTCGGATTTCGGGTTTTGGTCTTCGGATTTCCCCTTCCGCGCGTATCCCGCATAGGCCAGCAGCGTAAGCATGAAGAAGAACGCGCTCAGCACGTCCTTGCGCTCGGACACCCACGCGACGGATTCCACATGCAGCGGGTGCAGGGCAAAGAGGGCCGCGACCAGGGCGCTGCGCCAAAACGCTCCCGTAAGGCGCTTGAACAGGCCGAACAGCAGGAGGCTGTTGGCCACGTGAAAGACCAGGTTCGTCAGGTGGTGGCCGGCCGGCTTCAGGTCATAGAGCTGGCAATCCAGCATGTGCGACAGCCAGGTGACCGGATGCCAGTTGCTGGCATAGACACTGGTGAAAGCCCACTGGATGCTTTCCGCCGTAAGACCGGCCTGAACACGCGGGTTCCCGCTGACGTAATCCGGGTCATCGAAGTTAATGAAGCCAAGCCTCGCGACCGGCCAATAGACGGCAGCGGTTATCAGCGCGAGTACTGCGCAGAGAAGGACCGTCTGTCTCCTGTCCCCGGCGTTGGCGCAGGTTGTCTCGGCTGGTTTTGGCTGATCTATGCTCATCAAGGAGTGTCGCGGGCCGACGGATCGCTGCGAAAAGGCTTCCGCAGCTCAAGCATCCGTATGTCCGGCATACCCGAGAATGATGGGGCGGAGTTGAGAGAATCGGCAAGTTTCAAAGCAGACTCAAGGGGATGTGGAAGGTGACAAGGTTGAACGGTAGGGCTTGCGCGCATGATAGAGCGCGAGACGAACCTCCGCCCCCTGGGCGATGTCCGCCTGGCCGGCGGCGAGCGCCAGGTCGCGCGCCCTGGTCGCGGTGGCGACCGCGTCTTCGAAACGGCCGGCTTCGGCATACGCCGCGTCCAGGGTTCCGAAGAATCGCGCTTCCTTCTCCCCGCTGAGTCGGCAGGCTTCTTCCGCCAACCGCACCGCCTCCGCGCCGTTCCGCAACTCGGCTTTTGGATTTGTCGCCAGGATCCAGGCCAAGTCGTTTAGATAAACGGCTGCGTTGGGGTTCAACCGGACCGCCTGACGATACTGGACCAGTGCTGCCTCAGCCTGGCCCTGGGCGTCGAGGGCGAGGGCCAGCAGATGATGTGTCCTGGCCTCCGGGCGCGCGCGCAGGACTTCCTGGAACACTTCCGCCGCCTCGGCCGTTTTCCCCTGCGACAGCAACACCAGTCCAAGGTTCTGCCGCGCTTCGAGGTCATCGGGGCGCAGACGGCAAGCTGCGGCATAGTGTTCCGCGGCGCCGGCGAGATCACCCTTGGCATTCAATGCCGCCGCCAGGTTGAACTGCGCGTCGGCGTTGTCAGGGGCGGCTTGCAGGACCGCCTGGAACTGGGCGATGGCGGCATCAAATTGCTGCTGGCTCGCCAGCAGCGCGCCGAAGCTGAGGCGGACCTCGCTGTAGGCGGGCTGAATCTCCAACGCGGTCGTGTAGAACTGCGCGGCTTCGTCCGGTTTGCCCTGTTTTGCCTTGAGCACACCGAGGTTGTACCAGGCATCGGCTAGCTCCGGCTTCAGCTTTAACGCGGTGCGATAGTGCAACTCGGCCTGTTCCAGGGAGCCGCGCTGTTCCAGCAGTTTGGCGAGGTTGTAGTGGGCAACCGCCGTGCCGCGGAACTGGACGGCCTTTTGAATCAGGTCGAACGCCTCCGCCTCCCGACCGCCTTTTGCGCGGCAAAGGCCCAGATTCACTAGTGCCTCCGGGTACCGGGGACGGATGCGCACCGCTTCGGCAAAATGCGAATCCGCAGCGGCAAGATCCCCTGCGTTCAAGAGGCATACACCGAGATTGTTGTGTGCCACGGCGTTATCGCGGGTCACGGCGAGGGCGCGTCGGAACAGGCTGGCGCTGTCCCGCCAGTGGCCTAATTGGTTCCAGGTGAGCGCCGCGCAGGCGCCCACCACCGTGGCGCCGCAGACTGCCAGCACGACGCGTGTCCCGGGCCAGCGCGCCGGAATTTCGGCTGCGGCCCAGACGACTGCGATGGAGAGCCCGATCAGCGGAAGGTAGCTGTAGCGGTCCGCCATCGCCTGCTGGCCGACCTGAACCAGGCCGATAACCGGCACCAGGGTCCCCACGTACCAGAACCACCCCACAGGCAAATACGGTGCCGCACGCGACCGCCAGAGCGCGAGCGCAGACAGAACAACCAGAATCAGCGCCGCGCCGGCGACCCACCCGACCGGCCAGTGGCTTGGCGCCGGATAGAAGACCGCGAGATCACCAGGCCAGATCATCTTCGCGACGTAACGCACATAGGAAATGAGCGCATTGGAGACTCGGAACTCGATTGGAATGGTCTCCAGCGAGCTAACCGCTCCAGCCTCGCGCTGGATCAGAAACGTTACCACGCTGGAGGCCAGGCTCAGCGCAAGGAAGGGGATCTTCTCGACCAACAGCTTCCACAGCCCAGAAGACTCCAGGCGCCGGAGCGGCCAATAATCCAGCAGCAGAAGCACGAAGGGCACCGTGACCACCATTGGCTTGCTCATCAGCCCGAGTGCGAAGCACAGGAGAGAAAGAGAATAGAAGATGGAAGATGGAGGATGGAGGATGGCCATCAATGGCTTGGGGCTTGAGGCGTGGCTGGCCGTGCCCGCAGCAATTGCCTCTGTCCTGGACTGCCCTTCTCGGCCTTCGGCCTTCGGATTTCGGTCTTCGGATTTCTCCGCATATCTTCCGTACGCCAGCAAGGTCAGCAGAAAGAAGAACGTGCTCAGCACATCCTTGCGCTCCGCCACCCATGCCACCGATTCCACGTGCAGCGGATGCAGCGCGAACAACGCCGCCACCATGGCGCTGCACCAAAGCCTGCCGGTCGTTCGGTTCAGCCAGATCAGCAACAGCAGCGCATTGGCCGTGTGGAAGAGCAGGCTGGTCAGGTGGTGCCAGGCCGGTTTCAACCCGTAGAGTTCGACGTCGAGGACATGCGACAGCCAGGTCAGCGGATGCCAGTTGCCGGCGTGTGCGGTCCTGAAGGCCCATCCGACGTTGCTCCAAGTCATTCCGCGCAAGACGTAGGGATTCTCTGTCACGTAATCCGTATCGTCGTAACTGACGAAGTCGTTCTGCCACACCGGCCAATACGCGACCAGTGTGACAACGGCCAGCAGCACGCCAATCAGGAGAGCGCCGCGTATCTTATCCGTGCGGTCCATCGGGGCACGACAATCTTGCTGAATGGCGGGGCCGGTTCAATGGAAAACCGAGCAGGGCGACGTAATTATTGCCAAGGGCCGGGCCCGCGCCTTATGATTTCAATATGAAATGGTTCTCAGTCATTCTCGTTCTGTTTGTCGCCCTGACCGCGGCGAGGGCAGAAGGGCCGGATGACCAGTATGTCGCGATCTACACTCTCATTCAGGACGCGGACTCGCTGAACAGCAGCGGCCAGTCGAGCCGGGCGCTGACGCGATATCGCGAAGCCCAGTCGGCGTTGTTGAGATTCCAGAAGGATTACCCGGACTGGAACACGAAAGTGGTTGGCTATCGGTTGAACTATATCGTCGGAGCCATTGAAAGGCTGTTGCCCAAGGTTCCCCCGCCCACCGCCCCGGCCACAGGAACGGGCTCGTCCAGGCCCGGGGAGGCCGCGAGCGCGCCCGCGACCCAACCCGGCAGGCCCGCGCCGCCACCCGACTGGGACGCCCAGGTCAACACGCTGAAGGACCAGGTGCGCCGCCTGGAGGAGGACAAGGTCTCGCTGGAGGCAAAGCTGAAAGAAGCCCTGGCCGCGCAACCCGCCACGACGGACCCGCGTGAATTGGCCAGGGCGGAGGAGAAGATCCGATCGCTGCTGAAGGAGAACGAGCTGCTCAAGGTCAGCCAGGAGGAGGCGCGAGCCCGGCGAGCCGGCGTCGGCGACCCGAAGGCGCTGGAGGAGGCACGGCAGGGCCTGATCAAGGCCAACCGCGAACTCGCCGAACAAACCAAGAAAGCCAAAGCGCTGGAGAAGGAGAGGGCGGCTCTCCAGATCAAGTTGAACAATCTCGCGCCGAGTTCCTGGAATGCCAAGGAGATGGCGTCGGCGCGGAAGGAACTCGAGATCGCCAACCGCAAGCTGGCCGAGCAGACCAGGCTCGCCTCCGTGCTCGCGCGGGAAAAGGAGGAGACGCTGTCGCGCTTCAAGGCCTTGAAGGCCGACAGCGAGGCCGCTGCCGCCCTGCGAGCGGAGAATCAGGTCCTCAAGAAGCAGCTCGCCGACCTGCAAGCCTCTCCGCCCTCCTCCTCGCTGCCGGCCAGCGCGAGCCGCCAACTGACGCAGGCCCAGGCGCAGATCGCCGCTCTGGAGTCCGACAGGCAAGTGCTGTACCTGGAGAAGACGGCTTTGGAAAACAAGTTGCAGCGGTTGCTGTCCCAGCCTTCGGACACGACGGTTGTTGTTCCCGCAGCCAGGGCCGAGGACCTGGGCCGCATCAACAAGCTGGAGCAGGAGCGGGATGCCCTGAAACAGCAGCTTGAGGTCTCGAACCGGGAGCTGCAGTCCGCGCGAGCGGCCGCCGCCGCGTCCCAGGCGCCGCCGTCGAAGGCCGAGGACAACAAACGTATCAAGAAGCTGGAGCGGGAGCGGGATGAGTTGAGGCAGGAGCTTGCGGCTGCCACCAAGGAACTCAACTCACGCCGGAGCCGGGCGACGGCTTCGCGTGTACTCGAAATGGAACGGCAAGTGGCGACCCTGCAGGCGCGGATGGGCGTCCTGGAAGCCCGCCAGGTGCCGTATACCGCCGAGGAACTGGCGCTGTTTCGCACGCCGGAAACCAGACCCGTCCCGGTTGACTCCAAGCCCGTTGTCAAAGCCAGCAAGGAACTACCACCCGGTACGGTGGCCTTGGCGGCGGAGGCCAGGCGGTATTTCGACGCCAGACAATTGGACAAGGCCGAGGAACGATACACCCAGGTGCTGCGGGAGGACCAGAACCACGTGCCTACGCTCGCCAACCTGGCCGCCGTCGAACTGCAGCGGAACCAGCTTTCGCCCGCCGAGACCCACATCCTGCAAGCCATCGCGCTCGCGCCGGACGACCCCTCCTGCCTGCTGGTCCTCGGCCAACTGCGGTTCCGTCAGCAACAATACGACGCGGCGTTGGACGCCCTGAGTCGCGCGGCCAAAGCGGAGCCAAAGAATGCGGAGGTGCAAAACTTCCTCGGGCTGACGCTCAGCGCCAAGGGCCTGCGCGGCCCGGCGGAAACGGCCTTGCGCAAGGCCATTCAACTCTCACCCAGCTACGGCGAGGCCCACAACAACCTCGCGGTCATTTATGCCACGCAAAAGCCGCCACTGCTCGAGCTGGCGCGCTGGCATTACCAGCGGGCTCTGTCCGCCGGCAGCCCGCCCAACCCCGACCTCGAGAAGTGGCTCAATGCGAAGAGCACCGCCGAGGGCGCCAAGTGAGCCGGCCCGCGGCACAGCCGCCGGGCGGGGCCACGGTCGCGACTCACGCGTCACCCGCTGCCATGTTGCACCAGGCCGAGCATGAACTGAGGGTGCCCACCCGCGGACGCGGCCTCTACGAAGTCACCGCGCAGGTGGCCGGCTGGGTTTCGCAGAACGGTTGGAAGACCGGTGTGATCACCCTCCATCTCTGCCACACCTCGGCCTCGCTCTTGATCCAGGAGAACGCCGACCCGGACGTGCGGCGTGACCTGGAGGCATTCTTCGCCCGCCTCGTGCCGGACGGCGATCCGCTCTTCGCGCACACCGCCGAAGGGGAAGACGACATGCCGGCGCATATCCGCACCGCCCTGACCGCCGTGAACCTCTCAAATTCGGACTTGGCAACCGGCACAGAGAGGCGCATATTGGTTTTGGTGTTGGTGGGGTAAGGACCCCCGCACCGGATTAAAGGGTCCGATGGCATGTGCTTTCGGAGGCAAACGCGGATGGTCGGGCCGCCATTCGAAGAACTGAAATGCTGTGGCGCAATGGAGCTTTGGGCACGCTGGTGTAGGGTGGAGAGTCTTTCTCTCCGCATGCAGATATTCGATCGTTGGAGGTCGTCTCACGTCCGCCTAGCACCCGGATTGGCGGAGCGACTCAAGCCTTGTCGCCTGCCGCCGGCTTCTCGCCGGGCTAAGTCATGACGGCGCGAGCTTGTTGTTTGGGCAGGGCCAGAAGGCGGCAGGAGTCTGTCCTACGGCCAGGCACAGAATCGCGGCGGCTTCGCATCATCATTGTTGACGACTCGCCGTTTATTGTCAGGAGCCTTGCGGATTTCTTTAAGCGGCAGGCTGGTTTCGAGGTCGTGGGGACGGCCGGCAGCGGAGTAGAGGCGGTGGACCGGGTGGCGGAACTCACGCCTGACCTCGTGCTGATGGACATCTGGATGCCGGAGATGGACGGATTGGAGGCGACTTCGAGGATCAAAGCGGGTGCGGGCGCGCCTGTGGTCATCCTGTGTACGATTGAAGACGGCCCGAGCATCCGGGCGGTGGCGAAGGATGTCGGGGCGGATGATTTTGTTGCAAAGGCGCCGAGGATGGAGGACACGCTGCGGGCGGCACTCCGCCGCTCATTTCCGACCGCGAGCCTGAGGTAACTGGGAGGAGCCTACGAAATCTGGCCGGACATGGTGTTGCCAAAGCCCGGGCTCGCAGTCTCGTCTTCCTGCGACCTGGCGCAAAAGTCCAACGCGCTTCCTTGCGGCGCGAAGAAAAAGCAACCTAAATTGAAGAGGAGGCTTGACCGCACAGGGCACAAGCCTCGATTCTTTAGCGGTTGAGGCGCTGTGTGTCCTCAGCCGAGCATGCAACAACGACCAATCACTCAATTCGTCGAACGGCACTTTCAACATTTCAACGCCGCGACGCTGCGCGACGCGGCGCGGGCGTGGGAGGAACTGCTGGCGCGCGGGGGCAAAATGTTTTTGGCCATGGCCGGAGCCATGAGCACCGCGGAGCTGGGGCTCTCCCTGGCCGAAATGATTCGGCAAGACAAGATCCATGCGCTTTGCTGCACGGGGGCCAACCTCGAGGAGGATGTGTTCAATCTGATCGCGCACAAGGATTATGTGCGCGTGCCACGGTACCGCGACCTCAGCCCGTCGGAAGAAGAGGCGCTGCTCAAGAAGAAGCTGAATCGCGTGACCGACACTTGCATTCCCGAAGACGTGATGCGGCGGGTTGAGCGCGATCTGTTGGAGCAGTGGCGGGCTGCGGACCGTTCCGGCGCCCGGCGTTTCCCGCACGAGTTTCTCTACGACCTGCTGCGCGACGGCAGGCTGAAAGCCAGCTATCAAATTGACCCGCGCGACAGTTGGATGCTGGCGGCGGCGGAGAAGAACCTGCCTCTGTTCGTGCCGGGTTGGGAGGACTCGACACTTGGCAACGTGTACGCCGTCGAGTGTATCGCGGGCCGCCTTAAGAGCATCCACACGGTCCGCACCGGCATGGAATACATGGTAGAACTGACCGGGTGGTACGAACGCGAGGCCTTACAGGCGCCCATCGGTTTCTTTCAAATCGGAGGCGGCATCGCAGGCGATTTCCCGATCTGCGTGGTCCCTCTGCTGCGGCAGGATCTGAAGCGCGACCAGGTGCCGTTGTGGAGCTATTTCTGCCAGATCAGCGATTCCACGACCAGCTACGGATCCTACTCCGGCGCGGTGCCGAACGAAAAAATCACCTGGTGTAAGCTGGCGAAGGACACGCCCAGCTTCGTTATTGAGTCCGATGCCACGATTGTGGCGCCGCTGATTTTCGCCTGTGTGTTGGGGTGGTAGCCGAGAGATCCAAGGCGGGGCGCTGGATCGCGGGGTGTCGCGAAGCCGGGTGGAGTACGCACTTTGGCCGGAGACTTCTCCCGGTAAAGGCGAATTGGGTAAGTACCCAAGGCATCCTGAAGGCATCGGCCAGGCCAACCTGCCCGGTCTTTGAGCGGCGGCAATTCACCCGACGCGCCCCGAGTGGAACCATGTTGAAGCCGCTTCCCGAGGTAGGCGCCCGGACGCTGTAAGGTCCCGCCTGGATCATGATCGAGCTGCTTCAGCGCCTCAACTCGACCCTCAACAGTCTTGTCTGGGGGTGGCCCATGATCGTGCTTCTGATTGGTACGGGGCTCCTGCTCACAGTCCTCACGGGCGCCGTGCAGTTCCGCCGCCTCGGGTTCGCCTTGCACGAGGTGCTGGGGAAAGTCACACGGCGCGGCGGGGGAAGAGGAGATGTTCGCCCCTTCCAGGCGGTGGCCACGGCGCTGGCCTCGACGGTGGGCGTGGGCAACATCGCCGGCGTGGCAACGGCCATTTACCTCGGCGGGCCCGGAGCGGTTTTCTGGCTATGGGTGTCCGGGCTGCTCGGCATGGCGACCAAGTATGCGGAAATCGTGGTGGCGGTGCATTACCGCGAGCCCGATTCCTCCGGCTCGATGCGGGGCGGGGCGATGTACGTTCTGAAGAAAGGGCTGGGCTGGCCGTGGCTGGGTGGCGCGTTCGCACTGCTGACGGCGCTGGCAGCCTTTGGCATTGGCAACATGGTGCAGGCCAATTCGGTGGCCGACGCCCTCAAGTCCACTCTTCATGTTCCTCCCTGGGTGACCGGCCTCGCGCTCGTGATCCTCACGGCGCTCGTCATTCTGGGCGGCATCAAGTCCATTGCCAGGGTAACTCAATGGTTCGTGCCGTTCATGGCAGTGTTCTACCTGGCCGGGGCTGTGGTGGTGCTGGCGCTGTGCGCCGAAAGATTGCCGCACGCTTTTGGGCTGATTTTTGACGGCGCGTTCTCCGGCACGGCGGCGGTGGGCGGCTTTGCCGGCAGCACCATGATGATGGCACTTCGCTATGGCATTGCCCGGGGGCTGTTCTCGAACGAGGCCGGTCTGGGCAGCGCACCCATGGTCCACTGCGCGGCCGACACCGACCATCCCGTGCGGCAGGGCATGTACGGCGTGTTCGAGGTATTCGTGGATACCATGTTGATTTGCACTGCGACCGGGCTGGTGATTCTGATGACGGACACTTGGAACAGCGGTCTGACGGGAGCGGCGTTGTCGGTCAAAGCCTTCGAGACGGGGTTGCCCGGCACCTTCGGCGACATTATGGTCACCGGCGGGCTGGTGCTGTTCGCCTACTCGACGCTGCTCGGCTGGAGCTACTACGGGGAAACCGGCATCGTTTACCTGCTGGGGGCACGAGCCGCTGTGCCTTACCGGCTTGCGTGGCTGGTGTTTGTTTACCTGGGCGCGACCGGCTCGCTCCATCTGATCTGGGACATCGCCGACACGCTTAACGGCCTGATGGCGATTCCGAATCTGATTGGCCTGCTGGCCTCTGTTCCGCTGCTGCTGCGGCTGCAGCGGGACTTCTTCAGCCCGTCGCGGAAATAGAAGCGTGCGGCCGGGCTGAGCTTGCGGACGGTGTCCAGAGCCCGCCGCCCGGATCCCGGCAGACTCGGCTGCGGCGTGCGGTTTGACAAGCCGGCCGCGCTTGGCGACAGTCAGCAGAACGAAAGGCAAAGCAACATGAATACGAGGCTGATAACGATGATGCTGGCGCTGAGTGTGCTGGCGTCTGGTTGGATGGTTTCGGCGCAGGATTCCGAGCGCAGGCCGCGGCGGCCGGGTGGTCCGCCGGACGGAGGGTCACGGCTGTTTAGCAGCAACCTCCGGCCGAAGTCGGACCGGGAGAAGCGCGTACTCGGGGTGCTGGAGGAGATGGACCGCAACCAACGGCGCGGCAGCATGAGCGTGCCGATGGATGACGGGCGAATCCTGCGGGTACTGACGGAGGCAACTGGCGCAAAGAATGTGGTGGAGATCGGCACCTCGATCGGCTACTCGGCGATTTGGTTCTGTCTGGCACTCGAAGCGACCGGCGGCAAGCTGACGACCTTCGAGATTGACGAGGGGCGGGCGGCCGCTGCGCGCGAGAACTTCAAGCGGGCCGGCGTGGAGAGGCTCGTCACGCTGGTGCTGGGCGACGCCCACACCGAGGTCAAGCGGCTTAAGGACCCGATTGACCTCCTCTTCCTGGATGCCGACAAGGAAGGGTACGCGGATTACCTGAGCAAGCTGTTGCCGCTGGTCAAGCCGGGAGGATTGATCATCGCGCACAACATGAATGCGCGCCAAGCCGACCCGAACTACGTAAAGGCCATCACCAGCAATCCGGACCTGGAGACACTGTTCCTAAACCTGGAGCGCTCCGGCATTGGCGTAACAATGAAGAAGCGTTGAGGGCTCGCCCCCCGCCGCCCGGCGCGCGGCGATTCGCGGGCGGAGGTCAGGGTGGAAGGATCAGGGCCCGGTAGAACTGTTGCCTTTGCAGCCCCATACCGCTGTCCAGGATCAGGATTGCGGAACCCGTGCCCGGCATGTTGTCGGCGACGGTTGACCACGACGCGGGGCTCACACTGTCACTTCGCTCCACCCGGTAGGTTTGGCCGAGCTGGCTGGGGAAGGTGATCGTGAAGCTACCGCCGCCGCTCAGGCTGCCGGCCAACGGGAACCGGGCGCTCGGATTCACCCCCGTTGCGAAGGTCCAGACCGGCCCGGTGGTGACATAGCTTCCCGCCAGCTCATCCACGCGCCAGTAGAAGCGGCCGCTGGAAGCCAGCGCACCCGGGGTGTAATGGGTGGTCGCCAGCGTGGCCTTAAACTCGAGCGAGTTGGTAGTCGCGTAGGCCACGGCGTTGGAACTTGTTCCGAAGTAAAGCTGGTGTGCGGTGGCGTTGGTGCCTGCTGTCCAGCTCAGGTTGGTGTTGGTGGCGACGCCGGTGGTTCCATCGCCCGGGCTGGGACTGGTGGGCGGACCGGCGAGAGCGACGGCGGGCAGCACGAACAAGGTGATGCTCTGTGCTGGAACCGTGCTGGTGAAGGTAGCGCCGGAAAAGCTGATGTCGCTCAGCCGGGTAATGGAGTTGGCCGCCGTGAGCTGCCACGCCTGGCCGATGCCGGCAGGAATAAAGTTGGCCAGGTTCACGGTGGCCGCGGCGGCTGCCGTCAATTGCTTGTTAATGACCATGAGAGTCAGGGCGCCGTCGGCGGAGCGCACGGCGGCATAAGGGGAGACGTTGTCCGGGTTGGGGCCGGCGGCGCCGACGCTGATATCGCCGAAGCAGGACTTGTTGCCGTCGTAGTTGCGGAACATCTTCATGGCCTTGTAGGTGGGCGAGCTGGAGGGGGGCGTGGTCCAGCGGGTGGCGAGGTCCAGCCCCTCGCGGCCGTAAATGCCGAGGATGTCGGCCTGGGTGGTGGCGCCATTGATGTGGCTTTCCGCGCCCCAGTTATACTCGGTGATGCCGATTTTCGTGCCGGGATAGTAAGTGGCGACCCAGTTCTTCATGCGCGGGATGAGCATCACTTTGTTTTCGGTTTGCGAGCCAATCCAGCTCTCATCCACGTAGTTCGTGTCCCAAAAGGACCGGGTCCAGCGGTTGCGTTTGAGTTGGGTGGCGGTCGAGACATCGGAGCCGCCGACGTTATCGTCCTCCGTGTAGCGGTGCAGGGTGAAGTAATCGAGCAGCCGCTGGTTGGTATTGGTGTCACGCTGGTGGAACTCTTTCAGCAGCCAGCAGACATAATCCATGTTGCCGTTCGTGGTACGGTCGGGGGAAGGGACGGTCCAGTTGTGCTGCTCGCCCCACTGGAGATCGGCGCCGCTGTTGAAGTAGCCAGACCAGCCGAACTCCTCCGGGCCCCACACCTGCGCGTTGGGGTCAATCGCTTTCACCATCCCAGCGTAGTCGAAGAACTTGTCACGGATTTCAGCGCGGCCGGCGCCATTGGGATGAACATCCCGGTGCGTCGAGTGCCAGATGCTGTGCTCGTTGTCCATGATATAATGCCGCACGCCGCCGTTGGTGGCCAGGCCCCAACGGTTGGTCAGGTGCCGCACAAAGCCCTGCTGGAAGGTGGAGTTGGTGAGGAAATTGGCGTCGTTCGGGTCGTTCCAGGTGATGGGGGTGTTGTTGGTGACGCTGATGCCATTGCCGGCGGAGGGCATCCATTGCCAATCGGTATCCGTTTGCGGGCCGTATTTGTTGGTGGAATAACTGGCAAGCTTGCCGCGGCCGGCGGCCAGCTTGGGCATCCAGCCGATCATCGGAATGGTCACTGCCGGTTCCGCGCCGCCAGTCTTGCTGAGGCTCACGAAGTCATCCGCGGCCGCGCCCGGCGTGGCGGGCGAATCGGCGATGCTCTCAAAGTACCAATCCCGGCCCCGATTGTGTGCGTTAGTCGCCCAGTTATACCGCGTTTCGGCGTTGCCACCCGAGCGGTTCAGCGGGCAGTTCAAATCCGACAACTGGGTGGCGGAAGCGAAGCAGGTGCCGTAAATGAGCGGGCTGATCGGATGCCGGTTGAGCTGGGCGTCCACCGTGATCGAGATCGAGCTGGTGCCGGTGACGGTCACCGCCACCGCCGCCGAATCCGCGCTGGCGCCGGAGTCGTAAATGACGCGCGCAAACAGGCTGTAGCTGCCGATGGCCACGCCGGTCCACGTGAAGCTGTAAGGCGAACTGCTATCTTCGTCGAGGAGGTTGGAGCCGTTGTAGAATTGGACCTTGGTAATGGTGTGGCCGTTGGATACGACATTGGCGGCCAGGGGGATGCTGGCCGGCGCAGCGTAGCTCGAACCATTGGCCGGCGAGGTCAGCGTCACCGTCGGCGGCGCGACGGAGCTGGTGGTCAAGTAGATATCATCCAGGTAAAAGGTTGGCTGCACCGCGCCGATCCGGTCCTGAATCCAGATCCCGTCCACGTCGGTCCGGTTGGCGAGGCCCACGGTCGCGAGCGGAATGGAATATTGCTGCCAGGTATTGGCGACGAGCGCCGGCAGGTTGGTGGAGAGTCGAACGGCGTCACCGGCGTGGCCCACCACCTGCAACTGCTGGCCGCCGCTGGCGCCGCCGTTTATCCAGAAGGTCAGACTGGAGTAAGGGCTGGAGTTGAAGTCCGCGTGGGCGATATAGATTGCCTGCCAGGAGTTGTCGGTGATCGTCACCGCTACCGATCTTGAGCCGGAATGAACCGGGCTGGAATTGTTGTAATTGATGCTCGCCCAGCCCCAGTCCAGCCACCCGTTTTGCAGTGAATCGGTGAAAATGGCCTGGTCCTGAGCAAGGCTGGAGTTGAGGGTGGAGCAGAGGAACAAGAGCGAGAGGTAGTGATCGGACTTCAGATAGCGCTGCGCCATGCTTTCATTTAACTCGACGCTGCGGACCCGGTAAAGGGAAATGGAACGCGCTCGCCCGGTCTGGGCTGTCGTGTCTTTTGACGACATACAGTCACGCCCGTAGCAACTATACTGCTTTCGCCTGCGCCCAACTGCCGCTCAGGAAAGCAGCAGCCGAGGTGATGAGGCTCTGACGAATTCGCGATCCTGCCAACAGCTCAGAGCCACCTCACCGGGGCTGCTGCGGACTGCGCTTTCTGGGCGGGCTTGCTGACGCATGACCATGAAAAGAACCTTACTCTGTAGTTTGTGTGCCGTGCTGCTCTGCCCGGCTGCCCTGGCCCAGCTCAGCCGGGTCAGCGTTCGGGGGAATCAATTTGTTGCCGCTGATGGCAAAACCATCGTCTTCCGAGGGCTGGACACCAGCGATCCCGACAAGCTGGAGCGTAATGGCCAGTGGAACAGGGAATACCTGGCTGCGGCCAAGTCGTGGGGGGCGAACCTGGTGAGGTTCCCCGTGCATCCCGCCGCCTGGCGAATCCGCGGAAAGGATACCTACCTCAAGTTGCTCGACCAGGGCGTGGGCTGGGCCAGGGAGTTGGGGCTTTACGTCATCATTGACTGGCACAGCATCGGGAACCTGCACGCCGAGCTCTTTCTGCCCGGTTACTCGGAGCTTTATCCGGTCGCACTGTATAATACGACCAGGCAGGAAACGCTGGAATTCTGGCGCATCATGGCGAAGCATTACGCCGGAGACAGCACGGTTGCATTTTTCGAGCTGTTCAACGAGCCGGCGACTGGAGACAAACTCGGGGAATGCACCTGGGCCAAATGGAAGGAGATCATGGAAGAGGTCATCGCAGCGATCAGAGCCAACGGCGGCACGGCTATTCCCCTCGTTGCGGGTTTCAACTATGGCTACGACCTCACGCCGGTGGCTACCGCGCCCATCGAGGCGGAAGGCATCGGCTACGTGTCCCACCCGTATCCCATGAAACGCAAAGCACCCTGGGAGCCACAGTGGACCAAGGATTGGGGCTTTGTGACCGAAAAGTACCCGGTCTTTGCCACGGAGATAGGATTCTGCGCGGCAGATGACAAGAAGGCCCATGTCCCCGTCATCGGGGATGAGACCTATGGTGACGCCTTTACCTCGTATTGCGACCAGCGGGGCGTCTCGTATTCCGTTTGGTGCTTTGACCCGCATTGGGGCCCCACGCTGATTGAGGATTGGAGCTTCAAGCCCACGCGGCAAGGGGTCTATTTCAAGAATGCCTTTCAGAAGAAGAGACCCTAGTATTCGTTGATGCAACTGCACTGGATAGATATCTCGATCATTCTGCTCTACTTCGCGGCGATGATCGGCATCGGCGTGGCCGTCATGCGGCGGGCGTCGAAGAACATGAATTCCTACTTCCTGGCGGGCAATGCCTTGCCGTGGTGGGTGCTGGGCGTGTCGAACGCCTCGGCCATGTGGGACATCACCGGAACGATGTGGCTGGTCTATAACCTCTACGTTTATGGCCTGAAAGGCACTTGGCTGCCGTGGCTCTGGCCCACGTTCAACCAGGTCATCCTCATGGTGTATCTGGCGACCTGGGTGAGGCGTTCGGGCGTGCTCACCGGCGCGGAGTGGATCACCACCCGCTTTGGCGCCGGACGCGGTGGCGAACTCTCCCGCGTGATCATTGTTGTCTTCGCTCTTGTCAGCGTGGTGGGCTTCATCGCCTACGACTTCCAGGGCATGGGCAAGTTCTCGAAGACGTTTCTGCCCTGGGACCTTTCTGCCAATACCTACGCCGTGATCGTCATGGGTATCACCGCCGTCTATGTCCTGCTCGGCGGCATGATCGGCGTGGTCGTGACCGACATCGCCCAGTTCGTGATCATGGCTGTCTGCGCCGTGATCATCGCCTGGATTGCCATGGCCAGGGTGTCCGCGGCGGACGTGGCGGCGCTGGTTCCCGCCGGCTGGCTGAGCCTGGGTTTCGGCTGGAAGCTGGACCTGGACTGGTCGAAGTTGATCCCCGCGCTGAACCAGAACATCGCTGCCGACGGGTACAGCTTCTTCATGTGTTTCTTCATTGCGATGGTCTTCAAGGGCCTGCTGGTCAGTATCGCGGGGCCGGCGCCGAACTATGACATGCAGCGGATCCTGGCGGCCCGCACGCCGCGCGAGGCCAGCTTCATGAGCGGCATCGTCTCGGCCTGCCTGTTGCCGCGCTGGATTCTCATCGCGGCTATTACCCTCCTGGGGCTCAAGTTTCTCGGACCCAAGTTCGCCGCGCTGGACCCTGATGTCACCAAGGTCGTGAATGGGGTGCGGCAGATTGACTTCGAGATGGTCCTGCCGTTCGTGATCAAGCAGTTCATCCCGGTCGGCCTGGTGGGCCTCCTGATGGCGGGACTGTTGGCAGCCTTCATGTCCACCTTCTCCGCAACCGTCAACGCCGGGGGCGCATATCTGGTGAACGACCTCTACAAGCGCTACCTGAAGCCAGACGGTTCGAACAAGCATTACGTCTTGGTCAGCTACGTGGCGCAGGTCGTCATCCTCGCCGTCGGTTTCGCGTTCGGTGTCATGGCGGAGTCCGTGAACCAGATGACGCAGTGGATTGTGCAAGGGCTCTGGGGAGGCTACACCGCGGCCAATGTGCTCAAGTGGCACTGGTATCGGCTGAACGGCTTCGGCTATTTCTGGGGCATGCTGGCGGGCATTGCCGCGGCACTCTTCGTGCCGCAGTTTTTCCCCTCCTCCGGACTGCCTACCTTCGCAAGCTTCGGGATCATTCTCTTGCTTTCTCTCCTGGGCTGCGGGCTGGGCAGTCTGCTGACGAAACCGGAGGAGGAGGCTGTGCTCAAGAGATTCTACAGGCAGGTCCGGCCGTGGGGTTGGTGGGCGCCGGTGCATGCCGCCGTGCTGCAGGATGACCCGCAGTTCAAACGCAACACGAGCTTCGGCCGGGACATGTTCAACTGCGTGGTGGCCATCATCTGGCAGATTCCTCTCTGGGCCATCCCGGTTTACTTCATCTTCCGCAGTTGGAAGGCACTCTGGATTGCCCTCGGCCTGCTGCTGGTGACCTCGGCCGTTCTCAAATTCAACTGGCTCGATAAGCTCGACCAGGACGAACCCGTCCCGGCTCAAGCCTGACCTCTGCCGGCCGCCGCCCTCGAAGCTGCCTCCATGCGCTACGGACACTTTGACGACCAACAGCGCGAGTATGTGATCACCCGGCCGGATACGCCGCTGCCGTGGATCAACTACCTGGGCTGCGAAGCCTACTTCGGCATCATCTCGAACACCGCCGGCGGCTACTCCTTTTACCGGGACGCCCGGCTACGGCGCCTGACACGCTACCGTTACAACAACACCCCATCCGACCTTGGCGGGCGTTACCTCTATATCCGTGACAATGAGAGCAGCGCATTCTGGTCGCCCTCCTGGCAGCCCACGCGCACCCGGCTGGATCATTACGAGTGCCGCCACGGTCTGGGCTACACCACGATTGCCTCCAGCTACAAGCAGATTGCCGCGCGGACCTGCTATTTCGTGCCGCTGGGTGAGAATCTGGAAATCTGGCAGTTCCAGGTGACCAACCAGCGCAACAAGCCGGCCAGACTATCCCTTTTCTCCAGCATCGAATTCTGCCTTTGGGATGCGCAGGACGACGCCACCAACTTCCAGCGCAACTTCAGCACCGGCCAGGTCGAGATTGAAGGCGAGGTAATCTACCACAAGACCGAGTATCGCGAGCGGCGCAACCACTTCGCTTATTTTGCCTGCTCGGCCAACGTAGGGCAGGCGTCTCGCCTGCCCCCAGGGAAAGGCTGCCAACTGCGGGGCAGGCGAGACGCCTGCCCTACGTTGGCCGGCTTCGACACGCAGCGCGACGCGTTCCTTGGGGCTTACCGCGGTTGGGACAACCCGGCGGCGGTCGAGCGCGGCAAGTCGCTCAACTCGTTGGCGTATGGCTGGGCGCCAATGGGCTCGCACCACGTCAGACTAAACCTCGAGCCCGGCGAGACCAGGGAGGTCATCTTTCTCCTGGGCTATCACGAGAATCCGGCCGACCAGAAGTTCGACCCGCCCGGGTCACAGCGCATCAACAAGCGCACGGTCAAACCGCTCATCGCGAAGTATCTGGAGGCAAAGAACGTTCACGCGGCTTTCGCAGCGCTGCGCGAATACTGGGACGGCCTGCTCAGCATATACCAGGTGAAGTCGCCTGGCCGGCACCTGAACCGCATGGTCAACATCTGGAATGCCTACCAATGCATGGCCACCTTCAATATGTCGCGCTCGGCTTCCTTCTTTGAATCGGGCATCGGGCGCGGCCTGGGCTTCCGCGACTCGAACCAGGACCTGCTCGGCTTCGTCCACATGGTCCCTGCCCGCGCCCGCGAGCGCATCCTCGATTTGGCGGCGACCCAGCTCAAGACTGGCGGCGCCTTCCACCAATACCAACCGCTGACCAAGCGCGGCAATGACGACATCGGCAGCGGTTTCAATGATGATCCGCATTGGCTCATCCTGGGCGTGGCGGCCTATCTGAAGGAAACCGGTGACTGGAGCATCCTGGATGAGCCGGTGCAGTTCGAGAACGAGCCCGGCTCGGAGCAGCCGCTCTACGAGCACCTGCGCCGCAGCCTCAGCTACACCCTCGAACGACTCGGCCCGCACGGGCTGCCCCTCATTGGCCGTGCCGATTGGAATGACTGCCTGAACCTCAATTGCTTCTCCGACACACCAGGCCAATCATTTCAGACCACGACCAACAAAGAGGGCAAGGTCGCCGAGTCAGTTTTCATCGCCGGCCTGTTTGTGCTGGCAGCGAAGGAATTGGCCGCCATTGCGGCTAGGAGGAACACGAAAGATGAGACGGTGCGCTACCTGGCAGAAGCGGCCAAAATGGAGAAGACCGTCTGCAAGCATGGCTGGGACGGCCAATGGTTTGTCCGCGCCTATGACGACTTCGGTCGCCCTGTCGGCTCCCAGGCCTGTGAGGAGGGCAAGATCTTCATCGAGTCGCAGGGGATGTGCATCATGGCTGGCATAGGGCTGAAGGGCGGCAAGGCCCGGCGGGCGCTGGAATCCGTTCACAAACACCTTGCTACGAAACACGGCATCGTCCTCCAGCAGCCGGCCTTCTCGAAATACTACCTTCACCTGGGCGAAATTTCCTCCTACCCGCCCGGTTACAAGGAGAACGCCGGCATCTTCTGCCACAACAATCCCTGGATCATCATCGCCGAGACGATGGTCGGCAACGGCAGCCGCGCCTTCGACTACTACACCCGCATCAACCCCTCGGCGCGCGAGCACATCGGCGAACTGCACCGGTGCGAACCGTATGTCTTCGCCCAGATGATCGCCGGCAAAGACGCCCCCACGCACGGCGAGGCCAAGAACTCCTGGCTCACCGGCACCGCTGCGTGGACCTATTACACCGCTACGCAATGGATGCTGGGGATCCGCGCTGAGTATGACGGCCTGCGGATTGACCCCGTGATTCCTGCCAAATGGAAGGGCTTCACCGTCACGCGACGCTTCCGCGGCAATACCTACCTCATTAAGGTTAAGAACCCGAACGGCAAGCAGCGCGGTGTCAGCAGGCTGCTGGTGGACGGCGAGAAGTTCGCCTCCAACATCCTGCCCATCTGCTCCGGACGCGCCGAACCCATCCGTGTGGAAGCCGTGTTGGAGGGCTAGTTTCCCATGGTTTCGCACATCCTGAGGCTGGGCTACTTTCCGCTGGCGCTGGCACTTCTGGGCACCCCCACGGCGCTGGTCCCTGGCTTGATTCAGCTCCGTATGTTACTCGTATCAATATGGTTACAGCCGTTGTAAGGGTCTGCGTTCCTGCCAGGGAGGGCAATGGTGTGGGCATGGTGATACCCCGGTGAGGCTCCCATGGGGAGCGCTCCCCATGGGAGCCTCACCGGGGCCCCTCTATGGTCTCGCCGGGAAGACGCCCTCCACCGCCGCTGGAAAGGCCCAAGGCCGCATCAAGCTCCTAAACCGGTAGCGCGTTCAGTCCTGGGGCCGCCGCGAGCAGCACTTGACCCACGGCGGACACAGGATTGCCCCCCTACCCAATGGAGAATCGAGCAGGTCTTGTGAGCTTGATGCCGCCCTGGCTAACCGCAATCCGGAAGCGCTTGACTTTGACGATTCGTCGAACAATGGCGTGTCAGGCACAGACTTCCCGGATGAATTGGAGACTCCGCGCCGTCTGCCATGTCATCAGTTTTCATGACACGCGGGAACGCGTTCGGAGGGGCTTTAGGTGTTGACAAAACGAAAGGGGGCAATACAATGCCGCAGATAATTGAACTGGTTAACGTCTGATACGAAACCTAACAAAAGCGACACCCCATGACACCGCAAAAAACCCTTATCACAATTGGCGCGGCCTTTGGGCTCATGGTATCTGCCAACGCTCAACCGTTGGTCTTTACCTTTGATGCCGGGGCCCAGAACTTCCAGAACTTCGCTTGGTCCGCGACCGGCCCGGTTGGTTGGCCGGGCGGTGCTGCCATCCAGGCGCCTTCGGCGGTCGGCGGGTGGACGTTGGGCGGCAGCTTCAATTATTATCATGAGTTCGACTGGGCCAGCGGCGAACAGCCCATTATGCAGGCTCTCTCAGCCAGCGGGGTTGGCCATGTAGGATTTGATGTAATACTGGATGGCACCAGCTTCCCGAACAATGTGGGGACGTGGTATAGCATTAATATTGCGGCCAACAGCGCCGGAGCGTGGACGCAGGTTGACAACGTCACCCCCGCCACCGGCTGGCGCAATCCGGGCGACACTTCGTTGGTCTCCACTCACGTAGATCTCACGTTCGCTCAACTTGGGTGGAACGACCCCGCGGACGCCACCGGCTGGTTCCAGCTCTATTTCGGAGCCAATTCGGACGCGGCAAACCCGGTCAAGTTCTACATTGATAATGTCACGCTCTACGCAGTTCCGGAACCGTCCATGCTCACTCTGGCCGGCCTCGGGGCCGCGGCGTTGTTGATTCTCCGCCGCCGCGACTGAGTTGGCTTTGTTTCAGACTCTCGTCGGCCGCCCTCCAGGGCGGCCTTTTTGTTAATCGGCCGGCGCAGCAACCTGTCAACTCGCGGGTTGAACGGTTCCCGCGCTTGGCGAAGACCTTGGTACCTGTCCACTATTTTGACGACATGCGCCGCACCCGGCGCTGATTAAGATTACCATAGTGACTTTCTAATGGACTCTATGGGACTGCGTTTACTTGGATCATCGTGGGTATTGCTGCTGACCGCGCTGCTGGCAGGGGGATGCTCGAAGCAGGAGCCAGCAACGGGAGCCGACGCTGCGGCTAATGCGGCACAGGCCGACCCGTCAGCGGCTGCCCCTGCGGCGGCATCTCCGTCCAGAGGGCCAGGGGCCGTGGCTTCTCCCCCCAAGGCCGCGGTGATTCCCGATTCCGGCGACGTCAATGCCACCCTGAACCAACTTACGCTGGAGTTGCGCCGATACGTCGTCGGCAGCCGGAGCGTGCCCAAGGACTTTGAGGAGTTTGCCGCCAAGTCCCGTGTGCAAGCGCCGCCGGCGCCACCAGGGAAGAAGTATGCGATAAAGGGTCAAGCTGTGATTCTGGTGAAACGCTAATGGGGGGTGGCACACTGAACACGTCCGATATGACGCCTATGATAAGACCCCAACAAGCCAGGCAGGTTGCAGGTTTCCGGGGATTTACCCTGATCGAACTTCTGGTCGTTATTGCGATCATCGCCATTCTGGCCGCGCTGTTGCTCCCTACGCTCGCGACGGCAAAAGCCAAAGCCTTGAGAATCCAATGCAATTCCCAACTGCGGCAGCTTGGCATGGGCTTCCAGGTATTCGCCACCGACAGGGATGACATGTTACCCCCGGCGGGATATGGTGTTTCGGATACTCGTCAACTGTCGTGGGACTCCTGGATTCACCGCTATATTGGCGGCAATGCTCCCGACAGCGTTTTGATCAATGCCCTGACTCCCACAGCTTTTGCCCCCAAAGTCCTGAAATGCCCCGCCGACCGCATTCCAACTCTGGAAGACGATCCGCAATGGGGCTGGGTCCAATGGGGCTTGCGACGATCGTATGCCATGAACAGTGTCGGCCCTAACTGGCAGACGGATTTTCAGGTGAGCACGGCAGGCCAGAGGTATCCCTTGCCGAATCTGGAGCAATCAGGACGGCACGGGGTGGGGATCTACTGGTCAGACGGCGGGCTGGCCGGTCTCCCGGACTGGGAGGCCAGAGGCTACAAGAGTTCCGTGGTGAAAGATCCCGCTGGAACGATCCTGCTCGCCGAGGAACCCAATATCCAAAACGTTGCGGGCAACATCTGGCCTTGCATCTGCAACGGCCCGCTGGCCCCAAACCCCAGCGACCTTTACCAGATTGATCCCAGCCCGAGCGCCAAGAACTTCGGCAACAACCAATACGGTCTGCACAGCAAACGGTTCAACTACCTCTTCCACGACAACCACGTGCAGGCCCTCAAGATCGAACAGACGGTCGGCAGCGGTAATGTGAAGCTCCCAAGAGGCATGTGGACGGTGACGCGGGGGGATTAGCTGCCGGCCGGGCGGGATCGGTTGGGACGCTGGCTGAGACTTTTCACGGACGCAGAAAGAGCTGGGCCGCCGCGTCCGCGAAGCGCAGGCCGAGCGGCGTGAGGCGAAAGCGGTTGCGGGTGAGCCGGCCCCAGCCCTGTTGCACAAGGTCTGCCATATCTGTCTTCCATTCGCGGCGCAGATCGTGGCCAGTAATCCGGTGGAACCGCGCGAATGACCAGCCTGCCACCATGCGCAATCCAAACGCCGCAGTTTCCCCGGCGCGCGCCAGCGGAGTCAGTTCCTCGCGAGATTCGATTGCGCGGCGGCCCTGTTGCAGTTGTTCGCAATAGAGGGGGGTGTTGGACCAGTTCTTCGACCGCACACCACGGACATAGCTGGTCGCGCTCGGCCCCAGGCCGTAAAAGGAGCCACCGCGCCAGTAGTTGACATTATGACGGCACGCAGAGGCAGGCAGAGCCGTGCCGGCCAGGCGGGCCCCGGCACGGTGGCGGGCGAAGTTGGAGACCTCATACTGCACGAAACCGGCGGCGGCGGCGCGAGCGACCAGCTCGTCATACATGGCGCAGGCCAGATCCTCATCCGAAGATGCCGCCCCCGCCTGCAACTGCGCATAGAGAGCGGTGTCCTCCTCGTAGGTGACCTCGTAACTGGAGAGGTGTTCACTGTCCATCGCGATGGCTTCGGCCAGGGTCTCCCGCCACATTTCGAACGTCTGGCCGGGGATAGCGAACATGAGGTCAAGGTTGAGGTTGTCGAAGCCAGCCTTTCTTAATGTATCATAAGACTTGAAGGCCATTTGGCGGGTGTGGACGCGTCCCAGGCGATTAAGCAGCGCCGGGTTGAAGGATTGCACGCCCAGCGACAGCCGGTTGACTCCGGCCGACCGCAGCAAGCCAGCCTTGGCCAGCGAGACGGTGGCAGGGTTGCACTCCACAGTCCACTCAGCCGCTCCCAGAAGCTTGAGACGCTCCATCGCAGAAAGGACTTGCTCCCATTGCTGGAGGTTTAGGAGGGAGGGGGTGCCACCGCCGAAGAAGATGGTGCGGGGCCTGAGGTCGGCGGCCACCAGTTCGAGCTCACGGACCAGCGCGGCGACGTAGCGGTTAACCAGCTCTCCATTTGCCGCTTCCGAGTAGAAGGCGCAGTAAGCACACTTACTAACGCAGAAAGGCACATGCACATACAGGCTGGCAACGGGCCTTTCGGCGGATTTCGGGGAATTCACTCGACCTGGAGGGCCTGCTCGAGGAGCTGGGGCAGGTGTTGAAGAATGGCGGTCTCGCCGACGACCAGGGCCACGCCCGCGGCCCGTGCCGCCGCCTGCAGGTCTGGTGAGGTATCGCCGCCGAAGGCTATGACGGGCAGGTGTTGTGTGATTGGATTCTGCTTCAAGCGGGCGATGGCAGCACACACATTAAAGCGGGTGGATTCCAGGTCCGCCAGTACCAGCATGGGCTTGGACTGCTCGGCACACTCGACCAGGCTGTCCACATTGGTGACAACCTGGACTCGATAGCTTAGGTCCTGGAGCCGGTTGAGCAGTTGGCTGCCGGGCAACAGCCTCTCATAGATGATGAGCGCGAGGGGTTGGTTCATGGCACCACCTTGGAACAGGCGCGGTTGGAATGCAAAAAGAAACGTGCAACCGCGGGACCCAGAGCCAATTCCCGAAGCCCGCAGACGCCGGTATCAGTTGGTGCAGTCCCCGGGAGATGCCGCGGAATGACCCCGACAATACGGGGGATTTGGAAATACGCCCCGCTCTTCTCGTGGCCCTTGCCAGGCCCGAAACCGCCGGAACAGCGCCCGTTCCGGGGCGCTGCGAAATCAAACTGGAATGCGGCTTGACTGTTTCCGCCAAAAATCCTAATTTAACAAACTGAACGGTTCAAATTGCTGGTTCGCCAGCGCGCCAAAGTCGGAAGAGTCTATTCTGCCGACTTTTTTGTTCCCCCCGCAGGGAAGCCGTTGACTGATATATGAACGCCGACTTTTTAGCAGTATTGGAATTTTGGGAGCGTGAAAAGGGCATCAATCGCGATGTCCTGACGACGGCTGTTCAGGAAGCCTTGTTGTCGGCGGCGAAGAAGGCAGTCGGACCGGCGCGCGAATTGCGGGTCGTCATTGACCAGAAGAGTGGCGACATTCGGGCCTTTGCCAAGCTGGTGGTGTCAGAACGGGTGATGTCGAAGCACGATCAGATTTCGGTGTTTGATGCGCGGCGAATCAAGCCGGAGGCGCAGGTTGGCGAGGAGGTGGAGGTGGAAGTCACCCCGGTGGGTTTCGGCCGGATCGCGGCCCAGTACGCCAAACAAGCGCTGATGCAGCACATCCGACGGGAGGAAAAGCGCCTTATTTTTACCGAGTTCAAGGACCGGGTCTCCGACATCATCAGTGGCACGGTGCGGCGGTTCGACCGCTCGGACGTGGTGGTGGACCTCGGGAAATACGAGGCGCTGCTCCCCAATCGGGAGCGGGTGCCGACTGAAGAGTACCAGGTCGGCGAGCGGATTCGATGCTACGTCAAGGCGGTCGAGGAAGGCCCCCACGGGCCGGAGATCATTCTATCCCGGTCGGATCCGCGCTTTGTGATCAAGCTGTTTCAGGTCGAGGTGTCGGAGATTAACGACGGCACGATTCAAATCAAGGGCATCGCGCGTGAACCGGGATTTCGGACCAAACTGGCCGTGTGGACTCGCGATGAGAAGGTGGATCCGGTCGGGGCCTGCGTGGGTCTGCGCGGCCAGCGGGTGAAGAACATCGTGCGGGAGCTGAACAACGAGAAGGTGGACATCATCCGTTGGGACGCGAACATAAAGAACTTCATTACCAACGCCCTTGCGCCCGCCAAATTGAAGGCTTTCGAGATAGATGAGGCCCGGCGGCGAGTCAAAATCACGGTGAGCCAGGACCAACTCTCTTTGGCGATCGGCAAGCGTGGCCAAAACGCACGGCTGACGTCCAAGCTAACCGGTTGGCAGGTGGATATCGAGCCGGAGGTGGTGGTGACCAAGGGCTTTGAGGAAAAAGTGGCGGAAGCCGTGGAGTCTCTGGCGGCGATTAATGGGATTACGCGGGAACAGGCTGACGTGCTGGTGCACCACGGACTGACCCGCCTGGAAGACCTGTTGCAGGCGGATGAAAGTGACCTGGCAGGAATCCCGCAGGTGGGGGATCAAGCGGCCGCCATCTTGGAGGCCGCGCGGGCCGAAGTGGCCAGGCGCACCCACACGATCGGCGAAACTCCAGTTTCGGGTTGATCATGACGCCAACGCAAGAGATGCTTAGATTTTAGGCTCGAGGCTATGAGTGCTGCGAAGCAATCAAGGCCCGATGCGATAGAACAATATGCCCGTTCGCATTTACGACATATCAAAGAAGCTCGGCTTGGAGAACAAAGTAGTTCTGGCCAAGGCGAAAGAACTGGGCATTGTCGCGCGGGTTGCCTCAAGTTCGCTGGATAAGATCACCGCCGAATATCTCGAAGACAGGCTCAAGGAAGCCTTTCCCGAGATCACCGCTCCCCCGCCCCCGCCCCCGCCCCCGCCGCCGGCTCCGCCCCCGCCCGCTCCGTCGCCGCCGCCAGCCGAACCGGTCCCAGCGGCTCCAGCGACTCCGGCGTTTGCAGTCGTTACCGCGCCGCCGCCCGAGCTTGCCGCTCCACCGGCTGCAGACAAGACCCTGATCGAAGCCAAGGCCCCGGCCGAACAGCCTCCGCCGCCAGCCGCGGCGGTCGTGCCCGATGCGGCGCCTGCGGTAAGCGAAATGCCCAAGGCGCCGGAGCCAGCGCCGGTTGTTCCCGTGCCGCCACCTCCACCGTCTCCTCCACCCGGCCCCAAAGTCGGCGACAAAGTGGGCTTTATTCAGTTACCGACCAGGCCGGGATCGAGACTGGGAGACAAAGCAGGCAGCGCCAGGTTGCCGGCGCGACCAGGGGAGACTAGACACGCGGACCTCACCAAGCGCGGCGGGCTTCGCGCGGCGCGCGGCGTGACCTCTCCGCCGGGAGCCCCCGCCTTGCCCGGTGCCCGGTTTGCCGGCCAGAAGAGGCCAGGAGCCGGGGCAAAACCAGCCGAGCCCCCGTCCGCACCCAAGATCATGTTGCCCGCCAACGCCGTGGTCATAACGATCAAACCGCCGATCGTCGTGCGGGAGCTGGCCGACCAACTAAAACAAAAGCCCTTCAAGATCATCGCCGATCTGATGGAGTCGGGCGTTTTCGCCAGCGTTAACCAGGCCATTGACGAAACGGTCGCGCAGAAGATTTGCGCCAAGTACGGCTTCCGGTTTGAGGTGGAGAAACGCGAGCGCGGCAGCGGGCTGGTGCATGCCCCCAAGCGGGAAGTCGAGCTGGATGTGGAGGACAAGGTTGAAGACTTGGTCCTGCGCCCGCCGGTGGTCACGATCATGGGCCACGTTGACCACGGCAAGACCACCTTGCTGGATGTGATCCGTAAGTCGGATGTCGCGGCGGGGGAAGCTGGCGGCATTACGCAGCACATCGGTGCCTACACGATTTCGTTCCCGCATCCCGAGCGCAAGAAGGAGCTGGCGCAGATCACTTTTCTGGACACTCCCGGCCACGCCGCTTTCAGCTCGATGCGGGCGCGCGGCGCCAACGTAACGGACCTGGTCGTCCTGGTCGTGGCGGCCAACGACGGCGTGATGCCGCAAACCCTCGAAGCGCTGAGCCACGCGCGCGCGGCGAAGGTGCCGCTGCTGGTCGCCATCAATAAGATTGACCACCCGAATGCCAACTCGCTCAAGGTGCGGCAGCAACTGCAGGACAAGGGACTGGTCCCGGACGACTGGGGCGGCGACACCATCTTCGTGGATGTTTCCGCGCTGACCAAGCAAGGTGTGGACAAGCTGATCGAAATGATCCTGTTGCAGGCCGACCTGCTTGAGCTCAAGGCCAACCCGAATCGCCGCGCCAAAGGCAACGTGATCGAGTCGGGCCTGGAGCCCGGTGGCCCCACGGCAACGGTGCTGGTCCGCAAAGGCACTCTGCGGGTGAGCGACGTGATCATCTGCGGCCCTTATTACGGCCGGGTGCGGGCGCTGATCAACGAGGAGGGCAAGCGCCAGAAGGAGGCCGCGCCCTCCGTGGCGGTCAAAGTCCTGGGCCTTAACGGCGTACCGGAAGCTGGTCTGGAATTCAGCGTCGTGGAGAACGAGAAATCTGCGCGCGATTTGGCCGCGCAGCGTGCCCAGGAAGCCAAAGCGCTCGGCCAGGAAGCCAACCGGGCCAAGGTCACCCTGGAGAATCTCTTTGATCGGCTTGCCTCCACCACGTCTAAGGTGCTGAAAGTCGTGGTGAAGGCCGACACCCAGGGCTCTGTCGAGGCCATTGTGGACGCGCTCAAGAAGATCGAATCGGAGAAAGTGTCCCTCGAAGTGATCCACAGCGCCGTGGGCACCATTACCGAATCGGATGTCTCGCTGGCCTCCGCCTCGGACGCGGTGATCCTGGGCTTTCACACGCGAGTGGACAGCGGCGTCGCCGACAACGCCAAGCACGAGGGCGTGCAGATCAAGCTGTATGCAATCATTTACGAGTTGATTGACCAGGTGAAAGAAGCCATGGCCGGCTTGCTGGAACCGTTGCTCAAGGACATCACCGCGGGGGCGGCCGAGGTGCGCAAGGTATTCCAGTTGTCCAAAGGCGTGCCGGTCGCCGGCTGCATGGTCACCAGCGGCCGCATCGTCAAGGGCAAGGTCCGCGTCCGCCGCCGCAAGGAAATCATCTATGAGGGCATCGCGCAGTCGCTTCGCCGCTTTCAGGACGAGGTCAACGAAGTGCGCGCCGGCATGGAATGCGGCATTCGCATTGACGGGTTCGGCCAATTCCAGGTCGGGGACTATATCGAGTGTTACACGATGGAGAAGGTTGCCCAGAAGTTGTGAGGAACGCTCATGCCATCTTGAAGCGCTCAAGCGGCCAGCGGGGAACGCACGAGTCCGCCTCCCATCCTTCCGCCGATTAACCGCAAGCAGACCACATCATGCCCTCCCTTAGAATAGAACGTGTGCGCGAGTTATTGAAGCGCGAGATTGGCGAGGTGATCCGTCGTGAGTTCGACGTGAGCGAAGCCGGGTTGATCACGGTGAACGACGTGGACGTGGCGGGCGATTTGCATTCCGCCCTGGTCTTCATCAGCATCCTTGGCAACGCCGACCAGGAGAAGCGCGGGATGGCTCTCCTGAGCCGCCATCGCAAACGCATCCAGGGTCTGGTGGGCCGGGCAGTGGTTCTGAAATACACTCCCACCCTGCGGTTTCTCCTGGATGATTCCGTGGTGCGTGGCAACCGCGTGCTGCAAATCATCGAGGAGCTTGAGCAGAGTCAGCCGCCCGACGAGGAAGAACATCTTGAAGGCGCATCCCAAGATCATTGATCGCATCATCGAGGGCATCCAGCAGAGCCAGACGATCTGTGTCGCAGGGCATCTTCGCCCGGATGGCGACTGCGTTGGCTCGCAACTCGGGCTTTCGCTGGGCCTGCGGAATGCGGGGAAGAAGGTGGTCTGTTGGAATGAAGATCTGATTCCTGACAAGTACCGATTCCTCGATCCGGACCATGTGTTTCAGCAACCCAAGTCGGAGCTTGCGTTTGACTGCGTGATCGCCACCGATGCGGCCAGCTTCGACCGCCTCGGCGCGGTGGGCAAGTGCGTTACCGACCGCAAGCTGCTCATCAACATTGACCACCATGAGAGCAACACCCGTTTCGGCGACCTGAACTGGGTGTCGGCGCGTGAGCCGTCAACGGGCGAACTGATCTTCCGGCTGCTCAAGATTGCCAAGTGGCCGATCACCAAGCCCATTGCCAACTGTCTTTTTACCGCCGTCTCCACAGATACGGGTTCTTTTCAGTACCCCACCACCCGGCCAGGCACCTACCATGTGGCCGGCGAACTGGTGCGCCGGGGTGCGGACCTGGCAAGGATTTGCGACGAGGTTTATCAGTCATATCCCCTCTCACGGATGGGTCTGCTGCGGCACGTTTACAGCCACTACCGCCTGACGCACCAGGATCGGATCGCCTATTTCTGGTTGAAGAAGGCCCACTTCGCCCGCGCGGGGGCGGACCGCAGCGACACGGAAGGTCTGATTGATCACATCCGGGCGATTGCCCCGGTGGTTGTGGCTTGCGTCTTTGAAGAGATCGAGCCCGAATTGACGCGGATCAGTCTCCGCTCGAAGAGCGACAAAGTGAACGTCAATGAGATCGCCGCTCAGTTCGGCGGGGGGGGCCATCCGGCGGCAGCGGGGGCGCGCATCGCCGGGAAGCCCCTGTCCGTGCAGCGCAAGGTGATCGGGGCCATTCGCCGGGCGCTGAACTCGGGCCGCTAGGCGCGGCCGCCGTTCATTTCAGACAGGGCGCCACCGCCGCTTTCCAGATCGCGTAGCCCTTCGCATTCATGTGCAGGCGGTCGGCCACGAAGATGTCGGGCTTGGGCTGGCCGTCGGGTCCAAGCATGAGGGGGAAAACGTTGATAAACTCCCAGCCGTGACGGCGGCAATACGCCTCGGCCAGATCGTTCAAGCGCCGGACCTTCTCGACCTGGCTCCACCGTCTGGGATTTGGAGCGCTGGCGATAAAGGCGATACGAGCGTGCGGAAGCCGGGAGTGGATCTTGGTAACCAGCGCAACAAAGTCGCCATAGACCAACTCCGGTGGTTTGCCCGCATTGATATCATTACCGCCGGCATAGATGACCACCTGTCGCGGCTCGTAGGGAATGATGATGCGCTCAGCGAGGTTTACCGAATCAGCGAGCTGCGAGCCGCCGAAGCCGCGATTGACCACGGGGAAGCCGGGAAAATCGGCGGCGAGGGTAGTCCAGAGCCTGATGCTCGAGCTGCCGACAAACACGATGCAGCCCTTCGGCGGCGGATTGGTCTGGTCGCGGGCCTCGAACGCGGCAATTTCCTTCTCCCAGCGGGCCGAGTCGTGAGTGGCCAGCGAGTTGGGCGGGGCGGTTCTGCAGCCGGCCAGGAGCAGCAACACCAGCCCGATGCCCAGCGCGGCTGAGGCGGGTTGACAGGAAAGACGGTTGCTGCGGGCGCAAGGCCTGCGGTCTTGGGATGCAGCCATATCCCGAATAGTTCACCAAAGGTCGTCCGACAGCAATCCGAATTACGCAGTGTTTTTGCTTCAAAACGGTCCTGCACATTGCGACGATGGTGAAAACCGATTAACAAAGCATGATGCAGGAATTCTCCGCGCTCGACGGCGCGATTCTCATTGATAAGCCGGTCGGCCCAACGTCGCACGATGTGGTGGATGCCATTCGTCGCCATTTCGCAATCAAGAAGGTCGGCCACTGCGGGAGCCTCGATCCCAATGCCACCGGCCTGCTCATCATCGTGCTTGGGCGCGGCACGAAGCTTTCTGAGAAGCTGATGTCCCAAGACAAGGTGTATGAGGGCACCATCAAGCTGGGCGAGACCACCAACAGCTACGATGCGGACGGCGAACTGGTGTCTTCCCTGCCGGTGCCGCTCCTGACGCTGGATCAGCTCAACGAAACCGCCAGTCAGTTTGTCGGCGATCTCATGCAGACGCCGCCGATGGTCTCGGCTGTGAAGAAGGACGGCGTGCCGTTGTACAAGCTGGCGCGCAAAGGCATCGAAGTCGAACGCGAGCCGCGCCTGGTTCACATCTACAACTTCCGCTTCAGTGCTTACCAGGAGCCGGTCGGCCAGTTCCGCCTCGCCTGCACCAAAGGCACCTACGTCCGCAGCATCGCGCACGAACTGGGGCAGAAGCTCGGCTGCGGGGCGCATCTCGCCACGTTGCGGCGCGTCGGTTCCGGCAAATTCGACGCGGCCCAGTCCATCCCGCTGGCCGAGGTGCTCAAGCTCACGCCGCGTGAACTGGAGAAGCGTGTGATGCCGTTCCTGACATTGGCCAGGAGCTGAGACGTTACCTGGCTAAGTGAACTGCAATAGTCACATGGCGGCGCCCAGCAAGGGCAGTCAAACACGACTCGCGTAACGCATGAAAGTCATTCACGCCGCGAACGAGCTAGCCCCCGCCGGTCGGAAGGTCTGCCTGGCCATCGGCTTCTTTGACGGCGTGCACCTCGGGCATCAGCAGATCATCCGTCAGACCATCGCCGATGCCCGCCAGCACGAGGCGATCGCGCTTGCGATTACGTTTGACTCCCACCCGAACACGGTGGTCGCCCCGAACCGCGTGCCGCCGCTCATCTATTCCCTGCCGCAAAAGCTGCGCGCAATCGAGTCGCTGGGCGTGGACCGTCTCCTGCTGATTCACTTCGACAAAGCCTTCAGCCGGCAAACCGGCGAGGCCTTTATCCGTGGCTTGGCCCGCGACCTGGGTCACGTGCAGAGCCTGTGCGTCGGCGCAAACTTCCTTTTCGGCCACAGACGATCCGGGGATGTGCAATTGTTGAAGCGATTGGGCGCCGAGTTGCGATTTGTGGTGCACGGCCTGGCGGCGGTCTCCCTTGACGGCAAGGCCGTGAGCAGCACGCGCATTCGGGAGGCCATTCGTTTGGGCAACCTCGATGCCGCCAGCCAGATGCTCGGCCGCACCTATTCCCTGTGCGGCACTGTCGTCCGCGGCGATGGGCTGGGCCATAAACTGGGTTTCCCCACGGCGAACCTAGACGCCGCCGGCCTGGCTTTGCCTCCCAATGGCGTCTATGCCGTCCACGCGCACGTCGGCGGCCGCCGCTACCGGTCCGTCCTGAACATTGGCTACCGCCCCACTTTGCAAAGCCCAGCGCCCCAACTGCGCGTCGAGGCGCACCTGATTGATTTCGCCGGCGACCTCTACGGGCAGGAGCTCGAGGTCAGCTTCTTCGTGCTGTTGCGCTCCGAGAAGAGGTTCGGCTCCCTGCGCGAGTTGCGCGAGCAAATCGCGCGCGACATCCTGGACGCTCAGTTGCGCTTCACCGCGCCTGGCGGACGCGGATAGTGTACCTCTTTGCCCGATCGTTCATCGAGGTGAAGATCAGATCCTGTTGGGCGTTTTCCGTGAGGATCACCATCTGGAAGGGCGTCTCGTCGCCCGTCAGGTAGAAGTTCTGATCCTTGAAGACGCAGTTGGCCTGGACTTCGATGCGGCGGTTCTCCCGGTTGCGGAGGTGGACGGTCACCTGCAGCCGGCCATCGGGCAGGGTTTGTTCCTGGACTCCCGTGTAGGTGACCGAGTATTGGACGCCCGGATCGAGCAAGACGATCGGTTCCCGGTTCTCGTAGGCCGGTGTCTTCGCCCATTCCGGAAGGTAGGGGCCTTTGTCGTGAGTGCTGCAACCGGCAACCAGCAGGACCGCCGCGCCGGCGGCGAGGAGTGATACGTTTGATCTCTTCATAATGTTTGCGGTGTAACTGAACTGTCGCTGACGAACACGACCTTGTCGCGCTCCGTCGTGGTGATGTCGAGATGGATTGTCTTGGTCAGGTTCGCCTGAACCCGGCGGGACGGATCAAGAAATTGCACGGTGACGACATGCTGCCCGACTGGCAGGGGGAAGCAGGCAAAGCTCAGGAACTGCGGCAAGTTGTCCCAGGTCCGCGTGTCCGCCGCCGGCACGGTGGCAGCGGAGACTATCGTGGTGACCAAGCCCGCCAGGGCGATGCCGAGGCCGACTTCCTGCGCGGTGCGGTCGCCACTGACCGCCGCGGTGGTCAGCCCGCCCATGAGCGCCAGGTTGCCGGCGGCGCCCGTGGCGGACTTGAACACCGCCTTCTTGCCAAGGATGTGGTCCATAACGCGCCCGCCGCGCGTGGTCGCCTGGAAGCAGACATCGTCGGTCGGCGCCACGGGAATCTTGAGCGAATCAACTCTGATTTCGGCCGAGGTGACTGACGAAGGCACGGTGCGGATGCGAAGTTCCTCGCCATATTGGCCCGTGGCGAACTTGGTCGGGCCAGGCCCGAATTCAAGGAAGATGAGCACGTTGGCTTTGGGGTTGTAGGGAGGCAGCTTGATGCCCCGGGCCGCCGCCTGCGCGCGCTTGAACGCGTCCATGCCGTCGCCGCCGAGCTTCATTGTCGCCAGGCCGTCCAGGTAGTCCGGCAGCACCCAGTCGCCGGCATACTGGCGGTTCTCGGCGTCGCTGTCCTCGAACTCCGCGCTGCGGAAACAGGCGCGGGCGTTGTCGGGCTCGCCGTCCATCCAGTAGATGATGCCGCGGTAGATGTACGCCATTGAGCGTTCGTACGGTTCGCCGATGAACGTCTTCTTCGCCTCGCCATGGAAGTAGCCGCGCGCCTTCTTCGCGTTAGCATCCTTGCCATAAATCCCGCCCAGCGTGAGCAGCGCATTATCGAGGTATTGCTTCGCGAGGCTGAAGTTGCCCTGGCGCATCGCCGCGGCGGCGGTCCGGTACTCCCACAGCACGCGATCGCGCGGCGGGCCGTTCGCCATGGCGTTCGGGCCGTCCACCATGACATTGCCGGTCAGCGCGACCTGCTGCGTCGTCGCGGCGCAGCCGGCCAGAGTGAGCAGCCCGGCCAGCAGCGTCGGCTGCCAGAGGGATTTCATACCAGCATCCCCGTGAAGGCGCTCAGCGATAGGCGGCGTCTTCGAGCCCCTGCTTCTTCATCTCGGCTGAGTCCTCCCACACCATAACGCTGGTGCGGGCGTCAATCAGGTGGAAGTCATAGAGGATGTAATCGCTGGTGCCGGCGGCCGTGCGAGTCGAGAGCCCTTGCAGCGAGCCGGTCAGGAAATAATCGGCGCCTTTGAACTCCTGCACCGTCGGATCGGAGCTGGCGGTCACGGCGCCCTCGCGCTTGAGGTTGCGCTCTTTCTCCAGCGCTTCCATCTGGTTGCGCGCCAGGAACATGACTTTGCCCTGGGCTTTCGTGTTGAGTTGCGCCCGGATGCGCGTCAGAAAGATGTCCTTGTTGATCGGGAACCGCGTCTGGTTCTCCACCGGCTGCAGCACAATGGTCGGCGGCGTCGCCGCGTTGGCAATCTGCGGGATTCCCACGATGCTCCGCGCCATCTTGTCGGCCACCGTCACCAGGTCCTGCGACTCCGGGCCCGTGCCAGCAACGAATCCCTGCTCGTCGGGGTTGAGGTGCGTGACGGGAACCCCGGAGGGATTCTTCACCCCATGCGAGGCGCAACCGAGCATGAGCGCGGCGACGGCCGCGATGCAAAGAGAGACACTGAGCTTGGTGGATATTGGTTTCATGCGTTGGAGATGTGTTGACCCGTTAAAACGTCGGAGCATCCGGCACGCGGGGCGCGTCCGGGATCTGCGGTTGCGCAACCGGTCTGGCGGCAGCCCAATAGGTTCGCGGAGCTGGCCGTGCCACCCGCGGAGGAGCCGGTTGTGCCGGAGCGGCAGGCGCGGCCTGGGGCGCCGGAGCAGGCGTATAAGCGTATGCCGGCGGTGCAACATAGGCCGGCGCATAAACGTAACCGTAACCGGGCTGCGCGTAAGGTGCCGCCGGGGCGTAATAATATGGCTGGGATGCGTAGTAGCTTCGCCGCTCCGCCGCGCCCACAAGCGCCCCGGCCAGCCAACCGATGCCGGCGCCAATGGCCGCGCCCTCGCCGGAGAAACCATAATGGCAGTCGCCACCGGCAATCCCGCCAATCAGACTCCCCAGCACCGCGCCGTTGAAGGCCTGGGGACTTAGCAACTGGGCCTGTGCAGTCGCCAATGCACTGCTTGCCAGAATCGTTAGAATCAGCTTCTTCATGTGCCTACAGTGACTTAGACGCTATTACGTCGCCTTTATTCGCCACCCCATCATACCACCAGATGCTCATTCAGTAAAACAGCCGCTGGCAACGATTTACCGTGCCAGGTAGCTCTTGATCAAACGAGCGTTTTCGGTTGGCGTTTCTAAAGGCAATGCGCCCATGCCAAGCAGGCAGTTGGGCCGGCCGCCGGCAAAAGCGAGCTTACTACGACGGTAGCAATAGACGTCCTGGCTTGCCGCCAAAGCCGCTGGGTCCAGGAGCCTGCGCGGCGCTAGCCAACTCATCCAGGAACCTGGCGTTTGGCTAATCGGCGCAGGTCGAATGGCCTGCCCCCGGGAGCTGGAAGGCGAGTGCTTATCCAGCGGCAACCACCCGAGACCCACCGGATACTCGCCGTATGCACACCGCATACACACCGTAGATAACTTTTGAGCGCCTTTTGGCGCAACCACCTGTCCTGCCAGGACTTACGGCTGACTCGCTGGTGAACCGCGCCATAACCCGTATTCTCCCTTCCACCGGAGTCGCAACGCACCCCGTTGCAGTGTGACGCCTCCACTCTGCCGCCGCCTCACCCCGCACCAAACGCAGCACCCGCAAACGTTCCGCCACTGCCACCAAATGCCACGAGTTACCAGCCGTTGCCATTTTTCTCAGAAGAATTGGTTGACGACCCCCGCCTACAGCGCCCCCGCTCCGCATGCGGAACGGGCTTTACACGGGGCGTGAGGCTGAGTAGTCGTGGCGTGGATGCAGGGAAAGTATTCGTCAGCGGTAGGGACCCGTTCGGATATCCACCCATCTTGGGGGGATATCCGGACCTGCATAATCACTTGTTGGGCGGAACTGCGCATCGTATGAAAACGGTCATTTCGATACTTCTCTTGGCAATGCTTGTGGCGTGCTCAGCACAGCAGCCGCCCCGTACCGGAGCTGCAGCCCAATCACCGAATCGGGAGAGCCTCGACGGTGGCTACATCCACGGCGCGGCAAAGCTGTATCTCACCATGCGTAAGGATGGAACATACTCCGCTGGGCTCGGGAGCTGCACCGGAATAGACGGCATTGCGGACGGCACATGGATGGTGACCAGCAACCGGGTCACGTTTTCGCCAACCAATGAGACCAAGCAGATAAAGGGGCTTTTGCGAGAGGCGGACATAGTCCGAGATGGGCAGTTCTGGGCTTTCGTTCGGCCCGCTGATCGAAAGCTCGTCAAAGACAAAGGGATCTCGTTCGAGACCTGCCTCAAAAATACGGCTGTCTTAAAATGAGTGCGCCCAACCATCGCGCTGCACTCGACGCCGCGGGCTCGCTCTGTTTGCATTCGGAGCCTCACTGGCGCGGCGCGAGTGAGCGCGGGCGTTCGGCGGTATGAGTGGCCTCCCGAAGCTCCAGCCGGGCTGCAAGTGTGCAGCCATAGCGTTTGCCATCGGCGCGGCGTTGTTTGTTCTCCCTACCCTTGGCCGCGGGACGGCTTGGTGGCGCGTCGGCTGGCTGGTCGCCGCGGTAGTCTGCTCGTTCGGGGCGCTGTCTGCAGGCTATGCTCTCCAGCAGCGGGAGCAGCCGCGCGGTCTGGCTTGGGCCACCCTGCTTTTCAATCTCTTGCTGCCAGCAGGCGTGTTGGTGAGTTTTCTCGTGATTCTATGATCAGGGTGCCGAACGAGCGTTCCGGAGGCGACGGCGGGATAACCGTTCTGTGCCACGCTGGATGCCCTCGGCCCGCCGCACCTCAGCACGGGCGTTAGTCGAGCACATGGAGCATGAGGAGCGATCTGGTTATTGCATTTCAAAGAGCCATGAGTGAACATTTCGGAGCACTTGCCGGCTCTTTGTGGCTTGAGCTGAGAGCACTTAAGCCAGAGGCTTACGAGCTTTGCGGCCACACTTGCCGCGTGGTCATTATGTGCGGCGTTGGACATGCTACGGATTTCATCGTCACGGTTGAGCCGAGATCTCGTGCCCTCCTGTTGGCGGAGGGGCCGCACAAGTTCGGTTTGGGGGTTATTGCACAGTTTTACGGCGAGACCCTCCGCACCACACTGCCGCATGAGCGAGTGATCCAGGCGGATGACGTGGACAAGCACCCCAAAGCCGCATGAGTCATTACCATATGGGCAATCGTGAAGAACATCCTCAGATGCACGCCACCCGTCCGAATTCCACACCCAGGCCAACACTCTCACCGATTATTCAGCCCCTCGCGGATAGTCCCCGTTGGTCACGTCGCGATTTTCTGAGAACCAGCGCTGGTGCCGCGCTGGCCGTGCCGACGTTGGTCCCCAGCCACGTGCTTCGGAGCGCGGGAGCCACACCACCCAGTGAACGCATCCGGCTGGGCATCATCGGGTGCGGCAGCATGGGGCAATTCAATTTGAGTGTTTGCGCGCAGTTCCCGGACGTGGTCATAACCGCCGCTTGCGATGCCGATGAAAACCGGCGGATACCTGTGCTCGAGCGTTACGGAAAGACCTGCAAGGGATTTCACGACTACCGCGAGCTGCTGCAGCACAAGGAGCTGGACGCCGTGATCATTGCCACGCCCCCTCACTGGCATGCCTTGCAAGCCATCGCGGCCTGTGAAGCGGGCAAGGACATCTATCTCCAAAAGCCGATGACGATGCATCTGGCGGAGAGCTTGGCCGTTCGCAATGCCGTCAAAAAGCATGGTCGCATTTGCCAGGTCGGCACCCAGCACCACGCCACCGAGAACCATCGGCGTATCGTGGAGTATGTTCGTTCGGGGAACCTGGGCGAGATCGGCGTGGTGCGGGCTTTCAACGTCATGAACCAGACCCCCAAGGGCATTGGCACCGGCTGCTACACGGCCCCGCACGAAGGTTTGGATTGGGATATGTGGTGCGGGCCGGCACCGCTCGGAAGATATAATCGCATGCTGGTCAGGGACGCTTACCACCATTGTTCCTGGATGGACTACAGCGGCGGTTGGACGCCTGGCAACGGACCGCATATGGTGGACCTGCCTGTCCGGGCTCTTAACCTGGGGTTCCCCACCACGATCAATGCCTCCGGCGGCCGGTTTATCGTGAAGGACGAGGGCGATGCGTACGATCACCATGAAGTCCTCTGGCGTTATCCCAACCTGACGATGACCTGGATGATGTCGTTGACCAACAGCTACGGATTCGATCTGCATGGGGAGCCAAAACCGCAGGTGCGGGTGGGCGCCTACTTTCATGGTGTGAATGGCACCCTGTACACGGATTATCTGGGCAACTTCAAAGTCGTGCCCGAAGGCGACCTGCTGAACGGCAAGCAAACGCCACCCAAGTCCATTCCCCCTTCGCCAGGTCACGAGCGCGAGTGGCTCGACTGCATTAAGTCCCGCCAACAACCCAGTTGCAGCCCTGGCTACCACGTGAAGGTGGATGTGCCGCTGGTGTTGAGCGTGCTCTCGCTGAGACTCGGCCGGTCCATCCGCTTTGACCCCAACACAGAGAGAATCGTCGGCGATGAAGAAGCTGCACGGTTAGCCGTGCCCACCTATCGGGCACCGTGGAAATTTCCCGCGCAATACCTGGCCTGACTAAGGCAAGAGCAGGGCATCCCTGAGGCACAGAATGGACACATTGAGCGCCCCGGCGAAAGTCCCGTTCCCGCGAGAGCGCCGACGCACGTCCACGCGGAGTCGAAGCTCCATTCAGCGCCTATTCTTCCTTGGACTGTTCCTACTGGGCGCGTGCCTGGGCACAGGGGACACCTTCGCTTCGTCCCAGGAGCTGCCGCTCCCGACGGAGTCGGATCTCTCCAGGAACCCCGCCCTGGCGGTTGACTGGGCAAATCGCGTGATGGCCAATGACCCAAAGCTCCGGGCAACCGCCGAAACCGCCCTGATCCAAGGGGCGGGGCGTTCGCTGCCTCTGCTGAGACGATTCCTCAGTACTCGCAACGAAGATCTGCATGTGGAAACTTTTGAGATCATCCGCCGGATTGGGCCGGCGGCCATTCCGGTGCTGGCGGACATGCTTCGTCAAGGTCAGCCCTCCACCCGGCGAAGCGCTGTTGATGTCTTAATTGACCTGGCGCCCGATACAGAGAGGATACAACCGGCGTTGAGACAGGCACTGAGAGACGCGGATTCGCTTGTTGCGCGCGATGCCGCGCGGGCCCTGGGCGCCTTGGGCAAGAGGGCCGCTCCTTCGGTGTCCGCGCTGGTCAAGGCCCTCTCGCACGAGGAACCACACGTCCGCCTGTACGCGGCGGAGGCCCTGGCGTCCATCGGTCCGAGGGCGGCCAAGGCGACCAAGGACCTGGCGAGAGCCGTGGGTGATCCGATTCCCGGCGTCCGATGGGCGGCGTGTGAGGCCTTGGCGAGCATCGGCCCGGCTGCGCAGCCCGCTGTGCCGCAGTTGATCGAGGCGCTGAAGGATGAATTCCTCTATGTGCGCATCTGCGCGGCCGGGGCGCTGGGAAGCATCGGGCCAAAGGCACAGACGGCCCTGGAGGCGCTGAGAGTGGCCGCAAACGATCCCGCACTGCGTAGCGAAGCTGACTGGGCGTTGAATCGAATCGCTGGCGTCGAGTCGGGAGAGCCTGTCATCTCACCCCCTGTGCCCGCGGCTTCCGTCGCGCCTCAACCCCAGACGACGGTGGCTCAGACGGGCAATCCTCCGGTTGACTGGAATACGGCCACAGGGCGGAACATCGTCTGGAGTGTCGAGTTGGGAGACGAGACGTTTGGTCGTCCCGTGGTTGCCGGCAATACGGTCTATGTGGGTACCGACAACGCCAGGCGCATGAACCCCGCCTGCCAGGAAGAGTGCGGCGTGCTCATGGCCTTTCGGGCGACGGACAGCGCGTTCCTTTGGCAGGACGTGGCCCCCCGAGTGAAGCGAGGTCTGCGGGAGTTCCTGCTGCCTTCGACGACAAGCGCGCCGTATGTGGAAGCGAACCGGTTGTACTATGTCACTGCCGAGTGCCAGTTGCGTTGCCTCGACACACAGGGTTTCCGCGACGGCGAGAACAGTGGCAGGTATCAGGAAGAGGTCTTCCACGACAACGCCGCGGCCGACATCGTCTGGGAACTGGACATGTGTGCCCGCCTGGGTGCCTTTCCGCATGAAGCCTCCAACAGCGAGGTGTTGCCCGTGGGGGATCTGCTGATCGTCTGCACCTCCAATGGCCAAAATGAGGGCCATACGCGCGTCCCCTCGCCGCGGGCCCCAAGCCTGATCGCGGTGAACAAGCACTCGGGCGAAGTTGTCTGGCGCGCCATCGGCCCGGGCGAGCATCTGCTGCACGGCCAGTGGTCCAGCCCCGTGGCGGCCAACGTGGCCGGGCGCATGCAGGTGCTCTTTGGCGGAGGAGATGGCTGGCTGCGTGCTTACGATGCGGCGTCGGGTCGCGAACTCTGGCGATTTGACGGCAACCCGAAAGACGCCCGCTGGCTTCCGCGCCCCGGCGTCCTTTCGCGGAGTTCTATCATTGCCTCACCGGTCTTCGCGGACGGCCGCGTCTTCCTTGCCATGGGGCAGGATCCTTTCCACGGCAACGGGCCTTCGTCCATTCATGCGATCAGTCCCAACGGCCAAGGAGACGTCACCGCGAGCCGGCTCCTCTGGACTTCTCGCGAGGTTGGCCGGGTGGTGGGAACGCCTATCGCTAAGGACGGTCTGCTGTACCTTGGGGACCTGGGCGGAGTGCTTCATTGTCTGGACGCGGCAACCGGCGCCCACGTCTGGAAGCACGAGACAAGTGGGGCCATCTGGGGGTGCCTCTTGCTGGCCGCCGACCGGCTCTACGTTGGCAATGTCGAGGGCGGCATGACCGTTCTTCGCGCAGGATCGCGAAAGGAAGTGCTGGCTCAAATCGAGATGGATGCGCCGCTGTATTCACGTCCAGCGCTGGTCGGCGATGCGCTTTATCTGGCCACCGCAAACCGGTTGTACCTCATCGCGGCTACCGGCGTTGGTCGGTTCAACCCATAGATAGCGAGTCGGCTTTCAGCGCTGACGATTTGGGTGGCGGGCCAAGGCGCGGACGATGGAGTCGAGGACGAGGTCGAGATTCTTGCCAATATCCTCTGCCAGGAAACGCAACACGAAGTAGCCGTTCTCCTGCAGGAGCGCGTCTTTGCGGCGGTCTCGGCGATAGGCGTCGGGATCAGCCAGATGCTGCGAACCATCCAGTTCGACCGCCACACGCGCGTCGGCGCACAAGAAGTCAACCTCCATCTGCCCACAGTCGTCGAACGGGATCGGCAGTTCCGCGTTCAACTCGAAGCGACCGGCAGTCTCACGCCACGTTTCCAGGCGCCGGAAGAGGAAGGCTTCGGAGGCACTCCGGGCGCGCTCGACGCCTTGGGCACCTGTGGATGCGCTGCAAGCCGCGTGCACAAAGAGATTTGCGAGCGGCGTGTCCACGCCGTCGCGCACGAGCCGGCGCACGCTGGCGGCATAATCCCGCTTCCACTCGGGATCAATGGGCAGCGGCACCTCCGCCGGCCAGCCGGGGATGGCGCTGCCCGGCAGGAGGATCGTGTAGCCGACCGCTTCGTAGCCCTGGCACCGCCGGTCAAACATTCTCGCCAGGATGGGCACATTCAGGTCGGCGTAGTCATAGACTTGGACCTCACGTTTGCCCTCGTGGAGGCGATGCAGACGACCGACGTACTGGGCGATGGTCCCGCGCCATGATACCGGCAGGGCGAGGAACAGCGTGTCGAGGCGCGGGTCGTCAAACCCCTCGCCAATGTATCGCCCCGTGGCCAGGAGCACTCGCTCCTCATCCACCGCAATGCCCGCCATCAAGGTGGCCGTGCTCCGCAGTTCTTTCTTTCCCATGCCGCCTTGCAGCGTAATCACATGGCGGACTTCGCGCGACAGCCTTTCCGCCAGTCCGCGCAAGTGCTCCGTGCGTTCGGTTAGCACGAGAGGTGAGCGGCCCTGGCGCACGGCCCTCACCACGTCGTCACAGATCATTTGGTTGCGGCTGCCATCAGCCGCCAGGGCGTCGTAAAGCCCCTGAAACTCGGCGCGCCGGATGGTGGTGGACAAATCCGGCGCCCGGAATCCAGTGGGCCGGACGAATACCTCGTGGGTGAATGGTCGGGCCGCGGCCTGTTGCCTGGCATCCACGCGGTAGCGCACCGGCCCGCACTGCATGAAGATGATCGGGTGGTGCCCGTCTTTGCGGGTCACGGTGGCGGACAGGCCGCAAACATACTTTGCTTTGGCCCGGCGAGCGACGAGCTCAAAACTGCGCGCGGACAGATGGTGGCACTCGTCCACCACGAGGTGGCCGTAGGCTGCGATCTGGTCGCTGACCACGCCCTTGCGCACGAGGCTTTGCATCAGGGCCACATCCAAGGTCCCGGTTGCCTTTCTCCGTCCGCCTCCGATTCGCCCGATGGCTCTTGCCGGCAGGCCCAGGAACGTGGACAGGCGCTCGATCCACTGCTCCAACAACTGCTGGCGATGCACCAGGACCAGTGTGCTCACCTTGCGTTGAGCAATCAGCCAGGCGGCGATGATCGTTTTGCCAAAGGCAGTGGTTGCCGACAAGACACCCGTGTCATGCGCCAGCATCGCCTTGGCGGCTGCTTCCTGTTCCTGGCGCAGGCTGCCATGGAAGGAGACGTCCAATGGGCTGCCGGCAAAGCGTTCATCGCGCGAGTTGGGACGGATGCCGAGGCTTTTAAGCACAGCCTGCAACTCCTCCCAACAGCCTCGCGGCAAAGCAATGTGCTGCGGAAGGTCTTCAGCGCAGTCAATGATGCGCGGCCTGTCGTAGGTTGGCAGCCGCATGGCCTGCGCGCGATAGAACTCCGGGTTTTGAAACGCCGCCAGCCGAACGAGTCGGTTGCGAAGTCCCGGAGGCATGCCTTCCTTGGCGACATAGATCTGGTCGGCGAGAACGCACTCCAAGCTCTCCGGCAAAGACCCGGGGATTGGGGCTTCCCTCGGCCGGCGTGACGGTGGCGCCGTCCAGGGTGGATCGTCATCCTCATCGGTCGTCAGCACCCGGCGGACTCCAATGATCCTTCCTTTGCTTTCCGCCTCACGCACGATGGCCTGGGTTTGCGCGGTGCTGATGCGCCGCTGCGAGGCCAGGAACGCCCACTGATCGCGCTGCGGCTCGAAATCTTGATTCAGGAAGGCGCTGTTCCCTCGCGCCCGCGCCTGCTTTTGCAGGGGCAGCGCGATAAGGTTCCCCAAGCCTCCTTTGGGCAAGGTGTCCTGGTTGGGGAAGAGCCGGTCATAAGATCTTAGGCCGATGTCAGGCCTGTGCTCCATCGTCTCGGTCAGAAGAAAAGAGCCAAGGTTACGCGCCAAGCGCGCCGGGAGTGCTTCCTCGAAGAACAACCAGATGTGCGCCCCCTCCCCCGAGCGCGAGCGTTCCAATGCGGCTGGCAGAGCGAGACGCCGGCAGGTTTCCAGAAACGCCGCGGCGTCCGCCTGCCAGGAGTGCCCATCGAAATCAACGGCCAGGAAATGACAGGTCTCATCCCCCAGCATCGGATACACCCCCATCACAAAATCGCGGCCCTGGTCGTCGCGACCGGAAAGATGCCAGCGGATAACCTCATCCGTTACGGCAAGGAAGCGGCGGTTTGGGCAATCGGCACATTTGGTTCTGGGTTTGTCGCACAGGCCGCGCGCCCATTCATTGGCACAAGCCGGCTGATACCCCGCCCGGCCCGTCTTGCGGCTCTCGAAGCGACGGGCATAGACGTCCTCCCGCCCACGGAAAAGGGATCGGAACAGGCTGATCTTCGCGGCGGGCGTGGAGATTTGCGTCACCCATGCCGCCTCGGAGTCTGGGGCGCGGGCAAGCGGTTCGGAGTTGGATGGAGTTGGCAGCTCGTTTACAGCCACAGCGCGAGAATAGCGGGAATGAAGGCCGCTGTCTATAGGTTCGCGGCTCCGTGGCTCCGACTGGGCCAGCCGCGCTCCACGCTAAATGGAGACCCGGGTGGCGGGGTTGTCCGTAATCGAAGCAGAGCGACTCAGGTCTTGAATCGGTTTCGCTCAATGGTTATCGTCAGCCCGTGAACTTGATTCGCTTTGCCTCTCGTCCCTCGTCGGTGGTTACCACAGCGGTTGCAGTTGCGGTTCTTGGGTTTGCCGGCTGTCAGAGCACAGCTCCGCAAGCCTCCAGGCAAACGCCTGCGTGCGCCGCGGTCTCCACAGCTAACCCGCCGGGTGCCACAGCCGTGGCAACCAACAACACGGTTCGCACCGCCAAACGCTACAACTACACGCCCCGGGTTTATCCGGTGGACGAGCGTGGTTTCTCGCCGGTGGACAAGGCTTTGGCCAAGGCCTACGCGCGCGAGGACATGGTGGTGGAGGACGCCGAGGGCTCGCTTAATCCCTACGTCTTGAAGGTGATCTCAGGCTATCCGCTGGATGGCTCCTACCCATACCATTGCGGCTGGACGCCGCGGGAATACGACATCTACAACGGCGTGACGCAGGACCAGTGGTACAAGGGCATGGTCGTCGCCAAGGCGTATCCGGACGGCTCGCGGTGCAGCTATTGCTGCGGGTTCACCTTCGAGGTCTTTATCCGGGCAATGAAGCTGCGCAACGTTCAGAAGGGGCTTGATCAGGACGACTTCAATGGCATGACCTTTAACGACCTCTTTAACATGCTGCAGTTCTGGTATATCGAAGGCCCCGGCGACTCCGAGCAGCGCGGCATTACTTCCTACGGCCTCGGGCGGGCCATCACCGACCTGGAGCAGGTGCGGCCCGGTGATTTTCTCAGCTACAGCACCACGCCCCCAGGGGGCCATGCGGTGGTCTTCATCGAGTGGAATCGCGACGAGCAGAACAAGATCGTTGGGTTCAAGTACTTCTCTTCCAATCTCTCGGGCTCGAAGGGTGTCGGTTATGGCTCAGGCCGGTTCAGCGACTCGAATCCGAGCGGGAAAGGCATCCTCCGCAAATCTCTGCGCATCGCCCGGGTTGGGGCCATCAAGGATTACGCCCGGTTCGACCGTGCCGCGATTCCGCAGCGCAACGCTTATCTGCCAACGCAGCCGGAACGGATCATTTATCTCCCGGCACAGGGCTCACCCGCCGCGCCCTCCTTGGGCCAATAGTAACAGGCCTTACCAGGAAGCCATGCCGAGTCTTGGGAGTCACCCCGGGGCGCCCTCTTGTGCGCTGTCAGACCTTGGCCGCTTGACTTGGTTATTCAGGCTCCACATATTGCGGGCTCAATTCCGGTTCGTTTCGGATTACTATCGTTTGAAGTGTTATGGGCAAGTCGAAGGTGAGCAGGGCTGCGTCTAGACCTGGCGACGGCAAGCGGCTGCCGCGGGCCGCCGAGGCGGCGGACCAACTCCCGCGCCGAAGGGGACGCCCCAGAAAGAATCTGAAATCGCCGGTAGGTTCCACCAGCCCGGCGCAGGCTCCCAACAACGGCCAGCCGGCGGTTGATGTCGCGCAAATAGTCAAGGAGTTGGTCCGGCTTGCGCAAGAACAGGGTTACCTGACCTACGGTGATATCAACGAAGCGCTGCCGGACGCCTCTATTCTGCCGGAGGACTTGGACGACATTTACGTCAAGTTGCGCAACCTGGAGGTGGAGATCGTTGACCAAGCTGAGGTGGACCGCATCAAGCGGGCCGACGCCGAAGATGAGGACGAGGAGAAAGGACGGCTGGATATCCTGGATGATCCGGTGCGCATGTATCTCAAGCAAATGGGCCAGGTGCCGCTGCTGACGCGCGAGCAGGAAGTAGAGATTTCCAAACGCATCGAGGCCGCTGAAGAGAAGGTCAAGGGGATCGTCTGCGGGTTCGGGTTCGCCGCCAAGGAGCATATTGCCTTGGCCGAGAGACTTCTCTCGCTGCCGCCTAAGGAACGGTTTGACCGCGTGGTCCTCGACAAGAAAGTCGAGACCCGCGAGAAGCATCTCAAGGCCCTCCGGAAGCTGGTCCGGGTGGTCCGCGCCGCCGACCAAAGGGTGGATGCGCATTACGCGCAGTGGCAAGCCCGGGCGGAGGGCCCCGGGCGCGACCAGCTCCACGCCCGCTTTCGGAGACTTGATCGCAATCTCCAGAAGACTTTCAATGAGTTCTGCTTCAAACAGAGGGTGGTTGACGAGATGGCGTCGGTCGCTGGGAATGTCCGCGACAAAATCGAGCTCAGCCTGCGCGCAATCAAAGAGCTGGAAGCACAGCCGAAACCCCAGACGCAGGCGCTCATTGACTCGGAGCGTCGCAAGATCCAGGCGCTGGAGACCTTCATGCGCTTGCCGTGGCCGGAGTGCCTCAAGGCATGCCAGGCCTTGAAGGAGTTCACCGCCCTGGCTAACCAGGCCAAGACCGAAATGGTCGAGGCTAACCTGCGCCTCGTCATTTCTATCGCCAAGAAGTACACCAACCGCGGCCTTTCCTTCCTGGACCTGATTCAAGAGGGCAACGTCGGCCTCATGAAAGCGGTGGAGAAGTTCGAATACCGGCGCGGCTACAAGTTTTCGACTTACGCCACCTGGTGGATACGCCAGGCCGTCACACGCTCGATCGCGGACCAGGCGCGCACCATCCGTATTCCGGTGCACATGATTGACGCGATCAACAAGCTCATGCGCACGCAGAAGCGCCTGCTCCAGGACCTGGGCCGCGAACCCTCGCCCGAGGAGATCGCCGATGAGATGGACCAGCCAGTCGGACGGGTCAGCGCCCTGCTCAGGATGTCCCAGCAGCCGATCTCGCTCCAGTCCCCGGTCGGCAGCAGCGAAGAGACCAACTTTGGCGACTTCATCGAGGATAAGTCGTCCGAAAGCCCGGCGGAGGTCACGAGCTTCAGTTTGTTGAAGGACAAGCTGAGCGATGTGCTCGCCAGCTTGACCGCGCGCGAGCAGAAGGTCCTGGAGTTGCGTTTCGGGCTGGGCGACGGCTACTCGCGCACGCTGGAGGAGGTCGGCCGTCAGTTTACCGTCACTCGCGAACGCATCCGCCAGATCGAGGCCAAGGCCCTGCGCAAGATGCGGCATCCCACCCGCATCCGCCAACTGCACGGGTTCCTGGACATTCAGCAGCGCCTGCGCTAGCGCGCCTCCCCGCACGCATGGAGCCTCGCGAAGCCCTGGTGGCACTGAACCTGATGGAGGGCGTTGGCCCGGTTCGGGTGCGCCAATTGCTCGAACAGTTCGGTGAGGCGCCCTCCATCCTGCGGGCCTCCAGGTCACAATTGCTCCAGGTCCGCGGCATTGGTGAAGACACGGCGGACGCCATTAGCCGCTGGGAACAAACCACCGATCTGAGCGCGGAGCTCAAGCGCATTGCAGATTACGGCTGCCGCGTGGTGACGCAAGCCGACCCCGAGTATCCGGAACTGCTGCGACAGATCTACGACCCGCCGATTGTGCTCTACGTCAAAGGCGAACTGAGCGTCAAAGACAAGAACTCTGTTGCCATGGTCGGCTCGCGGATGACCACACACTACGGGATCGAAGTCGCCCGCAAACTGGCCTATCAACTCGCCTATCTCGGGGTCACGGTTGTGAGCGGCGGCGCGCGCGGCATTGACACAGCGGCGCACCAGGGGGCGCTCAGCGGCAAAGGCCGCACGATCGCCGTACTCGGTACCGGGATCAACCTGGTTACTCCCCCGGAGAACGCGAAGCTCTTCGAGCAGATCGCGGCCAACGGCGCGTTGATCACCCAGTTCCCCTTCAATCGCCCGGCGGACAAGCAATCCTTCCCCATCCGCAATCGCATTGTGGCCGGGATGACCCTCGGCACGGTTGTGGTCGAGGCGAACCTCACCAGCGGTGCGCTCATCACCGCCAACTTCGCCAACGAATACGGGCGGCAGGTCTTCGCCGTGCCCGGACGCATAGACTCGCCGCGCAGCAAAGGCTGCCACGACCTTATCAAGAAAGGCGCCAAACTCTGCGAAGGAGCCGAAGATATTCTGAGCGAGTTCGAGTATCTCTTCCCTCCCTCCAATCGCCCGCCGTCTGCTGGCGAGACTGGCGTGCTTCCGGCGCTGGAGTTAAGCGAGAACGAGCAGATGGTTTACACCATTCTCGGCAACGAGGAAGTCGGCATAGACGACGTCATCCGCAAGAGCGCGCTGCCGAGTTCCGCCGTGTCAGTGGCCCTGCTGAGCCTGGAAATGAAGCGGATGGTCAGGCAGTTGCCAGGGAAGGTGTTCATTCGCAGCCGATAGGGGAGGGGCGAGGGCTGGCTTGAATCCTCGGGCAGCGTGAAATAGAGTCTGAGGGCGTGGAACAGGTGCGTAGTAGCCATACCATCCTCTTGCCGCCGGCAACGTGCGGCATCGCGGGCACAAGCGGCTGTGCAAGAAACCAATGTCCTTCCACATGCAAGACTGGACCCTCCACCAACACAAATCTATGAGAAACAGCAGCCTGACGTCGCGCTCTACCGCCACGTCGGGTCTCTTCACCGCCTTCGTGCGAGGTTTGAAGCATCAGAACCATTCCTCCGCCCTGGTCTGGCCTTGCGCGGTGGCGCTGGCACTGGTCCTGGCCGGGACCGCTACGCTCGGCGCCGCTCCGCTTTGGGTCAGCACCGGCACTGGAACTCACGCCGGGCCAACGGTTGAGACGGTTTCGGCGTCCGCCGGACAGATGGTCATTAAAGTCGAAGTTCCGGGCTATGAAGCTGAGACTGTGACCCGGGGGCCGGGTAGCTATGTGCGCATCAGCCTGCCCGGCTGCGGCTTCTCTTCGGACCTGGGCGAACCGCAGCTCTCAGTGATGCGGCGGCTCATTGAGGTCCCGGAGGAGGCCCAGCTCAGCGTGAGTGTTCAGGCCGAGACAAGGACCGTCGCACTGGCCGAGTTGGGAATCGCCTATCCCGTCCTGCCCCGGCAACAACCGGTGCCGAAGATTCCGGGCGCGCTCAAGACGGCCCCCTTTGATCTCAAGGCCGCAGCCTACGAGGCGGATGCCTTTGCCCCGGCCTCGCCGGTCAGCCTGGTCGAGGCCGGTCGTTTTGCAGGCCGCCGGCTGGTCCTGCTCGAGGTGAGCCCGATTGCCTACAATCCCGCCCGGGGAACGCTGAATGCCGCCAGCCAACTCACGGTAACGGTAACAATGCAAGGCGGCGGGAAGGCCCCCGGCGGGCTGTCCGCGCGGGAAGACGCCTGGCTGGCGAGACTGACCCTGAACCATGCCCCCGCGGGCACGCCCAAAGCCGCCAATCGGCTGCTGATTATCGCCCACGATTCCCTGGCCCCCAACCTCAGCGCCTTCATTGCCCACAAATCAAGCCTGGGTTGGGCGGTGGACCTCGCCGACACGACGGCCGCCGGCACCACCACCAATGCCATCCGCGCCTACATCCAGTCACGGTATGCCGACCTGGCCACCCGGCCTGCCGCCGTGTTGCTGGCAGGGGATACCGGCCAGATACCCTGCTTCATCAGCGCGCAGAACGATAACCCTGTCACGGACCTCTACTATGGCTGCATGGACCCCGGCGACGACTGGCAGCCGGAAATCGCGGTCGGACGTTTCAGCGCTACCAGCGCCAGCCAATTGGACGCAATCGTCAACAAGACCATCTCCTACGAAACCTCCGCTCCGGTGCCCTACTTGTCGCAAGCCGCTTTCATGGCGACCGCTGACTCCGCCTTTTGGAGCCTGGTCGAGGGCACGCATAACTGGGTCATCACCAACTACATGGAACCGCGCGGTTACCTGAGCGATAAACTATACTCCCGCACTTACAGCGCCACCTCGCAACAGGTCCGGAACGCCTTGAACGACGGCCGGGTTCTGGGCATTTACTCCGGGCATGGCTCGGAAACCGCCTGGGGAGGTCCGGCCATCACCCAAAGCGATGTGCGGGCCCTGACCAACGCCGGCCAGTATCCCTTTATTTGCAGCTTTGCCTGCCTCACGGGCAAGTTCAACCGCGACGAATGCTTCGCCGAGACCTGGCAACGGTGCACCAACTCCGCCGCGGTCGAAGTCCTGGCTTCCAGCGTCATCAGTTACTGGCACGAAGATGAAATCCTGGAGAAGAACTTGTTTGTGGCGCTCTTCGACCAGGGCCACTGGCTGTTTGGCGAGAACGTCCTCCAGGCCAAGGCGCTCTTTCTGCAATACTTCGGTGTGACGCCACTGACGCGCCGCTACTTCGAGCAATACAACGCCTTCGGAGACCCGACTGTTGCACTACGATCGTCGTCCGTGTGCATCGCCAGTTCCTCGCCGCTGCCACCTGCCTTCGTCAATGAGCCCTACAGCTTCGCGCTCGTTGCAGTCGGCGGCACACGGCCTTACGCTTGGAGCATCACGGGCAGGGCGTTGCCGGATGGCCTGTCTCTGGACACCGCTTCGGGACTCATCTCAGGCATCCCAACTAATGTCGGCGTCGCCACGTTCACGGCGCAGGTCAGCGATGCCTTTTCCGCCACGACCAATATTGAGTTCCAGTTGCCGGTGCTCGTCCGCTTGCAGGTTGCCTCCGCCACGAATCTGCCGCCAGCTATAGTGGGTGTCCCTTACAGCACGACCTTGGTGGCCCGGGGCGGCACCCCTCCGTACAACTGGTCAGCGGAGACCATTGGCAGCTACGCCGAATCCGACCCCGGCCCGGGGTGGCTCGGCGGAGGCACGGCCCAGGGCTGGCACGCGGATGAGCAGACCTGGCGCCTCGCGCTGCCGTGGCCCTTTCCGTACTACGGCACCAACCAAACCTCCGCCTGGATTTGCAGCAATGGCTACCTGGACTTCGGCTCGACTGAGGTTGACTTCTATAACTGGGACCAGGGCCTGATCGCCAATGCGCGGATCGCGCCCTTATGGGAAGACCTGGTCACCACGGGCACGGGCGATGATATCTTCGTCACCACCAATGCCAGCTTTGTCGCCATTCGCTGGGTGGGCCATACCCGCTCGGGCACCAACACGATCAACGCCGAAGTGGTTCTTTACCGCGACGGCTCGATTCAATTCAACTACGGCCCCGCTCACTCCTCCCTTCCTGGCGCTACCATCGGCCTCTCGGCCGGCGACGGCACGCACTACACGCTCTCGACGAGGAACAATGCCACATCCATTCCGGCTGATGTTTCGTCGCTGTTCAGCCGCACGGGTGTGCTGCCGCCCGGGCTGTCGCTGACGGCCTCGGGCCTGATCAGCGGCACACTGAGCCGGCCGGGCGGGTTTACTTTCAACGTCCACCTGGCCGACTCGGGCACGCCCAGCCAGGGCTGCGATGAGACCTTCCATTTGGATGTGGCCAGTGCGCTGTACATCACCAGCGCTTCCCCGCTGCCGACCGCCTTCTTGAATGAGCCTTACACACACACGCTCACGGCTGCGTGGGGGATGCCACCCTATACCAACTGGAGCATCACGTCGGGCTCGCTCCCGGAAGGACTCTCGCTGGACCCGGCCCTGGGGATCATCTCCGGCGTGCCCCGGAGCGCCGGCGCGAGTGCCTTCACTGTGCGGGCCGTGGACGCGGCGCAAGCCACGGCCAGCCGACAGTTGGAACTTGAGGTCTTGCCTCGGCTCCAGCCTCTGACCGCCGGTAATCTGCCCTTGGCGGTTGTGAATACTCCCTACTACACGGCCCTGCTGGCGCAGGGCGGCACTCCGCCCTATGTCTGGTCGGCCAACGTCATCGGCGGGTATGTGGAGAGCGACCCCGGTGGAGGCTGGCTCGGCGGTGGCACCGCCCAGAGCTGGTGCCCCTACGACCAGGACGAGAGCTGGAGCCTCGCTCTGCCCTGGCCCTTTCCCTATTACGGCGCCAACCGCACCTCCGTCTGGGTCTGCAGCAATGGCTACCTCGACTTCGACTCGAGCACGGCCTCGTTCGAAAACTCGGACTCAGCCTTGATCTCCAACGCGCGCATTGCCCCCTTGTGGGAGGACTTGGTCAACTTCGGCACGGGCGATGGCATCTTCATCACCACTAACGACACCTACGTCGCTATTCGCTGGGAGGCATACACCGCTTCGGAGGAATACCCGGTCAATGCGGAGGCGGTTCTCCATCGGGATGGCGCGATCCAGTTCAACTACGGCCCGGCTCAGAGCGGCCTGCCGGGCGCTACTATCGGCCTCTCGGCCGGCGACGGCACACACTACACCCTCTCGACGAGGGACGATGCCACCTTCATTCCTGCCAACGTATCGTCACTCTTCAGCCGCACCGGTGTGCTCCCGCCCAGGCTGTCGCTGGCGCCCTCAGGCCTGATCACCGGCACGCCCACCCAGCTTGGCACGTTCACCTTCAACGTCCTTCTGGCAGACTCGGGCACGCCCGGCCAGACTGCCGAGGCGCAATTCCGTCTCGAGGTGGTTTCCGCTCCGAGTATTGCCGCCCTCACTCTCGGCTCCAACAATTGTTGTTTTATCAGCTTCAACACCGTGACTGGCCGCCCCTACTGCCTCGAGTATTGCGGTGAGCTTTCCGCCTCCAGCGTCTGGTTCCCGATCACCAATAATCTCGCGGGCACCGATGCTTCCGTTACAGTTTGCGACCCGGACGCCAGCCAAGCGCCGCAGCGCTTTTACCGGCTGCGAATGTGGTAGGCGCAAACGGGTCCGCTCCAGCCGACCGGAGCTCGAACCACCGATGGCTGACCATTTGAGGCGGAGCGTGTCAACACACCAACTCGGAGCGCGGACATGGAGCGCCGACATTCGTGTCGGCACCCGGGCTCAAAGCCGACTGCCCTCTCTGGTTTCCAAGGGCGCCGGGCGTTCGAGCGTTCCTGCCGACAGGAATGTCGGCGCTCCCGCGCTGCTGACAAGCAACTCACGCGCGGTGCGCGCTTGGAAGATGCACCCGGGCTGAGCCGACCTGATTCAACCAGCATCCTGAGGCGCCCTGGTCAAGGCTAAAGAAAAAGGCGCAAAGCACAAAGCCTTGCGCCTTGGAAATCTGAGTATTGATTGTCAGGCCTTACGGAGCCTTCGACCAACCAGCCCGAGAGCAGTCAATGCGCAACCTAAAAGACCGACTGTCGCGCCGCCGTCCGGAAACTTGCCGCCGCCATTGTTGACAAATCCGTCACTCCCACCGGTAGTACCGATGGCTTGAACGTGGAGACCGATTCTCAAGCTGCCATCGTTCAACGCCGTTATGGTATCGTTAAAGGTCTGGCCACCTTGGAGACTGAAGGTGATGGTCACCCATTCTCCTGGGTTGACGCCGTTCGCCGCCAAGTGAGGACTATTCGAATCGGCCGAGAAATCCTGCGTCGTTACGAACGGAGGTGAGGCGGTATTACCACTCGGCAGGTCTCCTGGGGTGGCTGGGTCATCGAATGCAACCCCTGTCTGGCTACCCCAATTGATACTGGCAAGGTCGAGCAGGGTGCCATCATCAAAGTAAATGTCGCAGATGGATGACGCGATGAGTCCTGCGTTAGAGATCTTAAAATCTACCTGACCTCCGTTAGCGGTAACCTCAGCCAAGAATTGGCTCGCCGGATTATCCGCGTTGTTGTCTGTGAGCCGATAAAAGGTGTACTGGTTGGCCTGTGCGGAAGTCGCCGCCCACAGCACCGCCGCCACACACGCTGCACTCAAACCTGCCTTGATGAAGTCTCTTTTCATGTTTACCCTTACCTTTCTTCCACTACCCGATCCTAATCCTTCTTGTTAATGGCTTATTTGTTAATGTACACCGTAACCCTAGTGTATGTTAGCGAGAACCGTGCCATGAGAGGAAACCCGTGAGCTAGCTTATCTATTCTATGAACTTAACATTCTGCATTATAGCAACTTGAGAATTCAGTATTTATTTCACCCTAGCTGGCAGTTGGCATGGATGGCGCAGGAAGGTGTAAGGGTTTCCGACGGATCGGAAGCAACGCATGGTCAATAACCTCGTAACTACTTTCACTACAACGCATTAATAGCAGCGAATTGATGTGTAAAGCCTTCCGACAATCGGCTTCTCCCAACGTAGATTAGCTCCGCGCGCGCGTTTCTCCGCTCCCGACGCCGCGTTAGCGGCGCGACGTCGCCCCGGAGTCTGATCGGCGATGCCCCGGTGTATCTCCCATGGGGGCCGGCCCACATGGGAGATGCACCGGGGACGCACCCTCCCGAAACCGTAGAAGCCTTGTTGAGCCAAGGCCGGTAAGCGCCTGCGAATGGGCGTAGCTGAAAGCGGGGATAACCAGGCTGGCGAAAAGCACTTCCTTGCAGGGCTGCCAGGCGCGGACGAAACGGGACTGAGAACGTGGGTCAACCGGGAGGAAACGGGATGATGATGTGTTTGGGGTCCGTAGTGGTTCCGTAGCAGGTCTGTTGAAGTGCCGCGGAAGGCGGCACGATATCCATGCGTTATTTCTGGGGACCGCGCCCGCCCCGGGCGCTGCTACCCGGCGCCCCCGCCGGGTGGGCGTGGGGCGTGCGCAATCACTGGATGGTGGATCGCTTCGATCACTCCCGGTGCAACTGCCGCCGGCTGCCCGCGCCAATCAACCGGTAATAAGCAGCGTCTCCAATAGTGGCTGCGGCGCCAACAGGTCCCCTCGCGCGAGCGGAACGAACGCTCTCGCCGGGACTCCCCCAACGTCAATTGACCCCACGACTCAAACCCCACCTGGCACGCACCCCGAGGTCGCGGCCGACGCGACCCGAACTGTTCGAGACGCACCTGCACGTCCGATTCGGCGGCGTGTGCGGGCACCTGCCGATTTGCCGGATATAAGGCCAGCGGCCGTGTCAGGTCGCTTTGCGTGTCGAGCGCGTCCGTGAGCTTCGTTCAGGCTCACTTTCGTCAGATTTCGGGTTTCAGCATTCAAATTCGGCTTTCGGGGGGGGCGGGGCGATTTGCCCTTATTTGACGCCAAAACCGCCCTATTCTGGCACGGCATTGGCTATCACCCGTGTATTTATGGGCATTTCACGCTCTGGCGGGGGCATTTTGCGGGCTGCAGGAGGCCGGTTTTCGGCCTTCGCCAGGCTGAAATCCGGGGGGCAAAAAAATGTTCAAAAATATTTCAAAAACTGTTGACGGGTGAAACGAATTCTGCAATAGTTAGCACACACACGGTAAAACACAAACTACATATATGAGAACAATAAAGGCATTAGTATGCACAGCCGCCTTGGCGGCAGGAATCGCCACCTCCATGGCGCAATCAAACGTTTATTCCTTAAACGTTGTCGGCTATTACAACGTGCCCATTCCGGCGGGCCAGTATGTAATGATCGCGAATCAGCTCAACACCACGAATAACACGATCGCATCACTGTTCCCTAACGGACCGGTCGGCGCTAACTTCTTGAAGTGGTCTGGTGGTTGGACTGCCTACAGCTTCGACGACCTTGAAATGGCGTGGTTGCCGGACGGCAACGCCACCCTGAACCCCGGGGAAGCCGGTCTGTTCAAGGCTCCGGCTGCTACGACGCTGACCTTCGTTGGTGAAGTGCTGCAAGGTGCCCTTAGCACTGCGATCAACCCCGCAGGTGTTTATCTTGCCAGGTCTTCGATGGTTCCGCAGGCCGGCGCACTCGCGGCTGATTTGAAGTTCCCGTCTGAGCCGGGCGACAATGCTCTGAAGTGGTCTAATGGTTGGACTGCCTATACCTTCGACGACCTTGAAATGACCTGGTTGCCGAGCGAGCCAATGTTCGGCGTTGGCGAGGGCATGCTGATCAAGAAGGCGCCGGGCACGACTGCCACAGCATGGACACGCAACTTCACGGTGGAATGATTCTGAGCGAAAACCAACAAACAAAAAGCAATAGTAATTAGAAATCCCACAACATACTTAGTAATAACACCTATGAAAAAACTGATACTCGCAGCCTTCGCGCTGACTACTGCCGCAGGCGTTTTCGCCCAAGGCACAATACACTTCGAGAACCGTTTCATCGGCCAACCGATAAACCAGACGACTCACGTCTATGCCCCGCTGTCCGCGACTGACACGATGAGCATAATCGGTCTTGCGGCAAATGATCTTCCCGCCGGGACGACGGACTTCGGCGGCAGGGTTTTTATCGGAGCCTCTGGTTTGACTGGCCAATACGGTGCATCGACCACATATGCCCAGCTGCTCTTCGGTTCTGGCGGACTTGCCCTTCCTCATGATAGTCTCAGGCCCGTAGGCGGGATAAACACGTTCCGCACTGGCAGCGGGGCGGGTTTTCTCGCTGTGAATACTGCTGTGTTAAGCGGCACTCCACCGGTTCTTGAGGATGCGCAAGGACAGTTCACGTTCGAGATCGCGGCTTGGGACAATAGCTCTGGTCTTTATCCGACTTGGAATGAAGCTCAAGTCGCTTGGCTGGCCGGGACTATCGCTGCCGGTCATTCGGCGCCAATTGGCATGACCTCTGTCGGCGGCGTGAATCCGCCTCCTTACTTGACGCAGATGGGAGCGAACATTACGAGCTTCAACCTGTATTTCATTCCTGAGCCGTCCACGTTCGCGCTGGCCGGCCTGGGTGCCGCGGCGCTGTTGATTTTCCGCCGTCGCAAGTGAGCTGATACAGTTTTAATTCACAGAAGCCGCCCTATCGGGCGGCTTCTTTTTTTACTGATAGCAGGGGCGGATCGCCCGCAGGAGGCCAAACCACTCGCGAAACCCACCAAGACAATACGGTTCTCGAGTGTAAGTCCATCGAGGCGCAGGTGCTCCGCTCAGACCGTGAACGATGAGACCGGTCGTCGCCGCTGCGGTTGTTTTCTTGCGCGCAGGTTCGCGTGGCGAGCCTCATCTGTTGGATTTATCACGAGCGGAGACCGGTTGTCCTTTGCGTTCTCCGGGTCTCTGCGGTAAACAGGGGCGATGGACCTGACAGAACAAGCGCGCCGCACACTGTTGATCTGCGCGGCCCTAAGCGCCGTCATCCTGGCTCTCTTCTGGCCGGTGACCGGCAGCGAATTCATAAACTACGATGATCCCGCCTACGTGACTGTGAACGTTCACGTGATGAACGGATTCACTTGGAAAGGTGTTGCCTGGGCTTTCCAAGCGGGCTTCGCAGGCAACTGGCATCCGGTGACATGGCTTTCGCACATGCTGGATGTCCAACTCTTCGGGCTGAAGGCCGGATGGCATCACTTCATCAGCCTGCTGCTCCACGTAGGGAACACCCTCCTGCTGTTTCTGCTGCTCCAACGGCTGACCGGCGCTGCCTGGCGCAGTGCCACCGTCGCCGTACTGTTTGCCCTACACCCGTTGCACGTCGAGTCGGTGGCGTGGATTTCGGAGCGGAAGGATGTGCTGAGCGCGTTCTTCTTTATGCTGACACTCTGGGCGTATGTCCGATACGCGGGGAAATCAGCGATCAGTAGTCAGTGGTCACTAATCGGCAGGGAGGGGATCATGTCGGTTCTCCGCAGCACTGCTGCGCAGAACGGGGGCCACGGACCGTGTATCACGCCTCCATCTTCCATGCTCCATCCTCCATCGTCGTTCTATTATGCTCTGGCCCTTCTCTTCTTCACACTCGGCCTGATGAGCAAGCCGATGCTGGTTACCGTGCCCTTCGTCCTCCTCTTGCTCGACTATTGGCCGCTCCGCCGCCTCTCTTTTCCGTTACCCCATTGCTCCTATACTCCACCACTCCGTTTACTGGTGGAGAAGCTTCCCTTCTTCATTCTGAGCGCGCTTTCGTGCGTCATGACGTTCCAGGCGCAGAGTCTGGGTGGGGCGGTCCGGCCGCTGGCGCTCCTCTCGATAGAGCAGCGGTTGAGCAATGCCGTGGTAAGCTACGGGACTTACCTGAAGCAGACCGTCTGGCCCGCTGGGCTAGCGATCTTCTACCCGCTGCGGAAACACTTTTCCCTGACCGCAGTGGTGGTGGCGGGCGTGGTCCTGCTGGCGATTACCCTGTGGGCGCTTGCGCCGGCCCTGGCGGGCGCCCGTTCCGCCGGGTCCTTGACTGAGCCGAGGAAACCCTGGCGGGTGATGGGCTGGTTCTGGTTCCTGGGAATGTCGGTGCCCGTGATCGGGCTGGTGCAAGTAGGCATGCAACAGACGGCGGACCGATACACCTACCTGCCGCTCGTTGGGATATTCCTGATGGTGGTGTGGGAGGTTTCGGAGTGGCTGAGTCCGAACCGAGCGGAACAGAACCACAGAGGCACACAAATGGACACAGATGCAGAGGGTAAGAGCCTTGCTTCCGGCCCTCTGGCTCCGAGTCGCCATTCAATAAGCGGACAGTCGCCCTGGGAAGAGAGGCCTTCTGCGGCTTCTTACCCGGATTCATCGGTGTTGAGCTGTGGTGGCAGAGAGTTGTGGCTGAACCCACGGCGAAAGGCGACGGCAGTCCTGGCTGCCGGCTTGGTCCTTTCGGCCTGCGCGGTGATGACATGGAAACAGGTGGGCTATTGGCATGACAGCGAGCGACTGTTCCGGCACGCGCTGGTAGTCACGCGCGACAACTGGGTTGCGCATCAAAACCTCGGCCATGCTCTCCTCGCGCAAGGCAGGGAGGACGAAGCCATAATCGAGTACCAGGCGGCGGTGGCAATCCAGCCGCGCCCGGAGATCCGATACATCCTGGGCGAGACCCTGAGCAAGCGACGCCGATACGACGAGGCCATCGCGCAGTTTTCGGAGATGCTCAAGGCCAACCCGAACAACGTGCCGGCTTTGGTCCAAACCGGCATCGCTCAGGCATTGCTGGGCAGAACGAAAGAGGGGGTCGAGGCGCTGGCGGAGGCGCTGCGAATTAATCCCGCAGACGCGGGCGCGCACAACAGCCTAGGCAACATCCTAGCCCAGCAGGGACGTCACGAGGAAGCCGTGAAGCAGTTCGAGGAAGCGTTGCGGCTCAAGCCCGACCATGCCGGCGCCCTCAACAATCTGGCCATCAGTTGCAGGAAGCTGGGACTTATGGACGAAGCGATAGCACACTACCGGCAGGCGCTGCGGTTGGAACCGGATTTCCTGCAGGCCCTGAACAACCTCGCCTGGACCCTGGCAACGTGCCCGAACACCCAGTTCCGGAACGGAGAAGAGGCGGTGAGACTGGCAACGCGAGCCTGTGAGTTGACCCGATATCGGAATCCGACGCCGCTGGCGACGTTAGCAGCGGCCTACGCGGAGACCGGCCGCTTTCAGGAGGCGGTGTCGTTTGCAGAGCAGGCACAAGATTTGGTGAAAGGTGCGCGGAGCGAGCTACCGGACCGGCTGTCGGAGATGCTCGAAGTGTTCCGCGCAGGACGGCCGTACTACGGCGAATGAGCTAGGCTGGAGCGAGCCGCATGTATCGGGCAACCCCAAGGGTTCGCAGAAGGTAGCCGGAGTCTGTTTGGGGAGTAGGGAAAACGACCACTGGAAAATGGCCTTGGACAAGAAAGCAACGCCGAGTGCCGATTCCGCGGCTGGAGGCTTTCCGCCGGGCGTTACAGTTGTTTGCCGCGGAGCAGGAAGTACTCGTTATACGGACGGTCGTCCGTGATGGGCATTGGCGGTACCGGTTGAAGGATGTTCTCGATGGGAATTTCTTGTGACAGCACAACGTTTAGATAGGCCGCCAGGTCCGCCGACAAGTTCCATTCCAGCAAATCCTGCCGGGCGCGTTCGGGCAGCCGTGCGGCGAGTTCGACGGCGCTCAGCTTCTCGATCGGATCCATCGAAGCCAGCAAGTGATTGCCGTAGCCTTCGACACCGCCCCAAATCCGCACATAAGGGAACGACTCGCGCAGGGACTGCGCGATGGCGCGTCCGGCCAGCGAATCCCCGCCGGGATACCAGGTTGCCAGCAGGCCGTTGCGCTTGAGCCGCTGCTTGGCCAGCTCATAGAATTCCCTCGAGTAGAGCAGGCTCGAGCCGGCGGCCTCGACTGGCGGCGGCGGGTCAATGACGATGACGTCATACTGATCGCGCGTGCGCTCGAGGTAACGCCGGCCGTCATCCACGACGATGCGGCCTTTGGGGTCCTCCAGCACGCGCGCGGCATCGGCATGGAAAAAGCCAAAGGCATCCTTAACGCTGGGCACAAGCTCCACCGCGGTGGTCTGGAGACCCCAACTCAGGGCGGAGCGGTAGCTGGTGCCCATGCCAAAGCAGATGACCAGCGCGGATTCGGGCGAGCCGCGATGGAACGCGAGCGGCAGGTGAACCATGAACTTGGTAACGGGCGTGAGGGTGGTCATGCCGAGGCCGTTAACGCAGAGCAGCTTCTCGAATCCCTCGCCGTAGGAAAGCACGGAAGCCGCGTAATCACGCCGCACCACTGCGTGCTTCTCCGACTTCAACACTTGGTCCTCGTAGCTGCGCGAGTAGAACAAGGCGCAAGCCACCACGACGCCGGCGGCCACACCCAGGCCAAGTCGCCGCCGGACAAGCAGGTTCCTGAACGTGATGAAGTAGAACCCGAAGAATGGCAGACCGAGAAGCAGGAGCGCGGAACGCTCGCTGAGCCAGGGCAGCACAATGTAACCGGCAAAGAGCGGCCCCAGGATGCAGCCGAGGACGTTCAGCGCGTAGGCTTTGCCGGCAAGCGCCGGGGAACCGCCGGCATATTGATCCACCAGGCCCGGGGTCAGGTAGCCGAGGATGGCGCAAAACGGGCTGATGCTTGCGAGCACGATCACCACGCTCAAGGGGTCGGCGGTGTAGAGCCAGTTGGCCTTAATCCAGCGCGGGTCGTTAAGCAGAACCGGCAGGAAAGCCGCCGCGCAAAGCAGGGCCAGCAGTTCGGCCGTAGGGCGCACCGATCTTGCCGCCAAATGCCGCCGGTAGAGCAATGAACCTACAAAGGTAGCCGCGAGGTAGGCGGCGACCACCAGGGCAAACGAATAGACCTGGGTCTTCACCACCGGTGTGAAGGCGCGAATCCAAACCACCTCCATGGCCATCGAGGCGAAACCGGTCCAGAAAAGAATGGTCGGCACGAACTGCAGGCTCGGGTGGTCGCTGAGCCGGTCGCCGGACCGCGGACTGTGGACTGCAGGCTGCGGACTGGGAACCACGGATTGAAGGCTCTGGGCTGACCGTCGGGCTCCCGCGAGCCAGATACAGATCGCTGCGATAAGGAAATTCCCTCCGGCGGCGATCCAGAGGGTATGGCGGAAACCGAGGCATTCCACCAACACCAGGGCCGTCAGCAGGGTGCCGATCGTGGCACCGAGCACGTTCGCCAGGTAAAGGAAGCTGAAGCTTTCGGAGTTCTGGGGCTCACGCTCACGGACGTAAGCCATCATAAAGGGAAATGTGGTGCCCATGCACACGCACCACGGTAGAATGGAAACCGCCAACACAAGGGCGGACACGAAAAGATACTTGAGCGAACCAGCGGCACCGAGCGCCAGCAGGAGGTGCTGGCCGAGCCCAAACAGGCTCGGGACCGCAAAGGCGCCCAACCCAATGACAAGTTCCGCGAGGGCGTAAAAGCTGATGGCGGAAAGCCTTGTTCGGTCCGCCCACAGACCGATCCATCGGCCGCCCGCCCAGGAGCCGAGCGAGAGCCCCAGCATGAACATGGAGATAACTACCGACATGACGGGCGTGATCGTGCCAAAGGAAGCGTAGGCCAACCGCGTCCATACTACCTGGTATAGCAGGCCACAAAAGCCGGAGACAAAGAACAGCAGGAAGAGCAGCCGCCGGGTTGAGGCTCGCAGGTTGCGGCTATTCGCGTGGGATGTCGGAGCAGGCTGGCTTGGTTGACAGACTTCGTTTCGATTCACTGGGCTCCAAGCTGTCGCAACTCAGAAGCTTGTGCAATCCCAGAGAAGTTGCATCGGACCCGGATGGCAGGGTTTCCACAGATTATAGCTCAGACGGGGACTTGCTGGGCGAAGGAATCTCCAACGGTGCAGGAATTGGCCCCAACGCCTAACCGCTCGACTCTGTCAGCTGGCAGCCCTCCTCATCATTGCCCCGCTTCAGCGTGGGCGGTCTAATTCTTGGAAGCGCCCTTAACCAGCCGGGCCTCGTGGGCTTTGAGATAGGCCTCCATAGTGTCAATGCCGCTGGTCTGGGTGCGGCGCATTTGCCCCAATTGCCGAACCATTCGGTAGTGGATTAGCCGTTTGCCCAATTCAACAATCTCGATGTACGCGTCCTTGGTCTTCCAGCGCTGGCCCGAGGCTAGTGACTGCGTGCCCCGTCTGGTGTTAGTCTTTCTGTTCATTCCAGTTAGACAAACAAACCACTGTTTTCGTTCATCGTCGCGCCTCGCCTCCTCTGCCCCCTGCCGGGGGCGACAGGTGATTCTCCTCCCTTATTCCCCGATAATCTTCACCAGTGCGCGCTTGCGCCGGCGGCCATCGAATTCGCCATAGAAAACCTGCTCCCAGGGGCCGAGGTCCAGCTTGCCCCTGGTGATGGCAACGACGACTTCGCGGCCCATGATTTGCCGCTTCATATGCGCGTCGGCGTTGTCCTCGCCGGTGCGATTGTGCTGGTATTGCGAGGTGGGTGCGTGCGGCGCGAGCTTCTCGAGCCAGACGTCGTAATCGTTCAGCAGGCCGTCTTCCGCATCGTTGATAAACACCGACGCCGTGATGTGCATCGCGTTCACCAGACAAAGGCCCTCTTGGACCCCGCTCTTGCGCACCAGGCCTTCCACAGTCTGCGTGATGTTCACGAACCCACGGCGACTGGACACTTCAAACCAGAGATGTTCGGTAAGACTTTTCACAAGACATTTATGCCACAGTGGGGCCGACCTCGCCAATCTCGGAAAACTGTGTCCGGCTCAGGAATATGGAGAGGAGGCCGAAATCCGCTCGCCGGGTCGCCGGCCCCGTCGGCCACAAATGAGAAGTCTGTCGAATCGGCCCCTTGATGCCCCTCTGAAATTGCGCTGGAAGTCCGCCCCGGCCTGGGGGAGAATTCGCCACCATGAAACTGAAGCTGCTCACGTTTGGCACCACCCTCGTCCTCACAACGCTCGCACCTCGTATCCAGGCGGCAGAACCCGAAACCGTCTGGATCTCCTCACTGGACTTGTCCCCGATTGTTCAGGGCTGGGGGCAGCCCCAGGCGGACAAGGCCGTTACCGGGAAGCCGCTTTCGATTGGCGGGACCAGGTTCGAACGCGGGCTGGGTACGCACACGGACAGCGTTGTGCGCCTCCGACTCCATGGCGGGTCGGAGAGCTTTTCGGCGCGGGTGGGGGTGGATGATGCTGCCGGGAGCGATCACGCGAGGATCTCGTTCCGGGTAATCGGTGATGGCAAGGTGTTGTGGCGCACCACAGGCATGAAGTTGGGCCAGGCCGCGCGCGAGGTCACGGTAAGCGCCAAAGGAGTCAAGATGCTGCTGCTCATCGCGGATTCGCGGGGCGACATCAGCTACGGCCACGCGGATTGGGCGGACGCCAAATTGCTCGTCACCGGGGCGCGTCCGGTGATTGTGGGCCCACCCCAGGAGGAGGCGGTCATTCTCACGCCCAAACCACCCCGTACGCCCCGCATAAACGGAGCGCGCATCTTTGGCGTGCATCCGGGCCATCCGTTTCTCTTCACCATACCGGCGACCGGCAACCGCCCGATGACCTTTGCGGTGGATCGTCTTCCGAAGGGACTGACAGTGGATGCGCAGACCGGCCAGATCCACGGCCGTATCGAGAAGCCCGGGACCTACGAGGTGACCCTGCGGGCCGCCAATTCGCTGGGGACAGCGAAACGCAAGTTCAGGATCGTCTGCGGCGAGACGCTGGCACTGACGCCGCACATGGGATGGAATAGCTGGTATGTGTGGGAAAACCACGTAACCGACAAGATCATGCGCGATGCCGCCGACGCCATGGTCAGCAGCGGCATGATCAATCACGGCTACCAGTATGTGAACATTGACGACTGCTGGTCCATCAAACCGGGCGCGAGTGATCCAAGCCTCGGAGGCGAGCCGCGGGATGCGAGGGGAATGGTCAACTCCAATGGGCGTTTCCCCGACATGAAGGCCCTGACCGATTACATCCATTCCAAGGGGCTCAAAGCAGGCATCTACACTTCGCCGGGACCGCTCACTTGCGCGGGCCACGTCGGCGCGTATCAACACGAGGAATTGGATGCGCGCCGGTTTGCCGAGTGGGGGTATGACTTCCTCAAGTATGATTGGTGCTCGTTCGGGAGAATCGCCACCAATCCTGCTTTGGCCCAGATGCAGCAGCCGTATCGCCTCATGGGCGACATCCTGCGGCGGCAGGACCGCGACCTGGTGCTGAACCTCTGCCAATATGGCATGGGCGACGTCTGGAAATGGGGCAAAGAGGTTGGCGGCCACAGTTGGCGAACGGCGGGCGATCTGGGCGGTTCCTTTTACGGCATACCAGGCGCGCTGTTCCGGGACGGCTTCGATGTCTATGCCCAGAAGGAATTGCACAAATACGGCGGTCCGGGCGGCTGGAACGATCCTGATTACCTGCTGCTCGGGTATTTGAGCAACTGGAAAGGCCAAACCGTTCCGACACCGCTTTCGCCCAATGAGCAATACACCCACGTCTCACTCTGGTGCCTAATCGCCGCCCCGCTCATCTTCAGCGGCGACATCACCCGCCTGGATGACTTCACGCTGAGTCTGCTCACGAACGATGAGGTGATTGACGTGGACCAGGACCCGCTCGGCAAGCCGGGCCGGCGCATGGCCATTGACGGCGACCTCGAAGTCTGGGCAAGGGATCTGGAAGACGGCAGCAAGGCAGTGGGCCTTTTCAACCGCGGCGAGGAGCCTGCAACCGTGGCGGCCAAATGGTCCGACCTGAGAATCAAGGGCCGGCGAATCGTGCGCGATCTCTGGCGGCAGCAGGACCTGGGTGAGTTCGCGGGCGAATTCACGGCCACTGTGCCGCGTCATGGCGTGATGCTGGTGCGTCTCGCCCCCGCCCGCGCGAACGTTATTGCCACGCCCAAGTTCATGGACACGCCTCGATGAGCGCGGCGCGCGGACTAAGGCAGATCGCTCTGTGCTTCGGGACGCTGCTCCCCTGCGCCACCCTCTCCTGCGCGCTGAGCGCAGCGCCGGCCCACTCACCTCCCACCCTTCGGCCTGTAGTCGAAGCGGAGGAAGAGGTTTACGCTTACGAACCGGCCAATAACGGCGCCGGACCGCTCTGGTGTCACGGCTCGACCTGCCTGGTGCGCGTTGGGGACGACGTCTTCGCCAGCGGGATCGAGACTCTGAAAGACACCAAGCCCTTGAACAACTGCCGGTGGACACTCTACCGACGCGACAAGAATGGCTGGCAGCTTCAACAGGCAGACCCCACTGAGCGGACCCGCGAACCTTCGCCTCTGGCTGGTTTTCCGGATGGGCGGCTCTTCCTTTCGGTCAACCCCACTCTCACGGAGAAGGATGTTTACAGCGGACCGGCACGCCCGGAAATTCTGCAGTTCACCGCGCGGAATACCAAGGCGCAGTTCGAGCGCCTGCTGCCGATTTGGGAGGGTAAGCCCGCCTTCACGGAACACTCTTACCGCAGCTTAGCCGCGGACGGACCGAGCCAGGAGTTGATCCTGCTGCAGAACATAGGCTACACGCAGGTTGAATGGACGTTCCGTGACCGCACCGGCCACTGGGTTGCCCAGGGCCAACTGCGCTGGCCCCACGGCGCAGACTATCCCAAGCCCGGGCCCGTCCGAGTCTGCTATCCCAACGTCCAGCTCAGGAACCGCACCGTCCATTTCTGCGGTGTCAGCGACATTGTCGAGCCCTACCCGGAATGGCGGGCTTACAAGAGACAGCTCACGGGTAACGAATGGGACTATGACTTCCGGCGTCTGTTTTACACCTGGACTCCGGACATCACGCGCGAGCAGTTCCGCCCCTGGGTGGAAATCGCCAGCCGGGACAAGACCTGCGGCGGGATTTCGGCAGGCGATCTCTGGCTGGCGCCGGACGGAGCAGTGCATCTGGTCTGGACCGAGCGGGCGCTCGACGAGCGCCTCCGCGCGAAATTCTTTCCAGATGCCAGGCAGAGCCACTCGGTCAATTACGCCCAGGTTCGCGATGGCAAGGTCATGCTCCACCGGACGCTGATGCGCGCGGAAGAAGGCAAACCGGGGGAGGTCGGCTCCTCGCCTCGCTTTCAGGCCACACCTGACAACCGCCTTTTCGTCCTCTGCCACGCGAGCGGCACGGACGCCAATGGCAAAGCGATCGCCGAGAACCGCTTGCTGGAGATTCTCTCCGGCGGCGAGATCGGTGCGCCGGCGACGGTACCATTCAAGAAGCCGTTCACTTCATATTTCACCGCCACCGTTCGAGGTGGCTCGCCGCCATGCCGAACGCTCGAATTGCTTGGCCATCGCCAAGGCGAGCCGTTGAAATTGAGTTACGCCCGCGTCCGACTCTGGTAGCAGGGCAGACACTTGGCTGCCGGGCGGGCGGAGGCGGTCCAACATAGCCCCTGGGCCGCAAAGAAAAAGGCCGTAGCCCTAAATATCCGGCTGCGGCCTTTCAAGAAAAATTGGCGGCGACCTACTCTCGCGGAGTCTATAAAACCACTACCATCGGCAAGACTGT
>CAZVFC010000027.1:0-111353 GCA_964625855.1 uncultured Verrucomicrobiota bacterium | reverse complement strand
GCTGCCTCCAGTGTCCCAAAACCCATTTCCTTCCGCACGTGCTGCGGCTGAGGACAGCCGCGCTCCGCCCATGTCCCGATCGCCGAAGGTGGTGGTCGTGTCAAGATACGCCCTTTGATGACCGCCCTGCTTCGGCGGCAACTCACCCTGCGGAGGGCCGGCGAGGTGTACAAGTTTTGGCCGCGCTCCTGGTCGAGCGCGGCCACATCGAAGCAGCACGGCGGCGGCAACCGCCCGTCTCAGATCCCGCCGTCCACCTGCCAGCGTCCGGCCGGGTTGTCCTTCCGCAGGGCCAGGTTGTGTTTCTTAACGCCGCCGTTCTTGAGCTTGATCTCGTAAGGGACAAACCGGCCTCCATAGGCTTTGGAAGTGAAAGCCTGCCCCAGGCTGACGATTTCCAGGCCGCCGAGGTAGTCCTTCAGGAGCTGGTTGACGGGCGACATGAACTTCCCCGCCTCGGTCCAGTCTTCCTTGGCGCAGGCCTCGAAGAAGGCGCGGGCGGCCGCTTCCGGTGTCATCGAGGCATATTTCTCATTGTCAGGCAGCTTCTGCGGTTCCTGAACCCAGCTCACGTCTGCCGGCAATTCGAGCTGCCAGACGCTGGGATCAATCGCCTGGTCGTATTCAATCTGGCTTAACTCGAAGATCTGCACCTCGCTCGCACCCTGGATCAAATACATCTGCACCGCTTCCAACCTCTCGCTCTGCGCGTCGAAGTGATAGACGCGACGGGTGTCCGCATCTTGCAGGAACTTGTTCCGAGTGTAATCATCATCGGGCAGGCCGCACTTGGCGTGGACGGTGACGATGGACTTGGGCCGGCCGTCGGCGCCGGTTTCTTCCGCGAGGTCCAGTTTCCAGCCCTGAGCCTGTGCGTGGCGCAGCTCGTTGCTAATCGTGTCGCTGAGGTTGGCGATCCGGTGCAGCCAGTCCGTGTCGAATGCGCTGCGGGTGAGCTGAGGTACTCTGTAGCCCACCTTCCCCGGCTTGATGTAGAGGATAGCCTGTTCGCCATCCATGACTGCGACCCGGCCGGGCTTCTCGACGCGCCACTTCAGGTTCGGCTCGAACTGCTTCCACAGCTCGACGGGGTAGAACTCACGATTGGCGTCAATGTAGCTGAAGTTGTCGGCGGGCAATGTGCGCAATTGGCCGCGCAGGTGGACGCTGGTGAGGTTAGCCACAGCTCGCGCGCCCCTGGCCAGGACCTTGACGGCCTTGGCCTGGGCGTTCGGGGCGGCGAGGGCGATGATTAGAATGACAGCCGCCGCGGTCGCGGCAGCGCCCAATCCGAATCCCCAGCGGTTCTTCAATAAGATACTCATTAGTGTCGTCCTTTCAGGCTTGATCTGTTGTTGGCGAACAGCGCGCATGACCGGTTCCACCAGAGAAACCTCGGCGGCGACACGGCCGCGAGCCGCCAACCGCTTCTGCAAGCGGCTCACGGCCTCATACTCGGCGCGGCAGGCCGCGCAGCTTTCGAGATGGGCCTGGCACTGGCGGCTTTGCTCGCTGTCGAGCAGTCCTTCCAGGCAGGCAACCAGGTTGTCCCGGCATTCGGCGCAGTTCATGTTTGTTGCGTTCATTCGACTGTTGCCTCCGCGCTTTCCCGGGCTTTGAGATCCTGCCGCAGCAGGGCGTAGGCCCGTGAGAGCGTTTTGGTCACTGTCCCGAGCGGTAGCCCGAGGCGTGTGGCTACTTCCTGACAGGAGAGCCCCTCGTAATACCGCAGCAGGATCACCTGACGATAGGACTCAGGCAGGACGGCAATGGCTTCCTCCAACGGATACTCCGGCCCAGTGCCGGCATCCTCCTCCTGCAGGGCTTCCGCGACTGCGCGGTCTCTTTGGCGGCGTGCCGCGTCACGGAACTGCTCCTTGAGCACCCTGCCGGCGATGCCCATCAGCCACGCATAGAACGAATCCGGTTTGCGGAGCTTCTTCAGCGACATAAAAGCCCGCACGAACGATTCCTGTGCCGCTTCCTCGGCCTCCAGATGATTCCCCAGGCGGCTGGACAAATACGCAAAGAGCGGCCGTTGATAACGTTGCACCAGCAGCCGGAAGTGATCCGGACAGCCGTTGCGGCTGCTCACGACGTATTCCCCGTCGGTCGGCTCCGTGCCCTCATCCTGCTGCAATGAGTTCATATCGTCATCCTATAGTGCGTTTGGCGGCGGTTTTGCGACAACAATCGCTCCTGCACACCGGATAGGCTCCCGGTATGCTCCGGATACGCCCCGTAACCGCTTGTGCCGTAACCCCCTGTCCTCCCTGGACTTGCTGCAGAAGAGCGCCAGGTGCAGGTGAGGAAGGATGAAGGCGGAAGGCTGAATGAAGAAGGCAGAACGCAGAAGCCAACGGCTCCTTCGGAAGCGCCTCACCATCAGAGACTTACCGCGGCGATGCGGTTGCCAGGAGCCTCCCATCCCGGGGTAAACCCGCCGCGCCGAAGAGGCTCCCAGAGCGTGTACACCGAAGGTACACCGGATGCACACCGGATGCACACCGGAAAATCCCTTGTGCATCCGGTGTACCTCCGGTGTACCTCCGGTGTACACGGCGCGAAGGGCCGGAGAATCGGGCGGTTCGGTCCGATATGAATCCGGAGTCTGCGGGTTTGCCGAAGGTTTGCGCGGGGCGCCTCCAATTCCGGCAGGTTTTCTGTTTCGAGACGGCTCAGGCGGCGGAGACGCCGCGGGGTTGGCCCAAGCCAGGCTCTGTAGTTCAAGCTGGGACGCCCGGCTCCGCCTCGGTCGGATGCGACCACAGAAAGTCCCGAACCTCCAGCGTCATCCGGTCCAGGTCCGCCAGATCGCCTGACGCCGAAAGGCGGTAATTCTCCGGGTTGCGCTCCACCCGACGCAGTGGGTCCAATCCGACATCGTCAGGAGGATGCGCCAAAGCGGGGCGTATCTTGATACCACCACCGCTCCCGGCAATCGGGACATGCCCGGAGCGCGGCTGAGATCCCGTAGGCCGCAGCCTGTTTGGCTCTTTGGATACCGTACTGGATTCGACTCAACTGTGTCCAATACTGTGCCTAACCGTGTACTGGCAGATAGTGGACGAGTCGGCGGAAGTTGTTGATTCGCCTGGACGATTGGATTCTTAACCAGGAAAAGGGCGCAAAAACGAGCGAATCCGCCCGCCAACCACAACTGAACCTCCACATCGCGCGCACCGACCTGCACATGCAGCGCGTCAGCCACCTGCCGGAGCGGAATCTTCCCTCCGAATGGTCAAACATTGTGAAAGCGCGTGCTTGCTGGCGTGCGGTCCCACTTCAACCGACGGTGTCTCCCCTCTTTTCCTTCCGCCACTTCTCGTCGAGCCATTTCTTGAGTTCCACAGCGACGAACACGATGAAGCCGATGCCAACGATCTTCAACCAGAGCAGCCCGCCGATGGGAGCGCTGTGGAATAGTCTGTGCATGAACGGCGCGTAGGTGAACAGCAGTTGCGCGGCCATCATGGCGGTCACGCCGCCCACCACCCACAAGTTCGAGAAAATGCCCAGCGAGAAAAACGGTCGCGTGAGCGAACGGCAGTTCAAGAGGTAGAACGTCTCCACCATCACGATGACGTTGACCACGGCGGTCCGCGCCTCGGGCAGCGCCGCGCCCTGGCTCTTCTCCCAGAGGAACAGCGCAAAGCCGCCCACGACCATGAAGAGGGACACGAGCACGATGCGGAGAATCAGCTTCGGCGTGAGGATGGGCTGCGCCGGCTCACGTGGCGGGCGGGCCATGATGAGCTTTTCCTTCGGCTCGAAAACGAGCATCAATCCGAGCAGCAGCGCGGTGCTCATGTTGATCCACAGCAACTGCACTGGCAGGACCGGCAGAGCCGTGCCCATAACGATGGCCGCGAGAATCAACAAGCCTTCGCCGCCATTGGTGGGCATGGTCCAGGCGATGAACTTGGTCAGGTTGTCGAACACGTTCCGGCCTTCCTCGACCGCCGCTTCGATGGAGGCAAAGTTGTCATCGGTCAGAATCATGTCCGCCGCGCCCTTCGAGACATCCGTGCCAGTGATGCCCATCGCCACGCCGATGTCGGCCTGCTTGAGCGCGGGCGCGTCGTTCACGCCGTCGCCGGTCATGGCGACGATGTGGCCGCGGCTTTGCAGCGCCTTCACCAAGCGCAGCTTCTGCTCGGGCGCGACACGCGCGAAGATCGCCGCGCGCTCCGCCGTGGCCGCCCATTGGCCGTCGGGGACTTGTTCCAACTCCTTCCCGGTGAGGGCCACGGGTTGGCCATCGCTCCCCTGGCCGCCGCGCAGGCCAAGTTGCCTGCCGATGGCCACGGCCGTTCCCTTGTGGTCGCCGGTGATCATTTTCACCTCGATCCCGGCGCCTTGGCATTGACCCACGGCGCGGATGGCTTCGGCGCGCGGTGGGTCAATCATTCCCTGAAAGCCGAGCAAGGTCAGTCCGCCTGCCACGTCATCGTGCGTGAGCTTGGTGTGGCTGACAGGAACAGCCCGGCGCGCGAACGCCAGCACGCGCAAGCCCTGCGCGGCCATTTCGTCTGCCGCGCGTGTGACGCTGGTCGTGTCGCACCGGGTTTCTTCTCCGTCGGCATCCAGGATCTTGTCGCAGCGTTCGAGCAGGCGTTCTACCGAGCCCTTCATGTAAATCGTATGTCGCTCAGCGTTCCGGTGCAGCGTGACCATGTACATGTGCTCGGACTCGAAGGGGATCACGTCCACGCGCGGCCGGCCCGCACCGGTTTCCCCGCTGTCCAGCCCGGCCTTTTGCGCGGCGACGATTAGCGCGGCCTCCGTGGGGTCGCCCTCGACAACGAGTCGGCCGTCCTTGCGAACGAGTTGGGAATCGTTGCACAGCAAACCGGCGAGGAGCGTTTCGTTCAGGGCGGGACTAGCCTTCAAATCCGCCTTCTGGCCGTCGCTCTTGATTTCTCCGTCAGGTTCATACCCGCCGCCGGTTACGTCGAAGAGCTTCGCTCCGGCCCAGATGCGGCTGACGGTCATCTGGTTCTCGGTGAGCGTGCCGGTCTTGTCCGAGCAGATCACCGTGGTGCTGCCGAGCGTTTCGACGGCCGGCATCTTGCGAATGATGGCGTGGCGCCGGGCCATGCGCGCCACCCCGATGGCAAGGGTGATGGTCACCGCGGCGGGCAGGCCCTCGGGTATCGCACCAACCGCGAGAGCCACGGCGGCCATGAACATTTCCGCCGCCGATTCACCTCGCAGCACCCCGATCAGGAACGTCAATGCCGCGAGGCCCAGAATGACGTAGAGCAGCAAGCGGCTGAACTCCGCAATCTTGCGCGTGAGTGGCGTGGACAAATCCACCGCCTCATGAATCATGGTGGCGATGCGGCCCATTTCGGTGCAGTCGCCCGTCGCCGTCACAACGCCTTCGGCCTGGCCGTAGGTGATCAACGTGCCGGCAAAACCCAGATTCTTGCGGTCCCCTAACACCGTGTCGGCGGGCAGCGGTTGGACGCTCTTCTGCACGGGAACGGATTCGCCCGTGAGCGCGGCTTCCTCGACTTGGAGGCTGCGCACCTCGAAGAAGCGCAAATCGGCGGGCACGCTGTCGCCGGATTGCAGCAGCACCACGTCGCCGGGCACGAGCTCGGCGGAGGGCACGCGCTGTTTGCGGCCCTCGCGCCGCACGGTTGCCTCGGTGCGCACCAGGTTGGCCAGCGCTTCGATGGCCCGTTCGGCCTTGGATTCCTGAATGAAACCAACGACGGCGTTGATGAACACGACGCCGAAAATGACCGCCGCGTCCACCCATTCCCCCAGTGCGGCGGAAACGAACGTGGCCGCGAGCAGGATATAGACGAGCGCCTGGTTGAACTGTTGGAGAAACTTGACCCACGCGGGTGTGCCGCGCCGCGCCGTCATCTGGTTCAAACCGAACTCGGCCTGGCGGCGCTTCACTTCCTCGGCGGACAGGCCGTGTTTGAATTCAACCGACAGGCGGCGTGCGGTCTCCTTGGCTTCGAGCTGATGCCAGTGCATATTTGCGGCCGCGTCTTTCGCGGAAGACGGATTGGACGCTCTGTTTGGGGCTGACATTGTTGCCTTCATTTTCGGGGTCTAGTTCTTTCGTCGCGCCACTCCCAATCGCGCAGTTCCGGCATGTCTTCGCCGTGCTCGCGGATGACCCATCGCTCCAATCCGCGCCTCCCTTGGGTGGCCACGACGATCAGGTCGCACGGCGACTCTCCCGCCGTGCGCAGGATTCCGTCGCGCGCAGTGCTAGTGTGCGCAAATGCCTCTTCGCCCGTAGCGCCAATTCGCCATTCTCCAGCGCCAGCGGTGAATGCTCCAGACCGGAATAGAAGGGCGCGGATTCAGCCACAAATAAGAGGTCCACGGCCGCACCGGCTCGCTGCGCCAACCCACCAGCATATTTGAGTGCCAGTTGCGAGCGGGGAGAGAAGTCCACCGGCACGAGGAATTGCTTCAGGGGAAGCAACGTTCTTCCAGGCTGTGTCGCGGTTGTGGCAGGGATCTTTGGTTTCATAAGCGTGAACGTGATCTACCGCACGACCAGCACCGGGCACGGCGCGTGGCGCACAACGCGACCGGCGGTGCTGCCGATGAAAAACCGTTTCACCGCGCCGTGCCCGCGCGCAGCGATGATGATGAGGTCCGCCCGTTCACGCCGCGCAACCTCCCGGATTACGTCGTAAGGTTCGCCTGCGCGGACGACTTGCTCGACTTCCACATCATCAGGCACATACCGTTTGGCCCAGCCTGACAGCTTCGTCATGCCGGCATGCAGCACGGTCATCTGCAAGTGCGTGGCGTAATAGACAACCCGCGACGGCACGTTGATGCGGTCCACCACGTGAAACAGTACGAGCGAGGCGCGGAACTGGTTCGCAAACGCCACGGCGTATTTTAACATCTCGCCCGACGGAGCGGAAAAGTCCACCGGCACAAGAATGCGGTTGATGCGTTCGGACGGCGGCGATTGCGGCGAGCCGATTCGGGCCAGCACGCGGTGGCGGACGGTCAGCACCGGGCACGGCGCGCGACGCACCACTTTTTCCGCCGTGCTGCCCAGAAAGAAGCGTTTCAATCCGGTGTGCCCATGGGTGGAGAGGATGAGCAAGTCGCTCCGCAGGTCCGCCGCGGTCTCTTTGATGACCTGAGCGGGCGTGCCCTCCTTGACCAGCGTCTTCGCGTGAACCGGACGCCGGACTTCCGCGGCGGCAAGTTGTTCCAGTCGTGCGGCGGCGGCACGCTGCGCTTCTTTCTCTGGGGGCGGAGGCGGATACCCCAATTCTCCGGGCGGGCCGAAAGCCGCGGGGATGGATTCGATGACGTGCAACAAATCGAGCCGCGCGCCGGTTTCACGAGCGAATGGCAGCGCGAAGTGCAGCGCCTCCACCGAGGACTCGGAAAAGTCAAGCGGGACGAGTATCCGTTCAATGTGCAGCAATTTGTCCCTGCCGGTCCTGTGGTCAGCGGCCTCTGACTTGGATGGCATGGCGTCAATGCGGGCTTGTGCGGCCAACGTCCTTTCAAGCTGCCGGTGACGGTGTGCGGCAGTTCGGTGAGGTGAGGTCGTCCTCCTCCGGGGTGTCGGGCTTGTCTGCGTTGTTTTCATGGGCGGAAGGAGTTGAGCCGGTTTATGATTTCAGGTAGTCGCGTCCGAGTGTCAGGACCGGGCAATGGGCGTGGCGCACGACCTTTTCCGCCGTGCTCCCCAAGACGATGTATTCGACGCCGGTCCTCCCGCGTGTCGGCAACACGATCGAGTCGCACCGCCACGCACGCGCCGCATCCGTGATGCCCCGATGCGGCACGTCCTGACGCAGGAGTTGCTCGGTCTTGATGTCCTTTGGGACAAGGGCGGCCAGCGCCTTCAGGTTGCGGCGCGCCTCAAGTTTCGCCTCGGCATCGAACTGTCGGACCTCGCGGTACTTCGCGGAATTGATCGGAAGCGGCTGCACGACGTGTAACAGCCCAATGCGCGCTTTCATCGCCCGCGCCAGACGGGTGGCGAACCGGACGGCCGCCTGGGAACGGGGCGAGAAATCCACCGGCACGAGAATGCGGTTGATGCGTGGCGCAAGACTCCGGGATTTGATGCTGGGCGAATTCGCTCCGGCGTGGGACCGGACCGTGAGCACCGGACAGGCGGCGTGTCGCACAACGCGCTCGGCGGTGCTGCCCAGCAGGGCGCGCTTCAAACCGGTGCGGCCTTGCGTGGCCATGACGATGAGGTCTATGTGTAATCCTTGCGCCGCTTCGGCTATGTCCTGATAGGCGCGTCCGGTCCGCACGAGAACTCTGTCCAGCAGTTCCGGCGGGATAGAGGCTTGGGCCAGTTCGTCGAGCCTTTGGCCGGCAGCCTCCGCAATCCTGTTCTCGTCGGTCATGGCAGCAATCGACGCCGCGGGAACGAACAACCGATCGAGCACGTGGAGCAGGCTGATCTTGCCGCCGAGTTGTCGTGCCAGCGGCACAGCGTAGCGCATGGCCTGCGCCGCCTGGTCCGAAAAATCGGTCGGAACAAGAATCCGGCGCAAGCCGAGCAACGGCGATTTCATCCGCTTGGTTGACTTGGTCTTCATGGTTCTGTCTTTGATTGAACGGCCGTTCGGCACGTTCGCGCTCGTCTGCCGCGACGGGGCTGGATGCACTTGCCACGCCATTGTTTCGACGCCCCGGCATCGGGAGCAGTGCTGCTATGTTCAGGCTTCTCAGGGATTCTGAGAACCCCTTTTCCCCAGTCAAGCGGCAGTTCGTGCTCAGACGACCTGTCGCACGGCGTTGTGATTGCCAAAGGGTGTCGGCACGCGCAGCGAGCACTCCGGGTCGTCCCGCCATTCGCCGTCCACGAGGAAGCGGTAGTGGTGCTCGCCCGGCGGCAGTTCGACCGTGGTGCGCCAGACGCCATCCGCCTCTTTTCGCAACGGGATGGGCCGTTCCTGCCAGTGCGTGAAGTCGCCCGCCAGCAGGACACTCGTGGCTGCGGACGCAGTGAAGGAGAAGGTCTGTGCCTTGTTGTTTGTTCCATTGTTCTTCGTCTTTCGTGCCATACGAATCTCCTTTCTCGTTAGCGTCGTTATGGTCTTGGTTGTTGTTCCGTGAGCCAACCGGCGGCGCCCGGGAAATTCAGTTCAGCTCGCCTTGGCCCGGCGGTGGCGAGCCTGGCTGCGCCAGCCAGCGAGCCGCTTGAGGTGGTTCTCCGGCGGTTCGGCAAGCAGATCTTGGATGGTCCGCAAAAGCCCGGGCACGTCCAACGGTTTCTCAAAGAGCGCGCCCACCCCGGCCAGCGCGGCCATCTCGGCCTGGTTTCGCCGCCCGGTGATGATGATGATTGGAACGAGCGGATTCAGGGAAGTCAACCGCTCGAAGGTGTCCCAGCCGCTTTTGACCGGCAGGTTCAGGTCGAGCAAAAGCAAGTCAACCGGTCCGGCGCTGAATTGCTCGATGCCTTCCTCGCCGTCCGCCGCCACGAACACTTCGTAGCTTTCGGCTTGCAGGGCCTTCCGCAGGGACGCCCGGATTTGCGCGTCGTCATCCACAATCAGAATTCGTTTGCTCATGCTCTTCCAAGTCAACTTCGGCGTAGGGTGACCTATTGCCAGGCTTAGCTCATGCGGGGACTTCGACTCGCAAAACAGAGTTCACGCCGCCGAACGGGTTGGGCACAGTTTCCCGGGCCAGCGGGTCGGGTAGATAAGCCCCGTCCACCACCAGGCAGTATTCATACGTGCCCGGCGGCAGGGCCAACTCCTTCGCCCAGCGGCCTTTGTTGAGGGGAATCATCGGTGTCGCCGCAGGCCGCCAGTCGTTGAAACTTGCCGCGACACAGACGGTCTCGGCAGACGGGTCGCTGAATTCGATGCGAATCCGCTGGGTTCGGGACTCGCTGGCCGTGTTGGTTTTCGGTTGCCTGGTTTTCATTGGTTTCCGGTTGTGGGTTTGTTGTTGCTTAAGCCTACTGGCCGCCACAGGCGGCGGTCCAACGCCTCGAAATCGCAATGCCTTTGAGTTTGCGTTTGCGCCGTTCCTCGCGCGTTTGACGGCGCGCACGAATTTGCCGTTCCACGGCGCGCACGGCTTTCAGCAGCGCCGCGCGGAGCGTGTAATCGGCGGCCGCGGCGGTCATGGCGGTCAGGCCGCGCAGGTGCTGGAGGTGCTCGTTCACCAGATCGGCCCACAGGGTCTGGCCGTTGAGTCCGAGGTAGCGAAGGGTCGTTGTCATTTTCGTTTGCTCTCGTTCGGTTTCATTTTGGTCGCGTTGGCACTTCGTCTGCCTTATCATGGGCCTATGAAGCGCACGGTTCGAATTTCCTGTAGCTGGGTCTGTGCCAGGAAACCGTTTGCCGTCCGGCGTGCTCTTTTGCAGGTGTTTATGAAAGGCGTGACGGCAAACAACCCGCGTTTGGTGGCAGGTGGGAATCCACGGCTGGCCGATCACTGTTCACCTCATGAGTGTTAAGCTGCAGCTTTACGGGTTCGCCGTGGCCGTGGCGCTGCTGGCGGGGTTGGTCGGCTGGGCGGGCTATTCGGCTTGGCAGGAACTTCGTCTCCTGTGGCGGAACTTCGGCACGGTGCAGACGGAGAGTTTTCACCGGGCCGAGCACATTGAAGCCGTGGTTTCGGATTTGGATGAAGCCGTGTGGCGTTTCGACCCGCACCAGCAGGCTTCTGACCGGGCCGCTTTTGAAAGCCAGAGCGAGGAATTGCGGGCTTGGCTCAAGACGCAGAAAGGCCAGGTGACGACAGCGCTTGAGGCAAACCTGCTCAACGAGATTGAAGCGGCCTATGCCGATTATCTCGCCTGGGTTCGCGGCGTGTTGGACGAGCAGGCACAGACTCGACCCGCTGTTTCACCGAAGCCGCTGCTGGAGCGGTTGGACGAACGAGAGGCGCAGCTTCTGTCCCTCACCGCGAAGCTGAGAAGGGCGGAGCGTGAAGCGTTGAACCAGTTCGTCAAGCAGTCGCATCGCTCCGTGGAAGTCCTGCAATGGCTGTTGGCCGCGTCGGTCGTGCTGCTGGCGATTCTGGGCATCACCGCCACGCGGCTGATTTACCGTGCCCGCATCGCCCCGCTCCGCGCCCAGGTCATTCAAAGCCGCGCGCTGCTCGAACGGCAGGAGAAACTGGCTTCGCTGGGCACCCTCTCGGCGGGCATCGCCCATGAAATCCGCAATCCACTCACTGCAATTAACGTGCGCGTTCACGGCCTCAAGAAAACCCTGCCGGCCGGTTCTTCGGAACACGAGGATGCGACGGTCATTGACGAGGAAATCCGCCGGCTGGACCGGATCGTCCGGGATTTTCTGGACTTTGCGCGACCGTCCGAGCCGCGCCGGGTCACCATCGCCGTCGAAAGCCTGTTCCACCGCGTGCAAAGCCTGCTGATGCCGGCCTGGAAAAGAACCTCCATCCGGCTGCGAGTCATTCCGCCGCCGCTGTTATGGGTGCGGGCCGACCCGCATCAATTAGAACAGGTGCTGGTCAATCTGATCCAAAACGCCGCAGACAGCATCGAGGGCGAAGGCGACGTGACCCTGGGTGTCCGCACAGAGAACCTGCGCCTCTCCGGTCGCGTCCTCCCTGCGATCATCATTCAAGTGGCGGATACGGGCAAAGGCATCCCGCCCGAAGTGCAGCAACGGATTTTCGACCCGTTCTTCACCACGAAAGAAGGCGGCACGGGCCTGGGTCTGGCGATCGCCGCGAGCATCGTGGAAAAACATGGCGGCGTGCTCCAGTTCCGGACGCGGATGGGCAGCGGCACGACGTTCGAAATCGCCTTGCCCCGCGTGGAGAAACCTAATGAAGACATCTCAACCTAGCATTCTGTTGATCGAAGACGATGCCAGCATCGTCAACGGCTTGAAAAAGGAACTCCGGTCCGAGGGCTACGAAGTTGCCGTCGCGACACGCGGCGACGACGGACTGGCGCAGGCGAAGTCGCGCGCGTTCGACGTCGTCATCACCGATTTGAAAATGCCCGGATTGTCCGGCCTGGAGTTGATCGGCCAGTTGCACACGGCCCAGCCCAAACTGCCCATCATCCTGGTGACGGCCTACGGCACGACCGAAACCGCCATCGAGGCGACGAAGCTAGGCGCTTTCGACTACGTGCTCAAGCCGTTCGACATGACTGAACTGCTCGACCTCGTGGCGAAAGCCGTCGCCTGCAACCGCCTGGCGTCCGAGCCGATCGAAGTCGGCGCGGCGCAATCCGCGCAAACGGCCATCATCGGCAACAGCCGCGCCATGCAGGCCGTGTATAAGGAAATTGGCCGCGTTGCCGGCAGCAATGTCACCGTGCTCATCCGCGGCGAGACCGGCACGGGCAAGGAACTCGTGGCTCGCGCCCTTTACCAGCACAGCGCGCGCGCGGCCCGGCCGTTCATCGTCGTCAACTGCGCGGCCATCCCGGAGACGCTGCTGGAGAGCGAACTGTTCGGGCACGAGCGCGGCTCGTTCACCGGGGCGCAGGCGCGCCGTCTCGGCCGCTTCGAGCAGGCTCACGGCGGAACGATCTTCCTGGACGAGGTCGGCGACATGACGCCCGCCACACAGGTCAAGTTGCTGCGGGTGTTGCAGGAGAAATACATTCAACGCGTTGGCGGCAACGAAAGGATTCCTGTGGACGTGCGCGTGCTCGCGGCCACGCATCGCGACCTGGAGAACGCGATGCAGGAGCATCAGTTCCGAGAGGATCTGTTCTACCGGTTGAGCGCCGTGACCATCGCCCTGCCGCCCTTGAGCCAGCGCGCCGAGGACATTCCCGATCTAGTAAAGTACTTTCTCCGACGCTCCGCCGCCGAATTGGGACAGGATTCGCCAGCCATCCAGCCGGAAGCCATTGCGTTTCTCCAAAGCCAAGACTGGCCGGGCAACGTGCGCCAGTTGGAAAACGCGGTGCGCCAATCGTTGCTGCTGGCGCGCGGCTATCCCGTCAACGTGGATCACGTTCAACAGGCTTCCGCGCGCAGTCGCAAACCGGCCGCCGCCGCCGATCAGACCGTCGCGAGCTATTTCACCGACCTGCTGGCCCGCGCGCAATCGGGCGAAGTCGAAGGCGTGCGCACCCTGATGATGGAGGACATGGAGCGCGAGTTGTTCACCCGAGCCATTCACCTGGCGCAAGGCAATCAAGCCAAAGCCGCACGCTGGCTGGGCGTGACGCGCACGACAATGCGCGAAAAGCTCACCCACTTCGGCGCACGGCCTGCCAGCGAGGCCGCAGGTCAACCCGCCCACCCGGACCAACCGGATTCTCAGGCATGACTTGGTTTGAATGGGCCGAAGCGCTGAGTTACGTGGTGACCATCTTCGGTCTGCCGCTGGCGATCCTGGTGTTCATGATCGAGCAGCGGCGGCAGCGGCAGAACGAGGAGGAAGAAATCTACCAGCGGCTTTCCGACGAATACACCGCGTTCCTCAAACTTGTGCTCGCGAACCCGGACCTGCAGTTGCTGCGCAAACAGGCCACGCACGAGCCGCTGACCGACGAACAGAGCGAACGCAAGCTCGCCGTCTTCAGCATCCTGGTTTCCCTTTTCGAGCGCGCCTACCTGCTGGTCTATGATGAGAAGATGGACAGGCAAACCAAGCGCCTCTGGCAATCGTGGGAGGACTACATGCGCGAGTGGTGTCGCCGAAAGGACTTTCGCGACGCCCTGCCGGAATTGCTCAAGGGCGAAGATGAGGACTTCCGCGCCCACATCCAGAGAATCGCCGAGGCCGAGGCGGCGCGCAGCGCGGAAAGTCAGGAGACGACCGCCGCCACTGCCTCACCGCGCTGACGTCCTCCGAGTGGCCGATGACTTCCCACCGGTGGCTTCCCACTTGCCGCGGTCCGCCTCGCTCCCACCGCAGCCGATGCCCATAAGTTGTTGTCGCCGTTCCCGCGAGCGGGCCGCCGCGCCGTTGGCATGGCGTCCGCTAGAGCCTCTTCAGTCAAAGCCGCGCCGCAGTCGCGCACACGTAACGAAAGACCAAGCCTATGAACAGACGAATTGACTCGAAATAGTCCGAGGAACTGACGCTTGAGGCGATTAACCTCACGGTTCTCCCAGCCCGGGCCGCGCCCCTTCCGCAGCCAACACCAGAGCAGCGGCCGGCGCTATTCTATGTTGCTAGATCAGAAGACAGCGGCCCGGTGGCGAGGAGTGCTCCGCCCGATCGAAACGCATGGCATCAGCCCCACTTTCGTCGTGCCACGCGAGAACCAATGAACTCGCCAATCCCAGGCTCGCACCGTTACGCGCTCATTGCAGCAAGGGCTTTTCAACCGGTGACGGCGGAATGAGCCACTCGCGAAATTCCCGAATCTGTCGGGGCGTGCCCAGGACGAGCAGTTCATCTTTCGCTTGGATGCGGTCGTTACCGCGGGGCGTGAGCGTGCGTTGCGTCCCCTGCTGGATGCCAACAATCTGCACACCGACCTGCCGGATTGGATCCAGTTCCTTCAGCGTTTGACCCGCTTTCGGGCTGCCCTGAGGGACGGTGACGACTTCGAGACTATGTTCCTCGATTTCCTGGCGGTTGACGTCGCTGTGCGTGGCGCCCAGTTCGCGCGCGGCCTCGTCAATTTGTTCGGCCTGGCCCAGCAGCAACAGTTTGTCGCGCGGGAAGAGCACAGCTTCGGCGGAAGGGTTTGGCATGAGAAAGCCCTGCCGGTCAATGCTGGCAATGGAGCATCCGAACCGTCTGCGCAACGCCAGCGCGCCGATGCTGCGGCCCGCGCAGGCCGCGAGGTCCGGCAATACGAACTCCTCCGCTTGCAACTGCCAGGCGTCCTGCCGCTCCCGGAGCGCTTGGGCGAGGTTGCTGGCGGCGGCGGCGCCGAGCGCCGTCTCGAGTTGGGCCTGGAGTTCAATTTCCAACCGGCTGTGCCAGCGCACCAAACGCTGCCAAAACACCAGCGCGAGCAAGGCCAGAATCAGCAGCACCACCACCGACACCCAGACGAGCGACCAACCAAACGGGAGCAACACCAGCAACCATACCACCAATAGCGTCAGCGCCACGGCCTTCAATGTGGTTTCCAACAAGGGGCGCAAGGCAGGCCGCCGGGCAGCGCCGCTGGTGGCGGCTTCGGCGAAAATCATTGCCAAGGCGTCCACGTTCCGCCAGATAGCCACGACCGGTGCCAGCAGCAGCAAACCGTAAACAGACCAGAACAGTATGGGTAGCCCATGTGGAAAAAGCCAATCGGCCCCCAGGCGCGGTTCGAGCCAGCGATAAATCGGCACCGCCAGCAGCATCAGCGCGGACGCGAATAGAATTCCCACGCCGGTTTGAATCAGGCGGCGGCCGGTCAGCCGCCAGAGCACGCTGCGTTGCTGCCGCCGGGCCAGCCGCTGCAACCAGCCGTGATAAAAGCTGATCCACTCGCGCGCGAACAACGGCAGGCGCGCCTCCAGGCGGGCGCTGATGGCCGCCGAACGCCGCATCAATGGCGGGGCCAGTAGCGCCGTCAGCAGCGACGCGCCAACTGCCATTGGATAAAATGACTTGGGCACGGCGCCGGACAACACGCCTAGTTGCGCGATGATGAACGAGAACTCGCCCAGCGGCGTGAGCGCCAGGCTGGCCCGCACCGCGTCGCGCGGCGAGTTCCCGACCAGGGTAAATCCCACCGAGGTGGCGAGGGGACGCACCACCATCGCAAAGGCGGTCAAGCCCAGCACCAGCGGCCAGGCCCCGGCCAGAAGCCGGAAATCCACCATCATGCCCATCGCCACGAAAAACACCGCGCCGAACATGTCGCGAATGCCTTCAAAGATACGCTCGATCTCCGGCCTTTGCGGCGTGCTAGCCACGATCACGCCCAGCAGGAACGCGCCCAGCGCCAGGGAATAACCCGCCCGGGCCGCGAGCCAAGCCAATGACAGCAGCAGCCCAATCACCAGCAACGTGCGCACCTCGGTCGCGCCGGTGCGCGTCATCTTCAAGAGCAGGCGCGGCACGAACAGAAGCGAAATCAGCACCAGGGCCACGACGAACGCGCTTAACGCCCCCAGCGTCTGCGGCAGCCGCGGCCCGCCGGCCTCGCCGAACTGCACCAGCGTCGAGAGCAACGTGAGCATCACCACGGCAACCACGTCCTCCAGCACAGTGACGCCGAGGGCCAGTTGGCCGGCGCGCTGGTGCGTGGCCTCCAGTTCCTGGAGCACTTTGCTGATGATGGCCGAGCTGGACACCATCAACATCCCCGCCGCGAACAGGCTTTGGGTGTTGCTCCAGCCCAGCGCGGGGCCGCCCAGCCGGCAGAGGTACAGCACCAAGAGCGCGCCGATGGCCGTGGCCAGCGCCACCGAGAGTCCCAGCCGGCGCACGCGTTGGAGGCTGAGGTCCAAGCCAATGGAAAAAATCAGAAACACCAGCCCCAACTGCGAGAGCATTTGCACGCGATCCAGATCGGCGACCAGTTGAAACGGCGGGGTGTAGGGGCCAATAATGGCGCCGGCCACCAGATAACCAACCACCAGCGAAAGCCCGATGCGCTGGCAAACCCAGCCCACTGTGCCGGCAATGACTAGCACCACGGCAAGATCGCGAATGAACTCCAGACCAGGCACGGCGGCAACCTAAACCAGGGGGCGGGCTTTGGAAAGTTTCTTGGTCGCGGCGCTCGGGCAACACCACACCCAGCTGTCGCATCACTGCCTCGCGTCGCTTCAGGGGCTGCCATCAGCCTCGGAGCGGTCAGGCTCGGAGTATCCCGCCGGCTTGATCATCGCGCCGGCGCGCGGCGGCTGAATCACCGTTTACGCACGATGGTCATTGCTCGCAGACCGTGGTTACCTCGCGACCGCAATGGTGATCCCCACGAGTGCGGCGAGGTAAGCGCCATACACCGCCAGCAGCACTGCGCCTTCACGCCGGCTCACTCGGTGGTCGGTCCACAACATCCAGAACAGCAGCGCCATCATGGCCAGCATCGCCGGCAAGTTGAACAATTGCGTCAGCCGGTCCATGCCCACGCTTTGAATCACCGCCGCCGCTCCCACGATGAGGCTGAGATTGGCAATGTTCGCCCCCAGCACGTTTCCCACCGCCAGATCGCTTACGGCTTGACGGGCTGAAGTGACCGCTGTGACGAGTTCTGGCAGCGAAGTGCCTACAGCCACGACCGTCAAACCGATGACGATGGAAGGCACGCCCAGTCGTGTGGCGGCACCGACCGCGCCTTCGACCAGCAGCCAGCTGCCCGCGACCACGATGCCCGCGCCGAAGCAGAATTGCAGCACCGTTCCCGTTCGCGTTTGCACCCAGGCCCAGCGGGCGGTGGCTCTCTCGGCTTCAATGGCGCTCGCTTCGTCAATGTCCGCCGGTTTGCGGTCGCGCCAATGCTGCCAGAAATCCCAGGCAAAGTAGCCAAGGCCGGCCACCAGCAACAATACGCCCTGCCATCGCGCCAGTGACAGGTCCATCGTCATCAGGAACAGCAGCGCGCCGAAACCCAGCATGGTCAGCAACGGCGTGCGCAACACGCGAAATTGCACGTCCACCTGCTTGAGGCTCGCGGTCACGCCGACAATGAGACCGATGTTGCAGAGGCACGAGCCGACAGCGTTGCCCACCGCGAGGCCCGATTCCCCACGCAGCCCGGCCATAATGGACACCACCAGTTCGGGCGTGGTGGTCGCCAGGCTCACGAGGGTTGAACCGATCACCACGCGTGGCATGCGCAGGAACTCCGCCAGCCGAATGGCGGCGGCCACGAAGAAGTCGCCGCCTTTGGCGATCAGCGCCAGCCCGCCCAAAAGCATGAGTAAGTCCAGAGGCATGAGTGCCCCGAGGCTATGGCATCGCCGGCCATCCGGCGAGTCTGCATGACCCTCGGCGAACGGGAGGCCCGCGCCGCCGGGCGCTCAGTCAAAGGCCGGGGGTGAGTTCCCACTGCTCACTGCCCCCACGCGAATCACAGCAACCGCAGCCGTAAAACACTGTGGCTCAACGGAAGCGCGGGTTGCACTGCCTTGGCATCCTGCCTGCGAAAGGACTGGCATGAGCAAAAAGATCTGCACCAGACACACGAGCGCGAATCGGAATCCCCGCAACCGTTGTCGCGTCACGCTGAAGGACTTCAGGAGTCTGGCGTTCGACGTGGTGGTCGGCCAGGGCCTCGACCTGAAGGCCGCACATTTTGCGCAAGCCGGCGCTGCGCCGCAGAGCAGCGAGGAGCTTCACTCGCACGGCTGTGCCCACGCGAACTCAGACACCCAGACCCGCGCGCCGAGCGAATGTAGCCCGTCGAGCGCCGAGACGCCCCGCGCCAGCACGGCGCAGGCTCGAGTGTTGATTGCCGACGACACCCCCAGCGTGCGCGAATCGCTCGCCAAGCTGCTGCGTTCGGAAGGCTACGAAGTCGAAGTGGCGGCGAACGGCCACGAGGCGCTGGAGAAGTTCGATCCCGGGCGGATTGACCTGGTGTTGCTCGATCTCGACATGCCTGTGACTCACGGCTGGGAAGCCTTGGGGAAAATGCTCGCGCTGAATCCTGATCAAGCCGTCATCATTATCACTGGCAAAGCCGAGCCGTGCCGATGGTCAGACGCGTGCCGCGCGGGAATCCTCGTGGAGAAACCGATCCATGTGCCCCTGCTGTTGGAGTCCATCCGTGGCGCGCTTGCTGAAACGGCGGCGAGCCGACGGGAACGCATCGCCGTCCAGCACCAAATGACCCGGCACACGCGGCCGTTGTCGGATTGCCTCGGACCGTCCTGCCACCCGAGAGGCGGGTTTAACGAGTAACGAAATGATCGCAATCCCCAAAACGAAACATCGCCAGAACACTATAACACTATGATTCTGATGAACCGCTGGAACCTCGCACCGCGCGACCTTCGGTGGGGCATGTCTGATTCCGCGGGGCAACGATCAGACGCGCTCGCGGCGTCTGTCACGGACGTGAATCGCGCGCGTGAAGCACCCAATGCGGGCCAGCACTTCTTCAAGAAACGAGCCGCACCCGGGGCGGTTGACGGAGCGGCGAAACTGCGCGCACTCGTGCCGGTGGATTTCTCCGCGAATTCCGCCCAAAGCCTGCGTTACGGCCTGCGTCTGGAGGAAGCGTAGGACGCCGAGCTTCTTGTGTTGGAACGCCGCCGTGGCTGGCCAGCGTGCCCACTGGCTCGCGCGCCGGCGCGTCTGTCTGGCTTCCCGGTATGAGCGCCGCATCGCCCGCGCTAGACATGGCCTGCGCACCCCTGCTCTGAACCGTCAGGAAGTTGGCGGCGCGGCGGCGAGGTGACCGCAATGAGTGCCGAACGCCTTGTCCGCGAGTTCGCCAATTATTGCCAATCCAGTTCCGCAGACCAGGATCTCCCGTCACCGATCTCACCGCGACCCGGTCGAAACTCTCGAAACCGGAGCGAGCGCAAGGAACTGGCAAAGGCAGGTGATTCTGTATACTCTTTGACCGCTGCGAACCTGGCAGGACATGGAAACGTCTGGAATCTATCTTTTGCTCGCGCTTGGATTGCCGTTCCTCGGCGGTCCATTCGTCGCGCTGGCCGGGCGGCGGCTTGGTCCTCGCGTCGGGTGGCTGGCGCTGGTGTTCCCCCTGATTTCCACCGGCGCACTGCTTGCGCTGGCGGCCAGCGTCAACTTGCCGGGCCGCACGGTCATCGAGTGGCGCTGGATTCCGTCGCTGGGGGTGAACCTGTCGTTTCTGGTGGATGGCCTCTCGATCTTCTTCGGCTTGGTCGTCAGCGGGATGGGTTGCCTCGTCATCTTCCACGCGATCTTCTATTTCGGCGGCCACTGCGAGCACCTTGGCCGGTTCTATTGTTACCTCGTGTTGTTCATGTCCGCCATGCTCGGCACGGTGTTCGCCAATCATCTCGTCCTGCTGTTCATCTTCTGGGAGCTCACAGGCGTCGCGTCATTTCTGCTCATCGGCTTCTGGCACGAGGAGGAAGGCTCGCGAATCGGCGCGCGGCAGGCGCTGCTGGTCACGGGCACGACCGGCCTGGCGTTGTTCGCCGGGGTGGTGGTCTTGCAACACGTCACTGGCACGGCGAGTCTCGGGGAATTGCTGGCGAACGGACTGCCGTGGGCGGAACATCACACCGCGTTGACGGTGGCGATGATGCTGATGCTCGTCGGCGCGTTCGGGAAGTCGGCGCAGTTTCCCTTCCATTTCTGGCTGCCCAACGCGATGTCCGCGCCCACGCCGGTGAGCGCCTACCTGCATTCAGCCACGATGGTGAAGCTGGGCGTGTTTCTCGTTGCCCGCATCTACCCGCTGTTTGTCGGGCACGAATGGTGGCTGCCACTGCTGACAATCATCGCCTTCACCACGATGGCACTGGGCGCGGTGCTTGCGCTGTTGTCGCACGACCTGAAGGCCATCCTCGCGTTCTCGACCGTCAGCCAGCTTGGTTACCTCATCGGCTACTACGGCCTTGGCCCGGCCAATGGCGTCGAATACGACTACCTGCACATACTCAACCACGTCTTTTACAAGGGAGGCTTGTTCATGGTAGTCGGCATCGTGGCGCACGCGGCGGGCGTGCGCGACATCCGCGAACTGGGCGGGCTGTGGCGGCGGATGCCGCTGCTTGGCGTGACGACGCTCATCGCCGCCGCAACAATGGCGGGCATTCCGGGCACGACGGGTTTCCTGAGCAAGGAAACGATGCTTAAGGAAATCTTCGAGGCGATGAGAACGCACGACGAACTCGGCTTTTACGCGACGTTCTGCGTGGGGTTGACCTCGGTGGTGAAAGTGGCGTTCTCCCTGCGGCTGTTCGCGAACATTTTCCTCGGCCGGAAGCCGGAGCGCGTGCGGCAGAACTTCCACGCGCCGTCTGTGTGGATGCAACTGCCGCCGGCGGTTCTCGCAGCCAGCGCGCTGGGGTTCGGGTTGTTCCCCGGCCTGCTCGACGCCGTGTTCCGCGCGCTGGCGGTCGAGGGCTTGAACCGTCCGCAACATCTCGCGCTCTGGCACGGCTTTACGCGGGAGCTGGCGGTTAGCAGTGCGGTGGTGGCGCTGGGCTTCGCGCTGTATTGGCTCGGCGAAAAGACGAATTGGCGCTGGCATACCATCCCGGGCTGGCTGCGGTTCGATCTGGCATTCGAGGCGGGCGTCGAGGCGTTCTCGAAATCCACCAAGACGGTGACGCGTTTCCTGCGCTCGGACCAGCCGATGGACTATCTGCCCATCATCATCACGTTCTTCGTGGTGCTGGTCGGGGGCGGGTTCGTAGCGAACGTCACAGATCTGCGTCGTCTGCTCGCGCCCGACTGGAGCGCGCTGCATCCGCTACGGGGGCTGACGGCCAGCTTGATTGCACTCGCGACCCTTGGCGTGTTGCTGCTGCGGCGCTGGACGGCACAATTGATTTCGTTGTCCGTGGCCGGCTTCCTCACGTGCTTTTATTTTGTGCTCTACCGCGCCCCGGACCTGGCGCTCACGCAAATTCTCGTTGAGACCGTGACGTTGATTCTCGTGCTGCTGTTGCTGGCGCGGTTTCCCCGCTCGGCGCAAGAGGGCGAGGAGCGGCGCAAGGCGGTGAAACTCCGGCGCGTGTTCCACATGCTGCTGGCCTTGAGCGTGGGCGGGCTGACTACGGCGCTGGTGCTCTTGGTCACGGCGAATCCGCATCGTAACCCGATTGGCCGCGGCTTGCTCGAAAACTCAGTGGAACTGGCCAAGGGCAGCAACGCGGTGAATACCATCCTGGTGGACTTCCGCGGGTTCGACACGCTGGGCGAAATCACGGCACTGGTCATCGCCACGCTGGGCTGCCTCGGCCTGCTGATGCGCTACAAACGCACGCCCGAGGAGTACCAACAAGGACCGCTCGGTCCGCCAGGATTCGGCCTGCCGGAGAAAGAGAGGCGCGAATGACCGGCCCGCAATCCTACATCTTCAAAGCGGTCGTTCGCTTTCTGTTCTTCCTCGTGAACGTGTTTGCGATCTACCTGCTGCTGCGTGGACACAACCTGCCCGGCGGCGGCTTCATCGCGGGGCTGGCGACGGCCATCTCGCTGATTCTCCTGAGCCTGGCCATTGGTTTGGAGGAATTGCATCGCGTGATGCGCTTCGATCCCGTGCGGCTGGCGGCGGCGGGCCTGGCGCTGGCGACGTTGACCGGAGTTGCGCCGATGCTGTTCGAGCGCGCGTTTCTCGAACACTTCAATACGCACCTGCACAACGTGCCGCTGATGGGCGAGCTGCACGTCGGCACGCCGCTGGTCTTCGACCTCGGGGTGTATTTCGTGGTCGTGGGCATCGCGTGCAAAATCATTTTCACGCTCGGCAAGTCCACGCAACGTCTGCGCGCGCTCGTGACCGAGGAAGAAGCGCGTTACAGCTCGCCGGTCGAGCAGCCTATCGAGGTGGAAACCGCTGGAGGCGATCCGTACGAAGCCGACCGCAAATGAATCCCTCTCATGCAACTTGAAACCGCCCTGCTCATCGGTGTGATGTTCACCGTCGCCACGTATCTGGTGCTGCAACGCAGCTTCGTAAAGATCCTGTTTGGCTTTCTCATGCTCACGAACGCGGCGAACCTGGTGGTGCTGGCGATGTCCGGCCGCCCGGATGACCGGAGCGCGCCGGTCGTGCTCGATGCTTTCGCGCCGATGGTGGACCCGCTGCCCCAGGCGCTCATTCTCACCGCCATCGTCATCGGCTTCGGGACGGCGGCGTATCTGGTGTTCCTGCTCTACCGCCTCTTCCTGGATCAGAACACCACGAACGCGGCGGAACTTTACCAGGAAGCGGAATGAACTGGCCCGTTGCGCCCATCCTGCTGCCGCTGCTGACGGCGGTCGTCACCCTGTTCTGGGGGCGGCCTGGCGTGGCGCGGCGCTGGTTTGTGGCGGCCTCGGCGGCGGCGCAACTGGCCGTGGCGGCATGGCTCGTTGCCGGGACGTTTGCGGGCCGCACATTGGTCATCGGCCTGGGCGGATGGCCGGCACAGCTTGGCATCGTGCTCGTCGTGGACTTGCTTTCGGCAATCATGCTGGCGCTATCCACGCTGATCGCGCTGGCCACCGTGCTTTATGGCTACGCCGAAACGCCGCTGCGGGTGGAGCATCCGCTGCGCACGCCGCTGACGCAGTTCCTGGTTATGGGCATCAACCTCACCTTCTGCACGGGCGATTTGTTCAACTTGTTCGTCGCCTTCGAGGTGATGCTCATCGCCTCTTATGCGTTGCTCACGCTGGAAGCGGATGATTGGGACATCAAACATGCGTTCCCGTACGTGGCCATCAACCTGTTCGGGAGCGCGCTCTTTCTTTGCGCGTGCGGGCTGTCCTACATGACCTTTGGCACTCTAAACTTCGCCGAGATTGCGATGCGGGCCGGGGCGCTGGGCGATGATTTTCGGGTCCAGTTGGTGGCGTTGTTATTCATTGCTGTTTTCGGCATCAAGGCCGGTTTGTTTCCGCTCTACTACTGGCTGCCGAACAGCTACCCGACGCTGCCGACCCCCACGGCGGCGTTGTTTGCGGGCATGCTGACGAAAGTGGGCGTGTATGCGCTGCTGCGGGTGTTCGCCACGGTGCTTCCGCACCACCTCTGTTGCGCGCATTCGCTCCTGGCGTGGCTGGCCGGCGCGACGATGTTGCTGGCGGTGATCGGAGCGATCTCGCGCAACTTCATCCGCGGCATCCTGTCATTTCACATCCTGAGCCAGATTGGTTACATGGTGCTGGCCATCGGGTTCTTCACGCCGTTGTCGCTGGCGGCCTGCGTTCTTTACGTGGTCCACCACATCGTGGTGAAGGCTTCGCTCTTTTTGATTGGCGGTGTGGCCATGCGGCTCAACGGAACGGACAACCTTGATCGCATGGGCAATCTTTGGAAACACGCCCCGTGGCTCGGCGTGCTGTTTCTGTTTCAGGCTCTCTCACTGGCCGGGCTGCCGCCCTTGAGCGGTTTTTGGGGCAAGTACCTCATCGTGGTTGTCGGTGTGGAACAGCACCAATACTGGCTGGTGGGCGCATCGCTTCTCGCGAGCGTCTTGACACTGTTCAGCATGGTGAAGATATGGAACGGCGCATTTTGGGCCACGTCCGAAACTCCGGTTGAAATGGCGGGGCGACGCTGGCGGAGTATGGCGGCGGTGGCGGCGGTGCTCACGGGCATTTCCTTGACCATCGGTTTGGGGGCGGAGGCATTTGTGCGGCTTGCCGTGCGCGCAGCCGAACAGGCGCTCGACCAGCAGGGATACGCGCAGACTGTCCTGGGGTATTTGGGCAAAATCACCGCGGGCGTAATGCCATGAAATCCTTCGTCCTCAATCTGCTGATCGCCGTCATCTGGCTGCTCCTGAGCGCCGAGCCGTCGGTCACGGTGTTCGCGCTGGGCTTTGTGCTTGGCTTTGCGCTGCTCACGGCGTTCCACCGTGTGCTGGGCAGCGCTGACTACACGCGCCGGGTATTTGCGGTGGGCCGTTTCCTCGTGGTCTTTGCGTGGGAATTCCTCTTGGCCAACGCCAACGTCGTGTGGACCGTCTTGTGTCGCTCGAAGGAATCCTTGAACCCGAACTTCATCACCTACGATGTGGGGGGCCTGAAGCCGTTTGAGATCCTGCTGGTGTCCTATTGCATCTCGCTTACGCCCGGCTCAACGACCGTTCAGGTGACGGATGATTTCCAAACCCTCGTGCTGCACACGCTCGACGCGGACGACCCCCCCGCCGTTCGCGCCCGTCTCGACCGCGTGCTCAAGCGGGGCATCCTGAGTTTCACCCGATGATGACGAACGTGATTTACCTGGCTTTCGGCCTTCTGACGCTGGCCATCGGTTGTGGACTCGTGCGACTGGCGCGCGGGCCTACGGTGATTGACCGCATCATGGCCTTCGACCTGATCACGACCTCTGTGGTCGGGATGATCGTGTTGCTCTCGATCCAGTGGAAGTCCGCGCTCTACCTGGAACTGATCCTGATTTTCTCGCTGCTTGGCTTCTTCGGCACGGTGGCATTCGTTCATTACCTGAACCGGACGCACGACCTGGAACGTCAGCCAGGGCCGGATGCCCTGTTTGAATCCAATCAGCAATCCACACCCGACCATGACTGATATTCTCACTTCCATGCTCCTCCTGAGCGGCGCGCTGCTCATCCTCGCGTCGGCTATTGGCGTGCTGCGACTGCCCGATGTGTTGTGCCGTTCGCACGCCGTGGCCAAGGCGCTCACCCTGGGTATCTTCTTGATGCTGCTGGGTCTTTGGGTTTATCAAGGCGAGAAGCAAACCGCATTGAAGATCCTCCTCGCGATCTTCTTTCAGGTCGTGACCATCCCCATCGGCAGCCATCTGATCGGCCTGCTCGCTTTTGAGAAGAACATTCCGCGCTGGCGTCATCGCCCGATGGACGATCATCGCGCGGAGAACCCGAAGTGACTCAATCGCTCTGGGGAACCGGCCGGCGAAACCGGCGTTGATGGTCGCGCGCGTGTCTGCGAAAATATGCCAGCGCGCCCGGGCGAATCTGCCGGTAAACCAGGCGCAACAGGAAATACGCAGCAAGACCTGAGAGGGCGCTGTTGACCAGCGCGCCGACGGTGAAGGTCTGCCCCCACAACAGAGCGTCCATTGTCCTCTGCGTCACGTCTTCGAGTTCATCAATAACGACCGGCGGACGGACAAACAAGCTGCCGGTGCGCATGTTGACGTAGAACAACAAAGGCCAGAGGAACGTCATGGATGCTCCGCCAACGAGCCCCGCGATCGCGTTGCCGCCGAACATTCGTGCCAGCGCGGCGGAGATGACCACGCCAAAGCCGAAGGTAGGGAAGAAATTCACTATTAACCCAACGGCAAAGCCGCGCGCGACCCGCTCGCTCCGTCCCCGAATCCGGAAGAGGCGGATCAGGTTGAACACAAAGCATCGTTCAAGCGATAGCGATAGGCGGAACAGCATTGGCTAAAATGCTGTTGTGTTCTGTCCCCTGTTTCAAGATTGAACGACGCAACCAGTCGCCATTTCCTGTCATTGCCAATGCGCTTCTCTGTCTGCTGCGCCCGCCTCACGAATCACGTCCACGCAGTTGTAGTCTTGAGCCGTCGGTTCGACCCTCCACACTGTGCCGAGAGCTGTGCCTAAAGGTGTACCGGGAGATGGTGGACAATTTGGTGCAACTTGTTGTTGCTTAGCTTTCAGAAACTGCTATCTAAACCCCGGAAAAGGGCGCAAAAACGACCGATTCCGACCTTCTCCTGGTACCGACCGTCGGTGGCCCGACGGCACACTTCCACTCGGCGTTGCTGGGCAAGCACTATCCAGCCCAAGATCAGCTTGAGAGAGCGCCTTCTGCCGGGGCCTTTTGGGAAAACGAGAGGTGATCGTTCTCTACGCTCACCAGCAGCGGCTCGCCTTCGTGGAAGATGCCCTTGAGGATTTCCTCCGCCAGGGGGTCTTCCAGCATACGCTCGACGGCGCGGCGCATGGGCCGGGCGCCGTAAAGCGGGTCGTAGCCCTTGCTGACCAGAAGGTCCTTGGCTTTGTCGTCAAGCTGCAAGACGATGTTGCGGGCTTTGAGCCGCTGGACCACTTTGGCGATCTCCAAATCGAGGATCTGGATCAGGTCCGGCTTGGTCAGGGCGCGGAAGACGATAATGTCATCCAGCCGGTTGAGGAATTCCGGGCGGAAGGTCTTCTTGGCCTCGTCCATGATCTTGTCGCGCATCTTCTCGTAGCTGTTCTCGTCGGAGATGGGCGAGAAGCCGAGCGTGGACTGCTTCCGGATGGTGTCGGAGCCGACGTTCGAGGTCATCAGGATGATCGTGTTGCGGAAGTTGACCACGCGCCCGACGTTGTCGGTCAGTTTGCCTTCCTCGAGGATCTGCAGGAGCATGTTCCAGACGTCGGGATGCGCCTTTTCAATTTCATCGAACAGCACCACGGAATAGGGTTTGCGGCGGACCTGCTCGGTAAGCTGGCCGCCTTCCTCGTAACCGACATAGCCAGGCGGAGATCCGATCAGGCGAGAGACGTTGAACTTCTCCATGTATTCGCTCATATCCAATTGGATGAGCGCCTTGGAGTCGCCGAACAACTGTTCGGCCAGGGTCTTGGCGAGCAAGGTCTTGCCGACGCCGGTGGGGCCGAGCAGCGCGAACGTGCCAATGGGCCGGCGGGGGTCCTTGAGGTCCGCGCGTGAGCGGCGCAGCGCCTTGCAGAGCGAAGAAACCGCCTCGTGCTGGCCGATGACCACCTTGCACATCTCCGTCTCGACCTGAAGCAGCCGCTGCATCTCGCCCTGCTCCATTCGTTGCAGCGGGATGCCGGTCCACTTGGAGACCACGTGCAGGATGTCTTCCTCGTCCACCTTCACCCGCTTCTCCTCGCGCTTGGTGCGCCATTCCTTCAAGACGGTCTCCAGCCGCTCTTTGGCTTGCTTCTCCTTGTCCCGCATGGCGGCGGCGCCCTCGAAATCCTGGTTCTTGATCGCGCGCTCTTTCTTGCCCTTGATCTCCTCGATCTCGACCTCGAGGCCTTTGACCTCCGGGGGCCGCGTCATGGTGCCGATGCGCGCGCGGGATCCGGCCTCGTCCATTACGTCAATCGCCTTGTCCGGCAGATACCGGTCGGTGATGTAACGATCAGACAGCTTGACTGACGACTCGATGGCCTTGTCGGTAAACTCCGCTTTGTGGTGGTCTTCGTACTTGGGGCGGAGCCCTTTGAGGATCAGAATCGCCTCCTCAACCGATGGCGCCTCGACCTTCACGGCCTGGAACCGGCGTTCCAGCGCGGCGTCCTTCTCGATGTACTTGCGATACTCGTTGAGCGTGGTGGCGCCCACGCACTGCAACTCGCCACGGCTGAGTGCCGGTTTGATGATGTTCGAGGCGTCCATCGTCCCCTCGGCCGAGCCGGCTCCGACGATGGTGTGCAGCTCGTCAATGAATAGAATGATGTTCTTCGAGCGACGGATCTCGTCCATCACCGCCTTGATGCGCTCTTCAAACTGCCCGCGATACTTGGTGCCCGCGACCATCAAAGCCAGGTCCAGAGTGATCACCCGCCGGTCCCGCAGCAGTTCGGGCACGTTGCCGGCGGCGATCTCCTGGGCCAGGCCCTCGACGATGGCGGTCTTGCCCACGCCGGCTTCACCGAGCAGCACCGGGTTGTTCTTCGTGCGGCGGCACAGGATTTGGATCACCCGTTCGATCTCGCTCTTGCGGCCAATGACCGGGTCCATTTCCCCTTTGCGCGCGATGTCGGTCAGGTCGCGGCCAAAGGCCTTCAACGCGGGGGTTTTGACTTCGCCCTTCTTTTCCGGGACCGCCTTCTCCGGTGCTTCGCCGGGCGCCGACTCGTCTGATGCCGTAAAGTTGGGGTCCAGTTCCTTGAGCACTTCCTGGCGGGTCTGCTCGATGTCCACGTCGAGGTTCTTCAGCACCTTCGCTGCCACGCCATCGCCCTCGCGGAGCAGCCCCAACAGGATGTGTTCGGTCCCGACGTAGGTGTGGTTCAGCGCCTTAGCTTCCTTTTGCGCCAGGGCCAGCACCTTCTTGACGCGGGGCGTGTACGGAATATTGCCCATCATCTTCTGATCCGGCCCCGTGCCAACCTGCTTCTCCACCTCCAGGCGCACGGTTTCGAGATCGAGCCCCAGCTTTTGGAGGACATTTACGGCGACGCCCTGGCCGAGCTTGATGAGCCCGAGCAAAAGGTGTTCGGTGCCGACGAAGTTGTGGTTGAAGCGGTCAGCTTCCTTACGGGCCAACGCGAGCACCTGCTGGGCCCGGGGCGTGAAATTGTTCATCGCTTCTTGATCGCTCATACTACAAAGTGCCGTCAGTTCCCCGGTTTGTCTAATCCGGGCTCCGGCCCGGAGGGCCGGGTGGTGGGCCGGCTCACATCACGCAACCGCTCGCGCACCATATCTGCGCGCAGCAGATCGCGTTCCTCGGCCGAGAGTTTCTCAGAGTGTTGCTTCTGCAGATGGGCCGGCTGGGTCACGATAAACAACTCGTCCACCAGCGACCGGTCCACCCCCGGGAAAACCCCCACATCTACTCCGAGCCGCATCAAAGAAAGCAGGTTCATGGTTTCTTTGGAGGAAATGCTATGGGCGTTAGCCAGAATTCCGTAAGCCCGCCCGATGTGGTTATAGACCACCTTGGCCTTCTTCTCCAGGAGAGTGCCCCGGGCATTTTCCTCATGCTCGATGATCTGCGCGAGCACCTTCTCGAGGCGCTCCACGATCGCAGTCTCCGACTCGCCCAGTGTCATCTGATTGGATACCTGGAACACATTGCCCAGCGCTTCCGTTCCCTCGCCATAAAGGCCGCGCACCGCCAGGCCGAGCTTGTTGACCGATTGGATGATCGGGTTGATCTGTTCGGCCAGCACCAGGCCGGGCAGATGCAGCATCGCGCTGACCCGAATGCCCGTGCCGATGTTGGTCGGACAGGCGGTCAGGTAACCCAGCTCGGGGCTGAAGGCGTATTCCAGCTTCTGCTCGAGGACCGAGTCCGCCTGATCAAGTGCCGACCAGGCCTGCCGAAGCTGCAGGCCGGGACGCAACGCCTGCATCCGCAGGTGGTCCTCCTCGTTGATCATGAAGCAGAACGTCTCGTCGCGGTTCAGGACCAGCCCGCTTCCGGCGCTCTTGGCGGCATGTTCCCGGCTGATGAGATGCCGCTCGACCAGCAATTGCTTGTCCAGCGTGGACAGGCTGTCCATGGTCCCCGAGAAGGCCCCGTTCATTTCCGGCAATGCCTCGACGACAGGCCGGATCAGCTCCAGGACCCGCAGCCGTTCCGGCTTCTTGGCCCAGCCGGGGAAGGCCGCTTCCCTAAGGTTCCGAGCCAGCCGGACTCGGCTCGACATTACGATCCGGTCGTGGGGGCCCTTGCGTCGCCCGCTGTCGCCGGGTGGGATCAGGAAAGCGCTGAGTTCCATGGCATTCAGATCGCTCGCGGAGCGTTCAACCGGACGCTGGCCTGCTTGATCTCATCCCGCAATATGGCAGCTTCCTCGAAGTCCTCGGCCGTAATAGCCTTCGCGAGTCTTTCCTGGAGGAGCCTCAGCCGGTCGGACAAATCGCGGCTCTGGCGCAGAGCTTCCGGCACTTTGCCCACATGCCGCATCCCCTTGTGCATCGTCTTGAGCAGACCGCTCAGCGCCTCGGCGAAGGTCTGGTAACATTCCGGGCAGCCCAATCGGCCCGCCTTCTTGAAGTCAGCCTGTGTAAACCCGCAACGTGGGCATTTCAGTTCGCCGCCGCCCGCGGACTGCTCGATTTCCTGTGACGCGCCCAAACCCAGGAGCAGGTCCGCCAGCGAGAACCCGGTCGGATCGTTCACTCCCTTGGTCTTGGCGCACTCCTCGCACAGATCCACCTTCTGTATCTTGTCGTCGGCGATCTGAGTCAAATGGACTGTGGCTTCCCGTTCCTTGCAGACGCAGCACATCATATATTCACTAATCGTATATCGGCTCCCCGGACACTTTCGTCAAGGCATGGTACTGTTCGACCAGCCTCGCCGTCACTGGCCCCGGCTTGCCCGTGCCGATCACGCGCCCGTCAATCTTCACCACCGGCATCAGCTCGGCCGCGCTCCCGGTCACGAAACACTCGTCCGCGTTGAACAACTCGTGCCGCGTCAGATTGGTTTCGCTCACCTTCAGTCCCGCTTCCACGGCCAGCTCCATCACAACCTGCCGCGTGATGCCATAGAGCGCGCCAGCCCAAAGCGGCGGCGTCCAAAGTTGGCCCTCTTTCACGATAAAGATGTTGTCCCCGGTGCATTCGGCCACGAACCCTTCGGCATTCAACATGATGGCTTCCTCGCACCCGGCATTGTTTGCTTCAATCTTCGCCATGATGTTATTCAGGTAGTTCAGGGACTTGATCGCCGGGTTGAGCGCGCTGTGAAGGTTGCGCGTGGTCGGCACGGTAACGAGATCCATCCCCCGCTGGTAAAGCACCGGCGGGTAGAGCTGGATCCTGCCCGCGATGATGATTACCGACGGCTGTTTGCAGCTCTTCGGGTTCAAGCCCAGCGTTCCCCGGCCCCGCGTGACCACCAATCGGATGTAACCGTCCCGCAACTTGTTCCGCCGGCAGGCTTCGACCACCGCCGCCATCAATTCAGCATGCCCCATCGGAATATCGAGCAAGATTGACCTTGCCGAACAGAAGAGCCGATCAATATGCTCCTGCAAACGGAACACGCGGCCGTTGTAAGCGCGAATGCCCTCAAAAATGCCATCCCCGTACAGCAGCCCGTGGTCGAACACCGATATCTTCGCGTTGCGCTCGTCGTAATACTTGCCGTCTATATAGATTTTCATGCGAATTGAATCAGGCTCAAAGTATGTGCCGGGAGCGGGGAGGGCAACTCAATTCACCCACGGGGACTCTCACAGGGCTTCCTTTCGCCTCGTCGCCGCACTGCGCCATCCGCGCGCAGGGCGTCTCCTCCGCCGATCCCCTGCAAGGTGCAAGAAAGAGGCCAGACTCATGCAGCCATCCAACAAAACCTATGGGTATCCCATGAATTAACTTATCTTAAATCGCAGGCAGGTTGAACTACAATATATGGTGAATGTTTGGCAAACCATGTTGAGAGTTTTCAGTCGGATGGGCGTTTATTGCCTCAGGATGCGGCGAAGTATCGTTGCTGGGTCGCGGAATTTCGCTGGGTGTGACGGGAAATCGTCGGCGGTTGGCGAAATACTGGGTGGACAATCAGTTCGGCGGAGCAGCTTATGATGGAAATACAACGCAAAATCAAATGCGACGCGGACCGAGTAACCGGTTTTGGCAGAGAGGTAATGAGCATGCCGGGGTGCGGTGCGAGCGGCGAGACCGTTGCATGGTTTGCGACACGCTCCAGGTCCCGCCGGTAAGATAAGCGTGTGAACCCGCGCGATTGGTAACGCGGCTGTGAATAGACCGTCAACTATAGTCGCCTCCTTGCTAAGCAAGGTGGCTAGCTTCGCCCCGGACGGTTCCCGTGGATTCCATGTGCGGATTGTCACGAAGTTGGTGTTGAGCTTTCTGCTTATCATCCTCCTAACGAGCGCGGTTTTCGGCATTGTAGGGGTGTGGGTGATCGGGAGCCGGGTGGTGGCGGAGGCGCAGGCGAAGGTGGAGACGGACCTGAATGCGGCGCGGGAGATCTACCTGAACAAGCTGGCGTCGGTAAACGACGTGGTGCGGTTCACGGCGGACCGGGTGCTGCTGATGAATTCTTTGTTGTCAGGCGACACGAAGCAAGCGGAGGCGGCGCTGGGGCGGACGCGGGAGAGGGAGAAGCTGGACGTGCTGGCGGTGACGGACAAGCACGGGCGGGTGTTGGTGCGGGCAGGCATCCAGAGCCAGGTGGGTGATGATCAGTCGGGTGACGAACTGGTTCGGGCGGTGATGGAGCGCGGGGAACCGGTGGCTGCGGCGTGCATTGTGTCGGCGGCGAACCTGCGGCGGGAATCGCCGACGCTGGCGAAGCAGGCACACTTCAAGTTCATTGACACGCCCAAGGCGCGGGCGCGAGCCGAGAAGGAGGAGTCGTCGGGCATGATGTTGAAGGCGGCGGCGCCGGTGCTGGACCCGGCGCAGGGCCTGCTGGGGGTTGTGTACGGGGGGGTGCTACTGAACCGGAACTTCGAGATCGTGGACCGGATCAAGCAGACGGTGTTTCAAAATCTGCAATACAAGGGCAAGGATATGGGGACGGCGACGATTTTCCAGGATGACTTGCGGATTTCGACCAACGTGAAGAACGAGGATGGCACGCGGGCGCTCGGGACGCGGGTGGCGGAAGACGTTTACGAGAAGGTGGTGCGGAAAGGGAGGCCGTGGATTGATCGGGCGTTTGTGGTGAACCATTGGTACATCACGGCGTATGAACCGATTCGGGACCTGACGGGCGGGATCATCGGAATGCTGTACGTGGGTGTGCTGGAGCAGAAGTATGTGGATTTGCGGCGGCGGGCGGTGATGGTGTTTCTGGCGGTGACGGTGGTCGGGGCGCTGGTGGCCTTTGGGCTGGCGTCATTCATTTCGGAAAAGATTTCGGTCTCGATCAAGAAACTGGCGAGGGCGTCGGACCAGGTGGCGCACGGGAACCTGGACACGCGGGTGGAGATCCGGTCGCATGACGAGCTGCGGGAACTGGCGGACGCATTCAACTTCATGGCGGCGGCGCTGAAGAAGCGTGACGAGAAGGTGCGGGAGTTCACGACGCGGCGGATCATGGAGTCGGAGCGGCTGGCGCATATCGGGCAACTGGCGGCGGGGGTGGCGCACGAGATCAACAACCCCCTGACGGGCATCGTCACATACTCGCATCTGCTGCTGGAACGGGCGTCCACGCAGAACGGGACGCGGCAGTCGCTGGAAAAGATCGTGAAGCAGGCTGACCGGTGCCGGGACATTATTCGCGGGCTGCTGGACTTTTCGCGGCAGCGGAAGCCCGAGAAGCGGTTGTCGAACGTGAATCGGGTGTTGGGGGAATGTGTTTCGCTGGTTGACAATCAGGTGCTGTTTCACAATATCCGGATTGTGCAACACCTCAGCCCGAACCTGCCGCAGGTTTTCATGGACCCGTCGCAAATTCAGCAGGTCTTCATGAACATGATCCTCAACGCGGCGGACGCGATGAATGGCGGGGGGCAACTCACGCTGACGACGCGGCACGTGCCGGTGGAGCAGATGGTGGAGGCGGAGTTCGCCGACACCGGCCACGGCATCAAGGAGGAGGATCTGGACCGGATATTCAGCCCGTTTTTCACCACCAAAGAGGTCGGGCACGGGACGGGCCTGGGCCTGGCGATCAGCTACGGGATTGTCAAGGAACACAAGGGCACCATCACCGTGGAGAGCGAGGAAGGCCAGGGCGCGACATTCACCATCAGCCTGCCTGTGGGCAGCGAACAGGAAACCACCACGCGTGCAGCCCAAGCATAAAATCCTGGTAATTGACGACGAGGAAGTGGTGCTGGATTCCTGCACGCAGATACTGGACGGCGGCGATTACCGGGTGACGACGGCCAGCAACGGCGCGGAAGGCTTAACACGGATCGAGGAGCTGCAGCCGGACCTGGTCTTCGTGGATCTGAAGATGCCGGGGCTTTCGGGACTCGAGGTGCTGGAACAAATCCGGGCCAAGCACGCGCTGATGGTAGTCATCGTGATCACGGGGTATGCGACGGTGAGTTCGGCGGTGGAGGCGATGAAGAAGGGGGCATTTGATTTTCTGCCCAAGCCGTTCACCCCGGAGGAGCTGCGGCTGATTGCCAAGCGCGGGCTGGAGCACAGCCGCCTGGTGCAGCAGACGATGACGCTGCGCCGGGAGAAGGCGATGCTGCGGGAGAACTTCGCGGCGATTGTGTCGCACGAGCTGAAGTCGCCACTGTGCGCGCTGCAACAGAACCTGTATGGGTTGGTGGGCGAGCTGGAAGAAAAGCTGTCGGAGGAACAACAGCAGCGTTTCACCCGCCTGCAGACGCGGCTGGACGACCTGCTGAAGCTGATTCACTCCTGGCTGCGGGTGTTCACGGTGGACATCAACAAGTTGAAGGAAACCTTCAAGTCCACCAGCGTAGCCGAGGTCGTAGCCAAGGCGGTGGAGTCCATCCAGCCGCACGCGACGCGCAAGGCGATCGAGATCGAGACCGCCATCGGCGACGGGTCGCCGCAGGTCAACGGCGACGAAGGCAGCCTGACGGAGGTGGTGACAAACCTGCTGAGCAATGCGGTAAAGTACAGCTTTCCGAACCACAAAATCCGGGTGCGGGCCGAGGCCCGGGACTCGGAGGTCCTGGTGTCCGTAACCGACACGGGCGTGGGCATCGCCAGAGAGGACCTGCCCCGTCTGTTCCAGGATTTTGCGCGGGGCCAGGCGCAGCCCGAGGGCGTGAGCGGCTGCGGGATGGGCCTGGCGATCAGCCGGCGGATTGTCGAGGTGCACGGCGGCAGCATCACCGTGGAAAGCGAGCACGGCAAAGGCAGCACTTTTACGATTCACCTGCCGGTGGGGCAGGGCGCGACCGAATCCAGTCCAACTCCTGAACACAAGGTTTAATATGAGCGAACCAAAACAACTCCTGATTATTGACGATGACCCCGACTTTGTGGCGGGCATCAAGGCGATCCTGGTGAAAGCCAAGTACGCAGTGGACACGGCCTACAATCCCAAGGACGGGTTGCAGGCCCTGAAGAGCAAGGCCTACGACCTGCTGCTGCTGGACGTGATGATGGGGCGCGGGGCGGAGGGGATCATGATCGCCCGCAAGCTCGGCAAGGATCCGAAGCTGCGCGACCTGCCGGTGCTGATCATCACCGGCATCCGTGAGCAGATGGCATTCCTGTTCCCGGGGCAGGCGGTGCACCCGCATTTTGTGGCCGTGGACGAACTGGTGGAGAAGCCGGTCGCCCCGAACCTGCTGCTGGAAAAGGTGGCTACGCTGCTTAAGACCGCCGAGACGCGAAAGGCCAATAGCAAATGAGCGCAGCGGCTGCGGAAACCACCACGGCCAGTACGGCTCCGCCGGACAATGGGATTTCCTTTGTCGAGGAAATCGGCAACCTGCTGTACGCCTCGAAGGGCAACCCGATCAACACCTGCATCCAGTGCGGGACCTGCTCGGCGACGTGTCCGGTGGCGTCCGGGGGTTTCATGGACAATTCGCCGCGGCGGATCATTGCCCTGATCCGGTCGGGTTTCAAAGAGCAGGTGCTCAAGGCCAATACTTACTGGTATTGCGCGTCCTGCTACCAATGCACGGTGCGGTGTCCCCGGGGCATTGACATTGCGGAACTGATGTACGGCCTGAAGCGCTACACGGTGTGGAAGACCCAGACGCAGGAAGGGTTGATCGGTCCGGTGTTTTCCGAGACGTTCGTGAAGATGATCCTGCGCAGTGGCCGGTCCTACGAACCGGTGCTGGCGACGACCTACCTGTTCACCTACGGCCTACCGGAGATGATCCAGGAGGCGCAGACAGCAACGGCCCTGATGCTGAAGGGGCGGTTGCCGGTGCTGCCGGCGCGGATCAAGCGGCTGGACAACTTCAAGCGAATGATCAAGCACATCATCCCATTGGGAGACAAGGAATGAAGACTTACGCATACTTCCCGGGCTGCTCGTTGGAGAAGATGGCGCACAGCTATCATGCGTCGGCGCTGGAGACCTCGCGCGCTCTGGGCGTGGAACTCCAGGAGTTGGAGGATTGGAACTGCTGCGGCGCGACGGCCTACTTCCACGTGGACGAACTGCTGGCTTACACGCTGTGCGCGCGGAACCTGGCGATGGCGGAGAAGGAGAAACTGCCCCTCGTGGCCCCGTGCAGCGGGTGTTACAAGAACATGTACTTCACCCGGGACCACCTGCGGCACGACGCGGATTTGGCTGAGCACATCAACGAAGCCCTGGAGGAGGACAACCTCAAGTTCTCCGGCGACTCGACGGTGCAACATCTGATCGAGGTGTTCGTGGACGATGTCGGGCTGCCGGAGGTCAAGGCCAAGGTCACGAATCCGTTGAAGGGCCTGCGGGTGGCGGCGTACTACGGCTGCCAGATCCTGCGGCCCCGGAAACACGCAAAGGAAGACGTCGAGCAGCCGAGGTTCTTCGAGGAGCTGGTGGCAGCGTGCGGGGCGGAGCCTGTGCCTTACCCGCTGCGGCTGACGTGCTGCAGCGGGGCGCTGATCATCACGAACCGCGAAGCCGCGCTGAGCATGGTGCGCAACCTGCTCGAGAGCGCGGTCAAGGCGCGCGCGACCGTGATCGTGACCGCCTGCCCGCTATGCCAGGTAAACCTGGAATGCTACCAGAAGCAGGTGAACAAGGAATTCGGGACCCAGTTCAACATGCCGGTGATGTATTTCACGCAATTGATGGGCCTGGCGCTGGGCATTCCGCCCAAGCGTTTGGGCATTGGCTCGGAGCTGGTGGCGGTGATGCCGGCCATCAAAGAGGCGCAGGAAGCCGAACCAGTCCTGGCCGCCAAGTGACAGTGAACTTCTGAGAATCTATGAACCTCTACGTCCTACTCAAAATGGTACCGGATACGGTGGAAGAGCTCAACGTGTCCGCCGATGGCAAGTCCCTAGATTCGGAATTCCTCCGGTTCAAACTCAGCGAACCGGACGATCACGCGCTCGAACAGGCGCTGATCCTCAAGGAAAAGCACGGCGGCAAAGTGACGGTCGTCGCTTTGGACGCGCCGGAGGTGGACGACGTGCTTTTCACCGCGCTGGCCAAGGGCGCCGATCGCGCGGTGAAAATCCCCATTCACCAGGCGGGCCTGGGCACGGTCGCGTCGGCCAAAGTGCTGGCGGACTTTCTGGCCGCCGCCAATGCGATTACACCGGACTCTCTGCTGCTGCCCGGCTCGCAGGCTATTGACGACCTCGAGGGTGAGGTGGCTGCGTTCCTGGCCGCCGCGTTGAACCTGCCCTTCGTCGGTGTTGTCTGCGGCGTCCGGTCGGTGGCCGACGGCAAGGCCACGGTGATGAAGGAGTTCGCTGGCGGCCTGCGCGCGGAGTTCGAGGTGACGCTGCCCGCCGTGCTGGGCATTCAGTCCGCCGAAAAGCCGCCCCGCTACGTGCCCGTGGCCAAAGTGCGCGCGGCGATGAAATCCGCCAAGATCGAAGAGGCGGACCTCACGCCGCCCGAACGGCTGATCCACCTCGAGGTTGATCGGATGTATAAACCGGAGGCGGCTGGCCGCGCACAGATGTTCGAGGGCGCCACGGGGGAGGTCGCGGACAAACTCGTGGAAGTGCTGGCGAAGAACAGTGTGATCTGAGGAGGCAAAGCTTATGGCAAACGCAATTCTGGTTCTGGCAGAGCAACTTCGGGGCGAGGTCTCCGACATCACGTTTGAGATGCTGGGTGCGGGGCGCACCTTGGCCGCCGCGTCGGGCGCGCCGCTTTACGCCGTCTTGCTGGGCAGCGAGGCCGTGCCGCTCGCGCCCAAGCTGGGGGCGGCGGATAAGGTGTTCGTCGTGGACAACCCGCAACTGAACCTCGCGCCGCCCGGCACCGTCGCCGCGGCCCTCAAGGCCCTGATGGACCAATCCCAAGCCGAGCTGGTGCTCCTGGGTTGCACCAACGTCTCGCTGGGCATCGGCTCCATCCTTGCGGCCAAGGCCGGCCGGCCGATGGTGAATTTCTGCCGCGCGGCGAAGGCCGACGGCGCCGGCATCGTATGCACGAGCCAGTTATTCGGCGGCAAGATTCTGGCCGATGTGAGGCTGGCCGACGGCCGGGGCATCGTCAGCATCTATCCAGGCGCGTTCTCGCCGGACGCCGGCAAGAGCGACAAGACGCCTCTTGTTGAGAAGGCGGACGTGCCGGTCGAGACACCGAAGGTGATGTTCAAGCAATACCTCGAACCGGAAACCGGCGATGTGGACATCACCAAGCAGAACGTCCTCGTCGGCGTGGGCCGGGGCATCCAGACGCAGGACAACGTGCAACTGGCCGAGGACCTCGCGCAGGTTCTGGGCGGCGCGGTGTGCGCGTCGCGCCCGGTGATTGACCAGGGCTGGCTGCCGTTGAGCCGGCAAGTCGGCAAGTCCGGCATGTCCGTCAAGCCGCGGGTCTATCTGGCTCTCGGCATCAGCGGCGCACCGGAACATTGGGAAGGGATGCAGAACTCCCAATGCATCATCGCCGTCAATACCGATCCCAAGGCACCGATTTTCGACGGGGCGCATTTCGGCGTGGTGGGGGATGTACTGGAACTGCTGCCCGTGCTGACTGACAAAGTGAAGGCACGGAAAGGATAGGACGCCATGGATCCGGTTAAGATCACCATTCTCGGGTTGCCGGGCTTGCTGCTATTCTGGCTGCTGACCCTTGTGGCCTTTGGTGTCTTCGGCTACCGGGTTTGGCAGCTCATCGGGCTGCTGCGGCAGGGACGGTACGAAGACCGTTTCGACCAGCTTGGCCGGCGGGTTCAACACGTCATCAAACACGTCCTGTTGCAGCCGCGCATCTTCAACGAGCGCAGCATTGGCCTGCCCCACTTCCTCATCTTCTGGGGCTTCGTCATCTACGCCGCCTGCTTCAACTGGGCTTTGGTGCGCGGTTTGTTCCCCTTCCTGCCAATCCCGTACCCGGACGAAGTCAAGATTGCCCTGCTCTTCCTGGAGGTATTCTCGGTCCTGGTGCTGATCTCGCTCGGCGTGGCGGTGGCCCGGCGGCTCTTTTTCGCCCCGAAATACTTGCACCTCAGCCTGGACGCTAACCTGATTCTGGGTCTCATCGGGCTGCTCATGTTGAGCATGGTGTTCGGTTCTGGATTCCGCATCCTGAGCGAGGGCGGGCAGACCTCCGTCTGGGCGCCGTTTGGCAGCCTGTTGGCGAACGCCTTTGCGGGCATGCCCAAGCAAACCGCTCACTCGTTCTCCAACGCCATGTGGTGGCTGCACATGATCGTGGTGTTGTTCTTCCTGGTGTATCTGCCCTATTCGAAGCATCTGCATCTGCTCGCGTCTCCGTTCAACGTGTTCTTCAGCCAAAGCGCCACCCGACCGGTTGGTGACTTGGGCGTGCGCGGGGCCAAGGAAGACCTCGCCGCCGGCGCCGCCCGGTGGCAGGAACTCACGTGGAAACAATTGCTCAGCGGTTTCTCCTGCGCTGAATGCGGCCGGTGCGACCGTTCGTGCCCGGCGGCCGGCTCTGGAAGTCCGCTTCAGCCCCAGCAGATTGTACAGAAGATCAAGGAGCACATGGTCCACATGGGCCTGAAGCCGGTCAACGGCGACACCACACCCAAGCTCATCGGCGACGTCATCACCGAGAAGGAAATTTGGGCCTGCACAACTTGCATGGCGTGCATGAATTGCTGCGCCGTGTGGAACGAGCAGGTTGCGCTCATCGTCGCCCTCCGCCGCCACCTGGTCAGCGAGGGCCAGGTCGAGCTTACGGTGCAGGACATGCTCGGCAACTTGCAGCGTTACGGCAACTCCTTCGGCAAATCCGACCGCATGCGCGCGAAGTGGACACAGACTTCGGGACTCAAGATCAAAGACGCCCGCAAGGAAGCCGTCGAGTATCTGTGGTTTGTGGGCGATTACGCCAGTTACGATCCGCGGTGCGAGGACATCACCAAGAAGACGGCGAACGTATTCGCGCAGGCGGGCCTCGACTTTGGATTGCTCTACGAAGCCGAGCGCAACGCGGGCAATGACGTGCGCCGCGTGGGCGAAGAGGGGCTCTTTGAGATGCTGCGCGACAAAAACCAGCAAGCCCTCGCCAAAGCGCTGTTCAAGAAGATAGTCACTACCGACCCGCACACTTACCACACGCTCAAGAACGAGTATCCGTGGAACGGCAACCGGCCCGAGGTCCAGCACTACACCGAGGTGCTCGATGGGCTGCTCCGGGCCGGCAAGCTGCCGCTGAAGAAGAAACTTGCCGGCCGCGTGACTTATCACGATCCGTGCTACCTCGGACGCTACAACGGCGTGTATGACGCGCCCCGCCGTCTGCTGCAAGCGCTGGGTCTGGAGGTTGTAGAGATGCCTCGCTGCCGTGACCGGAGCTATTGCTGCGGCGCGGGCGGCGGGCGCATCTGGATGGAAGACACCGAGAAGGTTCAGGAGCGCCCGGCGGAAAGCCGCATTCGCGAGGCGGTTGCCCTCGAGGGCGTGCGGACCTTCGTTGTCGCCTGCCCGAAAGACATCGCGATGTTCCGCGACGCCGTGAAGACAACCGGTCAAGAGGGCAAGCTGGTGGTGAAAGACCTCGCGGAGCTGATCGCAGAAGCAATGACCGAAGAAAGCCCGAAACCTGCATGACGAAAGGAAACTCATGGTTGCCCTGTTAGAGCCCGCAGTCGTGGACAAAGCCACCACCCTCGAGACGCTCCTGGAGACGCCCGCGGGCAAGCGCATGATGTCGTGCATCCAGTGCGGCACGTGCGGCGGCACTTGCCCTTACGGCGAATACATGGACTTCTCGCCCCGGCTCGTCATCAACATGCTGCGCGGCGGCTTTATTGACGAGGTTATCAAGTCCGACAGCCTGTTGCGCTGCGTCGCCTGCTACGCCTGCATGGCCAAATGCCCGCGCGGCATCCGCTTGACGGACGTGCTGCTGCCCTTGGTGAAGGAGCAGGTGCTCGTCACCCGGACCGAGATGCCGGCGGAGTTCCAGAAATCGCTGGAGAACATGCATCGCTACGGCAACCCGATTGGCGAGTCGCCGCGCAAACGAGCCGCCTGGACCGCCACGGCCGGGATGAAGATCCCGCTGATGGCTGAGGTGAAGCGCGAGGTGGACGTGCTCTGGTTTGTGGAGTGCTATACCTCCTTCTACGCCCGGGGTCAGGACAACAGCCGCGCCACCGCCAAACTCTTCCAGACGCTCGGTGTGGATTTTGCCATCCTCGGCAATGACGAGAAATGCGCCGGCGAATGTGGGCAAGTCACCTGGGAGTCAGGCCTGTTTGAGTCGCTCGCCGAATACAACGTCAAACTGTTCAATAAATACAAGTTCCGGCGGCTCGTGACCGCGGATGCGCACGCTTACAACGCGTTCCGATTCCGCTATCCGATGTATGGCCTGACCCAACCGGCCGAGCATACCACGCAGTTCTTTGCCCGACACCTGGACCAGTTGAAACCCAAACTCAGGAAGCCCCTGAACCTGACCATCACCTATCACGATCCGTGCTGCCTGGGAAGGGCGGCGGAAACGTACGATGAGCCGCGCGCCTTGCTCCAGGCCATCCCCGGGGTGAAGCTCGTCGAAATGCTCCATAACCGCGTGAATGCCCTTTGCTGCGGCGGCGGCGGCGGCGGCATGTGGCTGGATACTTACTACAAACAGCAGAACATGGACCGCCTGTCCGAACGGCGCGTCAAAGAAGCGGTTGCGACCGGAGCCGACGTGCTTGCCGTCTCGTGCCCCTATGAAGTATCGCGGTTTGAAGACGCGCTGAAAGTCGTCCCGCACGACAAACCCATCGTGGTGCGTGACGTGGTCGAATTGCTGGCCGAATCCCTTGCCTAGAGAAGAATATGAAAGCCATTGTACCAAAGAAACACGAACCGATTCGCATCGGCTATTACATCTGCCACTGCGGCACCAACATTGCCGGCATGGTGGATGTTGAGGCCGTCGCCAAATACGTCGCCACGCTCCCTAATGTGGCGGTGTCGCGGAACTACAAATACATGTGTTCTGACCCGGGCCAGGAACTGATCCAGCAGGACATCAAGGAAAACCGGCTGAACCGAATCGTGGTGGAGGCGTGCTCGCCGCTCTTGCATGAGCATACCTTTCGCAAGGCAACCGAGGCTGCCGGGCTCAACCCGTTTTACGTCCAGATGGTGAATACCCGCGAGCACAACTCCTGGGTTCATACCGACCGGACCGAGGCGACCCGCAAGGCCATGGCTCTGGCGCGCGCCGCTATTCAGCGCGTCCCGTACCACAAGCCGCTCGAGGTAAAGAGGGTCCCGGTCAATCCCAACGTGCTGATCGTCGGCGGCGGCATCGGCGGCATTCACGCGGCGCTCACCTTGGCCAATGCGGGCAAAATCGTTTACCTCGTCGAGAAAGAGGCGACCATCGGCGGTCACATGGCCAAGTTCGACAAGACCTTTCCCACCCTGGACTGCGCGATGTGCGTGCTCTCGCCCAAGATGGCCGCCGTCGGCTCGCATCCCAACATCCACCTGTGGACCTACTCGGAAGTGTCCAAAGTGGACGGCTATGTCGGCAATTTCAGCGTCACCGTGCGGCGCAGACCGCGCTACATTCTGGAAGACCTTTGCACCGGCTGCCAGGAATGCGTGGCGGCCTGCGTGTACAAGGAGCCGAAGTTCCCGGACGAGTTCAACCTCGGGCTCGGCAAACGCAAGCCGGTCTTCCTCCCCTTTGCGCAGGCCATCCCGCCCGTGGTGATGATTGATCCGGAGGTTTGCCTCAACTTCAAGCGGGGCAAGAATCCGGACGGCTCCCACACGGTCTCGGACAAGTGCAAGAAAACCTGCGTCGAAGCCTGCGGCGACCGCAAGGCCATTGACTTCAAGCAGACGGAAGAGTTCAAGAACATCACCGTGGGCACCATCATCATGGCGACCGGGTTCCAGGTCTTCGATGCCCATCGCACTCCCTATTACGGCTACGGCGTTTATCCCAACGTCTATAATGCCCTGGAGATTGAACGGATCATCAACGCCTCCGGCCCAACCGAAGGCGAGATCATCATGCGCAACGGCCAGCGGCCAAAGAAAGTTGCCATCGTCCACTGCGTGGGTTCGCGCGACGAAAACACCAACCGCTGGTGCTCGCGGGTCTGTTGCCTCTATTCGCTTAAATTGGCCCACCTCATCAAGGAGCACACCGACGCCGAGGTCTACAACTTCTACATTGACATGCGCACCCCCGGCAAGAGCATGGAGGAGTTCTACAATCGCATTGCCGAGGAAGGCATGCACCTTGTCCGGGGCAAAGTGGCCGACGTTTATCCGGATCCGAATGACGGCGCGACCGGCCGCCTCGTGGTCCAGGCCGAGGATACCCTGACGAACAAGATCCTCAAGATCCCGGTGGACATGGTGGTCCTGGCGGTTGGTTTGGAACCGCACCCCGAGGCCGAAGCCCTGCGCCGGATGTTCAACCTGAGCTGCAGCAGCGAAGGCTGGTTCCTCGAGCGGCATCCCAAGCTCGCGCCGGTGAACACTTTCACCGATGGCATCTTCCTCGCAGGCTGCTGTCAGGGCCCCAAGGACATCCCGGATACGGTGGCCCAGGCCGGCGCCGCCGCCGCCGAGGCTTTCGCGCTCATTGACAAAGGCCACGTTGAGCAGGAGCCGAACACGGCCTACATCCTGGCCGAAGAATGCAGCGGCTGCAAATCCTGCATCCCCCTCTGCCCCTACACGGCCATCACCTTCGATGCCGGGCGGCAGAAGGCCATCATCAACGAAGCGCTCTGCAAAGGCTGCGGCACCTGCGTTGCGTCGTGCCCAAGCGGTTCCATTGTGCAGAACCTGTTTGAAGACGACGAGATCTTCAGTGAGATTGAAGGCGTGCTGGCGCCGGTTCCGGCCTAGCTTGCCTTTCCAGAAAGGATTCAACATGACTACCGAAACACAAACCCCCTCACCGGACGGAACCTGGAAGCCGCGCATCGTGGCTTTCTTCTGCAACTGGTGCACCTACACCGCCGCCGATCTGGCCGGAGTCTCCCGGATGAAACACGCGTCCAACGCCCGAATCATCCGCTTGATGTGCTCGGGCCGCGTGGACCCGCAGTTCATTGTTGACGCCTTGGCCAAGGGCGCCGATGGCGTGCTCATCGGCGGCTGCCATCCCAACGACTGCCATTACGTTGAAGGCAACTACAAGTGCCTCCGCCGTTACCAAATGCTCAAACGCATGGTCGCCGACATGGGCATCGAACCCGAACGCCTGCGTCTGGAGTGGATTTCCGCCGCTGAGGGCGAGAAAGTCAAACGCGTCATCAACGAAATGACCGAAACCATCACTCGGCTCGGCCCGCTGGGCATCCCGCAGAAGTTCGATGAGTGGGACCGGGAAATGGAGCATTTCGCTGAACACGTCGCCGCACGCGAAGCCGCCGCGGCGGCCAGCGCCCGCGCGGAAGCCGGAACCCAAACTGAACCTGTGGAGACTGCCCATGCCTAAACCCAAAATTGCCTTTTATTGGTGCGCCTCATGTGGAGGCTGCGAAGAAACCGTGGTGGACCTCGCCGAAGACATCCTCGGCGTGGTCGAGAAGGTGGACATCGTTCTTTGGCCCGTGGCGATGGATTTTAAGTACAAGGACATCGTGGCCATGCCCGACAAGTCCATTGTCGCCACCTTGCTTAACGGGGCCATCCGCTCCACGGAACAGGAGGAGATGGCCCATCTGCTGCGGCGCAAGAGCCAGTATATGATTGCCTACGGTGCGTGCGCCCACTTGGGGGGCATTCCCGGGCTCGCCAACCAGTTCTCTCGCGAGCACCTGCTCAAGTTCAATTATGAGGATGGCCCCGCCTTGGCTAACGAGCGCAAGACCCGGCCCCAGTTGAAGTTCACCGACCCGAACGGGCGTGAGCCTGTGCTGCCGGAGCTGCATAACGTGGTCCGCTCCCTTGACCAGGTGGTCGAGGTGGACTACTACGTGCCGGGCTGTCCGCCGACGCCGAAAATTACCAGGCAGGCGGTGACGGCTCTGCTGGAAAACCGGTTGCCACCCAAAGGCTCGGTTATCGCGCCGGACATTGCGCTCTGTGACGAATGCCCGCGCAAGGGCTCCAAGCCGACGAATGTCAGCTTCACCGAGTTCAAACGTCCGCACCAGAAGCTGATGGACCCGGAATTGTGCTTGCTCGCCCAAGGCATCGTCTGCATGGGGCCGAGCACGCGCAGCGGCTGCGAGGCCGCCTGCATCAGCGGCGGCATGCCATGCACCGGCTGCTTCGGCCCAACCTCGCGCGTCCGCGACCAGGGCCTTAAGATCCTGTCCTCGCTCTGCGCGAACATCGCGCCGAAGGAAGAGCCCGAGATTGACAAGGTGCTCAGCGGGATCCCGGACCCGGTGGGCACGTTCTACCGGTACGGCCTGGCGAAAAGCATATTACGGCGCAAGATGAACATGCCCAAGTGAAAGGACTCGATATGGAACAAGCAGTCAAAGACACATTCAATCAAGGTTCGGCTCGCGCCAACGCCGCCTACCAGATGGGCCGCCGCCGCTTCACCGTCGAGCCCATCACCCGCCTCGAGGGCCATGGCAAAATTGACATCTTTCTCGATGACAAGGGCGACGTCGAGCGCGCCTATATGCAGGTGCCCGAGCTGCGCGGCTTCGAGGTCTTCAGCATCGGGCGCCCGGCCGAGGACATGCCCCAGATCACCAGCCGCATCTGCGGCGTGTGTCCCACGGCGCACCACATGGCCTCAACCAAGTGTTTGGACGACCTCTACCAGGTCGAGCCGACCTCGGCCGGCCGGAAGATCCGCGAGCTGGTCTATAACGCCTTCATGCTCGAAGACCACGCGCTGCACGTCTTTGTGCTGGGCGGGCCGGATTTCATCGTCGGCCCGGAGGCGCCTCCGGCCGAGCGCAATATCGTCGGCGTGATCGGCAAGGTGGGGATCGAAGCCGGCAAGAAAGTCATCGCCACCCGGCGCCGAGTGCGTGAGCTGATCGCCTACTTTGGCGGCAAGGTGGTGCATCCGGTGTTCGGCTTGCCCGGCGGCGTCAGCAAGGCCCTTGACCCGGCCGAGTTGCCCAGGTTCAAGGAACTCGCCAAGGACGCCGTCGAGTTCGCGGAGTGGACGGTCGCTGTGCTCAAGCAGATCGTCCTCGGCAACCCCGAATACGTGAAGATGATCACGAGTGACGCCTTCACTCACAAGACCTGCTACATGGGCATGGTGGACGAGCAGAACCGCGTGAACTTCTACGACGGCAAACTCCGCGTGGTGGACTGCAACGGCAAGGAAGTCTGCAAGTTCGCGCCCCGGCAATACCGCGATTATGTGGCCGAGCACGTCGAGCCGTGGAGCTACATGAAGTTCACCTTCCTCAAGCAGCGCGGCTGGAAGGATTTCGTGGAAGGCCCGGAGACCAGCATTTACTCCGTGGCCCCGCTGGCGCGGTTGAATGCCTCCGACGGCATGTCCACGCCCAAGGCCCAGGCCGCTTACGAGGAGTTCTTCAAGGTCCTGGGCGGCAAGCCGGTTCATCACACGCTGGCCAACCACCTCGCGCGTGCCATCGAGATGATCAACGCCGCCGAGCGCATGCAGGAACTGCTGAACGATCCGGGAATCACCAGCTCCGAGGTGCGGCGCATCCCCACGAGCGTTCCCAAGGAAGGCATCGGCGTCGTCGAAGCCCCTCGCGGCACGCTCTTCCACCACTACCAGACCGACGAGCGCGGCTGCATCACCATGGCCAACATGATCGTCGCCACGCAGAACAATGCGGCCCGCATCGCCATGAGCGTCGAGCGCGCCGCCATGGGTCTCATCAAAGGCGGCCAGGTCACCGAGGGCCTGCTCAACAAGGTCGAAATGGCGTTCCGCGCCTACGATCCCTGCCTCGGTTGCGCGACGCACTCGCTCCCGGGCCACCTCCCGCTGCGGGTTAACATCTACGACCGCCGAAGGCAGCTCGTCCGGCAACTGGTGCAAGATTGACCGAGTTCCGGGCCCGGGCGAGAAGCGGTCTCAGTTGACTCAGAATAACCAAAATCAAGCGAAGGGACGGCTGTGAAAATGAAAGCAGAATACGAGGAGGTCTGGGTGACTTCGGTGGACGAAGCTCCAGGAGCCTTGGGGAACAAGCTTGCCTCGCTCGCTGAGGCTGGGGCCAACCTCGAGACCATCATCGCGCGCCGCTGCCATGAAAAACCCCGGACCAACGTGGTCTTCGTTACGCCGCTGCGCGAAGACCGGGAGATCCAGGCCGCGCGCGAGGAAGGCTTTAGCGTCAGTTGTCATATGCATTCCGTGCGGGTCGAAGGCCAGAACGAGCCGGGCATCGCCGCCAAAGTCGCCAAGCGGATCGGCGAGGCCGGACTCAAGCTGCGCGGCTTCTGCGGAACCGTTATCGAATCCCGCTTCGTCCTGCATCTGGCGTTCGACACCGCTGCGGATGCGCAAAGAGCGATCAGGGTGCTGGAATCTTGACCGAGTAGCATGACAGTATGGCGCGAAACCTCGCGCGCCCAGCACCAAGCGACATCGGTTGACATTGCTCTTGAGTCGGCGGCGGCTGGTGTCTCCGCCGGAGACACACCGGACACTCACCGGATACTAACCGGAGACACACCGTAGATAACTTTTGTTGCCTCTCGCCACTGTATTCGCATAACTTGTTGTTCTCGAACAACTTGCCTGAAACCGCTCCCGAAAGCCTACAAATGCTGAATTCTGCTCACCAGAGGAGCCATAAGCATCTGTGGCGCAACGATATACATCCTCCTGGCGGATCAACTGTTCCCTTCCCCTCTCCGATAGTCCTACTGGCTCTCATGGGAGCATCAAGTAACCGGAATCCAGAAGCAATTTAAATTGACGTTATGGGGAATGAGTCGGCGGCGGCGTGGACCTCAAGGTGTGCGGGCGTGGCTCGGCCTGCCACCCCTTCGCCGCAATGGACGCTGGCGTCTGCATTTCACTCATTCAAGAGACCCCGCCAAAGGCCGACCCGCGCCTATCCGTGCGTGGCCGCGATTTGGCGCGATTTGGCGGTTGCATCCAGCGGGCGAATCGGCTATAGGTGGAGTTGAATTGAAGCGGGTGTGGTTCAGTGGTAGAATGCGGGCTTCCCAAGCCTGAGATGAGGGTTCGATTCCCTTCACCCGCTCCAATCTCACCAAAACCCTGCGAATAAGGGCTTTACAGCACCACACGCCTCTCCACTAGCCCGAAATGCATAACCCATGCATAACGTTGCATGTGTGCCATATAGCCTCCAGTTTTTGTGGTTGTTCTTGAAAGCCGGCGGCGTGGTGCTCACGCCACCGGCTCGAATCTTCAGGTGAGGAACAGTTTCCAGTCCTCAACCTGGCCTGTGTTGCGGATGAGCGCCGAAACCGGGACCGACTTCGGTGGCCGCGGAACCGAGAGCAGCTTCAGGCCGGCTTCGTGCGGCAGCCGGTCGGCCTTCTTCTGGTTCACTTCCTTCGCCGACCAGACCAGGTTCTCCCAGATGTCCTTGCCGCCACGCGAGCGCGGCACGACGTGGTCCAGGCTGCCCTCTTCCGGGCGCAGCAGCCGACCAGTGTACTGGCAGCGGTTGCTGTCCCGCTCACGAATTGTTCGAGCGCTGAGCTTCGGGCGCTTCTTCGGCACCTTGGCGTAGTTGACCGCCACGATCACGGTCGGCACGCGGATCGCCCCACGCACCGTGTGCACGGCCTCGTCCTGCTCGCGGATGGGCAGCGTGATCCACTCCTCCCAGGTCACCGGGCGGATGTGGTCCTCGCCCTCGATCTCCAGCGCGGTAGCCACGTTGGTGGCCATCATGCAGAAGGCCTCCTGCGGCGTGCGCACGTTAATCGCCTGCCAGTTGCGGTTCAGGACCAGCACGGTTGCTTTGTTCAATATGCTCATAAGTCGTGAAACGTGATACGTGAAACGTGAAGGGCCAGCTCGCACGGGCCAATTCACGCATCACGTTTCACTTATCACCGCTTGGTGTTTGTTCTTTGTTGAAAGGCCTCCGGGCGGTTTCGGCCTTTGCCTGTCGGATTTCGAGTTTCGGGTTTCGGATTTGCATTTGGCTGCCTCGCCCGGTTTTGCTCCGGGTCCTTCGGTTTCAGAGACCGACGCGCTCCTGATCTGAGCGCTGGCTCGACTGCGGATCCCCCACCCGGAGTTGCACCGGGCTAAAACTCGCGTACCGGGCGAGTGCATCGCTGACAATGCTTTGGGGGCTTTAAGAATGGTCGGCGCGAGACGACTTGCACGTCCAAGGCTGCCTGATTCTGAGTCAGGTGGGTCTGCTTTTCCCCGTGAACCACGCGCCGATGAAACTGGCGTCCCTGACCGGCTTCGCTCCGGTGATCTCCTGCATGAGAGGCAGGCGTGTTGACTGGGCTACACCACAGGGACCTGTGAAATGGTGTCCCCAGCCGGACTCTCACCAGCAACCTGGAGTTTAGGACACTCCCGCTCTGTGCTTTGAGCTATGGGGACAATGAGAGAACCCCTGGCTGGTCTCTTCCACCAGCTCACACCCGGCACTTTCTCAAAGCCTTGTTCAAGAAGGAAAAGCCAGGCCGCTCGAGCTACTTCGCGTTCAGGGGCTCAAATTGGTACGCGCGTCCGGTAACGCTCCGGATCCAGGCACTCATCTAGTGCGACTCCGTTTATAAGGCGGACGGTTCTCTTTGAACTACGCGCGCGTGGCGGAATGCCGTGGACTTGCACCACTTGCCCGGAGGCACGCACTCGTTAGCACCGAGGCCCGGCTCGCTTGTCCGGTTGGCATTCCCGAAATGGTCCGCGTGGCGGGATTTGCACCTGCAACCTTCCCGTCTTGAGCGGGACGCCTCTGCTATTGGGCTACACGCGGTTGGTGCCCACGGCCGGACTTGCACCGACACTGTGCGCGTTTTAAGTGCGCCGTCTCTGCGTTGGACTACGTGGGCGAAATTGGTGCCGCGTGAGGGATTTCCACCCCCAACCTCTCCGTCCTGAGCGGAGCGCCTCTGGTAGTTGGGCCAACGCGGCAAATGGCACTCCCGGCAGGAATCTCACCTGCAACCTGGCGGTTCGAAGCCGCCCGCTCTGATACATTGAGCTACGGGAGCCGACAGAATGCGGAATGGGGAGTGCGGAGTGCGGAATCACCTCACACAGCCAAAACACTCCGCACTCCGCATTCACCACTCCACATTCAGAAAGTGGAGCCAGCGGAGAGACTCGCACTCTCGTGGGGCGGTTTGCCCGGCAGTTTACGAAACTGCTGCTGTCGCTGCTGAGCCACGCCGGCGGGGAGAAATGGAGTAATGGATTATTGGAGCTATGGATTGATGGGACAAACAGACGCCTGATATGCGGCTTCAACAATCCATCAATCCATCAATCCATCACCCCATTCCGAAGTTGGTGGGTCGCCACGGTGCTGCCCCGTGCTCTGCGGTTTAAGAGACCGCTGCATCGCTGCAATGCTTGCGACCCGGCCGCGACACGAAGGCGGAGTTGAACCGCCGCAGCCAGGCCTGTGAGGTCCTGGCCGGCACCGGGATTTCGCGTCGCGTGAAATGGTCAGAGCGGCGGGTAACGCTCCCGCTTCTTCTTGTTCCCGAAGCAAGCGCCTCACTTTTAGGCTACGCTCTGATGGTCGAGCATCAGGGTATCGCGCCCTGTATTCCTGCTTGGAAGGCAGGCGTGTGTCTCTCAACACCTATGCTCGGGAAAATGGAGTCCCGTAAGGGAGTTGCACCCTTCTGCGCGGTTTTGCAGACCGCTGCCTCGGCTGCTCGGCCAACGGGACAGTGAGGGGACGCGCGGACAAAAGACTGCCCGCACGTCCTTGGATGCCTTTCATGGCCGGGATGGGACCAGGAGCTTTGCTCCGGCGGCCAGCCTGACGCCTTTTAGCATCAACGCCGCCGTCGCCGCGACAGTCACCGGCTCGGCTGCTTTATCGGCTCCTTCTTGGTAGCGGTGCGCGGCAGTTTACGTCGCTCCTTCACCCTCCGGAATGCGGTCGCCAGCAGTCCATCAACCGCTTCATTATCTATCAGTCCAAACTCCTTCAGGACTGACGCCTCGATCGGCCGGCCGGCCATTTCCTGCACCGGCAGGAATTCGTTGATCGCGTGCAAGACTCGCACGTAATCGTCTTCCTCCATGTCCTCCTCATCCGAGAAGCTGCGATCCTTCCAAACCGTCGCGGCCTGTTCGGCAACGAATCGCCCGGCGGGACGGAAGCAAACTCTAGCGTCCTCGCGAATGAGCCGCGTGTCTCCCAGCAACCACACCAGCACGGCTCCGTCTTGCAGGCTGGACCGCGCGTGGGTGGTCAAGTGGGTCTTAGGTGAGCGCTTGAGGAGCATCGAGCGCATCAAGAGTGCCGAATCCGGCGGAATCCCGCCGCGGCCGACCAACTCAATCTCAAGACGCGCAGGTTGTTTGGCCAACATCGCTTCGAGCTGATAGGCTTCGTCGAGGTAATTCTCCCATGAGCACAATTTGAGCAGGAGCTTGGGGTGACGCTTGCTGCCTCTAGTGCGTTTGGCTTTCATACGTCCTTTCATCGCTGAGGTGGAAGTTGGAGTGAAAAATGGCAGGCGGAAGCTTTCGCTCCCGCCCGCCGTGTTATCCTGTATTCTTGAACCGGCGAGCCGGCGTGAGGGCATCACGCTGCCCGCACAAAGTCCGAGATGATGGCCGGCACGCTAGTGTCGAAACCGACCACGTCCAGCATGCCGCGGTCGTTCGGGTCCGCCAGGGTGAAGCCGTTGGAGGTCATGCCCACAACGACGGCCTTGGCGTCGCCGACGAACTCATCCCGATACTGCCGCAGGGCCTGAGCCGGGTGGATGTTGCCCGCCCAGGTTTCGCTGTCGGTGTAGGTCACGAAGGCCGAGACCCGCAGCTTGTTGCGACGAGCCCAGACCATCGGCAGCGCGCAGTCCGTGCCACCCATCGGGATGGCCCGAACCCTCTCGATCACCGAATCCAGCCGCATGCGGGGCGACAGGGCGACTCGGGTAATACCCGATTCACCGCCACCGTGCATGCCCCCGTAACCACCACTACCCGCGCTGAAAGCGATAATCTCGCAGTCAGGTTCGGTTGCGGCGGTGACCAGGGCCATCGCTGCGCTGGCCTCACGTGCCGACAGGCACGAGCCCGCGATCATCGAACCGTCCATCGAACCGCTGACGTCCAGGGCCAGGAGCACTGGCTTGCCGCACGGCTCAACGTTCTGGAAGGTGGCGTAGAAGGCCGCGTCCAGGGCATCAATGATCTTCGAGACCGGCTGCCAAGTCAGACTACCCTTCTCGCCGCGGCCTTGTGCATACACCTTCTGAGCGATCAATACCGCCAGCGGGTGCATGCGGGCACGCTTGAGCAGAGCTTCGTCCTTCAGCTTGCGTACGACCAGTTCGGCTGCCTGGCTGAACGGCTTCACCAAGCCGACCGCCGACATCTTGCCCAGGTTGCGCACCAGGGCAGTGAGCGGCATGCGCTGCAGCAGCGCGTTCCAAACCTCCAGCTCATTGAGCCACTGGGTCGGGATCGCCTCACGCGGCAGGTCGAAGTCGTTGATCAGGCCAACGACCTCCGCCTTGCTCGAAGCCTTCTTGGCCTTCTCGAATGCTTCGATGATCTCCGGCAGCTTGCCGGCCGGAGCGTAGGTGGCCACACGGTCTTCACCGTTGACCTTGCGCTTTACCGCGCGCTCACCCAGACCCTCGACACCGGCGAGGATCCAGCGGAAGACCGCCTCGTGCTCGGCCGGAGGAGCCTTCGGGTGCGCCAGGCGCAGCAGGTCGCCATGCGACCAACTGTCGCGCTGCTGGTACTTCACCACGTGGTAGGCCAGCTTGTCGGCTTCCTGTTCCAGGTACCAGCGGCCAACCGCGTTGCGGAGGCCGCGGCCCCAACCGCGCAGAGCATTCACATACTCAGCGAAGTGGAACAGGTGGGTGCCGATGCGGCAGACCTTGGCCAGGTTCTGGAACGCCAGAGCCTTGGCTTCCGGCGAGCCGTGAGCAGCCACGAGAGCCAGCGCAAACACCGCCGGGTCGTTCTTCGGAGCCCGACCGCTGGCGCTGATCTCGACGATGCGCTTCACCGCGCGGACGCCGTCCAGCGTGATGCAGCGGACAATCGCGTCATGGTTCTGCTTCACCAGGTCGCGCTCGGCGATGTAGTAGGTTCCGCCCTCGGCGCCGAGGATGAGGAACCGGTCGAAGCGGGTCCAGTCGTCCACCTGCCACGAGTAGCCTCCGCCCGAGTTGGCCACCTGGGTCGAGCCCGGGATCGGCCGCGACTGCGGAGTCACCCGGCGGTTAAACAGCTTTGCGTAATTGAGAGCCATACGGCCTCCTTTCTTTTGATTGCGCCGCCAACCTTCGGCACGATGGTTTTAGCTTGGAACTGCAGGCAAGTTGGTGAACGTGGGCATTGGTATCGGTTTCAACGATAACCCACGCTCTTCGGCCCGCAGGAAATTCAAAGGGATGAAATGTGCGGCCGCCAGCGCTGACGATTGTCAGGTGGCGGCTCGCCCCAGTCATCTTGCAGGAGTTGCTGAAAAATGGATGGGCAAGGGATGCCGTGGAATTAAGCCCGCATACGACGCGGGGGCCGCTCTACCATTGAGCTAGGCCGGCACATTGAGCCGGCCACTGGAGTCGAACCAATAACATGCGATAACCCACAACTTCGGCCCATCAAAAGTCTTGGCGCACCGTCAAAAATGCGGGCAAGGAGCGATCTGGATAGCACTGTCGCTCTGCAATTGAGCTACTCGCGTCGAAACGTGAAGACGGATTTGAACCGCCAACCTACAGTGTCCGATAACCCATGATCTTCGGCCCGCTAAAAGACACGACGGACAAGAGGCGAGATGGAAACCCAGCCAGACTTGCGGCTGGGGCGGGGCTTGAACCCGCTCGCGATTGCTCGCTTAACCGATAATCCATACTCAACGGCCCGTCGAAATTGATGCACCCGATGGGAATCGAACCCACATCTCTCGGATTCAATCCGGATGTTCTCTCGCAGTTGAACTACGGGGTGATCAGATGGACAAGTGGCGCCGCAGATACGGGGCTTCGCAAGCGGGACTCGAACCCGCGACACCGGGCTTTCGTCCGGCGGCTCTCTCACGGTGAGCAACCACCCCTTTCGTCTTGGTGCGATAACCTGCAAACTTCGGCCCATCCGCTAAATGAAAAATGGAGTGCGAAGCATGCAGAATGACAATCAGACCGCTCTGGAACTCCTGCCCAGCCACTCGGCATAGGCAGCCCGCTTCACTTTCCCACTCGCAAGCGCCAGTGTCATTTCAACCACGGATTCCTCAGTTGCGGTAAAACCCATGCCATTGAGTTCCAGAAATGTGGCTGCAACCATGAAGCCCGTCCGCTTGTTGCCGTCGAGAAACGGATGATTAAGAACAATCCCGGCGGCATAGCTTGCAGCCATTTCGGGTAAAGTGGGTGAGCTGTAGCCGAAAAGGTGCTGTGGCTTGGAGATGGCCGACTCCAGTAAGCCTTCATCGCGCACCCCGGCCAGTCCGCCGTGCTGCGCGAGCATCATTTCATGAATCGCCAGGCAATCCTCTCGATTCAGCCAAATTGGCTCTTTCACTTCGCCAATTCCTTTAGGGCATGCCGATACCTTCGGCTGAGCCGCTCGGCCACCTTCATTCTTTCTGCAAACCCGGGATTGTTGGCAGTGACTCGAAAGCCGCCATCCGTGGTTTCCGTCAGGAAGACCGCGTCCCCTTCCTCAATATTCAGTCGGGCCAGGGCTTCCTTAGGCAAAACGAGCCCAACGGAATTTCCCACTTTGCGAAGTTTCAGTTCAACTACCATATGGAGCAATGTAGCCACAGTTGTTATAACACGCAAGCGCGGCCGAGAAACACGTGAAATGGTCAGGAAGCCGGGATTTGCACCCGGACCGTCTCCTTCACAGGGAGAGATGCTGCTCGTTACACCACAATCCTGAAGATGGTGTCCACGGTGCGAATTGCACGCACGACCTCCGCCTTCGCAGAGCGGCGCTCTAATCTATCTGAGCTACGCGGACAAAATGGCATCCGTGGTCGGACTCGCACCGACTAGGCCCGGCTTGAAGGGCCGGCCGCTCGAGCTGCTTTGCATTCACGGACGGGAGAGTGACGCGTGGCGAGTGGCGGGTGACTGGACGCTGATTACGCGTCACGCGTCACGCGTCACCCGTCACATGTTGGCACGCGTCTTGTAAGTGAGCAGCGGACGGAAGGTCGCGATGACCGAGACGAGCCCGGCATCCATGAGGTCCCGAATCACTGCTTCAATGTCTTTATAGGCGGCAGGCGCCTCTTCGTAGAGCAGGTCGCGCTCCCCGCAGATTACGCGGCTGCCCAGCGAAGTCTGCACGAGTTGCTCCTTTCCGAACCGCTCGCGCATGCGCAGGCGCGCCTCGCTCCGGGCCCACTTGCGGCCGGCACCGTGGGCGAGCGACCAGGCTCGGCTTTCGCCATCGCCCAGCGGCTTGACCAGGTAGCTCAGCGAGCCACGCGAACCCGGGATCATCACAGCTTCATCATCGGCGACGACAGATCCCTTCCGGTGAACCCAAACAGTTTCACCGTCGAGTTCCCGGGGAGTGATGCTGTTGTGACAGCCGTCCCAGACCACGCTTGCCTCGGCACCGAGCGCCTGGGCGAGGCGCTCGGCCAGCAGCTTGCGATTCACCTTGGCCCATCGCATGGCCAGGTCATGGCTCTGCAGGTAGGCCGCAGCGGCAAACGATTCCGCATCCGCGCCGCTGGCAGCATGCTCGGTCACGTAGTCTCGCAAGACTGATTCGCCAAGCCCGCGCGAGCCGCTGTGGACCAGCACAACGAGTTGCTGCTTGCCCAAGCCCAGCTTCTTGAACTCGCGAGCGTTTGCGACTTCCTCAACGGCCTGAAGCTCGGCGAAGTGGTTTCCACCCCCGAGCGTGCCCAGAGCCTCGTCGAACTCGGTGGACTCGAGTTCCTCTTCGGCGAGGACTTCAGCGACCTCGTCAGTCCAGACGTGCTCGAGGTCGAATGGGATCTGAGCCCACCGATCGAGCTTCACGTCGCGCCGGACCAGGTCGGTCTGGAACAGCGCCATGCCGCAGCCGATATCCCCGCCGATGAGATGCGGGTAGATCAGGCCCTCGGTCACGAACGCCGCGCCGACCGGGCTGCCCTTGCCGGGGTGCAAATCCGGGAAGCCGACTGCCAGCCGCACACCTTCCAGGCTGGAGGTTGCATAGAGCTGGCGCAGGGCCTCGCCTTCAATCCAGCTCTTGGCGGAAGCGAAAAGGCGCACATTGGTCTGAGTCAGAGTGTTCATGCTTCCTTTCATGCCCGCCAAAGCGGGGTTGTTTTGGTTAAGTGGTCCCCGAGGTTGGTATCGCGCCAACGTCTCCTCCTCTTCAGGGAGGCGCTAATCTGCCTCAGCTACTCGGGGCGTTGCAAATGAAGAAGGCAGAATGGAGAATGAAGAGGGGTTCGGCACACCAAGCGATTATCCGCACGGCCGTTCCCCTTCATTCCGCACTCTGCATTCTGCATTCTACATTCAAGATGGTCGTCCCGGCAGGTAACGCTCCTGCGTCGTCCGGTTATCAACCGGATGCTCTGCTTTTGAGCTACAGGACGGAAATCGGCTCGAGCGGCGCACCTTGGAGCCGCCGCTCGAGGTCTTGTTAATGATTAGTCCAGGAATGCCACATTGCGCATTGAGCGGCTCTGGGTTTCCGTGTTCATCTATTTCGGCCACGGCAGCATTCTGAAAATGGTCGGAGCAGCAGGATTTCCACCTGCGACCTCCCGGTCCCAAGCCGGGCGCTCTGAATACTGAGCTACGCTCCGATAAAATGGCGGACCCGAAGGGACTCGCACCCTCAGCCTTCCCGCAGACAACGGGTTGCTCTGGCTAGTTGAGCTACGGATCCAATGAATGGTGGGAGGTGCTGGTAATGCTCCAGTCGTCACTTCCGACAGTTGTTAAAGACGCCGGTTTTACAGACCGGCAGCCGGAAATCCTCCCCAAATTGGTAGCGGGGGTGGGAATCACACCCACCTAAAGAAGTTTATGAGGCTTCTCTCTGTGCTGTAGTCGAGTTCCCCGCAATGAAATGGTGGAGTCGGCGGGTAACGCTCCCGCATGAGCTTGCTTGCAGGGCAAGTGCATTCCTTGTCTGCCACGACCCCGATGTAAAAGTCTGAAATCCGAAATCCGAGGTCCGAATGGGCCTCAAGTCTTGGCGTAATCGTGCAAGATTGGCAGGCTGCCTCGGTGCCGCCCCGAGTCAGCGGAGTTTTGGAGACTCTGCCGCGTGCTGACGCGCAGCCTAATTGAGTGGAGAATTCTGAGTGCAGAGTGCAGAATGGTCGGGCCTATAAAACACCAGAACCTCCAAATCCGCACAAAGCAATTCGCCCTTCAGGTAATCAAGTTCTGCGAGGAGCTTCCCAAGGACGAAACGAGTAGAATTCTTGCCCGGCAATTGCTCCGGTCCGGAACATCGGTCGGCGCGCACTACCGTGCGGCATGCCGCTCAAAGTCCAAGCCCGCGTTCATCTCCAAGATGGGCGACGTGCTCGAAGAGGCGGATGAGTCTGGCTATTGGATCGAGCTCCTATGCGAGTCCGGAAGAGTAGATGAGAAAACCGCCGCGCCGTTGCTGGGTGAGGCAAACGAGGTGGTTGCCATCGCCATTTCGTCTATCATTACGGCGAAGCGGAATGCCGAAGCGGAAGCATGATGCGCCTCGGCAGGAAAATGTGGGCCGGGAGGCGGTTCTGCACTATGCACTTTGCATTCTGCATTTGAATCGCTCCCGGCCCGCGCCATTTCAACAAAGAACAAACACCTCTTGCTATCTGGTCTCAGATACCAACCCACGGTTTCACGGTGGTTCTTTCGGTGTTTAGGGGCACACCTCCTGCGAAGCCCTTGGACTGTAAAATCCGGCTCAAATCATCCGGCGCGCATCGTTGGCGACCGGCCCGCATCCGGGCCGGCGGAGAACCTCGGCTCTCCCGCGCCGCTTTATGTCTTCTGCCTGGTGACATCGTCTAGATGCCGTCTTTGTTTCCTGTCACAGTGCTATGCCTTTCGTTGTATTGGTTGACTTCAATCGTTCACGGGCAATAAAAAAACCCTGCTTGCCGTCGCGGTAAGCAGGGTTGTAAATCCTATGGATCCTATGATCGCATCACCTGCTTACCCAAAGCCTATCGGGGTTATACCCAGTCTGATGTTGACTCAGACTCCCGGATAGGCTCCGGCTGAACATCCAGCCGGCGACCCGGGCTTCACGACGTGTCGCTCTTCCGAGCGGCCTCGTCGGCCCTATCGTTGCTAAAATGTTCATACAGGTTTTCATCGAACGTGCCGCCAAACTACCACAAGCGCTCTAATCTTGTCCACTTATATCTTTAGGGCACCTTGTATCTTAAATTCAAATATCTGGATTGGTTGATGCGTGTCTCACTAATGTTGTCGAGAGACTTCTCGACAGCCCGCAGGACCCAAGCCCCGCGGGATGTCCGTCGCCGGCTCTTGCGGCGAATCACAATGTCACGCGTGATAACCGACGCTCTGGGCAAAGAGAACGCGTTGGTCGGGCTGTAGCTTGAAATCTTTGGCTGCCGCATCGCGGCCGCAGTTATGAAACCAGGCGGCCAGTCCTTGCGAGGCCGCGAACAAATAGACGTTCCGGCGATCAGACCCGTGTCGGTGAGATAGTAAGACTTTTGCACCTCGGGGTCCCCGATCTTCCGGTCCGGCTGACCGGCCCCGGTTTCGTAACGCGACGGGCCCCTTCACCCGCTCCAGCCTCGAAAGACCCCTGCACAATCAAGGTTTCCCAACACCTCGCGCCTCCCTAACAGGCCCAAGTGCATAACTACTTGATGTCACAGCCCTTTGAACGCGGATGAAGCGATGGCCCAAGAAGGCCATAGCTAACAGCTCCCTTGAACCCCCGGCTCGGAACCACCGTCGCGGAGGCTGAGGTTCTACACAACGATAGGGAGATTGAAATGCCCATCCGTGACGGAGCGCCCGTCCACTGGGCCGACGAGGAAGGCATCCGTAAAGCACTCGGGCTCGACCGCCTCTACCATCCCAACCACCCAAGTCCAATAGGGCACCAGCCTTGGTCGTGCTATATCCCCCACTAAACCCCCTGGATACCCCCTCTATACCCCTTGTAATCCCCTTCTAATTCAATAGAGGGGGTATACATGGGGTATAGTGGGGGTTTAATGGGGGTTTAGTGGGGGATATCCCAGGGGCTAGACGGGGCTGCGGCCGCAGAAGTCACGTAGGCGACCACCAACACTCCGCCTCACGCCTTCGCCCGCGCCACCAGCACCGCCCCCGCCGTAAACAGCACCGCGCTGCGCCCGAACGCCGTCCACAGCGCCCCCACCACCAGGCTCGGCACAAAGTCACCCACGCCGTTCATCGTCGCCAGGACGCCGAACGCCATCCCATGCTGTCTCTCCTCCACCAGTTACGCGCACATCGAATCCTCCAGCGTCTCCTCAATCCCCACGCAAGTCCCCCCGGACACAAACCCCATCACTAGCGTCCAAACAGCAAACGGCATTACCACGATCCACACCGCCATCGCCGCCTCCAGGCAATATCTCGCCACCTGCCCGGCGCCAAGCCGATACGGCCGTGAAGATTCGCACAGGACGCTTTTCGACGCGGGGGCCTTCAGCCCAAGACATCCGGCAACAGCCAGCGCCCCAGCAATGCTCGGCTCTTCGTGCTCCTCGCGGATGGGCATCGTGCTCACGCGAACGCGGTTTATCTCGGGCGCCAGATTTAGGTCGTTCGCCCCCGGGCTCGGGGCTACTCTTGGGTCCATGAAACCTCTACCGCTGTTTAATGGTTCAAAACTGCGTGGCCTGGCCCGGTTGTTCCTGAGTGCGCCTCTCATCGCCCTGGCAGCGCCGGATGCATCCACGGGGGAGCGGGCTGTGCTCCCGCAGAAGGCTGAGCGGGTAGCCTCGATTGCGCAGTTCCAGAAGGCCTGCGCCGACCTGGGGCGGCCGTCGGCCAACCTGCTGGTCGGCCTAGCCACTTCGATGGAAAAGATCCTGCCGCGCGAGACGCCGTTCACGCTCACGCCGGCGGGCGAAATCGAGCTGAGCCTGGCACGCAACGAAAAAGAAAGTGTTCAGGTTGTCGTGGTGGCGGCGGCGAAGCCGTTGAAGAGCGTCTCGGTGAGCCTCAGCGATCTGAAAACCGCCGCCGGTGCGGTGCTCCCGCGCGAGCTGGTGCGCTGCGAGGTGGTGGGCTACGTCGAGACCAAAGCCCGCCCGCCCTATGGGACATCGCAGATTGGTTGGTGGCCCGACCCGATCCTTGATTTCCTCGGCCCGGTGGACGTCGCGGCGGGTGAGTTGCAGAGCTTTTGGATCCGGGTCCAGGCACCCCCAGGCCAGGCGCCGGGCATTTATCGTGGCACGGTTAGCGTTTCGGCGGCAGGCATCGTGCCGGAGACATTCCCGCTGAGCGTCCGCGTGCGCTCGTTCACCTTGCCGAAGCACAGCCCCCTGCCGGTGGCGATCACGTTCGCTCCGCACGACTACCCGGCGGACGAAAAGCAACCGCTCACGGGCGAGTATCGTGACTCGCCCGAGTATCCCGTCCATGCCTGGAAGAAGCACAAGCTTGCCTGGGCGGAGATGCTGGCGGACTACTACATCAATTACGACAGTCTGTATCGGCGCGGCCCGCCGGATTTCGAGGTCCTACGGCACCTGCACAAGCGCGGACAGTTGGTTGCTTTCAACCTGGGGAACTTTGATGGTCTCTCGCAGGATCCCGCCGCCAGGGCCGGCGCGCTGAAAGACTTGCGGATCGCCTACGACGAAGCTGTCAAACTGGGCATTGCCGACCGCGCTTACATCTACGGTTTCGACGAGTGCAAGCCGGAGAAGTTCCCGCTTCTGGAGCAGGCGGCGCAGACATTGCGCCAGGAGTTCCCCAAGGCGCTGCTGATGACCACCAGCTACGACGACAGCTACGGCATGGACACCGTGGTCAAGACGATGGATGCCTGGTGCCCGCTCACGCCAAGCTTCAAGCCCGACCAGGCTACCCGGGCGCGCGCGGCGGGGCGCCAGGTCTGGTGGTACATCTGCTGCGGGCCGCACCATCCGCACGCCAACATGTTTATCGAATATCCCGCCATCGAGGGCCGCCTGTTGATGGGCGCCATGACGGCGAAGCAACGGCCGGACGGATTCCTTTACTACCAGATCAGCATCTGGAACTCGCGGAAGCCGATCACCAGCGGTCCGTTCACTGACTGGGACCCGCGCAGTTGGACGACCTATCACGGCGACGGTTCGTGGACGTGCGTTGGACCGGACGGCGCGCCGCTGCCGACCATCCGCCTGGAGAACTTCCGCGATGGTCTGGAGGACTACGCCTACGCCGTTATTTTGGAGGAGATCATCCGCCAACGCGAGGCCGCTGCCAAGGCGCTGACCCCGGCGGATAAAGAGTGGCTGGCGAATGCGAAAGCCGCCCTCCCCGTGCCCGGCACGCTGGTCAAGTCCATGACCGAGTATTCGACCGAACCAGCTCAGCTTTATGCCTGGCGCAATCGCATTGGGGACCTGATTGACAGCTCGGGCACCGCAGATGTGAACCCGTGGGGTACGAATTTCGGGCTGCGCGGATTGGCCGCCCGTCGGGCCACCATGCGTTCTGTCCCTCTCCTTGCTGAACAAGGGCCGGACGGCGAATTCCCTGGCTGGAAATCTTACCACGAGACGCCCGGCACCAGGACCGCCGAAGTCTGGCAGCTTCAGCCCGACGGCGTGCTTATCTGCAAAGGCAAGCCGCGCGGCTATCTCTACACCGAGCAGGAATACCAGGATTTCACGCTCCAGTTCGAGTGGCGCTATCCGCCCGGGGCGACCAACAGCAACGGCGGCGCGCTGGTGCGCATGACCGGCGAGCACGGCATCTGGCCCAAGTGCCTCGAGTTCCAGCTCAATCAGAATCAGGCCGGCGACTTCTGGGCCATTCGTGGCTTCGAGTTCACGGGCCCGGCGGAACAACTCCGGGTGATGACCAACGCCGCCTTCGGCATCCTCCGCCACCTGAAGCGGCAGGCGGACCGCGAGAAACCCGTGGGCGAATGGAATCAGTTCGAGGGGATTGTAGATGGCGGGACGGTCACCCAGAAAGTCAATGGCGCGGTGGTGAATCTAGCCACCGGCTCCGACTTGGTGCCCGGTAAGATCCTTCTCACCTCGGAGGGACAAGAGATTCAGTTCCGCAACTTGCGCCTGGTGCCTCGGCAGTGACCCGGCGGACCGTGCCGGGGATCGGCAAGCGCCTGGAACCGCGCAGAGTCGCAATTGCCTACTCAGCATTACTTGGAGTGGGGTTGCTGTCGCCAGCGCGATCGCGGGCGCCTCGTGACCGCCGGTGCCAGGTGCAGTTCGCCCCAGCGGCCCGGAGGATGGATGAGGTCGGGGTCCCATTTCTTGAAGCGCTTGTCACCGCGCGATGGGATCGGGGCGCAGGCGATCAACCGGAGTTCGCGGGCGAGTTTCTCGCGCAGCAAACGGCGTCGCGCGAAGCCGAGAAGCGTGGCGAGATAGAGCAACACGGCAACGATCACGACCGGCCCAGCAGCCGGCGCTTGAGTCGGGAAGCTCAGGGCTCCTCGGGATAGAATCCAAAGCCACAAGAGGAGCGCGAGACTCCCTTTTGCAGAATGGAGTGCGGCATACGCCGGGCGCCCAGTCCAAGCGCTGATCCACATGGCCCGGGAGGCTGTCTCCAAGTGCAGGGCGAACCAATACAAGAGCACCGTGCCCCAGGCCAACAGGTAGATTATCGTGGTGGCCTGGGTCCAGCCGGGCACCGCCAGACTGGTGGTGCACAAGACAACATCCAGCCCGAACACCGCCAGCCACACGGTTCTGAATTGAACCAGCAGCGCCCGGCACTGGCCGTCCACGATTGCCGCTGGATCAACGGGCAGCGTCAATAACACTTCTAAGCCGCCGCTCTGCCGCGCTTCGGCGAGGCGCTTGCCTGCGGCGTAGGCGAGAATCCAGTTGAAGCACAGGTGGAGCACAATGGAACAGGCAAGCGCGTTTAGAGGTTTGAGCCAGCGCCCGCCCATGGCCAGCCAACCGGCCAGCCAGAGCAGTGCGAGTGCTATCAGAAACCCATGCGCGAGGAGCGCCGGACGGCGGTCACGCGCCGCGAGCCAGCAAAAGGGATTCTTGGCCAACCACCGCGCACGCAGACGGCGGCGCCACCATCTATCGCCGCGTGCCTGTTGCTGCCAGCGCTCGCGCCAGCCTTGGAACGCAAGCGTTTCCGGCCCCTCTCGCCAGGTGGATTGCAGGACCAACGCGGCAGCCAGTAGCGCGGTCAGCGAATAGACCAGCGTGAAGCCCGAGCCCATCCAGAACAGGCGCGGGGAGGCGCCGGCGAAATTGGTGAATACCAGGTAGGGCGGAAAGGCCGGGCTCAGTGTCAGCCATTCGAGGGGCAGGACATGGGTGACCGAAGCATTGGCGGTGAACCACCGCGCTAGCGGCGTCGCCAGGCTCAAGAGGGCCGCCAGGATCAGGGCCGTGGTTTGGGCCTGGCCCCCTTCGCGGTGGACAACCGACGCCAGCAATCCCAGGGCAACGCAGAAGAACAGCCCGTTGGCCAGGAAAGCCAGCGCGCAGATGAATTGCGTGGCGGACACACCGCCGGCCAGGAACGGGATCGCGAAGAACGGCAAGGCGCCGAGCAGGGCGTAAGCCGCGAGCAACCCCGCGCCGAGCAGTTTGTTGAGGAAGATTTCCAACGGCCGCAAGCCGGCCAGCACGAGCAGCCCGAGTGTCCCGTTGCGTCGTTCCTCGCTGAACAGGTCGGCCGTCAGCCCGAAACCGCGCGAGACAACCCCGAAGCAGCCCAGGGCGAATAGCCACCCGAAGAGCGTGTGGCCCACCCTGCGCGGAGGACCCAATCCCAGAACCAGCAGGAAGCAGAGGCAGATGCCGCCGGCGGTCCAGGCCGCGATCATCCAATGCTGCCGGGCGTTGCGCCGCAGCAAGGCGACGCGCAACTCCCGTTCAACCATCGGCGGCAACATGGCGGCACTATAGCAGGGGAGGACGGGTTTGCGAGTTCAGGGCGCGAATGAACAGTCCCCCGTCAGGGATGCAGACGGCGGGTGCGACACGCGGAATTTCGCAACCACACGCGCAGTCCCCGACGGGAGACATTCGCATGGCTTCCCGACACCCCGACAGCGAGCCGGGGGGCCGGACCATATCTGTCTTCCGTTGTGGAAGACAAACAGAGTTGTCAGGGAAGCAACCCGGATGCCATCCAGCAGCCGACTATAACAGAAACTTCAGAGTAGGGCAGGCGTCCCGCCTGCCCCTGTCGGATGCCTGGCTCACGGGGAGGCAGGCGGGACGCCTGCCCTACTCTCGACATTCGGCCAAGCGGGTGGTTCGGGGCACAAAGGACCTTGCTCACGAGATTGCTTCGCCAGTCCCCGGCAGCCGCCGCGCTGGATTCCGAGCGTGTCAATTTTCCGTGCCCCGTGGTTAAGGTCGGGACAGGCAGCGGAGAATTGTCCCTGAACTCTCTCTCCCTTTAGCGGCCTTTCGCGTGGTGAGCGGGAGGCGCCACACTTCGGCGGACGGGGTTACGCGCCGAAGAACCTTCGAATCTCGCCCAGCACTTCCACAAAACGATCCACCTCGTCAGTGGTATTATAGAAGTAGAAACTGGCGCGGGCGGTGGACTCGACGCCGAGCTTGCGCATGAGCGGTTGGTTGCAGTGGTGCCCGCCGCGCAGCGCGACCCCGCCCTGGTCGGCCACGGTTACGACGTCGTGCGCGTGGATGTCCTTCAACCGGAAGCTCACGACCCCGGCGCGGCCAATGTGCGGGCCGAAGAGACGGATCCCGTCCTTGAACCGGGAGAGTGCGGCGTAGGCGTAGGCGCCGAGTTCGTGGTCATGCTGCGCAATGTTCTGCCGCCCGATGGTGTCGAGGTAATCCATCGCGGCATGCAGGCCGATGGGGCCGGAGATGTCCGGGGTGCCGGCTTCAAACCGGTGCGGGGGGTGCTTCCACGTGCTCTGCTGGAAATCCACGCTCAAGATCATCTCGCCGCCGCCCTGGAAGGGGGGCATGGCTTCGAGCACCTCCTGCCGGCCGTAGAGGACGCCGATGCCCGTGGGCCCGCACATCTTGTGGCCGGAAAAGGCCAGGAAGTCGCAGCCAATCTCCTGGACATCCAAGGGCCGATGCCCGGCGCTCTGCGCGGCGTCCACGAGCGTGGTTATGCCGCGCTGGCGGGCGCGTTCACAGACTTCAGCCACCGGGTTGATCGTGCCCAGCGAGTTCGAGATGTGCGTCATCGCCAGCAGCTTAACCTCCGGGGTGAGGTATTCGTCGAGGCGGTCCAGGTTGAGCAGGCCGATGTCGCCGGTGATGGGAAGGTAAGCGAGCGCCGCCCCGGTGCGCTCGGCCAGGAGCTGCCACGGGACGATGTTGCTATGGTGCTCCATCTCGGTGAGGAGAATCTTATCCCCGGCCTTGATGTTCTTTGCGCCCCAGGCGTAAGCGACGAGGTTGATGCCCTCGGTGGTGCCGCGGGTGAAGATGATTTCGTCGGGGCTGCGGGCGTTAATGAATTTGCCGGCGCGTCCGCGCGCGGCCTCGAAGGAGGCCGTGGCGCGGTTGCTCAATTCGTGGATGCCGCGATGGACATTGGCATTGTCGCGCTCGTAGTAAAGGCGCAGGGCCTCGAGGACCACGCGCGGCTTCTGCGTGGTGGCGGCGTTGTCGAAGTAGATCAGCGGGTGGCCGTGGACCTCTTGATCGAGGATCGGGAAGTCGGCGCGCAGGGCCGCCCAATCCGTGCTGGCCGGCTTTGGCAGGGTGTTTGCAGCAGGCATTTCGGTGGTTTGCACTGTTACATCAGGCCGAGTTGGAGCTTGGCGGCTTCGGTCATCATGCTTTGATTCCAGGGCGGGTCCCAAACGAGTTCGACGGCCACGTCGTCCACTCCTTCGAGTGCGAGCACGCGGTTTTGCACGTCCTGCGCCAGCATCGGGCCCATGCCGCAGCCGGGAGCGGTCAAGGTCATCTTCACTTCGACCTTATGGCTGCCGGCGGCCAGCGGGGTGATGTGGCAATCGTAGATCAACCCCAGGTCAACGATATTGACGGGGATTTCCGGGTCGTAACAGGAGCGCAACTGGTTCCAGATTTCCTTCTCGAGTTGCTCCTGGGAAGCCGGAGCGCCGGTGCTGGCGGGTTTGGCGGCGGGCGTCAGGCCGAGGGCGTCGGCGTCCTGGCCTTCAACCCGGAACATGTTGCCGTTCACGATGACGGTGTAGCTGCCGCCGAGCGATTGGGTGATATAGGCTTGTTCGCCCTTTTGGAGCGTGACGCGCTCGCCGACGGGGATAATGGCCGCCTCGACGTCGCGAGTTAAGGTAACCGGGTCGCTGCTATTCATAAGCGCATACGAAATATAGCCGATATCAGTCTGGCTGTCGCCTCCGGTGACCCGCAAGCCGGGCTTTGGCGGCAAGCGGCCCCGGCCGGCGTTCACGTATCTTCGTTCTCCGTGGTAACGGGTTGGCCCTCGCCTTTGAGGGCGGCCATCACGGCATGCCAGGCCAGGATGGCGCACTTCACGCGGGCGGGGAACTTGTGCACGCCCGCGAAGACGGCCAGCTTCCCAACGTCGCCGACCACCCGCCCGGTGGTCACCATCTCGTGGACCAGGTCGAACATCTTCTGCACCTGCTCCCGCGTCTTGCCCTTGGCAGCTTCCGTCAACAGCGAAGCGGAGGCCTTGGAAATACAGCAGCCCGAACCGAGGAAGCTGATGTCTTTGATCACGTCCCCTTCCAGGGCGAGGTAGAGTCTCAACTGGTCGCCGCACAGCGGATTGTGTCCCTGCGCGGAACAGGTGGGGCTCCCGAGCTCGCGGAAGTTGCGCGGCTGCTTGCAGTGGTCGAGGATGACCTGCTGATAGAGATCGTTGAGGTCCTCAAACATGATCACGTCCCCTCGGCAACGTGCGGATTGGCTTCGAGCCGGTCCCAGACCAGCTTGTCCAGCTCCTCCCGCGCCGGAGCGCAACGGACGCGCTCGATGATCTCGCCGGCGAAGGCATGAATCAACATGCGCCGGGCCGTCTCGGCGCCCAGACCCCGGGCGCGCAAGTAGAAGATGGATTCTTCGTTCAACTGGCCGATCGTCGCCCCGTGGGTGCACTTGACGTCATCGGCGTAGATCTCCAACTGGGGTTTGGTATCCGCGGTCGCGTCGCCCGAGAGCAGCAGGTTCTTGTTGGTCTGCTTGGCGTCGGTCTTCTGGGCGGCCTGCCGGACCAGGATGCGGCCATGGAACACGCCCTTGGAGCGGCCATCGAGGATGCCGTTGTAGTATTCGTGGCTGTTGCAGTGCGGCTGCGCGTGCTCGACAACCATGTGGTGGTCGGCCAACTGGTCGCCGCGAGTAAGGTACAGCCCGTTGAGAATGCACTCGACGCCTTCCCCGCCCAGATGCGTGTGGATATTGTTGCGCGACAACCGCCCGCCGATGGCAATCGAGTGCGAAATGAGATTGGAGCCACGCTCCAGTCGCGCGCGAACGGCGGCAACGTGATAGGCGCTGAGGCTCTCGTCCTGGAACTTCCCGTGCTCGACCACCGCCCCGTCGCCCAGGATCAGGTCGGTCACCGCGTTGGTGAAATACGGCGCGTCCACGGTGCTGACGTAGGTCTCCAGGAGGGTGAGCCGGCTGTCCTTGCCGGCCACAATGAGGTTGCGCGGGTGCCAGGTGGCGCCGGCCTCCGTCGCGGTCGCGATATAGAGCAGGTGCACGGGCGCCGGGACGGTCTGGCCGGCGGAAACATGAATATACGCGCCATCCTGAAAGAACGCGGTGTTCAGCGCGCCGAAAGCGTTGTCGTCGCCGGCCGCGCCGCCGGCAAGGTGCGTTTCGATTGCCGTCGCGTCGGCGGCCAGCGCCGCGGCCAGGCTGCTTACGGTGATGCCTCGCGGCTGCGGTTCGAGCGAAGACAGGTTCGCCGCATAATGGCCGTTGACAAATACCAGGCGGCTGGCTGGCAGCCGCGCGAAGGTGAAACCCGCGAGGGCCTCGCGGGTCAGGCCGGTGCGCTTGAGCCCAAACACCGGTTTGAAGGGCAGGCTGGCGATAGGAGCAACGTTGGTAAAGCGCCAGTCCTCGTCTCGCAGGGTCGGAAACCCGAGCTCGGCAAAGCGGTTGATGCCCGCCCGCCGCAAGGGAATCATCCACGAAGGCTGGTTCGCCTCTCCCTCGATGCGCTCAAATTCCGCAACGTAGGGGTCGGTCTGTTTGCTGGCCGCTGCTTCCATCGTTTCAAGCATAGTCCGTCTTGGGGCAAATGTCTGTCAAATTAGGTGGCATAGTCTTCCACGAGAGGCCGGTTGGCGCAAGTGCGCCGCGCACGCAACTTCTCGTTGCGCGGCAAGGAGCCCATTACTACGCTGCGGCAATGCGGAATCCGCCGTCCGATCTACTGCCGCCGGCCGACACGGCTCCGCCTGCCTTGCTGCGGGCGACAAGAACTCGCTACTGGGTGATCGCCTTCGCGGTGGCGCTGGCGATTATTCAATACATTGACCGCGTTTGCATCTCCCAGGCGGCGCCCTTCATCACCCGTGACCTGCGACTCGACGAGGCGCAGATGGGCTGGGTGTTCTCGGCGTTTACACTCGCCTATGCTCTGTTTGAAATCCCCGCCGGCTACCTGGGCGACCGCATCGGCCCGCGCAAGGTGCTGATTCGCATTGTGCTGTGGTGGTCCTTCTTCACCGCCGCCACCGGCTGGATGTGGAGTTGGATCTCGCTGGCCGTCACCCGGTTTATGTTCGGCGCCGGCGAGGCGGGGGCCTTCCCGAACCTCACGAAGGCATTTCATCGCTGGCTGCCGTTCAGCGAGCGGACACGGGCCCAGGGCATTATGTGGACCAGCGCGCGGCTCGGCGGGGCCTTCACGCCGTTGCTGGTGTACTTCTGCCTCCAGCACGTTACCTGGCGCATGGCCTTTCAACTCTTTGGCTTGCTGGGCGTGGTCTGGGCCGTCGTGTTCTTCTGGTGGTATCGCGACGACCCGCGCGCCCACCCGCAAGTTAACACGGCCGAGGCGGCGCTGCTGCCGGCTGAACCCGAGTCCGCCGAGCGCTTCCATGCGCCGTGGAAGCTGTTGTTTACGTCGCGCACTGTCTGGTGCCTGTGCGGCCAGTATTTCGCGTGCAGCTACTGCTTTTATTTCTTCATCACCTGGTTTCCGACCTACCTGCTCAAGGCCCAAGGCTTCGATGTCAAACAAAGCGCGTTGCTGGCGGGCACCCCGCTCTTTGTGGGCGCGTTTGGATCGTTGCTCGCGGGCTGGATTTCGCCCATTCTCAGCCGTCGCCTGGCCAGCGTAGCCAATGTCCGGCGCGGGATGGGTGCCGTCGGCGCCGTGGGCGGGGCCGGGCTGCTCGTGCTGGCGACCTGGCTGACCAATCCCTACCTGGCCGTGCTGGCCATCGCGTTGGTGGCATTCTGCAACGATATCCAGTTGCCGGGCGCCTGGACCGCCTGCATGGACGTGGGGGGCAAGTCCGTGGCGACACTCTCGGGCACCATGAACATGATGGGCAACGTCGGCGGCTTCGTCTCGCCCATCGTCTGCGGCTACCTCGTCAAGCACACCGGCCAATGGCACCTGGCGTTCTACGTAACCGCCGCCGCTTATCTCTTCGGCGCCGTTTGCTGGCTGGCCATGGACCCGGTGACTCCGCTCGAACTCCAGCGCAAGGACCGCGGGCGCGGATCGTGATTCGGCCCGTGGTTCATCTCGCCGGAGCAAACTCGAGGTTTGACAAGTCTGCCGCAGGAATAATCATCCGTGCGCATGGACGATGTCGTGAAAGGCAGAATCAGGATAGCCCTCGGGGTTCTCGCGCTCCTGTTGTTGGCCGGGGCGGGGATCTGGCTGGGCCGGCCCGCTTACCGAGGCTGGAAGGAGCGACGGTCCCTCGCGCAGGCCCAGGCGTTCCTGGCCAAAGAAGACTTCGCCAACGCCTCCCTCAGCGCCCGCAAAGCCCTCGCCATCAATCCCTCGAACCTGGCCGCCTGCCAGCTCATGGCCGGCCTGGCCGAGATGGCCGGTTCGCCCGCGCTGCTGGATTGGCGCCGGCGCATCGCGGAGATTTCGCCTACGCCGGAGAACCGCCTGCGGCTGGCGGCCACGGCGCTGCGCCTCCAGCCCCCGCCCTACTCGCTTACGGCCCAGATTCTGGACGAGTTGCGCGGCGGGTCCACCAACCTGTCCGCCTTTCACATGGTTTCGGCCGAGCTGGCGATCCGATTGAAGGAGCTGAACGCGGCGCAGACCCATTTCGAAGCCGCCGTCCGGCTCGATCCCACCAACGAGCTGTTTCAACTCAACCTGGCCGCGCTGCGCCTGGCCTCGACCAATGCCCCCCTGGCCGCCGAGAGCCGCGCCACGCTGGAACGCCTGCGGCCGAGCACCAACGTCGGGGCGGTCGCCCTCGACTGGCTGGTCAAGGACTCTCTCCGACGTGACGATCTCGGCGCCGCACTGAGCTGGTCCGCCCAACTGGTGGCCCACCCCCGCTGCACGAGCGACAATCGCCTCCAACACCTCAGTCTCCTGTCGTCGGGCAAAAGCCCGGAATTCGAGACTTACCTGGCACTCCAGAAGCAGCGGGCCGTCACGAACGCGGCGGAGGTGCCCGGCCTGTCCACCTGGCTGATTCAGCACGACCGCGCGAATGAGACACTCCAGTGGCTGACCAACCTGCCGCCCGCCACGCGCGCCCAGCAGCCTGTGCCCCTGGCCATCACGGAGGCCTATATGGCGCTCAAAGACTGGCCCGGCATGCAAACCTTCCTCGCCGACCAGCGCTGGGCGGATTTGGAGTTCATGCGGCTGGCGTTCCTGTCGCAGGCGTCCCTGCAACAGGACGAGATCACGGCCCCAACCCGCTGGCGCAGCGCCGTGCGCGAGGCGGGCGAACGCCTGGGAGCCTTGGGCGTCCTGCTCAACCTCGCCAATGCCTGGCAGCGTGCTCAGGACAAGGAGGATTTGCTCTGGCACATTTATCAGCGGCATCCGGCGGAGCGCTGGACCTTGCGCGAACTGGGCCGCCAATACCAGGCTGAAGGCAACACCCGGGGTCTCAACAAGCTGTTCGGCGTGCTGGCGGATCTGAACCCAAAAGACTTCGGCGCCAGGAACAATTTCGTGGCCACCTCTTTGCTCCTCAACCTGAATGCTGCCAAGGCGCATGAACTGGCCAGGGAACTTTACACCGAACGGCCCGACGATGCCATCATCGCCTCCACCTACGCCTTTGCCCTCCATCTGAGCGGAAAGACCGGGGAGGGCCTGGCGGTTCTCCAGAAGTTCAAGCCGGAGAGCCTGGAGGATCCCGCCGTGGCCCTGTATTACGGCGTCCTCTTGTCCGCCTTGGGCCAGCCCGCCCCGGCGAAGAAGTATCTCGACCTCGCCCAGCCCGCGAAACTGCTGCCCGAGGAGAAACAACTGCTCGAAGCCGCCCGCAAGGCGCGCTAGCAGCTCCAGACGCTGGTGCGGACCCCTTGCAGCGTGTGATATGGCGAAGCTTTTGGAGTGCGCCAGTGCCCTGGCGCTTTGGCCCGCTCGCGGCGGAACCCTCCCCACCCAGAGCGGTGGAGCTCCACCGCACTCCAGGACGCTGCCGCGACCGGGCGCCCGCTCTCACCACTCGGACACGAGGTCGAACTCATCAGACACCTGCACCCGGTCCAGCTTGAACCGGTAGATGGATTTCACCATCGCCGGCGACGAGGTGCGCTCGAACCACGCCGCGGAGCACCATGGATACTGGTTGGCCACCGGCACCAGCCCGTGCCGGACCGGGTTCTGGTGCACATAGTTCAGCCGCGCCAGATACGACTTCTGGTAGGTGAGCCGCGTCTCCCAGAAATTGTGCCACACCTGACGGCCCGGGGTGCGGTCCAGGCGATTAACCCACGCCCCGGTCTTCGTGTGCAGCACGCCCAGCATCCGGGAAAGGTTGCCCGCTCCCTCGGCCTCAGCAGGGGAATGGCCAACGAAATGGTAATGATTCGAGAAGACTGCCCACGCTTCGAGCCGCCAGCCAAAGTCCCGCGCGACAGTAAGCAACCCGCGATGCAGTACCCGCACCCGATCGGCCCGGCGAAAATGATGGGCTTTGAGGTAGGTGCCCGCGGTGATTAAGTAAGTGCCGCGCGTGGAAAGTTGATGCGTGGGCGCGTGCGGCCACGGTGTACGGGGCATTTCCATTGAAAAGGAGTATGCCCGAGCCGGGTCGAAGCGGGAAGCTGTTTGATAGGGCGGGAGCAGCCAAAGCGGTGGAGCACCACCGCACTCCAGGACGCTGGCGCGACCTGTTTGCGCGGCCTGGATGTGGCGAAGCTTTTGGAGTGCGCCAGTGCCCTGGCGCTTTACAAGACGCTGGCGCGACCTCCTTGCGCGGCCTGGATGTGGCGAAGCTTTTGGAGCAGCCGGGCGCTCAACACTAAACAAGGGGGCCAGGCATGGGGCCAAATACAGAAAAGCCACTGGCAGACCAGTGGCTGTGAAAGGCAGAAGAAAGCAGTGCCGCGTTTCAGGAACGCTTGCGCAGATACCGGCGGCTCACGCCCACGACGACGGCACAGAACCCGAACACGCCCAGCGCCACGTTGACCGGCTCAGGAACCGGAGCCACCGTGCCGCTTAACTTTACATTGTCCATGTTCCCGAAATTAAAACCACTCGCCAGAGGTGTGGCATTGTCCCAGACAATCATCCGGAATGTAACCGCGCTAGCCTGAGAATTGAACGCGGAGGACAAGTTGACGGATTGGCTGGCCCAACTGTTGTTGGCGGAAACGGCACCCGTAGCAAGATCACTGGCGTAGGCGTCAATGCTGGACCGCACCGCGTAACTGAACGTCCAGGACGTAATGGTTTGGTTCTTGGAAATATCGAACGTCAACGCGCCGGTGCCGCCAAGGTTCAGCATATAGCCCGAGCTTGGTGTAATCGTGAAACTGTAGTACTGCGCGTTGTTCCGCGTATTGGACAGGTTGGCTGAGTCAGCACGAAACGCTACTCCATAACTTCCAAATGAAGGAGTGCCGTAGCTCGTGGTAATGCCCGTGGCGGCGAATGTCCCGGCGGTCGAGAGCGTGTCCGTGTCCGACGAATTGCCGTTGCTGGAATTGAAGTTGTACTCGGCGAGGAGAGCGGAATTGACCTCTTGGATGCTGGCACCTAGGATCGCCACGGCCACGAGGCCAGCCAGGAATGACTTAACAACCTGATTCTTGTTCGCTTTCATTGGATTCTATTCGACGCGTCGAGCCGAAACTCACGTTGTCGCTCGCCCGTCATCTTCTATGTTGGGCCGATTATGAACCGTCGCGGCGCGAGCGCAAGCAAAATCTTCAGCAAAACTCGGGCGCGTGCAGGCGACTTCAGCAGCTCTTATGCCACCGGACTGCCCCCTTCTTACTTGAAGTGGATCGCCGACGGATCGGCCTTGATGAGCTTGGCTGGCGCCCGGCCCTCGCGGCATCAGCCGCCGCCCACGTCCAATCCATTGTACCACCAAGGTGCACTGGAGAGATGACAGGTAGTATCGAGGGCAGTTACGATGAGGTGGTGGTGGCGGTCGGGAAGCAGGTGGAAACAGGTAGTCACGAATCGCGGTCAGGCTGAGGCGTCCGCTCCTGCGCATACACGGACGTTTCGGTGGAAGCTCCCTACCCCTCCCGGACCGGCAGAGAGCTTTCGAGGCTTGGAATGGCGTCCAGGTTCGGATAGGAAGTAAAGGTCTCATGCGGTTCCCGCAATGCAACCAGCCTCAGCGGCGGCGCCCGAGCGTCGTGTCAGCCGTGGTGCTGCTGCTCCAGGCAGCCTGCTGCGCTTCCCCCGCCGGCGGCGGAGGTCAACAATACATCGCCCGTTCGTGGTCCGCGGACGATGGCCTGCCGCACAACTATGTCCTTGCGGTTATCCAGGCGCGGGACGACTATATTTGGGTGGGCACCCGCAGCGGGCTGGCTCGCTTCGACGGGGTGCGGTTTACGACGGTGAACCGTGGGGTGATGAAGGGCGCGCAGATTGGGAGTCTGTGCGGGGGCAGGGATGGGAGTTTGTGGGTTGCTCTGGAGGGCCAGGGTGCGCTCCGGTGGACCGAGGAGGGCGTATTGCACTGCGGCACGACCAACGGTTTGAACAGCAACTTCGTGCGCGGTTTGTGCGAAGGCAGCGACGGCTCGATCTGGATTGCCAACCGGGCCGGCCTCACGCAATACCGCGACGGAGAATTCCGCATCTACACGCGGACGAACGGGCTGGCGGGGACGGTGGTGGAAGCGGTCTGTGAGGATGCCGAGGGCAGTCTCTGGGTGGGCACCTCGGAGGGATTGAACGGCATCAAGGATGGGGCGGTGACCGCCCCGCTGACGGTCAAGGACGGCTTGCCCGGCAATTCGATCACCGCGCTTTGCGCCGATCGCAAGGGGAACCTCTGGATCGGCACCAGCGAAGGGCTGGCGGTTCGCGGCGCGGGGCGGGTCGAAACCCCTTACACCGAAGCGAATGGCTTGACAGAGCGCTTCATCCGCACGGTTTACGAAGACCGCCAGGGTAACCTATGGGTCGGCACTTATGGCGGCTTATACCGCGCGCCGGCCGACGCCGCCGGAAAGTTTGGCCACGGGCCATGTGTGCCGCAGTTGAATGCCGAGGGCGCGGCTTATGACCGCGTGATGTCCATCGTGCAGGATGAGGAAGGCAGCCTGTGGGTTGGCAGCCGGGATGGGTTGAGCCGCCTGCGAGTGAGGCCCTTTGCCGGACTGGGCAAGTCGCAGGGGCTCAGCCAGAACAGTGTTACCTCGGTTTGCGAGGACACGAGCGGGGTGCTGTGGGTAACGACCTGGCGCGGAGGGCTCGACCGCCTCACCGACGGCAAGCTCTTCAGTTACTCCGTCACCAACGGCCTGGCGACCGACCTGCTGTTGTCGCTCTGCCCCGGGCACGACGGCAGCGTCTGGATCGGCACCGATCACGCGGGGGGTCTCTACCGGTTCAAGGACGAGGTCTTCTCCCATTTCGACGCCCGGCAGGGCCTGACCAATGTCGCCATCCAGGTCATCTACGAAGACAGCCGGACCAATCTCTGGATCGGCACCCCCAAGACGCTAACCCTGTTCACGGGGGGCAGGTTCGTTGATTTCACCCCGCGGGACGGCCTGGCGGGCGAGGTGGTGAAAGCCATCCTTGAAGATCGTGCCGGCAATCTTTGGATTGGAACGAGCGCCGGATTGTCCTGCCGGAAGAACGGGAGATTCGCCAACTTCAGCACGCGGGACGGCCTGTCGCACAACTCCATCACGTCCCTTTACGAAGACGGGGAGACCAATCTCTGGATCGGCACGGCAGGCGGCGGCCTGAGCCGGTTACGCGGCGGCCGGTTTAGCGCTTACACCACCCGGCAGGGCCTTTTCAGCGACCAGGTGCTGGAGATCCTGGAAGATGACGCCGGCTGCCTGTGGATAAGCTGCCCGAACGGCGTGTTTCGCGTCGAGAAGCAGAGCCTCGACGACTTCGACGCTGGCCGGGCGGCGTCCATCTCGTGCGCCACGTTCGGCAAAGACGAAGGCATGGTGGGCGTGCAATGTACCGGCGCGGCCAAACCCGCGGGATGGAAAGGCCGGGACGGGCGGCTGTGGTTTACGACCATCAAAGGCCTGGCCGTGACCGAGCCGAACATCCACAGCAACCACCGGCCGCCGCCGGTTGTCATCGAAGAGATCGTGGCCGGCAAGCGGACGGTGTCGCCACCAGGGCCCCGGTCCGCGGCGGCCGAAACCGCGCCGCCGGCAACATCGCCCCCGCTGAAGATGACTTCCTCACCGGTGCGCATTCCTCCGGGACGCGGGGAGCTGGAGATTCACTACACCGCGCTGAGCTTCCAGGCGCCGGAGAAGAATCGCTTCAAATACAAACTGGAGGGGGTGGATGCGGATTGGGTGGATGCGGGCGCGCGGCGCGTGGCCTATTACAACCGGGTGGACCCGGGCCACTACCAGTTTCGGGTGATGGCGAGCAATAACGACGGCGTGTGGAACCAGGCCGGCGCGTCGGTGGCGCTGGTCCTGGCGCCGCACGTCTGGCAGACGTGGTGGTTCCTGTGCCTGGCGCTGGGCGCCGGCATCGGGGCGGTGGGCGGGACGGCCGCTTATTGGACCCGGAAGGCGTCGCGCCGGCGCCTGGCGCGGCTCGAGCAGCAGCACGCGCTGGAGCAGGAGCGCACGCGCATTGCCCGGGACATCCATGACGATCTGGGGTCGCGCCTGACGCATATCTCGATGCTGAGCGAGCTGGCGGAAGCCGACCAGGCCAATCCCAAGGAGGTCGAGACGCACGTGCGCAAGATCGCCGCCTCCGCCCGTGAAACGGTCCGCTCCCTGGATGAAATCGTCTGGGCCGTAAGCCCCGAGCACGACACCTGGAACAGCCTGGTCGAATACCTTAGCGAATACGCTAACGAGTTCTTCGCCGGCACCCCGATCCGCTGCCGGTTGGAGATGCCCATGGATTTGCCCGCTTACCCCTTGCCTTCCGAAGTCCGCCACGGCCTGTTCCTGGTCATCAAGGAAGCCCTCACCAACAGCCTCAAGCACGCCCGCGCCTCCGAGGTGCGCATCAAGGTATCCCAGAACGATTCGATGGTGGAGATTGCCATCAGCGATGACGGCTGCGGCTTCGAGCCGGACAAAGCGGGCGCCGGCCCCGGCAGCCGCGGGCTGCGCAATATGCGGGACCGTGCCGAAAGCCTGCAGGGACGGCTCCGGATCGAAAGCGCCCCGGGCAAGGGAACCCGGCTGACCATCGGAGTCCGCCTGGATGCCAGCCCGACGGCGCTCGTTCCGGACTGAGCGGCATGCGCCATGAGCACCTCCCGCCGCACCGCCCCTTTCGCATCTTCATGCGATGCCCACCCGGGCCGCCGGCCGCTAGCCTGTCCGGGTGAATTCTGCCGTCGTTGATCTCATGCTCATCCGCGTTGCGATTGTGGACGACGATGAAGGCATCCGTGCCAGCCTCGTCAACATGCTCAGCCGCAGCTCGGATTGCCGCCCGGTCTGCAGCTTTGCGGATGCCGAGAGCGCCCTGGCCGACCTGCCCGCGCACAAGCCGGATGTCGTGTTGATGGATATCAACCTGCCCCGGATTGACGGGATTGAGTGCGTGCGCCGCCTGAAGGAGCAGATGCCCTCGACGCAGTTCGTGATGCTGACTGTCTATGGCGATAGCGACCGGTTGTTCCGCTCACTCATGGCGGGGGCCAGCGGCTACCTGCTCAAACGCGCGCCGTCGGCCGGGCTCCTGGCCGCCATCCGCGAAGTCCATGCCGGCGGTTCGCCGATGACCCCGCAGATCGCCCGGCGCGTCGTCCAGCACTTCCGGCAAATCCCGGAGCCCTCGTCCGGAGTCGAAAAGCTCACCGCTCGCGAGAAGGAAATCCTGGCGCACCTGGCCCAGGGCTTCCTCTACAAGGAGATCGGTGACCAGCTCGGCATCAGCATGGACACGGTCCGCACCTACATCCGCAAGATCTACGACAAGCTCCAGGTGCATTCCCGCACCGCGGCCATGATCAAGTACCTGCACCGGCCGGTCTGAGGCCGGCCCGGCCCGGGCGCCGGCCATCGCACAAAGATGCGATTACTCAGTCCGGCGCTTCTGTCCTAGACTGTCAACCGGATAGCCGGAGAACCAGGCGGGCAACGAAGCCCTCCACGGACACCGGCTCTGCATGCATCTTTGACAGCCTCTGCGGTTCCGCTCATGAAACAGCATAAACACGTATTGGTTGCACTCAGTTGGTACGACCACCGGCTCCATCGCGGCATCGAGACCTACGCCCAGGAGCACGGCTGGTTTCTCTCAGCCGGTCCGGCCCGCGAGAAGGTGGTTCCCTGGGGCTGGCAGGGCGACGGCATTCTGGCCTGGCTGGGCGCCGCGGATGAGCTGACGGAGTTCGTCGAGTGCCAGGATCGCCCCACGGTAGATTTCAGCCTCCGCTGCCCGGAACTGCGCCTCCCTCGCGTGCTCGAAGATCATGCCCGCGCCGCCGAGCTGGTCGCCGAACATTTCCTCTCCCGCGGGTTTGCCGACTTCATGTTCTGCAGTGACGCGCCGGACTGGTCGTCTGAGGAACGGGGGGCCGGATATGTCGCCGCCCTCAGACGGGCGGGACACCCTTGCGCCTGGATCAAATGGCAGTCGTCTTCCGGATTCCGGACCAATCGCGATCAGTGGCAGCGCAAACAGGCCTGGCTCGCCGCTCAACTGAAACAGGCGCCCAAACCGCTGGCGGTGTTCGTCGCCAACGACCAGCTTGCCCTGGAGGTATTAGAAAGCAGCAGGTCCGCCGGTCTGCTGGTGCCGGACCAGGTGTCCATCGTCGGGGCCGAGAATTGTCTCCTGGCGCCCGATGCGATGGAGACACCCATTTCGAGCGTGGACACGAACCTGGAGACGCTTGGCTATCGGGGTGCGGCGTTGCTCGACGAATGCATGTCCGGCAAGCCGGCCCCCGCCGACCCCCTCCGCATCCCTCCCGCCGGCCTGATCGTGCGCAAGAGCAGCGATCTGCTCGCGGTGAGGCATAAGGGCGTGGCGCGGAGTTTGCGTTTCATGCACGAGCATTTTCACGAGCCGATCACCATCAAGGACGTGGTTGGCGTCGCTTCCATGTCGCGGCGCGGGCTGCACAAGGCGTTCGTGCAAGTCCTGGGCCGGACGCCCGGCGCGGAACTGCACGGGCTGCGCATCCGGAAGGCCAAGCGCCTGCTCTGCGAGACGAAGCATAAGATCCATTCGGTCGCCCAGATGTGCGGCTTCCAAAGCGCCAACACCTTCTGCATCTCCTTCCGGCAGACGATGCAGACCTCGCCGGGCCGGTTCAGGGAGAAGATGCTGCTGCCGCCCCGGCCCTGAACCAGTTATCAGCCCCGCGCATCCGGACGCGTCCTGTACCGCCGACATCGCCAGCCCCGCGCCGCATTTCGCGCAGAACCGCGCTCCGGCGCCTCACAGGCACCAGGGCTCTCGCATTGCCCGGGACCTGAGCCGGTTCGCCTCCGCATCATTCACGAACTCCTCTTTGGCCGCATCCCAGGCCAGCTTGCGGTTGAGGAGCATGGCAATGGCCGCGATGGAGCAGAGGTTGGTCGTGCGCTGGGCCACTTCCACCGGAGCGCAGGTTCGGAGCCGGCGTTTGACGCATTCGATGAAATCGGGAATCGCTTCGCCGCCAGGCCGGTTCAGTTGGACGCGAGCGCTGGGAGGAATCCTCGCGCCGAGCAGGGATTTGGGCTGGGCCTCCACGACGCCGCGCCAGATGAAGACCGAGCCTTCGGTGCCTTCGAAGGTGATCCCCATGGGGTGCTGCGGCCAATCCGGACCCGCCCGCGAGCCCCAGAACCCATCGTAGCAATCGGTCCAGTGCCAGGTGACGCCATTGGGAAACTTATAGCGCAGTTGCCAGCGGCAGGCATTATCGAACAGTCCGTCGGTTGGAAAGACGCTTCGCGTGTCAATTTCGATGAGCCCGTTGCAGTCATCCAGTCCTGAACCCTGCATCGCGCTGTCGCAATGGTGAACGCCCCAGCCGGCGAGATATCCCATCGAGTAATCCGATATGTGATACCAGGGATGCGACTCAATGCGCAGGTGAGTGAAGGCAGACCACGGCGCCGGCCCGAGCCACAGGTCCCAATCCAAGCCGGCCGGCACGGGCTCGGAGTACTGCGGCCCGCAGGTAGCTCCCGAAGGGCTCCCGATCTTAACCTGCTTGAGCTGGCCGATATAACCGTTGCGCACCAGCTCACAGCCGAAGAGCATCTTGGGATCATGACGCTGCTGGGTGCCATGCTGGAAGACCACACCGTGACGGTTAACCGCTTCCACCACGGCCCGGCTTTCCGCGATCGTTCGAGTGAGCGGCTTTTGGCAGTAGATGTGTTTGCCCGCCCGGGCGGCAGCGATGGTGACCAAGGCGTGCCAGTGGTCGGGCGTGGCAATATAAACCGCGTCCACATCCGGACGCGCCAGGACCTCCCGGAAATCGTTGTACGTGCGGCAGTCCTGGTTCTGATTGTAGCCATCCACCACTGCCTTGCCGGCATCGCGGCGCGTCTTTTGAACATCGCACACGGCCACGAATTGAACCTCCTTGCGGCGCAGAAACATGTCCCAGGCGAACCCCAGGCCGATGGCGGCGACGACCACGCGGTTGCTGGGCGCAGGTCGGCCGGACAAGCCGAGGGCGGAGGCGGGAACCACCGAAGGGGCCAGGGCCGCGGCCAGCATTTGCCGCAGGAACGCGCGGCGGGGGACCGGCCGATTGGAGTGGGCGCTGGAGGTGGGGTTCATTTGAAGCCAACCGCTCTATTCTGAAATCCGATCGGGCTTTGCGCTCAGGCGCTGCAGGATGCCCCGGGCCTTTTCGCGCGCATCGTGGTTGGTTGAGACCTGGGACACCCGCCTCAACGAAGGGGCAAAGTCGTTCAGGCTCTTGGGGTCCGCGTCCGTGGCGATTTTCACCACCGCCAGGCAGGCTTCCTGCATGAGCGTCGCATCTTCGAGACAGGGCTCGAGGAGCTTGAGCGTCTCCGGGCCCTGCTGCTCTCCCAACGCCGCAATCACGAGCCGTTTTTCCTCGGCGTCTCGGGCGGCTTTCATTGCCTCACCCAGCAGGCGCGTTCGCGCCTCGGATGAGCACTCGCCCTCGCGGCACAGCCGAACATAGCCGCGGAAAGCCAGCACGGGCCAATTGGGTTCTGGCGCGGTCCGGACGAGCCGCAGCAGGTCCGGGGCGGCATCAACGCTCGACCATTCGGTCAGCACCCGAAACGCCGCTTCTTTCACGCGCGGGTTGTCGTCCGCGAGAGCGGCGCGCACCGCTTCGAGAGCCTTTGGACCGCCCGCCATTCCCAGGGCGCGCAATAAGGCAATCCGGGATTCCGCGCTGGCACCTTCCAGTCCCTTGAGAACATCGTCAGCGCACTGGGCGCCCTCGCGCTTGGCCATCGCGGCCAGGGCGCTTTGCGCCGCCTCGCGCTCGGGCTCGTTCGCCGCGTTCAGAGAATTCATTACCGCCGCAACCTGGCCGCCGCCGCCAAGCACAGCGAGAGTCCTCAGGGCGGCGATCCGCACCGCCTCGCTGGCATCGGTCAACCGCGTCGCAACACTCTGCCCCGCCTCCTCAGCCCCGCGCGCGGCCAGGGCCTCGAGCAGCTCAACCTTGATCTCCGGCGCGCTGCCGGACAGTGCCGACAGCATGGCGCCATTGATGTCCGTGCCGGGCAGGCTGGCGAGAGCCGCCCGGGCAAGGTTGCGCTCTTCCCCCTCCCCGGCCGCGCGGCCGGCCAGTATGGGCACATCCGCGGCGGTTCCAATGGTCATTAAGGCTCGCAGGCCGGCGACCCGCAGGCGCGGGTCGCTGCTCTCTGTGGCGGCCAGGGCGATTGGCCTGGCAGCGGGTTCGCAGCGGGATCGAAATGCCTCCAGCAAGACCGCTTGTCCGGTTGGAGTGCAGGTTGGGAAAGACTCAACGAACCGCTTCACGTCCGGCACTGCCGAAGCATCCCCGATGATCCGGGCTGCAACGTCGCGCTCTGGACCGTCACCGCCGGCGATTGCGTGAGACAGCAGGTCGAACGCGCGTTCGGGTTCCGCGGCCACCAGGCCCCTCAAGGCGGCCAGGCGCACCGGGGCCGCCTGCGCCGGAGAGTAAAGCTGGCGAAAAATACCCGCCGCCTCGACGCGATGCCCGCGCTGAAGCAGGCCCCCGGCGGCGAGCAGCCGGGCCTGCGTCACCGCGGCTTGAACCGGTCGCGCGGCCCGGACCTCCCCCAGCGCGCGCGCGGCTTCCACAGTGGCGATGTGGCCTAGCGCGGTCGCCGCCGCTGTGGCGGTGCCGTCATCCGGATTGGCGAGGAGATTGATGAGAAGGCCCACCGCGGCGGCGTCCTTCAGAACACCCAGGGAATTTATGATGCCCACTTTCACGTTGCCTTCGGCGCGAGGGAGCGCGCCGCGCAGCGCCGCCGCGGCGCCCGGATCGGGAATACGTTCCAGGGCAAATCGCGCTGGATGCGAGAGCGCCGGATCCAGAAGGAGCGGAGCCAGGATGGGGATGGAATTGGCCGTCCCGATCTGGCTGAGCTTGCGGCAGACGTACTGTTTGGCCGGGAACGGCGAGCCCGTGCGCAGCACCGCCGCCAGGCGGGCCTCCAACTGCTTGCGCCCGGCGGGATCGCCCGCCGAGGCCGCAATGGCCGTTTCGATCGCGTTCAGCGGCTCGCGGCTCTCGCTCCACGTGTAGGTCTGCAATTGACGGAATGCCCGGTCCAAATCAGCCGGCTGCACCTGCGGCGCGTCGCCCCGGACCGACAAACAACACCCCAGGACGGCACAGAGCTGAATCCATCGGCGAAGGCGTTGTCTCATGATGGGCGGTTATGCCAATCTCATGGTTCGAGGACCCGCGCGCCGGGCAGCGCAAGGTGAGAAAGCCGGTCCACCGGTTGGTTCCCCGCCCAACAGATCCCACGCAGCAGTAAGATGCGAAACAGCGGGTCGTCGAACGTCCAGGTGTAATGCCCCAGAATATTCACGCACACGCGGCCTTTGCCCTGGGTGCGCGTCCAAATCAGGGGCTGCATCTGCCCCTCCTCCTGCCCGCTGGCAACCACCTGCACGCCCTCTCCATCACCCACCAGGTTCCAATAGGTCTCGTCCACCAAATGGACGGAACTCATACCCGCCGTCAGCGGACTTGCCGCACACTTCAGGTCCAGCGCCCCGTGGCGGAATTTGGAGAAACCGCCCCGCCAGGCATACCCGATCCGTTTCGCCAGCGCTTCCACATCGCCATGGCCATCCACCGCGTAGTGAATGAACAACAGGCCGCCGCCGCGCGCCAGATACGCGTCCAGCTCAGCCCCGCGCGCGCTGGTCCAACCGGGATTGTTGGAGTAGAAGACGATCACGCCGGCAGTTTGCCATTGCTCCGGCGAGGGCCATTCCCAGGCGGTGCTGACCTTCACGTTCCTGGCGGAGCCCAGGAGGGCCGCCCACCGCGTCTGCCAGAGCGGATAATCGTGTTCACACGGGCCATGGTCCTTCGGGCCGGCACAAAGCACGATCTCGAACGGAGCGGCCGCCATCTCGGCCCTGCTCTCGGGGGCTGCGGCCGCCTTCAACACCGTCTCGACTTCGGCCCGACTTCTGGGCCGCGGCTCACCAGGAATCTCCACCACCGACGGTTCAAGCGCTTCCGCCTTCTCCTGCGCCGGCCGGCTGAGCAACTGCGTGTGCTTCCGCTTCAGGTAGTCCTGCACCAAGGCGCCTTCCGCCGCCGTCAGAACACGCCTGTAAAGCAGGACCTCGGCGATGTCGCCGTGGAAAAATCCCTGGACCTGCGGCGGCCCGCCCGAGAGCGAATAGTGCCGGCCGCCCAGCACGAACTCATCGAGGGCGATGACCGAGTCCCGGCGCTCGCGGCTGCCTTCGGCTTGCCCGTCTATCGAGAGGCGCACACCCCGGCTGCCCGGCTGGCTTTCCAGCGCGAACACGTGCCAGCCGCCAAAGGGAAGCGGCGGACCCTGGCGCAGTTGCGCGGCTCCCACAGCTCCGCCACCTTCGGCATTGACAAAAGACATCCGCCGCGTGGCGCTGGGGCCGAAATCCAGGTTGACCCCGGTCGAGAAGTCGTTTGCGCCGGCCCGGTTCAGGCTGAAGATGGCGCGGAAGCCCCCCGGATTCGAGCGCGGGGCGGCAACAACAAATACCGTTGCCTCCGGCGTCTCCACGCCCAACTTGGAAGCCAGCAGCGCATCATCCTTGCCGTCGAAGGCCAAATAGACGCCGTCTGCCTCCTGCACCAACCGGGGCCGAGCATCGGTCAGGGGTTGTTCGAGGCGCCGGCCATGCCCCGAGCTGTCGAGGAGACAATCGGCGCCGTCGCCTGGTTTCAACGCCGGCAATCCCAGCGCACCTCTTCCCGCCTTCTGACACGAGCAATCGAACCAGAGTTCCAAGCCCTCCCCAACCGGCAACCGGTTGTCGCTCCAGAGTTGGGCCGCCTGCGGCGCCGCAGCGAGCAGAAGGCAGCCGAGGACCGCTCCCGCCGACCGCACCGGCAAGAGCGTGCGCGACATTCTCTTCCTGGCTGGCGCCCCGCGCACGCCCGGCTCGTTCGCAGCCCCAACGATGGGCAGTCCCCGCTCAGCCTTCTGCCAGCACAGCCGTTTAAGCAAATCGGATCGAGAGAGCGGTTTCTTCATAGCCACGTTCTTGGTTAGTCTAAGTCCAGCGGAGCACTGGTTTCAATGTCTTCTTCGGGCGCGGCAGCCTTGTCACTGGTCCTGGCCTTGTCCCCAGCCCCGGCCTTTTGCACCGGCAGAACCTGCGCCGGAGGTGGCAGAGCGGTTCCCTCTCTGCGGTTTGTGCATCGGGAGCTGTCTTGGGGGGATTCGACCTTGAGTCGCAGCGGGAGACGTAGTAGAAGTGCGCAGGATCCGCAACAACAATGGTTCCGCTTGCCCTCGTGCTGGGTGGTGCCCAACCACTGGCCTGGGGAGGAGTGTTCGGAGCCACGCCCAGCGGCAGCATGAGTAGCAACGAAAAACGAAGCAACCGAGGCGCGCAGCCTCTAGAACTGATGAAGGCAAATTGCCGCCCGGCGGGCGTTCGGGCCAGGCGGCTGTCGGCAGCGATCCTGCTGCTGGTCGCGATCGCTGGCGTCTGTTGCCTGGCTGACGGTGCACGTCCCGCGCGGCAGCCGGATCCCGGGCCTCAGATCCGCCACCGGCCAGAAAGCCCTCCGCTGCCGGAGATGCTGCGGATCCCTACCAACCTGCCCGCGTTGATTCGATGGGAAAAAGGACCCTGGTGGGGCGACCTGCGAGGCCAGCCGCCATCTGTGTTCCTCACCAATTTGCACACGCGAGCGGTCATCCTCGGGTCTTCGGCCGCTGCGCAACCGCAATGCCTCACCGTGCAGGATCTGAAGCTGGCAACACCCGGACGCGAACCACTCACGTTGGTGATGGTGAACGCGGCGAACGAGCATCCGCTGCGTGTGCTGGGCGTGTGCGGCGTTCCCACCAACACCACGATCCGGGTTGACAATGCGGCGCTGGAGGTGGCCGGCAGCTTCCGTGTCGGCGGGAGACTCGACCTGGCGCGTGGGCGGGTGGCGGCTGAGTCGGATTTGCTGGTTGGGGAAAGCGCCGGCACGCCCGCCGTGGTGAACGTCACCGGGGGCACGCTCACGGTCACGAATGACCGCCACAATGCGCGGCTCATCATCGGCGGGGACGGCCGCGGGGAGTTCTGCTTGAACGGCGGGACCGTCCAGGCGGATTTCATTCAGATCAGCAACGACGCGCACAACCGGTTCGTTTTCAAGAGCGGGACCTTGCGGGCGCGGACATTGGTCGTCCCCAACGGCGGGCCGATGACGATTGGGAATGGCATTCACCCGGCCCGGCTCGAATTGATCGGCGGGACCAATCTCATCTCCAGTCTGCTGACCGTTTCCAGCAACGCCACCCTGCTGGGCAGCGGGACCATCCACGGCCCGGTTGCCAACTACGGCACAATCGTGGCTGGCCGGCCAGGAGACCAATTGACCTTCGCCCCCCTGCCGCCGGGCTGCCCTTCGGCGGTGACCAACTGGGGACGCATGTACATGACCAATGGCGGCGTGCTGAGTTTCCAGGGCACGGCCGGCAACCACGTGGCGCTGCCCATTACCGAGATGACCAGGACCGGCACCGGTTTCCGGTTCAAGTTGGTTTCGGTCGGTGGCCTCACTCATACTCTCCGGTACAAGGACGACCTCAGCGATGTCAACTGGACTCCCGTGGCGTCCACGACTGGCACCGGGGAAATCGTCTCGCTCACCGACTCGGCTCCGACCGACAAGGCTCGCTATTATCACATCCACATGGGGCGGTAGGGGAGGCAGGAAAGTGTTTGCTCCGGCATAAGCGGTGCTATGATATCCATGAGCCGGATGATGAGTCAGCCGCCCAAGATAAGCGATGTGACAGCCAAAGCGGTGCCCGTGGAGGTTCTCCCGCCCGAACCGCCGCGGCCGAAGGCGCCGGATGCGTCCGCGGAGGGGCCGCCTATCCATGCCCTCTCCGCGTTGATCCTGGTGGCGGTGGACGGTCTCTGGGCCGTGTTCGATTGGGCGCCGCCAATCTGGCCCGTGGCGATCCCATTCTGCTTCTTCACCGTCTTCCTGCCGACCTTCCTGATCCAGAAGTTTCTACACAAGGATTCCAACGGGCGGGCGGTGACCTTCGCCACGATTCTCGCCGTGCTGGCGGCCATCCCGACGCCCATCACCGGCACGCCGATCGGGCTGGCCTTGCTGGCCTGGACTGGACTGGGAAAACTGTTCGGAAAGGGGCCCTCGAAGTAGCGGGCGCGAGGGCATGGAGCAGGCTGGACTTTCCAATAGCCCTGGAGGCGAACCGGATTCGGCTTTGGCAGAGGGACTGCGCCTATTCGTCACGCTGGATGTCAGGCAGGGCTTCTTCTCCTTTCAATGGTGTAGAGGCGTTTCGCAGAAGGCGGTAGCGCGTGGGTTGTTGGCCCCAACTCCCAGCCTTGCCTCACCCCATTTCATGCTCCAGTGGGAGCTGGAAACCGAGGGCCGAACCGAGAGGGACGGCTGTGGCAGTCGAGGGACTTCCGCCCGATCCCTGGTGAGCCGATTGCGTAAACGCCTACCGGTCCCGGATACCTGCCTGGAGGTGCAGTTGGTTGCGGACCGGGACCTCGGCGACGTCAAAGCCGGTCTGGCCTACAAGGTGGTCTTGCCCCGGCCTGACCTGGCTTGGAAATGGCTGGCCGGCGAGGTTCAGCAGTTCGCAAGGTTGCTGGAGGGGATGGGCATCTATGGCAGGCAAACGGACCCTGAGAAGCGGGGCCCGGCAGCCGCGCTGGCTCTGGCCCGCTCCTGGCTGGGCGTGTCGTCCAGCCCTCTGCCTGGCCAGAGCGACCAGGAGCTGTTCCCGTCCACGCGGAATGCCGGTCTCCAGCTCTGCATCACGCTCGAGATCGCTCAAGGCTTCATTCAACTCGATTGGAGTGATCCGGAAAGCGGCCAACGCAAAGCGAGCGGCTGGATCCGGTGCACGGACAGCGATGAATTGACCTGGGGCCTCGAGATGGAAGGCCGGCGGGAGAGCACCACGTCCAGCCATCATCTCAATTCCATTCGGGGAGCGCTCCTCCGCTGGGTCGCCCGCTTCCCGACGAATCTCAACCGGGTGTCCGTGTTCTCGTTGCGACGCCCAACGCACGGCGGGCACCCGCTCCGGCGCCAGGAATCCCCGCTCGCCCCCGGGGAACTGCCCTGGGATTGGCTGTGCGACAACGTCAAATCCATGGCCGGGGTCATGCGGGTCAACTTCTCGCCGCTGGCTAAGGCGATGAAGGACATGGATCCACTAATGGTCGCGGAGATGGAGCGGGACCAGCGACGGTTCTTGCGCAAGGAACGAAAGCGCGAAGAAGAGGCGGCACGGCTCCGGGCGAACATGGAGCGCATGGCCGAAGAGCGCCGCCGCCGCGAGCAGCGCGCCGCAGAGGCAAGAAGGGCTGCCGAAGCCAATAAAGGCGGGGGAGGGAAAGCGGACCATGGCTCTCCGGTCCCCCCTCCACCGCCCGCCGAGCGCTTGCCGTTGCCACCCGTGCCGACGCACCTCGACCTGCCGCGCCTTGAGTTCCAGGAGACGACTTTCCCGCTCACCGACCTGCGCGGTTATTCCCTGCGCGAGCGCGCGGCGTTGTGGTGGGTTTCCAACCAGTCGGATGACCTGCTTTGCCTGCCGCACTGCCGCGTGCAGCGGTTGGAATACCAACTGCGCACGGCGCTGCGCGTGCTCGGTCCTCTGCGCGGCCGTGCGCTGCTCTCCGATGAGGTCGGGCTGGGCAAGACCATCGAAGCCGGCCTGGTGCTCAAGGAGTTGCTGACGCGCGGCATGGTGAAACGGTTTCTGGTGCTCACCGTCCCATCGCTGGTGGACCAATGGGAGGAGGAACTGAGCGACAAGTTCGGCCTCACAACGGCCACCACCAACCACGCGGACGCGCGCGGGGATGCGCAGCAATTCTGGCGCGAGAACCCGGGCCTGGTTGCCAGCCTCCACACCCTTAAACAACCCGCACAGCTTGAGGTTGCCCGGCAGGTGCATTGGGACATTCTGATCGTGGACGAGGCGCACTACCTGCGCAATCGCGAGTCGCAGGCCTGGCAGGCGGTCAACGCCTTGCCGCGGCAGTTCCTGCTCCTGCTGACCGCCACGCCCGTCCAGAACTCGCTCGAAGAACTCTACAACCTCGTTACGCTCCTCCAGCCCGGGCAACTCCCGACCCCGAAGGAGTTCCGAGGACGCTTTATTGACCCGAAACGCCCGCGGCAGCCGCGCGAGCCGGAAGAACTCCGCCGCCTGCTCGGCCAGGTCATGATTCGGAACACGCGCGCCAACGCCGGCATCCAACTCCCGCCGCGCCGCGCCGAAACCGTGTTATTCGAGCCGGCGGAAGCCGAGCGCGCCTTCTGGCAGCAATGGGAGACGGACTTTCGCGCCTGCTTGGCTCGACTCAGCCCGAGCCAGGCCAGCCTTTGGGGACGGCTGCTGTTGCAGGCGGCCGGCAGCAGCCCGGCGGCGTGGCGTGAGGCGCTGCGCAAGTTCCCGGACCACGCCGCGGCGCGCGCCTGGAGCGAGCAGGCCCCGCTGGAGGCAAGCTGGCAGCGCAAGTGCGACTTGCTCGCGCCGCTCACCCGCGTGGAGGGCGGCGCGGTCATCTTTACTCAATTCCTCCAGACTCAAGCGGCCTTGGCCGAGCAACTCCGCCGCGCGGACGTGACGACCTTCGTCATCAACGGCGCGACGCCTCCGCCCGAGCGCCAGCCCATCACGGAGGAATTCCACGCCCGCGGGGGCGCGTTGCTGCTGACGCACAGCGGCACCGAAGGGCGCAACCTGCAATTCTCCCATCGCCTCGCCAACTTCGACCTGCCGTGGAACCCGATGGAAATCGAGCAGCGCATCGGCCGGCTCCATCGCCTCGGCCAGCGCCACCCGGTCCGTATCTACAATTTCGTCCAGGCCGGCACGCTCCAGGAGCATCTGCTGCAGATTCTCCAGGAGAAGCTTAACCTGTTCGAGCTGGTCGTCGGCGAAACCGGCCTCGTCCTGGGCGAACGCTTCACGAGTGACGAGTTTGCCGAAGAGGTGCTTCGCCGCTGGCGAGAAAGCGAAGGCCGCGTCGCCGAAGCGCTGGCCGGGCTGGGGGATGAGCTGGCCGCCGCCCGCGACGCCTATGGCGAAGTCCAGAAGCTGGATGAAACCCTGTTCGAGAAAGACTACGAGTCGCTATGAGGCTTGACCGCCTGACTTACGATCCCGCCGCGCTGGTGGATTTCTATGAGGAGGGCTTCGGTGCACTGGGCGCGCTGTGTGAACGCACCTGGCACGACCGCCTGGAAATTGTCGCTGAAGGCCAGGCCGCCCGGTTGTGGAACCCGGATGGCGCCTTGCACGAGGTGGAACTTGCGTTTGCCGACGCCGACGCCAAGGCCGCGCGCGACGCCGTGCGCGAAGTGTTTCCCGGTTGCCCGCTGACATTCCGGCTGGCAGACGCCCTCCGGCCCTCGCCGTTGCCGTTGGAACGGGTCGCGCTGGCCGGCGAAGCCCGGGCCCAGGCGGCCGATCCCGGCGTCGCGGAGAAGCTCTGGCGGGCGCAATACCCGGCTACCACGCGCTGGCGCCTGGCGGCGCCATTCAAGGCCGATTTTCACTTCTCGCTGGTGGCCCTGGCGCGATGCGAAATCCAGGCGATTGACCAGCACTGGTCGCTGCGCCGCCTGGCCGTCTCGGTGCCGGGCGGCGAGCCGGACGACTCGCTGGCCCAACAGGTTAGCTTCGCCCAGGCTGACCCTGCCCTGGCGGGCGAAGCGACCTGGCCGGTGCCGGACCCTGCCCGGTGGGAAACCTGGTTGCGCCAGGCTTTGGAGGTTGATCTCTCGCCGGAGCTAGCAGCCGTCCGGACACGGCAGGAACACTATTTGCGCCGTGAGCTGGATCGGATTGATGAATACTTCGCGAACTACGAACACGAGCTGGCGGCTCGTGCCGCGCGCAGTGCCAGCGGGAATACAAAGCTCAAAACCACTGAGCGACTGGCCGCCGCGAAAGTCGAGCACGCCCGCCGCCGCGCCGACCAGGTAGCGCGGCATGAGATCCGGGTGCAGCCGCATTTCGATGCATTGCTGCTGGTCGCGGAAAGGGCCTGGCGCGGGAGTCTCGAAGTCGAACTGGCCCACCGGCCCGAAACGCTGGAGGCGCGGTTTGTTCCCCGCGCGCGGCGCTGGTTCCGGGGCTACTGACCCAGGATCTGGAGGGTGTATTCGGGCGAGACGCGGCTGGCGGCCTTGGGTTTGCCGAACGAGTTATAGTCGTAGTCGAGCTTGTAACGGTAAGTGACGCTGTTCAAATCGTGCGGCACCGGCAGCAGTCCCTCCCAGCGATTGGTCATGAGCAGGGTGGGGCGCATCGGGTAGGCGGCGTCTCCGACCAGGATCTGGGCCCGGATGTCCTCCCAGCGCAGGGACTGTTGGCTGGAGTCGAAAGCGACTTCGACCGGGTAGAGGTTGTTGGCGTTGCGGACCTGCTGCAAGGGCGTCAAATTCGTCAGCGAGGTGGCGCAGCCCGCCAGCAGCAGCGGCAGCAATAATACCGGCAGGAATTTCTTCGTCATACCGGGGTAACCTGCCAAAGCGCCCCGGGCCTGTAAAGGGCCGATTTTGCGTTTGACCCGCCTCCCGCAAGCGGGTTAGCGTGTCATCTTTTAACGCGCATTGAACTTATGTTTGGGACGATCCGAAAGCATCAAACCTGGCTGTGGGTAATCATTATCGCGGTGATCATCGTCAGCTTCGTTGTCTTCTTTTCGCCATACTCCAGGATGAACGATTCCCGCGGCCGGGCCAATTACGGGTCCATCAACGGGCAGCGGATCGCCGAGGAGGATTTCATCAGCGCCTGGCGCGAGGTGGAACTGCGCCTGTTTTTCATGAACGGGGGGCGCTGGCCCGAGAAAGCCGACCAGGAAGACCTGCAGGCCGAAGCCTACAAATGGATGCTGCTGCTGCAGAAGCAGAAGCAGATGGGCATTCAGGTCGGCAGCGACGTGGCGGCGCAAGCGGGCCGGGCGATGCTCAGCCAGTTCCAGCGCGCGGGCCTCAGCTCGCCCGCCGTCTTCGAGCAACAGGTGCTGCGCCCGCGCGGCCTCAACCTGAACGACTTCGGCCGGTTTGTCCGCCACTACCTCGGCATCCAGGAGATGGTCGGCGTCCTCGGCTTGAGCGGCAAGCTGGTCACGCCGCAGGAAGCCCGCGAGCTTTACCAGCGCGAGCACCAGGAACTGGCGACCGAGGCCGTGTTCTTCTCCGCCTCGAATTACCTGGCGACGGTGCCCACGCCGCCGGAGGCGATTGGCCTGTTCTACACCAACCGGCTGGCCGCCTACCGCGTCCCGGAGCGCGTCCAGGTCAGCTACGTCCAGTTTGAGTTCACCAATTTCCTCGACCAGGCGAAGCATGAGCTGGCGCGCATGACGAACCTGGACCTCCAAATTGACGAGGCCTATCGCCAGGGCGGGACCAATTTCCTCCGCGAGTTGAACGTGGCCTCAGTGGAAGAGGCGCGCACGAAACTGCGCGACCTCCGGCTCAAGGAGCTTCAGGCGCAGTCGGCCCGCAAGAAAGCCGGCGAATTCGCCGGCCCGGTGTTTGACACGGAGCCAGTCCGCGTGGAGAACTTCGAAAAGGCGGCCAAGGAACAGAAGCTGACGGTGAGCGTGACCGCGCCCTTCGACCGCGAGGCCGGGCCGAGCGAGCTCGAGGTCGGGGCCGACTTCGTGACGCGCGCGTTCAGCCGGACGCCGGAAGACCCCTTTGCCGGGCCGTTCCTGGGGCGCGAGGCTGCTTATGTGATCGCTTTGAACAAGAAGCTCCCGAGCGAGATTCCCCCGCTGGACCAGATCCGCAGCCGGGTGGTTGCCGACTACAAGGAAGAGCAGGCCCGGAGCCTTGCCCGGCAGGCCGGGATGCAGTTCTACCAGCGGCTGACGAACGGCCTGGCCGCGGGAAAGACGGTCACGGCGGTCTGCACCGAGGCTAAGGTGGACCTCGTGCCCCTGCCGCCCGTCTCCATCAGCTCGCGCGACCTGCCGGTGTTGGGCGACCGCGTGCCGCTGAACCAGTTCAAGCAAATCGCCTTCTCCACGGCGCCGGGAAAGGTCAGCCCCTTCCAGCCGACCCTTGACGGCGGCATCATCCTCCACGTGAAGGAGAAGCTGCCGTTCGACCAGGCTCGTATGGAAGCCACTCTGCCTTCCTTCATGAACTACCTCCGCCAAAACCGGCAAAACGAGGCCTTCAACGAGTGGTTCAGCAAACAAGCCTCGACCGGCTTGCGGGATACGCCGCTCGGCCAGCCCAAAGCCCCGCCGACGATGACGAAGGGCGCGGAGACCAAGAAGTCTTAGCGCTGTTTCGGGCTAACTCACCAGCCAGCACAGAATCGCCTTCTGCACGTGCAGGCGGTTCTCCGCCTCGTCGAAGATCGTCTGGGCGTTAGCCTCGAAGGTGGCGTCGTCAATCTCTTTGCCGCGATAGGCCGGCAGGCAGTGCATCACCAGCGCGCCCGGCCTGGCCAGCGCAACCACACCCGCGTTGATCTGGTAGCCGGTCATCTGCTTGATGCGCCGGGCGGACTCGTCCTCCTGCCCCATTGAAACCCAGACATCGGTATAGAGCAGGTCCGCGCCGGCGGCCGCGGCGTTGACGTCCTCGGTGAGCATGATCTTCCCGCCGGCCCGCTTGACCAGGTCCGCGGCCGGCTGGAAGGCCTTGGGGGCGGCGAGGCGCAATTCAAAACCAACCTTGCCGGCGGCGAACATCCATGAGTTCGCCATGTTCCCCGCGCCGTCGCCGATAAACGCGACCACCTTGCCCTGAATGGGCCCGCGCTTTTCCTGGAAGGTAAAGATGTCCGTCAGGATTTGGCAGGGGTGCTCGTGATCGGTCAGCGCGTTGATGGTCGGGATGCCGGCGTAGCGGGCGAACTCCTCGACATCGCGCTGGGCAAAGGTGCGGAACACGGCGCCATGCACCATCCGGCCCAACACCCGCGCGGTGTCTTTGATCGGCTCGCCGCGCCCAAGGTGAATCTCGCTCGCAGGCAGAAAGATGACGTTGCCGCCCAACTCGTGAATCCCCACCTCGAAGGATACCCGCGTGCGGGTCGAGGACTTGGAAAAGACCATGGCCCAGGTTTGGCCGGCCAGCGGCCGGTTCTCCGATCGCCCGCGTTGCTTCTTCAGGGTGACGGTGTCGGCCAGGATTTGATCCATGTCCGCCCGCGCGAGTGCTTCAATGCTTAACAGGTGTTTCATCTCAAAAGAACAACAGGCGTCCCGCCCGTTCCTAATTACACTATCCCGCCAATGGAGCAATAACCGACTCCAGTATCTTCAAGCCTTCCTCGGCTTCGCTTTGGCGCAAGTTGAGCGGGGGCAGGAAGCGCATGATCTGCGCGCCGGCCGGGATCGCCAATAGCCCGGCGGCATGGAGGAGATTCGCGAACCGGGCCGCCTGCGATTTGCTTGGATCGCCCGGCAGGTTTGGAATATTAGGCGCCAGCTCGATGCCTAGCATCAGGCCCAGGCCGCGCACGGACTGCACAACGGCCGGGTATTTCTGCGCAAGCTGCTGAAGCCCGGTCTTGAGGACCTCGCCGACCTGGCGCGCGTTGTCCGCCAACTTCTCACGGTGGATCACGTCGAGGATCTTCAGCGCGACCGCACAGGCCAGCGGCGAGCCGCCGTAAGTCGTGCCGTGAGAGCCCGAGCCGAGCAGGTCGGCATAGGGCGCCCGCACCCAGAACGCGCCGATGGGAAATCCGCCGCCGAGCGACTTGGCCATCGAGATGCCGTCCGGCAGGAAGGACTCGCCGCCAGCGACGCCCTCGAGGATGCGCTGGAAGCTTTGGAATCGCCCGCTGCGGAAATGGCCGCACTGCACGCTGTCCATGAGCAGCAGGAGCTTCTTCTCGTCGCACAACCGGCGCAGGCCGAGCAGGTATTCCGGCGTGGCGGGCGTCACGCCGCCCTCGCCCTGAATGCCTTCCACCATGATGGCGACGGTTGCGGGGGAGAGCGCGGCGCGCATGGCTTCGAGATCGTTGTAGGGCACCTGCCGGAAGCCCGGCACCATCGGCTCAAAGCCTTTCTTGACCTTCTCCTGGCCCGTGGCGGCAATGCCCGCCAGCGTCCGCCCGTGGAAGGAGTTCACGGTGGTGAGGACTTCGAAGCGGCCTTCGTCGTGCCCGAACTTGCGTGCGAGTTTAAACAAGCCCTCGTTGGCCTCGACGCCGCTGTTGCAGAAGAAGCACTTGCCCGCGCCGATGAGACTGACGAGCGCCTGCGCCAGCCGCCCCTGCGGCTCGTGGTAGTAGAAATTCGAGGCGTGGATGACCTTGCGCGATTGCTCGACCAGCGCCTCGGTGATGGCCGGGTGCCCGTGGCCCAGCGAGCTGACGGCAATCCCGCCCCCCAGATCGAGGTAACGCCGGCCCGCGAGGTCGTAGAGGAAACTGCCCGCCCCGTGGCTGAGCACGAGGTCGAAGCGGCCGTAGCTGGGCACGACGTATTGCTGGAACAGCGCCTGCACTGCGGCCACGTCGTTGCGCACGACGGCCGGCGGCGGCGGAACAATGTCTTTCATGGTCTGCGCGTCAAGTGAAACGAGGATATCATTAACACGACTTGCGGCCGAGGGAAGCGGAATGTTGCGCCCGGTGCTGGACGGGCGGGCGTCCTTCTCTCAGCACGTTTCTGTTGAATAGTGCACACGTTCGTCGCACGCTAAGCAACCTTTGTGGCGCCTGGATGGCACCGCCATCCTTTGCCGGCGGAGCGAGCCTGGGCGAGCAACCGTCCGCGCCCGGCAGCCGCCAATCAAAAGACAGTGATCCTATGAGAATCGTAGATGTGCAACAGCGAGGAAAACGGGGACAGATCGTCGCTAGCCGGAATCGTTTCGGCCAATACATCAAGGAGCATGTCCCTCCCGAGCAGCCCGGCACCGCGTCGCAACGGGAGGCCTGGGGGAACATGACCGACCTGTGGCGGGTGTGGAACGAGTTGTCGGATGAGCGGCTGGCCGCCTGGTGGAACCTGGCGGAGCAGGTCCGCAGCCGGCCCACGCTCGGACAGTCGGGCCGGCTGGACGGCCCAATTGTGTTTAGAAAAATCAATACCGTCCTGCGCACCTGCCAACGGCCAATCCTCCTGGACCCGCCGCCCCTGCCGAGCTTCGGACCAAACCCCGTGGTGGCGTTCGCCATCCGCGAAGGGAGGCGCGGGATGGCCTTGAAGCTGAGGTTATGCCCCGAGGTGCGCTGGGAGGACCGCCCGGCGCTCGAGGACCTCATGGTCTTCGCCTGGGCGCCGTGCCGCCCGGGGGTGAGCCGGAATAGCCGCTACGCTTTTCTGGGCCTGCTGCCGGCGCCCGTGAGGGGCGAGTGGGACATCACCCGCCTATACCTCAAGAAGCTCAAGCAGTGGCGGAGGCTCCAGCCCAAGCGCTATCACCTACCCCTGGAGGGCTCGCGGATATTCATCCGAGTCTGGCAGCAAATGAATGGGTGGGAGAACCCGTTGGCGATGTTCCAGGCCAATGCGCGGGTGCCCGCCAGGAAGTGGCCGTGTTAGGCGCGAAAAAAGGGCGGGAAATACAGGACAAATACAGGACAAATACAGGAAGACTACAGGAACAATCCAGACACTAGCGCGGGTTGCGCGCCCTAAACGCGTCAACCTTGCACGGAGGGTTAAGCGGTCGGCTAGCCTGTCGGCGCCTCAGCGTTTGGTCTGCTCCTGAATGAACGCCTTGGCCTGGCTTAGCACCGTCTCGAAGTCCTGCTCGACCAGCCAGGTCCGGCTGAAGGTCTTCCCGTTCCAGCGGCAAAACACCCGCAGTTCGCCGGCCGCTCGGTCACAGAGAACCTTGACGACCCTCCCGCTGGGGTCCCCAGGCCAGTTGGTTTCCCAGGCCCGTGCGTTCTCCCTGCTGGAGAACGAATCAACCACGGCGTTCTTCCAAGTCTGCTGCAAGAGCACCATTTCTTTGGCCTCCGAACCGCGGCTGGCCCCGGCGGTGTCCAGCATCGCGACTTGGACCACAGGTGCCGGTGCCTGCCGGAGAATGGGAAGCATGACCAAAGTGACTACCGCCGCCGCAGTGGCCAGACCGAGCAGCCAACGCCAGCGCCACAGCATGGGGCGTTCCTCGTCGCTGGCCGACGAGGCGACTGGTTGTGGCCGCCCAAGGGTTTGACGGACTTTAGTTTGCAGCCGTCCGCGCGCGTAGGCAGGCAACTCACCCGACGTCGCCCGGGTCGCTTCCACCAGCGGCAACGCGTCCTTCGCCAGCCGCACGTCGGCTTGCAGCCGGGCGAACTCGGCCCGCAAGTCCGGCTGACGCGCCAGCAGTGCGTCCAAATCAGCCCGTTCGGCCTCGCTGGCCTGCTGCGCGATGGCCTTCAGGGCCAGATCGAAGAATCGCTGGTCACTCATAGGCATTCATCAGCTTCATCGCAAAACGTGGCACGCTTCTTACTTCTATTTGCTATAATGCCTCCAGAAGAGGCGGAGGGCCGCCAGCCCGCGCTGCAAATAAACCCCCACCGATCCAACCGCCAGGCCATGCTTTCTGGCAATCTCCTCGTAGCGCAAGCCGTGGAGAAAGAAGTCTGAAAGGACTTCCCCGAGTGGCGGCTTAAGCTCCGCGAGTGACCGGCTGATCCGCTGTGCCAACTCCCTTTGTTCCAGCTCCGCCAGCGGTGAAGCGGCTGCCGGGTCCGGGCAATCTGCTCCGTCCCCTGCCTGGACGGCTTCGAGGCTCTCGGTCTTGCCCGCGCCGCGCTTTCCGGCGAACCGCTCCCGGAGCAGGCTCACGGCCCGATGATGGGCGATGCTCGCCGCCAGCGGCTTTAACTCCTCAACGGTCTTGACCTCACGCACTTTGGGAACCAGTTCCTCCAGCACCTCGATGGCCACGTCCTCCGCCTCGCTTGGGAAATACGGTCGCAGTTTCAATTGCGCCACTGCAAGGGCGACCGGCCAGAGCCAGCGAAAGGCCTCGTCCCAGGCATCAGCATCGCCAGCCTGGAGCGCGCGCAAGTTCACCGGGCAAGGTTGACGCAAACTGCCGTTGCGAGCAAGTAAAGCCTTGGATTCCCTTCGAAAGCGCGGGCCATGCAGCCAGCCCGCTTCATTCGCTGGCCAAGGCCGGTGGTTGTACGAGACCCGCCTCCGTTTGCGATAACGTGGATGAAGGCCGTGCGCGTGACGTCAAAAACGCCGCCTATTCGCGCGGAAGCTCGCCGAGGATTCGCCCGACTTCTGTCTTCAATGCCGGCAGGTGCTTCTCCACGGTTTCCCACACAATCTCCTGGTTAATACGAAAGTAGTCATGGACGAGGATGTTCCTCATTCCCGCTATTTGCCGCCAGGGAACCGACGGATACTTCGCTCGCACCGCCGGATCAATGGCGCGCACCGCTTCGCCGATAATCATCAGGTGATGAACCATCCAAACCTGCACCAGGTGGCTGCTATCGAACGCGGCCTTGCCCTTAGTCCGTTCCGTCTCGATTTGCGCCACCGCCTCAAGGATGTCTTCCAGACGATCGCGGAGTTGCCTCATAGCGGCACCGCCTCCCGTAACACGCGCTCCCGCAGGCGGGTCTTCAGGCCGTCTTCCGTCACCAGGTCCACCCGACAACCCAGCAACTCCTGCAAATCCTCCAGCAGCCCTCCCAGGTCGAACAAGGAGCAGCCGGCACGTGGTGTTACCAGCAGGTCCACGTCACTCGCCCCGGTGTTGTCACCGCGCGCTACCGACCCAAACACGCGCACGTCCCCGGTCCGGTAACGCTCGGCCAGACGCCGTATTTGCTCTCGTCGTTCCAACAGGGTGCTCAATGTAATCATGTGCTCTAATTTACCCAAATCCGGCCCCCGAGGGAAGGGTGTTTCCGCAGCCACATTTCTGTAAGAAACCCCCTGCCGTTTGCGATGTAGCGGTTGAAGGCCGTTCGAGTGAACAAACCTGAAACTGGCGGCAAACGCCGCCGGCACTGACGACCGGCCTGCAACAAACGAAAGCAAGACTATGAAGACACTGACCAAACTCGCCCTCGCCGCCATGATGTTCATCACCACTTTGACCGCCCAAGCCGGGTGGGTGAGCGGACACTACCGCAGCAATGGCACCTACGTGGCCCCCTACTACCGCTCCGATTATGGTTCCGTGGGGCGCAGCTACAGCTCCAGTTCCGGCTACGTCTATCGCAACCCTTACGCCGCCTCCCCAACGGTCAGCGTGCGCGGATACTACCGCAGCAGCGGCACTTACGTGGCGCCTTACGTCCGCACCGCCCCCAACTGGACCAGGACCGACAACCTCAGCTACCGCGGCTACGGCACCATCCGCGTGCCCAAATCCTCCTACCGCCGGTAACGAAGGCCAGGCCGGGTGAAACGCCACTCGCCCCGAGCTATGAAAGCTCTGACCAAACTCACCCTCGCCGCCCTGTTGGCGGCGAGTGCCTTTGCCAAGCTATGCGTTCTGCTAGATCCCTCTCAAGAATGGTCTGAGCCGCAGTGCGAACACCAGTCGTGAAAACCTCGCCTCTCTATCTTGGCATTGACTTCGGCACCACGAATTCCAGCGTCGCCTACATCTACGCCGACCCGCGGCACCTCAGCGCGCGCTACGTGCCGGTCGAACCCGTTCGGATTACTATGGATGCCGAAGACAACCTCATGGCCGAGCGGATGCCCAGCCTGGTCTCCACGCGCTTTGACGACCGCCGGGCCACCGGGCTTGCCGGCGGGTGGGAGGTCCTACGCATTTTCGGGCGCCGCAAGAAAGCGCCCTTGTTGCGCCGGGGCCACGAGCTGTTTGAATCGGTCAAGTCGGACCTCGGCTCCGCGCGAATCTATGCCCATGCCTCCTCGCCGGAGTGCCAAACGCCCCGGAAGGTCGCCCGCGCCATATTTCGCGGGCTTCTCCAGGAGGCCAGGAAAAGACTTCCCGGGTTGGAATGCGCCAGGGTCAGGACGGTCATCACCGTCCCGGCTTCTCTGAACGCGGATGCCCGCCAGGAAACTCGGGACGCGGCAGTCGAAGCGGGCTTGACCGCAGACCTGGTGGAGCTGATGGACGAGCCTATCGCCGCCCTCCTGCACTTGGTCAACGACCAGCGCGCCACCGCCATCCTCTCCATGGGTGAACCAAGAAACATTCTGGTCTTTGACTATGGCGGCGGCACGCTGGATCTTTGCGCTGTCAAATGTTCCTTTAGCCCGGATTCAAACAGCGGTCTGCAGGCCGAGCACCTGGCTATCTCGCAATATCGCCGCAATGGCGGCAATGACGTTGACCGCGAAATCATGCAACGGGTTATTTGGCCGCAAGTGGAGGAGCAGCTCGGCATTGCGCGAAGCACCCTGTCCGCCGATCTGCGACGGGCGGTCGAGGACACGCTCACGTCCACGCTGGCTAGAAAGCTCAAAGAGAAGCTCTGCCTGAAGATCGCGAAGCTGACGCAGGAGGGCCAGGACTATTCACGCGTGGGACCGGACTTGAGTGAGACCGTGGCCACGCAAGGGGACTTCTTTGACCAGCAGCTTCCCAGGCCGCTTCGTGGCCGGTTCAAGGTAACCAAGGCCCAATTTGACCATGTCATGGAACCCTTCTTGCGCGTGCCCCCAGGGCCGGCGGAAGCGCGTGAGGGCGACTTTGCCCATTCCCTCATCGCCCCGATCTGGGATTGCCTCGACAAAGCGGGCTTGGCCCCGGAAGACCTGGACGTGCTGGTTCTGCACGGCGGAAGCTGCCGGAATCCTTGCGTGCGGCAGGAACTCAAGCGGTTGCTCGCCGACGACTCCAGCCTCTTCTCAAGGACCACCATCGTCGAGACCCCGAACCTCGACACTTCGGTGGCTTGTGGCGCGGCCCTGGCCTGTTACTGGAAGCATGAGCGCGGCACCGAACTCATCAAGCCCATCACCGCCGAAGACATCGGCATTATGACCCTGGGCAATCGGCCGGTCTGCCTGGTCGAGAGCGGCACCCCGCTGCCCTTTCCCGGGGAAGGCGTTCATGCTCACCCGAGCGACTTCTTTGTGCCCCAAAACGGCCAGAAGGAGTTGATCATTCCCTTCTACGCCGGGTCCACTGAGGGCAACCCCCGGCTGTCTGGAAGTGTGAAAGTGCCCCTGCCGGAAGGCACGCGCCACGGCGACGTGGTGAGGCTCAAGCTGACCGTTGATCACAACAAGATTCTGCATTGGTGGTACAGCGTCGGGCAGGGCGAATTCGCCGCCGCCTCCCCCTTTAACGATCCCTGGACGCCACGCCAGCTTGAGCCGTCCGAAAAGCGCCTGCTGGCCTTCAGGAGAGAGATGGCGGACGAACTGGTCGCCAAAAACCAGCTCTCGGATGCCACCCTGCTCCAGGAAGCAACCCTGCTACGGCTGGCGGGCCGCCACGATGAGGCCGAACTGGCCCTGCGCGACCTCGTGGCTGAACACGGGTTGACAGGGCGCGCGGCCAACCTCCTGGCGCTGGTCTGCGGCGAGCAAGGGAATGCCAGAGATGAACTCCATTATGCTGAAAAGGCGGCGAGCCTGAATCCGGAGAACGCCACTATCGTCGGCAATTACGGCTGCATATTGGCCGAAACCGGCCAGCCCGACCTGGCCATTGCCAAGATTCGTTTGGCCCTCCAGAACGACCCCGAACTCGACTATCTCTACGAGCGGCTGGGCGATATTTACCGCGCCCAAGGCAAAGAGGAAGACGCCGGCCGCGAGTTCACGCAAGCCATCCGGGTGCTGGAAAAGAAAATCCGCGTCGAGCAATACCCCGCAAGGCGATGGAATGACCTCGCCCGGCTCTACCAAAAGACCGCCGATTACGACAGCGCTGCCGAGGCCAAATCAAGATCGCTGGACGCGCACCTGAACGAGATCTTTGAAGGCGACCACCGCCACCGCATCGCCGGACCGGACAGCGGCTTTTGAGCCGCAACTCCTGCGCTGTCATGAAATCACTCTCAAAGAGAACCCGAAAGGGGAGGCGCACATTGACTGCGCGGCGGACCAAGAACAGCCCCGGCAAGCGCCCCCGTGCAAAAAGGCCGGTCCGCAACTCCCTGCGGCGGCGGCCGGCCGGAAGGCCCACGCGGAAGACAACGATACGCCCTCATGCGGTCGCCGCGCCCCCGGTTCAGGCCACCCCGGATGCCGGGCAAGTACAGGATGCGTTGGATCAGCTCGCCCGGGCGCAGGCCGAACTCACTGGCAGGGGTATTGACCTCCTCAACGTGGCCCACGCTATCGGCCGCAACGCCGTCGCCACCTTCAAGCAGGAATTGGTTAACAGCCTCGTTCAGGACAATCTGCTGCACGACCTCGAACAACTGCGGACTGCGCTGGTGGCCACGCCCCTGTCGGCAGACCTCCGGCTGTTGCCCGAAGCAACGCTCAACTGGCTCTGCCGGCACCTGGACCTGAGCCAGCATCTGCGCCCGGGCCAGGAACTTGAAGAGCCCACGGATCGGTTAAGCCAATATGACCTGCAAGGGGCGCCGCCAGCCCCTGAGCAACCTTTGGCGAGATTGCGCGTCGTGACGCCGGGCTGGAAGCACCAAGGCCATATCCTCATCTCGCCACGGGCGGTCGTGGCCGCTTGTCCAGCAAGTCCCGCTGGTCCTGGCTGTGACTGATTTCCCTTGCTAGAGCGCGATCCGGGTTCCAAGGTTCCAAGGTCAGCAGTTGACAACCCAATGATTTCCTGATGCTTAGCTCTCGCGACTTGACGGCAATTCTATGAGGCACATTCGGAACAAATGCCCGCAGTGTAGCGGCGCCTACGACTTCACAGAAGAGGAGAGCGGCCGCGAGTCCAGTTGCCCTCACTGTGGAGCAGAAATCAGGCTCAGGTATAAAAAGAGCGTGGGCGAACACCTGTGGGAGTGGGTTTTGCGTGGCCTGATGATCGGAGGACTTCTCCTCGCAATATGGTACAATCAACTCCTCACGGTCATTACCGCTGTGGGCTTCGGCCTGCTCCTGCTGGGGCTGCCTCTTGCGTTTATCAAGCAGACTCGCGCCGCGTTTGGGAAGGCGTGTTTCGGCTGGGGATTCGTCGCGGCCTTTTGTCTGGTGATTGCCTCCTTCCAGACCACCTCGCTGCTGTGGGGCAGATTAACAGCAATCATTGGGCTTTGTCTTGGCATTGTGCCGATCATTCCGATGGGGCTACTGGCTTCGCTATTCGGAGGTGAGTGGCGGATTTTCTTTGGCCTGCTCGTTTACGTAATTGCCATTCCGCTTGCGATGTTTGGCGGTCCCGCTTTGGCGGACAGCAAGCGGCGGCCCTGAAAGGAGGCCGCACAATTCTGCCGTGGTAACCCAAAGAGCTCGTGCCTGACAAAGAGGCGTGGGGCGGCAGCCGCTGGCCATTCATCTTCAGGTGCAAGAACGCTGTAAGAAAACCGACGCCGTTTGCGATGGAGTAGGTGAAGGCCGTTCGAGTGAACAAACCTGAAACTGGCGGCGAGCGCTGCCGGCACTAACAACCGGCCTTCAACAATAGAAAGCAAGATCATGAAGACACTAACCAAGTTCGCGCTCGCCGCCGCCATCCTCCCCTCCGCCGGCCTCACCGCAAGCGCCCAATGGGGCAGCGGCTACAGCTACTCCACAACCACCGCTTACGCGTATTCGGGTTGTTCCGCGTACACGCCCAGCTATTCGAGCAGCTACACGACATACTCTTACACGCCGAGCTATGCCAGCAGCTACACCACGTCCTCCCACACCCCAGCTACGGCTCGGGCTGCGCCAGCTACTCGGGTTCGTACAGCATTTACGGCAGCAGCACACGAGTCGGCGGGACGACTTTCCACAACTACTCGTCGTCCGACGGAGGCTACCTGTCCGGGACGACAATCAGGTCCGGGAACACCTCCTACACGTCCCTCTACGGATGGTAAACCGGCCAGCCGAGGTTGCGCTCCCTCGGATGCTGCCGACAGGGAGGGCCGACCTCGGCTTCTTTTTCTGGACGCGCATTTCCGGTGTGCGAAATTGACGTGCGTATGACAGCGAACCACTTTAGTCTGCAGCCCGGCGTTAGAAAGGACTCGGCGACCAGTGAGCACCTGGAAATTTGAATCACCCAACGACTTCCTTCCTTTCGAAGCATTTCCGCAGAAGCAGAGGGCATTTCTCATCGCCAAGCTTGCTGAGCAGTTTACGACTGAAACCGCGAATCAATTGTACGATGCTGGATCCCTTGAGGAAGACGGGCCGCTACTTCCGGCACCAACGCCCGAGAACGGTCTAGCGGGTTTCAAGGTTGAACTGGTACGCTCCGCCAGAGCGGATTGGGAGTACTTCTGTTGTGCACCGCCCTGCTGTGATGCGCTACTTCAGTCAGCGGTTTGTATCCTCCGGTCAGAAGCCGAACCATCCGGCTCCGTGGTTCCCCTCGCCAGAAGGGATGGCTTCCTTCTGCGGCACGAGCGGCTGCGGATCGTGTATCGCCGCAGAACTGGCGAGGGCCGAATTGTCATCTACGCTATCGGCGAACGTGGGATTAACCCGCTTACCAAGGTGTGGCGCTATTTTGACCAGAACAAAGCTCTGGATCTGATATGCAGTAAAAAGCTGTTCCTCCGCAGACTCGACCTCTTGACGCATCAGTCCGAGGGTGACCCCTACGAGGGAACTCCGACCTTCCACATGCTGGAAGTTTACAAGCGCTCTTACCGCCAATACGTCAAACCTGCGGATGACGCGGAGTTAATCAAGAGATTTGAGCAGGAGCGGCGCGCCACCTTTGTATCCTGCTGGCAAAGATCGGAAAGCGAATCCTGGCTAATGTGGAAGCAGTACTGTGAACAGGGAGGAGGCTTTGCCGTGCAAACCACGCTAAGACGGCTCAACCACCTCTTCGCAGCTCGGGTAAATGAGTACGAAACCCTCTTTCTTCGGTCGGTGGTTTACATCGACCATTGGTCAGACGACCCTCTGCCGCACGAAGTGCCGGTCCAAGTGTTCTACAAACCAATCTGGTTCGCAGAAGAACGGGAGATTCGCTTGGTTAGGTTCCGCCACGAATGCGCTTATGCTGGCACTGTCGAACAGTGTGAGGAGGCGCTCAGCCGGCTCGATGACCACGATTACATTCCAATTGACCTCGCCAACTTCGCCGAGGCGATTGTACTGAACCCCTTTTCCACCGACGGCCATCGCAAAGCAATCATCGATCTGGCCAACAGCAAACCGTCCGAGCTCGCAGCAAAACTCCGAGACTCGGACATCAGCAAAAGTCCCTTGTTTTCCCGGCATCGATGATCGAATGCCAATCTTCGTCGCATGCGCTACATGCACTGCCAAACCGCCGCGGTGTTGATTGTCCTCACCGCGGTGACCTTGATCAGAACTCCTGTGATGCAAGGTTCACCAGAAAGCTCAGCCGAGCACCCGGCCGCCGCGGCAGCGACTAATACCGCAGTGCAGAACCTCCCGGACCTGGACAGCACTGCTCAGTCATACTACGATCTCGGAAACATTGCCAAGGCCAGGGAACTGTGGCAAGTCGGGCTGCAAGGCGCTGAGCAACTCTTCGGCTCAAACTCCCTCGCAACCACCCCGTTCCTGGGCGGACTAGCTCGGTGTTGTGAATCCGGGCGGCGATGGGACAATGCAGCATTTCTTTTGAAACGTGCCCTCGTGATCAAGGAAGCGTCTCTTGGAAGAGATCATGTTGAGGTTGCCTTTGCTCTGCGTAACCTCGGAGGCGTGTACCAATTGCAGGGAGATTACGAAAGGGCCGCCGCTGTTTATACGCGCAGTATCGCGATCTTGGAGAAGGCGCGTGGGGCGGAGCATCTTGACCTGGCGCTTGGCCTTGCCTGCTTGGCGGATGCTTACCAGGCCCGGGGGGATTACCGCAAAGCCTTAGCCGCCTCTGAGCGCGCCTTGGCGATCAGGGAAAGAGAATTAGGAGAGAACCATCCGGACGTTGCTGCGAGCTTGGACAGCTTGGCCTCGATTTGTAGGGCCAAGGGGGATTATGAGCAAGCTTCCGCACTCTATCGGCGTAGCCTTTCAATCAGAGAAGAGTGGTTCGGAATGGACCATCCTGATGTCGCACACGCCCTTTGCAGCGTTGCCGCGCTCCAGGAGGAACAAGGAAATCACGACGCTGCGTTGCCGCTGTATGAACGCAGCCTCGCAGTCTTTGAGAAGAAGTTCGGACCAGTGCACGCCCAGGTCGCGTACGTTCTGGGTTGCTTGGCAAGCGTTCAACTGAACCTCGGGGATTACGACCGAGCGGTGGCGTTGTCCCAGCAGAGCTTATCGATCAATGAAAGACTTTTCGGGCCAGACTGTCATGAGGTCGCGAGCGCTTTGGCAGGATTGGCGGGGATTCACCTTATTGTCGGAGACTACGCCGAAGCCCTCGGGCTCCTGCGTCGTGCTCACGCCATCAGCGAAAAGCACTTTGGCATCGAAGATCCGATCATAACGGTGATCGAGAGTAGTCTCGCGTCTGCGTACTTCTATCTCGGGCAAGGGCCGCGGGCTATTGCCCTGCTCGAACGAGGTCATGAAATCCGAGCGAAGCTGCTAAAACCAGAACACCCCCAATTCCTTCGCAGCACCGATAACTTGGCGTCGTTCTACTTTAGGTGCGGGCAATCGGAAAAGGCAGCGGAGCTGTTCCGAACCAGCTTGGAAATCAAAGAAGAGATTTACGGCAAGGAGCATATCGAGGTGGCTTACAGCGTTTGGGGCCTGGCCCATTGTTACCATGCGCTCGGCAGAAGTGAGGAAGCCACGGGTCTATTTCAGCGGTGCGTTACAATGAAAGAGAAAGCGTTGGGCAATCAGAGTGTGGCGGTGGGCCTCGCGCTGGCTGACCTCGCCGCGTGTTATGAGTTTCAAGGCCGGAATCGCGAAGCGTTGCCGCTCCGCGAGCGCAGTCTTGCCGTGCTGGAACAATCGTATGGCCCGGAGCATCCAAACGTGGCTTTTGCACTGGTTGGTCTGGCATCTGTATGCAAGACCATCGGAAGCCATGAACGGGCGCTGGCGCTCGCTCAACGCGGGTTCAGCCTCGCGGAGAAGTCCTACGGTCCGGAAAACCCTAAACTGGTCACGTTCTTGTATTGTCTCGCGGGGGCACACCTCGCCCGGTGGAATTTCGACGCGGCTCTGGAGCTTTGCTGGCGAGCTTTGAGAATCGATCTGAACGCATTCGGCAACGCCCATTCAAGCGTAGTAACTGACTTTAATCAACTAGCGTTGGCTTCACTTGAACAGGGAGACCTTGAACTGAGCCGTCAATACCTGTCGAGCACGCTCGAATCGCTTCGCCGGTATTATGTCGGATTGTTCTTGGAGCAGCCAAGCGACAATGCCCTCGCCTGTTTGAGCCAGGCGTTCTTCTTGCAGGAAATGTACCATTCGCTCTGCGGCGGCGGCGGCAAAAGCCCCGCGATGGCAGTGAAGTCTGGTGGGGCAGAACGTCTCGCCCTCGACAAAGCTCTCTTGGAGGAACTCCAGACCGCTCAGGTTGCGGCAGAACTCGATTCACGGACGAGAACCCAAGAATTCTGCGAGCAATACCGAGTCGTGAAGGCTCACATGGCTCGCCTTCCTGAACTCAGACTCGATACCGCAGAGCGGGAAAGGAAACGTCGGCAGCTTGAGGTGGAGTTGAGCGAAGCCGAGTCGAGGCTAGCCGGGCGAGTTGCTCTCCTGGCGCAGACCATCCGCGAGCGCAAGCTCAGCCTATTGGATATCGCCGGGGGCTTGCCGGTGCAGTCGGCCCTCATAGACCTTGTTGAATTCCACCGGTACGATTGCACGACCAAAACGAACGAGCCGAAAGAAGTTCGCTACGCCGCGTACTTGACGGTTCCTCTGATCGGCAATTCGACCAACGTTGTGGTCGAGCGGGTGGACTTGGGCGAGGCCACACCTATTGATGAAGTGGTCCAGTTCATCTGCAAGCGAATGTCCTCCAGCATGGGATATGCGCGTGATGACGTTTCGGCAGCGTTGCAACGCTTGGGCGATTTGGTCTACGGGCCGCTGGCTCGGCATCTGACGAATGTCTCGCACCTGATTGTATGCCAGGATGGGCAGTTGAGCCGGGTGCCCTTTGAGATGCTGCGGGTCGGCAACAAGTTCCTGATCGAGGAGAAGACGATTAGTTATGTGACGAGCGGGCGGGAGGTTGCCCGGCTGGCGCGCAGTCCAGAGTCCAAAGTCCAAAGTCTAAAGTCGCTTGTGATGGGCGGGCCGGACTTTGATTTGGATCTGGCAAAGGCCGGTAGCAGCCGACCTGGGGAGGCTGAAGATGAAATCCGAAGTCCGAAGTCCGAAGTCCGAAACACACAGTTGCTTCTTACGTCGGCTGCTACGAGGACGCTCAGCCGCGATTATCGCGGCCGACAGTTCGCGCCGCTGCCGGGCGCGGAGGAGGAGGCGCGGAGCGTGGCGGCGTTGCTACGCGGGGGTTGTGTGCTGCGACTGGGCGCACAGGCACGCGAGGCGGATTTGAAAGCGGTGCAGTCGCCGCGGGTGCTGCATTTGGCGACGCATGGATTCTTTCTGTCGGACCAGGAGTTTCGGCGGACAAACTCCCTGGCTATCGGCCTCGCAGGAGAGTGGGGGCAGGCGGGACGCCTGCCCTACGTTCGGAGCGATTGGGAGAACCCGCTGGTGCGGTGCGGCATTGCGCTGGCGGGAGCGAATCACGCGGGGCAAATCACGAACGCGGTGGCCGAGGATGGAGTGCTGACCGGGCTGGAGGCGGCACTGCTGAACTTGCAGGGGACGGAGTTGGTCATTCTAAGCGCCTGCGATAGCGGCACGGGCGACGTGAAGATTGGCGAGGGCGTGATGTCGTTGCGCCGGGCCTTCCGCATCGCCGGCGCGCAGACGGTGCTGGCGAGCCATTGGAAGGTGAGCGACAAGGCCACCCGCCAATTGATGACGGAATTCATCCGGCGCTGGCGGGCGGGGGAACCGCGGGCGAAGGCGTGGCGCGAAGCGCAGTTGAGCCTGTTGTGCTCGAAGGATTTTGCCAGCCCTTACTTCTGGGCGGCGTTCACGCTGACGGGGCAGTGGCGGTGAACTGAGGGGTGGTATGCAATGCCAGTCAACGTTAACGGCGTGGACCTCGAAGCCGTTGCTCCGCGCTGCGCAAAAAGCTTTGCTTTTCGGGTCTGAGCGGCATAGCTTGAGCGTGGAATGAGCCGGGCCGAATCGAGGCTGAATTGGGCAAGATGAGCCCGGACGAACTGCGTCGCCTGGCAATGAAATCGTGGACGGCGTTCGTTGCGAAGGAGGCGGGGGCTGGGGCCATTCGATGAGTTTTAATCTTCGCTATGCAATTCGCACTTAAACCGATCTACAGTGACTTCGCCGGGTTCGCTCGGCTGATTGATTTCCACGCGCGGGCACAGGACCAAGTGTTTGAGGAAATTGAGATTGACATGAGCCAGGCGACTTGGCTGGACGCAAATATGTGCGCACCTTTTGGAGCTATTCTTTACAAGATCAGCCGGAATCTGAACACGGTGAAGCTCGTAAACCTCGTGCCGAGTGTTAAGTCCATCTTGGCCAAGAACGGTTTCCTGGCCAATTACGGCGTGGCCAGGACTTCGGATACCTACGGAACCACTATCGAGTATAAGCGGTTCGAGCCCAAGGACGACCGCTACTTTGCGTCCTACATCGAGCAGCACCTTGTAGGGAAGCGCATGCCGAAGATGTCCGTGGGCCTCCAAAAGAAGTTTCGGGAGAGCATCTTCGAGATTCTGAGCAATGCGGTACTGCACGCGGAAACCAAGATGGGCATTTTTGCCTGCGGTCAGTTCTTCCCGCGAGACAGGCGATTGGATTTCTCGATTGCGGACCTCGGTATCGGTATGAGGGAGAACATCAGGAGAAAAGCCGGCTTGGACCTGCAACCCGAAGAAGCAATCCGATGGGCGACGGAGGGTAACAACACCACTAAGACCGGGCGTATTCCCGGCGGACTTGGGCTCAAGTTGCTGCGGGAGTTTATCCGCCTTAACCAGGGCCGAATCCAGATCGTGTCTGATGCAGGGTATTGGGAATTCGCCGGAGGGGCCGTCACGACCAAGAGGTTCAACCAGCCCTTTCCGGGGACCACGGTGAACCTGGAGATCAACAGCGCAGACCGGCACTCCTATTGTTTGCCATCCGAGTTGACTTCTGCCAATATCTTCTGAGCACGTGAAAGGACAAATGAGTGATGCCGTTACCATCAAGGTTTTTGAGGTCGTAGGCGGAGGGGTGTGCGTCGCCTCTGGCGACGGCCAGAAGGTCCACGACCAGATTGCCGCCGCGCTAAGAGCAGGGAGGCCGGTCAATCTCTCCTTTGCGAACGTGAGGAGCCTGACATCCGCCTTCCTGAATGCGGCCGTTGGGCAGCTTTACGCAGATTTCTCAGAACAGAAAATCCGCGCCAATCTGTCGGTGTCGGCCATGGCTCCGGAAGACCTGGCACTTCTGAAACGCGTGGTTGACACAGCGAAACAGTACTTCCAAGACCCAAGCCGAGTCAAGAAGATCGTTGGAGAAGCCCTGGGTGAGTGAGGGATGAAGCCCCAACGGATCGAGCACTACAGTTTCACAGCCCGCGACGGCCTGCTGCTGGACGCGAATATCTGGCTATTCCTCTACTGTCCTCACGGGGACCCGAAGGCACACGGGCCAGCCGTATATTCGGCCGCCTTTAAGAGCATTCTGGCCGCCAAGAGCAGAATCTACGTCAGCAGCGTTATTCTCGGCGAATTCATCTACCGTTATTGCCGCCTTGCGCACGGGCTTTTGCTCGCGAAGAATGCTGCACCTGAGGATTTCAAGGACTTTCGGAAGACCGTTCCCTTCAAGAAAGTGGCCGGGGCAGTGGGCGACGCCGCGAGGCGAGTGCTGAAAGATGCACGCCCAATAAGCGATGATTTTGCCTCGCTTGACGTTGGGCGGATTCTGGCCGAGTTCGAAGCAGGCAAGCAGGACTTCAATGACCTTCTCATTGGAGAGATCTGCAGGAGGAACGAGCTCACCTTGGTCACCGACGACGAGGATTTCTCGGCCCAAGAGGTTCCAATCCTAACAGCCAACGCTCTGCTGGCGAACTGAGTTGGTGATTCTGGGTTCCTCCGGCAGGCGGAGGGGCGAGGTGAAGATCGGCGAGGGGGTGATGTCGTTGCGCCGCGCCTTCCGCATCGCCGGGGCGCAGACGGTGCTGGCGAGCCATTGGAAAGTGAGCGACAAGGCCACACGCCTCACGCTGACCGGGCAGTGGCGGTGAATCCGAGAGGGGGCTAATCGGAGGACGCTCTCGCTCAGCGGCAGATCGGTTGACGGAGCGAGGTTCGTGGGGTATTTGTCGGTGCAGAAATGAAGAAGAAGCTGGTAGGGCGCTATATTGTGACTGACCCAAAGGTGTGCCACGGAGAGCCGACATTCCGGGGGACTCGCATTCTGGTGGCCGACGTATTGGAGCAGGTGGCCAGCGGCACAGCCTGGGAAAGCATCGTGGAGGAATGGAGAGGCAGCATCACCAACGATGCGATTGCCGAAGCGGTGCGTCTGGCGAGCGAAACATTTCGCGAGCACGCTCGTGAACTGGGACTGGAACCTGCGGGGGTGTGAATGTCCTGGACGAAAATATCCTCGAAAGCCAGCGGCAATCGTTGCGAGGCTGGCGTATTCCGGTCCGGCAAATCGGGCACGAACTCGGCCGGAAGGGCATGCAGGACGAGGAAATCATCCCTTTTCTCCTGACGCTGCGCCGAGCTGAAAACGGGGTAAATCCGCCTCTTTGATTTTGTTGTCTTCTTCCG
>CAZVFC010000026.1:0-113645 GCA_964625855.1 uncultured Verrucomicrobiota bacterium | reverse complement strand
CATGCCCGATACTACCACCAATTGGGCTTAGGGGAAAGCCGTGCATAGCCCCAATTGGTTTTTGCACGCTCGCCTGTACTGAGCGCTGCGCGGGTGATTGCCGCGCAGATCAAGCCCGAAATACGCCTTTCTATGGGCTGACCCCTTTCGACCAGCCTCTGGTCTGAACTGACGCCTTTCCGGCGTCCCGACTGCGATGGACAATCGGGGCCAAGTCGTCGGGACAGGGTCCCGTTACGACAAAGGAGACGTAGCTGAGCTGGGAAGCCTTGGAGCGAGGTGACGGCTGCTTACGGCGCCAACGGCTTCGGGGCGATTGTGGGCAGTTCATGCCCCCAGCTTGGGATACGGCAAGTAGCAATCAGCGACTGAGGGGCACCGTGCGCGGTGGGCCTGCCCAACCAGCCGGTGGGTGCAGAAAAAGGTAACTCGTGTGCAAGATTCAAGCACTGCACGACGTATGTACAGTATATGAACGACGGACGCGGGCTGGGAAGACGGCCAGGAGGGAGAAGGGCGTGAAAGCCGGATTCTGCTCCATTTCCGTGTTGACGCCAGCCGCGCTTCCTGAGATAAAGGCCGGGTATGGAGATGTCTGGGGTTGAGCAGCAGGCCGTGGCAGCGTGCTCTGCAAGGACAGGACGGGAGCGCGATTCCAGGACTGACAGCAGCTTTCCGAGCAAGAGCCCTTCAACTGCTCTATCACCATGAATACTCGCTGCGTCAGCTTAACTTACCAGATCCTCGCCCTCAGCCAGAACCGTGGAGATTACGTGGGCACAGCGGGTATCGTTGCCGGTGTGTGGTGGGTGGCGTACGTCGCAGGTGGGAAAAGAGTGTCTCACCAAATCGGAATTCTATGAAAACCTTGATGCTCATTTCGCTGCTGGCCGGATTAGAATTCGGCGTCAGTGCACAGATCCAAACGAACAGTTTCGCAAGCATTGACATCGAACTTGCGCGGTTCGTGGCAAGCCAACATGTGCACCGTAACTACCAGCCACTTAAGTGGCAAAGCCTTGATTGCATAGTCTTGCATGACACCGAGGGCGCTATCAATGGCTACGCTTTTGTGTTCGCCAGCGCGGGAGCCGATTTCCGTTCCGCGGCGGACCTGCAAGGGCATGTCCGAGAGAAAACCGCCCAGTTGCTTGCCGCCAAGGAGAAGGCGGCCACCACGACCCCGGAACTTCAGGCGAACGGACCAACACCGGCTACGGTCGTCGATGCGGAGAAGGACCTTTACAGCTTTAACGACCTTGCGACAGTGATCACGGGTGCCACTACTGACTCCCCACTAGTTTTGCGGCACTTCCGGGGCCTCCCCGAATTCTGGGTCGAGGCGGAGACCTCTGGTTCCGTTGCCCCGATGCGCCCTGATGAGAAGACGATTCAGGTGTCGCATGTAATCATGGTAACGCCGATGGATTTTCGCCTTGTGGCAGCAGGAGAAGACAAAGCCGCACTCCGCAAGCCCCAGCGAGCAATAATCCCGGATTCTGCTCGGGTTTTCAAGGTTCATAGCCAAATTGCGGAGCCAATGAGCCAGGTGAAACAGGCAGCGCAGCAGACTGAAGCTCGAAAACAGCGCCGGCTGAACTCACTCAAGCCCGCGGATCGCCAGAAATACGAACGGGCGCTGAAGGACAGGGAGAAGGCTCTTGCCGCGGAATGGCAGCGGTACGGTGATCTATCGCAACAAGGCCAGGGCGAAGGGAGGGTGACCCGATGAAGGCCTCTCGTTGCTTGCGGTTAGCCTTCTTCGTGTGTGCTTCCATTGCCCTGGTTTCTACCACCGAAGCGACCACGTATTACTCGGACACCGGCGCGAGTCGGACCTGGACCATATCGGTTAATCCCGGCACCCACACATTCATCGTTAACGGCATCACTTCCTATCGTGAAACGGATTGGTACGTCAACGGCAGCTACATTCGCACGGATATCTCGGAGTTTCTCAATGGATATTGGGATCCAACCTATGATTACCCTTTCAGTAGTGGGACGGTGGCAATAGTTGCTCGGGTCTACAATAGCAGTAACACACTACTGGAAACCCATACATGGAATGTCACGGTTGTCCTCCCGACTTATACTGTAAGTGCCTCAGCCGGCACTGGTGGCACAGTTACTCCTTCTTCGCGGACGGTGACCCAGGGCAACACAACCACATTCACAGTGACTCCTTCAACTGGCTATTCCAGAGGATCGGTTAGTGGCGACGCAGCCGGAGGTTCATGGAGCGGAAACACTTACACCACCGCCCCCGTTAGACAAAACCGCAACCTTACCTTTAGTTTCGTTCTCAATACCTACACGGTCAGCGCCGCAGCCGGCACTGGCGGGACGGTTACTCCGTCCTCACGAACCGTGTCGCACGGCAGCACCACCACGTTCACTGTATCGCCTTCGACGGGCTATACGCGGGGCAGCGTCAGCGGTGATGCGGCCGGCGGCTCATGGAGCGGAAATACCTACACCACCGCTCCGGTAACCCAAGCCCGCACCCTTACTTTCAGCTTTGTTCTCAACACGTACACGGTAAGTGCTGCAGCCGGCACTGGCGGGACCGTCTCCCCATCCTCGCGTAGCGTGTCGCACGGCAGTACTACGACCTTCACTGTATCGCCTTCGACCGGCTATACCCGGGGCAGCGTTAGCGGCGATGCCGCGGGTGGTTCATGGAGCGGAAACACATACACCACCGCCCCGGTCACCCAGGCCCGCAATCTCACCTTCAGTTTCACCCCTCATCCCGATTTGCACGTGACCTCAATCGAAATCAACGACAATACCGCTGCCGACCAACAGTTCACACCCGGCCAGAGCGTGAAACTTGATTTCCTTGGGTATAATGCCGGCCCCGGCAGTTCCCTGTCGTCCATCCGGATGAAGTGGTGGTACGGGACTTCGGCCAATGCCAAGACGACCGAAATTGCCTCCGGATACCTGGGCACCATCAACGGCTTATCCGCGGGCGAATCCGAGTGGGAAACCGACGCCTCTTGGAACGTCCCCACCACTCCGGGAACCTACTGGCTTACCGCGATGATCGATGATGATAACCAGCAAACCGATGAGACCTACGAGAACAACAACGAACGCACGCTGCGCTTCATCGTCAATCCGCCCCCGTTTGCCCCGTATTTCCGAGATGCTCGGATCGCCAACCGAGTGGACAGTGGGGACGGCTATGCCCGACAGTTGGACATCGAATTCGATGTCGATTCCAACGCAGCTGGAAACTTCTACGTCAAGGTGTACGAATACGACGGAGGCGCTCTGCTCGACGACTATCTGACGACCAGTTCGACTTTTGCGGTCAGCGGTGTGGCGGTAGACTATCGCTCCATCAGGATTGTCTGCGACAGCTATCCAGGGATCGACCAGTTAAGCCACGGCACCGCAGAGTTCAAACTTGAACTCTACAACGCGGCCAACAACGCTTTGGTGCAGACTTGGACACCCAGCCAGGATGCGGACCTTGGCAGTGTCTTGGTCGAGTTGAGCAGCGAGGACCCGCTGCCCACGCTGACACGCTCGCCTGCCAGCCTGGCCCAAACCATTACGCAAGGGCAAACGGCTGGCAGCCAGAGCTTCGATGTCTGGAATTCAGGCGAGGCAATAGTAACCTACACGATTTCGGATGATGCCACCTGGCTTTCCGTCAACCCAGCTAGCGGTTCCAGCACCGGTGAATACGACGCCATTGCAGTCAACTACGCCACGTCAGGTCTTGCGGCTGGGTCCTACAACGCCACTATCACCATCACGGCTGCTGCCGCCAGCGGCTCACCTCAGACCATTCCTGTGACCCTGACCGTGGTCGCGCCTGATCTTATTGCCTACGGCGTGTCAGTGAGCGATACGACGGTGGATCCGGGCCAGACCATTACGGTGAACTGGACGGCTAAGAACCAAGGCGATGGTGGGGCGGGCGCCACCCAGCAGGGGGTGATGTGGTCCACCGACAGCACGATCAGCCGCACCGATACGCTATTGGAACGCGAGTACTTGGGGCCGATGGATGCCAACGTCACCTCGCCCGAGGCACATAGCATCACAATACCTGCCAACGCAACGCCGGGACAGACCTACTACATCGGCGTATATGCCGACTACGACCTCGCGGTTGACGAAAGCAACGAGAACAACAATTCCACCACTGCAGTAGCGGTCACTATCAACGGGCGCATCCTGTCCGCGTCCTGGTGGATGCCTCTAGATGTGGCGAACGGGGATGTCGTGACGATGTGCGCTGAGGTAACCGGCATCCCGCTGGGAACACAATGCATATTTCAGGTATTTGAGGACGATGGAATTCTGCAGCCTGATGATCCCATTTTGCCTACACTTACGGGGACAGTTTACCAGGGCGAAGAGGGAAGAACGTATGTCAAAACCACCTGGGTGGCGCGGTGGCTAGATGATCAGTTTTGGACCGACCCGGAGTATTACTTCAAAGTCGCTTACGGTGACGCTTCGCTAAAGTCCTCCAGGAACGCTGACGAGGAGGTCGTCGTGCGAAACATTAGACAGCAGCCATGCACGGCCGAGGGCGACTTCTACTACGATCCTGGCACAGCCGTGGGCGAAGCAACGAAAAAGGCGACACTGATGGATGACAGGATTCCGATCATCCTCATCCACGGCAAGAGTGGAGATACGAAGGTCGACTCCCTTAACTACTGGTATGCATGGGCAAACGCCGACACATCCGAAACGGGGTCACAACTGGGCCGATTTAACGATGTAGACATGAAGAATTCGTTCAGGGTCTACCGGTACGTTTATGACTCCCGGGGATCAATCGCAGACAACGGAGCCGCCTTTGCATCTTTTGTAAATCAGTTTTGCCAAAACAACCTCGCTTTTTCTGAGCGCCAGGTTGTAGTTATGGCCCACAGCATGGGGGGCCTGGTCGCACGCTACGCGTTGAACACTGACAGCGCATTTCGGGACAGGGTGCACCGTCTCATCACCCTCGGCACGCCGCATTTGGGCTCGCCGGGGGCCAATCCGACTTGGTTATTATGGGCGTATCCCGGCACCCTTGGTCCATCGATGGCCATACTCAACGAAACCCTGATGCACGACAACACGCAGGGCTATTTTGATTTAGCATGGCACAACGTAAGCGAAATCCCTCTTGCTGCCAGATCAAAGCCCGCGCTGCTTCTCTACCACCCACTTTACAACGACACGTGGCTAAGCAACAGCCTCACCACACCGTTCTGCAACGGGCCCAACATGGTAAGGGAGGACGGAGATGCAAAGATCACGGCTTTTGCTGGATACACAACCTGGCCGATTACTGATGGCACAGGAAGCAGTTGGCCTGACTATGTTGCCGAAGAAGTCGTTGACTATTGCGTGCTCACGGACCACCGGAAACTCTTCGCAGCCAGCGGCATTTTGGGCGGCATGGTGAAAGAGAACGGCACTTTGGTTGGGCTGAATGACGGCTTGGTCCCGCTCCCAAGTGCGCTCCTGGGAAGCGGTCATTCCGCTGCTGAGAAAATCAACCTGACACAAAGTGAAGGTGAACCGCTTGATCACTCGTCCTACCTGGATGTAGGCCACACCATGGATTATGTGGCCGACAGACTTAATACGATGATCAAAGTGACGATCTCGCCGCAAGCAGCCGTGGACGCGGGAGCTCGCTGGCGGATCTCTGGCGGCGCATGGCAAAAATCGATCGTGAGCCTGAACGCCCTTGCGCCGGGACAATACACGATTGAGTTCAAGGACGTGCCCGGTTGGACCAAGCCTGCAAATCAGACGCTGAAGGTGGCTCAAGCAGCCACCACTAATTTGACCGGCAGCGGCGCAACATACACGCTGGTGCCGAACGCGCCGACGATCACAACAACGTGTCCTTTGCCCGCGGGAACGGTGGGCGCGAGCTACAATCAAACTCTGGCGGCGACTGGTGGGGTAACTCCTTATACATGGACAATCAGCGGTGGGGCTTTGCCGAGTGGGCTGAGTGTCAATTCTGGAACGGGGGTCGTCAGTGGCACTCCCAGCACCACCGGCACCAGCAACTTCACCATCCGCTGCACGGGCTCAAACAGCCATTACTCCGAGAAGGCTTGCAGCGCAACGATCAACCCGGATGTGCCAACACTTGCGTACTATCCAGCGGGTCTGGCGAATTCAATCCCCCAGGGCCAGAACGCCACCAGTCAAACATTCGAGGTCTGGAACTCGGGCGGTGGCCCGATGAGTTACTCGATTACCGACGATGCGTCTTGGTTGTCGGCCGGTCCAACCGGTGGAACCAGCGCGGGCGAACATGATGCGATCCAGGTCAACTATAGCACCGCGAGTTTGGTCGCCGGTACCTACACGGCAACCATCACGATCACAGCGTCCGGCGCCAACAACTCGCCACAGATCATCTCCGTTGCTCTAACGGTCAACTCGCTGCTTACGCGCACCATTGGGCTAGCAGGCAGCCTGGCCTTTGGGGATGTGGTGACCAATACGATGGCCACGCGGACGCTGACGATCGCCAACAGCGGGAACTCGGTATTGACTGTCTCGAACATCGGCTATCCGCCTCTGTTCAGCGGGGCCTGGAGCGGGACCATCCCGGCTAACGCCTCGACGAACGTGACAGTGGCATTCACGCCCACGGCGGTGCAGACCTACGGCGGTCCCATCACAGTTGTTAGCGATGCCACTAGCGGCCTCAATACGATTAACGCCTCCGGTACTGGCGTTCCACGGAACTGCGATCTTTTGGTCACAAGCAGCAACGATTCTGGTCCGGGCTCGCTTCGACAGGCCATTCTGAACGCCAACGGCTGCGGTGGAGGCGCGATCGAATTCTCCAACGTCACTGGCACCATCACGTTGACCAGCGGCGAACTGCTGGTTAACGGGAACGTGAAAATCCTGGGGCCTGGACCAAGCACCCTGGCCGTCAGCGGGAACGGCACCCGCCGGGTGTTCAACCTAAACTCCAACCTAACGGTTTTCATCTCGGGTTTGACCATTCGCGATGGGCGAACATCCGATGGAACCAATGGTGTGGACGATGCCGGCTCCCCCAGCCCCGGGGGAAACAGTGAGCCGGGAGGCGGTATTTACAGTGCCGGCACGTTGACGCTCAGCAACTGCGTTGTCAGCGGCAACAGAACCGGCAACGGCGGTCACGCTGGCACAACGCCGAACAGTGCTGGTGGCAGCCCGGGCAGCGGGGGCGGTGTATATAGTATAGGCGCGCTCACGTTGTGCAATTGTTCGTTGAGCAACAACGCGGCGGGAGCCGGTGGTTCGGGTTTTGGACTCGGTTCAGCCGACGGAGGCGCCGGCGGTGGCATCTACAGTGCAGGCGTCTTGACGTTGACCAATTGCGTATTGGTTGGGAATTCGGCTGGGCAGGGTGGCGAGGGCGTTTCTGAATGGCATAGCGGCGGTGGTCAAGGTGGTGCCGGTGGTGCCATTTACGCTGCGGGCCCCTTGACGGTGAAGAATTGCATTTTCAGCGGAAATTCAAGCGGAGGTGGTGGTTACTGTGGTGGTTACTCGGAAGAACCCAATGCCGGCAATGGCGGCAACGGAGGCGCCATATATAGCACAGGTTCGTTAGTGCTCGACGGTTCGACGCTGGTCGGGAATTCGACTGGTCGCAACGGTGGCAGCTATTCCGGCAATGGCGGCAATGGGGGCGCAGGTGGTGCCATCTGCGCAATTTACGGCGGGGGACCGTTGACGATGAGCAGTTGTACTCTCAGCAACAACTCGACGGCAGACGGCGGCTCCGGCCAGAGTGGAAATGGAGGACCGGGCGGCGGCATCTACAGCGCGGGCGAACTGCGGGTGGATAATTGCACGATCAGTGGAAACTCGACTGGCAGAGGTGGTAGCGATCCCTACATGTATTACGGCGGCGATGGCGGCGACGGTGGCGGCGTCTGCCACTCAGGAACTCTAACCATGAGCAATTGCATGGTCAACGGCAACACTGCTGGGGATAGCGGCGGTGGTGATATGTCTCCTTTCTCCCGCGGGGGGCGGGGCGGTGGGATCAATGCAGGCGCGGTGTCGCTGAGCGGTTGCACGGTCAGCGGCAACAGAAGCGGGGGCGCCTTAGGTGGCCTGAGTGGAGGCGGCCCAGGCGGTGATGGCGGCGGCATCTGCAGCAGCGGGCTATTGACAGCTAGGGATTGTACCTTCAGCGGTAACATTGCCGGTAACGGCGGTGATGGTTATTTAGGGACGGGAGGGCCTGGGGGCTCGGGTGCTGGCGTTTACAGTGCAAGCTCATCGTGGATGACTAATTGCACCCTCGTGGGCAATACGGCTGGGAATGGCGGTTCTGGCGGGTTTGGGGCTGTGGGCGGTGACGGCGGCAATGGAGCGGGCATTTACGCTGGTTCAGTGACGCTGATCAATTGCACCATCAGCCGCAACACCAACGGCAGCGGCGGCACAGGCGATACCGATGGCAAAGCCGGTGCCGGCGGGGGCGTGTGCAGTGGAGGGGGTGGGCAAGTTCTCAATACGATCGTCGCGCTCAATTTGAACTCCAGACTGCTCCCTGACGATGTTTTCGGCGCATTCACCTCGCTGGGGCACAACCTGGTTGGTGATACCAATGGCAGCAGTGGTTTCGGAGCGACAGGCGATGTGCTAAACGTGGATCCTGAACTTGGATTGCTAGCCCACAACGGCGGACCGACGTTCACCTGCGCCCTCTTGCCCGGTAGTCCGGCCCTCGATGCAGGGACCGCCGCCGGAGCGCCGATAACCGACCAGCGAGGTGTGCCTCGCCCCCAGGGTTTGGGTGTGGACATAGGCGCCTTTGAATTCCAACCCAACGTGCTGATGTTTACGGGAATGAGCTTTCAGTTCCACACGAACTTCTGCCTGCAATCGTGCGGAGTGCCTGGTGGACTCTATACGCTCCAAGCCTCCACGAACCTGGTGAATTGGCTCAACGTCATGACAGCGAGCGTTGGCAGCAACGGGGTGTGGGAGTGCATAGACACGAACGCCAGCAGATACCCAGCAAGGTTCTACCGGATCCTGCAGGGGATGCCGGCGGATTGAATCTACGCCCCCGCCGGATCGGGTGAATAGACATACAGATCCGCCATGCCGTGGAAGACGGCGTAACGGAGTTCCAGCCAGGGCTTGAACGGGCTGTGCAATTCCTGCCGGATGTAGGGCGGGTTGCCGACGACGACATCGAAGCCGCCCTGGGCGAAGACTTCGGGGAAGGCGGTCTGCCAGTCGAAGGCTTTGGGGTGGACCGCCGGGTCGCTGATAACGCTGTTGCCCTCGCGGATGGTGTGGTCGAGGCTGGTCGGTTGTTTGCCGCGGGCGGCGGTCTTGATCCAGAGGCTGAGCTGGCAGATTTGGATGGCCTCGGCGTTGAGGTCCACGCCGTAGAGGTTGTTTTGGAGGATCTGGCGGTCGAGGTCGAAGAGGGTGCGCTGGCCACGGAGTTCCTCAAGCCGGGCGTTGGACAATTCCCGCACCTGCGGGCGCATCACCTCGGGGTGGGAGAGGGGCGTTGGACGGCCATCGGGACTTACGATTTGCGAGCCGCCCGCCAAAAGCAGAGGGGGTTTGGGGGAAACGGCGTTCCGATCGCATGAGGAGCTATTACACGAAACCCGCCGCGCGGTGCAATGCTGCGTTTGATTTGAGGGCTACGGCATCAGGGGCCGGACCGCCCGGATGCGGTAGAAATACTGCCAGCCCGTGTTGTCGAAGCCGACGTTGTTCCAGTCCAGCCAGTCATGACGTGGCCGGATTCACTGAAGGCCTGCGAGGCGTACGCCCAGCGGCCCTGCTCGGTGCAACTGACAGGGATCCTGGTCTCTGAGACTTCCTTGATAAGGATGGACGTGTTGAGGACGCGGTCCTGAGTCCTGGGTCTTGCGTCCTGAGTCGGGGCGCCGTTCCACGGTCCAGCAACTTCTCTCGTTAGGCCCGTCTTGGCCGGCGGCGGGTTCGGCGCACGCGAGTCCTCTTGATGGTTAGGGCCTCGACGTCCGCCAGGTCTTTTTGCCTCCCGCTCGCGCGCTTATTCCGGATCAACTGGGGCAATGCTATGAAATTCACGATGAGATCACCCAACTTGGCCCGGCGCCGATGCTGATAGCACGCCTGAAAGCTTACGCCGTCAATCTCATTCAGAATCTCCAGGCGCATCGGCTCGTATCCCATCCGGACGATTCTGCCCTTTCGGAGGAACAAGGCGGGTTTGAGTTGGGGCAGGTTGAAACCAAAATCGCGAAGGGCGCAGACCAGCTTCGCAGCATTGTTGGCGGACAGCTCGACAAAGACGTCGAGGTCACCCGTGTAACGCACGTAGCCGTGATATGCGACCGCGTAACCGCCAATCACCACGTATCTAATGGCGTTGGCGTGTAGTAACCGCAAGAAGTCTTGGAAGTCGCGCGGCAGAGGGATCATAGGCGTGCGCAGCCTGACGCAGCAGTTCCACTCCTTCAAGCCGTTTCGCCGCCGGTCGTCGGCGCCAGAACTGTACATCGCTCCCGCGGTCGTGCAGATGCATCACGGTGATCTTCTTCCGATTGACGCGCGCGTGCTTGGCCAGTGGCGATACCATACGACCAATCTACGGATGGTAACCGCTGATTGCACGCACAATTTGTTACACAGGAACCAAGATTAGCCACGGATTACGGGTAACGCGGATGGGGGCGGGGCCTAGTGGAAGAAGCTGAGGGAGAGGCTGTTGCGTTAGAGTCGGTCCAAATGTTATCTACGGTGCTGCTACGGTGTGTATACGGTGAGTATCCGGTGAGACTCGCTTGTGCGTCGCGACATGCCATTTCGTCAATGTCAACCTATATCGCCTATGGCAAATCGCGGATGGCCAGGCCCATGCCGAGTATCCCTCAGCGCCCCGAGAGGCCGGGCTTCAGCTCCGAGGTGTATTGCTGGTCGGTGCCTGGAGGACCTGCTCTGCGTGGGGCCAGGCCACCGTAAGGAGAGAACGCCAGACGGCACCCAGGTGGTGGGTGTCCGGGCTGGGGTTGGCTGAGCCGTTCAGTTCAACTCCGGCGGCACGTTGCCGTAGGACCAGGGCGCGCGGTAGGGCGGGGCAGGGGGCGGGAGCGGGACCGTGCCGGGGGTCATTTGGTTCGCCAGTTCGATGCCGACATTGAGCAACTGCCGACCCGCGGTGATCTCCAGGTTGCTGTAAGACGTTAGCCGGGTCTCGTAGCCGCCGCCGGCGGCGCTGAAGGCCTCCTCGGTGGGCACGTAACCGACGCAGCCATTGGCCAGTTCGACGGGGAAGGTGAATGGGAACTTGCTCCCTTTCTTGAGGTCGAGGCCGTATTGCACGAAGTATTCCGCCGGGTTGGAGACCAGCACCAGCGGGCCAACCTGGATGGCTTGGACTTCCACCTCAGCTTCCGGCCGCGTTTTGAGGAGCGCATCCAGCAAGACTGTCTCCTTGGCGAACGTCCACTCGGTCGCCCCGACGTCTTTGGGGTCCTGCTGCACCAGTTCGAGCGCGCGCTTGACCTTCTCCGGCGCCGGGGCGCGGCGTTTGATGTTCCAGACCTTCTGGCGCACATCGAGGGCGATATTAGTGCTCGCCCCGCGCTGGATCAGCAACAGCGTCTTGTAGGCTTCGGCGCCGACGCGTCCTCCAACCATCTGGCACCATTCCTCGGCGCCGGGGTTTTGGAACCGGGTCAGGTTATCCACCTGCGTCACGTCGCCGCACGCGCCTTGCAGGAAAACGACCGGCAGAGCCGCGTCGCCGGTGGCCCGGCGCAGGGTCTGTTCCATCGTCCCTATCCAGTTGGCGGAGATGCCGCCCGGGCTGGTTGTGGCATGACAGGCGAAGTTCACCACGCAGCCGAGCAAGGCGCCTTTGAGGTTCCAGACGCCGACCACGCCGACCTGCGGGTCAATTAGCCCGGCCGGGCCCGCGATCTCAGGATTGCCGGCGCCCGGGTGAGTGAACGTGCGACCGTTCTTCATGCGGAAGCGGCGGTTAAAGGCGACCTGGTCCTCCGTGCCGAAACCGACGGCGAGCCTGGCCTCCGCGCGGGCGGTGTGCGCGTCCACAACGGCTTCGACGATTTGCCGCTTCAACAATTGCGTGTAGCCGGGGTTGGAGGTGATGGACTTTTCGTTCGCCAGATGCTTAACCAACGGGGAGGCGTTGTCATAGTCGGCGGGCTCGCCCATGGCGATCGGCCCGGAGGAATGCGAGTGCGACGCGCCGATGAGCACGCATTCGGGTTTAATGCCGCAGCGCTGCTGAATGTCGGCACGCGCCGCGGTGACAAGGTGGCGCGTGACGAACAGCAGGTCCACGCCGACGAGCGCCACGCGGTGCGGGCCGTCGTCGAACACCACGGCGCGGACTTTGCAGGGATCGTGAAAGGTGCGGTGGTAGCTCTTGCCGTAATTGCCCGGCGCTTCCATGCCGATATCGGGTGTGATGTCGCGCTCAGCGAAACCGGCCTTTAGAGCGGCCTGCGCGGCCACCTCCGGCGCGGCGGCGGCCCTTGTGGCCGGGACCCCGGCACAAAGGACTGCTATGAGGGTAGCGACGCCAACCTGTTGCCCCAGGGAAGCAGTTGACCGCGAGGGGCCTGGTTTCCTGCGAAATAGCGTTTTCATGACCACAAGGCACAAGTGAACACCAGACGCCGTGATTTGCCAGTTAAGAAAGTGGCGGAGGAGCAGTACACTGATACCGAATGGAAAACGTGGGTGAGAGTGGGGCATATCTTGACACCGCCGCCGCTCTCGGGAATCGGGACATGCGCGGAGCGCGGCTGTCCTCAGCCGCAGCACGTGCGATAGGGAGTGGGTTTCGAGACACTGGGGGAAGCCCGCATAGTCGGGGGTGCTGCGGCTGAGGACAGCCGCGCTCCGGTGGCGGTGTCGGGATGCGCTCGTGAGAGTGATGGAGGCTCAATGCGAATTGACAAGGGTGGGGCATTGCCCTGTATTGAAGCCCTGAATGATGAGCACACGTGAGCTGCAAAGGATCGGCATTGTCGGGCCTAACATGGTGAAGGAGACTGGAGCTTGTAGAGGAATTCTTGCCTGGCTGCTCAAGCGAGTGCCCGGTCTGTTACTGTCCGCCGCCGTGCTTGCCTGCGGGTGGGGGATGCCGGCAGCGGCCGCCGATGTGTATTCGATTGTCAGCAACCCGGGCGAGGATGCCTCGACGCAAATGAATATCGGCTGGCACGCCGACCTGGAATGCACCAACGGCTTTGTCAGCTATACGAAGAAGTCTGACACCGCCTGGGCGCGCGCCGTGAACGTGAAAGGGATTTGGGAGCGTTGCGATATCTTCGACGGTGTGTATTCAAAGACCGCCGCTGGCGCGGATTTCCGTGAAAAGGCGGTGTTTCTTGATTACGGCGTGACGTTGGCCGGTCTGGAGCCGGACACGGAATACATGTATAAGGTCTCCGCCGACGGGGGCAAACCCAGCGCCGTCCGCTATTTCAAGACCGCCGGCGCCGGGGAATTCAGCTTTGTATGGATCGGCGATTTCCACCTCTATTCGCCCCTCGCCGGCCGCCTGGCCAATGCGGTGAAGGTGATGGGTGCGGCGTTGGCCGTTGACCCGAGCGTGGACTTCATCTTCTCGACTGGCGACGTAGTGGCCTGGGGCGGCAGTTATTCGTTCTGGAAGACCTTATACGAGCAGGATTTCATCAGGGACTACATGTTTGCCAACGTACTGGGCAACCATGACGCCATGACCCGAACCGGCTCGGTCAGCTCCGCCTACTTCAAAGCAGCCAACAACTTCCCGCTCAACGGTTACGCCGGGCAGGAAGGCGTTTGCTACTGGTTCACTTACGGGAAGGTTTTGTTCATCATCCTCAACAACGAGGCGATGGTGAAGAACCCCGCCGGGGAGGCGGCGGCCAAGAACTGGGCGGCCGGGGTGATCCAGCGGCTGAAAGGCAAATATCAATACATCTTCCTGAGCGAGCATTATCAGTGGTTCGACGGGCGGGCCGGCAAGACAAGCTGGTACGCCAACTGGAAGGATTTCTGCGACGAGCACGGGGTCGCCTTCGCTTTGGCGGGGAACAACCATGTTTATCTGCGTACCCATCCTCTGTACCGCGACGAGGTCGTACCGGACGGGAAGGGCACGGTGTATATGGCCATCCCATCCTCCGACGGTGAACGCGGTGTGAAGGCCGGCCCGCTCACCTACAATGCAGAGAAGATTGCCTACACCTATTCCAGCCAGGCCGGCTCTGCCAGCGGACAGGTCAGAACCATCGGCTGCGTTCTGGTGAAAGTTGATGCCGAACGCATCACGACGAAGCTGGTTTACCTCGACGAGGCCAAGGTTGCTCAAGTCGCGGACGAACACGCTTGGCGCGCTCTGCCGCCGCGGTAGGCGAGGCGGGCGATTCTTCGTTCAAGGCAAGACTTCAAACGCACCAAGGTCGGGCGCAATGCCGGAATACGGCTCACCGAGGTCAACGCCCCGGTCAACCAACCGTCCGCCCGATACGGGCCGCAGGAATGGACTCTCCGGCAGGCTGCCATCGGATTGACGCGGCGCGAGGGCGAACGATACCTCCACGCTCCCGACATCACCGGTGGTGGGGGCGGGTGAGATCACCTGCCAACTGTTGTTGGTTGCCAAGGTGCCGCTGGTGAAGGTATCGCCGGCGATGCCGTCGAAGGAAAGGTTGTTGCGCACGACGTGCGGCGTGGTGTTGGCGCCGTGGTTGAGATAGAAATTCCTGCTGCCGTTGGCCCACGAGGTGTTTTGGTCCACCGTGAGGCCGGCGGTGTTGTTGTTCTGGTCAATGCCGTGGTGCAAGTTGTGGAACGCGACGGACCGCACCAGGCGATGAGCGGCGGCCACGTTGCTGCCGCCGAGCTTGAAGCCGTTGCCGTTGCCGTTGAACGACGGGTTGTTCCAGTAGTTCGAGCCGGTCCAAAACGCCCAGCAATTGGTGATCGTCACCGGCGCGTTCCCCATCCAGAGGTCCCAGCCATCGTCAGAGTTCAGCCACGCGCGGCAGCCGCTGAGCACGTTGCCCGGCCCCAGGTTCCATTTCGCGCTGAAGCCGTCCGCATCCTCGCCGTCGGGCGGATCGTAATTAAGATAAGCATCGCAGTTCAGAATCAGGTTGTAGGCTGGGTAGGTGGAGCCCGAACTGCCGCCGGTGATGTGGAGGCCGGTGTTGCCGTTGTCGTGTACGGTGCACTGCTCGACGATGTTCGAGTTGCCGGAGATGTTGATGCCGTTGTGCGTCGCGCGCTTCTGTTCGAGGCCCTTGAGGTGATACCAATGGCCGCTGATGCTGATGCCGTCAATGCTGCCGCCGATGCCCGTATTGTCAATGATCGGCGTTTCGCCCGGGAGAGCCCAGATGCGGATGCGGTTGGTGGGGCTGGCGGTCTTGTTGAGGCTCAGCTTGCTCGGGAGCGCGTACGTGCCGCCCCGCAGGTAGAGCAGTCCGCCGGTGCCGACAGCGGTGAGTCCCTTGCTGATCGTCAGGAAGGGCTGGCCGAGGGTGCCGGGATTTGAATCGCTGCCCGTGGTCGAGACAAAGTAGGCTCCGTTGGTGATCACCGTCGGGTGAACCGTGAGCATGGCGATGGTGCTGGTGACGGAACCGACGGCGTTGGTGATGCGGACTGAATAAGCGCCCGCGCTCGAGAACTGGACGTTGGTGAGCGTCAGCGTGGCGGTGGTCGCATCAGCCAGCGCCGTGTTCGTGTTGAAATACCATTGGTAGAACAGTGGCTCCGTGCCTGCGGCGCTCACGCTGAACGTCGCGCTGTTGCTCACGATCACCGATTGGTCTTGCGATTGGCTGGTGATCGAAGGCGCGACCGGCTTCGGTGGCGGCGGGCCGCCGGCCATCACCCGGTAGAACTGTCCAGCGTCTGGCGGCATAGGCGACTGGGTCCAGTTGAAATTGCCGCTGGCGTCAAATCTGTTGGTGGCAATGGCCAGCCAGTTGGTGACGGCCACAGCCAGGTTGGTGGCGGCGATCACATAATAGGTTCCGTTGGCCGTGCCGCCGGCGCCTGAGAGGACGAGGCCGTTCGCCAGGAGCGCGGTGTTGGTGATGAGGATCGGTCCGGTAGGCGTGGGTGGAGTCGAGTTGGTATAGGGCGTCACGTCGGCGTAGGTTTCGCCCACCCGATACTCATCCATAACCATCTCGGCGTAGGGTTGAGCCAGCGTGTTGCTGCCGCCGGCAAATACGCGCACGCGGTCGAAGGAGAAGTCAAACCCGCCCAGCGAGCTGGCGCTGGCGGCGTTGGCGGACGGCTCGACCGTCAGGTTGGGATTGACGAACAGCCAGGCATTGTCGTTGCCGCCGCTGACATGATCAATGCGCACCACCACGAAGTTGGTGAAGTTGCCAAAGGCGTTGGTGGAGGACTTGAGGTTGCCAGCGTTGCCTTGCGGAATCAGGCCGACGGTATTGGTAGTCGCGCCGCTGCTGTTACCTACGGCCAGCTTCTGCAGAGCGCCGGCGTTGATATCGTGTGCAACGTTGGCCCCGCGTCCGTAAGGATTGCCCGCCAATGTGCCCGTCGGCCCCTGGCGCACCACGATGAAGCTTATCCAAGTGGTGGTCGCGTCCACGCCGTTAGTGCCGCGGCTGAAGCTGAACTGCCGGTAGGGCTGCATCGAAGTATTCGCTGTGGTCAAACCCTGGAAGAATCCTGCACCACCTGCCGTCGCCAGCGAATTGCCAGCATCGTCGGTGTACGTCAGGCCGTAGCCGGTGTTGGTGGCCACACCTCCGCTGCTGTTGGCCTGCCAGGCCCCGGAGAAGCCCCAGCCGCCGCCGGATCCGATAGTCGCCGTGCCGGGCGCGTTGGTAAATGGTTCACAGGCCAGCAGCGCCGCGTGGGCGGCGGACGGATTCAGGACGGGACCGGCACCCACGAGGGCCCCCGCGATCATCATGCATACTGCCTGGCACCACTTCATAATCTGCGGTCAGGCTACCTGCCAGGCTGCTCGATGCCAAAGGGATTATGTGCTGGAGCGCGCGCCGGCGGGGGCTTGTCATCCGGCAGCCTGCGGTTCACACTTCAGGCCACAAAGACCTGGCCCGTATGAATACCATAGACCGCCGCACTTTTCTCCGCGCTTCGATTTATGCCGCGACTGCCGCTGCGCTTGGGCCGCAGGTGCCGGCGCACTCCGCGCAGGAAGCCTCCCCCGCCTTGCCCAGCCCGTGCTCACCCAGCGCTTGGCACAAGCACGGGCTGGTCCTGGAGCCCTCCGAGAGTTGGGAAGGCACCGGCATCCAGAACTTCACCTGCCCGGCCGAACCGCTGGAGAATGGCGCCTGGCGGATTTGGTATTCGGTGTCGGAGTCGTCTTCCGGCTACGCCCTCGCCTTTGCGGAGGGCGTCCCGGGAAAGCCGATGAAGAAGGTTCGCGCGCAATGCTCGCCCGGCGACCCCGCCGACGGCCCATTCACACTGGGCAACCTGCCGGAGCGATGGAAGCCAGTGCAGGTCATTCACATCCGTCTGCGCGACGGCAAGCACCGGATTTACTTCTGGGCGCACGGTCCGCGGATTCTTCGGTATCTCGCCGCTGACAGTGAAGACGGTCGCCGTTACCGCGTCGTGGACCCCCTGCGTCCGGTGCTCTACCACCCTCACGACCGCGCTGCCTGGGGGGTGGCTTCGCCTGATGGCCTGAAGCTGCACGCGGAGCCGAGCAAAGATCGCCCGGCTGAGGAACCGCCCGCGCCAACGCGTTTAATTTCCAACGATGCCACCAACATTTACCAACTGCCGGACGGCACCTTCGAGCTGTATTCCGTTGCATTGGTCCAGGTCCCCAAGACTGATCCTGCCTACATGGCCCATGACAACGCCCCCGGGTTGTTGCGGGTGATTGACCGCTACACCTCCGCAGACGGGCTTCACTTCGAGACCCGGCGGCGTGTCATTGAGCGGGACGCGAAAGACCCGGTTGATCAGCAGTTCTATTACCTCTCGGTGACGCCGACGCCGAAAGGGCGGATCGGCATGCTCGGCCACTACCGGTGCCAGGCCCAAACCATGGACCTGGAATGGTGTTTCTCAGCCGACGGTGTCCAATGGCACCGCCCGCAGCGCCGCGCCTGGATCGAGCGCGGCGATCCGCCCGCGCCCGACTGCTATGGCATCTACGCGGGCAACCAGCTTGTGCAGCACGATGGACGCTGGCATCTCTTCTATACCGGCGTCAACAGTGCCCACAACGGCAAGCACTCTCACGGCAAGCCACGCCAGGTTATCATGTACGCCACTGCGGACTCGCCCTACCGTCGTGACTGACCGGCTACTTTGTTGTTGGAGTTTGAGCGGAGGGGCCTGCATAATCTGCTGTGGACTATGACAAGACCCACTCCCTCACTGATTACCCTGCTCCTGGCAGTTCTGTTAGCAACCGGACCGGCTGGTCTCGCCCAGGAGTCGCCCTACCTTTACGGGATCTTCGACGGCGGGGACCCCTCGCCGGCTGACGCTTCGGAGTACCTGGGACACATCAGCAGCGGCGCCGGCCCAGGCTGGGTCACGGTGACGGCGTCAATTGGGGCTAACACCAACGACACCTGGGGTGTGGACTACCGCTTCCTGTCCAACCAAGGCCACACGGTCATCGGCCGCATCAACCATGGTTATTTCCCCATCGGCACGATTCCCCTGACCAATAAGTATGATGACTTCGCTATCCGCTGTGCCAGTTTCGTGTCCAACTCGCTTGGCTGCTCCATCTGGACCATCGGCAACGAGCTGAACATTTCGGGCGAATGGCCCTTTGACACCAATCGCAACGTGGCCCCGTTCGTGACCCCGGCCAGCTACGCGCTCTGCTACCGCAAAGTCTATAACGCCATCAAGGCCGTGCGTCCGAACGACAAGGTGCTCCCACAGGCCCCGGCTTGCTTCTCCGGACCGTTTATCGCCGGTTCAAATCCCTATGGCCCCAACAACTTTCCCTACGAAGCCAACCCGCTGACCTGGGTCCAGTACCTCAGTCAGATGCTCACCGCCATCACCACTACTGGCCCTAATCCGCACCCCCCGGACGGCGTCGCTCTCCACGTTTCTTCCCGCGGCTACACCTGCGACGCCATCCACAGCACCGCCAAGTTTGGGAATGGACTCTACAACAGTTTCTACGTCTATAAGGACTGGGTGAACCTTGGCATCCCGGCCAGCCTCTATAGCCTCCCGCTCTACGCCACCGAGTGCAACGGTTACTACTTTTGGAAAGGCGGCCATCCGGAGGACCCGCTGGCACATTACGAGCCGGGCTGGATGCAAGAGGTGTATGCCGAAATCAGCCGCTACAACCAGACTGCCATTGCCACCGGGAAGCCCGTCTTCCGCTGCTTCAACATGTACCAGTGGCCTGAGGGCTACGACAACTGGAACATCGGGGGCAGCTCGGACTATTACAAAGCCGATATCCTCAACGACCTCGACGTGGCGGTTGCCCAGCGCTACACCTGGCCCGGCGGCTACGCTGGAATGCTGGTGCCGGTCGGCATTAACTTCATCCACCCCGGCACCAGCGACGACAGCGTGCCCATTTGTGGGAACGCCGGCGTTGTGCCCCAGACCGGGTGGATCAATCTCACCAGCGGTGGCACCGGCGCCGGCATCCCCCTCCAGGCGGGAATGACCATCTCCTGGTCCACTCCCGGTGGCGGCACACATGAGTTTTCCTCCATGCCAAACTCCCCCGCCGACTACGCCTTGATGCAGGGCTACTTGGACACCGGCAATACGTCTATCTCCTCTGCCACCGTCAGCGGTGTGAAATTCCTGCTCTACGACGTGATTGTCTATTCCGATGGTGACAACGGCGGCGCCATGAGGGTTGGCAAATATACCCTCAGCGGCGCCACCAGAGGCAATGGCACCAAATATGTCGGTGACGCCAGTAATACCGACTACAACGGCTTTTACACCGAGGTGGACGACACCACTGGCGGGGCCTCTACGCCTGCCGGCAACTTCTGCCGCTTCCGCAACGTGCGCGGCAGCAGTTTCAGCGTCTCGGCCAGGGGCGACTTCGCCTCCGACGGCAATCCTCGTGGGCCGTTCAATGCGATGCAGATTGTGCCCATCAACGTCGTCCCGTTCCTGAGCAATCCCACCTATAGCGGCGGGCAGTTCCAGTGTTTCCTCAACGGTGCGACCGGCGCGACCTACGTCATCCAGGCCTCGACCAACCTGGTTAACTGGAGCTCGGTCTCCACCAACATCGCGCCGGCGGAGATCAGCCTGCCGACTGCCGGGTACCGCTACCGCTTCTACCGGGCGCTATTCCAATAGTGCGATGGGCCGATTTGGGGCGGTCGGGTGCTCGGGGTGCTGGTCCACGACCCGGCGCGGCCTGGTCGCCCAAATACCCGGAAGGGACGTCTTTCGTCGCAGGTTCCTTACTTGACCGCGGGCACGCAATCCAGGTATCCTGCGGACAGTAGCTGAATGACGCTCCGACGGATTTGAGGCCGACTGCCCGTTATGAGAACATTGGCGCCAGTTAAACATCCGGTGCGAGCCGCCCGACAAATCCCGCACGCCTTCACCCTCATCGAGTTGCTGGTTGTCATTGCCATCATTGCCATTCTGGCGGCCCTGCTGCTCCCCGCTTTGACCCGGGCCAAGCTGCGTGCCCAGGGTATCTGGTGCATGAATAACAGCCGCCAGATCATGCTCGCCTGGCAACTCTACGCCGGAGACCATGCCGACTGGTTGCCGCCCAATGAAGACAATGGTCAGAACGGCAACTGGTGTGGTGGCTCGATGAATTTTGACGGCGGCAATATCGCCAATTATACAATCAGTTTCCTGCTTGACGCCAAGTACGGCAGGCTGGGGCCTTACACGAAGAATGCCGCGATTTACAAGTGCCCTGCCGACCGCAGCGTAGTGAGCATGGGTGGCAAGACCTTCAGCCGCGTGCGGAGCGTTGCCATGAACCAGGCCGTCGGCACGATGATGGCTCCGCCGCTGCGCCCCGTCGTGGGCCCCTGGCTCGGCGGCGACAACGGCAATCCCTCGACGGCCTGGCGAACTTACGGCAAACTGGGAGACGTTACCCAGCCGTCTCCCTCGATGCTCTGGGTTATCACCGATGAACACCCCGACAGCATCAATGACGCCGGACTGGCGGTCGAATGCGCCCTAACGAACGCCGCTGCTAAGATCATTGACTATCCCGCCAGCTTTCACGCCAAAGCCTGCGGCATCGCCCTCGCCGACGGCCATTCCGAAGTCCACAAGTGGCGGGACCAGCGCACCATGCCACCCGTCCTTTACAACAATAATCTGCCTCTCAACGTGCCTTCGCCAAATAACCCCGACGTCGCCTGGCTGCAGCTACGAACTTCCGCGCTGAAGTAGCCCTGAACTTTGGGCTCCCCAAAAACGCCCCACCTGTTAGTCTCCCCGCCCATGAAACTGAATCGCCGTGAATTCCTGACTGTATCTGCCGCCACGGGAATCGTGGGAGCCGCCGCGCCTGCCGCCGGCGCCTTCACCCTGCCCGACCCGCCCCAGCCCTCGCGGCTGCGCCTTTCCTGCCAGGAGGGAGTGGCGCCCGGCAAGTCACTGGGCGAGAAGCTCGATTTCATGGAGATGAACGGTTTCGAAGGCCTGGAAGTTGGTGGCCGCGGCTTGTCCAAACGCGTCGAGGAACTGCAGAAGGCATTGGGAGGCCGGAAGATCAAGCTCAGCGCCGTGTGCGCTGGATTCGAAGGTGTCCTCATTTCCGAACAGGAGCCGGTTCGCCAGAAGGCGATCGAGTCCATGAAGGAGATTCTCACGGCGGCCGGTGCGCTGGGCTCGACCGGCATGATCATGGTGCCGGCTTTTCATAATCAGACCAAGCTAGGCCATCAGGAATCGCGCGAGCTGCTGATCAAGCTGCTGGCCGAGCTGGGTGACCACGCTCAGAAGGCCGGAACGCGGGTGATCCTCGAACCGCTGAACCGCCGCGAATGCCATTTCCTTCGCCAGGTCGCCGACGGCGCGGCCATCTGCCGCGATGTCAACAACCCCGGCGTTGCTCTGATGGGCGACTTTTGGCACATGACCTGGGAAGAAACCAATGACATGGCCGCTTTCATCGCCGCTGGCAAATACCTCCATCACGTCCACGTCGCCAGCCGCAAGACCCGCAAGGTTCCCGGCGAGGACGAAGGCGACAACTACGTGAGTGGTTTCAAGGGACTCAAGATCATCGGCTACCAGGACTTTGTCAGCTTCGAGTGTGGCTGCAAGGGCGACCCCGTCAAAGCCCTTCCGTCTGCGGTCAGGCTGTTGCGCGAGCAGTGGGAATCTGCTTAGTGGCGCGCCGTGCCGCAGCAGCAACTGTTGCCTGTCCGGGGGCTGGAATGCCCCAAATTGGTGTCCGAAATAGTTGTTGCGTCCGCGATTCGGTTTGCTATATTTCGCCTCCCGTTTGCCCAAGAAGTGGCAGGGGAATTTAACGCATAATGCCGACAATTAATCAATTGGTCCGCAAGGGCCGCCGCAAACTGAAGCACAAGTCCAAGTCGCCTGCCTTGGATAACTCGCCCTTCCGGCGGGGTGTCTGCATTCAGGTCATGACCCGCACCCCCAAGAAGCCGAACTCGGCGATGCGCAAGGTCGCCAAGGTGCGGTTGACGAACGGGCATGAGGTCATTGCCTACATCCCCGATGAGGGCCACAATCTGCAGGAACACTCGATCGTGCTCGTGCGCGGCGGTCGTGTGAAGGATTTGCCCGGTGTTCGCTACCATATCGTGCGGGGCACCCTTGACGCTGCTGGCGTCGAGAAACGGCGCGTGAGCCGTTCCAAGTATGGAGTGAAGCGGCCCAAGCCCGGCGCCAAACCTGCCGCTCCTGCCGCGGCCCCCGCGCCTGCCGCCTGAGCGTTTAACCCATTAACGATTTAACCTATTCAACCCATTTAACGGTTTAGCAAGAACATGTCGCGACGTCGTCGAGCAGTCAGTCGGCCGATTCCCAAGGATGCGAAATTCAACAGCGCGTTGGTAACACGCCTGGTGAACACGGTCATGGGACAAGGCAAGAAAAGTGTGGCGCAGCGGATTGTCTATGGGGCTTTCGATGAGCTCATCGCCAAGAACCCGGCGACCAACCCGCTGGAAGTGTTGCAGCGGGCGGTGGATAACGCCAAGCCGCGCCTGGAAGTCAAAGCGCGCCGCGTGGGCGGCGCGACTTACCAGGTGCCGCTGGAAGTGCCGACGGACCGGCAGTTCTCGCTGGCGCTGCGCTGGCTGGTGGATTTCGCCGATGCGCGCAAGGGGGTGCCGATGAAGGCGGCGCTGGCGGCGGAAATCCTGGAGGCGTACCAGGGCCAGGGGAATGCAATCCGCAAACGTGATGAGGTGCACAAGATGGCCCAGGCCAACAAGGCATTTGCGCATTTTCGCTGGTAAGATTCCTTAGTTTAACGCCCCGAAGGCCGACCGAGACCCGGGGCGTTTTTATTTTAATCGAGGCTGAGATGGACACGGCAAGAGAAACCAAAAGGCCGACGAAGGCCAAAGGATCGAATGCGCCCAAGCGAGAGTACCCGATGGAGCGCACGCGCAACATTGGCATCGCCGCGCATATTGATGCCGGCAAGACCACCACCACCGAGCGCATCCTGTTCTACACGGGCCTGATCCACAAGATGGGGGATGTGGATGACGGCAACACCGTCACGGACTGGATGGAGCAGGAGCGCGAACGGGGCATCACCATCACTTCGGCGGCCACCACCTGTTACTGGACCCAAAAGGACGACGGCACTTTCAAGGCCTTCCAGGGCATCCCGCACCGGATCAATATCATTGACACCCCGGGTCACGTGGACTTCACCGCCGAGGTCGAACGCTCGATGCGGGTGCTCGATGGCGCGGTGGCGGTGTTCTGCGGCGTCGCCGGCGTCCAACCGCAGTCGGAGACCGTCTGGCGGCAGGCCACCAAGTATAAGGTTCCCCGCATTGCCTTCGTCAACAAGATGGACCGGACGGGTGCTAATTTCGAGAATGCGCTCAATGACATGCGCAAGAAGTTGGGCGCCTATGCCTACCCGATCTTCCTGCCCATTGGCAAGGAGGACCACTTCGACGGCGTCATTGATGTCGTGAACCAAAAGGCCATCGTCTATGCGCCGAACGACGACGTGGGCCTCAAGCACACCGTAACTGAAATCCCGGACAACCTGAAGGAATCCGCGCAGGCCGCGCTGGCGGAGCTGGTGGACGCCGTGTCCAACAAGGACGAGGCGGTGGCGGAGTTGGTAATCGAAAACAAGCCGGTCTCAGTGCAGGTCTTGAAGGCGGCGATTCGCCGGCTGACATGCAGGATTGAGCTCGTGCCGGTGCTTTGCGGCTCAGCCTTCAAGAAGCGCGGCGTGCAGCCGCTGGTGGATGCCGTGGTTGATTACCTGCCTTCCCCGCTCGACGTGCCGCCTCCTGTCGGCATCGTGCCCGGCACCGATGACAAAGTTGAGGTTCGGTCCGATGACAGCGGCAAGTTCTGTTCGCTTGCCTTCAAGCTCTGGACCGATCCCTATGTCGGCAAGCTGGTCTTTTTCCGCGTCTATAGCGGCCGGCTCAGCAAGGGCGACACGATCTACAACACGCGCACCCGCAAGCGGGAACGCGTCAGTCGCGTCCTGATGATCCAGGCCGACAAGCGCATTGACGTCGAGACGACTTTCGCCGGCGATATCGCCGCGCTGGTCGGCTTGCGAAACATAACTACCGGCGATACGCTGTGCGACCAGGACTTCGAGGTGCTGCTCGAACCGCCCACGTTCCCCGAGCCCGTCATCTCGATGGCCGTCGAGCCGAAGACCAAAGCCGACCGCGAGAAGCTGGGCGAGGGCTTGCAACGGTTGGCCGAGGAGGACCCGACTTTCCGCTGCTTTACCAACGAGGAAACGGGACAGCTCATCATCGCCGGCATGGGTGAACTCCACCTGGAGATTATCCGCGATCGCCTCTTCCGTGAATTCAAGGTCAGCGCCAACGCCGGCGCCCCGCAGATCGCGTATCGCGAGACAGTGACCAAAGCGGCCGACGGCGAGGGCAAGTTCATCCGCCAATCCGGCGGCCGGGGCCAATACGGCCACGCCTGCATCACCCTCGCTCCGAATGAACGGGGCAAAGGCGTTGAGATCGAGAATAAGATCGTCGGCGGCGCGATCCCCAAGGAATACATTCCGGCGGTGATTCACGGGATTGAAGAAGCCGTTGCGGGCGGCGTGCTCGCGGGCTACCCGGTGGTTGATGTTAAGGTTGCCGTAGTGGATGGCACTTTCCACGAGGTGGATTCGAGCGAACTGGCCTTCAAGATGGCCGGCATCTTTGCCGTGAAAGAAGCGGCCAAGAAGGCCAACCCGATCCTGCTCGAGCCGGTCATGAAGGTGGAGGTGACAACGCCCGACGAGTATCAGGGCGATTTGCTGGGCGACCTGACTCGCCGCCGCGGCAAGATTGTGCATATCGAAGCCAAGGAAGCCACGACTATTGTCACGGCCGAGGTCCCTCTGGCCGAGATGTTTGGTTACGCAACGGCGATTCGCTCGCTGTCAAAAGGCCGCGCCGCGTATTCAATGGAGCCGTTCCGTTTTGACCCGGTGCCCGCCAGCATCGTCGCCGGGATTCTGGACACCACCAAAGGCCGGCCTGCCGCCCGCGCGTGAGCGCAGGTCCGGCGTCTAAAGACTGCGATTAGGCCGAAGCTGGCCGCTTGCGCTACGCCCGTCGCTCGCGAACTGCCGTCAGAATTTGCGCCACAGCTTCCGCCCTGGGTTGGGCGCCCAGGCTGCCTTTGCCGTGGATGCGGACGCTGACCGCGTTGGCGGCCAGGTCGCGTGGGCCCACCACCAGCATGGTGTGGACTTTGGCCTGCTCAGCCTGCTGAATCTTGCCGTTGATCTTGTCGCTGCCGAAATCGCCCTCGGCGCGGACCATGTTGGCGCGTAGTTCCTGCACGATGCTCCTGGCGTAGGCCACCAGTTGATCTTCCTCTCCGACGGTCAGCACACGGACCTGTTCCGGAGCGAGCCAAAGCGGGAAGTTGCCGGCGTAATGCTCGATGAGAAAGCCGACGAACCGTTCGTGGGTGCCCAGTGGCGCGCGGTGGATGCAAAGGGGCGTCTTCTCGGTGTTGTCCCGGTCGCGATAGACCAGCCCGAATCGCTTGGGCACGGCGAAGTCCACCTGGTTGGTCGCCAGCGTAAACTCGCGGCCAATCACGCTCCAGACCTGCACATCAATCTTCGGCCCGTAGAACGCCGCTTCGTTGGCCACCTCGACGTAGTTAATGCCGGAGTTCTTGAGTACCTCACGCACCATATTTTCGGTTTGAATCCACAGCTCCGGTTCGTTGACGTATTTCTTGCCCAGCCCCTCTTTACCGTGGGTGCTGAAGCGCATCACGTATTTCTCGATGCCGAAGATCTTGAAATACTTCAGGTACATTTCGTTCACGGCGTTGAACTCCTGCGCGAACTGCTCGGGGGTACAGTAGATGTGCGCGTCGTTCATGTTGAGCGAGCGGACCCGCATCAGCCCGAATAGCTCCCCGGATTGTTCATAGCGGTAGCAACAGCCGTATTCGGTCAGCCGCAGCGGCAGGTCGCGGTAACTGCGCGGCTCCGCAGCGAAGATGCGGTGGTGGTGCGGGCAGTTCATGGCCTTCAGGTAGTAGCGCATCGTGAGTTTATCCAGAGCTGCCGTAGCTTCGGCCTGCTGCTTATCCCAATGCGCGAGCCCCGCGGCGTCGCCCGCTTCTGCCAGTTCCTGTTTCTTGTGGATAGCGAGCTGCACTCGGGCCTCGAGAAAGCGCTTGTCCGGGCGCGCCTCCTCCTCGATCAGTTCCATCGGGGGAAACATGGACTCCGCGTAATACGGCAGGTGCCCGGAGGTTTGGTACATGACCTCCTTGGCGATGTGCGGCGTCTTGACGCGCACGTAGCCGGCCAGGAACTCGGTTTCCTTGGCCAGCTTCTCCAGTTCTTCGATAACTGCGCCGCCTTTGGGCAGCCAGAGCGGCAAGCCGGGGCCGGTGAAATCGGCGTCAATCGTGTAGAGGCCCATCTCGGTGCCGATCTTGCGATGATCGCGGCGCTTGGCTTCCTCCAGCATCTTGAAGTAGGCCTCCAGCTCGGTCTTGTTCTTGAAGGCCGTGCCGTAGATGCGCTGAAGCTGCGGGTTCTTCTCGTCGCCTTTGTAGTAGGCGCTGGCGACGCTGGTGAGCTTGAAGGCGCCGATGTTGCCGGTGCGCATCACGTGCGGGCCGGCGCAGAGATCAATGAAGTCCCCGCTCTTGAAGTAAGTGATTGGCTCGCCTTCGGGGATGTCGGCCAGGTTGCCGAGCTTGAACTTGCTCGGGTTGCCCGGCCGCTCGCTCAAACCGCCCAGCCGCCCACTCTCCGAGTCCTTGATCGCCTGTTCGCGGGTGACGACGACCTGCTCGAAGGTCAGGTTCGCTTTGATCACCTTCTTCATCTCGGCTTCGATGGCCGGGAAGTCTTCGGGGCTGATGCGATGCTCGAGGTCCACGTCATAGTAGAACCCGTTCTCGACGGGCGGTCCGGCGGCGAACTGGGCATCCGGCCAAAGGCGCAGGATGGCGGTGGCCATCACATGGGCGCAGGAGTGGCGCAGCCGCTCCAGGTCAGTCATCTTGTTGCGGTCATCGAGTGTTTTCCGATCATCTTGCATACAGGGAATCTAACCACAGGCGCACCCAGATGAACATATCTAGTTTTTTGACTTCCGAACTGAGAATAAGCACTTCTGGCCTCTCCTTGGCGCCATTCGCATCCCCCGTCCGGAAACCTGTCCGCGAGCCCAACCGTTGCATTCTGGAGCCCCTTAAACCAGAAACGCCAAGAACAGCGCTATACCTTGTGGTCGCGCGATAACGGCTGACACTACAGGTAGTAGGTCTCGGCCGGGCTCATTTCCAATTGCCGGTACGGCCCCCGAAATCCCCCTCCCAGCGAGCAGCGAGAACCCCGCCAGGCCAGGCAGTCGGTCCTCCTCCAAATCCCCGCCGCCAAGGTTCTCCGGAGGCTCGGCCCGCTCGAGGCAGCGCAACTCCAGCAGGTTGATGCCGGTCTCAAGCGCTAGGTGGGGCTTTCGCGATTCAGCCACGGAGAAGACATCCAGCAGCTCGGGGATTGTCTCCCCATGTTCCAAGCGGTCGGCGAGGACGCGGAGGGCGAGCGCTTTCACGCGGGCTACGGCTTCTTCGCGGCTGGCGCCATAGACCATGACTCCCGGCAAATCCATCACCTCCGCCAGCCAGCGGCCATCCTCTTCCTGCTCGATTTCAATGCGCATAGTCGCGGGGCAAAGGTAGCGCCCTCGCTCTGCCTCTGTCGAATCCAAACCACCGGGGAAGGGGTCACCCACAGCTTGTTGCGCAGGAACTTGAATAAGGCCGCCTAGCGTAATCCCGACCGCGTTCCGGAGCGGGGTCAGTCAGCGGCTGCTTCTTGCCCTCCGATTGTTCGCGGCGCAGACTTCCAGTGACTGGATCTCATGGCGTGGCAAGTTTTGCGGCGATCTTCTTCCAGGCGGCGATGTCGGCATGGAGGTTTTCGGTGATGTCGCCGGGGACACCGTAGCATTGGAGGCCGACGGGGCCTTTGTAGCCGGCGGCGAAAAGTTTCTTGAGATATGCGGCCACGTCGAAGTCGCCCTGGTCCAGACGCAGGATGTATTTCTTGTTGGCCACGTCCACGCCGTTGACGGAGATGAGCGTGGAGATGGCGGCGGCGGTCTTGATCGTTTCGTCGAGGGCGTCGCCTTTGCCGGAGAGGAATTCGTGACAGAGGTTGATGCTCGCGCCGACGTTCGGGCGGTTGACAAGCCGCACGATGCGCGCGGAGTCCGCGCCGGTCTCCACATAGAATCCCTTGTGCCCATAGAGCGCGACGCGCACCCCCTCGGCGGCGGCGAGGCCGGCAATCTCCTGTACGATCTTCGCTCCCTCGGCGTCGTAGTTGCGGGTCTTGTCCTTCGCCTCGCGGAGCGTCAGCCAGATGATGGTGTCGGTACCCTTGAGCATCTTGATGGCTTCCTTGAACGCGGGGTCGTAGGGTTGCTCCGGCTTGTCGGGGAAGGAGTGGACATAGAGCCCGTAGATTTTCAGGCCCTGCTCTTTGCATGCCTTCTGCCACGCGGCGAGGTCGGCAGGCTTCGTGTAGTTGTAGCTGATGCCGTCGTAGCCGAGTTCCTTCAGCGTCCTGGCCTGCTGCTCCGGCGTCCACGTTCCGCGGCCCACGCCGTTGTCGAAGACGAAGAATTCGGGCGTTCCGGCGCAGGCAACTCCGGCGACCAGCATGATTCCAGCGATGATGTGCTTCATGTTCAGTCCAGTTTCCACGGCGCGCGCATCGGCGGGCGGGCGATCAGTTTGTTGGCTTCGTCGTTCCCGGTGAAGACTTCCTTGTCAGGGTTCCAGTTGAGTTTCGCGCCACCGAGTCTGGTCGAAATGTGGGCGAGATGGCAGAGCGAGGTCGTGCGCTGGCCGACCTCGGCATCTTCGAGCGTCTGGCCGCGCGACTTTACGCACTCGATGAAATCCACCCGCTCGCTGCGAAGCGGGAAGTGGAGTTCGTCCGGGCCGATCTTCTCCTTGAGGATCGCCGGGTCGCTGGCCTCGAGTTTCTTGGGATGAAGCTTGTCCTGCACATAGTTGACCTGGATCCAGCCCTTGTCCCCCTCGAAGCGAACGTGCGGCGTGCCCATCTGGTAGAAAAGCTCGACGCCATTGGCGTACTTGTACCACGCGTCGAATTGCTCCAGGACGTTCCAGACCTTGCCGGCGTGGAAATTTCCCGTCGCCTTGATCTCGACTGGCCCGGTGCGTTCGGTGCCCGCGCCCCACTGCGCGATGTCATTGAGGTGCGTGCCCCAGTTGGTGATCATGCCGTCGCAGTAATCGAGATTCCGCATCCAGCCGGGGCGGCTCTTCAGATCGCGCGGCGCGTGGACGCGCTTCTGGATGTAATCAACCTTCGGCGCAGGCCCGAGCCACAGGTCGTAGTCGAGTTCCGGCGGCGGTGCGGTCACGGCTTCCGACTCGTTCGGGAAGACTTCCTTCGGCGATCCGGTGCGCATGATCTTCAGTTTCCCGATGCGACCATTGCGCACAAGCTCGGCGGCGCGATGCATCGGTTCGAGCGAGCGGAATTCGCTGTCCACGCGGAACACGCGTTTGTGTTTCGCGCATAGGTCCGCGAGCATCCGGCCTTCGTCAATGTAGCGGGTGATTGGCTTCTCCAGCGACACGTCCTTGCCCGCTTTCACCGCGGCGATGGCCATCGGCACGTGCCAGTGATCCGGCGTCGAGATCATCACCGCGTCCAGGTCAGGCCGCGCGAGCAGTTCGCGGAAATCCTTGTATGCCTCGCACCCTTTGAATCCGGCGTCATGCTTCTTCGTGTAGAAACCTTCGACAAGTTTCTTCGCCTGATCCAGCCGCCACGAATCCACGTCGCACAGGGCGACGACCTGCACCCCGGGCACCGTCATGAATTGGGGGATGTTCAAGCTGCACGCCTGCCGTCCGCAGCCGATGAAGCCCATCGTGACCTTGTTGCCGGGCGCGTCCGCCCCGAAAACCCTTCGCGGCAGGATGAGCGGGGCGGCACTTGCGGCGGCGATCAGGCCGGTGGTTTTCAAGAACTGTCGTCGGTTTGGCATGACGCGAGACTAGCAGCATCGCCCGCAGGCTCCAATGGCGAAAATATACGCTCGTCCGAAGCGTGGTCTATTTCGGCAGCGTCATTTTCTCCATTAGGGCAGTCTCCGCCGGGGTCAGGCCAGCAGCGCTTTGAAGCCCGCCTGCTCGAAATGATGATCCGCTGTCCGCTTCGGGGCGGCGGGATGGTCAAGCGGGGCAGGGCGGTTTGCCACATCAGGGCAATCCCCGCCGTGGCCGTAGCATTCATTCTGCATTCGACATTCAACGCGCGCTCCAGGGTCAGGGTTTCGGCGGCGAGGGCGCAGGTGTATTCGTCGCGCAAGGCGTGAAGGCCGGCGACGGATTAGTGTCAATAGTAAGCACCGACACTTGCACGGCGCCTTACGGGGAGCGGACACGGTAGAAGCGGCTGGGATGATTAGTCCACGCTGGATCGCCGAAATAGACTGAACCGTTAGTAAGGGTGCAGGTTTGCAGCGAGGTCCAGGCTGCACTCGCCAGATTTGTGCAGGCTTCAACCACGATTGGAATGTTCGTGGTGCCGGTGACCTTAAAGCCGAAGTGATTTGTCCGCACGCCGAAACTAGGGTCGCTGGCTTGAATCAGAGGATTCCACAGCACGGCCGGGCGGCCGCCAAATGTCGAATCCCAGCCCGTGGTCCCCGGCAAGTAATAGACGGTTAAGTTGTCGTCACCGTTGAACACAGGCGAGTCCGTGCTGGGCGCATTACCTTGGAAATAAGCACTCGTCAGGCTGAAGCACTGCGCGAACGCAAAGCCCCAGATACTAGTGACGCCATTGCCAATCGTGACATTGGTCAGGCTGGAGCACCAAAAGAACGCCTCGAATCCGATGGTGGTAACGCTCTCGGGGATTGTCACGCGAGTCAGACTTACGCAAGTGTTGAACGCATGACTCCCAATGTATGTAACGCGGTTGCCCATAGTGACGCTGGTCAAGCTGGCGCAGGAAGAGAACGCACCCTCCCCAATGCTGGTGACGCTGTCGGGAATCGTTATGCTGGTTAGGCTGCTGCAGCAGAACGCCTGGAACCCGATGCTGGTGACGCTGTCCGGGATTGTGACCCCGGTCAGGCTGGAACAGTACAGGAACGCAAACGCCCCGATGCTGGTGACGCTGTTGCCGATGGTAACGCTGGCCAGGCTGGCGCAGCCTTCGAATGTACGGTCTCCGATGCCGGTAACGCCGTTGCCAATTGTGGCGGTGGCCAGGCTGGCGCAGGAAGAAAACGCCTTGCTTCCGAGTGTAGTGACGCTGTTGGGGATCGTCACGTTGGTCAGGCTGGTGCAGCTCTCGAACGTGCTATTCCCGATGGAGGTAACGCGGTTTCCTATGGTGACGCCGGTCAGGCGGGTGCAGCGATAGAACGCGCTATTCCCGATGCTAGTGACGCTGTCGGGGATCGCTACGCTGGTCAGGTTGGTGCAGGAAGAAAACGCCTTGCTCCCGATGTTGGTGACGCTATCGCCGATCATCACGTTGGCCAGGCTGGTGCAGTTCTCGAAGGCATTGGTTTCGATGTTGGTAACGCGGTCACCAATTGTGGCGCTGGTCAGGCTGGTGCAGGAAGAAAACGCTTTGCTTCCCAGGGTAGTGACACTGTCGGGGATCGTGACGTTCGCCAGACCCATGCAGCCCGCGAACGCGCTATTCCCAATGCCGGCGACACTGCCGGGAATCGTGACGCTGGCCAGACCGGCGCAGCTTTGAAACGCGCTTTCCCCAATGTTGGTGACGCTGTTGCCGATCATCAGGTTGGTCAGGCTGGGGCAGTAATTGAACGCATAGTCTCCGATGCTGATGACACTGTGGGGGATCGTGACGCTGGTCAGGCAGGTGCATCGATCGAACGCATTGGCCTCGATGCCCGTGACGTTGGTGCCTATCGTAATGCCGGTCAGGCTTTGGCAGTACAAGAACGCACAGTACCCGATGCTGCTCGTTACGCTATCGGGGATCGTTGCGTTGGTCAGGCTGGTGCAGGAGTAGAACGCCAGGTCGCCAATGTTGGTGACGCTGTTGGGGATCGTCACACTGGCCAGGATGGTGCAGTTCCAGAACGTCCCTGCTCCGATGCTGGTCACGCTGTCGGGAATCATGTAGGTTGTTATGGCTTGGCCCGCCGGGCATTGAATCAGCGTGGTCTGGGCTTTGTCGAATAGGACCCCACTCACACTGCAATAAGCGGGATTGCGCGTATCCACCTCTATCGCGGTGAGGCTGGTGCAGTCGGCGAACGGATAGTCCCCGATGCGGGTCACGCTGTTGGGGATCGTGACGTTGGACAGGCTGCGGCAGCGTGCGAATGCAGCCTCCCCGAGCACGGTCGTGCTGTTAGGGATCGTGAAGCTGCTCAGGCTCGTTTCCCAAAACGCATAGTCTCCGATGTTGGTGACGCCGTTGCCCATCGTGACATTGGTGAGGCTAGTGCAATAATAGAATGCAGAGTTCCCGAGGCTGGTGACACTGTCGGGGATCGTCACGCTGGTCAGGCTGGCGCACTGAGCGAAGGCGTTGGCCCCGATATGAGTGACGCTGCTGGGGATGCTGACGCTGGCCAGTTGCCAGCAGTGCTCGAACACCCCGACCGCAATGCTGTTGACGCGATCAGGGATGGTGACCTCAGCCAGGCTGGTGCCCGTAAATGCATAGTCCCCGATATTGGTGACGCCGCCAGGAATGGTGACACTGGTCAGTCGCCAGCAGTACTGGAACACCCCGTCACCGAGGCTGCTGACAGTGTCGGGGATTGTGATGCTGGTCAGGCTGGCGCAGGCATAGAACACTTTGTCGCCGATACTGGTGACCGGCAGGCCGTTGGTCGTGCTAGGAATGATCACCGCGCCGCCTGGGCCGGTGTACCCGGTGATGGTGATCGTGCCATCATTGGTCGTGAAAGTGAATTGGGCTTGCACCACAGATGGCAGCGCCAACAGCAGCAGCAGCGTCCCGGCGCAAAAACGCCGCCGGAGTGGTTGCCAGCCGGGGGCCAAATGGCATCGCGTCGGCGTTTTGGACAGCGCACGGGCGGGGGAGGATGGATTTGCGTTCACGACCGGGTGCAGTCTAAAGCCATTGCTCATTTCTAGCAAAGCGTGGGGTGCGAAGTCAATTGCAGACTCACGGAAGCGGAGCGCGGTCAGGCGCAGCCCGTTCAATGCTCAATCTCCTTTTGCAGCGGCTTGATCTCGTCGTCCGTGAGCTTGAACAAGCGATAGACTCGGTCGTTCACTTCGGCCTCGGCGTCGGCCAGGGCGCGCGTGAGGCGGGCGTTTTCGTTGCGCTTCTCCTGCAAGTAGGGCTCCCACTCGTCGGCCAACTGCCAGACGTGATGAATGCCAGGCGGCCTCCGGGACGCAGGACTTCCACTCCCTGCTCAACGAAGTATGCAAAGATGTCCGCTACGCCGTGGTAGCTCTTGAATCGCTGCTCCCAGTAAGGCTTGAACGCCGCCCGCAACTCTTGCCGGATGTAGGGCGGTTTGCCCACGACGACATCGAAGCCGCCCTGGGCGAAGCCTTCGGGGAAGGCGGTCGGCCAGTCGAAGGCTTTGGGGTGGACGGCCGGGTCGCTGATGACGCTGTTGCCCTCGCGGATGGTGTGGTCGAGGCTGGTCAATTGTTTGCCGCGGGCGGCGGTCTTGATCCAGAGGCTGAGCTGGCAGATTTAGATGGCCTCGGCGTTGAGGTCCACGCCGTAGAGGTTGTTTTGGAGGATCTGGCGGTCGAGGTCGAAGAGGGTGCGCTGGCCGCGGAGTTCCTCCAGTCGGGCGTTGGACAGTTCATAGAAGGCGTGAAGCTGGTTGAAGGCTTCGATGAGAATCGCGCCGCTGCCGCAGGCCAGGTCGAGGATGCGCAGGCCCTTGAGTTCCTCCTGCCAGGCGTCCCAGAATCGGTTGAGGGCTTTGCGTTGGGGGTCGTTGAGGGCGGCCAGGTCGTAGGCGTTGGGATCGGCCAGGGCTTTGCGGGCGGTGCCGGCGGCTTCGGCCTCGTGCTGTCGGCGGAGGTTTTCGAAGCGGTGCTGCAAGACGCCACCCAGCGCCTGCTCGACCAGGTAGCGCGTGATGAAGGCGGGGGTATAGACCGCGCCTTCCTGCTTGCGGCGGCGTAAAGTAGGGCAGTGCGTCTCGCCTGCCCTTCCTTCCGCTGACATTCCGCCCGGCGGGGCAGGCGAGACGCACTGCCCTACGTTCTCCAGGCTCGCGCGCAGGCGTTCGAGGTCGGTGATGGATTGCTCGAAGATGTGGCCCAGGATGTCCACGTCTATGACCGAGCGCATTTCGGTGGTCTCGTCCGCGTCGGCCACCTCGCGCGCGGGGCGGTAATCGTATCCCCCCAGGTCCTTGAAATGAGCGCAGACCTCGTCCGGCACTTGCAGCGCGTCCAGCGTTTCATCCTTCGCGAAGAGGCCGCCGTTGTAGGCGGGGATGTTCAAGCCGGCGTTGCCTTCGTCAATGGCGCCAAAACGGCCGCGGAAGTTGTGCCAGACCGGGTGGGGGTTGTAGGGGTCGCGGTGCTCGAAAGCATTCTTCAGCGACTCGGCGGGCAGCAGGCCGCGGTCTTCGCAGAAAGCGCAGAACAGAATGCGGTCGAGCAGCTTCTGGGTGCAGCGCAGGATTTCAGTCGGGGCAATGGTTGCGTTCTCGCTGCGCCCCTGGCGCTCCCGAAATGGCCCAGGACGGCATCGGCGGATTCTCCATCCACCTCGACGTGCCGTTCCCGGGAAAGGGTGTAGGCGCCGGCCTCGGCGGCCGGGCCGGAGTAGCCGAGCAGGCCACAGAAGATGTCGGTGAGGAAGTCGGGGAGCAACTCGGTCTCCTTGAACCCATCGGCGCGTCCCGAAGCAATGAGGCTGGCCCAGTGCTGGAGCTTGGGCTGCCAGGCCGCCACGCGCTCCGGCAGGTTGAACGACCGCACCTGCTGGCGCATCACCTCGGGGTGGAAGAGGGGCTTCGATTCGACGACCATGCGGATTGGCGATTTACGATCTACGATTTACGATTTACGAGCCGCGCGCCAGGAGCAGAGGGTGTTTTGGAGAAGTCGGGTTCCGGTCGCATGTGGAGCTTTTACACCAAAGCGGCCAAGCGGTGCAATGCTGCGTTTGAGTTGAGGTTTACCGGAAATCCGGAGTTCGAAGGAAGGCCGAAATCCGAAGGCCGAGTGGGCAGGTGGCGGACTCGGCATGCGCAAGGGAGTGGTTCCGTGGTGGGGATGCGGTCCTGGAGGGCCGATTCCGGAGGCCCAAGGGCACTAGCACGGTAGGCGGTGCAAGGTGTCTATGTACTGGCTCCTGCACTTGGCAGGCCTAAGGCGGTTTTGGCTGCTCCCGGAGGGTGCCTCAGCGTGCGCAATCGTCTGCGCCACGCCGCGGATCACATTCGCCGGGCGGACATCGCCAGGCGGCGGCGGAGGTCTTCCCGGTTGCGGGCGTCGTAGAACTCGACCGGGTTGTAGTCGTCGGTCAGGACGCGGCCATGCCCGGGCAAGGTGTCCACCAGGCCGGCGTAGGTGGCCCGGGTTTCCTCCAACACTTCGGGATGGACATTGGCCAGGTCCGGCGGGTGGGCGAATTCAAGGCTCGGGCGGTCCGAGGCGGCGAAGAAGATGCCACCATCGCCGCTGGTGTGCATCATCACGGAGGGGAAGATGGCCTTGAGGGTCTTGTTCAGGGAAGCAGTGAAGAAGTCGTGCTCGGTCTCCAGGTTGCCAAAGCTGTTGATTACCAGCGTCCCGCCGGGGCGCAGCACGCGGCGGATGGAGGCAAAGGCCTCCCGGGTCATCAGATGCGAGGGGGAGGAGTCGCCGAGGAACGCGTCGAGAACCACGACGTCGTATTGCTTGCGGCAGCGGTTGAGGAAATGGCGCCCGTCGTCAATCGTGAGCTGGAGCACGTTGGTCTCCAGGTTGAAGAAGCGAACGGCCACCGGCACGACGGCGGGGTTGATTTCCACTACGTCCACGCGGGCGCCCTGGCGGGCGAATTCCATCGGCACGATGCCCACGCCCAGGCCGATGCAGAGGACGTCGCTGATGTTGGTGGTGTAGGCGCGCGCCAGGCCGGCGAGGGCGTAGGTGAAATGGGAGACGCTGAGCTTGCGGACCGGATCGTAGGTGTTCTGGACAAGGCAGTCGTTGAGGTAGAAACGACACCCGCCGTCCCTCCGATCCAGCACCTGGAGCATGCCGAAGTGTGAGTTGCCCCGGAAGAGTTCGGTGACATAAGTGAACTTGTGCGTCGGACCGAGGTAACTCTTGCCAGCAACCGCCGATCCGATCGCCAGGAGCAGGACCAGGACCGCCTGCCCATTGCGTCGGGCGAGGAGGAAGTAGCCGGCGCTGACCAGCATCAGCGCCAAGGCGGTGAAGTACATCGTCAGCGAGTTAGGCAGGAGCGGGATCAGGAGATAGCCGATCAGCATCGTGCCGGCCAGGCTGCCGAGGGTGCCGATCGAGGTGAGCCGGCCCACGTTGCTGCCCACGCCCGCCACGGACGAGGTCACGACGCGCACGAGGTAAGGCCCGGTCATTGCCAGCAGCGCCAGCGGCACGAAGAACAGGATCGCCGAGGCCAGCAGGGAACCGACCGCGAGGTTGAAGTCGAGACACCAATAGGCGACCGGCTCGCAGATACGCACCGTTACCGCCAGGTACAGCGCCGCGCCCAGAATCGCCCAGTAGAGCCGCGAGAGCTGCTGCGACCGATCCGCCAGCCGCCCCCCCGCGTAATAGCCGCAGGCCAGCGCCACCAGCGTTACCGCGATCTGTGCCGTCCAGACAAAGTGCGACAAGCCAATGAACGGCGATAGCATCTTGGCGCCGAGAATCTCCACGATCATGATCGCGGCGCCCGTCATTGCCGCCGTGCCATAGAGATACATGCGCAAACCCCGGGACAGTCCAGGCTCCGCGGCAGGTGCTGGTCGTTTCTTCACGGGCGAGGTTTTACGCGACGCCCGGCGCTGGGGCAATGCTTTACTCAGCCGCGGGAGGGAGTATCTGGGCGCCACCACAGGGGAGACGGGAGCTCCGCTGGAAGCGACTTGGCTAAACCCACGGGTCTGCGCACCGCAAAACCACGTCCATTCGGCGCTCTGTCCACTTCTGAGACAGTATGAGTTGCCGGATTCGCCCGCAGAGCGTGAATGTGCCTTCCGATGGCCACCAGAAATCAGGCTCCCGGCCAGCAGCGCGGATGTGACCCCGGCGTGACCCCGGCGATATGCCGGTGAGGCTCCCATGTTGATCCGATCAACATGGGAGCCTCACCGTAGTCCCTCCGGGGAGTCACCGCCACATCGCGGTAGCGGGTCCTGGCGTGGTGCCGAGACGGCCCGAGTGGTAGGGCGAGCACTCCGTGCGCGCCGCCCCAGGCCATGGAAACCCTCGCATTTCGAGCATTTCCAGGCCCTCGCGGCGCGCGAGACGCGCCCTACCCGCCCTCACTGAGACATTACATTTCAGGCGCATTCAGACTTTAGACTTCAGACTTTAGACTCTAGACTATCCAGCGCTATGCCGTCCACTGAGCACCATTCAGATTCGACTCCCGCCGTTGCGGGGAGCTTCGCTCTGACCCATTGGAGCGTCGTGCTGGCTGCCGGTTCGAGCGACTCGAACCACGCTCGCGACGCTCTGGAAACGCTCTGCCGCACCTACTGGCATCCGATCTACGCCTTTGTCCGCCGCCAGGGCCATAGCCCGCCCGACGCCCAGGACCTGACGCAGGAGTTCTTTGCGCGGTTGCTTGAGAAGAATTACCTCGGCGGGGTTGACCGCGCCAAAGGCCGGTTTCGCTCCTTTCTGCTTACTTGCCTCAAGCATTTCCTTGCCAACGAATGGGACAAGGCCGGCGCGCAAAAGCGCGGCGCCCACCCCGTCCTGGTCCCCATCAACGTGCAGTCTGCCGAGAGCTCGTGCGGGCTGGAACCGGCCGAGAGCATGACGGCAGAGAGGATCTTCGAGCGCCGCTGGGCCCTGACGCTGCTCGAACAGGTCCTGGCCCGCTTGCGCGAGGAATACACCCGCGACGGCAAAGCCCGGACCTTCGAGCAGCTCAAATCCACCCTGAGCGGCGAGCGCCGCTCGGTCCCCTACGCTGAAATCGGCGCCCGCCTGGGTATGAGTGAAGGGGCGGTGAAAGTCGCCGTCCACCGTCTGCGTCAGCGTTATCGCGAACTGCTGCGCGAGGAGATTGCACACACAGTTTCCCGCCCCGACCAGGTGGAAGATGAGATCCGCGCCTTGTTTGCCGCGCTGGCGGACTGAGGCACGGACCTCCAGACTGTCTCCCAGCCCACACAAGGGGCAAATTGGCGCTCGGCCGGTTGGCCCCTCCGGCGCAACCCCTCCCGCGGGAGCATTCCGGAACCTATCCCGTCCAACTTGACAGGTCCGGTTTGCGGGCGATGGTATGATACGACGCAGTTGTAACCACTTGCCGACGTTTGTGGTCATGAAATGATGACGACATTGTGAACTGTGCATGCGCGAGGGCCGGGCATATCGGCAGAAGAACAGAAGTAGTTTATGGCAACCTTATGTCTGTTAGGTGACGATGGGACGGTGGTGCAGCGGTGGGAAATTGGCGAGCAACCAGTCGCCATTGGCCGTGGGGATACGGCCGATATTGAGATCGCCGACGACACTCTCTCCCGGCGCCACTTCATGATCTGGCGTGAGGGCGACCACTATCTGATCAAGGACTTGGGTTCGCAGAACGGCACCTGGGTGGACGGCCAGCGTGCAAAGGGAACCAAACTCAAGCAAAGCGACTGCATCCTCGCCGGCCACACACTGTTTCTGTTCCATGAGAAACCTCTGCCTGCGGCTGCTGGGCTTGAGTGCTTGCCCCGTCCGCATGACACCGCCTTTCTCCCCGCCGCCGTGGCTGCCGAGCGCATTGCCCGGCGAGACACCCACAGCCCGAGCCTGGACCAAACCGGCTGACCCCATAGCCCGCCTAGGCTCACGCCGCTCGTGCTAAACAGCCGGCAGGTTTGTCTGTAACCTTTGCCGGCTTTTGCTTCTGTAAGCGGTGAAAGCAAAGACGGTCTATGGACACCAGGCCCATATGCAAAGAATGCGGCGCCCCGCTGGCGGCGGACGCGCCCGAGGGTCTTTGCCCCAAGTGCCTGTTGACAGTGGCGATGGGCACCCGGGCGGGCACCCGGCCCGGTAATGACGCCTCCGCCGAAACCGACGGCGCTGGCGCCCTCCCGGACCCCGCCCGGCTTGCCGAGTATTTCCCGCAGCTCGAAATCCTGGAGCTCCTTGGCCAAGGCGGCATGGGCGCTGTCTATAAGGCACGCCAGGCCGGGCTGGATCGTCTCGTCGCGCTGAAGATCCTGCCCCCGCAGGCCGGCTGCGACCCCGGCTTTGCCGAGCGCTTCAACCGCGAAGCCCGCGCACTCGCCAAGCTCAGCCATCCGAACATCGTCGCCGTCTATGACTTCGGCCAGACCCACGGTCTGCACTATCTCATCATGGAATACGTGGATGGCCCCAACCTGCGGCAGATCGAGCGGGCCAGGAAACTCTCGACGCGCCAGGCGCTCCAGATCATCCCCCAGATTTGCGAGGCGCTCCAGTTCGCGCACGACGAAGGCGTGGTGCACCGCGACATCAAACCGGAGAACGTGCTGTTGGATAAGAAAGGCCGGGTGAAGATTGCCGACTTCGGCCTGGTGAGAATGCTGGGGTGCGAGCCGAAGGACCTGAGATTGACTGGCGCGCGGGATGTAGTCGGCACCCCGCATTACATGGCGCCCGAGCAGGTGGAACATCCGCAGGAGGTGGATCACCGGGCGGACATCTACTCGCTGGGAGTGGTCTTCTACGAAATGCTCACCGGCGAGCTGCCGCTGGGCAAGTTCGCCCCACCGTCCCAGAAAGTGCAGGTGGACGTGCGCCTGGACGAAGTGGTCCTGCACACGCTGGAAAAGGAACCCTCGCGCCGTTACCAGCATGCCAGCGAGGTGAAGACGGACGTGGAGACCATTGCGAAGTCCGAAGTCCGAAGTCCGAAGTCCGAATCGGCACAGCCTGGGCCAGTCTCCGCTCCGGCTGCAGCCGGGGGGCGAGCCTGGAAAGTGGCGGCTATCGTTGCTGGCGTGATAATTCTGATCCTGGCCATCGCGCTCGGCCGGCGGAACCGGGCGGAGATGAGCTCCCGATCGGAGCCTGCGGGCGCAGCCGTTGCCTCCGGGGACGTAGCACCGATCCCAGCCGTCCCGCCGGTGGTGATCCAGACCATCCCCGAATCGGGCGCGTCCGAGGTTGACCCGACCCTGACCGAACTTCACGTCACCTTCAGCGAGCCGATGAAAGTGGACCGCTGGGCCTGGTGCTACGAGCGCAAGGAGAGTTTTCCCACCCAGACCGGTGACCCCCGATATCTGGAGGACGGGCGCACTTGCGTCATGCCCGTCAAGTTACTGCCCGGCAAAGTCTATGCCGTTTGGATCAACACCGAGAAAATCCAGACCTTCCAGGACCTGGGCGGCCTGCCTGCCGTGCCCTACCTGCTGATCTTTGAAACCCGCAAGTGACCCCGTAACCGTTCAAGAACCAATAACCAAGAGTATGCTTATGAAACCAATCCTAGTTCAGATACTTAACTCCCGCGAGGGCGGAGCGCCGTTCCCAGTCAGTGGGAAGCGGATTTCCGCCGCCCTGTTTGTGGCCGCGTTGGCCATCCTTCCCACTGGCCCTGCCACGGCAGACGACCTCTCGCTCCAGTCAGCCCCGCCGGTGGTCGTGAAGACCGTGCCGGTGGCCGGCACGCCCGATGTTGACCCCGGCCTGACCGAACTCAGGGTCACGTTCAGCAAACCGATGGCGGACGGCAGTTGGTCGTGGTCCACCTGGGGAGAAGAGAACTTCCCGGAAACGACCGGCCAGGCGCACTACCTTGCCGACGGGCGGACCTGCGTGCTCCCCGTCAAACTCAAACCTGGCAAGTTCTATGCAAGCTGGCTGAATAGCGACAAGTTCCACGGCTTCGCAGACCGCAATGGGCACTCCGCCGTGCCGTATCTGTTTACCTTTGAGACCGCCAAGGTTGGTGGCGGGTTGGGGGGCGGTGGTGGTGGAGGTGGAGGGTTGGGAGGCTTCGGAGGCGGAGGTGGTGGGGGTGGTGGCTTCGGAGGCGGAGGTGGTGGCGGTGACAGCGCGTCCGCTCATCTCAACGATGGCCAGCGCGCGGTGCTGGCCTGGACCGACCGCCAGTTCCGCAGCTTCTTCGACGCGCGTGATTTCAAGGGTTGGTCCGAAGCTGAGCGCGCCGAGCTCGAAGCGAAGTGTCTCGACGCCCTCAAAGGACCGCATAACCGCGAGTATTACCAGGCCATTAACACCCTGGCGGCGCTGCGTCCGCAGAAGGCGCTCCAGCCCTTGCTGGAGATCGCTGCCGACCGCGCGGAAAAGGACAATCGGGACCGCTGGATGGCCATCCGCGCGCTTGGCATGTTCGGCGACAAGTCGGTGGTGCCCGAGCTCATCCCTCTGGTCTATCATGGCAACGTCAACACCCGCTGGTGGGCGCAGATCTCCCTGGTGCGGCTCACCGGCCAGAACTTCGGCAGCGACTGGCAGGCTTGGTTCAACTGGTGGAACACCCCCCAGGGCGGCCAGCCGGGGGTCAAGCCCGAGATCATCCGCTGGTGGAGCGGCCAGCCCGAGCCGGACAAGCTCGCCGAAAGCCTGGCCGAGAGCGACGGCAAGTTCCTGGAGAAGATTGCGGAAACGGCCCCGACCGGGCAAACGCCCGCTGCGACCCAAGCACCTTCCGCTAAGCAGCCATAAAGTAACCGCCAAACCTGAAAGGGAGCAGAGCCATGAAAGCACCAACCAAACAGATCATCGGCATCACCCTGGCAGCAACCTTCCTCGTGGCGGTTGCCGTCGCCCAAACCGCAAAGCAGGCATCCGTCAAAACCATGCCGCCCTCCGTGATCAAAACGGTGCCGCCGGCCGGCGCGACGGATGTGGACCCGGAGCTGAAAGAACTCACTTTCACCTTCAGCAAACCCATGATGGATGGCAATTGGTCGGCCTGCCAGATCTCGGATGACACCTTCCCCAAACCGGGCGACGGCGAGATGCATTACCTGCCCGACAAGCGCACCTGCGTCATGCCGGTGAAGCTTGAACCGGGCAAGACATATGTGATCTGGCTCAACCGCGGCCAGTTCCAGAACTTCCGCGACACCCAGCGCAACTCCTCGGTGCCTTACCTGCTGGTCTTCGAGACCAGGAAGTAATCCGACCGGCCCGCACACAACCTCCGCGAAAGACCCCTTATGCCACGCCAGGCGCCTTGGCTCTGTCTCTTGCTGGCCGCGGTGACGGCCTGCGGCCAGCCCGTTGACCTGCTCAAACGGTATCCCACCCGATTGACGGTGGGGGATGCCGACCCCAACCGCGCGCGACCGTGGGTGTTCACCGAGGCCGATATATGCCGCGTCTCCCGCTTCAGCGTGGCGGTGGGCAAGGAGATGCGCGTCGAGGTGGGACCCGCGGATTTGGGAGTAGGCCACTGCGCCGAGACGGGCTGCCCGCCAGCCAGCCCAGCTACCAATGCGGGGCCGGGCGAATTGGAAATCGGCCCCAACTCCGATGGCGCGGTCTGGGCCGTGCTCATACCGCGCGAAGGCGGAAGCCTGACCAGCAAGGCCGCCACCCAAAAGGAGGCCATCTCGCATGTCTGGCTGCGATTTCACCCGAAGGAAATCAGCCGCCTGTTCCCGCCGGAGACCGTGTCTGCCGACGGCGACCGCAACCTGGCCGTGCAGATGCGCCTCATTGCGAATGCGAAGTTCACCTCTAGTTGGCACGCCGGCCCGAACGCCCTGATCCCCGAGCCCAAGGACATGACCGTGGACGTGGATACCAGGGCCCGCCCGCGGCGCTTCTTCGTGGTGGACACGGAGGCGGCGACGGCCAGGTATGCGCCCGCGTTCGAGAAACATTCTGTAAGGTCAGTGCCTGCCGGCGATGGCGCGCAGGCCGATTTGCTTACCGCCGCCCTGGAGCGCCAGCGCGCTGCCCCTGTCGCGGCTGCAACCCCCACGCCGCCTGCCGGCACCAACGCCCCACCGGGTTCCGCGCCCTCATTGCGGGTCGCCGTTGATCCCCGCGTCGAGCTGCTCAGCCTCCTGTTCCGCCTGGCCGGCAACCCGGAGTACAACCAGGCCCGGGTGAAATCCTACGCGGATGAGGCGGAACAGCAGTTTGGCGGCTTCCGCGACCATGCTGCGGTCAAACTCGCCCGCAGGCTGCGCAACACACGAGGCGTCTCCTACGACGCCTGCATGAGCATGGCCGTCCACTTGTCTGACGCCTATCAGCCCCGGCTCATCCTGCCGCTCGACCCCTGGCCCGAGGGGTTGGACCGCCGTTGGACCGCCGAAAACGTGACCGACTTCCTCACCGCCGCCAGGCAGTTTGTCAAAGACACCGCCTTCAAGGAGTTCACCGAGCGGCACCAACCGCTCTACGATACCACCACCGCCCGCATGAAGGCGCTCATGGAGAAGGAGGGGCACGTGCGGTGGTTCCAGGATTACTTTGGCGAGCGGCCTCAAGCCACGTTCACCGTTGCCCTGGGTCTGCTCAACGGTGGTGGTTGCTACGGTCCGCACTCCCGCGATGCCGCCGGCAAGGAAGAACTCTTCTGCGTCCTGGGCGTCTGGCAGACCGACGCGCAGGGCTCGCCCAGGTTCACCCGCGATATGCTCAGCACGGTCGTCCACGAGTTCTGCCACTCTTACGCCAATGCGATTGTCTATCGGCATTACGCCGAACTCAAACCGGCCGGCGAACGGCTCTATCGCCGCGTCTCCGATAAAATGCGCTTCCAGGCCTACGGAAACGCGCAGACGATGCTGCACGAATCACTCGTCCGCGCTTGTGTGGTCCGTTATCGTCTCCGCTACGAAGGTCCCGAAGCGGCCCAGCGGGAGATTGAGAATCAGAAGAAGCGCGGCTTTCTCTGGATGGAGGAACTCTCCAACCAGCTCGGCGATTACGAAGCCCATCGGAACCGCTATCCCACGCTGGAGGCCTTCTCCCCGCGCCTCATCGCCTTCTTCAAGGAGTATGCGGAGCAGGACCACCGCTAGAACGCAACTGGCACCTTTGGCATGGCTCCAGGCATCTACACCATTTCCGACCAGGGCAGGTGGATAAGAGTCCGCCCTTGAAGGTTGGCGGCCTGGCGCAAGCTGCGCATGGTCGAGGACACTAATCACTCCGTTAAAGATTTGCTGCTGGCCGGGCTGCGCGAGCGATGGATGCCGCGGGCCTGCCGCCGCGCAGCGGTGCTGGCGGGTGAGCGTGTGAATGACGCCTTTGGCGTCTCCCGCCGCGCAGATGCTGCTGGCGCAATGCGAGACAACAGTTTGCCGGCGTCATACAGCAGGTCGGTGAAACCCGCTTGAGCAGGCCAGGCGGCGTGAGCCTGCTCTTCGGGTCGTGCACCAGCGATGCACCAGCGATGCACACCGGATGCACAACCGTTTCCCGCGTGTGCATCGCTGGTGCATCGCTGGTACCCGGCGTGCCGATGGCCCGGGCCAGGCTCCGGACGATCGGGCAGGATTCGGTCCTCCGTATCGCCGGTGCTTGTGAATCCTGGGGGTGGAGGTTCGGGGTATCCCGCCAGGGCGGGGCGGGCGAGGTGAGCCTTACTTGAACAGGCCCGGCAGGAAGGTCGTGAGCGGGGGGAAATAGGTGATCAACAGGACCCCGACCAAGAGCAGCAGGAGCATGGGAGTTGTGGCGCGGATGACCTCGACCATGGGCTTGTTGAAACGGTAGGAGGAGAGCAACAGGTTCAAGCCCACGGGCGGGCAGAGGAAGCCCAGCTCCATATTGGCGAGGAAGATGATCCCGAGGTGGATGGGATCCAGACCGAAGGCCACGCCCAGCGGCACCAGGAGCGGCACGACCACGATGATGGCCGCGTAAATCTCGACCAGCCCGCCGACAAGGAGCAGCACCACGTTCAGTGCCAGCAGGAAGAGCCATTTCGACCCGACCATCCGCGTGGCCCACTCGACCATTTTGTCGGGGAGCTGCGCATCCACCAGGTAATGCGTGAAGCCTAGCGCGACGCCCAGGATCAGCAAGACACCGCCGACCAGCAATCCGCATTCGGTGACGACCCGCGGCAGGTCTTTGAACGGGCGCAGGTCGCGGTGAATCACGGTCGTAACCAGGAGTGCGAAGGTAGCGGTCACCGCGGCGGCTTCGACGACGGTGGGCACGTATAAGAGCGCCACGACGGCCACCACGGGGATTAGCATTTCCCACTTGGCATCCCACACCGCGGCGCCGGCTTCCGACCATTGGAAGACGGGGCGGTCCACCGCCTCTTTGGGGCCTTTGCGAATTCCCCACCAGGCCGTCAGCCCCACCAGCAGCATGCCGGGGCCGACACCGCCCAGGAACATTTCCTTGATCGTAAGATCGGCATGCGCGCTCTGGTTGGCGACGATCGTGTAAAGAATCACGGGCAGGCAGGGGGGGAAGAGCATCCCGAGCGATCCGGCGCCGGTCAACAGGCCGAGCGCGTTGCGTTCGGAATATCGCGCGGCCAGCAGGACGGGCATGAGCACGCCGGCCAGGGCAAGGATCGTGACGCCGGACGCGCCAGTAAATGAAGTAAAGAACGCGCAAACCAGAGCGGTAACGATCGCCGGCCCGCCGCGGAATTGCCCGACCAGCGCTTGAAACACGCGCACCAGGCGCTTGGACGCCCCGCTTTCAGCGAGGAAGTAGCCCGCGAGCGTGAAGATGGGGATGCTCGGGAGCACGCTATTGGTGGTGAGACTGTAGTGTTTGAGCGGCACCGCCTGGATGGGCAGGTCGTGGCTCCAAAACAAGATCAGGGCCGCGCCGCCCAGGGCGGTGAACACCGGCGCCCCCAGCAGCGTTGCCACTGCCAGAACCACCAGTGCCGGGACCATTAACCGTTCCGGAGATACCGGGGCCCACAGCGCCAGGCCAACCAAGGCAGCGGCCAGCCCGAGGGTCGCGGCTCGACCGCCGTAACGCTCAGCGGAGTGCCAGACCAGGCGCAGCACGATCAGGCCAAAACCGACAGGCAGGATTAGCTGGATAACCCAGACCGGGATTCCGTAAACGAGCACCTTCCCCAGTGGCTTCATCGCCAGCACGTATTGAAGGCTGGACAGGAAAAGGACGAACGTGATCGCAGCCGCGAACCCGCTGCCGAAGATCCGGGCGGCCGCCTTGGCCCGCCCTTGAAGCAGCGCCTGCACAGGGGAAAGCGCCAGGAGCCGCCGGTCGCGGGCCGCGACCGCGCCGCCCAGCATCCCGACGATCAACGTGAGGTGCTGCACAATGGCGCTGGAACCCGAGATGCCGGTCTTGAATACCGTACGCAAGAGGATTTCCACGACGGGCAGCAGCAGCATGACCGCCAGCGGCACCACCAGCAGAAGGTTCTCGCTCTGACACAGCACGCGCTGCCAGCGGGAACGCGTGGTTAGCTCAGACCAGCCCGGCAGAGCTGAAGGGACGACCTGGCCGCTGCTCATTGCGGCTTGGCTCCAGCCGCAGTGCGATACTCCTTCACAAACCGGCTGGCTTCATCAAACAGGTCTGCGGGTATGACCTTGCCCCGGATGAGGTCCTGCGCCTTGTCAATCACCGCGCGCCATTCCGCCTCCAGTTCGGGAGTCACCGGATGCACCTTGAGGCCGCGCTTGACCAGGGCCGCCACCGCGGCATTACTCTCCGCCCGCCCGGCCGCCTTGACCTGCCGACCGGTTTCCGCGGCGATCTTGAGCAACGCCTCCCGCATGTCGGCTGGGATGCGGTCCCACGCCTTCTTGTGCACGACGGCGGCGCCTACCAGCGGCCCCCAGTTCAACTCCAACATGTATTTGACTTGACTGTCCAACTGCCCTGCCAGTGCGAAAATGGGCACCGTCGGAACGGCACTGATGGTGCCGGACAACAAGCCCTGCGGGATGCCTGTTGAGTCCAGCGACACCGGGTTGAATCCGCTGGCCTTCCACACGTCATAGGCGGCGGGGCTATCGGCCCCCGAGAAAACCTTCAGCTTGCGCAGGTCATCCGGGTGCAGCACTGGCGACTTGGAGAAGAGCCGCACCCAGCCGGAATCGCTCCAGAATAGAACGACATATCCTTTGGCCAGCAGACGGGCATCGAGCTGGGGGCGCAACTTCTCGGTCACGTAGTCCAGCTCATCCAGGTTGTGGAAGAAAAGCGGCATGACTTGCGTCGCCAGAACGCCGGGGTCAATTTCCGAGAGCCCGCCGGTCGTGAGCATGCCGGCATCGAGGTTCCCGGTCTGCATCAGGCCCACCATGTCCGCCTCGCTCCCCTGTGTGCCGCCGGGGAAGATGACCAACTGCACTGCGCCCCCCGACTCTTTCCGCCACTTCTCGCCCATCGCCTGGAGGCTCTTGTGATAGGAGGTGCCCGCCGGCGCGAGCGTGCCGAGCTTGAGCCGGATCGTCTTCTCGGCGGCGCGCAGGGTTGGCGCGACCAGGGTTAGGCTGAGGATCAAGAACAAGGGTAAACAGATGTAACGCTTCATGAGAAGAAAAGCCTACTCGGACCTCGCACTTCGGGCTTCATTCGGATTTCGGCCCTCGGCCTTCGGATTTCCGCCGTCCGGCGGTCCGGTGCGCAGAAAAAGCTGGTCGGTGCGGGAGAGGAGCCATTTGGCCCGGCGCTGCATGACGAGGTTGCCCAATCGCCATTCCGGCTTCAGGTCGGGATTGATCGCCAGCGCCTGGTTAAGCAGGGATTCGAACTCCTTCAGGTCCTGCTTCTGCACGCAGACCGCCTCAGCGAATGAGACCATCGGCCCGGCCTGCTGGCCGCCGCTGAGCGCCAGCGCGCGTTCGAAATGCTGCCGCGACCGCGCCGCCGCATCGCCCGTGCCACCCGGCCGGCTCATCTCGTACGTGATGAAGTAGGTGTGGAGGGCGCCGTGGTCGAAGTCTTCCGCCAAAGCCAGCGCGCGGTCCATCATCGCCTCCACGAGCGGCAGGTCGGCGATCAAATTGGGATTATCCTTGGATAGGGAGATCGCCGCTGCCCAGGATAGAGCTGTCCAATACAGCAACGGCACGTCTTTGCGCGTGGCCGCGCTCATGGCCGTCTGGGCGTTAGCCCGGAGCGCCTGCTCGAAACCTTGGTGTCTGACCTCGAGCCCGCGCAGGCCATAGTTCCGCGCCCGCAAATACAAGCGCCGGGCGCGCGCCCTTAGTTCCTCCGCCGCGGCAAAGTCCCTGTCCTCTGTCTCATCCGCATCTTGCTGCACAAACGCATAAGTATACTGCGTAAACCCGCTGGCGGCGCCCAGCAGCAGGCCTTCGTGGCGCGGTTGTTCGTTCAGCAAACCTTCCATCAGTTTGAGGCTGAACGGCAGGGCGGCCTTGATCAGCTCCGGGTCATCGTCGGAGGCGAAGGTCGCCCCGCTGCCCGCCAAGGCATTGCCGACTTGATTAACGGCCATACGCTTGATGGAACACCCCGGGCCAGCGGCGGCCAGGCATAGCATCGTCACACACAAGAGCTTATTCGTTGCGCTCAGGAACATTCTTTCAAATTTCGGACCCCTATTTATGCCAGCCCGGGCGGACCCTGCCAATTGCTAAAACAGCCAAGTTGGTTTTCGAGAGCGCATCTCGACACCGCCACCGGAGCGCGGCTGTCCTCAGCCGCAGCAGCCCCGACTATGCGGGCCTGCCCCGTTGTCCCGAGAGCCGCTCCCTTACGCCCGCGCTGCGGCTGAGGACAGCCGCGCTCCGCGCATGTCCCGATTGCCGAGAGCGGTGGTGGTATCAAGATACGCCCGGTTTTCGATCCCCATTTCCGCCAGTGCAAGCAAAGCGGCGCGGAGCCCCAATCTCCAGACGGCTTCCAGGCAGGGGCCCCTTGGAACTTAGGCAGGAACGGGAGACCGCTGCCGCAGATGCCGGCGGGCGCGGCCGAGGGCCTGCAAGGGGAAGTAGTGGCGGTAGAGGTTGTAATTGATCATGAAGCCGCGAGCCAGCTCGCGACCTTGTGCCAGGCTGGCGGCGTTCTTCTTTAAGCTGATGCGCTCGCCGATTCCGTAGCCCGGGAAGCCGCAGCCCACGTAGTGAGGTTCATCCCACGTGCCGTTGTTCTGATGCTGCAAGAGCCATCGGATCCCTCGCTCAATCGCACCATCATAGTAGTGGCTGCCGAAAGCGAGCAGCCCAATGAGAGCCCACGCGGTTTGCGATGGCGTGTTGGGTCCTTCCGCGCGCAGGGAATCATCCATGTACGAGGCGCACGACTCTCCCCAGCCACCATCGGGCCGTTGCTTGGACACCAACCAGTCTCCGGCCTTGCGAATGCGCGGATCGGACATGTCAAAACCAACGGCTCGCAACCCCGGCAGCACCAGGGCGGTGCCATAGATGTGGTTGACGCCCCAGCGCCCGAACCAACTGCCATCGGGTTCCTGTTCCCTCAGGACGTATTCGACCGCTTTCTTGACCGCCGGATCACGGAGGTCATAGCCCAGCAGGCCCAACGCTTCCAGTTTATGGCCGGTCAGATCAGCGCTGGGCGGGTCGAGCACCTCGCCGAAGTCGCAGAAAGGTATCCGGGTCAGAATGTAGCGGTCATTATCCTTGTCAAATGCGCCCCAGCCGCCGTTGGAGGATTGCATGGCGCGAACCCACTTTTCGGCACGGCTGATGGCGGCATTGATCCGAGGCCGAAAAGAAGGGAGGGCGCTGTCGCGGATTTGCACCAGGACGCTCAGGGCCACGGCAGTATCATCCAGGTCGGGATAGAGAGTGTTGGCACGCTCGAATGCCCAGCCGCCACATTCCACCCCTTTGACGGTCATGGCCCAGTCGCCTTTGACCAGTATCTGCTTGTTGAGAATCCAATCCAGCGCGGGCAGCATTTGAGGGAAACTCTCTATAGTTGCGCCGCAATCGAGCAATCCCTGCAACGTGAGCAACGTATCCCAAATGGGCGATTCGCTGGCCTGCAAGTACGTGGCGCCATCGCGCTGATAGGACCAATGGTGGTTCCAGGCATCGAGGCCGTTATGGACGACGGTGTGATCCAGTGGATAACCTTCCAGGTGTAACGCCATGAGGCTATAGATCCAGGGCGGCTGGATGCCGCCCCAGGCCCCGTCCGCATCCTGATGCCGGATAATCCATTCCAGACACAACTTGATGCAGTCCTCGCGTCCCGGTTGCCAGGGGAGCGAACCATAGGCGTGCAGAATCCGCTCGTTAACCCGGAAAAAGGTTGGCCAAAACCCCGTCATTTTTGTCGGGATAGAATAGTCAAAGCGGTCGCGCCCGCCGGGAAAGAGTTCGTCCAGGCGGCGCTCGGGTGGCAAGGGACGAACCGGGCGGCGGGCCGAGACGATGGCCAGTGGCACGATCGTGGCGCGCGCCCAACTGGCAAACCAGTAGATGTTGAACGGCATCCAGGTCGGCAGCAGAATCATCTCCGGCGGAATCACCGGCGTCCCTTCCCACGGCCATTCGCCAATCAAGGCCAGCCAGATACGGGTGAAATTCCGCGTCTTCTTCAAGCCGCCGTGCTCCAGGATCCAGGCGCGGGCTCTGCGGACCGGTTCGTCGTCCACCTTGAAACCGCAACAGCGCAGCGCCGCATAGCACTCCACGGTGGTGTTGATGTCGCCCATCGGCGCCTGATGATACACTTCCCAGGACCCGTCCGGCCGCTGCTCCCGGAGAATGGCTCGAAGCACCCCCGGCTGCTTGGGGTCATCGGTGACACCCAGAAAATGCATAGCCAGAATCCACTGCGCTTCCATGCAGCAGTTGGACTCGAGCATGCCGACCCAGAAGCCTTCGGGCTGCTGTTCCCGCGCCAGCCAATCCAGTGCTTGAGTGATGGCTTGGTCAAGGGGTTGCCGCGGGTCAGCCGCCGCCGGGCGGGTGGCCGCGCCGGGGGAGATCACCGCAGGACAGGAGCGGTCACGAATCTGGTTCATGGAGAGAAGTGGGTTCAAGCGGGATGGATGCAGAGACAGCGGCGTATGTTGCAGGCGAGGGTGTCCAGAGTCCGGGCTATATTGACGTCCGGCTCCAAAGAGACCCGGGCAAGAGCGCCATCGAGCAAGGCGACCAGCCAGAGGGAAATCGCCTCCAAATCCAAGCGGCGGGACATTTGCCCGGCTTGGACGGCCCTTTGCATAAGGCCTTTCAACATGCCGCGAATGTCCCGGTCGAAGCGGAAATAGATCTCGCGGATAAGCCGGTTTCGCGGCGCTTCGGCCGAAATCTCAATCCAGAGCCGGGCGTCGGAAGCCCGGCAGAACTCCCTCACGCCGAAGAGAATAATTTCGATGATTCCCTCAACGGGATTGGGGTGGTTCTCCAGGCGGCGCAGGACCGGCAAGATGCGGGAACGCGTCTCGTCGGCTATGGCCTGCACGATGGCGTCCTTGTTCGGGAAATAGTGGTAGATGTTGCCGACGCTCATGCGGCAGGCTTTGCTGATCTCGACCATGCCCGTGGCGTGAAAGCCATGGCGAATAAAACATTTCCGCGCCGCGAGCAGAACCTTGTCGCGCTGGGCCGACCTGTGTTTGTCACTGACGGACATAGCAGCTTTCCAATAAATGAATGAGCGTTCATTCTCATAATTGCCGGAATCAGTCAACGATCAACTGTGTTTTGGCGCCCCACGACCGGCTGGCTTCGGATCAGCGGCGCAAGCGGCTGAACCAGCCAAACTGGTCCTGGTTGCTTGCGTAGAGCAGGCCGAGAATGCGCATGCCGACAGAGATGACATAGAGGTCAACGAAGCTGGCAAGGAGCCCCGGCAGGAGGGGCACCGGCATCAGCGCCTGGAGGGCGTCGGCAGCAAACCAATGGAGCAGGAGAACGGCTTCGAAGGCTGCCGCCGCGACCAGATAGTGTGCCGGCACGCGCAGGATAGACCAGGTCAACGCAATGGGATTGAGGACCGCGACCGTATCGAACATTGCCAGCGCGAGCATACCCATCGGGGCGAGAAAGGCGCCGAAACCGAGGGCGACGAAAAAGGCAACGCGGGCCGCGGCGTCGGTTCCGGGTCGCCACAACCCGATGACGAACGCCGGGCCGAAGGAGAGAATCGCCAGGGCGGCAAGTTGCATATAAGGGACCAGGATGTCTTCTTTCCAGTCGCTGAAATCAGGCCAGTCGGGCGGATCCCGGCGGCCTTCGGCCGTCGAGGTAATGATGCTCTTGGCATAGGCAAACAGGTAGCCCGCCAGGATCAGGCCAATCAACGGCAGGCGGCCGAGCAGGTAGAAGAACACCGTGCCCGCGATCAGCAGAATCACACCGTTGCCCTGGAAAGGGTAAATCAACGCCCCTGGCAGTGAAGCGAAGAAGCCGGGCGGAGATTTGGCGGACTCGAATCGGGGCTGGATCGGGTGGCACTCTGATCCGCAGTGGCGACAGAACCGTCGGGAAGCGCCGCTGACATGCCGGGTAGTGACGCACAGGTCGCAAAAAGCGTGCTGGCAGTCAGCGCAAGCAAAACGCGCAGGGATTTGGGGATGGAACTTGCAGCAGGAGCTGCTGGCAGCGACCGAGAGGGGGCCAATGCGCGGCGGCACCGGCGGAGTGGCGGGCGGCGGCGCGTCTTCGGGCGCCTCGGACTCGAAACGCATCGAGATCTCGCCGAGGCGCAGCGTCTGGCCGGGCTGGAGTCGCACCTCCTCGACCAGTTCGCCATTGACGAAAGTGCCGGCGGTCGAACCGAGGTCCTTGAGCCAGGTGCCGGTATCCGAGACGGTGATGCGGCAGTGAGAGTTGGAGACGGAACGGTGTTCGATAGGAAAGTCGTTTTCCTGGCTCCGCCCCAGCGAGACGGCGCCCGGTTGCAATTCGATGGGCCAGGCCTCAGGGGAATCCGGGTTGACCACGAGTCGGGGCATACTTGTCTCTTGTTGAAGCGAAGCTAGGCCAGGGAATGTCGAGCGGCAATTATAATTCTTACCGCAGTTTAGAGTCGGGGGAAATTGACCTCGTGGGCGGGGGCTGACACGAGTGCTGGCGGCCGCCGCCAGAGCAGAAGGACGTGGGAATTGGGGTTAGGCTCCATCCTGGAGACGGAATGGGCGAGGACCGCTTTTGTCCACGGCGATTCCCCCCCATTCAGCAATAGCCGGAGTTGACGCAGATGAGCGGATTGTGACAATAATACCGTAGCTCCAGATTTCTCGGGGATGTCTTGACCGCCGGTCGAGCCCTCAAGTCGGAGTGGCGGAAGCGAATTGTGCCAATCATGTCATCCTTAACGACCGAATGTTCGAGGAAGAGAAATGATCTCAGTTCTCTGGCCGCAGCAGATGAACCTCAAGACCTGCCCGATCATGAACAATAAACACCTTGCTTCAACAGCTCTTGCCGGGGCTTTTGCCGCGGCGATCCTCCTGCCATACAGCGCCAATGCCTACGTCTTTGGTCCGTATACGCCGGATGCCTATACCCTTCACCTATGGCAGATGGATGAAAGCGCCACCCCGGTGGCGGATGCGGGCAGCAACCCGATCGCGTTGATCAACCTCGCCAACGGGGCCACGCTCGCCAACAGTTCTCGCAGCGGCTTCGGCAGCGCCCTGAGCACCTTCGACGGCGGTCAGAGCGGCATCACCGCTGCGGGCAAGGACGCCCTCCTTTCGCCGCGCCCCTTGGTTAACGGGACGGGCGACAATGTTGCTATGGCTTACGCCGGGGCTTCCGGCGCGTTTACCTATGAGGCCATCATCCGCGTGGATTTCGACCCGGCACTGAATATGGGTGCCACTCCAACCGGCAACGGGCGGCTGGATCAGATGCAGATCTTCAGCGGCGAGGACGAGGCAAACGCCGGGCGCATCTTCCAATTTCGGATAGATCCTGTCGGAACCGTGGGTGGCAATACCGTGCCTCGGCTTCACTTCATCAACCTCAATAACGGGACTTCGGTGCAGGACATCGCTTTTGACATCCCAACCACCGGCCCCAACGCCATCGTCTCGAACCAGTGGTATCACGTGGCTGTGGTGTATGATGGCAATGAAGGTGCCGTTGATAATATCACGCTATACTGGACCTGGCTGGACCAGGACCCCAGCCCCACCGCAGCGAACCCCATCGGCTCCTCGAGCATGACGGTTGACCTGAGGACGGGGGCCACGGACTTCTGCATTGGCAACGAGGGGCGCAGCACCGGTGGGTCCTCACAGAACTTCGTGGGTTTGATTGACGAGGTGCGCATGAGCGGCATCGCCCGGGCGGCAAACGCCATGCAGTTGATTGACCCGAATCCGGTTGTGCTCACGGAGCCAGTCGGCGATACGCTTGCCGTCGGGCAGCCAGCCAGTTTGAGCGTCACCACCATCGGGGTTCCTCCGTTTGCGTATCAATGGCGCCTGGGCGGGCTGCCGATTGACGGCGCGACCCAGAGTGTCTATGCGATCACTGCCGCGCTGATGGCCGACAGCGGCGATTATGATGTGGTAATCACCAACAGTTTTAACTCGACCACCAGCGGCATTGCCACGCTGACGGTCCGCGTACCGGTGAATCTCACGTGGGTGGGCTTCGCGGATTGGGACATCGCTAACGTCAATTGGGACACGAATGCGGATACGGTGGCCGACGTGGCCTATAGGCAAGGGGACAATGTGCTCTTTGACGGCCAAGGCAGTTCTTATGTCTATTTAGCACACGAACTCCATCCCAGTTCCGTCGTCGTGAACTCTGCCACCGATTACACTTTCTCTACTTTCACGAGTGGAGGCATCACCAGGAATACCGGTTTGACCAAGAGCGGGGCCGGCACCCTCTTCCTTGACACCACCAACAGTTACACCGGTCCGACGGTAATTCAGGGGGGTGTTTTGCAGGTTGGCACCGGCGCCGCCACCGGCTCGCTGGGCACCGGCCCGGTGACCAACCACGGAGGGCTGGTTTTCGCCACCACCGCCGGCGGCACCATCGGCTATATCACGGGCACCGGCGGGCTCACTAACACCGCTGCGGGCACGGTTCGCCTCTCGGGGACCAATACGCTGAGCGGGGCGCTTAGCGTCCTTGCCGGGACAGTCAATCTCGGCAACCCCGATGCAGCCGGGCAATTCACCAACATTTTGGTTCAGGCGCCGGGATTGGCCAACGCCCATAGCACGTTGGTCCTCAACGGCAGCAGCTATCCCAGCACCACGCCCTTGGCGCTGGTGGGCACCACCGGGGTGAACTTCCAAAACGAGAGTCGCAGTTTGCTTAGTTCTTCTGGCACTAATATCATCAATGGCCCGCTCACCCTGGGCGGCAGCGGTTCGGTTCAGATTTCCACCAGCGGACGCAACGAGTTCAACGGCCCGATCAGCGGCCCCGACATGATCGGCAAGTTCACCTTCCGTGGCGGGGGCACCAATGTCGTCAATGGTCAGGTCAGCAACCTGGCTGCGTATAGCTTGAGCACGGTGGATGCCGGGCAAGTTACCCTGATCAATTCGACGGGGAACAGTTGGGCCGGCAGCGAGGTCATTGGCGGTTCCACGATGCGCTTCGGCGCGGCGAATGCCTTTCCGGCTACCGCCTGGCTCGATCTGACGGCTACGTTTGATCTGGCCGGCTTCAACCAACAAGTCAGCGCGCTGGTCAGCACCAATACCACGCCCGGAGTGGTGAACCCGATGCTTCCCAGCGGAATTATCGCGAGCAGCGGCAGCACCGATTGTGTGTTCACCCTCAACACGTCCAACGACACCTTCCATACGGCGGATTTCCCTGTGAACAACTGGCAAATCTACGCCGGCGTCATTCGCGACTCGGTCCTCAGCGGCAGCGGCAAGGTGGGATTCACCCTGATCGGCGGTGGCTCCCTGACCCTGACCAATATCTCCACCTACACGGGCGACACCATCATCGGCTCCGGCTGCACACTGGCGTTGTCGAATGCCGCTTCGATTGCCAATTCGGCGCACATTATGGTGGAATCCGGTGGGAATCTGGATGTGACTTACCGTTCAGGGGCAACGATCACGATTGCCTCCGCGCAGACGCTCAAAGGCAACGGCTCGTTCAACGTTGTGGGCGGTCTGATCAACGATGGCACGATCGAATTGAAGCTCAACAAAGCGGGAGCAACGCTGAGCAGTGACAGGCTCCAAGGGCTGTCGCAGCTCACCTACGGGGGCACTCTTCGGCTCGATATCAGCGGCGACCCGCTCACCACGAGCGACTCCTTCAAGCTGTTCGACGCCGCGAGCTACGGTGGCGCCTTCACGATGATTGAGCCTCCAGTCCCGGCTTGGGGCTTGGCCTGGGACACCAGCACGCTGGCCAGCGACGGCACGCTGAGAATCGCACCGGGCCCGGACACTAATCCTACTAATATCAGAACGGCCGTGGTTGGCGGCGGCGCCACGCTTCAACTCTCCTGGCCGGCAAGCCATACCGGCTGGGCCCTCCAGGCGCAGACCAACGCCCCAGGCGCAGGCATCGGAACCAACTGGACTACCGTGCCCGGTTCAAGGGCCACCAACCAACTCCTCCTTCCCATTGATCCGGCCAATGGCAGCGTGTTCTATCGCCTGGTTTACCCCTAGTTTGAGGTCGCTCATCGCGTTGTTCGCCGCCCTGTTGAGTTGCTCGGCTTCCGCCGCTTCTTCTCAACAGATTTACCTGGATTGCCTGGAAGACTTCGAGCGCCATAGCGAGACCATCTGGCAAACCGTCTCGTATTCCAACGCTCCCGCAGACTCGGGTTATTGGGGCGACGGCAAGAGTTCAGGCAACGGCGGCATTCGGGGCAGTTGCGGAGTCGCAGTGTCGTGCGCGGTCTTGGCGCACGCCTATCCCTCCGCCACGAACCGTCCGGACCGCATCGCCAGGATTCGGCAGGCGCTCAATTACGCCGCCAACACCCACGTCAGCGGCGCCAATGTCTGTGTGGACGGCCTGCAATGGGGCCATGGCTGGCAAAGCAGTCTGTGGGCCGGCTCGATGGGGCTGGCCTGCCTCCTCGTGCAAAGCGACCTGCCCCCGGCCACCGTGCAGGCTGTCCAGCGTGCGCTGGCCGATGAAGCGGATTACCGCGCCGGCATCGCGCCGACCTCGGGCTATATTGGCGACACTAAAGCCGAAGAGAACGGCTGGAACGGCAATATCCTCGCGCTGGCCGCCGCCTGGCTTAGCACCAATGCCAACGCAGCCCTCTGGCTCGAATCGGCGAAGAGCTACCTCGTTAACACCTACACCGTGGCCAACACCAACGGCGACCCCCTGGCCGCCTGGATTAGCACCGTCACCCTGTATCCAGACTATTCACTCGAAAACCACGGCTTCTACCATCCCACCTACCAGATGGTCGCCGGCATGTCCATGGGCGACTCTCTGCTCATGGCCAGGCTCGCCAACCCGGCAATTGCCACTGAACTCCAGGCATTCGCCGAGCATAACGTACTGAACGTCTGGTCCAACCTGAGCCACCTGGTGCTTGACTCGGGCGAGTTTGCATATCCCTCCGGGCTGGATTGGGAGCTCCACGACTACGAGCAGAATTCCTACATCGCCTGGCTCGCCGCCCATTTCAACGACCCGCTGGCCCGCTGGACCGACACCCAATTGGCGCAACTGGTTCGCTACCGGCAGATCGTCAATGGCGACGGCAGGTTTGTCGGCCCCAGCGGCGGCGGCTTTTTCCGCGAGGCGGTCGAAGCGCGCCGCACAGCCATTGCCTGGCTCCATTGGACCAACACCGACTACACCAATGGCCCCGCCATCCCGCCCGGTGCCGCTTTCGAGCATTTGTCCACCGTCAAACTCATCGCGCAGCGAGGGCCTTTTGGGTTTGCCTCGCTCAGTTACGGTCCGAACATCATGGCCCTCATCGAGCCGCCCGCCCTCTCGGTGCCGACTAACGCCTATATCACCACGCCAAGACTCCCGGGAATACTTGGTCTGGGTGTCTTGGGCAATCCCACGGGCGCACGACTGGCAAGCCTGACGACCAACAGTGGCGGCTTCGAGGCGCAGCTTGAGCTGACCAACGGGACCAATGGGACCACCCAGGTCTATGTGAATTGCACCGGCGAGAGTGTGGGCATCGTCGAGGTGCCCTGGCCCGCAGCAGGCATCGCCGGCTCCGCCGCCAGCTTCAGCATCGGCATCGAAAATGATCCGCTCACCGGTGGATCTCGCCTGGTGGACTGGACGGGCGCCTCGGCCATCATCACCAATCGGTCGGGCGTCACTCGAAATATCACCAATGACTGGGTCTGTGTCGCGGGCCGGTATGGAGTTGCTGCCGGGCCCGCCGGCTATTTCAAATACCAGGCGGCTGCTTCGTACAACCGCTCCGGGGCGGCCCAGGATACTCTCCAGTTCATGGCCCAGGACTCGCTCGGCCCGCGCTATGCCGTCTGGTTCCCTGGCCAGAACGCCTCCCAGACCGCCTCAAATGCAACGCAAATTGCCTGGACTGCTTCGGGCACAAACGGCGTGCTGACTTTCCCGGGTGCAGGCGGCAACCCGGCTCAGATCACGGTATCGCTGGCGTCAGCCGTGCCGTTGTATCCGTCCTATGCGCTGCCAACCTCGAGTGTGAGCGCCTCCTCCTGGCAGACCAACTACCCGCCCGCCAATGTGGTGGACGGGAATCTCGCCAGTTTTTGGGTTTCTCTACTCGGGCCCACCAACCATGCAGAATGGTTGAAGGTTACTTTCCCGCGCGTGGTCGCCATGTCAGGTTTTCAGGTCCTTCCGCGCACCGAAAATGGCGGCTATGGGCCGAAAGACATTCAGATGATTGTCAATGTAACGAATGCCATTGCTTCCAGCGGTATTCCCACCAGCGGCACGCTCGTTTACGAGGGCGCGATGTCTCCCACTGCCGCGTTCGACGTGCGCCTGCCCCAACCGGTCAGTGCAACAAATGCGGTGCTGGTCATTACCAGCGCCTATGACCGTGGGGTTTCCACCAACCCCCGCAACGTGCAGGTGATCGAGCTGATCTGCTTCGAGCGCGCCTTGCCGGGCACATTCGCCGATTGGGCCTTGCATCAGTTCACCGATGCCCAGTTGGCCGATCCGGCTCTCGGCGGAGCCTTGGGCGACCCCGAAGGCGACCAGGTGGACAACCTGCTCGAGTTCGCCATGGTCGGTGGTCCGTTTATTCCCGATGCTTCGGTCGCGGCGCTGCAAACGGTGGAAAGCGCTCCGGACACGTTTGCCTTTGCTTTCCGGGAACGCAAAAGCCTGGGCGACGTGCAACGGCGGTTCGAGACCTCGACTGACCTGGTGCATTGGGCCGAAATCGCCCCTTCGAACTTGGTGACGCTGACGAATCTGCCTGACGTCTATGTGCGTGAGGCCGTCTTCCCTGCCCAAACCTCCGCCGCTTTCTTCCGCGTCAAGTTCTCGCTCCCTTGAGGCGGATCCTGCTGGAGTGAGGGCTGGCGCCCTCAGACGGTCATGATTTCTTTTTCCTTGTGGGCCAGGTGGGCGTCAATCTTGGCGGTGTAGTCGTCGGTGAGCTTCTGGAGTTCCTTTTCCGCATGCTTCACGTCATCCTCGGTGACGCCGCTGTCGTGACCATGCTTCTTCAACTGTTCCATGGCATCGCGGCGGACGTGGCGGACGGCGACCCGGCCGTCTTCGGCCATCTTGCGCACGATCTTGCAGAACTCCTGGCGGCGTTCCTCGCTTAACTCTGGAAAGAAGAGACGAATCGCTTTGCCTTGTATCGAGGGCGTGAGGCCCAGGTTGCTCTTGAGAATCGCCTTCTCGATCGGATGCAGGGAGTTGACGTCCCAGGGCTGGATCGTCAGGGTCCGGGGCTCGGGAGTGGTGATGCCGGCCAGCTCTCGGATGCGCATCTGGGCCCCATAAACTTCCACCAGGATGTTCTCGACCAGAGCCGGTGAGGCTTTGCCGGTGCGCACGCCGGCAAAACCGTTAACGACCACCTGCTCGGTCTTGATCATCTTGTCTTCCGCCTCTAGCAAAAAGTCGTCCAGTGTCATAGGTGCAAGCAAGTTAGCAGAGCACGGCAGAGCTGTATAGGGCCAACTTATAACTCGGCCAGCAGTCGTTTCTCCGCCTCTTCGTTGCTCAGCTTATGGCGGACGCGCATCACGGAAACCCCCACCACCGGGGGATACGCCTGGTCGGCCTTCATGCGGGGCTCGACGTACTCGACGACCTCGAACAGCAGGCGGTTGGCGGCCTGGTAGTCCAAATCCGTGAGCCTTTGAATGTAGCGGGTGGAGCGGTCTATGAGCTTCAGGTTGCTGGCCACCACCCAGATCATGTAGTTGCCCATAACTCGACCCAAGCACACCATCGTGCAGGTCGAAAGCGCATTGAGCAGCATCTTCAGGCCGGCTCGGGTGACGCCGTCCAGGACGAAATCCGTTTTCGGGATCGTCGCGAGGACCGCGACGCCGCCGGGGTTCCAGGTGGCTAAAAAGTCCTGAATCTCCTGGTGGGACTCCTCGCGTCCGAAGTAGATCACGCCGATCTTGGCCCCGGCCTTCCGCGCCGCTTCGAGCTGCGTGCGATGAAATCCGGCGGGCGTGAGCAGCGATGCCTTCTCCTCCTCGGATACAATCCCGACAGCGCAGTCACCCTGGCCCAGGGGCCGGTATTTGAGCCCGTCGAGCCCCACCTTGAAGCGCATCAGCTCGGCGGTGCTGATCTTGCGCACGACCTCAATGGTGCGCTCTACTTTATCCTCGCTCACCAATTCCTTCACCTCTTTCTCGCTCCACTCGACGCACTTGGGCTGGCGCTTGATGATGCGCTCCCAGGCTTTCGGCGTGTCCTGGTACGGCAGGAACAGGAACGCCCATGACTCGGTCGCCGTGGTGTCATCGAATTTCCTGAAGGGCGGCGAGCAATACGTTGGCGAGCGCTCGGTGGTATCGGTCAGCACGTCAATGCCGAACCGGTCGGCAAAGTAGGTGTTCTTGTGCTTTGACCGGTAAACGGATTCCTCCAGCGAGACCGCCTTGGCGAGCTGGGACAGCAGCTTCGGCGAGTTCAGCGTCGCGTGCATTTCCGCAAGCTGCTGCAGGAACTGGGCGGGGACATTCGCCGAGTCCAGCGCGCAGGGGCCTTTGGGCTCGAGCTCCTTCATGAGGTCGCGCAGCACCATTTCGAGCACCGTCAGCAGAACGCAGAGCTGGATGGTGGTCGCCTGCATACGGGTCGAGCCGGTGATGGACATGGGGCCCGTCGTGAGATTGATCTTCTCGATGCGCGGCTCCTCGATCACCTCGCGGCTGCGCTTGACGTGCTTGCACAGGATGTCATCGGGGTTGTTATAGACGAAATAGACCTTCGCGCCGACCTCCAGGCCTTGCCAGGCCGTGCCAATGACGTGCGAAGTCTCGCCGCCTTCGGTGATGGCGAAGACCACGTCCTTGCCGGACACGCCCAGGTCCGCGATCTGCTTCTTCCCAAAGGCGGTGAAGTCCTCGAAGCCTTCCACGGATTTGATGAGGGCGAAATCGCCTCCCGCCATGACGCTGAAGGCGCGGTTCTCGAACTCGGCGGCCGAGGGAGAGCAGGTCAGCCCGCGGGCGCTCTGGCGTTGCCAGAAGTCGCGCCAGATGGAGACCAGTTGGATGCTCAGGCGGCCGGTGGAGCCGCATCCGGTGAAGAAGACCTTCCCGCCGTTCTTCAGCGCGCGCAGGACAGATTCCTTGATCTTCTGCGCCCGGCCCGACTCGGCGAACTCGCGATACTTCCGCACGACGTCACCGTCCGCCTGGAAGAGCAGGCCCAGCGCGGCGCCGACGTCGCGTTTGGCGGTCTCGCTCAAGTTGGCAGTGACGGGGTGAGAGGATTCAGTGGTCAGGACGCCAAGCTGGAACTGGTCGCTGATCTTCAGGAATTCGTCGGATCGTTTGTTTGAAGTGTCGCTCATGGCAGAGTAGATACGTGTTTAACCTGCGAGCGTCAAGAGTGCCCACAGGCTGATGAGGAATAAATTGTGTTCGGGGGCGGGAGAAATGCTGCGGCGCGCCCTGTCAAGGCCGCCATGGCCGGGTAGGAAGCCGGGCTTCCTGAGCAGAACTAGCGGTTGGCGTCTGCGGGGCGTGGGATGCGCCTGAGTCCCTGGATTCTTCCTGTAGTCTTCCTGTATTGTTCCTGTATTTTTCTTGTAGTTTCGGTCCTCTTGCCCGGCCAACGCAGCCATCTCCTGGCTGGACCCATGGCGGCAGCAAGAAGATGCGCGCGAATTGCTGCCAGCGCCTGCGGCTTACGCGCTGGCGGTGGGCGGGCCGGCGAGCGGAATTGCCGCCAACGTCGTGTGGCGCGCGCCGGTCGGCGAAAGCTGGCTGCGGATGAGTTCGACTTCGTGGGCAGTCCACGCGCCAAAGAGGCGCGTGGCGAGGTCCGAGGCTACTTCGGTCAGCGCCGCAGCCTCCGGACGCCGGAGCCCCTTGATGCGGCCCAGCGTTATATGACCCGTGAAGGCTTTCTCCGGCGCCTCCGCTGTGAAGTCGTGCGTGGCGGTCTCGATCGCTCGCTGCAAGAGAGGCAACTGCTCCTGCCGGTCATGCACGCCGGCCCACACAACTCGTGGCGAACGCAGGTCCGGGAAGAAGCCGAGCCGCTCCGCACGCAGTTCAGGGGCCGCAAAGCCCTGGGAGGCTGCTCGAATTGCGTCCGTCAGCGTCTCGACTCGCTGCGCGTCCACATTCCCGAGGAACTTCAACGTCAGGTGAAACTGCTCGCGCTTCGCCCACCGAACGCATTCCTTTGGCAGGGCGCGGCGCAACGCCGCCTGGGCCTTTTCGATCTCGGTCTTAATGTCTTCGGGAACGGTGACCGCGATGAACAGGCGGAAGGTTTCGGGGGCGGGTGCGTCAGACATTCAGGGCAGGGGTTCGCCGCGCGCCGCGATCAGCAGACTATACCACTCCTCGCGCGTCAACTCCAGGCTGGTGGCTTTCACGGCTTCGCGGATGCGCTCCGGGTTGGTCGAGCCGACAATAGGCTGGATGCGGGCGGGATGCTTCAGCAGCCACGCCAGCGCCACGGCCAGGCGGCTGGCCCCGCGAGACTTGGCGATGCCGTCCAGCACAGGCAGAAACTGTTGCGGCCGGTAGGCTTCCTGCGATGGCAACAGTTGCCTCGCGCCGTCGCCGAGCAATCCGGCGGCCAGCGGACTCCAGGCCATCGGAGTGAGCCGTTGCATCAGGCACTGGTCCAACGTGCCGTCCGTGAAGGCGTCCAGGTGTGCGAGGCTGATCTCGACCTGGTGCACGATCAGGGGCATCGGGCAGGCGGCCTGCAACGCGCTCACCAGTGTCGGCCGGAAGTTGCTTACACCGAACCAGCGAACCTTGCCCGCCATGCGCAGTTGCGAGAACGCGCGCGCCACTTCCTCTGGGTCGGCCAGGAAGTCGGGCCGGTGCAGCATGTAGAAATCAATCGTCTCGATGCCCAGGCGCTGGAGCGATTGCTCGCAGGCGCTGACGATGTGGGCGGCGGAAAAGTCGTAGCGTGGCGGTGCGCCAGGCTCTGGGTCGTTGCCGGGCCGGATGCCGCCCTTGGTCGCGATCAGCACCTGTCGGCGCATGTCCGGGACCTCTTTGAGCACTGCGCCGAGGATGCGCTCGGCCTCGCCGCGACAGTAGATGTCCGCGTTGTCGAAGAGCGTGTAGCCAGCTTCGTAGGCGGCAATGATCGCCCGGCGCCCGGCGGCGCAGCTCTCCGCGGTGACCTCGGCTGGGTTCCAGGTGCCTGCCACGCGCCAGCACCCGTAAGCCAGCCTGCTGCTGCTCAGCGAACTGACACCTAATGGGATGGTCTGCATAATCTGGGCAGTCTTCCTACCAGCTTAACCGCTGGCGCGCAACAGCCTGTATTTCCTGCAGCCATCCCACAGGGGCTTCAGCCTGCGGGCTCACGCCGCTCGACGGTCCCGTCACGCCGGAGTCGCAACTGCTGGCCGCGCCATTCGATTCGGTTGCCCAGAAAGGCCAGCAGCCAAACCGCTGCCTGCAGCAGGTCCTTGACCGGCACGAGCCAGGCATGGGTCACGGTTGCTCCCCCTGCCGGCGTTGGGTTTGGGCTGAGCCGCTGCTGGAGGTTCAGGGCGCTCAGGATTCGGACCAGTAGAGCGAAGCCGGCGAAAGCGAACACGGGCCCGGCGGGCTTAACTGCCAGCCAAAGCAGCGGCCACAGGGTGGGGTTGCTCAGGATGCTGAAGAAATACGGCACCGGCTGGCAGACGCGAATCGTCCGGGCCCAGCGGAGCTGATGTTGTCCCACGGCGGTCCAGTTCATCGGTGCCGACCAGCACTCGACCACCACGGGGCAAAGGGCGATGGCGTAGCCGCGCCGGGCAAGCCGGTTGCCCAATTGGTAGTCATCGGCCAGATGATTTGCCAGCGCCTGGAAGCCGCCGATCGCCTCGAGCTGGCTGCGCCGTATCGCCATCACGGCGCCGAGGGCGAAATCCATCGGCTTGAGGGCACGCGCTTGCAGAACCTGGCTCCAAAAGTCGGCATTGATGGCGATGGCTTCGCACTGCATGGCCAGCGTCGCAGCATTGGCCAGGCGATAGAAGCAGCACACCAGGCCCGGCGTCGCCGTCTTCCTCTCGGCGGTCCCCCCGCTGATGGTGAGGGAATGCGGCTCCAGCAGCGGGGGCATGAGGTTCGCGAGCAGATCCGGCGGCACGCGAACGTCCGCATCGCTGATGACCAGGAGCTCATGCTTGGCCAGGCGCTCGAGTTGTGCCAGTTGCGAGACCTTGGCGTTGGCGCCGATCACGGGACCGCATACGACCAGTCGTGCGTCGGCGGCGGCAAATTCGTGCAGGAGCTTGCGGACGACCTCCCCGGCCGGGTCATCGGCCGAGGCGATGCCGAACAGGATTTGGACCGGCCCCGGGTACTGCTGGGCAAACCAGCTTCGCAGACAGTCTTCCGTGAAGGCATCGCAACCTTTGAGTGGTTTGAGCAGGGTGAGGCCGGGGGCCAACGTAGGGCAGTGCGTCTCGCCTGCCCCATATCCGCTCAATACGCTCGGGAGAGCAGGCGAGACGCACTGCCCTACGTTGGAGGTCATGGGCAGGGCAGACCTTTGGTGCAGCGGGAAGCGCCGGGCGGCCAGCCATTGCCATAGCGTCAGCGCCAGGCTCAGCAGGGCGAGCGACCCGAGGATTGCGTTCAAGACCACGGCAGGTTCCTAAACAGGCAATCGCTCCGACGCAAGGGGATTCAGACTCGGAAGAGCGGTCCAGCGCGCTCACCACGCCAGACGACGCTAAGCACGCTACGATTGGCGGCGGCGCTTGATCTTCAACTGGGCGAGCGAATGGGTCAGCGAGGCCTGCACCAGGGCGACTTCCTCCGGAGAGATCTTCTCCTTGAGGCGGGCTTCGGCCCGGGCGCGCGCGGCCTCCGCCTTGTTCTCGTCAATCACGCGCTCATCGGTCGCAAAGACGGTGATGATCGCGACCCGTTCCTGGGTGATCTCCGCGCAGCCGCCGGTGACGAGCAGGTGGTCCTCCTCGTTCCCGCGCCGGGCGATGATTTCGCCGTCCCCCAGCAGTGCGATCAAGGGCACGTGCATGGGCAGGATGCCCATCTCGCCTTCCCGGCCGGGCAGGGTGACCATGTCCACGTCCTTGGAATAGACCTGGCCCGTGGGGGTGGTGATTTCCAGTTTCATTCCGGGGTCATGGGGTTAGGCGTGAAACGTGATGCGTGATGCGTGAACAGGTGGCGCCGGGGCTGCTACTTCTCTTCCTGCGTGATCTCCTCGATCTTGCCCTTCATGTAGAAGTTGCCTTCGGCGACCTCGTCGTGCTTGCCCTCGAGGATTTCCTTGAAGCCTTTCACGGTGTCGGCCACGGGCACCTGCTTGCCGGGGCGCGCCGTGAAGACTTCGGCGACCGTGAATGGCTGGCTAAGGAACCGCTGAATCTTGCGGGCGCGGAAGACCGTCTGTTTGTCGTCAGGCGACAGCTCGTCCATGCCCAGAATGGCGATGATATCCTGGAGGTCCTTGTAGCGCTGGAGCACTCTCTGGACGCCGCGGGCCACCTCGTAGTGCTCCTGGCCGACGATGTCCGGCGTGAGCGCGCGGGAGGTTGAGGCCAGCGGGTCCACGGCGGGATAAATGCCCAACTCCATGATCGAGCGCTCGAGCACAATGGTCGCGTCGAGGTGCGCGAAGGTCGTCGCTGGCGCGGGATCGGTCAAATCGTCCGCCGGCACATAAACCGCCTGGAAGCTTGTGATTGAGCCCTTCTTGGTAGAGGTGATGCGCTCCTGCAAATCGCCCATTTCGGCGGCGAGGGTCGGCTGGTAACCCACTGCGCTCGGCGTGCGGCCCAGCAGCGCGGACACTTCGGAGCCGGCTTGTGAGAAACGGAAGATGTTGTCAATGAAGAGCAACACGTCCTGGTTCTTGTCGTCGCGGAAATACTCGGTGATGGCGAGGCCGGACAGGCCGACGCGCAGGCGAGCGCCGGGCGGCTCGTTCATCTGGCCATAGACCAGGGCGATCTTCGACTTGCCAAGGTCTTTCTGATTGATAACGCCCGCCTCGGACATTTCGTGGTAAAGGTCGTTGCCTTCGCGCGTGCGCTCGCCGACCCCGGCGAAGACTGAGACGCCGCCGTGGAGCTTGGCGATGTTGTTGATCAGCTCCATGATGACGACGGTCTTGCCAACACCCGCGCCGCCGAACGCCCCGACCTTGCCGCCCTTCAGGAAGGGGCAGATGAGGTCAATGACCTTGATGCCGGTGGTGAGGATTTGCGGCGTGGTGGATTGATCCATCAAGGTGGGGGCCGCGCGGTGAATCGGCATGTATTTCTCGGCCGTGACCGGGCCGCGCTCGTCCACGGGGTTGCCGGTGACATCAAACACGCGGCCCATGACGCAGTCGCCCACGGGCATGGAGATGGGTTTGCCGGTGTCGAGAACCTCCATGCCGCGCTTGAGGCCGTCGGTGGTGGACATGGCCACGGCGCGCACCCAGTTGTCGCCCAGGTGCTGCTGGACTTCGAGCGTGAGCTTGGTTTTGCCGAGGAGGGGGAGGTCGTATTCGATTGTCAGGGCGTTGTAGATGGCCGGCAATTGGTCGGGGAACTCGACGTCCACGACCGGGCCGATGATTTGAACCGTTTTGCCTTTATTCATATTTCTCAGTGCAATGTTGGCTATCCCAGCGCCATGGCCGCGCTGGCGATTTCGAGCAATTCCTTGGTGATGCTGGCCTGGCGCATCTTGTTGTATTCGAGCGTGAGGTGCTTGACCAGTTGCTCGGCATTATCGGTGGCGTTCTTCATGGCCACCATGCGGGCGCTGTGCTCGCTGGCCTTGGCTTCGAGCAGCAACTGGGCCACGCGGAAATCAATGAAGTAGAGCACCAGCCGGTCCATCACGGTCGCCGCGTCCGGCTCGAACAGAAAATCAATGCGCTGCGGCTCGGCCGGCGCCGGAGCCCCCTTGGTCTCCTCCTGGACTTCCGCCCGCAGGCCCTCCGCTGAGGCCATCGGCAGCAACGCGCGCTTATCGGGCCGCTGCGACAGGGTATTGATGAACCGGGTGTAAATCACGTCCACGGCATCCAGCTCGCCCTTGAGGAACAAGTCCTGGGCGAACCGTGATATGGTTACGGCCTCGGCGAAAGTGGGCGTGTCGTGGTAGGTGAACTCGGCCAGGAGCTTGCGCCGGGTGCGGGCGAGAAACTGGGCGGCTTTCTTGCCGACCGCGATGAACTGGGTGGTGGCCGCGTCGTAGTTGCCGACCTCGCGGAACAGGTTCGAGTTGAGGGCGCCGCACAGGCCCTTGTCGGTGCTGATGACAACGACCGCGCGCTTGCGCACTTCCCGCTGCTCCATCAGCGGATGCCGGTAGTCCACCGTATCCGATGACAGGTGCCCCATGATCTGGCTGGCCATGGTGGCGAACGGCCGGAAATTGAGGGCGCCCTGCTGCGCCTTCAGCATTTTCGACGACGCCACCATCTGCATGGCCTTGGTGATCTGGGCCGTGCTCTTGACCGACTTGATGCGGCGGCGTATGTCGCGGGTGCTGGGCATGGGTTAGAAATCCGAAACCCGAAATCCGAAGTCCGAATTGCCGGTGTCAGGATATGTCCGATCCAGGTTCACTTCCAGGTTTGTTTGAATTCAGTGGCCGCAGCCTTCAGCTCGGCGGTGAGCGCATCGCTCAGGGCCTTTTCCTTCTGGATCTTGGCCAGCAGTTCTGTTTTCCGCGTGGTGAGGAACTCCGTCAGCTTGTTCTGGAACTCCTTGACCTTGTCCACCGGCACATCGTCAGTGAACCCGTTCTGGGCCACCCAGAGGACGGCCACTTGGATTTCAATGGGGATGGGATTGTAGGGCGGCTGCTTGAACACTTCCATGATGCGCTTGCCGCGCTCGATCTGCCCCTGAGTCTTGGCATCCAAGTCGGACCCGAACTGCGCAAAAGCCGCCAGCTCGCGGAACTGGGCCAGCTCGCCCTTGAGGCGTCCGGCGACTTGCTTCATGGCCTTCACCTGCGCGGCGGAACCGACACGCGACACCGAGATGCCGACCGACACCGCGGGACGCACGCCTTGGTAGAACAGGTCCGTCTCCAGGAAGATCTGGCCGTCGGTGATCGAGATGACGTTGGTCGGAATGTAGGCCGAGACGTCGCCCGCCTGGGTTTCGATGATTGGCAGGGCCGTCAGCGACCCGTTGCCGAATTTCTCCGCCACCCGCGCCGCCCGCTCCAGCAAACGGCTGTGGAGGTAGAAAACGTCGCCGGGATACGCCTCGCGGCCCGACGGGCGCTTGAGCACCAGCGAGACCTGGCGATAAGCGACCGCGTGCTTGGACAGATCGTCGTAAATGATCAACGCGTCCAGGCCGTTGTCCATGAACCACTCGCCCATGGCGCAGCCGGCAAACGGCGCGAGGTATTGGTTGGTGGCGGAGTCGGAGGCGGTGGCCACGACGACGACCGTGTAGGGCAGCGCACCGGTTTCTTCGAGAACGCGGATGACGTTGGCCACGTTTGATTGCTTCTGGCCGATGGCGACGTAGATCGAGTAGAGCGGCCGGTAGGTTTTGTCGCCCGCGTCCTGCGCGGCCTTGTTGAGGCGCGCGTTGCTGATAATGGTGTCAATGCCGATGGTTGTCTTGCCCGTCGAACGGTCGCCGATGATTAGCTCGCGCTGGCCGCGGCCAATCGGGATCATGGCGTCAATGGCCATGATGCCCGTCTGCACCGGCTGGCTGACGGACTTGCGGCGGATGATGCCAGGCGCAATCTTCTCCACCGGATAGGTCTTGTCGGTCTGAATCGGTCCCTTGTCGTCCACCGGCTGGCCCAGCGTGTTTACGACGCGCCCCAGCAGCCCCATGCCGACCGGAACCTGGAGCACTTTGCCCGTGGTGTGCACCTCCTGGCCCTCTTTGATGCCGGTATAATCGCCCAGAACGATCGCCCCCACCTCGGTCTCCTCCAGGTTCAGCACCAAGCCGGTGACGCCGTCGCCGAAGTCCAGCATCTCGTTGTACATCGCGTCGGTGAGGCCCTCCACCTTCGCCACGCCGTCGCCGATTTCGCGCACGACGCCAACGTTCTGCTTCGTCACCGAGGTCTTCACTCCGGCGATCTGGCTCTCAATGTCCTGCAGTATTGAACTCATAACTGAAACGTGAAACGTGAAACGTGATCTGTGAAACTTGAGTCAGGCTTCATCCTCATAGAAAACCGCCCTATAAACTGGCGGCCAGCCCGGCCAGCCGCGCCTGCACGCTGCCGTCGAACACGTCGCTGCCGACTTGCACGCGCAAGCCACCGATGAGGCTGGCGTTTTGGGTAAAGGCGAAGGTCAGGCCCGCGCCGTAGCGGCGGGTAAGGTTGGCCTTGATCGCCGCCTGCTGGGCCTCCGCCAGCGGCACGGGGCTCTCGACGCGCGCCGTGCGGCGGTCCACCTCCAGCTTCACCAACCGCTGGAAATGGGAGAGGATGGCGATGTAGCCGCGCGGCTTCGAGGCAATCACCTGTTGCACGACCTGGCGGACCTTCGCTTCGTCCAGCATGCCTTTGGGGCGACAGGTCTGGAACAACTGCTTCGCGTCCCGGCGGGCTTGTTTGGAGGTCTTCACTAAGCAGCCAGCTCGCGGTTCGTTTCCTCGGCCAGGCGCTTCTGGTCGTCGAGCGTCAGCACCTTGCCGGTCACTTTGGTAGTTGTCTCGACCACCAGACGGCCCACTTCGTGGCGCAGTTCGGCCAGCATCCGGGTGTGCTCGGCCCGGGCAGCCTGCTGCGCCTTTTCCACGATGGCTTGCGCGGCGGCGATGGCCTTCTGGGTTTCCTGCTCTTGCACTTTGGCCGCGGCGGCGCGGGCTTCCTCGATCATCTTGCTGGCCTCCTGGCCGGCCTGGACCATGATTTCGTGCGCCTTAGCCTCGGCGCTGGCCAGGTCCTTCTTGATCTTCTCAGCGTTCGCCAGGCTCTCCTGGATGCGCTGTTTGCGCTCCTCGAGCACGGCCAGGATGGGCTTGTAGGCGTAACGGTGGAGCAGGAACGCCACAATGCCGAAGCTGATGCATTGCGCGACAAAATGCTGCCAGTCCACTCCGAAACGGACCATGGTGTCCTGTGCCATTTGGCTCAGGTCGCTGCCGATACTTCCAAATAAAACGGGAGTTTGCATGACTCTTGCGCGAGAAAGGCCGGGCGCGGAGCCGGTCCGGCCCCGCGCCCAAGCGTTATGGCTTTGGTGCCTGCACCAGGAAGATGGCGTAGAACACGATGGCTTCCGCGAAGGCAATCGCGAGGATCGCCTGCACCAGAATCTTGGTCGAAGCGCCAGGATTCCTCCCGACGGCTTCAGACGCCTTCATGCCAATAAACCCCACGCCGATGGCCGCACCGAGCGCCGCCAGACCGACGTGAAGATTGCCATACATCCCTTCCGCCAACATAGGCATTAACATATATGTATTTACCTTTCTCTTGTTCAACGGCCCCCGCGATTGAACACGGTCCAGCCGCTGAAATCCTCTAAATCAATGTGCCGCTCCCCCTTCTCCGGGCTCCTCCTCGTGCATGCAGATCAGCATCGTGAACACGGCTGTCAGCAGCATGAACACCAGCGCCTGCACAATCCCCACCAGGAGCTCCATGAAATAAAACGGCACGGGCAGCAGCCAGCCAAAGCCGGGCACCAGCCTGGCCATTGACTCCAGCATGTTCTCGCCCGCAAAGATGTTGCCGTAGAGACGGAAGCTCAGCGAGATGGGCCGGAACAGGATGGACAACACCTCCAGGAACCCGACCAGGAAGAAGACCACGATCATCAGCATCTTCATCACCCCCGTGGTATCGCCCTTGGGGCCGAACAGATCGAGGAATATGCCTTTGACGCCAACGGATTGCACAGCCCAAACGATCCAGCAGCCGAAGAAGATCATGGACATGGCCGCCGTCATGTTCAGATCCGCGTTGCCGCCCCGCAGCAGCGGGTTGGTGATCTGGAAGCCCTCCGACGTGCGCGTGCCCCAACCGATGGTCCCCACCCCCGGGATGAGCCCGAACCAGTTCGTGAACAGAATGAAGATGAACACCGTCGCAAAGAACCAGAATGTCCGCTTCACCAGCTTCGGCCCAATGATGCCTTCCAGGAAATCGTGGAGCGTTTCGACCAGCCACTCCCAGAAGTTTTGCGCCCCAGCGGGGACAAGCTGCATCTTCTTCGTGGCATGCCGCGTCAGTAGGATTAGGCCGATTGCCACGGTCCAAATGACCACCATCGAGTTGGTGATGAACGAAGAACCGGTGGGGCCGCTCCGCATCGCATTAGGCGTCAGCCCGTGCGCTTCGTGCTTAGCGGCTTCGGAATGGGAGGCCGCTTCGGCGGACGCACTGGTTGCCGTCGGTTCGGCGGCCACGCCCAGCCACGGCGCCCCCACCAACAGCACCCATAGCATTATGAATCTGATGACTCGCATTCTCGATACGACCTGTGCCAAGGGACACTCAGTGCCCTTGGTTCCATAACCGACGTTCTGCCGGAAGCCCGGTGACAGTGCCTTACGATCAACGATTCCACAAGCACTTTTTGGGAGAAAATGGCCGACGGCTCATGCCCCGCCGCGCGGCCAGAAGCGAATCCAGAAGCGCTGGGGCGACTGGATGAGAATCTCGCGCAGGAGATCCTCCATGCTGGCCGCTTCGGGCTCGTGGAGGCGCCGGGCCAGGGCCAGGGTCAGCGTAAACGCCAGTGCGGCGGCGGCAAAGAAGACCGAGTAGCGGTTCCAAGCCACGCCAAGCCACATCGGCGAGCGGGCGCCAACCGCGTCAATGAGCAGACCCCAGGCGATGGGGGCCAGGCCCAGGGTGACGTTGCCGATGGTCGAGTAGAGGGCGAAGAAGTGGTTGCGGCCCATGACGGGGATGACCGCCATGGCCAGCCGTGTGTTGGCCATCTGGATCAGGGCCGCCAGCAGGCCCATCAGGAACTGCAGCGCCAGCACGATGCTCAGCTTGGCCGGAAAGACGCCGCCGGACAGAGACACCCAGCCGGCCAGCACAGCCACCCAGCCGGCAAAACAGAAGGTGAGCACCGGCTTGCTGCCGAGCCGGTCCAGGCGCGAGCCCAGGAACCAGAGACTGCTCAGCCCGCCCAGGTAAGCTACCGAATTGACCAGGAGAATCATCCCTTCGGACATGGCCGTTTCCGTCTTCAGGAACGCGACGGTAAAGGCCGTCAATCCACCATAGGCGATGGAGTAGCACACCAGGGTGCGGAGCAGCTTCTGGAAGGGGTCGTAGCGGATGATTTCCAGCCAGGGCACCCGGCCTTCGGAGGCTCGGACATCTTCCGGCATTTCGGCGTCCGGGATGCGTTTGAGGAAGCTCAGACTAATGGCGCCGGTCACGGCGCTGAACGTGAACAAAACCGCGAACTGCCACGACTGCGGGTCCCCCGCAAGGCAGCCGGCGGCAAGGAGGAAAGTGATGAAGCTGGCGAGGCTCTGGACCGCGGCGTCGCGGGCGAGGAATTTGCCCCGCAAGGGAGCCGGGACCAAGGCGGTGATCCACGGCAGCCAGGCGCAGCTCGATATGCCCCGGGAGAGGTTAAAGCCGAACAGCAGCGCAAGCATCAGCGCGAGGCGGCTTTCGGCCTTGAGGAAGACGGCCGTTAGTGGCACCAGCGCCATGATGAAGATGAACATCACCCGTATACCCCAGCCCGCGAACACGAACCGTTTGAAGCCGAGACGTGGGATGTGACTGGCGGCGGGGATCTGGAAGATGACCAGCAACGGCATCATGCCCGCGATGATGCCGAGCACGGTAGCGCTGGCACCGAGGGTCTTGGCGTATAGAACCATCGGGCTGCTGAGGACGATTTGGTAGGAGAAGGCGTTGAAAACGGAGAACAGGTACGCGTTGTGCAGCCCGGGCGGGAAGGACGGTGTGTCCCCCGCCGGGCGGCGCAAATCATCTGCAGGCTTCTCAGTCACGCTGTGAACGTCCAATCCGTCTATTCAACCAGTTAACCCGCCAATCGTCCACATTCGAGTGCGCCCAGCCGGAAGGGAGAAAACCCGGCAGGCCACAATCGGCGGGGGCGGTCCAGCCGTCCCGAGCTTGCCCGTGACCTAAAGGCATTCGCAATAATGAGAAAGGCAACCAGGCCCCGCTTGTCCCCAGCTTACTGCCCGCCGACTGCGATGCGACGGCGACTCCCCGGAGCGACTACGGTGAGTCTCCCATGTTGATCCGATCAACATGGGAGACTCACCGGGCTAACGCCGGGGTGACGCCGTGGTCACACCAGCGCTGCTGGCTGGGAACCTGTGATTGCTGGTGGCCGTAGGAAGGTGCATTCCGGTCCTGCCAGCGAATCTCGCAGCTCACATTGTCTTGAAAGTGGACAGAGCGCCTATTGCCACTGGGTTTGGGGTGGCGGCAGACCCTTGGGTTAAGCCAAGTCGCCTCCGGCGGGGCTCCTGCCTCGAAGTGATGGTTTCCAGATATGCTCCGTTTCAGCGTTTCAACGCTCCACGTTTTACGCTTGCCGCCGCCCATACCCCGTTGGTAGAATCTCCGCGGTTCAACAATCGCAACGGCCATGAATACAAATCTGGTTCGGCCTGCTCGTGTAGTGTCCCAAACAACCAGACCGCTACGCCCCTTCACCGCCCTACATTTTGAGAGAGGTTCGAGCACAGGAGTGGCAAAAGACGCCGGGCGCAACATTCGGAATCTCACAGCCGGCAGTTAGGACTTTGACCATGTTTACCATTGAGAATCCCTTTCTTTGGCTCGTCGGCCTCCCTGCGCTCGGTGTCCTCTTGTTCCTGCTGCGCGGCCACTTTCGTGCCGAGACGCCTGCGCGGCGGCGTGGAGAAAGCCACAGGCCGGTGATTCCTCAGAAGCCCGGCCCGACCTTCCATGCGGCTGCCGACAAGCCAAGGCGCGACCACAAACGCTGAGGAGAACCACTTTGTTTCCTCGTCGTCAGTTCCGCCTATGAGCGCCGCTTGCACCCGCAGAGGATTTGTGGCTGCCGCCGCAAAGGCTGTTGCCGGTGTGACCCTCGCCGGCTGGGCCTCAGCCCTCCGGGCGGCGCCTGGTCGGCCTGCCGAAGCGGCCGACTTCACCCTGATTGACACGCACACCCACTTCTACGACCCGACTCGCCCGCAAGGGGTGCCGTGGCCGCCCCGCGAAGACAAGCTGCTTTACCGCACGGTGCTACCCAAGGATTACCGCGCTCTGCCGGTGCCACGGCCTGTGACGGGCACGGTGGTTGTGGAGGCCAGTCCGTGGATCGAGGACAACCAGTGGGTGCTCGACCTCGCGGCAAACGATCCGTTCATCGTCGGCCTCGTAGGCAACCTGCCGGTCGGCACGAAGCAGTTTGCCGGACACCTGAAGCGGTTTGCGGCCAACAGGCTCTTCCGAGGCATCCGCATTCGCGACCGCAAACTCGAAGGCACGCTGGACGACCCGGCCTTCGTCGCCGACCTGAAACTGCTGGCTGACTATGACCTGTCCCTGGACCTGGTAGGCGGCAGGGAGATTCTCCCGTATGCGGATCGGCTGGCGAAGGAGGTGCCCAGCCTGCGAATCATCATTGACCACCTGGCGAGCCTCGTCGTGGACGGCAAGCCCCCTCCGGCTGACTGGGTGAAGCAGATGAAGGCGCTGATCAAGAGGCCGCACGTTTACTGCAAGCTGTCCGCTCTGGTGTCGGGTACAGGTCGGAGCGATGGCTCAGCGCCGCGTGAAGTGGGCTTCTACCGTCCAGTGCTGGATGCGATGCGGGAGATGTTCGGCCCGGCACGCCTGCTCTACGCCAGTGATTGGCCGGTGAGCGAGCGGTTCGCGCCGCTGGCCACCGTTCAGGGCATCGTGGCGGACTATTACCGCAGCCATGGCCGCCGGGCGGAGGAACAGGTCTTTGCGCAGAGCACCAAGGCGGCCTACCGATGGGTTCCGCGGGAGGAATCGCAGCGATGAAGCGAAGGACGCTCAGCTTGATCGCGCCGGGCGTGGCAGCAGGCGACCCCTGGATGCGTGGGGGACTTGATATTCTTCAGATTTGCGCGAAGGCCCCGAACAGTGGAGATTAATCGCAGCAACGCAGAATTTGCCACGCAACTATGAAACGAAGAGTGTTCCTTAAGACAGTCGGGGGCGCTGCCGGCGCCGCAGCGCTGGGCCTCCCGCAGATTCTTGTGACCGCCAAGCCGGCGCCCGACGCCGGCGTTCTCGCACGGAGGCCCCTGGGCCGGACCGGCATGAAGGTTTCAGTGGTTGGCTTCCCCGGGCTGGCGCTCGCCAAGCTCGACCAGGAGAAAGCCACCGCTGCGCTCCACAGCGCCTTCCACCGTGGGGTGAATTTCTTCGACGTGGCCCCTGCCTACGGCAACGGTGACGCCGAAATCAGAATGGGGATCGGCCTGCAAGGGCTGGACCGCGCGGGGTATTATCTCGCGTGTAAAACCAAGAAGCGCGACAAAGCGGGCGCGCAAGTGGAGTTGGACCGCTCCCTCCAGCGGCTCAAGACGGACCATTTCGACCTATACCAATTGCACCACCTGGTGCGGCCGGCGGAGGTCACCGATGCCTGCGGGGCCGAAGGGGCGATCGAGATGGCGCTGAAGGCGAAGCAAGAGGGCAAGATCCGCTTTATTGGCTTTTCGGCGCATACGACCAAGGGCGCACTGCAGGCGCTGAAGTCGTTCCAGTTCGACACGGTGATGTTCCCGATTAACTTCGTGGAGTATTACGTGCGGGATTTCGGCAAGGAAGTGCTGGCACTGGCGGCCGAGCGGGAAGCCGGGGTGATATCCATCAAACCGATTTCGTGGGGAAGGTGGCCGAAGGAAGGCACGCGCACGCGGGAATGGTGGTATAACTCGGTCGAGGAACCACGCCAGGTCGAGCTGGCGATGCGCTTTGTCCTGTCACAGAAAGGCGTGGCGACCGCGCTCCCGACGTCCTTCCTCGATCTGCTGGACAAGACGATCGAGGCGGCGAAGGCGTTCAAGCCGCTGGACGGCGAGGCGGAGGCCGAGTTGAGACAAATGGCGGCCAACCGCGAGTCGCTCTTCCTGGCGGAGGAGCGGCAGGTGGCGCTGAACCTGAAGCAATGGACGCCTGTATATCCGGACAGCCCGCATGAAGGCGGCAGCGCGATTGGCTGATCCAGTGCAAGCTTGCTGAAGCCGGCGCCCCGATGGTCCTTGGGAAAACAGGGCGGAAGCAAGCTTCCGCCCTGTCTCTCTATTCTCCTTCCGCCAGCGTGAACACCAGTTTCCCGGTGGAGTGGATGGTGTAGCGGCCCACCGAGAGCGGTTCAACCATCACGAAAAAGCCCCGGCAGGGAATAGGTCCATTTCAATTGATGGATTTCTCCCGCCGGGATTGCGACCGGCGGGGGACGAAGTTCCCATTTCTCCAAGCGGACGCCGCGACTCACTTAGCGCCGTCACCCGGCCATCTGCTCAGCCGGTTGGGCCGAGTGACGTTGATGTGGTGAATCACTTCGAACTCAATCAAGCCGTAGCTCGTGTCTGGAGCGCGCACGCGGATGACAATTTCGTGCCTTCCGTTTGCCAACGGCGCGAGCATCAACCAGTAACCGTCAGCAACCTGAGGAAAGTAAACGCCGGCCGGCACGCCAATAACGGAGTTCTCCGGATACTGGACGGCGAATGGTCCCGGTGAACTGGCGCGATACCGGCGCAGGTTCTTCACCGGCACACCGTCAATCGTCACTTCGAGGACTTCGGCTGATTCGGTGTTCGCCGCCGCCAGAGCCTGCAAGTCGCATACGACACAAGGCACCCCCGGCACGGTGGGGTCGCAGTCGAACACGCTGGCGCCGAAGATCCAGTTGAAGACGGGAAGGAAAATGGCCTTGCCAGCCGGCACCGTGTAGGTCCGTTCCACCGAGGTGCCGAAGGTGCCGGCCGCGAACCACACCGGCCCGCTTTGGCCTTCATCCGCGAATTCGCCGGTCGTGTCCGTCAACGGGTTTCGGTCTGCGGGAATGCTCATGACCCACTGCCACCATTGAGCTGCCCACTCGCCGTAACTCTTGCCATGAGGATGCGATTGCGGCGGGAGAATGCCCGGGTTGCCGGCGTTGCCTTTGCCGGCCCAAGCCGGCGATCCCGCGCCAAGTACGAGAATTGCGGTTGCGAGCAAAGCCGCCACCAGTCCTCGGGCGAAGTGCGGTTTGATTTGAGTTGTTGTCGTGCTTTTCATTTTTGTCTTCCTTTCTCGTCAGGCGACCTGCGCCTGGTTTGGTTTATCCTTTGCCTTAAACGAAAGTAGCCACAGGCAGCTTCACGTTCTTTGGCTTACGAGTCCTTGCTACAACAAAGCCAAGGCGAGGTTACAAGGAATCTGAGACGAACGCCTGTTCAACCACCCCTGCGGAACGGTTGAAGAGCAGCCGAACTCCCTGCGCTCTTCCTCCCCCTGCCGGCCATTCGCTTGCCTTCACCGACGGCAACGCTGTTCTCCAGTTAAGAAGCCAATGGAATGTTCATCAGCGGAATCGAACGACAGGATGATGGAAGGCAGAAGAATGGCTGGGCCGCGTACGCACCGGCTGCGGTGGTTAAACCGCCGCGAGGCCAGTCCCGCATCCCCCACAGACCCTTACTGAACCCCCACGCGGTAAAGGAACGGGCCGGGGCCGCTGGCGTTGGTGTCGGTGAAACTGGTCGTGCCCGGCTGACCGCTGATGTAGCTTTGCAGAAGCACGAAGGGCGGCGTTGCGCCGAGGTTGGTGGAGCGCTCGAGGAAGTAAATTCGATTACTCACGCTTTGCCAAGTCACGGTGACACCAAACGTGTCCCGAATGGGATTAAGCAATTGCAGCGCGGACAAAGCATCCGTCGGAACCGTCCCGGCGATCCATTCCTGCCAGTTGTTCATGAGGTCGCTGTCGTGATCACCAGAAATCGCCGCGGCGCTGGTGGACACGCCGTAACTCTGCGCCCAAAGAAAGTAATCCAACAAGGCGGGCGTCGGGCACTCATACGCCCCCATGTCCACCGTCCCGGCAAGAATGCGCGCATTGGCATCCAGGTCTGTGCTGCCCGGCGCAACCGCGTTATCACCCGCGTTGATGCAGGGCGAGTTGGATTGCAGGCGCAGATTGCCCCCAGCTTGATCAACGAAAAGCGGAGCGTTGGTGAGGTTGCCGAGGCCAAAAGCGGGCATCGGAGTCGTGCAGCAATAATTCAATGCGCCGCCAGCGTAGTTGGCGTCAGCCGGTGCGGTGTTGTAGTACAGGATGCAGTTGTTCAGTGTGGCATCGTCTGTCCCGCCGCGGCCACCGTTAGCAGCCGAATTGCCGGTCAGGGTGCAGTTATTGAGCGTGCCTCGCGACGCACCGCCGCCGAACCAGGAAACCGAGTTCGACCTCAGCGTACAGTTATTCAACGTGCTGTTATACGCCCCGCCGCCGCCGTCATTAGCCCAATTCCCGGCCAGCGTGCAGTTGTTCAGCGTGCTCACGATTACCCCGCCGCCGTTGTAAACAGCCGAGTTGGCCGTCAGCATGCAGTTGTTCAGTGTGGCGTAAGCAGCCCCGCCGCCATAGGTACCCGAATTGCCCGTCAGCGTGCAATTATAGAGCGTACCACCAGATACGCCGCCGCCATCGCCGTATGGCCCGGCCGAATTGCCTGTCAGGGTGCAGTTGTTCAACGTGCCACCGGACGCCCCGCCGCCGCCGGCAGAAGCCGAGTTGGTCGTCAGCGTGCAGTAGTGGAGCGTGCTCCCGGACACGCCGCCGCCTGCGTTTGCCGAATTGCCCGTCAGCGTGCAGTAATGGAGTGTGCCATTGGCAGCCCCGCCGCCGTAGTAAGCCGAATTGCCGGTCAGCACACAATTCGAGACGACTCCGCCGGATTCAGACCAGACGCCTCCGCCCGATTGTTGCCTGCCAGCGTCGCCGGAGGTTTGCGTCGCCCCATTGGTCAGCGTAAAGCCGGCCAGCAGTGCACCGTTCGCCAAGTAAACGCACCGCACTGCGGCCAGGCCATTCATCGTCCCCGGCATCTGGTGCCCGACAATGCGGGTCACCGCCGGTCCGTTGACGCTCCGCACCGTCATCGCCTTGCTCACCGCCACGCGGTTGCTCATCCCATACACCGCCCGCGCCCCGGTCTGGTAAACTCCGTTGCTCACCAGAACCAACGCTCCAGGCACCGAGGCCGCATCCACGGCGGCTTGGATGCTGGTAGCCGCGGTGGCCCACGAGGTGTATGGCGCAGCCGGGGTAGCATTGCCCACCGTCACGTAATGCACGGGCTGAGTCACGACATGCACCATGACGGTCGCCGTCACTCCGGCAGGAAAGCTCTCGTTGTAGGCCCGTAACTGAACCAGATAATCCCCAGCCGTCAGCCAGGAGTGTGAAGCCCAGGGTCGGTTGCTCACCACCACGCCGTCGCCAAAACTCCAAACCGAGGCGCTCACCCGGCCTCCGATCACCGCGTGGAAATCCAGGCCAAACCCGACCGCTACATTCGTATAGGAGACCAGGATCGCGGCGCTCAACGCTCCGGTCGCCGATCCAGCCCAATACTCATCACAGCCTATGGCTGGCGGATTGGCCCACGGCTCGCCATCAGTATCCACGCCGGTGACATAAGCGGCTTTGCCCCGGCCCCGACACGGCGACCCCGCGCTGAGATGTGATGCGCTGGCCAGTTGCGGCTCATCCGTTCGATTGCCGATGCCGTCCGCTGGCAGCGGCGTCGTGCTGCAATAGTTCAACGTGCTGTAGGCATAATTGCCGCCGGTAGGCGCGGTGTTGTAATAGACGATGCAATTGTTGAGTGTGGCGGAATCTGCCCCGCCGCCAGAATAGTTAATGGCAGAATTGCCCGTAAGCGTGCAGTTATTGAGTGTGGCCGAGGAGGCTCCACCACCGTAGCTATTAGCTGAATTATCCGTCAGCACGCAGTTGTTCAGCGTGCCGCCGTACGCCCCACCACCGCCGGAGTTGGCTGAATTGCCACTCAGCGTGCAGTTGTTGAGCATGCTGCCGACTGCCCCGCCGCCATACTGGGCTGAATTCCCAATCAGCGTACAGTTGTTGAGCGTGCCGCCAAAACCAGAAGCCCCGCCGCCGTAGTAAAAAGCTGAATTGCCCGTCAGCACGCAGTTTGAGACGACCCCGGCCCCGGGTTCGCACCAAACACCCCCGCCCGATTGCTGCTTCTGTTCGTCGCCCGTGATTTGCGTGGCGCCATTGGTCAGCGTAAAGCCGGTCAACATCGCACCGTTGGTCAGATAGACACACCGCACCGCAGCCTCGCCGTTCGTAGTCCCTGGGACCTGGTAGCCGACGATCAAGGTCACCGCCGGCCCGTTGACACTCCGCAACCTCACCAACTTGTCCACCGCCACGCGGTTGGTCATGCTGCCGCCGACCGCCCGACCGCCAGTCTGGTAAAGCCCGTTGCTCACCAGGACCAACGATCCCGGCACCGAAGCCGCATCCACGGCGTCCTGAATGTTTGTGGCTGCGGTTGCCCAGGAGGTGTAGGGCAGCGCTGGGGCCGCATTACCCACAGCCACGTAATGCACGGGCTGGGTCACAACATGCACCGTGGTGGTCGCCGAGACTCCGGCGGGATAACTTTCATTGTAGGCCCGCAGAACCACCGGATAATCCCCGGCAGCGCTCCAAGCATGGGAAGCGAAAGGCAGGTTGCTGACTACGGTGCCGTCACCGAATTCCCATCGCGAAGCGCTCCCCCGGCCTGAGATCAATGCCTGAAAGCCCACATTGAATCCCACTGCCACGTTGGTATAAGAGGCCAACGGAGCCACGGTCAACGGACCGGTCACGGACCCGCTGTGGTATTCGTCGCAACCGATGGCAGGCGGGCTGGCCCACGGCTCGCCGTCAATGTCCACACCGTTGACCGCGGCGTAAGTGCCCTGGCCAATGCAGGGGGAGTTGGCGCTGAGATGGGAGCTGCTGGCTAGTTGCGGTTCGACGTCCAGATTGCCGACGCCGCTGGTGGGCAGAGGGGTTGTGCAGGAGTACTCGAGCGTGCTGAAATTGTCGTAATTGGCATCCCCAAGCCCAAGCCCCGTGTTGTAGTACACAATGCAATTGGTCAGGACGCATTGAATTATTCCGCCGCCGCCGAAGTACGCCGAGTTGCCGGTCACTGTGCAGTTGTTGAGTGTGGCGAAAGAAGCCGCACCCCCAGTGCCGTAAGTGACACGGTTGTCGGTCAACGCGCAGTAGTTTAGCACGCCTCCATCTGCGCCGCCGCCGTAGTTCGTCGCGGAGTTGCCGGTCAGGGTGCAGTTGTTCAGCGTGCTGCCTTCAGCCCCGCCGCCCAAACTGCCCGCAGAGTTACCGCTCAACGTGCAGTTGTTGAGCGTGCCGCCAGACGCCCCTCCGCCCGAATAGCCCGCCGAGTTGGTGGTCAGCGTGCAGTTGTTGAGCGTGGCAAAGGCTGCCCCGCCGCCGGAGCCTGCCGAGTTGCCAATGAGCGCGCAATTGTTCAGCGTGCCAAAACATGTCCCGCCGCCCTCGTTCGCCGCTGAGTTGCCGGTCAGTGTGCAGTTGTTCAGGCTGGCCCACGCTGCTCCGCCCCCGGAACTGGCGGAATTACCAGCGAGCGTGCAGTTGTTCAGCGTGCCGCCCTGAGGAAAGCTTCCGCCGCCCAAGAAAACCGAACCCACGCCGCCACCATCAATCGAAGCCGAGTTGCCGACAATAACGCAGTTGGAAACTACGACGTCGGAATGGTAACCGCCAAATGCCAGGCCGCCACCCGACTCGTTTGCAGCGACTCCGTTGGTCAGCGTGAATCCGATTAACAGCGTCCTATTGGTGAGATACACACATCGGACCGTGCCATCACCGCTGATGACCGTGAACTGCGGGCCGTTGACGCTTTGGATCGTCACAGGCTTGTCCGCCACTACGCGTCCCGCGGTGTTGCCTCCGCTCGCGTAAACCCCGTTGCTCACCAGCACCGACGCCCCCGCCACCGAGGCCGCATCCACTGCGTCTTGAATGTTCGTCGCCGCCGTCGCCCAGGAGTCATACGGGGCAAGCGGCGTGGCACTGTCCGCGGCGACATAATGCGTGGCTGTCACTACGTGGACGGTCACAGTCGCCGTTACCCCGGCAGGATAACTCTCGTTAAAAGCCCGCAGAATTACGGGATAATCCCCGGTGGCGCTCCAGCCATGCGAGGCGGATGGCCGATTGCTTGCCACAGTCGCGTCGCCGAATTCCCACCGCGAGGCGCTCACCCGGCCCGAGATCAGTGCTTGAAAGTCCACACTGAATCCGGCCACGACATTGGTGTATGAAGCCAGCAAGGCCACGGTCAACGCGCCGGTAATCGAGCCACCATAATATTGGTCGCAGCCCATCGCGGGCGGATTGGCCCACGGTTCACCGTCAATGTCCACCCCGCTGATTGCGGCGTAGGTACCCCCGCCGAGGCAGGGGGAATTGGCGCTCAGGCGGAAGGAGCTGGCCAACTGAGGTTCGATATTCAGATTGCCGGAGCCGCTGACGGGCAGAGGCGTTGTGCAGCAATAATTAAGGGCGCCGCCCGCGTAGTTGGCGTCGGTCGGCGCGGTGTTGTAGTACACGATGCAATTGGTGAGCGTGCCGCCATCCACTCCGCCTCCACTAACGTTCGCCGAGTTGCCGGTCAAAGTACAGTTGTTCAGTGTGGCGTAAGCCGCCCCGCCCCCAGAGGAATTCGCCGAGTTGCCGGTCAACGCGCAGTTGTTGAGCGTGCTGCCATAAACCCCGCCTCCCTCGCTCGCCGAATTGCCGGCCAATGTGCAGTTGTTGAGAGTGCTTTGAGACGCCCCGCCGCCGGAGCCTGCCGAGTTGCCAGTCAGCATGCAGTTGTTCAGCGTGCTCTCAAACGCTCCACCACCAGGCCCGCCGTAGTTCGCATGATTGCCGCTCAACGTGCAGTTGTTCAGCGTGGCAAATGCAGCCCCGCCTGCGCCGCTAAACAGACCCGAGACTGAGTTTTCAGTCAGCGTGCAGTTGTTCAGGACGCCAAAATATGCCCCACCGCCGAACAAAGCCGAGTTGCCCCTCAGGGAACAGTCAGTCAGCGTGCCGCCATACGACCCGCCGCCATACTCGTAGGCTGAATTCCCGACCAGAACGCAGTTGGACACAACGGCACTCGTGGATTCGCACCAGACGCCGCCGCCTTTTAGTTCGCGGTCCTCATCCCCGTTAATTCGCGTAGCGCCATTCGTCAGCGTAAAACCGGCGAGCATCGCTCCGTTCGTCAAGTACGCGCATCGAACCGCGCCGTCGCCGTTGGGAAAGAACGGGAACACTTGGTAACCCTCGATGATCGTGAACTGTGGGCCGTTAACGCTTTGCACGGCTACGGGTTTGTCCACCGCCACGCGGTTCGTCATTGTCCCAAACACCGCTTTGCCGCCCGTTTGGTAAACGCCGTTGGTGACTAGGACTTGGTCGCCGGCTGCGGCGGCATCCACGGCGTCTTGGATGTTGGTTGCGGCGGTGGTCCAAGACGCGTAGGGCGGCGCGGCGTTGGTGTTGTTGACGTCCACGTAGCGCACGGTCGCGAGCGCATTGGGCGCGCTAAACAGGCAGAGGGCGAGAAGTCCCCGGAGATAATTGTGTGTCATAAGATCGTTTCGTTGTATTTGCCAATCATTGCTGAACTCCCACGCGGTAGAGGAACGGGCCTGGGCCGACGGCATTGGTGTCGGTGTAAGTCGTTGTGCCCAGTTGGCCAACGAGGTTGCTGGTCAGCAAAGAAAAAGAAGGTTCTGCGCCGAGGTCCATGGCCCGTTCAATGAAGTAGGTTCGATTGCTCACGCTTTGCCAACTCACACTCACTCCCGCCAGGTCGCCAATGGGGTTTAGCATTCGCAGCGCGGACGACGCATCGGTGGGAATCGTCCCGGCGATCCATTCCTGCCAGTTGTTCATCCGGTCGCTGTCGTGATCGCCGGAAATGGCTGCGGCGCTGGTGGACACGCCGTGACTCTGCGCCCAAAGAAAGTAATCCAACAAAGCGGGCGCCGGGCACTCATACGCCCCCATGTCCACCGTCCCGGCAACAATGCGCGCGTTGGCATCCAGGTCCGTGCTGCCTGGCGCAACCGCGTTATCACCCGCGTTGATGCAGGGCGAGTTGGATTGCAGGCGCAGATTGCCCGCAGCTTGATCAACGAAAAGTGGAGCGTTGGTGAAGTTGCCTGTTCCATTTCCCGGCATGGGTGTTGTGCAGCAGTAATTCAATGTGGCCCCAATCTCATTAAAGCCAGCATTGTCATACACGATGCAGTTAGTCAGAAACCCAGTGAAGGCGCCTCCGGACGGATTGCCTGCCATGGTGCAATTGAGCAGCGTACTCAAGTACGTTGCGCCCAACCCGGCGAAGTTGCTGCTGACCACGCAATTGTACAACCAGCTCCCCGTTGCGGCACCACCAGTCGCTGTGGCGGTGTTACCGCTTACGAAACAGTTGGTGAGTGCAGAAGCCGAGACCGCACCTCCCTCACTGTTACACGAATTGCCCACCATCACACAGTTGAGCAGTGTACAGTTGTCGGCCGCGCCGCCGCGATTCGGCAGGCCGAAGAAAGCTTGATTGGCAGCGTTATTAAGCAAGGTGGAGTTGATCAGCGTGCCGCCATAAGGCGTACTTCCACCCGCGCCCAATGCCCAACCCGCGCCTCCACCATACGTGGCCGAATTGGCGATGATAACACAGTTCGAAACGACTGCATCCGAAGGAAACCCGGCAAAGACAACGCCACCGCCCGAATTGTTCGCGGCGACCCCATTCGTCAATGTGAACCCGGACAAGAGGGTGCCGTTCTCCAAATAGGCGCATCGAACCGCACCACCACCATTGATGATCGTGTTTTCCGGGCCATTGACACTCCGAAGCGTCGTCAAGGCCTTGTCCAGCACCACTCGGCCAATGGTTCGTCCGCCGAATAGATAAACACCGTTGGTCACTAAAATCTCGTCGCCGGCGCCAGCCAAGGTGAGATCTGCCGCGTCCTGAATGTTCGTGGCGGCGGTGAGCCAACTGCCGTAAGGCGGCGCAGGGCTTGGGCTGTCCGGTCGGACAAACAGCACCGCGTGTTCGTAGGCGCCGATGTCAAAAGTCGCTACGCCATCCGCATCTCCATCCAGTGGACGGGGTCTGCCATCAATGTCCGCGAGTATGCTGCCACTGAGATTCGTGCCAGCATCGATGCACGGTGAGTTGAGTTGAAGATGAAGATTGCCGCTGGCGAGATCGATGAACAGCGGGGCATTGGTGGCGTTACCGCTTCCGTCGGTTGGGAGCGGCATCGTGCAACAGTAATTGAGCGTGCAAGCCGCGTCGTAGTTGGCGTCCACATTACCTGGTGTCGTATTGCCATACACAATGCAATTGACCAGCGTGGACAGGATGGAAACTCCGCCACCTCCTTCCGTCGCGAAATTGCCGACTATCGTGCAATTGTTCAACGTGCTTGAAGTCGCTCCCCCCCCGAGAAAGGCAGAGTTTCCGCGAAGTGTGCAATTATTCAGCGTGCTCTCATAGGCTCCGCCTCCATTCCAGAGCGCAAGGTTGCTGCTAAGGATGCAGGAGTTCAAAAGGCCACCATGAGCTCCGCCACCGTCGTAGCCAGAGTTGCCGGATAGGATACAGTTGTTCAGCGTACCACCTGCTGAACCGCCGCCTTGGTTGCCAGTAATGGTGCAGTTGTTGAGCGTGCCCGCAATTGCCCCCCTCCCTTCATTGTCAGCAATGATGCAGTTGTTCAATGTCCCGAGAAACGAACCGCTGGTGGAGTTGCCGACGATAACGCAATTGGTGACAAACGCGCTGCCAGACTCACACCATACGCCAGCGCTGATACCATTCAGGTCATCGGCGGCAACGGCGCCATTCGTCAAAGTAAACCCCGAGAGGCTGGCGCCATCCGCCAGGTAAACACAGCGGATTGCTTCGGGGCCATTCGTAGTACCAGGGACTTGGTAGCCTTGGATCACTGTAAACTGCGGGCCATTCACACTTTGAACTGCCACAGGCTCGGTCACTGCCACGCGATTAGAGGTCGAGGTGGCACTGGCAATTTCAACCCTTCCGCCCGTCTGATAAACGCCGTTGCTCACCAGAATCTGGTCCCCCGCAACCGCAGCATCCACGGCGTCCTGAATGGTCACTGCAGCGGTGGCCCAGTTGGTGTACGGCGGTGTGGGGCTGGTGTTGTTGAGGTCCACGTAGAGGACGGTTGCCGGGGCGTCCGCAACGGCGAACAGGTAGAACAGGATAAGCTGGAGGAAGTGGTTGGAGTTCCACCGAAAAGGCTCATTCAATCGGGCATTCATGTATCCTTGCTACAACGCGGCTCGGTCCGGGTTACAAAGATTTTGACGGCCCCACAAACCACGCCGAGAAAGCGCCCTGCACCTGGTTCGCAGACTGAAACCAAGATCGCAGAAACCAATCCACCCACCCGCCCCGAGGCGGGTTATCAGAAATCTGTGCGGGACAATCACCCCCCCAATCATTTCTTCAGGCTGAAAAGGTCGGCGTCTCGCGCCGTTCCCTCGATGAGCTTCCCGGCTTCTCGCAGCAACGCGTGGGTGATAATCCAGTCGTTCCAACCAGTTCCGAGATCGCCAGCCTCCAGCTTCGGCAGTTTGGCCTTTGCCAGTTCACGGGCTTTGGAAAGCGCGGTGACCGCTTCATTGGTCTGCTTGAGTCCGTGATTCACCATTGCCATTACGGCCCAGGCAGCTATCTCGGGGTTGGGATCCATTCCAGGCAAGCCCAAAACCGTTTGTGCGTTTTCCAGCGCCCGCGCATGATCTGACTGCCGATACGCGGCAAGGCCGCTGACAAATTGCGAATACCGGAACAAGGGGTCGTTACGGTCCGCCGTGAGGGCAATCTTCACCCAACGATTAATGTTTTGGAAATCCACGTTTTCGATCTGAACGATCAAACACGCCTTGGCCATACGTTCAGCGATGAGTGGATCTTGAGTTCCGAGGAACTGTGCCTGAATTCGTTCACAATGTCGGCGATACCCTTCCAAGTCTCCACCCGCCACCAACAACGGAGCCAGGAGATGGTAGGGAGAATGATTTGAAGACTGAATTTCGAGAACCTTCGTCGTCTCGGTTGCGGCTGCCTTAAATCGGCCCTGCCGGGCAAGAAACTGTGCGTGTTCGAGCCAGGCGGCTGCATTCTGTGGATTCAACTCCATGGATTCGGGCCAATTCGTGTTTGCTTCTACCAGCTTGCCCTGTTGGACGAGCAAGGAGTTCAAGCTGGCCAAAACGCGAAGGGTTTCCGGATCTGCATCACCCAGTGTGCGCTTGCGTGCGGCGACCAATTCCTGCCTCACCGCCACTGACTCGCTCCAGTTGCCATATTCCTCGAAAATATTTCCCAGCCACTCCATCGATGCCAGCACGTCATTGTGCTCCCCGCCGTGGAGCTTGCGCTGAATCTCCAACTTCTGCTGCAGGAGACGCGCCGCCTCCGCCATCCTCCCGCTCTTGGACAGGATTTGAACCATCCAGCCTATGGAATCCAAGACCTCCTTGTCTTCGTTCCCGTGGAGCCGGCGTTGGAGTGCCAGCCGCTGCTCCAGAAATGACTCGGCCAACGAATACTTGCCGGTCCGCTCAAAGGCGTCGCACAGGCCGGCCAGGGTGGCGACCACCTCCCGCACCTGATTGCTGGCCGACGGCTGCGGTGCATCGAGGGTTCTTTCACTCAAGGCAATGATTTTGCGGGTTTGCGTCTGAACGTCATTCGACCGGCTCTGCTTTCCAAGCAGCAGAATCAGCTTTCCCCGGTCGGTGATGGCTGCCGGGTGATTCTCCCCAAAGGAAGTTGCGCGGATGTCCAGTGATTCCTGCAAGAACACCTCCGCCTCGCTCGACTTTCCCTGGTCGTTAAGAATACCAAAGAGCCGATCCAGGGTGTCGAGCAGGTTGGTGTGGCCCGGACCGAAGTGCTTCCTCTGGATGGCCAATCGATCACGCAATGCCGCTTCCGTCTCAGCCCATTTCTTGTCCTTAGAATAAACCCAGGCCAACCAACTGAGCGTATCGGCAATTTTGGGATCCTCGTTGCCGTAGAAGCCTCTTTCCGCTGCAAGCCGCTGCTGAATCAGCACCTCCGCATCTACATACTTACCAGCATTGTCCAAGGTAGCCGCCAGCCCTCCTAACGAGGCAATGATTTGCGGCACGTTGTTGGTGTCCAGCCTTAGTTGTATATCGAGCGCTTCCCGCGCAAACCTCTCCGCGTCGCTGAATCGCCCTTGCTCGGTTGCCTGATTCGCCATGCGGTTCAGGAAGTCGGCGACCGCCATATCGTTTGTCCCGAGAGTTAGTTTCAGCTTCGCCAACTGCTGAATGAGCATTTCATCCGCTTCCGCCGCCTCGCCCCGTTCGTGGAGAATCAAGATCAACTTGCCCATGGTTTCCCCGGCCACGGATTGCCCCCTGTAAGAGGCCACTTCTTCCCGGTAAGCAGCTTCCAGCTCCGCCAACTTGCCCTGCTTCGTCAGGGCCTCCCCGAGCAGTCGCATCACGATCGGGCGGTGAGGATGGTTCTCAGCGTGGATTTTGCGAAAGAGTTGGAGCGCTTCCTTCAATGTCACTTCCGCCTCCGCGAATTTGCCGCCACTCAAAAACTTCTGTCCCAGCATGAAGACGTCACTCGCCAACAACGGATGATCCGGCGGAAGCGCTTTGGCGTGCAAGGCGAGGCCGTCCCGCGCCAATTGTTCTCCTTCCGCGGCTTGAGCCTCTGGCAATGCGCCGGCCAGGAACATAAAGGCATCGGCTAGCGCAATCGGGTTGTCGCCTCGCTGCTTCCGAATCTCAATCACCTCGCGCACGTAGGGAACTCCCTGCGTGGCTGTCATCCCCCAGCCCTCAAATGAGCGCGCCGCATTCATCAAGCACACGGCCAGCGTCTCCGAATCAGCGAATGTTCGGGCCATCTCCAATCCGGCCAGAGCGTTGCTGTTGCCGGAATGGACGTCGGTCTTGAAACTCTGACAACGGCCGAGGTGTCCTTGCGCCAGGGCCAGCTTGGGGTGTCTATTTCCAAAAGCTTGGCGATAACACTTCATCGCGTTCCCGAACATTGGGATAGCATGATCGTGATCTCCAATGTCCAGGTAGGTCTTTCCAAGCGTGAAGTAGATGTCTCCGCGGACTTCGGGCTGGTCGCCAAGTTCATTGTCAAGACGCACGGCGATCTTTGCCAGCAGTTCACGAAGCAAGGTTGCATCGCGGCCACGAGCGACACTTGGACCTGCGGACAGCAACATCTCCTGCAGCACCTTGGAGACTTGCTGGCTTCTTATGGCTTCGCTGCTAGCCTGTTTGGCGTTGGCTTCGGCGCGCAGCCGCTGCTTTTCTTCTTGTTTGGCATTCTTCTCTGCCCGCTTCCTTTCAGCATCGATTCGAACCAGCGCAATGGGGGAACCGATCGCCACCACGAGCAGCAGCGCCAGGATAGCCGTGCCCGCAATGGCCAGCGGCTTGTTGCGCACACACCAGCGATGAGTCTTAAGCACAAGCCCGGCTGGCCGCGCGTGAATCGGTTCATTGCGAAGGAACCGATCAAGTTCATCGGCGAGTTCCTGCGCGGTGGCATAGCGTCGCCTCGGATCCTTCTCCAGACACTTGAGGCAAATCGTTTCGAGATCGCACGGCACACTGGCGTTAAGCAGGCGCGGCGAGACGGGTTCCTGCTCGGCCACCATCCGAAGCGTTTGTGCCAACGTTTCGGCCACAAACGGCGGGCGACCGGTCAGACAGTGGCACAGAATTGCGCCGAGGGAATACACATCAGAGGCCGGCGTGAGATCGCGGTGTTTGCCGGCGGCCTGTTCCGGCGGAATGAAGCTGGGGGAGCCGAGGACCTGGCCGGTCTGGGTTAAGTCCTGAGTCTTTAGTCCTGAGTCCTGAGTCGAAGTCAGCCGCTTCGCCAGGCCGAAGTCGGTGATGCGGGGTTGGTCATTCTCGTCAATCAGGATGTTCGAGGGTTTCAGGTCGCGATGGAGCACGCCGCGCGAATGCGCGTAATGCACCGCTTCCGCAATCGTCTTCAGATAGGTGGCTGCTTTGCGCGAAGGCAAGGGTTCGTCGCGAACCAATTGGGCCAGATTCCGCCCCTCGATCAGGTCCATCGAAAAGAACGGCTGGCCCGCGTGTTCACCCACCTCGTGTATGGCCACGATGTTGGGGTGCTGCAGTTGTGCCGCAGTTTCAGCCTCGGCACGGAAGCGTTGCGTCTCGGCGGCGTTGGCGAGATGCCCGCCCAGGATCATCTTGATGGCGACGGGGCGATCAAGGCTGACCTGCCGGGCGCGATAAACCACACCCATGCCACCGCGGGCAATTTCTTCAAGCAGTTCGTAATCGTCGAAGGCGAGCAGCGACGCGGGTTCAGATGGTTCGCGAGTCTCGGCGGCTGGATTCTCAAGGGCACTCTCCAGCAGGCAGGCAGCGCACAAGCCCTCCGGGGCGTAGCCGCTCAAAGCCCCGCCGCACTTGCCACAATGGAGCCACTGGGTTGTTTCAGACATGCACGTGTGGTGTTCTTGTCTTGCTACAACTTCCCGTTGCCCAGGTTACTGGTTGGCACTTGCCAATCCGTCGCGGATAACCGAGACCAGATAGCGCAACTCGTCGTTGACCTCCGCCGGCGTCGCCACCGTCCTGGCAACCTCAGCCCGCAACAGTTCGCCGTAGCGCTGGCGCAGCCGGTGCACCGTCACCTTCACCGCCACCTCAGTCATCCCCAGTTGTTCCGCCATTGCCGCGTAGGACAACCCGCTTTTCTCACCCCATAGGAACTGTTTCAGGCGCTCGAGCAAATCCCGCTTGCCGGCTCTCTCGGACTCCTCCCCCAGCGCCGCCATGGCCCTCTCCAATAGAATGGCCGCCCACCCGCGGTCGTAGAGCGTGTCGGGCGGCTGCTCGGTGGCCGGCTCCGCCGAGAAACGGTGCTCAGCCCGCTCTTCGTCCAGCGACAGCACCGGTTGGCCGTTGCCTCGCTTCTCGCGACGGGCCTTGATCCATTCGTTGATCAGGAAATGCTTGAGCGAGGTGAGCAGGAACGTGCGGAAGCGCCCGCGGTTTCGGTCGGCCCGCCGCACGGAGTGCTGCTGGAGAAACCGGGCGAAGAACTCCTGGACCAGGTCCTGCGCGTCCTCCGGACCGTGCCCGTTCCGGCGCACGTAGGCGTAGAGCGGATACCAATATGTCCGGCAAAGCCGCTCCAGCGCCGCCGAGGACTGGGGTGAAGTGGTTTCCCCGGCCGCCACGACGGCGCTCCAGTGCGTGGTGGCAAAGCGGTCTGGGCCTTCACCGGCGAAGAGCCGCTCCGATCTATACAAGGTGCGCTCCATGGTGTTGTTAGTGATCCTGATACAATAAAGCATATTTCCGAAACCCCGCAACTTGCGGTCGGGATCACGTGCGCCTTGCACCGACCCATAGCACATGAAGCGACTATGTCGCACCCTTGGGGCTGCCGCGGGCACCAAAGGCGCTCTACCGGCGCCCCGGGCTCTGCGCCCCACGTTCGCTCACGATCGGGTCACCGTGAAAGAGGCGGTCTCCATGAAGGAAGGGCTACCGTCGTTCGGCGAGCTTTGCGCCCTGGCCTCGCAGAAGAATCACATGGCGCTTTATGTCTGCGAGAGTGACATCGTGAAGGTTCACCTGGCGCAGTTGGGGAAGGTGAAGTGAGGCAAGGGCTACATTCGTCTCGAACGCATCGCCAACCTGAATTTGGGCGCCGTCTCGAACACCCTGCGAGGAATTCGCAAACTTCGGCAGCAGGGCGTCGGACCAAGCTGCCGGTAATTCCATGCCGCTCGAATGACCTACGCTGCTTTCCCCAGGATGGCGGCGATATCGGACTTAGCGTCCTTGATGGGCATCAGGTTGAACTTCTCCACCAGCACGTTCAGGACGTTGGGCGTGACAAAGGCGGGCAAGGTCGGTCCCAGGCGAATATTGCGGATGCCCAGGTAGAGCAGGGTCAGCAGAATGGCCACCGCTTTCTGCTCATACCACGAGAGCACCAGCGAGAGCGGCAGATCGTTCACGCCACAGTTGAAGGCCTTGGACAGCGCCACCGCAATCTGGATGGCGGCGTAGGCGTCGTTGCATTGTCCAATGTCCAATAAGCGCGGAATCCCGCCGATGGTTCCGAAGTCGAGCTTGTTGAAGCGATACTTGCCGCAGGCCAGGGTCAGGATTACACAATCCTTGGGCAGCGCCTCGGTGAAATCGGTGTAATAGTTGCGGCCCGGCCTCGCGCCGTCGCAGCCGCCCACCAGGAAGAAGTGTTTGATCGCCCCGGTCTTGACCGCGTCAATCACCTTGTCGGCGACGCCGAGCACCGCATTGCGGCCGAACCCGACCAGGATGGTCTTGTCCAGACCATCTTCGGCGAAACCCGGCGCCGCCAGCGCGGTTTCGATCACCGGGGTGAAATCGCCGTCGGCAATATGCGAGATGCCCGGCCAGCCAACATGGCCCGCGGTAAAGATGCGGTGCTTGTAGCCTTCCTGCGGTTCCTGCAAACAGTTGGTCGTCATCAGAATCGCCCCGGGGAACGCGCGGAATTCATCGCGCTGATCCTGCCACGCGCCGCCGAAATTGCCCGCCAGGTGCGCATACTTCTTCAGCTTCGGATAGCCGTGCGCCGGCAGCATTTCGCCGTGGGTATAGACGTTGATCCCCTTGCCCTCCGTTTGCCGGAGCAGCGTCTCCAGGTCCTTCAGGTCATGGCCGGAGACGAGGATGGCTTTGCCCTTGACCGGTTCCACGCGCACCGGCGTGGGCACCGGGTGCCCGTAGGCGCCAGTGTGGGCGAGTTCGAGGATCTCCATCGTCTTGAGATTGATCTCGCCGCACTTGAGGCACATCGCCAGCAACTGCTCCACACCGGGGGTTTCCTCCGCCAGGCAGCTTAGCGCCTCGGCAAAGAACGCGTAAACGGCCTCGGCCTCCTGCCCCAGGATTTGCGCATGATCCGCGTAGGCGGCTGCGCCTTTGATCCCATAGACCAGCAGTTCCTGCAGACCATTGATGTCCGGTCCGCACTGATCCTTGCGGGTCAGGATCGAGACCATTCTGCCCTGCGCGACTAAGCCGGCCATGGTCGGCGCCGGGACCCAGGTGGCGGGACCCGTGAGAGTCTCGGCAGTGCTGCCTGCCTTGCGGGCAGCCGTTTCATAGAGCGCTTTGGCCGTGTCGCGCATGAGCGCCGCCTCGCGCAGCGCTACCTCGATGGCCGGCGCGTCGAAGTTCACGTTGGTGACAGTGATGAACAGGGCCTTGAGGAGGAAGCGGTCCACGGCGGGATCTTTGGCGCCCAGCGCGCGTGCCCGGTGAGCATACTGCGCAATGCCCTTGCTGGCATGGATAAGCAGGTCCTGCAGGATGGCGCTGTTCTCGTCCTTGCCGCACACCGAAAAGTCGCTGCAGCCCGTCCCTTTTGAAGTCTGTTCGCACTGATAACAAAACATATCGTATTTCTTTAGTTGAATTCTATCTGCTGGTGTTCTGCCGCCGGTCATACCTGCCGACGGCCGTTTGCCGCGGGACTATGCCGGCTGCCCCGGAACGGAGCCTTGACTTAAGTCATGTTCTTCAAAGCAAACCCGAAAGGCCGGCCAGAATATGGGGAAGCAGAAGTTGGAGGAACCTTGGACTTGGCAACGGGTCCGGGCGGTTGTTAGAATGGATTGCACGCGCGGGGTGTGGCATTCATCGTGCGCACGGCCCGAAAGCCAACAGAAGCCGGTAGAGCAGAAAGAACTGAATTTATGGAAACGCACTTCGAGAACCTGGTACAGGCCCAGAGCGGAATGGCTCGCGAACGGGTGTTGCAGGACCTCAAAACGCTGGCCCGCGACTCCGAAGCCTTGCTAAAGGTGACCGCCGGCGACCTGAGTGAAAAGGCCCGGGGAGCCCGGGCGCGCCTGGCGGAGGCGCTGGAACGCGCCAAGGCAACCTGCGCCGAACTGCAGGGTCAGACGATCGCTTCCGCCAAGGCGGCAGCGAAAAAGGCCGATATCGTGATTCGTGATCACCCGTATGAGTCGGTCGGTGTCGCCTTTGGGGTCGGGCTGCTGGTAGGGGTTTTGATCTCACGCCGGTAACGGCCGCGCAGTTCGACGGCCCGGAGAGGGAAGGTTATCTTCCCGTGAAAGGGGGCGACGACGGATGCGAAGACGACAACCCCAAGCAGGTGAAGTTTATCAAGGAGGACCCTGGCTTGCGTAATTGAGGCAGAGGAGAGCCGGTTGATTACTGGGGCACTCCTTCTCCTTCCACCAACTGTCCGGCACGGATTTAGAGGTATCGTTCCCCGGTTCGGACAAAGAGACGTCGGGCGCCCACGGCCTGGTCACGAGGCGAGTCGGAGCGCCCGTCGTGAAATCTTGGGCCAGCGCTGGTAGTTACTTCCCGAGCCTATTCAATTTTGCCAGCGCCTGCCGGGGCACGTCGAAACCGCTCCCGTTCGAGCCCCCCATTTCCACGATGTACCACTGGGTGCCACAGGTGGTCTCGCACAGCCGGAAGACTTCCCGGTAATACTCGCTGTCAAAGGTCTTTTCCTGATGTTCCTTGATATGGATGGTCCGGGTGCGGCCCGGGAACTCCTTGAGCATAGCGATCGGATCACCGCCACCCGCCAAGCAGTTGCCGACATCCATCTGCATGTTGACCTCGGGTTGGGTGCGGCTGAAGAGCATCTCCCAGGCGAACCGGCCGTCAACCTTCGCGAAGTCAAACGGGTGCGCGTGGTAGCCGACGGCCATTGTGTGAGGCCGGCATTCCGCCGCCGCCTGGTTCAAGAGCGCAGCCAGTTCGGCTATCGTTGCCGCCGAGCCCATTTTATCCTTTGCCGCCGCGACGTTGAGGTATTCGTTGCCCAGCAGCCGGTTGTTCTCGATGGTCTGTTTCAACCTTTCCTTGGCCAATGCCTTGAGGTCCAGATGCATGCCGCAGCATTTCAGGCCGTTGTCATCCAGCAGCTTGCGCAATTCTGCCGCCGAGTACTTGTCGTAAACGTTCGGCGTGCCGCCATAGCCCCAGAACTCGACGCCCTTGTATCCCAGTTGGGCAAGTTCCTTAAGCGTGCCTGGCACATCGCGCGCGAACTCGCCGCGCACGGTGTAGAGCTGGAAGCCAACCGGGATTGCTTTCGCCTGGCCGGCCGCGAAGGAAAGCGTGCGGCTCAAGGCCAAGCCGAGGGCACACCCGAAACCGGATTTGATGAACCGACGTCGTGAAATCTGCATAGGGCATTGTAGTCGAGAAAAAAAGGCGCAGCCAGCGAAGACTGCGCCAAAAGGAGGCGGCACCGGAGTAGCGCATTCACAGCGTCCACCGTCCCAGTTCCCTTCCAAGGAACAAGCTCAGATTAGCCCGCGCTGGAGCAAATACAAATCAGGCGAATACGTACAAGGCCTACGTAGTTCAGCGGAAGGGATTTGGGGTGTCACGGCGATGCTGGCGTGAGGGTTCACGGATTCCGTAGTTCTTGAGGACGCGCGAGGTGGCCTCACTCTCCTCGGCTCCCGCGGCAATCACTATGCGCTGCAGACCCTCGCCCGGCATGAATTGGAGCAGGTGAAACCCGTTCAGGGGCTTTTGCAGGGCCTGCTGCAGATCCGCGAGCCGCGCGATCACCTGGCCGTTGACCTGATCGAGAACCAGGCCCCGGTATTCGTGGTAACCGATGTTGTAGCTATCCGGCAGCACTTGCGACAGGAGGACGAGCTTGGGCCGCGCAGCGGTCGGCGGTTGCTTGCGGTAGTAGTTCAACCGGAAGGGGGCGTTCTTCCTCCAGTCGGCGCCCCAGCTCTCGAGGTAAGGTTGCGTGAGCGGCTGAAAGACCAAACCGCCCACGATCAGGTACTCAGGTTCCTGATCGTAAGTGGCGATGGGGACCAGGCCGTTGGCGTAGTCATATTTCGGAAGGACATAACTGACATTGGTTTGTCTGCCGTCGCGCCATATCTCCATCTCGAACCTGTCGCCGGCCCATTTGCCGCGAGTGGCCAGGTTCTCGAGCATCAGGTTGCCAAACTCGGGATCCGGGTAATCGCCGTCAATATCAATCGGAAAGCCGTCAATCCGCAGAATCACATCCATCGGTTTTAGAACTTCGGGCACGGCATCCGGCCGCTGCGGCACATCCGTGACAATAGCGCCCCGCGGCTCGCCAGGCAATTTGATGTGGGCGAGCGACTCCGGGTTGCGAGACCGGTGCCAGTAGAAATGAAAATAGCCCAGCCCTTGATACTGGCCTTTGCGCCGCGCCTCGAGGATGGATTGGATGAAAGAAGGAGGCATGGCAGAAAAAGTCCTTCCTCCCTGTCCGACGAGCAGTCCCACGCAGCGGGAGTCTGCAACCAAGGGCTCGCCCCCGGCCACACCTCCGATCTCGGCTTCGCACAGGATTTGCACATGCTGGATTTCGCTCAATTGCCCCTCACGCACGGTGAACTGGGTAAACTCGGCGCGGCGCGACTCCAGATTGCCGTCCCGCCAGCGCAGCACCTGGAGGGGCGTCTCTGACTTGCGAAGCAAACCGAAGCGGACCGGCTTGAGCCCTTTCCAGAACTCCGTCGGTTTCACCGAAACCAGCGCGAGATTGGCGCAATAGTCAATCCAAGCCACCTCGCCCTCCCACCATTTGCCGCGGCCGTCCTTCTGAACCCGGACCAGCGTGAGGTCCGACATATTTGCCGCCGTCGTCAGGATTTCCCGCTCGCCAATGACGATCCCAAATTTCTGCGTGCCCTGAACGCGGGTGTCCCAGGGTTGATACTGCCGATACTGCTTGCAGGAAATCTCGAGGGTGACGATCGAGGCGGCCCAGGGCGAAGAAGCGCGGTTAAAGGTTTGGACTGGATGCGCCCGCGACACCCAGGCCAATAGGAACAGGCAAGACAGGGACCAGAGCTTCATAAACGTCGATCCTGCGCAATGGCGTATTTCTTGAGGATGCCTTCATTGGCTTCGGCCAAGCCGGACCGCTGGAGACACTCGACGGTTCGGTGAGGTGCAAACTCAAAGACATCAAACGGCTGCTGATTACCCTCGAAGGCCCGGATGACGTCCTCGAGTCTCTCGATGCGCACCCCATTGATGCGGTCCACGAACGCCCTGCCCCTGACGCCGAAGTTGGCGTTGACCACATCGGGCAGCACAGAAGCCAGCATGATAGGCTCCGATCGGGCGGTGCCGGGACTTTCCTGGGGGCGGAAGCGGAGCTCGTAAACCAAATCGCTGTGCGCGGGGTCGGAGGGATCAATCCCGGCGGAGCGCAGATAATCGAGGCTTAGCGGAGTAAACACGAGCCCCGCGTAAACCAGGTACCTCGGGAGCAGGTCATACTGGAAACCCGCGCCACGGCCCGCCTGACAGACGCGGAGTGGCATGCCGAACTCCACCTCGGCGCCATCCCGCCAAAGCCTTAGCTGGACGCTTTCGTTCATCTGGGCAAAATTAAACGCAACCCCGGCGTCCACCCGGTTGCCGTTCAGCAGGATGCTGCCATCGTTGGCGATTGGATAGGGCCCGATCTGCAGCAGCACGTCGTCGGGCCGCAGCCAGTGATTGGTCCCGCAAAGCTGATTGAAACCGTCTATGCGGGCGCCGAGGTTGTTTTCCGGCAGCTTGAGCCATCGCCGGTAGGCGGGATTCTGGAGCGGCATGACCGACACCCCCGCCATGGGAAATCCATCGTATTTTCCATCCTCAATGTCCTTAAGGAAATGCTCGACGATGGGAGGGGGGATGAAGAAACCGGCGTTTTCGAGCCCTGGCCTGCCCTGAAACGCCACGCCAACGGCCTTGTTCTCCTGTATGACTGGTCCGCCGCTGTTGCCCGGGTTGATGGCCGCGTCGGTCTGCACGGCCAGAAACTGACGCAACCCGCTGTGGGCGTAAACCTGGCGCTCGATCCGGGATACCACACCGCGAGTGTATGCGATCTCCTCACCCCCCGCCGGATAACCCATGGTTACCACCGTCGAGCGGACGACCGGCAGCTCGCCGAACTCCAGTGGTTCGAGATCCTTAAAGAACGTTTCGTCGGCCACTCTGAGAATGGCCAGGTCGCAGTCGTGGGCAATGAACTCAACCTCAGCGACATACGGCCGCGGGTTCTGGTAGCGGCGCACAACCAACTGGCGGGCCCAACTCACGACGTGGGCGTTGGTCATGATGCGTTTGCCTTTGATTACAAACCCCGATCCGCCGCTGCGCTGGACGTCCTCGAAACGCCACGGGGCGTCCCACGCGGGGCGCTGACTGAAGTTGAGGATCTGAATGACCGAGCGCTCCGGCTCCACCGCCAACGAACCCAGACCAAGGCAGGTCAGCAATGCAACAAATCCGCGTGTTAACACCGGGCGAGAATGCTGAAGCCGAAACGCGGAAGCAAGCCACATCCTTTGCCCTCTTCGGATGGATTTGCCTTTGGCGCACACGCGCCTGCTCAGCGCGGCGTGGATGGAAAGACCGATGCCTCGCGATCTGTTTGATCTTAGACATTGCCGATTTTGCCGCCCCGTTTCATCCTCCGGCAAATTCTGTAACATGAAAAAGGCCCCGGACCAGCTAACGCGGTTATCTCTTGTTGCGGCGGTAAGTCTCACCTCGGCCATCGGCCAGGCCTGGTGCGCGGAGACCCAGGCCGACGCTCCCAGGACCCAAGCCGACCCCATCGCGTCACTGAAAGTCGCCGGCCGTTCCGCGAAGCGCCTGGCCAAACCGGTCCGGCTGCCCCTGGAACGCACCTTGCCCGGCCCGATCACCGATTGGGTGCTGATGGCCGTGGACGGGCTCGGTGCGAAAGAATATTACCTCCAGTTCTCGGGACTCGGTCCCGACGGGTACCGCCACGCGCAGCGCCGAGGCCGTGCCAGCAACGGCATGAAACCCATGTGGGTGCTCGCCAATCAGCGCACCGGGCAGGGCCTGGCCCTGATGCTCGCCTACATGGGCAATTGGACTTTCGAGGTTTCCCCTCACGGCCAGCGGGTGTTGGTCAAACTCGCCACCTCTCCGGTTGAGTTGAAGCCGTTCAGGAAAATCAGCGGTTTGCCCGTTCCCGGCGCCCTGGTGGCCGAGTTCAAGGGCCACTGGGATTATGGCACCCAACCCATGGTCCGATTCATTCGCGAGAAGCTGCTGCGCGACCACGGCCCGGATTGGCCGCCCGTGCAGTACAACACCTGGTACGATCTCAAGGACAACCTCACCCAATCCCGCCTGATGGACGCGGCGCGGATTGCCCAGGGGGTTGGCTGCGAATTGTTCACCATTGACGCCGGCTGGTTCGGCGAGGGTCTGGGTGCCCGATGGAGCCAGAGCCTTGGCGATTGGCAGGTGAATCGTGCTCGCCTGCCGGAGGGCATGGAGGCCGTGTCGGCCGCCATTCACCGCCTGGGGATGAAGTTCGGGCTATGGTTCGAGATCGAATGCGCCGCTCCTTCCTCGCGCCTGGCTAAAGAGCATCCCGACTGGTTCCTGTGCGATCCCCAGGGAAACCCACTCAGCAAGCGCATCATGCTCGATTTCGGGAAACCCGAAGTGCTCGCTCACGCCAAACGGGTGATAGACCACGCGGTGCGCGCTTACTCGCTGGACTATATCAAAATGGACTTCAACACCGACCCGGCCATCCAAAACGACGGATTGTCCCAGGCAAACGATCCTCTCTACCAACACTACCGCGGCATGGCGGAACTGTGGACCTGGATGCGCTCGACTCACCCAAACCTGATCGTGGAGGATTGTTCCAGCGGCGCCCGGCGACACGAACTGACCTCCGCCGCGCTGACCGACACTCACTGGATCTCCGACAAGATAGACAACCGTCCCAACGTGCTGATCACCTTTGGCGCTACCTACTTCTTTCCGGCCAACACGTGCAGTCACTGGACGGTGCGGCCGGAGCCCAATGACCCAATAATAGACCTGGACGCCCAGTTCGTGATCAACATGATGGGGCACCTGGGCCTCTCCGGCGCGATCTGCTCCTGGGACACAAACACTCTCGCCATCGCCCAGGAACGCATTGCCCAATACAAACGCCTCCGGCCGTTGCTTGGCCAGGCGGACGTCTTTCACCTAACCACACCCCAGCCCGGCGGCCTGCAGGCGGCGCTCTACGTGGATCCGGCTAGCGACCGGGCTCTCCTGTTCGCATTCCAGTATGGCGATCCGGCTCTCACCCACGTCCTGCCCCTGCGCGGGCTCGATCCAGCCAGGCGCTACCGCCTCAGCGTGCCCATTGGGCATCAAGGGATGATAAAGCAAAACACCCCGCTGGCCGGACGCGAGCTGATCGAACGCGGCTTGAACATCACATTCCCCCATCCCGGTGCCGCCGCGCTCGTCGAGATCGAGCTGGTAAAGGAGGGTGGCCGGTGACTGACCTGGCCCGGGCCATCCGAACGCCGTGTACTAGAGTTGCACACCGGATGCACAACCGATGCACAACCGCTTCAAGCGTGTGCATCGGGTGTGCATCCGGTGTGCATCCGGTGTGCATCCGGTGTGCAATTCCAGTGCGCAACGCGAGGAGCTGAAGAGGAGCATGGGAGCGCAGCACGCCAGGATCACGCGCGGGCACAGGTGGTCACAGGCGGACTCCCGCCGGAAGTCGAGCCGGTGCCGCTTCGGGGACTCTGCCCGTTGCCGACGTTCTCTAAGGCACGCCTGAGTCCATCATTCGTCGTTCGTCATTCAACCTCCGTCAAGGCAGGCCCAGTCGGTCTTTCCTCCAGGTCGCGTTTCTCGAACTTGAGATAGAGCCAGTTGCCCAGCGGGACCAGGATCGCCGCCGTCAGCAGACCGGCCAGAACGTCCACGACGTAGTGGTAGCGGCAATAGACGGTCGAGAGGCAAAGCATGCAGGCCACCGCGAGATGCGCAAAGCGGATGGGGCGCAGGTAGCGGAACGAGAAATAGACGGTGCACAGGGCGACCGCCACGTGGCTGCTGGGGAACGCCGCCCCCGGGGCCTCGAACACGCGGTAGATCCACTTCATGATCTGGAAGAAGACGCCCGCCTGGACCGACTCCGGATACACGTCCGTGACGGCCAGTTGCTGGATCGCCTCCGGCAGTGAATAGCCGTCCACCTGCCGGAAGAACGCCCGGGACCCGATCACCGGGAGGATGATGTAAATCAGGTAGCAGACGTAGAACAGGAAGGAAACCACGGAGATGTAGTGGAAGAATTGCTGGCGGCTGCGCACGAACAGGGCGATCCCCACCCCCACGATCATGACATAATAAGAGAAGTAGGAAATGTAGAACAGTTCGCTGACGGCCAGCCAGGGCAGCTTTTCCATGAACAGCACGCTGGGCTGGCAGCCGAAAATCTGCTGCTCCCACTGGGCTATCGTCGGATCGAGGTATTCCCGGAAGAACATGCGGTTGAGCAGGCCGGTTTCGGTGAAAAACGCCGTATAAAGGAGCACCGGATAGAAATGGCGAAGGAAGTTGAGCAGCCAGTTGCTCGGGTTGCGCGCCTGGGTTTGGATGAGCCAATGGACCAGCATCAACCCGGCGGCATGAACGGCCAGCAGCTTCGGCCAGGCCGGCACTGTGGCGTTGTGGAAGCAGAGGATCAGCAGCCCCACCAGCCCGATGTAGGCCTGCGTCGCGTAATCAACAAACGTGTAGTGTTTCACAGCCAATGATGCTGCCGATACCAGGCCAGCGTTTCCGCGACGCCATGCTTCATAATAGTGGCGCACACGCATCCCGTTTCGCGCTCCAGCAGGGCCGGGTCGCACACCCAGCCGGGCGCCCGCACTTCGGCGAATTTCTGCAAACTGAGGACATTGGCCTTGCCTGTGAGGCGGGACAGGGCTTCCTGGGCCGCGCACATCGGCCAGAGCAGCGCGGTCGGCAGCGGCAAGGGCAGCGTCCAGACGCCCATCTGGGCTGCAATCTCAGCCGCCATGAGGCCCGCCGTCACGATCTCCCTGGCGGCCACAAAGTAAGTCTTGCCGGCGGCGGCCTGGTGCGTGAGGCATGTCGCCGTGGCTTCCGCAAGGTCCCGGACATAGACCATGCTCAAGGCTTGAGCACCCCCGAGTTCAGGCAGCAGGTGGCTTTTCACGGCCCGGAACAGGCGCAGGAACTCCGCGTCGCGCGGGCCATAGACAGCGGGCGGGCGCAAGATGACGTATTCGGCGCGACAGTGGTTCCGCACCTCGACTTCCGCGGCCAGCTTGCTCTGGCCGTATTCGGACACGGGCCGGGGCGAATCGGTCTCACGCGCCGGTCTGTCCGGCACAGCCGGTCCGGCGGCGGCCAGACTCGAGATGTGCACCACTCGCACCACCCGGCCTCCCTGCGCGTTGGCCGCATCAACGACGTTCCGGGTGCCCGCCTGGTTGACGGCGTAGAATTCCGAGATCCGACAGGCTTTGGTGGCTCCGGCGCAATGGACGACGTGCGTGATGCCGGCCATCGCCCTCCGGAGGCTTTCTGGATCGCCGATTGAGCCGGAGCGCACCTCGACGTCCGCCAGGTGCGGTTCGAGGAAGGACCGGTTGCTGGTGGGCCGGAGGAGTATGGCCGTGGGCAGGTGCCGCGCGCGGAGGCTATCGAGAATATGGCTGCCAACGAACCCGCTTGCTCCTGTGAGCAGGATCTTCAATCAGAGCAGGCCGAATTCCTTGCCAACCTTGCCCAGCTTTTCCAGGGCGAAATCAACCTGCTGATCAGTGTGGGTCGCCATGAGGCTGATGCGGATCAATTCCTGGCCGGGAGCCACGGCCGGCGAGACGACCGGATTGACGAAGAGGCCCTCCTCCTGCAAACGCTTGCAGATCTGGAAGGCGACCATCAAATCCCGGACATACACCGGCAGGATCGGCGTTTCGGAATCCCCCAGGTCATAGCCGAGGTCGCGGAGGCCCTGTTTCATCCGCCCGGTATTGCGCCAGAGCTGCGCGATGCGTTCCGGCTCCTGCACCATGATCTCAAGCGCGGCCAGGACGGCCGCTGCGTTGGCGGGGCTCATGCTGGCGCTGAAGATCAGCGGCCGCGAGTGGTGCTTCAGATAGTCAATGGTCTCCCGGTCCGCAGCAATAAACCCGCCCAGGCTGGCGAGTGACTTGCTGAACGTGCCCATGATGAGGTCCACCTGGTCGGTCAAACCGAAATGGCTCGCCGTGCCGGCGCCGTGGTCGCCCAAAACCCCGATCGCATGAGCGTCGTCCACCATCACGGTGGCGCCGTATTCCCTGGCGATCCGGCACAGTTCCGGCAACTGAACAATATCACCCTCCATGCTGAACACGCCGTCCGCCACGATCAGCTTTCCGGCCTCGGGTTCGAGCCGCTGGAGGCGATTTTCCAGGGCCGCCATGTCTTTGTGGGCGAAGCGGAGGAACTTGCCCTGTGCGACCAGGCAACCCTCGACAATGCTGGCGTGGTTGCTCTTGTCGCCGAGGACGTATTCCCCCTTGCCGACCAGGGCGCTGATGACGCCCAGGTTGACCTGGAAACCGGTGCTGTACAGCAGCACGGCTTCCTTCTTAACCAGTGCGGCCAGCGCGGCTTCCAGCTCGAGGTGAATGTCCAGCGAACCGTTCAGGAAGCGGGACCCGGCGCAACCGGTGCCGTATTTCTCGACCGCTGCCTGGGCGGCGGCCTTGATCTTCGGATGGTTGGTCAGGCCCAGGTAGCTGTTCGAGCCGAGCATGAGGACCTTCCTGCCGTCAATGATCACCTCGGTGTCTTGCGCGGAGGAGATGGTGCGGAAATACGGGTAAACGCCCAGTTCCCGCAATTGTTCAGCCGTCTTGAAAGCCCTGACCTTGGCCAGAAGGTCGCCTTTGACCGGCGCGGGTTCGGGGGCCGGGTGCACGGTCCGGTTGTTAATGTCGCGGGGCACCGCCGGCGGCAGTGGTGAGTAAACCTCAGATTGATCGGCCGGTCTCTCCACCAGGGCCGGCCTTTTGCTAGGGTAAATCATAAACAGGCAAGGCGTCTTGAAATCACACCAACTCAACGATTCAGCAACCGCGTCGTCTTCATAATCTAAAGCCAGCAGCTTGTTACCAACTCACCGTCCATCTTCATAGGGTCCAAGACCAAACCACCGTTCACCAGGTCATCCGACCTTTCTACGGCCCTTCTTTTACGCCTTATCACCGGACTGGCAAGTATTTATTTGAAACGAGCCGGCGGCGGACCAGCTCATCCAACCGGGCGATTGTCCCGCCTTGACGCCATTCGGCGGACCCGAGGTTATTTCTTTTCGAGCACTGACGGTCGTTTTCAGCTTGCTAAAACAGGCGCCTGGGGCGATTTTTGGCTGCTTGCGACCGGCCGGCATGCCGCAAGACAAGGTCTTGCACGGACGTCCGGCAATCGGTGGCGCGCTTAGCTCAGTGGAAGAGCACTTCCTTCACACGGAAGGGGTCGCAGGTTCAAGTCCTGCAGCGCGCACCACTTCCACGATTCAGCAGCGGGCCGTGTCCATCGTCCCGCACACGCCCGAATGCCTTGACCGTTGCGCAGTTCGGGTTAAGGTGCGTATAGAATGACGACAAGGCCCGTTGAACGGGCCTTCATGTTTGCCACTTTGCAGCAGAACGTATTGAGGTCCATGCGAGCGGTCGGATTCCTGTGGATCCGGCCTGCGCGGTGGCTGATGGCTGCCATCCTGGCCGGCGCGCCCTACTGGGCAGGCGATCCTCTGGCTCAGGGAGCGGCCGCGGACCGGACCCCGGGGCAGCCACCCGTCACCGGCCAGAAGCAGGAGACACCGAATTCCGTACTGTCTGTGCCCGGGCCTCCGGCCGTGCCGACGCCCGCCGCCGACCAACGCCACGAATGGCCGCGTGCCCTCAGCAAAGCCGCGCCGACCTCGATCGCCGATCTCAAGAGCATCGAGCAGCGGGTCAAGACGCTGGTCGAGCAGGTATCTCCCGCTGTGGTCGCCGTGAGCGTGGGTTATGGGAGCGGGAGCGGGGTGGTGATCTCGGCCGATGGCCTGGTGCTAACCGCCGGGCATGTCTGCGGCAGGCCCGACCGACCGGTGCGCTTCACCTTTCCCGATGGCAAAGTCGCGCGGGGCAGGACCCTGGGACTCGACAGCGACACCGACTGCGGCCTCATGAGGATCACGGATCCGGGACCTTGGCCGCATGTAGTTACGGGCGATCAGCGGCAGGCGCGTGTGGGTGATTGGGCGCTGGCCCTCGGCCATCCCGGAGGCTTTGATCTGAAGCGCTCTCTCGTCGTGCGGTTGGGCCGTATCATACGGTTCACGCCTGGGGCGCTGCAGACCGATTGCACGATCACCGGCGGCGATTCCGGCGGACCGCTGTTTGATATGCAAGGCCGGGTTATCGGCATTCACACCGCCATCAGTGGTTCCACCGCGCAGAACTACCATGTGGCGGTAACCAGTTACTACGAGGCTTGGGATCAACTGACGCGCGGGGGCGGCAACAGCGCCCGGCCAGCCCCTCCGCGGGCCTATGTCGGAGCGGCCGGGGTGGATGGCGCCCCCGGCTGCCGGCTGACTTCCATTGACAAGGACAGCCCCGCCGCCCGGGCGGGTCTGAAGGTGGGTGACGTGGTGCTCAAGGTGGACGATCGGGAGATCAAGGTGTCGGCCTCATTCCTGCGCTGGGTAGCGGACGCGACCCCGGGCGAAACGCTCAACCTGGAAGTCAAGCGCGGCGACCAGTTGCTGGCTCTGGATGTTAAGGTCGAATCCCGGCCCCGATCGCGCTGATTAATCGCCCATGCGTCCAGCGCTTCACCAACCCGGGACTGGCAGGCACCCAACAAGCCTCGTAGGCCACTGCCGGCAGCTCGTGCTCGCTTTGGTGCTGGTGTTGCCAGCCTCGATCGCGGGGGCGCAGGATCCGGACCTGGCTTCGAGGCTCCCGCGCACGCGGTTTCGGAGCGGGGAAGAAACGCTGCGCGCGTTCGCGCCGCTGGCGGCGGCAATGCGCCATTCCATCGTCAAGGTGGCCGTGGACGACGAAACGGTAGCGCTGGGCGCGGTTGTGGATACCAACGGCCTGGTGCTCACCAAGGCCAGCGAAATCAAGCCGGGCAGGCTTTCCTGCTGGCTCGCCGATGACAAGAAGGCCCGCGCGGAACTGATCTGCATCTCCGAGGAGCATGATGTGGCGCTCGTGCGGGTGCATACCCGGGGGCTGAAACCGATCCGGTGGGCCGACACGGAACCGTATCTCGGCCAATGGGCCATCACGCCCGGGGTGGCTCCGACGCCCCACGCCGTGGGGATTGTCAGCGCCCTACCGCGCCGGATACGGCCCCAGCGTGCGTACATCGGCGTCCAGTTCGACCTCGGCACCGCAGTGCCCAGGATTGAAGAGATCATTACCGGGCTCGGTGCCGAGAAGGCCGGACTCAAGGCCGGGGACATGATCATGGCGGTGAACGACACCACCGTTACGAACCGCGTGCAGGTTGTCGAAACGCTTCGCGACTTCCACGCGGGCCAGACTGTCAAACTGCGTGTTCAACGCCAAAAGGAGGAGTTCGAAACGCAGGTGCGCATGATGGCGCCGAATGACAAGATGCTGGGCGGCGAGCTTTCCCGGCAACCGGGCGGCGATCGCCTGACCGGGGAACTCAGCCAGCGCGCCGAAGGCTTCGAGCAGGTGATCGAGCACGACACCGTATTGCGCCCCTGGCTCTGTGGCGGGCCATTGGTGAATCTCGACGGCAAGGCCATCGGGCTCAATATCGCCCGCGCCGACCGGGTTTCCACCTATGCTCTGCCGGCCGGCCTGGTGAAACGAATACTCGACAAGCTTAAGGCCATGCCCGAAACGACTTCCCAGTTGGGCCAATAGACCAGATCGTGCGTCGAGTCCTCAGGGTCTGCGGCTCTCAACGCCCTTTGGCCGGTGCCGCCCGTGCCAGATTTTCTTTTGCCTCGGCTCCGCTCCTCGCTAGAGTGCGGGGCATGGCGCAATTGCTTTGGCGCCGCCGCAGGAACCGTTCATGAAGAACATTGTCTATTTCGACCTGGAAACGCAGAAGTCCGCCGAGGAAGTCGGCGGCTGGGGTCATATCAGCCGCATGGGAATGAGTGTTGGCGTGACCTTCAGCACTGCCGAGGGCGGCTACAATATCTACGGCGAGAAGAAAGTCGGCGACCTCATCACCGAGTTGCAGCGGGCGGATTTGGTGGTGGGTTTCAACAACCTGCGGTTCGACTACGAAGTGCTCCACGGGTACACCTCGTTCGACCTGCGCCAGTTGCCGACGCTGGACATGCTGGTCGAGCTGCAGAACGAGCTGAAGCACCGGCTCTCGCTCGATGCCATCGCCACGGCTACGTTCGGCGTGGAAAAGACCGCCGAAGGAATGCAGGCTATACAATGGTATCGCGAGGGCAAGCTGTTCGAGATTGCCGAATACTGTTGCTACGACGTCAAGCTCACCCGGCTCGTACACGAATACGGCGTGCAGCACCACAAGCTGCACTATCACAACCGGTTCGGGAAGAAGCTGACCGTGCCGGTAAAGTGGTGAGGCACGAAGGCTGGTTCCGCTGCCAAGGCGATTGGGCTGCTTGAGTCACGTGGGTCGCATGAACTCCTGGCTTGCCGGGGTGCATCATGATCATGGTCTGCGGTGGCTGCCACAATGCAACGCCCCAAGCCTGCCACTGCTTGCTACGGGTCACGCCCGGGCGTCGGGCCGAGTTGCTCGATCAATTGCTCGGCGCGGGCGCGGACTTTGGCGTCCACATTGGGCCGGCGCAGCGGTTCGAGCGTGCGGCGGGCCGCCTTCGCGTCGTTTCGGGTGATCTGCACCTGGGCCAGGGTGACCTGGTAGCCCAAGTTGTCCGGTTCCAATTGGACCGCCCTGGCCAGGTGTCTCTCCGCCTTGGCCAGGTGCTCGCCCTGGGCCATCTCGAGGAACCCGAGCAGCTCGTGAGCCGGTCCGAAGTCCGGCATCAGCGCGAGCGACTTCTCCAGTTGGGCGCGGATTGCCGCCGCATGCTCCGTTTCGAGGCGGGAGTAGCTGCCCGGCGCGACGGCGGTCAGAGCGTACTGCTCTTGCGCGTAGATGAAGTGGGCCAGGAAGCTGATCTGGCCGCGGTCCATTGCCTGTTGGAGAAGATCCACGGCTTTCTGCGGCTGCTTGCGTTGGGCCGAAAGCAGTGCCAGACCTTCGAAGGGGAGGGGACTATCCGGCGCAAGTCGCCGGGCCCGCAAGAAGTACGATTCCGCAGTCTCCGGGCGGCCGATGCGCCGGAGCTGGTCCCCGAGGCGAACGCACACCTCTGCCGGCGTAAGCCCGCGGGCGTAGGTAAAACGCTGGGTTTGAAGGTTCGCGCGGACCGACAAGTCGAGGTGCTGGAATTTGCCCTGCGCCAGGTAGTAGCGCAGTTGGGCTTCCATAGCCGGCAGAGAAGTTCGCAGGGCATTGGTAAAGGCTTGTTCGGGCGACTGACCCTGCCGGAGCAGGGGTGTCAGTTGCCGGAACCCGGCCTGGTTGGCCGGGTTGCCGCCCAGCATCAGGTAGTGCGCCAGCAACCACGATTGCGCGTAGAAGATGCCCTGGTGTTGCCGCTCATTGTATTCCGGCGAATCGGGGCCGACCGCGAAGAGCTTCTTCAACGGCATCAGCGGAGTTTGCGCCAGCAATCGCAGATGCTGGTCAAGCGGCTTGCCGATGCGGGTTCGGTATGGACCCACGACTTCAAACGGCGCGTAGATCTCGGCCATGCCTTCGTTGAGCCACATGGGCCAGAACGGCGCGTTATGGCGCATCAGCACGTGCGCGTACTCGTGAAAGACCCGCGGCAGGGAATCGGCCCCCGCAAGGTGGAGCACGATGAGATTCTGATCGCTGCCACGGACGAACAAGCCCGATATGTTCTCGGGCTTGCCCTGGTACATCGGCAAATAGGGCCGCATGGTGGCATAGTCGGGAAATGCCATCACCGTGATCGGCGGCGAGGCGACGGCCTGCGCCCCGGCCAGCAGCGAGTAGCCTTCGCGGAACTGCTCCAGTCGTGTTGCCAGCCGTGCCACCGCCTGCGTCGAGCCGCAGCTATAGAAGCGGAAATGCGCTGTGCGAGCTTCAAACCACGGTTGGCGGACGAGCGCTTCGCTGCGGGGTTGAGCGGTCGTCGTCGCAGCCGCCAGACCCAGCACTGTGCTCAGGGCTCCCAGCCAGCGCCGCATCATAGACCGCTCAGAGTTGGGGTGCCGGCGGCTGGGGATACCGGGTGAACGCCACCCCCTCAATCTCGACCAATAGCTCAGGCCGGCAGACATCCGCCATCGCGTAGAGCACCGGGACCTGCCCGAAGCGTCGCTGGCAGACCGCGCGGCATTTCGCCAAGTCCTGCGCCCGCTTGAGATAAACTCGAATCTTGGCCAGATCATGCAAGTGCGAGCCGGCGCCCTTGACACCGTGCCGCGCAAAGTTCTCCGGCGCGATGAGGCGCTCGATGTTATCAATCGTCTGCTCCGTCTGCTTTTCGACATCGCCCCCGTGGCAGCTTTCCGAATTGACGATGCTGGCGGTTCCTGAAATCCAGGTGGTGACGTAATCCCCGAGCACCAGCGCCACCGCCCGCGAGAACTTGGGGCTCTCGGGCGAGTACTTCGGGTGGTAGGCGTAAGCCGGGGTCTGTTGCGGGTTTTCCAGGGTCAGCAGGAACATGTCGTCCCGCGTCGTTTCCAGCGCCTGGCAACTGAGCACCAGGCCGGCGCCCGCCATCCCGATGCCGGTGCTCGCCGGATATACGCTCTGCGGCGCGTTCGGGTTCAACACCGAGCAGCGGAAGTGAACGTCCTGGTAGAAGTCCGTGCGCGCGCGATTCAGCTCCTGGTAACGCTGGTGGCTGCCTTCCCGTTTCGTGATGCCGCCCAAGTAGAACCAGGTGCGGACCACATGCTCGATACTGCTTCCCGCCTGGATCAGGCCGGCACGCATCTGTTCCAGGGCGCCCTTGGTCTGTGAATAAACATCGCGCGCGGCTCGTTCCGGCTGCAGGCCCGCACAATACACCCAGCGGATGCTGTCGTAGCTTACCGCGAGAACGTTTGGGCCAAAGTGTTCCACGCGAACGGAGTCGCCGCCGATCGCCCAGGCCTCCAAGGCCAGCGCCGCGCCATCGCACGGCGGTTGCAGCACATAGTTGGTTACCGGCTGTTTGTCGCCGTAGAAATCGGCCATCAACCGCGCGCATTCCGGCTGGTCGCCCGCGTGCCGCAGGAAAACGGTCTGCACGGTGATCGCCATCGGCTGCGGCTGCTTCCCCAGCACGTGCACGAGGCGCAACAGGACTTCCTGGATCTGGTCGGAAGGCATTCCACGCCCTTGGGGAGTGATCATCAGCGCCACACGCGCGGAATCGCCCAGGTCCACATAAGAATGCTCCGCCCCGTCGCCCGACTCCGATCGGGCATTGGCCCTCACCATCCGCGCAGACCTTGAAGGCGAGGTCAAACCGCGTCCACGCGATTGGCTCATACTTTGTGCGCGCTGGCGCGCGCCGGGCACAGTGACAGACATAAATCTTTGGGGCAGCAAGTTCACTGCCCAATCCATCTAATTGGCTCTCATCATAGAGGGATCTAGCGAGGGCTGGAAGTTCTCATTTCTTGCCATTTATCGCCCCTATTTTGCTCGGAGCAGTCGGTCGGCGTCAAGCGACCTGAATTTGGGCTATGCCGGGTCCGAGCCCAAATGCTAGCCTTGCGTCATGCGATCGTTGGCGCAACCCGAGGTGCTCAAGGCGGCCACCGCCGCGGCGTTGCTGTCGGCGCTGGCCTGTTATCCGCGCCTCTTTCTCTGGGCGAAGCGCCCGTATTCCCTCTGGTACCTCGAGGCCGTGCTCTTCCTTTGCGGCATTGTGCTCTGGGCATTCGTCTTCGGCTGGCACACCCGATACACCCGGCGGCCGGTGTTCACCCTCAAGCCGGGGCTGGTGCCGTTTATCGGGGTGACCCTGGCTGGCGTGGCCTTCGCCATGGTCTTCCACCTCTGGCTCGATCCCCCCCTGCGCCTGCGGACCCCTGAAGATTACCCCACCACCCTGATGCAGTGGCTGGCCCTCACGCTCTTCACCCTGGCCTTTAATCAGCTCTACCTTGTGTTTGCGGCCTTCGCCTGGTTCGTCCGGCTGTTTCAGCATACGGGCAGGGCGGCCGTCCTGACGGTCCTGTTCGGAGTCTTTGTCCTGGTGATCAAGAGCAACGATTCCCCGTCTCCCATGCCGGCCGAGCTGCTGGCGGGGCTCCTGGTCTCCCGGGCCGCGATGGGCGCTCTATCCCTGTACTGCTACCTGCGGGGCGGCCTGTTGCTGGCGTGGTGGTGGGGGCTCTTGCTTCAAAGCCGGCATTTGTGGACACTGCTGTGAACATGATGCGCGCAAGATTTACCGGTTTCCCACTCCTTCTAACCTTGGGTTTTTGCCTGAGCTGGCAGGCTGCGGAGGCCCTGGAGCCGATCTCGCTGCCACCGCCGCAGACCCAGGGCGGGCTGCCGCTCATGCAGGCGCTCAAGCACCGCCAGACCACTCGCGAGCTGAAGCCGGACAAACTGCCAACCCAGGTGCTCGCCAACCTCCTCTGGGCCGGCTTTGGCATCAACCGCCCCGAAAACGCGCACCGCACCGCGCCCTCGGCCATGAATTCTCAGGAAGTGGACATCTACGTCGCCCTGGCCGACGGCCTATACGTCTATGAGGCAACGGCCAGCCGCTTGAAGCCGGTGCTGCCCGGGGACCTTCGCGCGCGGACCAGTGGGCAGCCCTTCGCGAAAGAAGCCCCCGCCGTGCTCATCTATGTGGCCGACCTCCCCCGCCTCGTGAAGGCCAAACCCGAACAGCGAGTCTTCTACGCCGCAGTTGACACCGGCTTCATCAGTCAAAACGTCTATCTTTTCTGCGCATCGGAAGGGCTGGCCACCGTGGTGTATGCCGTGGACAACCAGGCGCTGGCGGCGGCAATGCAACTCAAGCCGGACCAAAGGGTTATCCTCGCCCAAGCCGTCGGCTACCCGGCGCCGCCAGCCCCAAAGCCTCAAGATCGCAGCGGGAAATAGGTCCGCGGGCTGGGGCACCTCCCGGCAGCAGCCAGAACCACCTTAGACCTGCCAAGCCCTGCACGAGCCAGCGCCTGGACACGCCCAAGACAGTACCAGGCTTAATAGAACTTCTATTAAGCCTGGTACTGTCTTGGGCGTGTCTTCCAAATAACACTCATGCAACCTCTTGGAGTTCAACAAGGTCGTAGCCCA
>CAZVFC010000025.1:0-117642 GCA_964625855.1 uncultured Verrucomicrobiota bacterium | reverse complement strand
AAGGTTCCCAGGATCACCACCGGCACGGCAATCGTCGGGATCAGAGTGGCCCGCATGTTGCCCATGAACAGATACATCACCAGGAAGACCAGAATAATGGCCTCGATCAGGGTCTTAACCACCTCATTGATGGCCACCCTGACGAAAGGAGTGGTGTCGTAGGGATACACGACCTTCATGCCGGGCGGGAAGAATTGGCTCATCTCGGCCAACTTGGCCCTGATGTTATCGGCGGTTTCGAGAGCATTGGCGCCAGCCGCCTGCCGGATAGCCAGGGCGGAGGAAGGCCTGCCATTGTGGTAGGCTACGATATCGTAGGTGTCGGTCCCGAGTTCGGTCCGGCCGACATCCTTGATGCGCACGATTGAGCCGTCCGGGTTGGTGCGCAGGGGAATGGACGCAAACTCGTCGGGTGTCTTGAGCAGGCTTTGAACAATGATGGCGGCGTTCAGGCGCTGGCCTTCGACGGCCGGCACCCCGCCGAACTGGCCGGCCGACACCTCTACGTTATAGGCCCGCAGCGCGGCGATAACATCTTCAATCGTCATCTGGTAATCGGTCAATCGGTCCGGATTGAGCCAGATGCGCATGGCGTACTGGCCGCCGAAGATTTCCACCTCACCCACCCCCGGCACCCGCGACAGCACCTTCTCCAGATTGGACTGGGCATAGTCCCGCAAGTCATCTCCATCCATGCTCCCGTCCTCTGAAACCAGGCCTACGATCATCAACCAGTTTCGAGTGCTCTTGCTCACTTTAACGCCGGCGCGCTGCACCACGTCCGGCAGGTTGGCCATGGCGAGCTGCAGCTTGTTCTGCACCTGGGCCCAGGCCAGGTCCGGATCGGTCCCGGGTGCAAAGGTCAGTTCCACACGAGAGGCGCCGGCTGAATCGCTGGTCGCCGACAAATACAGCATCTTGTCGAAGCCGGTCATCTTCTGCTCGATGATCTGCGTGACACTGTTCTCCACTGTCTCGGCTGACGCCCCCGGATAGAACGCCTGGATGGCAATGGACGGCGGCGCGATGGGGGGATATTGCGAAATGGGCAGGTTGTAGATTGCCAGCAGGCCCGCCACCATCAGGATGATGGCGATCACCCAGGCAAAGACAGGGCGCTTTAAGAAAAACCTCGATAACATGGCGCGCCTTCGTTAGTTCGATTTTGCGGCAGGCTGGGCGGCGGCTGCCGAAGGCGGGGGCGTCCCCGGTTTCGCGACTTTGTCAAAGGGCACCTCCTTTACTGGCACGCCGGGCCGCACTTTCTGCATGCCCTCGGCAATCACCCGGTCCCCGGGCGCCAAGCCGGAGGAGACGAGCCATTGGTCGCCGATGGCCCGGTCGAGACTGAGCAGGTGCTGCTCAACTTTGCCCGCAGCGTCCACGATTAATGCCACGGGATTCCCTTTAGGATCACGCGACACCGCTTGCTGGGGAATCAGGATGGCCTGGTCATTGACGCCCTCTTGTACCACCGCCCGGACGAACATGCCCGGCAGGAGTACCCCGTTCGGGTTTGGGAAAACCATCCGCAAGATCACCGAGCCGGTGGTCGGATCCACCGAGACGTCCGTGAACTCCAGCGTCCCTTCCACTGGGTAGTCCGAGCCATCTGACAGGATGAGACGCACCTTGTTTGCATTCGTCGCGTCGTGCTTGATTTGCCCTGCCTCCAGCCGCCGTTTAAGGCGCAGAAGTTCAGTCGCCGATTGGGGCACATCCACATAAATGGGATCCAGTTGCTGAATCGTGGCCAAGGCCACCGGCTGGTATGCCGTCACGATGGCGCCATCCGTCACGGTAGATGTGCCGATGCGTCCTGAGATTGGCGAGGTAACGCGGGCATAGTTGAGGTTGATGCGCGCTGTCTCCACCATCGCTTGGTAATACTTGATATCGGCCTCGGACTGTTTTAGGGCGGCATCCGCATCATCGAAGTCCTGTTGGCTGACCGCTTTGTCCGCCAAGGCTTGCTGGTAACGGTTCACCCTCGACTTTAGCGATGGCAGATTTGCCTCAGCCCGGCCCAGCGCAGCCTTGGCATTGTCGAGCGCCGCCTGAAACGGGGCGGGATCGATCTGATACAGCTCCTGTCCCTCTTTGACATCGGCTCCCTCTGTGAACAGACGTTTAAGAATGAGCCCGTTGACCTGAGGCCGGATTTCCGCGATGCGAAACGGAGAGGTGCGGCCAGGCAGCTCAGTGGTCAGCAAGACCGACTGCCGCGCAACCGTCACGGTCGCCACTTCCGGAACCTGGGTGGGCGGAGCTTGGACCTGCCGTTTGCAGGCGGTCAGGCAGAGGCCGCAGCAGAGTGCTGCCAGGGCCATCTTCCATTGAACAGGAACATCGGGCGTTGCGTTGTTGCGTTGCATTGCGGTTTATGAGTTGTTACGGATGAGTGGATATGGCTCTGGAAAACAATTGTCCGGCCTGGCACAAGGCCGAGGAATCCTGCGGGAAATCGGGGCCTGATGGAAGCGTTTGTTTAGCAGGTATATGCAAGGTGCTCATGACTGCTTGTCCGCTCGTGGAGTCGAAGTTGTGCGATCGCCGGCTTCGATGACCGACTGGAGTTTGGCAAGGATCGCTTCCTTGCTGGCAGTGCCGACAAGTTTAATGCACGGACTTCCGTTCACGAAATAAAGCAGCGTGGGAATGGACTGAATCTCATACCACATGCTGAGATCGGGATTGTCGTCCGCGTTGACTTTGACGACCTTCGCCTTCGCGCCACAGGCGGCGGCAACCTCATCCAGAACCGACCCGAGAATCTGACAAGGGTGGCTCCACGGCGCCCAGAACGCAACCAGGACCGGCTGTTTCGACTCCAGCACTTCCGATTGAAAATCAGCCGCGCCGACCTCGATCGGGGCGTTGTGCTGGCTCAAGTTCATATTCTCGACTGCGTTTGAACTTGCTACCTAATGCAATCCTTGTGCCAGCAAATCACGCATTATCATAACATGCTTATTGAAAGCGTGTTATATAATTGGAGGTGCTAACTCCGCAGGGCCGAAATATCGGACTTACGAAGAAGCGTCCGCACGTAAACCCTCGGCACACCCGCCGGACCCGAGAGGCCCCCAGAGCGTGTACACCGGAGGTACACCGGAGGTACACCGGATGCACACCGGAAAATCCCTTGTGCATCCGGTGTACCTCCGGTGTACCTCGGGTGTACCCCCGGCGTACTTAGCGGCAGGCTGTGTATGCGGAATGCAGGAGGCAAAATGCGGAGCGGGTTAGGACCTGTGACTAATGAGCACTTTCGCGCCAATGACGGGGGGCAGAGCATCGCCCGTCCGAAGAATCGTCCCTTTCAGATTGAATGTGTCCGCCCTGGTGTGGCAGCATCTGGCAGTTATGGAATCAGTGAGTGATAGGCGGTTCGATCCGAACCTGGCTGTACAGTTTCTCCTGGATATCGCCCACGAGCACTCCCTGGAGCAACTCTTGCAGACGCTCGTCCGTCGTGCGGTGGAGCGGCCCGGCATGGCCTGTACCCAGATTTGGCTGATTGATAAGGGAGACCTCTGTTCCAGTTGCCCCCGCAGACCCGAGTGTCCCGACCAATCTCGCTGTCTGCACCTGGTTGCCGGCAAAGGGGTGTCCCTTTCAGGTCCCGGGCAGCAAGGCCCGCGTTTCGATGATCTCAACGCCCGGATTCCTTTGGGGGTGGGGCTCTTGGGAAGAGCGGCCGCGACAGGCCAGCAGAGGTTTGAGAGGAATTTGGACAAAGAGCCGGGAGAGGTGTTTGGTTTTGAGTGGCTGAGACAAGAGCGGATTCGCGGATGGGGCGGCACACCAATCATCTTCAAAGGCGAGGTCTTGGGCGTCATCATGGCGTTCACTCGCCAGGATCTGCCCGAAGAAGCCCGTCCCTGGGGACGGGTTTTCGCCGACCATATCGGCGCGGCGATCGCCAATGCGCGCGCCTTCGAGGAGATTCAGCGGCTCAAGGCCCAACTCGAACTACAGAACGCCTACCTGCAGGAGGAGGTCGTAGAAGCCAGGGCCTTCGGTGACCTTGTTGGTCAAAGCGCCGCCCTGCGCCAGATCGTCAGTCAAATTGACCTGGTGGCGCCGACCGAAGCATCGGTCCTCATTCTCGGTGAAACCGGGACGGGCAAGGACTTGGTAGCACATGAGATTCATCGCCGCAGCCACCGCAAGGACGGTCCGCTAGTCCGGGCTAACTGCGCTTCCATTCCCCGGGAACTCTTCGAGAGCGAGTTCTTCGGTCACGTCAAAGGCGCCTTCACCGGCGCGGTCCAGGACCGGGCCGGTAGGTTCGAGACGGCGCAAGGCGGCACCTTGTTTCTGGACGAAATCGGAGAGGTGCCCCTGGAAATACAGAACAAGCTTCTGCGGGTCCTGCAGGAGAAGCGTTATGAGCGCGTGGGCGAGGATCGCACTCGCGGCGCCGATGTGCGCATCATCGCGGCCACCAACCGGGATTTGAAGAAAGCCGTAGCTGCCGGACGTTTCCGCGAAGACCTCTATTACCGGCTGCATGTCTTCCCAATCCAAGTGCCCCCCCTCAGAGAGCGAAAGGACGACATCCCGTCACTGGCAAAGCATTTCGCCGATCTGTCCGTCAAAGAACTGAAGTGCCCAAAGCCACGGCTGACCCGGGCGGCCATCACCAGGCTACTGGGCTATGACTGGCCGGGGAATGTCCGGGAATTGCGGAACGTAATTGAACGTGCAGTGATCCTCGCCCGGGGCGGCGTGCTGGACTTTGACCTGCCGATGGCAACTCCTGCTTCCGGAGTCATCGCAGCGCGAATAGCCTCTCGGGTGGCGGCTGGGGAAGGTCCAAAGCCTGAACCGGAATACCTCACCGAAGCCGAGTTCGAGCAGCGCCAGCGCGAAAACCTGCTGGTGGTCCTCGAAAGAGCCAATTGGAAGGTCAAAGGCCCCGACGGGGCGGCGGAACTTCTGGGAGTAAAGCCCACCACTCTGTTCTCTCGCATGCGGAAGATGGGCATCCGGCCGCCAGACTAGCAGCACGCCACCAACCGTGAAGGAACTGAGGTCCCCGAAACCACGGCTCACCCGGGCGGCCAGCACCAGGTTGCAGGGCTATGACTGGCCGTGGAACGCCGGCGAATCAGCTTGCCCCCGGTGCGTTTTCGTGCGAAATACGTCGGTAATAGTCTGTGGCGGACTGGATCTGGGTCATGTGTTCTTTGCCAGAGGAAATCCTCTTACCCTTGGTGCTGGTTCATGCGTCCGGTATCCGATCTCAGCACCGGATAGCCAGCACCCAGAGAACTCCTCGCTCGTAAGAGCAAAGTAAACGGTAGCGCCCGTAGCTCAGTTGGATAGAGCATCTGCCTTCTAAGCAGAGGGTCCCGCGTTCGAGTCGCGGCGGGCGCGCCATTTGAGGCTTGAATATCAAGCACTTATGCGGTCTTCACTGAGCCGTTCGTCTCGGTAGGGGATTGGAGAGAATAAAGCAGAGGGTCCCGCGTGCGAGCCGTAGCGGACGAATCATTTCATCATCCTGAATATCAGAGACTTCTGCGACTGCGCTGAAATATTTGCCCCGGCAGCCAGAGATAGGTAACGGCGCCCATCACGCCAGCCATCACGCCACGACTCTGGCGCGAGCCCCACGCTCAGTTGAAATCGCCCCATAATTACCTGGGCAAAAGCATGAGAGAGGCAGCCCACGCGAAGCCGTGAAGAGCGGGAAAGCCCCAGGTGTGCCCGCGCCAAAACCAATGCCAAGGGCAAGATGCTGGATCAAGATCGAGGCGGCCGCACTAAATCCAAGTGGCATCAAGAACGTCTTCCCAGGCTAGATGCCGTGGTGACGTTTGCATTGGCCCAGGACACTCTCGGATACGCCCCTCAGGTCAACCGTGCCCAGTCGTCGGGTAGCCGGCCATTCCTGGCATCGGCTTTGTGCTCTGCCTTTTCCGTGCTACGCTTGTCGATGTGCTTTCCCTTGGCTGGTCCGCCCGTGGGCAATGCTCGCTGGTTCGGCACTAGGCATCGGAGCGTGGTTTCGGCGGCCAGAGGGGATGATTCGCCGCAAGGCACAGTCGCAATGGAGAGTGTTGTGCCTCAGAAATAGTGGCGTGATTTACCTTGAGATCTCGCCTGTCAAGGTTGGTGGACCGAACGGACTCCGCCCGAAACCATTTGAATCGTGACTGAACGAGAGATTTTTTTGGGAGCCCTGGAGATGACGACGCCGGAGGCGCGCGCCGCCTATCTCCAGGCCGCTTGCAGCCATGACGTCACTCTTCGCCGCAAGGTGGATGAGTTGCTGAAGGAACATTTTTCCGACGACAGCCTCTTGGCCGGACCTGCCTTGGACGAACTCCGCCCTGTCACCGTGGAATCACCCCTCCCGGAATCCGTGCCGCAAATGGTCGGCCGCTACAAGCTGCTCGAGAAGATCGGCGAGGGTGGTTTCGGCGAAGTCTGGATGGCAGAACAGCGCGAGCCGGTCAAACGCCGCGTCGCTCTGAAGATCATCAAGTTGGGCATGGACAGCCGGCAAGTCGTCGCCCGGTTCGAGGCCGAGCGCCAGGCGCTCGCAATGATGGACCATGCAAACATCGCCAAGATTTTCGACGCGGGGACGACCGACACCGGCCGCCCTTATTTCGTCATGGAACTGGTGCGCGGGATCAAGATCACTGAGTACTGCGATCAAAATCAGTTTCCCACTCTGGAACGGTTGCGCTTGTTCATTCTCGTCTGCCGAGCCGTCCAGCACGCGCACCAGAAGGGCGTAATCCACCGCGACCTCAAGCCCTCGAACATCCTCGTCACGCTGCACGACGGCGTGCCGGTGCCAAAGGTGATCGACTTCGGCATCGCCAAGGCAACGCAGCAGGAGTTGACGGACAAGACGGTGTTTACGCAATTCCAGCAGTTCATTGGCACGCCGGCGTACATCAGTCCCGAGCAGGCCGAGATGAGCGGGTTGGATATCGACACGCGCGCGGACATCTACAGCCTGGGCGTGCTGCTCTACGAATTGCTCGTAGGTCAGACGCCCTTTGATGCGAAGGAGATGATGCGGGGAGGCCTGGACGCGCTGCGGCAAATCATCCGGGAGAAGGAACCGCTGCGGCCTTCGACGAAACTGAACACGTTGGAGAGCGACGCCCGGACCACGGCCGGCAAAGTCCGGCAGACCGACGTGGGAAGACTCGTGCACCAACTTCAGGGCGATCTGGATTGGATCGTGATGAAGTGCCTGGAGAAGGACCGCCAACGGCGTTACGAAACCGCCAACGGCCTGGCCGCGGATATCCAGCGGCATCTTGCCAACGAACCGGTCGTGGCCCGCCCGCCCAGCCGTCTCTATGAGTTCCAGAAGACGGCCCGGCGGCACAAAGTCGGATTTGCGGCGGCAGGAGCGGTGATCCTGGCACTGGCGGTCGGTTTGGGGATTTCCACCTGGACATTGGTCAACGAGAAACGGGCACGTGGGCGGGCGGTGGTGGCGGAGAAAGCGGCGGAGCACAACGCCACCCAGGCAGAACTCGAAACGAAGCGCGCCGAGAAAAACGCCGCCGAAGCTCAGGCGCAACGCAAGCAGGCCGAGGCCCTGGTCGAAGAAAATCGCAGGAATCTTTACGCCGCCCGTGTCAAGCTCGCTGCTCAAGCCATTGCGGAAGGGGATGTGCCGTACGCCCAGGAGTTGTTGGATGGCTTGCTTCCAGGGAAGGGCGAGGAAGATTTGCGGAGCTTCGATTGGCATTACCTTCACCAACTCGCGAGCAATGAAAAGCTGGCGTTAACGGGGGTCGGTGGCCGGGTCCGCAGCGTGACGTTTTCGCCGGATGGCAGGCTGCTCGCCGCGGCTAGCTCCGATGGAAATGTGCGACTCTGGGATATCGCAACGCAGGCCAGGCGCGGGGTGCTCAAAGGCCATACTGGAGCAGCGAGAGCCGTCGCCTTCGCACCCAATGGCGAGACACTGGCGAGCGCGGGCGCAGACGGCACGGTGCGCATTTGGAACGTTGCGGACGGGCGGGAGTTGCAGCGCCTTCAAGCGGGCACCAATGCCTTGTTGGTCATGGCATCGTCCCCGGATGGAACCCGGCTTGCCGTTGGTGAGGGTGCCATTCCCAGTTACGGGGAGAACGCTTTCACCCGTTACGCGAAGTGTTCAGGACAGGGGCGGATCCAGGTATGGAATACGAGGACGCATCAGCTCGAGCGGATTCTGGATACAAAAAGCCATGATGCCCTGGCAATGGCGTTTTCTTCCGATGGCCGGCAACTGGTAGCGGGCGGGGTGCATAACACCCTAACTTTGTTCGACGTGGGAACGGGGCAACCCTTGCTGACGCGATCGAATCTTTCTGGTCCGGTTTTCGCGACTCTGTTCCTGCCCAACCAGGAGCTGGCGGCGGCGAGTTGGGATCCCTACCAGGAATCCGGCAGGATCATCATTTTCGATGCCGCGACGCTGGAACAAAAGCGCGTGATGCTGGCTGCGGGGAAATTGACGTGCCTGGCCTTATCTCCCGATGGCAAGATGCTGGCCGCAGCGGGACCGGATCGAGTCTTGCGATTGCGGGATGTGGCGACCGGACAGGAAAGCGGGGTGTTTCACGGGCATACAGCGGAAATCTGGTCGGTCGCGTTCTCACCGGATGGCCGGACGGTGGCAACCGGCGGCCTCGATGACGCGATCCGGATCTGGGATTCAGAAGATCATCCCGCACGGCAGCGAATCCCGCTTTCACAGGCATTTTCAGTCGCTTTTTCTCCGGATGGCAACGTTTTGGCCTGCGGCGGCAGCTGGATCCAGCTTCGCGAGACGACGACCGGCGCCCTGTTGCGAAGTCTAACCAACTACGTGAGCGGTGACATGCGCGTCACTTTTTCGCCAGACGGGGCGATCCTTGCAGCAACCGGCAGCGACCAAGAAGTGCATTTTTGGGAAACGCGGACCTGGAATCATTGGATGCCGCGGAAAGAGGATATGGCCACGCCTCCGGACTTCGCGTATTTCGCTCCTGACAGTCAATTTGCGTTCAGCCCTGACAGCAAAACGCTGGCAATGGGGGGATCGGACGGGCTCATCCGTCTCTGGGATGCCAGGAGCGCAGCGCTCATTGACCAGATCAAGAAGCCGGCGTACTCGGTTTGCTATTCTGCGGACGGAACGCGGCTGATCAACGGGGATGGGAGCGAACTTCGGGTTTGGAACACGCTGACCCAGCGAATTGAAAATCGCCTGCCCGCATCAGGCGCTTTGCTGCGGATTTCTCAAGACGGGCGATGGCTTGCGTCCGGTGGTTCGAGCCGGCTCTCCATTCGCAAACTCCCTGGCTTGGCCGAGGTTCGAAACTTGCGTCCCTCTCGCGACGAGCTCTATTGCGTCAGCTTTTCGCATGATGGAAAGATACTCGCCACCGCGAGCTGGGATGGAACGGTCAAGCTCTGGCAAGTAGCCACGGGTCAGGAACTCTTCACGATACCCTCCTTTTCGGGCGTCATCTGGAGCGTGGCATTTTCGCCGGATGATCGGACCCTGGCTTTCGCGGCCAAGGGAGAAATCAACATTCTGCGCTGCGCTGCATCCGAAGCAAACCAGTTGAAACGAGCCGAGAGGCTCGCGGAGCTTGGAACCAAGCATTGGATGGCGGGAAACCCGGGAACAGCCGAACTCCTTTTTCGGGAGGCGCTGCAGGTCCGGCGGAAACTGCTCCCCAGGAATCACCCAACCTTGCCGGACACGATTTTCAATTTGGCCAGGCTGCTCGCAACCCAGGGCGAATTGGTGGAAGCTGAGGCCTTGCTTTGCGAACTGATCGAACGGAAACCTGCCGAACACTACTATTACTACTTCCTCACGGCCGTCTTGATTCAGAAGGGGGAACTGGAACACTATCGTCAGCATTGTGCGCGGATTGTGGAGCAATTCGCCTCAGCGACCGATCCCAACACGGCTGAGCGCATGGCCAAATGCTGCCTGATCCACGCTTCTTCGGGAGTTGACCTCGACGCAGTGGGCAAGATGGCCGATACCGCCCTCGCGGTGGGTGAGGCTAACCCTGACCAACCCTGGTTTCAATTGGCAAAAGGGCTGGCGGCGTTTCGTCAGGGAAATTTCACCAACACGGTAGAATGCGTGAAAAGAGCGCTTCGCCGGGGAGGGAAGCCCGAGCCCGCCGCTTCCGCCTATCTGGTGCTCGCGATGGCCGAGCACAAACTGCGGCACCCGGAGGCGGCCCGGGCAGCACTGGGGAAAGCAACGGAGATTGTCGAGACGTTGCCCAGGCCCGAGAGCGGCGAGCTCCGAAACAATTGGTTGGATTGCGTTTTCACCCACGCCTTACTAGGCGAAGCCAGGGCGCTCTTCGAGGAGAAATGAGTTTGCGGCCGAACTGAACGATCCACTTGGCCTGTCTCTTCCGGCCACTCCCCCGCTTTGCGCCTTGAGAAGTAGAGACGGCCTGTGCGAAGCGTTCTGGTTGTTGAAGGGACACGCTCGCGCTCACCCCGGCCCTCTCCTCAGGGGAGCAGGTGCGGTAATCCTCAACCACATTTCAAGACGGAACGGGGTCCATCTTACCTCTCTTCAACAACTTTTTTAAAACCCGTGGCGTGATTGGGCGACGGAAAGCGCCTTGGATTGATGACACAGCACAAACACAAATAGGATTAACCCGACATGTCTATATCGGATGAAAACGGCCTGGCTCGTCGCAGACGCCGGTTTGTCGTGGCGTTGATAGTGCCGCTCTTTTTTGGGCTACTAGGATTCTTAAGGGTGATTGAGAGCCCGCAGTTCGAGTCGTATCGCACCCTGCACGTTATCCAACTCCTTGTGTCTGGTGCTTGCTTCGGTGCCACACTGACCGGTCTTCTCGTGATGCTTCTGAGGACGCGCCGTTGAACCGCGATTCAGTCTCTTCCGACAAAAAGAAACTTCAAAATCTTTGGCGTGATTGGGCGGCGGAAAACGCCTTGGACTGCTGACAGGACAAACCATTCACAGATAAAGCAATTAAAATGAGCAGGGAAAAACGAAAGACAGCACGGACACGATCGAAACTCCCAGGATGGAGCGCCGTCCTGGCGCTGCTGATAGCGCGGCTGGCGGCCCCTGCCATGGCACAGCAAGCCGACACCACCACCATCACCGGAACGGTTACGAGCAACCACGGTGAGGCAGCACCCACGAACCCAACCCGCTCGGACACTGCGGGCCAACCCCAGCCGATTACCTGGAATGAGCTGGGTGCCAAAGCCACCGCGCAGTATTCGGGCGATGGCCTGGCGGTGAGCGCCACGGCCAATGGCGCACGGGTGCGGTGCGCCTTTCAGAAGCTCGAGGGCGATGTGACACCGGAAGGATTACGGTTGAGGTCGAGTACAGCCGGGGGCTCGAATACCGTGCTTGGCCTGACAGCGATATCGATCGGGCGTGAGCGCGGGCAATGCTACTCGCTGCCGTCCACGGGCACGGTCGAAACGGCCAACGGCATCGCTAAGTTTATCCGGCCTGGGTTGATCGAGGAATACAGCGTAAGTGCGGACGGGCTGCGTCAGGATTTTATTCTTCCTGAAAGGGTGGCGGGACAAGGAACGTTGCGCATCGAGTTGAAAGTGTCAGGCGCGAGCGCCGAAGCTGCCTCTAATGGCGCGCGCCTGGTCCTGGAGGGCAGTGGACGAACGCTAAACTACCACCGACTGCGCGCGACCGATGCCACCGGCAGGGAATTGGCCGCGTGGATGGAAGTAGCCGGCAAGTCCGAAATCCGAAATCCGAAACCCGACGCGGGACTGGCACTGATGGTGGAGGCAGACGGAGCAACGTATCCCGTGCGCATTGACCCGACCTTTAGCGATGCCAATTGGACGAGTCTTGGTGGGTTCCCGGGCGTGGGTGACGCCAGTAATAGTGGTATGCCGGGGTTGGCTGTCTCAGTCGGGGCAGTCGCGGTGGATAGCTGGGGTAATCTGTACATTGGAGGGTCGTTCGCCATCGCTGGCGATGTCTTTGCCACGAACATTGCCAAGTGGGATGGGAACAGTTGGTCAGCCTTGGGCTCAGGGGTCGCAGCTTCTCCTAACTATCCGTATTACGGCGGGGCGGTGAATGCGCTAGCGGTGTCAGGAACGGATTTGTATGTGGGGGGCGTCTTCACGACGGCGGGCGGCATCGCGGCGACCAACGTTGCGAAATGGGACGGCAGCAGTTGGTCGGTTTTGGGTTCGGGGATGAACAGCAATGTGCTTGCCCTGGCGGTGTCGGGCAACGATCTGTATGCGGGGGGCTGGTTTACTTCGGCGGGGGGCACCGCCGCCACGAACATTGCCAAATGGAATGGAAGCAGTTGGTCGGCTTTGGGATCGGGTGTCGCAGGAGTGGACCAGTGGAGCGGTGTGAATGCCTTGGCTATTTCGGGTACGGAGCTTTTTGCCGGCGGAAGGTTCATCAGGGCAGGTGGCATCGCGGCTGACAACATTGCGAAATGGAATGGCAGCAGTTGGTCGGCGTTGGGATCGGGGGTCAGTATCCCTGCCTACGATCACTATCTTGTCGGGGTGCATGCGCTGACGATTTCGGGCACGGACCTGTATGCGGGGGGCTGGTTCACCGTGGCTGGCGGGGTCGCGGCCACCAACATTGCCAGGTGGAACGGAAGCAGTTGGTCTTCGCTCGGTTTGGGGGTCAACGCCAGTGTGTTGGCGCTGGCGGTATCGAGTGGTCAATTGTGTGTTGGGGGCACGTTTGCATCAGCCGGCGGCGCCCCGGCTAATGGCATAGCCAAATGGAATGGGAGCAGTTGGTCGGCCTGGGGGTCGGGACTCCGCGGCAGTGGCGAGTGGGTGGCGGGGTTGGCGGTATCCGGCACCAACTTGTATGCCGGAGGCAATTTAGCCGGCGTGGGCGGCATCGGAGCTAGTGGCATTGCCAAGTGGGATGGGAACAATTGGTCCGCCCTCGGCTCGGGCGCGGAGATTGGCGTTGGCGGCGTGAATGCGCTGGCGGTTTCAGGGAGCGAGTTGTATGCAGGAGGCCAGTTCCTGACGCCTGGTGGAGTTGCTGGCATCGCCAAATGGAACGGGAGCGGTTGGTCGGCGTTGAGTTCGGGGCCCAACGGGACGGTGTCTGCGCTGGCGGTATCGGGCAGCGACCTCTATGTAGGTGGCCATTTCGCGAGGATGGGGGGCACCCCAGCCATTAGCATCGCCAAATGGAACGGGAGCAGTTGGTCAGCCTTGGAAGATGGAATCCATGGCGATTTCGATCCGTTTGGCAGCTTGGGATATGTGTATGCGCTGGCGGCGTCGGGCACCAACCTATATGCGGCTGGCGAATTCACGACGGCGGGGGATGTCGCCGCCAACAATATCGCCATGTGGAACGGGAGCACTTGGCAGTCCCTGGGCTCGGGGGTGAACGGACCTGTATATGCGCTGGCAGTAATGGGCACGAATCTCTACGCGGGTGGCTGGTTCGACACGGCAGGAGGTGCCGCGGCCAACAGCATTGCCGCGTGGAACGGCAGCAGTTGGTCAGCCTTGGGAGCTGGAATGCATGGCGCTTTCGATCCGCTTGACTTGGGATATGTGTTCGCGTTGACGGTTTCCGGCAGCACCCTGTTTGCGGGAGGCCAGTTCATGACAGCGGGCAGCATTGCTGCTGACAACATTGCCACCTGGAACGGGAGCAGTTGGAACGCGCTCGGCCTGGGCACCGGCGGCTTTTATCCCGGCGTGTTCGCGTTGGCGATGTCGGGCAGCGACCTGTATGCGGGAGGCCAGTTCACCATGGCAGGCGGCGCTGCCGCCAGCCACGTCGCGAAATGGAACGGCAACAGTTGGAGCGCATTGGGTTTGGGAATCGATAATTTATATGGATTACCGAACGTAGTCGCGCTGGCGGTGTCGGGCACTCACCTGTACGCGGGCGGCCAGTTCTCGGTGGCCGGCGGAAAGGTAGCCGGCGGGATCGCGAAGACTCGCATCAACAGTGTGGCCCAGTCCATTGCCCCATCCAGCGGGAGCGCGCTCACTCAGTTTTTCGGCGTGACCGGCTATCAGTACGACGTGCAGCGCACCACCAGCCTGAGTCCGCCGATCCTTTGGACCACTGTGACTGCCAGCCCGCTTTCGCCCGCTGACGACGGCTCGTTCGCTTTCAACGACACCAACGCGCCGGCTGGCATGGCGTATTACCGCGCCGTGCAACGTTAGTAGATTGGAGATGCTTGTCCCCTTATGCCAACAACGGAATTCTGGCCTCACCAAAAATATTTCAAAACCCGTGGCGTGGTTGGGCGGCGAAAATGGCTTGGACCGGTCACACGGGACATACAGAAATAGGAGTAACTCGACATGTCTATATCCGATGAAAACAGAGTGGCTCGTCGCAGACGCCGCTTTGTCGTGGCGCTGATAATGCCGTTCTTTTTCGCGCTGCTCGGATTACTCAGCTCACCGGTCCGTGGACGAATCTAAGCGCTCTGCTGATCGGCACGAATGGTTCCGCGCAGTTTCAAGATACCAATTCGCCCTATCCCGCTGGATTCTACCATGCCCGGCAGCAGTAGTGCACAAGGCAATTGGAATCTTGCCCGTTGTCTGCTCTCACGTCCAACCAAAGCGCCAGATGACTGGCGCAGTCCAAAACCTGGCGGACTCGCCAGACGCCCTGTGACTCGCGAAGCGTCTTGGACTGCGGTAGCCGTCTACCGCCTTTTCCCTGCCTCAAGGCTTTTTGAAAATTTTTGGCGTGATTCAGCGGCGGAAAACGCCTTGGACCGGTGACACAAGAAATCTGGCGCTCGTCGCCTGAAAAACCGGTATCGTATGAAAAGACAAACAGGAGTGAAGCAATCATTTCTCACCAGCTCGATCATGGCAGTCTGTTGTGTGGTGCCCGCGCTGGTCGCCACGATGGCGCCGGCTCAAACCTTCACCACCCTCAGGAGTTTTGGCGCTTTGACCAACATCACGGGGTTTAATCCCCACAGCCAGTTGGAGCAAGGTCCGGACGGAACGCTCTACGGCACGGCCGCCAATGGCGGTTCGTACTGGGGGACGGTGTTCAGGCTCAACAGCGACGGCTCGGGTTTCACCGTGCTCAAAGTGTTCACCAACAGTATCGAAGGGGCAAATCCGTATGCGGGCGTGACGTTGTCCGGCAGCGTGCTTTACGGGACGACCGAAGTGGGTGGCAGTTCAGATTCCGGGACGGTGTTCAAGCTAAACACGAACGGGATGGGTTACACGGTGGTAAAGCACTTCAACGGCACCGATGGATCCAATCCGCGTAGTGGTCTGCTGTTGTCGGGCAGCGTGCTCTACGGGACGACCTCCGGTGGCGGGAGTTCGACCAATGGCACCGTCTTCAAGATGAACACGGACGGGTCGGGCTACATGGTACTCAAACACTTTACCGGCAGTGACGGGGCGTATCCGCAGTCGGGCCTGACATTGTCGGGCAACGTGCTTTACGGGACGACCTACGCTGGCGGCTTCTGGGACTATGGCACGGTGTTCAAAGTGAACACCGACGGTTCGGGCTTCGCGGTGCTCAAGCACTTTTCTATGGACGACGGGGCGTGGCCGTTCGCGGGCGTGATATTGTCTGGTAGCGTGCTCTATGGGACGACGCGGTCCGGTGGCAGTTCGGGCTATGGGACGGTGTTTAAGATAAACACGGACGGAACCGGCTACGACGTGCTCAAGAACTTCGACTTCGACGACAGTGACGGGCAGGAGCCGTCTGGAGGGCTGCTGTTGTCGGGCAACGTGCTCTACGGGACAACCTACTGGGGCGGCTCCTCGGCCGGGGGGACAGTGTTCAAGGTGAGCACGGACGGGACGGGCTACGCGGTGCTCAAGGACTTTAACAGCATTGACGGACAGAATCCCCATGCAGGGCTGCTGTTGTCGGGCAGCGTGCTTTATGGGACGACGTTCGAAGGCGGCAGTTTGGCTGAGGGGACTGTATTCAAGATGAACACGGACGGCACCGGCCACACGGTGCTCAAAAACTTCGGCGCGAGCGAAGAAAAGTATCCAGGGGTTTTGACATTGTCGGGCAGCGCGCTGTACGGGACGACAACGTTTGGCGGCAGTTCAGACTCTGGCACGCTGTTCAGAATGAACACGGACGGCTCTGGCTACACGGTGCTCAAGGAGTTCAACGTCACCAACGGGGCCACTCCGCGTGGACTGCTGTTAGCGGGCAGCGTCCTCTACGGGACGACGTGGGGAGGCGATTCTTTTCTCGGGGCGGTGTTCAAGCTGAACACGGATGGCTCGGGCTACACGGTAATCAGACCCTTCAGTGGTACTGCCCAAGGCAATGACGGGGAGGCGCCAATGGGTTTGGCGTTGTCGGGCAGCGTACTTTATGGGACGACGTACAAAGGTGGCAGTTCGAACATCGGGACGATCTTTAAGGTGAATACCGATGGCACCGGCTACTCAATACTCAAACACTTCACCGGCACCAACGGTGCGCTGCCGTTAGCGGGTCCAACATTGTCCGGGGGCGTAATCTACGGGACAACTGCTGCTGGCGGCAGTTCGAGCAATGGCACGGTCTTCAAGATGAATACGGACGGGACGGGCTACGCCGTGCTCAAGCACTTCGCCGGTGCTGACGGGCAGGGGCCATCCGCAGGGCTGCTGTTGTCCGGCAGCGTGCTGTACGGGACGACCTACGGTGGCGGCTCCTCGAACTATGGAACGGTGTTCAAACTGAATACGGACGGGACGGGCTACGCCGTGCTCAAACACTTTACCGGCAGTGACGGACAGTATCCACCCCATGCAGGGCTACTGTTGTCGGGCAGCACGCTGTACGGGACGACGGACAAAGGCGGCAGTTCCAACAATGGCACGATGTTCAAGATGAACACGGACGGGACGGGTTACACGGTACTAAAACACTTCACCGGTAGCGACGGATCACAGCCAGGGGGATTGGCGTTCTCGGGCAGCGTGCTCTATGGGACGACCTTTTTTAGCGGTAGTTCGGAATACGGGACGGTGTTCAAATTGGATCTGACTGGCGCCTTAACCCCGATCCCATTGGCGGCGCAGAAAGTGGGGAGCGCAATCATCCTGCACTGGGACAATCCGGCTTTCATGCTTCAGGCAGCCCCACAAGTGACCGGCACTTACACCAACATCCCCGGCGCAACGAGTCCTTACACTAATGGCATCTCCGGACCGCAGATGTTTTTCCGTCTGCTTGGAAACTGAAGCCTCGTTCCGCGAGGTGCTGGCCATCCGTGAAAAGGCACTTCCTGAGCAAATGATCGCCGCCCGCAGTTTGCTGGCTTGCAGGTGATTGACGTGAGCAACCCGGTCAGCCCAAAGCGGGTCGGGGAAAATCCGGCTTTTGATACCTTTGATCTGATCGTGGCTGGCAACAACGCGTTCCTCGCGGGCTTCGAGGACGGCCTGATAATCCTTGACCTGTTGCGCCCTTCACTGCGCCTGGAGCCTTGAACGGTTCTCCGATGCAACCGCCCAGGCGGGTGAAGCGCGGATTTGGGTCGGTATTCACTACCGAGATTCGTGCGGTGTTGGCCAAACCTAACGAATCTTGCTTCGGTAAGTGAATGCAGGCGTTGCGTGGTCAGGCGCACGGTCGGCTCATCGTCGACCCTAAATGCCGCCGCCTGGCTCCTCGCTCCCGCGCGCTCGCTTTAGGTCACTGGCTGGTGTATCCTGGAAGGCATGTCCCAGGTCACGCAATTGCTTGGCGCTATTGATGAAGGCGATCCCAAAGCTGCCGACCAGCTCCTCCCGCTGGTCTATGAGGAGTTACGCAGGCTCGCGGCTGTCCGGATGGCTAATGAAAAGACCGGCCAGACCTTGCAGGCCACGGCGCTCGTGCATGAGGCTTGGTTGAGGATCGCTGGGGGCGGCAACGAGCACTTTGCCAATCGCAGGCATTTTTTCAAGGCCGCGGCGAGCGCCATGCAGCAGATTCTCATTGATATCGCCCGTCGCAAGCAGCGGCTCAAACATGGCGCCGGCCGGGTCGATGACGAACTGCACGAATCCCGCATCGCCATGTCTGTCCCGTCCGAGGAATTGCTGGCCGTCAATGACGCCTTGGCGGCGCTGGCCCTTGAAGATCCCCAGGCGGCGGAGGTGGTGCAGATGCGTTACTTCGTCGGCCTGACCATTCCGGAGATTGCCGCCGCGCTTCAACTTGCCCCCCGCACGGTGGATCGGCATTGGGCCTTCGCCCGGGCTTGGTTAAAGCGCACAATCCGATCCTCCCTTGCCGGCCCGGCTCGTCCGGGCTGAGGGTTCATGGTGTATTGCATGTTCCCGAGGAACGAGGAATGTCTGCTAGGCTTGCTCTTGGCGCAGCGCTGCCTGGGTCAGTGGTTTCAGATCGTGACCACCACGGCGTCGCGCCCTTCACCTCTTCTGCCACCACGCGGAAGCTGGGTGCATCCTGCGCCGGAACCATGAGTTGGAACCCTCTGCGGAGCGGGTAACCTCATTTACTACTTAGATCTCCATTCGCCTTACGGCCTCTCCATCACGCCACGACTTTCCTCGACTTTCTCTCCGCAGCGGAACGCACGGCGACGCAGGTGTTGACTTTCCTAGGAAATCTTCATATTTCCGAGGAAACTGAGCACGGGTTAGCTCTTCTAAGCGGGTGGTCACAGGTTCGATTCCTGTCGGGCGCGCCACGTATTATCAACGACTTACGAAGAATCTTTCCTCATCCCATTCTCTTGGTTTTCTTGTGGTTCCCACAAGTTTCCCCTTTTTATTATGGGCATTGGGTCGCTTTGATCGGCTAGCTGCCGGTTCTAATGCGTCCCCAAGTGGGATTGGGAGTTCAGCACCTCAAGTGCGCGGACCGTGGCGGCGCCGCGGGTTTCGACGCCAAGCTTTTCGAACATTTCCTGGACGTGCTTCTTTACGGTGGATTCGGTGATACCGAGAATCGTCGCGATATCCGAGTTCGTCTTGCCCTGCGCGAGCCAGAGCAGTGCCTCAGCGGCGCGCGGTGTCAGGCCGAGCTTGAGCAGTGGTTCGGAGGAGGAAAAGTCCGGTTTGAATTCACGATGCGCCTGTCGTTCTGAGCGGCGGAGGCGCGCTTCAATCGCACGGACCAAATCCGCGTTCGCAACCGGCTTGGTCAGATAATCGTCCGCACCCAAGTCCATGCCACTGCGGAGATCGTCCTTTTCGCCTTTGGCGGTAAGGAAAATAAACGGAATGGTTGCCAGCGCTGTTTCCGCCTGCAATGCTTTGAGCACTCCGTAGCCATCCAACTCCGGCATCATTACGTCGCAGAGGATCAAGTCGGGCTTTGCCCGTCGCGCGGCCTCGACTCCGTCGCGACCGTTCTCCGCGGCGATGGGTTCGTAGCTTGAAAAACGAAGGAGCGTGGTGATGTTTCTCCGCATCTCCGGTTCATCTTCAATGACCAATATCTTTTTCATGTTGCCTTTAAGAAAACTGGAAGTTTGATCGTCACGGTCGTGCCTTCACCGACTTTGCTTTCGACCCGCACCTCGCCTCCGTGCAGCTCGGTGCAACGTTTCACCAGCAGCAGGCCAAGACCCGTGCCCGGCCGGTTGCCGACATTACTCCCGCGGTGGAAAGCGTGAAACATTTGCTGCTGATCGTCCGCCGAAATGCCGATCCCCTGGTCGCGAATCACACAAACCGCGTCGGGCCCCACTCGCTCAACCGTGAATCGCACGGTGGCTCCCGAGTCCGAATACTTCACTGCGTTGCTCAAAAGATTGGTGAATATGTGCGCAAGCAGTCCTTCATCCGCTTCTGCTTCGGGAAGGACCGAGTTCAGCGACAATTCAATGGCGCAGCGGCGGTTCGTCGCCGAGAGGACTTCATCCACCACGCGACGGCAAAACCCTTCCAAATCGATCGTCGCTGGCTGAAATTCCAGTTTACCCGCGTCGAGCCGACTGAGCACCAGCACGTCCTCCATCATGCCGGCCATGCGACGGGTGTTGCGGGTAATGGACTTCAGTTGCTCCTCCCGCTCTTGCGGCGGCATCCTTTCGTGGAAATCCTTGAGCAGTTCCGCCGAAGATTGGATGATCCCGAGCGGGGTGCGGAACTCGTGCGACACCATCGAAACAAAATTACTCTTGAGCTGACTGAGTTCTTTTTCTCGTTCGAGGGTCTTGAGCAGCTCTTCCTCGGCCCGTTTGCGCTGGGTGATGTCCAGCGCCATCGAAAGCATGTGCGGCGTGTCATTTACTTTTATGGTCTCGGCGGAAAGCAGGATGGTGAATTGTTCGCCGCGGCGATTCTTCCAGCGGCACTCTTTTTGACGGATAGAGCCGGTACGGCGCATGTCGTTCAGCAGTTCGTCACGCTCCGAGACGTTTGCCCACAAACCAAGTTCGATGCACGTGCGCCCCAGCACTTCTGCGCGGGGATGGCCAAGCCAGTTCAAGTACGCATCATTGGCAAGAACGTATCTTTCGTCGCTCATCCGCAGTATGCCCAGGAATGCCGGGCTGGCTTGAAAGGCCGCACTAAAGCGCGCCTCGCTCTCGGCCAGCGCCGCCTGGGCGCGCTGACGCTCGGTGATGTCAGTGATGTAAGCCTGGATGACCTGGCGTCCGCTCCATGCAATCCGAGTCAGCGCCACTTCCATCGGGATTTCCTTCCCGTTGGGAGCCAGAGCCAGCCATTCAAAGCGGACTCCGCCCGTGGCCATGCATTCTTTGATGTATTGGGCGGCAAGGACCGCCGACTCCATTCCGTTGGGTTGCAGATGGGGTGCGAGCGTTCCCGGATGTTTCCCCAGTAATTCCTGCGGGCTCAGGCAACCGAAGAGCCGGACAGCCGCGGAATTCACCTCCAGAAGTTCCTTTTCGTCATGGAGCACAACCCCATGACTCGAACCCTGGAACAGAGCGCGAAACTTCTCCTCCGATTCGCGCAGGGCGCGTTCGGCGCGTTTACGTTCGGTACTGTCGATGATGCTGGCACGGATCAGATTCTGGCCGTCGGCCGGCAGGTGCAACAACCGAACCTCGGTCGGGACGAGCCGCCCATCCGGCTTGCGATGCGTCCACTCGAAGACAGCTATCCCTCCCGCGAGCACTTCCGCAACCTTTTCAGATGCGACCTCCGCGGTGCGGCGTCCGTCGGGTTGAAACTCGGGGCTCACATCCAGCGGCGTCAACTCCGCCAGGCGGGCCATCGGCACACCATAAAGGTCGCAGGCGTGCTGGTTGCCGAACAGGAAGCGACCCGTATCCGCGCTGTAAACGACAATGGCTTCCGGCGCGTGCTCAACCATGGCCCGGAAACGCGCCTCACTGGTGCTCAACGCCGCAGTGCGTTCGGCGACGCGACGTTCCAGGGACTGATTCAGTTCTCGCGATTCCTGCTCCGCCTTTTTGCGCTCCGAGATATCCCGAGAAATCACGATGTAGATGTTTCGTCCGCCCAACTGGACCGGCGTGCACGAAACCTCCAGGGGAATCTCGTGGCCGGCCATGTGACGGATCACCCATTCGAACCGATGCCCTTTGTGCTGCTCGACCAGGGCGATAATCTGCGCCGTCCGCTCGTTGCTGGAAGCGCCGTTGGGTTGAACCGAGGGGGAGATGTCTTCCGGTCGGGCTTGCAGGAGTTGCTCTTTGCTCTCGGCTCCGATGAGTTCAACGGCCGCCTGGTTGCAGTCTACGAATACTCCGGTCTCCGGATCAAACAACCAGACCGCATCAAAACTCCGCTCGAAGAAACTCTCAAACACGCCGTCATTGTGCTTGAGCAAAGGTGAGGCCGCACTGGCTCTTTCGTCCCAGTCGGTGGCAACCTCGGTCGGCTTCATAGCAGGCGCAGGAAATAGTCTACGACGCGCTTAACTCCCAAACATAGCCCTCCCCGGCCGCGCTGCAACCGGGTTTGCGCGCACTGGGTCTTTAGTGCCATTTGGATCTGGGAACAAATACCTGATTGTTACCTCAGATAAGCATGCTCAAAATAACATTCGCCCGCTCCGTCGCCCTATCGCTGGCCCTGATCAGCTCTCTCAACACCTCCCCGGCTCAGGAAGTCGTAATTCCCGACCCGGGACTCCAATCCGCCATCCGGGATGCCTTGGCGAAGCCTGCCGGGCCGTTGACCGAAACGGACCTGCTCAGTTTGACCTTCTTGAGCGCTGGAGGCCGCAGCATCACAAACGTGCAAGGCTTGGAAGCTGCCCGGAACTTGAGCATTCTCGACCTCGATGACAACTCAATCACCACCTTCCCGATCGCCGAATCGTTGACCAACCTGAGCATCCTCGACCTCTTCGGGAATGATCTCACCAGTTTTGCCCTGACGACGGCTTCATCAAAACTGACCATCCTGGATGTTGCCTTCAATTTCCTGACCGATTGTTCACTGCCATCCGGACTGGCCAACCTGGAGACGCTTTTCCTGGAGGGCAATAGACTCACCCATCTCGACCTGCCCGCAGGCTTGACCAAGTTGACCCAACTGGATCTCTCGGCCAATCAACTCACCAACCTCACCCTGCCGTCGGACATGACGAATCTCACCACGCTCCTCGTGGACGCCAATCCGTTGACCCACTTGGTCTTGTCCCAGCCGCAGGCGACCTCTTTAGCCGCGACCATTGCTAATTTGCAAAATCAAGGAATCCCCATCTTCACCTATCCGTTGGCGGTCCAACTCACCTTCCCGCACCAGCAGCCGATTGGCGCGTTTCGATTCGGCATCACCGGACCGCCCGGCGTCTACGCCGTCTATAGTACGAGCAATCTCATCACTTGGGACGCGTTGAATTTCGTGAACAATCCCCTCGGCGGCGTCTTTTTCACGGACACGGAGAGCCATCTGTCCCCACGGAAATTTTATCGCGCCTTGAGACAAGCTCCGCCCACGAACATGGTCTTTATTCCACCGAACACGTTTGTCATGGGCAGCCCGACCAATGACCTGGACGCGAGTGTCAACGAGCGTCCACAGACCATTGTTTCTCTAACCCACGGGTATTGGATCGGGAAATATGAAGTCACGCAGGGCGAGTACGAGTCCGTCATGCCCAATAACCCAAGCACTTTCCTTGGCGATCTCAGTCGTCCGGTGAAAAGCGTGAACTGGCAGGACGCAACCAACTACTGTGCGAAACTCACCGAGCGGGAACTCGCGGCGGGGCGGATTCCACCGGGCAGCCATTATCGTCTGCCGACCGAAGCCGAGTGGGAATGCGCCGCCCGCGCCGGAACAACGACGCGCTTCAGCTACGGCGACGATCCGGGGTATTTGAGCCTGACGAACTACGCGTGGTTTCTGGATCTTTCAATCTTGGACCTGACCACCAAGCCGGTTGCCCAGAAGCTGCCCAATCCCTGGGGATTGTACGACATGTATGGGAACGTCTGGGAATGGTGTCAGGATTGGTATGGCGACTTGCCCGGCGGCGCGGTGACGAACCCGACCGGTCCGACTTCGAATCCGCTCAGCTTCAAGGTCATGCGCGGAGGCGCCTATGACTACCCTGATTCATCCTGTCGTTCGGCCTCACGTCTTTTCCAGTCTCACGATGACAGCGATCTCGGTTTTCGCGTGGTGCTGGCCACGGATCAGCAGTGAGCGTCGCGTGGCCTCGGGGCCGGCGCGCTGGCGTCGGAATGCGGGATGCCTTCACGACATACCTCGAGCGACGCAAATTCAACCTTGCTGGTTACCTGGCCGGTAGCCCTCCGCGTTGGCCGATGGCTCGAAAGGTTTAGACCTCGCGGTCGATGCTTTCGAGCTGCAGCCGGATAGAACGACTCCACGCTTCATCGGGCTGGCAGAGGGCGCGCAAATCCTGCTCAGCCTGCCAAGCAGAATCAGATACATCCACTCAGTTGCTCTTTCGTCACACCGTTTCGTCCACCCACTTGCTCCTTCGTCCCATTGTGCCGGCCTGCTTCCGGCGCGAACCAGCAATCGCAACGATTGAGTAACCGGTGCACCGAACGAACAATGAATTCCACCGACCCATTTGAAGCGATCGCAAGCGAGCATTACGAGGCGCTCTATCGGTTCGCGCGGAGGCTCACGCGCGCGGATGCCAACTCCATTGACCCTGGATGCACCCAGTGGGGCCTTAGTCCCAGTGCCCGCGTGGAACCTATGCTCACTTTGTGAATCCCATATGTGCCACGGTCGCGTTTGACTGCGGCGATAACCAAAAAGCACTTATGCATATCAAAGAAGACCTGACCAAGATGAAGCAAACGAACGGCCGCGCGCCGGAAGAGAAGATCGGCGTGCTCGAGCCGCGCAGGAACAGTTCTGTCATGACCACGGGCTATGATCGCCCAAGGTTTGGACAAAACCTGAACTCCTCTCACGATTCAGCGGCAATCCCCAACCTCGCCGCTATCAAAGCGAAGCAGAAGGCGACCTGGGAATCCGGTGACTTCGGACGGATTGCGCGCAGTATTGAGAACGTCGCGGAAGAATTCATGGCGCGGCTACTGCTTAGGGCGGGCGCGAATGTCCTCGACGTGGCGAGCGGCACTGGAAATCTGGCAGTCATTGCGGCCCGGCACGGTTGCCAGGTCAGTGGCATCGACATCGCGACGAACCTCATCGCGCAGGCCCGCGCCCGAGCAGCTGCAGAGGGATTGCGCATTGATTTCACTGAAGGTGATGCCGAGGCAATGCCTTATCAGGACAGCCAGTTCGATCTCGTCGTAAGCATGTTTGGCATCATGTTCACGCCGCAACCCGACCTCGCTGCCGCCGAACTCCGGCGTGTGACCAAACCCGGTGGAGTGGTCGCTTTGGCCAACTGGACGCCCGAAGGTTTCCTCGGGAAGATGTTCAACGTCTTCAAAGTGCACCTGCCGCCACCGCCCACCGGTATCCGATCGCCGTTGGCCTGGGGCGACGCAAACACCGTGCGTTCACGATTGCAGCACGGCTTCAGTTCTGTGCGCCTCACGCGCCGCATCGCGATGATGCGCTACCCCTTTCCGCCCGCGGAAACCGTGGAGTTTTTCCGCCAATACTATGGCCCAACTCAACGGGCCTTCGCCTCGCTCGATGCCACCGCTCAAGCGGCCCTGCGGCGAGACCTGGTGGCGCTTCAAACCGCCAACAACACCACCGGAACGCACGACCACACCGAAGTCGCGGCCGAATACCTGGAGGTCATCGCCGTGCGAAGCCTGTGACCCGATTGCCGGGCCTCCTCCCTCAACCAAAACAAAAGCATGAAAATATTCATAAAAAATTTCTTATCACAATCTACCGGCCGCTGGTTGTGCATTGTCACGGCGCTCACCGCGCTGGCAGCCACCACGCTTCGCGCAGATGAAACCTGTTCCTCGCCGTACCTGGCCCGCATTGAAGGCCAGGAGGAATTTGTCTATGTCTGGACGCTCGGTGTTGAAGGACTGGGTGGTGGCTCGGACAAGCTCGTCACGATTGATGTGAAACCCGGTTCGCCGAATTACGGCAAGGTCATCTGCACCAATTCAGTCGGCGGACGCAACGAGGCTCATCACGGTGGGTTCACCGACGACCGGCGCCAGCTCTGGCTTTGCGGCCTGGAGACAAGCCGGATTTTCATCTTCGACGTTCATGCCGACCCCTCGAAGCCACGCTACGTTAAGGCGATCGATAACTTCGAAAGAATCACCGGCGGAGCGGTCGGTCCGCACGGCGTTTATGCATTGCCTGGGCGTGTGCTCGTTCCCTGTCTCTCCAACGAGAAGGACCATGGCGGTCGGACTGCTCTAGTCGAGTTCAACAACCACGGCGACTACATCGCCACCCACTGGATGCCGACGAAGGATACGCCCGGGCTCGCCGGAGCGGAATTCGCGGATGGTTATGGTTATGATGCACGAGTATCGCCGCGCAAGAACGTGCTGCTCACCACGTCGTTCACGGGCTTGAACAACTACATGCGCGCCTTCGGCGACCTGGTGAAGGATGCCAGCGCGATGAAGGAGTTTGGGAATTCGATGGTGCTCTGGAATTTTCACACGCGCCAGCCGCAGAAGGCATTTCACGTGCCCGGCGCTCCGCTCGAAATCCGCTGGGCCTGGGGCGAGACGCACAATTATGCCTTCACGGCCGCCGCGCTCGGGTCAAGGCTCTGGCTTTGCTATCAGGGCGCAAACGGCGAATGGCAGGTGCAAGAAGTCGCGAATGTCGGGCCGGAAGGCGGCGTGCTGCCCGTGGACATCAGCCTCAGCGCGGACGACAAGACGCTCTTCGTGGACTGTTTTGGCGACGGCAAGGTGCGTGTGTTCGACGTGTCTAATCCGCATCAGCCCAGGCTGATTTACGAGCGGGTGATTGGACGGCAGGTCAACATGGTGTCGCAGAGCTGGGACGGGAAGCGGCTTTACTTCAGCAGCTCGCTGCTGGCGCGCTGGGACAAGTCCGGGGAGGGCAACGAACAGTTTGTCCGCGCTTTCCACTGGGACGGTAAGGAATTGAATCCGGCCTTCGAATTGGATTTCACCGCACTCAAGTTGGGACGCCCGCATCACATGCTGTTCGGTTCGACGAGAATTGGAGGCTGAATCAAACGCAAAGCCACAACCATCAAATATCGCATTCTATGAATATTCTGAAATATGTCTTGGCTATGTCGCTGGCAGCCGCCGCGCTCGACGGCGCGGTGTTGGCCGCCGATCTTCCACGCACAGCCGACCACGATTACGACGCACCTGTGCCAGGCAGTTACCGGCTTCCAGTTGTGATGCGAGCGGCGGACGGCGAGATTCTCGATGCCAACGGCCGGCCGCTACGTCTGAGTCAACTGACTCATGGTCGCGTGACCGTGATGAGCTTCATCTACACGCGCTGCGCGTCTGCCCATGCGTGCCCGATGGCCACTGGTGTGCTGATGCAACTCCACCGTCTGACCGCCGAAGACGCAGCACTTGCGAAGAAGCTGCGCCTCGTGAGCATGAGCTTCGATCCATCCAACGACACCCCCCGATCGCATGACCGCCTACTCGGCTTTGGCGGGCAGCGATAAATCCGCTGCAGAATGGCGTTTCATCACGACCGCTTCGCAGGGAAAGCTAAAACCCATCCTCGAAGCCTACGGGCAGGCGGTTGACCGGAAGAAAAATCCGAACGACCCGACCGGCCCGCTCAATCATACCTTGCGCGTCTTCCTCATCGATCGCGATGGCAACATCCGAAACATATACAGTTCCGGCACGCTCGATGTGCGCCTCGTGCTGGCGGACATCAAGACGCTGCTGGCCGAACACACCTATTAAAACCACCGAGCACCTCTCTGAAAGGGCATCATCGATGAGTGAGATTTCCCAGCTTCGGAATTTCAAGGGGGGCGAACCCATAGGTTGGCTGTGGATGCACATGCTCGCTTTGCCAGCGGGAATGGTGCTCCTTGCCGGTTGCGGCAAAGCGCACCAGGGCCACACGGTCGCGCGGCTTGAGTTGCCTTCAGTTCAGGTCCGCATCCAGACTGTCCAAGCCAAGCCGGTGGCTTCGGTTGAGGAGGTAATGGGCACGGTGCAAGCCAAGCTCCGCGCGACCATCGAAGCCAAGACAAGCGGCCGTATCACCGACTTGCCAGTAATCCTGGGCCATAAGGTAAAAGCCGGTGATCTACTAGCTCGACTCGATGCGCCAGAAATCAGAGCTCGCTTGGATCAAGCCGAGGCCAATTTGCAGCAAGCCGAACGGGATTCGAAGCGCATGTCCTCCTTGTTCAACCAACAAGCGGCGACGCGCGCCGACTATGAGGCCGCCGATTCCCGTTACCTGGTTGCTAAAGCGGCCATGGCCGAAGCCCGGGCAATCATGGGGTTTGTGGAGGTCCGTGCGCCCTTTGATGGAGTGGTGACCCGGAAATGGGTCGATGTCGGTGACCAGGCAGCGCCCGGCAAGCCGCTCGTGGACATCGCAGACCCTTCCAAACTTCAGCTTGAGGCCGATGTGCCAGAAGCCATTGCCTCCCAAATACGCCCGGAGGCCTGCCTGACGATTCGCGTAGGACAAAGCCCCGGCGACCTGTCAGGCACAGTGGCGGAAATAGCGCCAAACGCCGACCCGACCAGCCGCACGTTTCGCGTAAAGCTCGATGTGCCGGCCAGTCCTGGGTTGATGTTGGGTCAGTTCGCGCGATTGATCGTTCCGCTGGGCGAAAGCACTTCCATGCGAGTCCCTACCTTGGCCGTCGTACAGCGCGGTCAAATGGAGCTCCTCTTCGCCGTCGAGAACCAGCACGCCCGGCTACGTCTGGTCAAGACTGGTCGGCGCGTGAATGACGAAACGGAGATACTTTCCGGCCTCGATTCCGGAGATTCAGTAGTGGTCGATAACCCCGGGCAATTGGTCGACGGCCAACCCCTGCAGGAGAAGTAAATGGCTCCGCTCTTCAACGCCAAAAACCCACTCGGCTTTGCCGGCCGGGTTGCCCGCGCCTTCATTGATTCCAAACTCACCCCGTTAATCATCATCACCTCGGTGCTGCTCGGGGCGGTGGCGGTCATCCTGTTGCCACGCGAGGAGGAACCCCAGATTAAGGTTCCGATGATCGATGTGCTGGTCTCGATGCCTGGCTTCAGCGCCAAAGAGGTCGAAGAACGCGCCATTCGGCCGATGGAGAAGTTGTTGTGGGAAATTCCGGGTGTCGAATATGTCTATTCGACTTCGCGCCCCGGCGAGGGTTTCGCCACCGTGCGATTCAAAGTGGGCGAGGATGTGGAGAAGAGCCTGGTCAAGCTCAACCAGAAACTGCAGTCCAACTTTGACCGCATTCCCCGAGGAGTCTCGTTCCCCCTGATCAAACCGAAGTGCATCGACGACGTGCCTATCCTGGCGCTGACGTTCCAAAGCACGCGGTACGACCACCTGACCCTGCGCCGGTTGGTCGCGCAGGTGGACGACGCCGTGAAGCAGGTGCCGCTAGTGGCGGAAACGACCCTCATTGGCGGTGCAAGGCGACAGGTGAGCGTGCTGTTGGACCCGGTCCGGTTGGCTTCCCGCAACCTCGCTGCTGCGCAGGTTCTGCCCATGCTTACCCAGGCGAACCGGCAAGCTGTCGCCGGCGGAATGACCAGCAACAATCGCGAGACGATCGTCGAAACGAGCGGTTTCCTGCAGAACACCGAGGATGTCGCCAATGTGGTCATCGGCGTCTTTGCTGGAAAGCCGGTGTATCTCCGCGAAGTTGCCGAAATCAAGGACGGAGCGGAGGAGCCGTCCCAGTACGTTTTCTCCGGGTCAGGAGCTGCCAACTCGGCCACGGCTCAGGAGCAAGCGGCAGTAACCCTTAGCGTTGCCAAACGGCCGGGGGCCAACGCGACTTCGGTCGCGGACCAGGTCCTCAAAAAGGTCGACACGCTCAAAGGGCGCCTGATCCCCAACGACATCCAGATTGCGGTGACCCGCAACTACGGCGAGACGGCGACCGAAAAATCCAACGAACTGCTCCAGCACATGGGTATTGCCGTGATCGGCGTGTCGGTTCTGATCCTGCTGACACTGGGTTGGCGTGAGTCAGCGATCATTGTCATCGCGATCCCGGCCACGCTCGCGTTGACCCTGCTGGTCTTCTATCTTTACGGATACACGCTGAACCGGATTACTCTTTTCGCGCTCATTTTCTCCATCGGCATCCTGGTCGATGATGCCATCGTCGTGCTGGAGAATATCGTACGGCATTTCCACCTCCGGCAGAACCAGGGACGAAGTTGGCCAGACATTGCCGTGGAAGCAATAAACGAAGTGGGCAATCCTACGATCCTGGCTACTTTCGCAGTAATCGCCGCGGTGCTGCCCATGGCCTTTGTTGGCGGGCTCAGCGGGCCGTATTTGAGTCCAATCCCCATCCTTTCCAGTGCGGCCATGTTCTTCTCCCTGGCCGTTGCCTTCATCGTGACGCCGTGGGCTGCGATCCGCGTTCTGCGTTGGGGCGGGAAATATTCCTCCCTCACCGGGGGCAGGGCGAATGGCAAGGCCAACGGCAAGGCGCATTCCCATTTCGAGCAACCGGAAGACTTCTTCACCCGGTCGTACCGACGGTTCATGGCGCCACTCATTGCGCAGCGTCGCTGGCGCTACGCCTTTCTTGGCGGCATCGTTGGCCTGCTGTTGGTGGCCATGGGGTTGCTGGGCATCCGTTGGGTTAAAGTGAAAATGCTCCCTTTCGACAACAAAAGCGAGTTCCAGGTCATCCTCAACATGCCGGAAGGCAGCGCGCTAGAACGAACGGCGCAGGCAGCTCGCGAGATCGCTGCCGTGATTCGAGTCGAACCCGAAGTGACCGACTATCAGGTTTATGTCGGGGTGGCTGCTCCCTTCAACTTCAACGGCCTGGTGCGCCACTATTTCATGCGGCAAGTCGCCCACATTGCCGAGCTACAAATCAATCTCGTCCCAAAAGGCGACCGCAAGGCACAAAGCCACGATATTGCCAAACGCGTGCGTCCGCGCGTCGCGGCTATCGCAGCCAAATACGGTGCGCGTGTGGCCGTTGCCGAAGTCCCCCCGGGCCCTCCGGTCCTGCAAACGCTGGTGGCCGAAATCTATGGGCCCACCGAGGAGAACCGGCTTGCTCTCGCACAGAAGGTGATTCAGATCTTCCACAATGCCAAAGGCGTGGTCGATACCGACTGGTACATTGAGGCCGACCAGCCCAAGGCGCGCTTTGTGATCGATAAAGAGAAGGCCGCCCTCCACGGCATCAGCGCCGAGACCATTTCCCAGACCCTGCGGCTCGCTGTTGCGGGTGAACGGGTCGATCTTCTCCACGTCCCGCGAGAAAAGGAGGACGTCGATGTCCTGGTGCAATTGCCGCGCGCGAACCGGTCCACGGCCGAGGATTTGCTGGGATTGCGTGTCCGCTCCAGCGCGAACCCCTCGGCGCCGCTGGTGCCTTTGCGCGAACTCGTGAAAGTGGAGCAGACCAGCGTCGATAAGAGCATTTACCACAAGAATCTTATGCCCGTGACTTACGTCATCGGCGATGTCGCTGGCGTGGTCGAAAGCCCGGTCTACGCAATTCTGCAGATGAACAAAGCGCTGCAAGCGCTGGATACCCGCCAGTTCGGAGGAAACGGCTCGGCTCTGAAAATCTATAACGCCGTTCAGCCCTTTACCGAGGACCAACCGTCCCTGAAATGGGACGGGGAATGGCACATCACCATCGAGCTTTTCCGTGATCTGGGCACAGCGTTCGCCGTTGTGCTAGTCCTGATCTTCATCCTGATGGTGGGCTGGTTCCGATCTTTCCTTACGCCACTGGTCGTCATGGCGTCGATTCCTTTCTCGCTGGTAGGCATTCTCCCGGCCCACGGACTGATGGGCGCGTTCTTCAGCGCTACCTCGATGATTGGTTTCATGGCTGGCGCCGGCATCGTGGTGCGTAATTCCATCATCCTGGTGGATTTCATCGAGCAGCGTTTGGCCGAAGGCATGCCACTCGATCAAGCCGTCGTCGATGCCGGTGCCGTTCGGTTCCGCCCCATGCTGTTGACTGCCTTGGCCGTCGTAGTCGGAGCGAGTGTCATGCTGGCCGACCCGATATTCCAAGGCTTGGCAATTTCACTGATGGCAGGTGAAATCGCCTCGCTCTTGATCAGCCGGATGGCCGTGCCTGTACTCTACTTCATGGCCTACAATCGAGCCTCGCTTCTACATCAATCTCCTCAGGGAATTCTCGGGCTTCGCCTCCCGCACGGGGATCCCCATTTTGAGCAATATCAAACCCCTCCGACCGCACCCTCTATTCCTGGAAACAGACTTCCCGATGCGTTACCTGTTCTTGAAAGGGAGAACAACTGCGGCGCTTCAGAACTAGCGGCTGCCCTCAGTTCCAGGTGACTCGGGCGAGCAAATTGTTCGCGGCGAACAGTCATGTTCGCACCTGCCCTTCGCATCAATCAACCGTTTGGCGGCCACTCCACGCTGGCGAGTCCCTTGGGCAACTGCTTCGGATCAACTGGATAGATGAGCGAAAGGTCCCTCTGGGTGGCCTTTGAGCTTTGCAGGAATTCCAACCCCTCCGGTGCGCCGACGATAAGCCAGAGCACCTCGGCGTCGGTGTCGTTGAACACTTGGCGCAACTGGTCCGGGCCGACCAGCACTCCGCCGTGGCGCGGCACGGTCAACGCCTCGTTGCCCACGCGCAGGCGGCCTGTGCCCTCCAGCACGAAATGAAACTCTTCCGCGCGCGTGTGCTTGTGCAGCGTGTTTGCACTCTTCGGCGGCAACCGCCAAAGCCGTGCGCCGAGATTTTCGCTTCATCAGGTTGGAAGGCGGCCAATGGAGGTCTTCCGGCCTAATCAAAAAATAGCCGTCAATGGGATTCATATTAAGTCAAGCTCTTGTCTGACGGCGAGGTCGCTGCAACGTGCCTTCAGACCATTCACTTCTATCTCAAGATACCGGTCGTTTAGCTCGCCGACCCACCAAGCCAGCAACCCAGCGAAGAGACCTTCGTAATCGATTGACAAGGTCACCCGCGTCCCGATCGCGATTGCCGCCGAACAGTGGGTCGAAAGACGTAGTCTGGGAGCCGAAGCGCGGTTGCGGCGGAGCAGTGTTGCGCGATGGGGCCAAAGTCCCATCCGACTTCGGGAACAGATGACGCACTATCGCCTCCAACGGGCATGATGAAATTGAAGACCACCCTTGGCGTTCCCATGCTTACGTCCGCCAATGGCTCCTAAGTCCCATTGTGTTACTCCGCTTCCTGTGGAACGAAAAGGAGTATCAGTAGTGAGGCACGACAGATCTACAGAGATTATGAATGCAACCGATCAATTTGAAGCGCTTGTGCACGAGTATTACGAACCGCTCTTCAGGTTCGCCATGAGCCTTACGCGGGCGGAATGCGATGCTCAGGACCTGACCCAGCACACGTTCTACGTCTGGGCGACGAAAGGACATCAACTGCGCGACTTCGCCAAGATCAAGACCTGGCTGTTCACGACGTTGCACCGCGCTTTCCTCCAGGCGCGGCGCAGGCAAGCCAGGTTTCCCAGCCATGAATGGGAGAAGGCTTCGGAACAATTACCGGCTTGCCATCCGGTTCTCCCCGATAAAGAGGAAACCGCGCAAGTGCTGTCGGCACTGGCCGAATTGGACGGGGTCTATCAGGCTGCCGTGGCGCTTTTCTACCTGGACGACTGTTCCTATCAAGACATCGCCGCAGTTCTCGAGGTGCCCGTCGGCACGGTCAAGTCGCGCATCGCGCGCGGGATCGCGCAGCTCCGGGATATTTTCTTGTCGGGCGGTTCTCGTGTTTCATCCCGCGATGAGGACCGAACCTCTTCCGTCGCCAGCGGGCAGGAGCCTGCCGCACGGCAAGAAGGCCCCGTTCCTGCCTCTTGCCGCCGGCTTCAATTGGCAGCCGGAGCCTTTGAGCAGGATTCCGCCGAATGGGACTTAAGTTCTACCTTCCTGTGGGAACCGATCGCTCCCGTGTGAATCTTACCAACGTGCGCTGCCGCGTTTGGCAGCGGCGCTAACTGAAAACAAATATTCTATATGATCACTGTTATCACTCGATTCTCCGTTCCCGCCAAACTCAATTCCATTGAGATGCGCGGTGCTTTTGCCCAAGTTGCGCCCGCCTTCCGTAACGTACCTCACCTTTTACGAAAGCAGTTTCTTCTGTCATCTGACGGACGTACAGCCGGTGGTGTTTACCTCTGGGAGGATGAAGCGGCGGCGCGTGCTTTCATGGAGCAACGCGTAGCACCGATGATTCGCGATAAGTTTCGCGTTGAACCCACCATCGAATTCTACGACACCCCCGTAATCGTAGAGAATGTCGAACCTGACGCCGTCCAGGCCTAATCCGGCATTTTCCTGAACTCATGTTATGATGACAACAAACAACCATCGAAATCCATCCAAGGAGCGCCGGGAATTGGTTTCCACGAAAGACGTGATTGACCATCACTTGAAAGGCTTTGGTGAACGCGATCTCGACGGTGTCCTTTCGGACTACACGCCCGATGCCGTCATGTTCACAGCAAACGGAGCGCTGCGGGGAATTGACGAAATCAGGCCGCTGTTCCAGGCGATGATTGCTGAGTTCGGGAAACCGGGCGCGGCGTTCCAGCTGAAGCAGCAATTCATCGAGGGAGATCATGCCTACATTCTTTGGCACGCGGAGACTGCCGATAACGTTTACGAACTCGGCACGGACACATTCGTCGTGCGAGACGGCAAGATCGTGGCCCAGTCCTTTACCAGCAAGATTGCCCCCAAGGACTGAGTGCCTGTGGTCTAAGTTCGGCCCGCGCTTGAGAGTTTGCGGTGCGCTCGGAACAACCAAAGCAACTAACAAAGAGCAGACTAGAAAATGGATATGCCGCGAATAGAGAGAGACACCGAAATGAAAACTGCCACATTGAATGACATCGAAAGCTTGAGACAGCGCCTCTCCGGAACGGCCATTCTGCCGGGGGAAGCCACTTACGACGAAGCCCGCTCCATTTGGAACGGTATGATTGACCGTAGGCCGGCCGTCATCGTGCGCTGCCGCACCGAGGCAAATATAATGCATGCCGTAAAGTACGCCCGCGAAAACCAGCTCGTCGTCTCGATTCGTGGCGGCGGTCACAATATCGCGGGTTACGCCGTGTGCGATGGCGGATTGATGATCGATCTTTCCGCCATGAAGGAAGTCCGGGTTGACGCGTCGGCGCGTCGAGCTTACGTGCAGCCCGGTGCAACACTGGGCGATGTTGATCGCGCGCCCCAGGCGCACGGTCTCGCCACTCCCACCGGAATCAATTCCACGACCGGAATTGCCGGGCTTGCCTTGGGGGGCGGATTCGGTTGGCTGACCCGCAAACACGGGCTCACCTCTGATAACCTCTTGTCTGCCCGCATCGTCACGGCCGATGCGAAATCCCTCCACGTTAATGCCGCGTCGCACGCGGATTTGTTTTGGGCCTTGCGAGGCGGTGGAGGCAACTTCGGCATCGTCACAGAGTTCGAGTTCACCCTGCATCCCGTTGGGCCAAACGTGCTGAGCGGTCTGCTGGTGTTCCCCCGGTCGGGAGCTGGTCAAGTGCTGCGAAAATACCGGGAGTTCACCGCGACCGCGCCTGAAGACCTGAGCGTTTGGATTGTGATGCGCCAGGCACCGCCTCTGCCATTTCTTCCACCGGAGGTGCATGGCCGAAACATCCTCGTTCTCGCGCTGTGTTACGTTGGTGCCGAGCAGAGTGGTCGGAAGTTGATCGCCCCGCTCACAGAATTTGGGACGGTGTTGGGGCAGCACGTCGGGATACAGCCGTTCACGGCCTGGCAGCAGGCGTTTGATCCTTTGCTCACCCCGGGCGCACGCAATTATTGGAAGTCGAATAATTTCTCCGATCTGAAGGACGGGTTGTTCGACGTGATCGTGGAGCATGCCGGGGACATGCCCTCGCCGCAATGCGAGCTCTTCCTTGCCCAACTCGGCGGGCAGGCGTCGCGCGTACCGGTGGACGCGACTGCTTTTGGCAACCGGGACGGCAATTTTGTAATGAACGTGCATGGCCGTTGGGACTCGCCCGCGGAAGACGACAGGGGCATCGCCTGGGCGCGGGAAGTCTATCGCGCGACCCTGCCGTACGCGACCGGTGGAGCGTATTCGAACTTCCTCACGGCCGAAGAAACGGACCGGGTAAAATCGGCCTTTGGCCCCAACTATGCCCGCCTCGAACAGGTCAAGAAATCCTACGATCCTCTGAATTTCTTCCGGCTGAATCAAAACATTCGACCCCGCTAAGCAAAATTCGAGGCCTCCGGAAACATGCACAGCTTGCCGCCTCCGTCCTTCACGCGGTTCCGGCAAGCGCTTCGACTTCGTCGGAGTCCCTGCCAGGCGCCATCACGCCACGACTTTCCTCGACTTTCCCTCCGCAGCGGAACGCACGGCGACGCAGGTGTTGACTTTCCTAGGAAATCTTCATATTTCCGAGGAAACTGAGCACGGGTTAGCTCTTCTAAGCAGAGGGTCCCGCGTTCGAGTCGCGGCGGGCGTGCCAATTTCTAACGGGAAAATCGCATGTTTTCCCTGCTGTGCACTTGCGTCACAGCGCGTGAATGAGGCGACGCGCAGATTGTCCTCGCCGTACGGCGGGTTCGTCCCGGCCAAGTACACTCCTCCGAATCCGTGCTGCGGTCTTGATCCCCATCACTGGCCGCGGTGAACGCGGTGAGCGTTTTGGTGTATGTACGTTCCCAACCGTCGGCGATGCCATCTTTGTCTTTGTTAAAGCCCGGAGCCAGCGTGTCGGTCTCCAGGAATGCCCTGGCGTTGCTCAAGGAACACCAGCCGCAATTGGCACTGTAGGCATAGCCGGTTGGGTTGCCGGTGACCAGGTCCACCTTGGGCGCGCCAGGGTTCTCTTTCTGCATTCGAGCATGGAACGACATTCTTCTCCCGACTAGGTCTCTCAAAGGGGGGAGATGGCACTCAGAATGCTGTTTCATTCATGATTTGGGCAGGATTACTGTGTCGTGAGCAAGCCGTTGCGGATATTACACCTCGAAGACGATCCGGACTACCGCGATCTGGTGCACTCTTTGCTTGAACGGGAAGGCTTCGAGGTCGAATCCGTGCTCGCTGGAAACCGTGCTGACTTTGAGGCGGTGCTGCAGCCGGACAGGTTTGACATCATCCTGGCCGACTACCTACTCCCCGGTTACAGCGGTCTCGAGGCCCTCTGCGCCGCGCGGCAGCAGTGCCCAGAAACCCCCTTTCTTCTGGTTTCCGGCACCATCGGAGAACAAGCGGCGATTGAAAGCCTCAGGACGGGCGCGACGGATTATGTGCTCAAACATTGGCCGGAACGGCTCGTCCCAGCAGTAACCCGGGCGGTGCAGGAGGCAGAGGAGCGGAGGCAACGCCGGCGGATCGAAACCGAGTTGACTCGCCGCGAAAAGCACTTCCGCGCGCTCACGGAGAACGCCCTGGACATCCTCACGATCCTGAGTCCTGGCGGTCTCTTCCTTTATAACAGCCCTTCGGTGACGCGCGTAACGGGCTATGAGCCTAAAGAGCTGACCGGCCAAAGCGCCTTCGGGCTCATCCATCCCGAGGATCTCCCTCGAGTGCTAGAAGGGTTTGATTATGGCCTGAAGCATCCGGACCAGACCGTCACGCTCGAATTCCGCTTTCGCCATCGGGACGGCTCGTGGCGTTACCTTGAGGCGGTGGGCCAAAGCCGTCTGGACGATAAGGAAATTGCGGGGATCGTGGTTAACTCGCGCGATGTCAGCGACCGCAAACGGGCGGAAACGGAGTTGCTTCAGAGCGAGAAGCAGTACCGCCTGATTTTCGATGGCAATCCAACGCCCATGTGGGTGTTCGACCACAACACCTTTGCGTTCCTGGAGGTCAATGATGCCGCGGTCCAGCATTACGGTTATTCCCGCGAGGAATTCCTCGCGATGAAAGTGACTGACATCCGCCCCGCGGAAGACGTGCCGGCGCTCATCGAATACCTGCACACGTTCTTGTCGGCAACGACACCCGCCCGGATAGGTGTGGCGGGCGTTTGGCGGCACAAGAAGAAAGACGGCACGCTCATTGATGTGGAGATCAAGTGGAGCCCGGTCATGTTCCATGGCCGGCCCGCGTCGCTGACGATGGCCAACGATATCACCGAGCGAAAGCGGATCGAACATCGGGACGCCGCGCTTTCAAAGCTGGGCCAACGTCTGAGCTCGGCGACTTCACCCGCCGAGGCGGCGCATATCATCCGGGCCGTGGCGGAGGAGTTGTTTCATTGGAACGCCTTTACCTTGGACTTGTATTCGGCCGAGCAGGACCGCGTCTATCCGATTCTGAACGTGGATAGCGACCGGAATGGCCGCCGGTTCGAGATTCCGGTGACTGGCCAGGGCAAGGTCCCCAGCCGCATGGCGCGCCGAACCGTCGCCCAGGGCGCGGAACTGATCCTGCGAGAGGAGCCGCTGGTGATGCCCGACGACGTCGTGCCGATTGGCGAGACATCGCGGCCGTCCGCCTCGTTAATGGTGGTGCCGATCCGGAACCGGACGAAGGTCATTGGCATTCTTTCGATCCAAAGCTACACGCTCAAGGCGTATGATCAGCAGAGCCTGAGCACGCTGCAAACACTGGCCGACCATTGCGGGGGTGCGCTGGAGCGCATTCACGCCGAGCAGGCCCTGCATGAAAGCGAGCAGCGGTTCCGGGAGTTGTTCGAAGGCTCACCGGACGCGATCTTTGTCGAGGACTTCAAGGGGACCGTGCTGGACGTCAATCCAGCCGCCTGCCACCTGCATGGTCTTACTCGGGGAGAATTGCTGGGCAAGAATGTGGGCGAGCTTGTCCCCCCGGAGTCACGCGAAGGTGTGGCGCAAGACTTCGCAGCGCTGGTGGAAGGCAAACTGCAGCAGCTCGAGGGGGCAAGCTGGACGCATGACGGACGTGCCGTGCCAGTCGAGGTGCGAGCAAACCGGATCCGTTACGCCGGCCAACCGGCCGTACTGCTCCATGTGCGCGACATGACTGACCGCAAGCTCGCCGAAGCGGCGTTGCGCAGTTCGGAAATGCTTTTCCACTCGGTGTGGGACAACTCGGCTGACGGGATGCGTCTGACGGACGAGAACGGGACCATTGTCGCGGTCAACGAAGCCTTCTGCACCCTGGTGGGTCGTCCGCGGGAAGAACTGGAGGGCAAACCGTTCACCGTGATGTACGCGGATTTTGTGCCGCCGGAGGAGAGGTTGGAGAATTATCGCCAGCGCTTCCGTGACCGGATCATCGAAAAGCAAGTCGAACGACGGCTGACGCTGCACAACGGCAAGGTGGTCACGCTGGAGGACAACAGGTCGTTTGTCGAGTTGCGCGGCCAGCCCTGTTTGCTGCTCGGGCTCTTTCGCGACATCACGGAACAAAGGCGGCTCGAAGAGCAGTTGCGGCAGTCACAGAAGATGGAGGCCATCGGCCAATTGGCCGGGGGCGTGGCGCATGATTTCAACAATATTCTGACGGTCATCCATGGTCACGCCTCGCTCCTCATCGCCGGCGGTTCCCTGAGGGAACTTCCTGCCCGCTCGGCCCAGCAAATCGGGCAGGCAGCGGAGCGCGGCGCCGCGCTGACGCGGCAATTGCTGGCCTTCAGTCGTCGCCAGGTGATGCAGCCGCGTCGGCTGGACATGAACGAAGTAGTCAGCAACATGACCAAGATGGTGGGCCGCCTTCTCGGAGAGCATATCGCGCTGCAACTGCAGTACCATCCCCGACCGGTGCTGGTCCACGCTGACGCCAGCATGATGGAGCAGGTTTTGTTGAATCTCGCGGTCAACTCCCGCGACGCCATGCCCAGGGGCGGCGTGTTGACCCTGAAGATCTCAACGGTCGAGGTGACGCCGGAGCAGGTGGCCGAGCACTCAGAAGCGCGCCCCGGCCGGTTCGTATGTCTGAGCGTCATGGATACCGGGTGCGGGATTCCTACCGAAGATCTGCGCCGCATCTTCGAGCCCTTCTTCACGACCAAGGAAGTCGGGAAGGGAACCGGCCTCGGTCTGGCTACGGTGTACGGCGTCATCAAACAGCACCAGGGATGGATCCGAGTCGAAAGCGAGGTGGGCAAGGGCACAACCTTCAAGGTGTTCCTGCCGCAGAACACCGAAGCGGCAGAGGCGGCTGCGGAGGTGCCGGACGAACCCGCCGTGCGCGGGGGCAAGGAAACCATCCTGGTGGTCGAGGACGAACTGCCCGTGCGCGAACTGGTCTGCAATCTTCTGGCGGGACATGGTTACCGGGTGCTGCAGGCTGATTCTGGGCACAAGGCGCTCCAGGTCTGGAAAGAAAGCCGCGACCAGATTGACTTGTTGCTGACCGATTTGGTTATGCCGGAACGCATCAACGGACGGGAGCTGGCGGAAAAGCTCTGGGCGGAACGGCCCCGACTTAAAGTAATCTTTACCAGCGGATACAGCGCAGATGTGGTCGGCAAGGATTTCGCCTTGCGCCAGGGCCTGAAGTACCTTCAGAAACCCTACCATCCTCAGCGTTTGGCCAGGCTCGTTCGGGATTGTCTCGATGCGGTGAACTGAGCCCTGGTCGCGCCGTGACCAAGCATTCGAGAGTGAAAGCTAACCAGGCCGAGGCTTTACAACCCAACCGGTTGTGGCCCTGTAAAACCTTCAGCAAACCCGCCAGGCCGGAGAGGCTCCCAGAGCGTGTACACCGGAGGTACACCGGATGCGCACCGGAGGTACACCGGAAAACCCGTTGTGCATCCGGTGTACCTCCGGTGTACCTCCGGCGCACTCAGCGCGAAGGGCCGGAGAATCGAGCGGTTCGGTCCGAAATGAACCCGAAGTCTGCGGGTTTACGAAGGTTTACGGTGGCCCTTCCGGAGCAGGTTCATCTAAATCTATGGAGTACAAGAGGTTGCGCCAATAGGCCTCAGAGAGGGGTGCGAAGTTGTCCACGGTATGTCCGGCGGGTATGCGATGTGTCTCGGGTGAGACTCCCGGGCTCGGCCTGCTTTAGATTGTTGTTAACCCAAACCGCTTCGGATTGCGACGGGTAGCCCAAGTCACCCGGCTTGGAGGCGTCCAAGCCGTTGGTTTGTGTTGGATTGTGCATCCTGCCAGTGGCCCTTCAGGAGCGTGCGATTTACCCTGCCCTAACCCGTGCACGAATTCCCCGGCTGAACCCGAGAATTTGCTGTTGACAGACTTGCTCGCTGCTGGTATGAAACGTCCATCATGAGCGAAATCGAAGACCGGTTGTCTTTCGACCCGCGCAGTGCTTGGTAGATACAAGCGCATAAGAAATGATTACCTATCAACCAAACCTCGAACCAAGAGTGCCATGAAGAACTATCACTTATTCAGGACCAGTCTTCTCCTCTCGCTGCTTTTTCTGCTCGTTGCGGCGCCGTTGCCCGCAGCCACGTTGCTGGGGCCGGGCGATCTGATTTACGGGATTGACTTGGATGTGGGTGCTCCGCCAAGCAGTCCCGGAGCCGAAGGGGTGGCAAACGTGCTGGACGGCGACAGCGGCACCAAGTACCTGCTTTTTGGCGGCAACTGGTCGGGCCTCATCGTTACCCCGGGCAGTTCGACCGTGCAAAGCATGCGGTTCACGACGGCCAACGACGCCACCGATCGCGACCCGGCCTACTACCGGCTCTACGGAACCACCGATCCCATCACCAGCGCGGCCTACGGACGGGGACGCAGCGAAAACTGGACGTTGATTTCGGGCGGGCCGGTGAGCCTGCCCGACGCGCGGTTTGACGCGAGCACGGTCGTGAGTTTTGGCAACAGCGCCGTTTACACCTCCTACAAGCTGGTTTTCCCCAACATTAGGCAAGGCGCCCAGGATCTCATGCAGATTGCGGACGTACAATTCTACCCCGAAGCCGCCGGTGGCGGAACTGCGCTCCTGGCCCCGGGCCAGCCCATTGTTCCCGTGGACGATACTGGCCGGGAGGGAAGCAGCCAATACCCGGCCGGCGAGTCCCCCGCCAGACTGCTCGATGGCAATCATGACACGAAGTACTTGAACTTCGGCGAGCTGAACAGCGGCTTCATCATAGCGCCACAATTGGGTCGCACCGTGGTCACCGGCCTGGAAGTGTGGACGGCGAATGATTTTAGCGAACGCGACCCGGTGGGCTTCTCGCTTTACGGGCACATTGGAGGACTGGACTACGGCGACAACAGCACAGGCGATATGGAAACCTGGGCCTTGATCTCCTCGGGCGTGCTGGGCCTCCCGGAGGATCGGTTCGCTTCGGGCGGCATTGCCGCGTTTGCCAATGAAACGGCCTACGATGCCTACCGTTTCGTCGTCACAAGTGTGAAGAACGAAGCCGCAGCCAATTGCCTGCAGTTTTCTGACATCCAGTTCTACGGGTATATTCCGGAGCCTTCCACCCTGAGCCTTCTCGGGTTGGGCGCCGCTGCGCTCATCCTGCTTCGTGGCCGGCGCCCGTAAGCCGGCCGCAGTCTGGTTCAGTCATCTTCCGCCCTTGAGCCGTTGGCCCGCGCCACAAGGCTCACGCCGCCGCGCCGGCTGCATCCTCGCGCCTTGCCTCGCCGTCTGCGTTCCGGCAGAGTCTCGCTATGAATACGTCCCGCCTTGGCTCTGGCCTCGTCCTCATCTCCATACTTGTTGCCTTCAACGTTGCGGAAGTGCAGGCCGCCGAACATCTTGACCGCGGCGCGGTGGCGCTGCCGCAGAAGGACGGCAGCGTGTATGTCGGCTGGCGATTGCTGGCGGCGGATCCGCCGGAGATGGCGTTCGACGTTTACCGGGCGGACTCCCCGGACGGTCCAAAGACCCAGCTCAACGCGAGGCCGATTGCCGATTCGTGCAACTTCGTGGACACCTCCGCCGGCGGCAAATCGGCGTTCTACTTTGTTAAGCCGACGGGTGCCGACAGCAAGAACCCGCGGGCGCAAAGCGTTCGAGCCGCCAACGACTCTGGCGGCTTTGTCCGCCTCAAGCTCCAGGGCAACTACCGCGCGCAGAAAGTCGGCCTCGCGGACTTCGACGGCGACGGACGGCTGGATTACCTCGTCAAGCAGCCCGACTTCAACACCGATCCTTACCAGCAACCCGGCTACTGGAAGAAGAGCGAGGACACCTACAAGCTCGAAGCCTACCGGCACGACGGCACGTTCCTCTGGCGCTACGACATGGGCTGGGCGATCGAGGAGGGCATCTGGTATTCGCCCATTGTCGCCTTCGACCTCGATGGCGACAGCAAGGCCGAGGTGTTCTGCAAGGGCGGCGAGGGTGATCCCCGAGAGCCGACTGGCCATGTGCGGAGCGGTCCGGAGTACCTCGTGATGCTCGATGGCCTGACCGGCCAGGTCAAAAAGCGCCTGCCGTGGCCGAGCCGGGAGGGGTTCGACGATTACAACTACTATTCACGCAACCTGCTGGGCGTGGCGTATCTCGACGGCCAGCGCCCGCACCTGATGGTCGAGCGGGGCACGTACAAGATCATCAAGGTCCAGGCTTTCGATCCGCTGCTCGGTCTCAAGTGGGCCTGGGATGCCAGCGGCCCCTATGAGAAGTACCGCGGCCAGGGCATGCACGGTATGCACGCGGCAGACGTGGACGAAGACGGGCGCGACGAGGTGGTTATCGGCGCCGCGGTGATTGACGACCACGGCAAGCCGCTGTGGAATCTGGGCAAGGGCCATCCGGATGCCTGCTATGTAGCGGATGTGGACCCTGGCCGCCCGGGCCTGGAAATCTTCTACGGCATCGAAAAGGGCCGGCAGAGCAACACCGTCTGCCTCGTCGAGGGCAAGACCGGCAAGATGCTCTGGGGCAACCCCGAAATCACCGTCCATGTCCACAGCCAGGGAATGGTGGGCGACATCATCCCCGAGCACCCCGGGATGGAGTGCTACGCTGGCGAAGCCAAAGGGGGCAGCAACTACTGGCTCTACACCGCGAAGGGTGAGCGCCTCTCCAACCAGAGCCTCGGTGAGCTTTCGCCCAAGGCCATCTTCTGGCTCGATGGCCCGACCAAGGTGTTCATTGTGGGCAGGACCATCTACCAGTGGCCTCGCGAGAAGATCGGCGAGATCGAAGGGCGTATCGTGGCGATTGCCGATTGCCTCGGCGACTGGCGCGAGGAAGTCATCACCGCGCTCGACGGCGAAGTCCGCATCTACTCGACGACCGCGCCCGCCACCAGCCGGCGCGTGTGCCTGATGCAGGACCGGCTCTACCGCACCGACGTGGCGATGCAAACGATGGGGTACTTCTACCCGCCACAGCTCGGCGGCACGCTGCTTCCGGGCGCCAGGCCACACTGACCTGCAAGCCGGCCGATCGGAGCGCGAAGAGCAATTCGTCGGTGGTCGCTCCGCTGCCGCACGTGCGCTGGATACGCTCTGACGGTCGCCGCATTTACGGCGTGCTGGGCGAGTGCTTCCCGTCCGACGGAGCACACTCGATTCACGCGTCAGGCCGCTGGGAGGCCGTGGGGTCGGAAGTTGCCGAGCCGATCTTGCGGAACAAGACCGACCCACCCGCGTCGGCGACCTGGATAATCGGCTCCGGCTTGCCGGCCATGAATTCGTCAACCGCCTGCGACACAGCGTAATTCGATTCGGGCGAGTTGTAATCGTGAACCATCATGTAGCCTCCGTGATTCAGCCGCGGATAAAAGAACTGCAGCCCCGCCAGCGTAGGTTTGTACTTGTCAACGTCCAGCATGACAAAGGAGAACCGCTCGCTTTCCAGCCCCCGGGCGGTTTCCGGAAAGTAACCTTCACGGATGATCACGTTGTTGAGGTCACCGAGCATGCGGTGCACCAAGTCGAGGCTAGTTTCTCGGAAACGGTTGTCGGGCTCATCGGTTTCATGGGCGGGAAAACCTTTGAAGGTGTCAAACAGATAAAGCCGTCTGTCTGGAGCCAGGGCGTGGAGAATCCGGCTGGTGTCGCCGCGATACACGCCCACTTCGGCAAAACAGCCTGGCGCCGCCGCCTTCGCCAGCGAGTGGATCGCCAGGGCAATGGTCGTGTAGCGGACCGGATCGCGAGTCGAAATAACCAGCTCATGGCTCCCGGCTGCGTAAGGCGGAAAGCGCATGTAGGCCCCATAATCAAACATGCGCCGGCGAATCCATCTCTTCCAGAGCTTATGAAGGATGAACGACTGTTTGAGGTGTTTCAATACTTGGCCCATTGCAATCCATTGAATACATAAGGTGCGGTGATTATACTGGTCCGGCGTCGGTCAGACAAGCAGATTGTCCGTCCAGAAGCAGTCGGTGACGGTTTCAAGCCGGCACATGACCTTCGGACGGGCGAGCCTTCATTACTGCGCGGGGGCCGTTCCTGCGGGCGACCATCGAGACAATAAACCTCACACTCCCCTCTCCATCCAGGACAACATTGCCCTGGAACCATGTAACCGCCTTAAGCTGCCAGTTGCCCGTAAAGCGCGGACACCTTCTTGGCCCAAACCAACAGCGAGTGGCCGCTCGCGACCCGCTCATGCAGCGCGTTCTGTTGCTCCGGGGTCAGGGCGGGTTGCCGTGCCTGCTCCACGAGGGCGGCCGCCAGAGCGGAAACGTCCTCCGGTGGCACGAGCCGCCCGCAACCGCCAATGGCAAATCCTTCGGGGATGCCATCCAGCGCGGAGGCTATGACCGGTTTACCGCAGGCAAACGCCTCGAGCACCACGCCGCCAAAAGCCTCGGTGCCGACTTGCGGATGCACCAGGCAATCCAGCGCGTTCATCGCCGCGGTCATGTCCCGGCAATAGGGCGTGAGCCAGGCCTTGCCCGTCAAACCCAGCCGTTCGATGTCCGCCCGCAGTGTCGCCTCCAGGTTTCCGCGGCCAATAATGAGAAACCGCGCCTGCGGCGCCTGCGCGCTGATCCGCGCGGCGGCTTGCAGGAATTCACGCTGGCCTTTCCCGCGCGGGAGGTCGTAGCCTCCCACGACGCCGAACGCGAAGTGCCCGGGAGCCAGGCCCCACTGCTGTCGTTGTGCTGAGGCGTCGAGCGGCCGAAAGCGGTCCGTGTCAATGCCGCCGTGGAGAACGTGAATTTTCGAATGGTCACCGAGCAACGGCGGACGGTGGCAACGCTCAGGTTCCGGCGAGCCGGGCTCATAGACTCCTTCGCACAACACCCTGGCCACGAATTGAGACACGGCGATGACTGCGTCACATTGGCCGAGCAGGAACCGGCGGCTGAACGCGGAGCTGGGGCTTTTGGCCAGGTGGCGGGTCAGGACCACCAGCGGACGACGACCCGAGAGACGCGCGGCCAGAATCGTCGGCCAAAGGTCGCGTCCGTGATGACCATGGGCGATTTGGAGGTGCTCGCGCCGGATCAACCGCGCCGCGCTCAGGATGAACCGAAGCTTGAACGGCCCCTCTGGAGGCGTGGAGTGGAAGGACACGCCCAGCTCGCGTGCGACCCGCGCGAATTCGCGCCCGTCCGGCCCCGCCAGCCAAACCGGATGGCCGAGCCGCTGCAACCCGTGAGCCAGCTTAACGCATTGGTCGTCGGTGCCGCCGCCTCTGAGCATCGAGTTCAGATGGACTACGCTGGCGGGGCTTGCTTTCATCGCGGCAGTCCCATCTCCACCGGGCAGTTCCTCAAGTGCCAGCGCCACAATGCCGAGGTCAGTTCCCATCGGTGGCGCCAGCGGGGCGACTGGCCCGCCGTGGCAACGACCAGCAAACCGCTCGTCAGCCAATCAAGGAGCAGCCGCAGACAGAGCCCGGCCCGCACCAGGGCGCAGGTCAGCGGACCGGCGTTCTTGCGAAAATAGGCATAGCGCGAGCGCCAATACTCAATGCGCACGCTCACAGGCGTTTGCCGGGCGCTTTGGCCTTGCCCATGCCACGCCAGCGCCCGCGGCAGGTGGAACACCTTCCATCCCCGCGCGCGCGCCTGCCGGCAGAAGTCCGTCTCCTCGAAAAAGAAGAAGAAGCGCTCGTCGAAGCCGCCGATAGCCCGCCAGACGCTCCTGCGGATGAACATGCAGGCGCCGATCACCGATTCCACCTCGACGGGCTCGGTAAACGGATGCTCCTTGCCCGGAAAGCGGCGCGGCCAGAGCCGGCGCAGGAGCGACTTGTTCAACAACTCAGTCGCCGGGGAAGGCAGATTTGCGATCGAGTTCTGCCGCGAGCCGTCCGGGTTCAGCAACTGTGCCCCGGCCACGCCGCACTCCGGATGCCGGCGCATCCAGGACACCATCTCGGCAAGTGTATTCGGTTGAAGACGCGCGTCCGAGTTTAGCAGCAGCAAGAACTCGCTGCACGTCCTGGCAGCGCCCAAGTTATTGGCGCGGGCAAAACCGAGGTTGGATCCGCAGCACACACAGCTCACGGACGGAAATTCGCGCGCCACGGCGGCCGGGGTGTCGTCGGTCGAGCCGTTGTCCACCACCACGACTTCCTTGGTGAAGCCGTCCTGACTCTCGAAGACCGAGCGGAGCGCCGCACAAGTCAGCGCGCAGGTGTTCCGGCTTACGATAATTACGGATAGGTCGGCTGGACTGCCCGGCGCCCGAGTGGATTGGCCGCGATTCATGAATTCCTATGTCTTGCGCGCGAGAATGATGATGGTGTTCCCCCCGAGCAGAACGTTGGGCGCGGCGGTTTCCGGCAGCAGGTACTTCTGCTTCCGCTTCTCCGACTGTAAGAGCACGTAGGCCCGGACCAGCAGATACAAGGGCCAGAGGAAGAGAATCTGCTTCAACTTGGCCCGGTCCTTCTCCACCAGGACTACTCGGAAGCCGTTCCAGTCCAGCACCTGTCGCAGTTCCACATAGTTGATAAGGCTCTGATGATCGAAGCCGGACCCGCACTTCTCGATCTCCGCGCGGCTGATAAACCGGTAGAACGAGCCGCGGACCAGGAAATTGAGCCGCTCTTCCAGGCTGCAAATATTGGGTGTCGAGAGGATCAGATGTCCGCCCGGCTTCAGGACCCGGCTGAGCTCGCGCAACAGGTGGAATTGATTCTCCACGTGCTCGATCCCCTCCAGCGAAGTCACCAAGTCGAAGCGGTTGTCTGGCAGCGGCAGCGATTGGTTGAGGTTACAGGTGTGTCGAGCGATTGCTGGCGGCAATTCCCGCGACTGGTTCAGATCGAGGTCAACGCCCGACACCTCGTAGCCGAGCTGGTGCAGGTGCAGCGCCATCGCCCCCGGACCCAACGGTGCGTCCAGAGCCTTTTTGCCGGTGCCCGGACCTAACTCCGCCAGCAGTTCCTTCACTCGGTCATGAATCTCTTCGCGCGCCCGCGGTCGTGGATCGTAGCTCAGGTTATTCGAGGCCATGTTTGCGTTTCTCTGTTTCGAGGGAATGGGGGTGGCGTTATGCCGTGTTTTGCAGCGCTCATGGCGGGGGCTTCGGCCTTTCTGCCGCAGCCCTGGCTTCACGCAGCTTGGCGTAGCGAGTCAGCGTGTGCGCCGCCGTCATGCAGGCCAGGTAATAACCCTGCCAGCCGTCCAGAAACCCCAGCCGCAGGAAGTAGCTTCGCAGAAACCGCCATGCCGGACGGAAGGTCAGATCCAGCCAAGTTGTGCCCCGTTGCCGCTGCAACGCATCGCGCACAAAGTCGTCGCTGTAAGCGCTGATCTTGGCAATTTGATCCCTAATACTGCCAGCGGTGTAGTGCAGAAGGTCGCCGCGCAACTTGCCCACTTTCCCGCGAACGTTCAGCCTGGCGTGGGGGTCAGTCCCTCCCCACTCTGCCAACTTCGACCGCCAAAGCCGGATGGTGCGGTCCGGATACCAGTCTCCGTGCCGAATCCACCTTCCACAGAACAGTGTCAGCCGCGGGAGACTATAGGCCGCAAAACACTCCAATCGCTGCTTGTCCGCGAAAAGGCTCTCGAGTTCCTGCCGCAGTTCAGGAGAGACGACCTCATCCGCGTCCAAGCCCAACACCCATGCTTGCGTCGCTTTCTGCGCGGCGGACGCCTTTTGCGCCGCGAACCCCTTCCACGGTTCAGGGAAGACCCGCGCGCCGAATTCATGCGCCACCGCCCCCGTGCCGTCGTTTACGTCAGCCTGCAGCACCACGATGATCTCGCTCGTCCAGCCAGCCACGCTCTCCAGGGCGTGACCGATACGCGCCGCCTCCGCCCCGGAAATCATCGATACCGTGATGGGCAATTTCTTCATGGTCTGTCTCAGTCGCAGCTATCGGTATGATCATCAATCTTCCCCTGTCAGCCTAGACCTGAGGCAACGCTGGTGAAAGCCAATTCTGTTAGCACCACCAAGCACGGGTGCATCTGGCCACCGTCCTTGGAATTTGGCAACAGCGAGTCACGGTTCCTCGACCGGCATAAACGCAAACCATGCAAGCGCTGCGGCCAGTTCTGGACAAAGCGGGGCTTACGGAACCTGTGCGCCTTGGATGAAGCCCGGCGCAATCACCATTGGGACGAGCTTTGGCACCCAAACTAAGGACGGTGCTCGGATGAGCCCTGGGCGGTTTGCTGGCATCAATGGCTCCCTTGTGGAAAGCCGCCTCGGGTCGGGGTTCGTGGGGTTCCCCGCCTTGGCTGGTGACCATTGCCAGGACATAGTAGGCGCCGGCGTCATCGCCGCCCAGCCGCAGGGCAAGTCGGAGGGGGCAAGGCTCGTTTCGGGCTTGCTTGTGCCGCCGGGCGACTTGATCTTGGCTCGGCGTGCGAATGAAGTCTTCCTTGGCTCAAGGTCCACTGTCGGCGGGTGCTGGGTTTCTCCAGCGGGCCGCCGGGGCGGTTCGGGGCTTCCTTTGGGTGGCCGTGTGGTTTCTGCTCGCCCCGCTCGCCGGCCAGGGCTCGCCCCTGGTCATTGACGACTTTGCTTACGCCAGCACCACGGCTGCCCGCACGGTCTGGGTGGCGGCCAGTGCGCCCTCGGTGAACATGGCTTCGTCCGGAGCCTGGGGCTCCGACCGCGTCATGACCCTGACTTGTGATTTCGCCACGCGGGAAACGCGTTGTTATTGGGACCGGGCGGTCAGCATCAACCTGGCGGCTTTCACTGACTTCGCGCTCGAGGTGTTCGCTCCGGACCCGGGGGCAATCTCCTACTTCACGCTGTACTTTCGTTCCGGCACAGGCTGGTATGGGTGTTCGGTCCAGGTCAGCCAAACGGGCTGGCAAACCTTGCGCTTTTCCAAGGCCCGGTTCACTCCCGAAGGCACCCCGGCGGGCTGGGACCAGATTGACGGCATTCGCCTCTCGCCCTGGAAAGGGGCCGCGCGAAACACCTACCTGGCGGCGCGTCAGTTGCGGGCGTTCACGCCGCCGGTGCTGCTGGTGCGCGATGACCTGAGCGGCAACCCCAACGTGGTGCAAGAGACCATAGACCGTCACGTGGAATGGCTCGGGGGTTACAATATAGACTGCGGCGTGGTAACGCGCGCGAATGTCGAAGCCGGCCTGCTCGCCGAAACCCGGCTGGCCATTCTGCCTTACAACGAATCGGTTTCGGAAACCGAGATGGCACAGTTGGAGAGCTTCGTCGCGGCGGGGGGCAAGCTGATGGTGTACTACCTGCTCCCCGGGCGGCTGGCGTCGTTGCTGGGGGTGAAGGTGACGGGCTGGGCGCAAGGCGACTTTGCCGCGTGGTCGTTTGCCGACCCCGCCATCCCACAGTTGCCCCCGCGCGTGAAACAGGCCTCGTGGAATATCACCTATGCGGTTACCAACGGACTCCACTCCCGCGTCACCGCCACGTGGGAGAGGAGTTCCGGCGCCAACACCGGCCGCGCCGCGTGGCTGACGAGCGACCACGGCTTCTTCATGTCCCACATTCTGCTGGGCGACGATGCCGGTCCGAAGGCCTACGCGCTGCTGTGCCTGGTGGGTCATTGCCTGCCCGAAGTGTGGCCGTCCGCAGCCGCGGGGGCCATTGACGAAATCGGCCGTGTGGGGCCTTACAGCACTTACACGGAAGCGGTGGCCGGCATCCGCCGCGGCGCCGAGGGCACCCTCCGCGCGCCGCTGACCGAGGCCGAACTTGCCAGCGCGGCGGCCGACCGTGACCTCGCCCTCGCCGCCCTGGCGGCAACGAACTACCCGCAGGCGATCCTCACGGCTCAATCCGCGCAGGACCATTTGAAAGAGGCCTACACTCTAAGCTTGCGGCCCGTTACGCCCGAGTTTCGTGCGATGTGGGAACACCACGCCACCGGCCCCTTCCCCGGCAATTGGACGGCGGCCGTCAACGCCCTCGTGACGAACGGATTCACCGCCGTCTTTCCCAACATGCTCTGGGGCGGCCTCGCCCACTACAACAGCGCCTTCCTGCCGCGCTCAGCCGAATACACCAACTACGGCGACCAGGTCGCGGCCTGCGTCAGCGCGGCCCATGCGCGCGGCCTCGAGGTCCACGTCTGGAAGGTGAACTGGAACCTCAGCGGCGCGCCCCAGTCCTTTGTTGACAGCCTGCGCGCCGCCAATCGCACGCAGGTCTCTGCCAGTGGCGAGCCCATTGATTGGCTCTGCCCTTCCCACCCAGATAACTTCACGCTCGAAACCAACTCCATGCTCGAAGTCGTCCGCAACTACGCTGTGGACGGCATCCACTTCGACTACATCCGCTATCCCGACAGCGATTACTGCTACTGCAGCGGCTGCTCCGCCCGTTTCCAGAGCCAGACCGGTCAAGCTGTCACCAACTGGCCAGCCGACGTGCTCGCCGCCGGGCCGCGCCGCAGCGCCTTCCTGGACTGGCGCCGTGCTCAGATCACTCGCCTCGTTGCCGCCGTTTACGCCGGCGTGAAGGCCCTCAAACCCGGCGTGAAAGTCTCCGCGGCCGTGTTCCCCGACGCCGCCAGCGCCTTGGACGGCGTGGGCCAGGATTGGCGTCTCTGGATCACCAACGGAATCCTGGATTTCGTGTGCCCGATGGATTACACCACCTCGCTGCATGGCTTTACCAACCTGGTAGCACAACAAGTCGCCTACGCGGGCGGGAGGATTCCTGTTTACCCCGGCATTGGCGCCTATGTGTTAGAGACCGATGCGGCACTGGCCCAGCTCCAGGAGACACGCGCCGCGAACACACAGGGGTTTATCCTCTTCGAACTGAGCCCGGGCAGCGCGGCCACCCTGTTGCCCGCCATCGGCAAAGGCGCCACCGCGCCGGATGAGCCCGATACGGACGGAGATACGCTGCCGGACAGTTGGGAACAGCGGTGGTTTGCCAATCTCACTACTGCGGGCTTGAAGACGGACACCGACGGCGACGGCTGGAGCGACCGAGCGGAATACATCGCGGGCACCGATCCCAAGATCCCCACGCCGGGCGTGTCACTGGAAGCCAATTGGAATGGGGGACAGGTGGAGGTGTCGTTTCCAGCGCGTGGAGTGGAGGGGGCGGGTTACCAAAACGCCGAGCGCCATTACCGGCTGGAAAGCACCGGCTCGCCGGCGCCCGGCGCGGTCTGGTCGCCGGTGCCCGGACTTGAAGACCGCGCCGCGGGCCCAGGCTCGGTAACGCTGGCTTGCCTGGTGTCACCAGAACCTTGGGCTTCTCGGTTCTACCGGCTCCGCGTGTGGTTGCAGCAACAACCCTGAATGGGACCAAACGCGGGCTGAATGCAGAGCCGGCGCCTTGGCAGCGCGGCCGGTTGGCAGCGCCAGGTGTAAAAAGCCCTCCCCCGGCGGACCGGAGGAGGGTGGGCGTATCTTGATACCACCACCGCTCTTGGCAATCGGGACATTTGCGGAGCGCGGCTGTCCTCAGCCGCAGCACGTGCGTAAGGGAGCGGCTCTCGGGACAACGGGGCAGGCCCGCATTGTCGGGGCCGCTGCGGCTGAGGACAGCCGCGCTCCGGTGGCGGTGTCGAGATGCGCTCGAGAAGGGTCAGGGGTGATCGTTACGGGTGACCCAATGCCGATTACGGCGTATAGTAGAGCTGATAGAAGCCCTTGTCGCCCGCAGGAATCGGCCAGGTTTGGCTTGCGGCGGTGGCTTGGAATGTGGACGTCGTCCACTGCGAAAAATTGGCCGTCTGCCGGAGCGTGTAAGTGGTTCCGGGTATGAGACTGTCCATCCGCAGCGTCAGGGTGCCTCCCTCCCGAACGACGGCCAACACCGGCGGAACGGTCACCTGGATGTCATCCACGTAGAAGCTGCCGGAGAGCGGTGTGGAATCGGCTGTGCCCATCCAGCCTTCCACCAGGATGCGCCATTGCACGAGGTTACCCGTATCTACGACTGCGCTGCTCCAGAACTGACCATAGCCGGCCTGCAGCCTGGTCCATTCGGAGGAGATGACCGGGGCAGAGGTGGTGAAATGAATGGCATTCCCACCCTGATCGTAGAAAGAGAGGTAGAAGACCGTGCCGTTATCGGCAACCGGCGCCAGGATGGGATCGCCTTTGAACCGGAGCGAGACCACGGCATTGGTCGGGAGCGAAAACGGCGCCACCGTGGCGGAGTAAACACTGCCCCACGGCCACTGGCCGGCGCCAAAGTCAATGGCGAGCTTGAGTGCTTTGGTGCCTTGGGGGGCAGGCGTTTCCAGCGACGCGGTCGTAACGGTCGTGGCCGCGCCATTCACGTAATGGTAAAAACCAAGGAGCGCCGTGGTATCCGCGTACTGCTCGAAGTCGTCAATTTTCGCCCGCATAGGGGACGGCGGCGGAAACTCGATCAACGGCGTGTCTCGAACCATCACGTCGTCAATGTAGATGGTGGCCGGAAACTCAGCGCCCGGCGTTTCACCCTGGCCGTAGAGATAGAATTTATACCGCACGATGTTGTTCAAGTCCGGCAGCGCAGGGGAGTCCCAGGGTTTCTCGATCGTACTCGCCAGGTAGTTGACGACTTGCCAGTCGGTCTTCGTGGGAACCAGTCCGCCCCACCGGCCGAAGTTGTTGGCCCCATCGAAAGCGTAGACGTAGAGCGTCTGCCAACTGGCATTCGTAAACTGAGGGTCGCCACTGAGCCGGAACGTGAGATATTGGGTGGGCGCGATGGCCATCGGAATCGGGCGCACCGGTCCGGTGATGACTTCCGTGTCCCACGCCGTGGCGGCGAAGTAACGATCCACACGCAACGAGTTGGTGCCGGCCGAGCGGGCGGCCACATTGGACGAGAGCGCCAGGGTCCCGGTATAGGGAGACCAGGCCGCGAGCAGATCGCCATCGCTGGCGTAGCTTTCAAAATCCTCGATCGTTGCCGGTCCGGTAGTCGGCTCCACCTCGACCAGCGGCGTGTCGCGGACCATCAGTTCGTCAATGTAAACCGTGGCAGAGTACGCCGCGCCCGGCGTTTCACCCTGGCCATAGAGGTAAAACTTGAACTGGACGATGTTGTTCAGGTCAGGCAGCGCTGGAGAGTCCCACGGTTTCTCCATGCCGCTCGCGACAAAGTTGAAGACCTGCCAATTGGTGGTCGTGGGTACCGGCCCGCCCACGCGGCCGAAGTTGTTGGCCCCATCGAAGGCGTAGAGGTAGAGCGTCTGCCAACTGGCGTTCGTGAACTGGGGGTCGCCGGCAACCCGGAGTGTAAAGTATTGGCCCGACCCGATGGCCATGGGCGCCGCGAGCACCGGCCCGGTGATGATTTCGGTGTCGTAAGCCGCGGCGGCGAAAAGGCGTTCCACGCGCAACGAGTTTGTGCCCGCCGCCTTGGGAGCTACATAGGCGGAGAGACTCAAGGTCGAGGTCTGGGGAAACCACGCCGCCAACAAATCGCCATCACTGGCGTATTCGAAACCGTCAACCATGGTCTGCGCGCTGGCCGTAACGGCCAGCAGGCAGCCGCATATCATGCTGAAACATAGAGATTCTCTTGCAGTTTTCATAATGAGATGATGTTAAGTGTCCTGTAAGGGACGCGCTGAGTTTAGCGGGAGACCCTGTGCTGTCAACTTCCCGAAGGCTCTTTGTTTGGCTTGACGTTGACGGGCGCATTTGCAGGTTGTTGGTAGGGACGCCTCGCCGAGGCGTCCGGTTTGGGGTAGCCGCGGACGCCTCGGCGAGGCGTCCCTACCCACCCTACCAACAACTGGCAAATGCGCCTGACGTTGACGCCCCGTTTCCCCCATGCTAGACATGCTCAGAATATGTCCCAACCTGAGGAAGACTGGGCGGATGCACGGGAACCGAGCCGGGTTCTGAACCGTGGACTGAAGTCCTTACCGATCCAAGCATTCACCTTGATCGAGCTGCTGGTCGTCATCGCCATCATCGCGATCCTGGCCAGCCTGCTCTTGCCCACCCTGGCATCGGCCAAAGACAAAGGGAAACAGACCGCTTGTGTCAACAATTTGCGGCAGTTGATCGTGGCCACGGTGATGTACGATGATGATCACAAGGTGCTGCCCATCGGTTGGGATCCCGCCTACTCGAGCATTTGGTACCGAACCCTCCAGCCGTATTTGGGGAAAAGGAGCACGCAACTCGTGACCAACAAGGTCTTCGTTTGTCCGTCGTCTCCGCGCGGAGGCTTCTGGGGCTTTCTTACCTACGCCCAAAACTACACCATCAACTCGGACACCAGTAAACCGCTGATCGGGCTGCGGCAGGTGCCGCAACCGGCACAAACACTCATGTTCGCCGAGACCGACGGGTGGGATGCGTGTGTTTATCCGGACACCTCCGCCTATGCCAATGTCTGCTACCGCCATCGCGGTGGCAACGAGTACAGCACCGTTTTCAATTATTACAACGTGAAGAATGCCAAACGGGGCCGGGCCGGCGTTGTCTTCCTCGATTCCCACGTTGAATCGGTGCGAAACACTCCCACCAATTTATTCAATCTGATCAAGTGAGCCGCAGCCACGTGGCGGAAGTGAGCTTGCCATGACCTATTATTTCTTCCTTGTGCTGGCCCTGGCATTTGCAGGATTAGGCTGCTGGGTCCGTCGGCGTTCTCCCTTCTGGGGCCGGGCCATGCTGATTGTCGGCATCCTCGGTTGCGCCGCGTGTCTGGCCTGGCAAGTCCGTCAGCACCTGTTCACCCCGGCGGCCAAAGGGCCGGATCGCGGCCAGGCCGTGGTGGGCTATTTCCTGGCCAACCAGGTCCTGAGCGAAGCCCGAGGCCAGCAAGGATGCGTGGTGCTCTTTTTCCCCCCAGAGAGCGTTCTGGGTGCCGAGGCCGTTGGTACTTATGCGGGGACCTTCAGCCGCGTGCTCCGGGGATTCCCGGGCCTCAAGGTGCAGGTGCTCACGCTCGCCGTGCCGCCCAGGGCCGCCAAAGCGGGGCTCGTTCCGCTCGCGGCGTTTCAGCAAGCGGCCTCGAACGCCCCGCCCGCCGTGGCCTACGTGTCCTTCGCCGGTGTGCCGGCCGACATCGAGAACTTCCTGCCGACTGCCGGGCAGCGCGGTCCCGGTTTCTTCGTCTTTGATCCGTGGAGAACCACAAATTGGCTCGGCGCACTCAAGAAAGGCCGGGTCCAATGCGTCATCGTTCCTCGGCCTGGCGTTGATCCTGAGCCGGATGCCGAAGTCTCCGGCGAACCTCACGAGGTCTTCCGCCGACTCTATCTAATGGCCACCCCCGCAACGGCCGAAAAGATCGCTGCCGATCTGGAGTCGAAGTAAGGCAGCGTCTGCGCCAAGCCGGCAGACTCCCGGTTCATTTCGGACCGAACCGCACGATTCCCCAGCCCTTCGCGGTGAGTACACCGGAGGTACACCGGAGGTACACCGGATGCACAAGGGAGTTTCCGGTGTGCCTCCGGTGTACCTCCGGTGTACACGCTCTGGGAACCTCTGCGGCCCGGCGGGTTTGCGAAGGTTTAGGGCCCTATTGATGCGGGCGAACGAAATATGCCATTGCACCACAACAACTTAACGATTCGTGGGAACGAGAAATGCGCCTGGGCTGCTTTAGGGGTCAATTCTCTATAAGCCGTTGGTGAATAGCAAGTTGCGTTCAGAAACGCCAGCAAGGAGTGGAAAGTTATCTACGGTGAGTATCCGGTGTGTGTCCGGTGAGTATCCGGTGTGTCTGGCGAGGGACACCCTGGAGTGACCGGTAAGAGAGCATCGTCAACCTAAGCCGCTTCGTGTCCAGCCGTAGAGCTATGGTCGCATGGGAGTCCAGTTTCCGACCGCCGGCTCCGCCGGCTCGGCCATTCGGCTCGCCACAACTCAGGCGCCGACTTGCCGTATGAGCCGAACCAACTCCAGGAACGAACCCGCTCCTGGTTGCCTGTGCGAGCAGTCCAGGCTGGACGTCCATCCGATGGTTCCTACACTCACGGCGGTGAGTGAACCCGGCAGTCGTCGCGCCTATGAACACACTCGACTGGACAATCATTGCCATCTACCTGCTCGCGGTGGTGGGTCTGGGCGTCATTGCCGGTTTGACCCGCCGTGCCGGTGAGCGCGGGGGCGAGGGCGGACACTACTTTCTTGCCGGCAACACCCTTGGCTGGGCGGTCATTGGCCTGGCGATGTTCGCGGCAAACATCTCCACCGTGCACCTGGTCAGCCTCGCCGAAGCGGCCTACAAGTTCGGCCTCGTCTTCGGCAACTTCGAGTGGATGGCCGGATTCACCCTGATCCTGCTCTCGCTATTCTTCGCGCCGCTGTACCTGCGGTCGCGCGTGCCGACGCTGCCGGACTTTCTGGAACGCCGCTTCAACCGCCCCTGCCGCGATGTGCTGGCCGTCGTCTCGCTGTTCTCGGCGATTGTCATTCACATGGGGGTGGCCCTTTACACGGCGGCCTGGGTGCTGCGGGGCATTCTCGGCCTGCCGCCGGGGGCGACGGTGCTTGGGCTGGACGCGCTGATCTTCTTCATCGTGGTGCTTGGACTGCTGACCGGCATCTACACGATGCTCGGGGGCCTGCTCGCCGTCGTGTGGACCGAAAGCCTGCAAAGCGTCCTGCTCCTGGTCGGCGCGGTGACCATCACCGTGGTCGGCTACATTAAGGTCGGGGGCTGGTCGGAACTGGCGCACACGCTCGCGACTCACCCGCACCCGATGGCAGGCCTGGCGGAGAGCAAGATCACCTGGGGCACCGGCAACTTTCTCCACATGGCCCGTGGCCCGGGTGATCCTTCCGGCCTGGCGTGGTATTCGATCCTGCTTGGCTATCCCGTGCTGGGCATCTGGTATTGGTGCTGCGACCAGACCATCGTCCAGCGCGTGTTGGCGGCCAAGGACGAGCGCAACGCCCGGCTGGGGCCGCTCTTCTGCGCGTTCCTCAAGATCTGGCCCGTGTTCTTCTTCGTGCTGCCGGGCGTGATCTGCGTGGCTCTTGTCCAGCAGGGCGCTTTCGGCGGCCAGGCGCCCCAATCCGCCGCCGACACGTACACCTTCATGCTCACGCACCTGCTGCCCGTCGGCCTCAAGGGTCTGGTCGCCGCCGCCATGCTCGCCGCCGCCATGCAGACCTGTTCCGCCGCGCTCAACTCCACCGCCACGCTCGTCGCCTACGACCTCTTCAAGCGCCACAATCCTGATCTCGCCGATCACGACCTGGTGCTCATCGGCAAAATCACGACGGTCGTCGGAACCCTCCTCGCCATCGTTTGCTCGCCCTTGTTCGGCCACTACACCACCATCTTCGAGGGCATCAACAAGCTCATCTCCTATGTCGCCCCGCCGATCACCGCCGTCTTTTTGCTCGGCGTTTTTTGGAAGCGAGCCTCGGGCCGCGCGGCTTTCATCACGCTGATCGCCGGCTCGGTGCTGGGCGCGGCAGCCTTTTATGTGGATTGGACCGGCCTCTATCGCGGAGACTTCATGCTCATCGCCTTTCTGTTGCTCTGCGCCTGCCTGGTGATCATGATCGCGTCTTCGCTGCTGTTGCCCGAGCCGCTGCGCGACTCCGCCAAGGCGCTCATCTGGGAAGACTGGCGCGAGCCGTTGCGCGGCGACCCCCATGGCCGCGGGCTGGCCAACTACCGCTTCGCCGCGGCGGCTGTGCTCGCCGTCTTCGTGGCGCTCTACCTTGTATTCCGTTAACCCATTATGGATCGCATGAAAACCCACCTCCCATTGCTCCTTGTCCTGCTGCTGGCCGGCTGCGTCGCGCCCGCGCCCAAGCGCTTTGCCTGGGTCACCGGCCTCAAGCCCGAGAAGGCCGAATACTACCGGCAACTGCATGCCCATCCCTGGCCCGCCGTCAACCGGATGCTCAAGGAGTGCCACATCCGCAACTACTCCATCCACGAGCGCGAAATTGACGGCAAGCTCTACCTCTTCTCTTACCTGGAATACACCGGCAAAGACTTCGACGCCGACATGAAGAAGATGGCCGCCGACCCGGACACGCAGCGTTGGTGGAAGGAGACCGATCCCTGCCAGCAACCGCTGCCCGACGCCGCCGCCCAGGGCAAGATCTGGTCCGATACGACGGAAGTCTATTTCCTGCGGTGACAGGCTGATGCGGCGTCCCCGGGACGCACCGCGCTTATATCCGAGGTTAGCTTCGCGGGAGGCGCTGGGTGTCGGCGCTTTAGGAACGGCCGGCGGAAAGCGCTTTGGCGCGACGCTGGCCTTCCGCTATCTGCTCGCGCTTCATCCTGCGCTTAAGTTCGCCAAAGGCCTTTGCCGCGTCCTCCAACCCCTGCGCGTTTGCCAGGCTGAGCCAAGCATAGGCTTCGATGAGATCCTGGGCGACGCCGTCCCCTTCGCTATAGCGCATGCCCAGGTTGTACTGGGCCAGTGAGTTCCCCTGATCCGCCGCGCGCCGATACCACTTAACGGCCTCGGCCAGATCGCGCGGCACGCCTTTGCCCATGACATGAAGCACGGCCAGAGAGTATTGCCCTCCCACGTGCCCCTGTTCCGCGGCCCGGCGATACCAGCGCGCGGCTTCGGCTTCGTCGCAAGGCACGCCTTGGCCGGCTTCGTATAATTCGCCCAACGCGGCTTGCGCGCCGGCATGTCCCTGGTCTGCCGCTTGCCGGTACCATTTGGCCGCCTCGGCATAACTCCGCTTCACCCCCTGGCCCTTGGCGTAAATCGAACCAAGACTCTTCTGAGCCTCGGCATCCCCGCCCTCGGCTTTGGCCCGGGTTGCTTCCAGGTCAATGACTTCTGTGATCTCGGGGTCAGACACCAGCGGCTCGCGCGTCGCTGAGGAGAGGTAAATCAGCAGGCCGATTGCGGCGCAAACGACGACCGCACCGACGACTATGAGTGTACGTCTATCGTGGGAGGGTTGGTTCATCGGGCTCATGCCGTTGTGGCTGCGAGGCAGTCTAGCCGCCCGTCGTGAATCGTCCAGACAATGCCGGAGCAAGTCGGCTCGTCTGGCTGCCTATTTGTCCTCCCGGTAAGTCTTCAGCGTCTGAGCGGCTTTCTTGTCGCCTTGGGTTTCAGCGGCCTGCAGGAGACTATTCACAGTGAGCGTGGCGCGGCTCGTGACGCTCATCTGAGCCTTGGTCAGTCCCGGCTGGCTGGCCAGGCTCTGGACAACCCGAAACGCTTTCGAGTAATCCCGGGCCTGAACAGCGGCCACCACCTGGCCGGCTAAGTCCTTGATCTCCGGCTTGGCTTTGCTGAAAGCTTGCTCGAGGGCAGCAGGCAGTTCCTGCTCCGTGAGTGGGGCAGGGGGCGGAGTGCTTCGGTTGCAGCCCAGGCCGAACGTCAGGCCGAGAAGCAATGACAGCGCAATGTTTCTGAGGCGGAAAGGTCTCATGCTATGGCGGTGGAGTCGTCAGGAGCCTATTCTACCGGCCGGATGGGATTCACCCCTGTGTAGTGCCGGTAGTCAATGCCTACATTCAACTCCGTGAACCGGATCCTCGACACGTGCCCCTCGACCCAGACCGTCTGGCAGCCTTTGCTGTGGCGGTACCACTCATACTGGAACGGGTGGTTGCCGTACAAAGGAGCAAGGGAGCTGCCGGGCATAGCCCACTGGGTCAGGATCCTCGAGGCGCCCGGGTAGAGACCCAGACTGTCCTCCGGCCCCTCCATTCTCGATTCGGCGGCGTCCTGGCAAAAGATCGTCCGCGAGGGCGTTTGATAGCTCGAGACCTTCTTTATCGAGGCAGGCTCGATGGCGCCCGTGGGGTCGGGATAGCCCGAGTTATGGAGCAGATGATTGTGAATGCCGTAGCCGGAGTTCAGCCACCAGTCGGTGGGGAACCTGCGGCCATCCTCACGCCACTCGTCCACGTACTTGGCGCCGGGACAGCGGAACACCCGCCTGGCTTTGGCAAAGTACTCGAGGTAGCCCAGGGCCCAGTACGCCGACGGGTGGTCCGGGGCGAGGAGTACGTCGGAAAGCGGGTTGAGCGTCCATTGGCCGTCATTGGGGATGCTGCGGTCGGGTTTGATCCAATACGTGTCCTTGTTATCCCCCGCATACATTGTTGCCGTAATGCCGATCTGTTTCAGGTTGCTAACGCACTGAGCGGCTTTCGCCTTGTCTTTGGCCTTGGCCAGCGCCGGCAGGAGCAGTGCGGCCAGAATGGCAATGATGGCGATGACGACCAGCAGTTCGATCAGGGTGAACGCTCCGGTTCGCGCAGGCCGCTCCGCCGGTTGACTCAGCGGCCCTTTCCCACGGCCGGCAACGATCGAATGCAAACAGTACATGGCTTCCCTTGGACAATCTTATTACTTCGCGCGGAAAAACTCAATGCCCGTCGGCGAGGTGATCACGTGCGGATGCGCCGCGCCCGTGACCTCGGACCACGGACCGGTTACAACGTTAGTGGCGCTTTCGAGAACCGCGCCGGTCCAGTCAATGACGACGCTACTGCCCGAACGCCTGGCCTGGATCGAAGCGGGGGGCTGGGGGATTTTATCCGCCGTGGGCGCACCCAATGCGGCGATGGCGGCATCGGTCATGCGTCCGCTGCGCACTTGCACGCTGCTCACATACACCGGCTGCACTTCACCGTCGTCGCCGCCGTCTGCCAGCAGCAGCGCCGTGGGACCGAGCGACCAACGCATGTCCACTCCGCCACCGTCTGCGGGAACAGTGCTGGCGGACAGGTAATGCGCATCATTGGGACCGAAAGGCGATGCACCCGTCGCTGCGGTCAGGACATTTGTCCCATCAATGTATTTGCCGAATTCGCGCTTCGTCAGGTCGAAGGCGAGAACAACACGGTGCCAGGTGTCGAGGATCAACTCCCCGTTATACTGCTGGCTGATGCCCAGACCGTTGTTTGGGTTGATGAACGCGTCGGCATCGTTTGTGTTCGCCGGGGTCGTTTGCCAAAGCGCCCGGTAGAAGCCTGAGGTCCAGTTGGCATACAGCAAGTCCAGGATCACAGTGTACTGATTGGCATTCGTCCCGCCGCCGTTGGGGCCGATGCCGTGAGGCATGATGAATCCGCCCCAATTGGCGGCGCCAATGGTGCTGGGATTACACAGCATCACGTTGGCCGGCTGGCCGGCGATATCGCTGATGCCATACGAAGTCGTGGTACCAAACGACGTTTCGGTCTGGACCGTAGTGTCGAAGTATTGAAGCGCCTGGCCTACCGTGGCGGTGAGATCACTGCTGTTGAAGTCCCACTGGCCGGTGACGAACACTGGCGGCGCGGGATTGACGGTCAGCACGGCGGGAGGTGAACTGGTGACGGATTGGAGGCCGTTGGCCACGATGACGGTATAACTGCCGGCGGCTGAGAACTGAACGTTGGTCAAGCGCAGCACCGAGGTCGTTTGTCCTGGAACCGCCACGTTGTTGCGGTACCACTGATAGCTCACGGTGCCGGAGCCCACGGCAACGGCGGTGAAGTGATTCCCCGTCATCCCCACCACATTGTCTTGATTTGTCGGCGTCACCGTGACGAGCAAGTTGGTCAGGGCGGGGATGGTGCCCGGGATTCCCGCGGCGGACGGCCCGCTCAAGGCGAAGATGTCGCTGTCGGACAAGATGGCGTCGTGGATTTGGATGCTGTTCACGTAGCCGACCGTTGTTTCCCCGTCGTTGTCGGTGAACAACAGCGCCGTTGGATCCAAGCCGTACGTGCCATCCTGCGCGATGCCCGTGTTGACGCCGACCAGCGTTCCATCAATGAACTTGCGGACCGAATTGTTCGCGGACGTAGGTGAACTCCCATCAACGACAAAGGCAACCCGATGCCAGGCATCGGGCGCGAGGTATCCGTGATACGAGCCAAATCCGATGCCCCACGTCCTGTTGACCCACAAGTCCGCGTCGTTGCCATTCCCCTGGTTGCTTTGAAGCAGGGCATGATAATTGCCGGCAGTGTCCGAGGTGAACATGATGTCCATGATGAACGTCCACTGGTTCACATAGAGGCCGCCGCCATTGGGGGCCATGCCGTGCGTCATGGTGTAGCCCTGCGCCGAGGTCGCCGCCGGGAATCGCATGATGTTGGCGCTCTCTCCGCCAATCGTCGCCGTGGTGAAGGTTGTCGCCGTCTCGGTGTCACCGAGATAGGCGAGGTCCGTGCCGACCGTGGCAACCAGATTGCTGCTGTTGAAGTCCCATTGACCCGTGACCGTTGCGTGCGCCGGCTTGCTCAAGCCCAAAAGCACGGTGACTGTTATGCAGAGGAGGATTTTTTTCATGGCTTTGTCTGTCTGCTTTCGGGTTTGGATTGCGGAGAGCCGAGACAGGGCTATTGGGCTCGACGCTGAAAACGCCCGGCCAGCAGCAGCAGGCCCGCGCCCAGGAGCAGCCCGGAAGCCGGCTCCGGAATGACCGAGATCCCCGCCGCAGTTGCCCCGCCCAGAGCGCCGATGTAACTGTCGGACAAGATCGTGTCGAGAATCTGGATGCTGTTTACGTAGCCGACAGTTGTTTCCCCGTCGTTGTCGGTGAACAACAACGCCGTTGGATCCAGGCCGAAGGTGCCATCTCTCGAGATGCCCGTGTTAACACCGACCAGCGTTCCATCAATGAACTTGCGGACCGAGTTGTTCGCGGAGGTCTCCGAGCTGGCATCAACGACAAAGGCAAGCCGATGCCAGGCGTCGGGCGCCAGGTATCCGTGATACACGCCCCCAAATCCTATCGCGTCCGTCTGGTTGACCCACAAGTCCGCGTCGTTGGCGTTGCCTTGGTTGCTTTGTAGCAGGGCATGGTAGTTGCCGGAAGTGTCCGACATGAACTTGATGTCCATGACGAGGGTCCACTGATTCACATAGATGCCACCGCCATTGGGGGCCATGCCATGCGTCATCGTGTAGCCCTGCAACGAGGTCGCCGCCGGGAATCGCATGACGTTCGCGCTCTGTCCGTCAATCAGATCCGTCGTGAAAACCGTGGACGCCGCCGTGTCACCTCGATAGGCGAGCGCGGTGCCGACGGTGGCGGAGAGGTCGCCGCTGTCAAAATCCCACTGGCCGGTGACTCCGGCGTGCGCCGGAACGCCCAGGCTGAGGAGCAGGGTGACGGTGAAGCAGGTGAGGATTCGTTTCATAACTAATGTTTGTGTGGGGTTAGTGGCTTGATGGTTCAGATAGCTGACACGGTGATGTTCCAACGAGATCGCCAGAGACTTCCAGCAAGTCCCATTCGCGCAGGACACCACTCATTTTCATGGGTTCATTATGACCATTAGGGGGCAGGTGAGCACAATGGCTATTTCTGGTCAGAAACCGCCGCCCTATGCCACTGCCCGGAGTAATGGGGAGGGCGTTGACAAGGGGTCGCTGCTCTGATACACAGGCTGCTGCAAATGTCCAAGCGTGGTCCAAGCAAGCAAGTCCGGCGTCCGCGATCGAAAGCCGCAAGCGGAAAGCCACGACGCGCGGCAGCCTGGCGGCGGCGCGTCTTCAGGAACTCGTTCACCCGCGGCGGCCAGTCTTACCGGGTGAAGGGATGGGCCTTCAAAATCCGTTTCCAGGGCTACCGGCGAACATTTTCTCTGGCAGGCCGGACGCGGGCCGAGGCCGCCCAGCAGGCGGAGCAAGTCTATGAGACCATCGTCAGCCAAGGCTGGGATGCCGCCATCGCCCTGCATGGCTCCCAACGGCGGCTCGGCCCCGGTCCACCAGCGTCTGCCGGCGTTGCGCAGTTGCCCAGGGGCGACCTTGCCTATTGGGAACAACGGTTGATCCATCGGCCGTACGGTGAGGCACGGCAGGCAGCGGGCGCCGAGCATTCGGTGCGCATCGAGCATGACGGAGCCTATGCCTACTTTCCTCTCGGCTCCAACGACCCCAAACTCGCGGCCGCCCGGGCGCGGGAGATTTACCAGACCCTCCTCGCGGGTGGCTGGACGGCGGCGTTCGAGCGGTTTGAACGCGAGATCACCCTCGCCATCGTTTGGTCGGAGAACCCGGCGGCGGCGACCTATTCGACCCTCTTCACGCTATTGCGTGAACCGCCCGCCACGAGTCTGCCGCCGGTTGTGGGCGACCGCGTGCGCAAACGGCTGGCGGTGCTAGAGCCGGACCCAACAGTCCATGCCTGTCTGCGTTACTGGCTGGACCGCCAGCCCGGGTTCGCCTGTCCGGCGGTCTATCGCAACGCCCGGGAGGCACTCGACGCGTTGGATCACCGGCGCATTGCCTTGGTGCTGATCAACCGGCTGGCGCCGGACATCGCTCGACTGACCGAGTGCTTGCGGGCACGGTGGCCGGGTCTGCCGGTGTTCCCGTACCGCATCCACGAAGACAGCGACCAGGTGTGGATATCGGTCTCCGGCGTGAGCGGCGGCTACATCTACCGGCGCCGGCTGCCGACCGCGCTGCTGGATCCGCTTCAGCCCGCAGCGTACGCGCGCACGCTGACCGCCGCAGAGGCCGGACGCCACATCCGCGACTACTTCCAAAACTTCTTTGGCGAGCCGGCGGCCCAGAGCCAGCCGCTTGGGGCGGTGGTCTTGACGAACCGTGAACAGGAGATTCTCAACCACGTCAGCCGGGGTTATCTGGATAAGGAAATCGCGCACCTCCTCAATATCAGCATCTGGACGGTCCACAACCACGTGAAGAATGTTTACGAAAAACTGGGCGTCCATAATCGCACGATGGCCGTTCTCAAGTGTCTGCACCGGTAGCCGGAAATAGCTAGCAATCTGCATTTGATCCCTCACGCCAAGCTGTCAGGCTGGCGGCAGATGGAAGTGATAGTGCGGTTTATGACAAGCAACACTGCCCGGCCAGATCTGGCGCGGATGCGCCGTCGCAGGCGAACCGCGGATTCGCCCGTTCTGACCTATCGCTCGAATGATCCTCGCACCGCATGATACGCTGATGCACGCTTTTGCTCTTATCAAGGCTCTCCTTCGCTCGCTGCTGGTGGTTCTGTCCGTCCTGTCCGCCCGCGCCGCCATCACCGGCCAATGGGATTTTGACACCGGCGACCTCTCCGCCACCGTCGGCACCGCGCTCGCCTATCGAGGCGACACGGCAGCGTCCACGGTCTTCACGACCGATACGATTGGCGGACAGAGCGCCAACATCATGCGATTCCCGGCGGCGACCTCGGCGCAGGGCTACACCATGACGCATGGCATGGCCCCCAATGGCGGCGGCCTCTATGTCAATCAGTGGACCTTCATCATGGACATCAAGTTTACGTCGGACACAGCCGGCAATTATCATGCCCTGCTTCAAAGCAACCAGGGGAATGCCAACGACGCTGACTTGTGGGTCAACGGGGCGTGGGGCATCGGATTTGGAGGCGTTTATCACGGCAACCTCGCGCCCGACGCATGGCATCGGATTTCCTTTGTCGTTGATGCGAGTTCAGCGACGGCCGCGAACAATTCGGTCCGCAAGTTTATTGACGGAACCCTGGTGGGGGTCAACACGGGCATCGCGCGGGATGGCACGTACGGTTTGGATCCAACAGCGCTGTTGTTCACCGACAACGACGGTGAAACAACCGTCGGCTACGTAAACAGCATTCAGTTTCACGATCGCGCCTTGGCGTCCAGCGAGATCGCTGCGCTGGGCGGACCCAATGCCGCCGGCATCCCGACCTCGTCGGCGGGGGGAATCGCCCAGTGGGATTTCAACGGCACTCTCGCGTCGTCAACTGGCGGGGCGAATCTCACCGCGGATGCGGCGGCTCCGGCCTCGGCGGCAGGCGTCAGCTTCGCGAACGCCACCATCGGCGGTCAGACCGCGCACGTCGCGTCCTTCACGCGCGGCACGTTCTTTCAGATGACCCATGGCCTGCCGGCCAACGGCGGTGGTGGCTACGTGAACCAATACACCTTAATCCTGGACCTGATGTTCCCCGCGCGACCAACTGGTTGGGCCGTGTTGTGGCAGACGAGTCCCGGCAACAGCGACGATGGAGACTGGTTCATCAATTCCACCGGCGGCCTGGGCATTTCCGGCACTTATGGCGGCAGCGTGGCCGATGGCACCTGGAATCGGGTCGCGCTGGTGGTGGACGACGTCGCCGGCACCTTCACCAGCTATCTTAACGGAACTCAGGTTCAGCAAATCTCCGGGTTGACTCTGGATGGCCGCTGGTCGCTGGCCGCCACCGCCCTGTTGTTTGCGGACCAAGACCAGGAAAACGCCGCCGGCTACGTGAACAGCGTGCAGTTGCGCGCCAGAGCTATGGCCCCGGCGGAAATCGCCGCGCTGGGCGGCGCCCAGGCCGCCGGCATTCCGCTCCCCCAGGAACCGTCAGGTTTCCAGCTCGTCAGCCCGAATGGCGGCGAGGTGTTTACGGCAGGCACGACGCAGACCGTCGCCTGGGTGGTCAGCGACCCGAGCGGGCTGATGCAAATTGATCTATTGATCGGCAACACCGTCTATCGCAGCCTGGCCCAGGTCCTGATGCTGCAAAGCAACTACCTCTGGAGCATTGATTCCAAGCTCGGGGACACGAACAACTATCGGATCCGGATCAGCTCGCTGGATTTCCCCACCCTCCAGGATTCCTCCGACGCGGCGTTCACAGTGACTGGCTCGGGCGGGCCGCCGAACTTGCTTTTCGGCCAACCGCTCCAGGTCAACGGCGGATTTGAATCGTATCTGACCAACTGGCAGGTCATCGCGGGCCACCCCGCGGCGTTCACGAGTTCTGACGGCGAAGGCGCACCCTACGCGGGTTCGCGCTTCCTGCACGGCGGTCTCAGTCCTGGAGGCGATATGATCGTGCGCCAGGACATTGATTTGTTGGCCTCGGGTTTCACCGAGAATGACCTCGACACGGGGGCCGCGGTGGACGCCGAAGCCTGGTTGAGAAACGCCTATGCCACATGGACATTCGACGACCAGGCTTATTTCCGCGTTGCCTGCCTGGATGCCCTGAACCAGGAGTCCGCAAGTGTCCGAAGCATGGTGGCAGCGAACAGCGCCTGGATCCAGCGCACCCTCTCCGGGGTCCTCCCCCCCGGCACACGCAAGCTAAGGCTCGAGATCGTGGGCAACCATCGCCGCGACGCCGACAACGACAGCATGGCCGACGCGGTGGTAGTCCGCGTGCAGCGGGTGTCCGCGCTGGTCAGTCCGCAAATCACCAAGCTGCCCATGTTACAGGATTATCGTCAGGATGCCATGACGCTGCTTTGGGAGACGGACGGGAATCTAGCTTCGCATACCGTGGAGTGGGGTCGCAGCAACATTACAGAAAACACCTGGTCGCAAATCGAGACGGTACAGATTGACAGCACCCATTTCGTCCATCGCGCAACGCTCACCGGCTTGTCGCCCGAGACGAGCTATGTGTATCGCGTTCGCAGCGGCGGCACCTTGTCGGCCACCTACACGTTCCGCACCGCGCCGTTCCGCAACACGCCGTTCGCCGTGGCGTGGTGGGGCGACAGCCAGGTCGGCCCGACGGTTCTGCGACAGCTCATCCCCAGCATGCTTGCCCGCGGGGTGGACTGGATGGGCGTGGCCGGCGATTTGGTATCCAGCGGCGGCTCCCTCTACGATTGGCAAACCTACTGGTTCGGCGCGCTGGAATACCGGAACCTCGCCCAGACCCACCCGGCTTTATTCGCACGCGGCAATCACGATGGCGAGCACCCATATTCCTACGCCTACAGCGTCCTGCCAGGGAATGGCTCGTGGTTCGCCTTCGACTACGGCAACTCGCGGTTCATCTTCCTGGACACTGAAGCCTCGACCAGCGCTTCCCCCGAACAATATGCCTGGCTGGTGAACGAACTGGCGCGGCCCGGAACCCAAAACGCCACCTTCCGCGTCGTCTGTTTCCACAAGCTGCCCTACGCCAACCTGTGGAACGGCGGCGGTTACACGGGCGAAAGCTGGGTGCGCAACGACTGGGTGCCCCTTTTCCGGCAATACCATGTGGACGCGGTCATCAACGGCCATTCCCACAACTACAACCGCGGCGTGACCAACGGTGTGACCTACCTCGTCGTGGGCGGCGGCGGCGGGGCTTTGGACACCGAACGCGTCGCCTATTGGCCGCTCTTCCCCTTGGAGTATGAGTTTTCTCTCTACCACTACGGTTTGATGCAGATCAGCGGCCACGTGCTGACCTGGAGCGCTTTCGACAACAGCGATCAACTGCTCGACAACTTCACCCTGCAAAGCCGGGTGCCGCTGCTCGAATGGACAAGCTCCCACGCAACCGGAGCCGTGCTGCCGCTGGCGGTGATGGGCAAACCGGGCGATACCTATGTCCTCGAACGCTCCACTGACCTGCTCGCCTGGAGCGCGGTCGCTACCAACACGATTCCAACCAGTGGTGCGCCCAGCGTTTCAAACTCCATCCCGACGGCAACCGCCCCGGGCTTCTTCCGCGCCTGGGCAAAGCCTTAACCTGGCGTCTGCGATCCATGACGCAAGTCCTTGATTCCGCACCGCCCGCTACGGACCCGCGCTTGCGCTCCTACCAACTTCGGGTCTTCTGGCTCTTGTGGAGCGCCTACGCCTCTTATTACCTCTGCCGCGTCAATTTCGCCGTAGCGCAACCGGCGATCCTGAAAGAATTTCCCTCCTGGACCAGCGCCCAGATCGGGAGCATCCCCTCGATCTACGCGGCGGTGTATGCCATTGGCCAGATTGTCAACGGCACTCTGGGTCAGATTTACGGCACGCGGCGGCTGATGACGGTTGCCCTCCTTGCCGCCTCGATGACGAACCTCCTGTTCTCTTTCAGTTCGTCCTTCCACGTCATGCAGTTGTTGTGGGCGGTCAACGGTTGGTTCCAGTCCGCCGGTTGGTCGCTGATGGTCCATACTCTGTCGAATTGGAACACCTCCGCCCGGCGCGGCATTTTGATTGGGCGGCTCTCGACCTGTTACCAGGTGGGCAACGTGCTCTCCTGGCTGCTGGCCGGCTTTCTCTGCGACGCGGTCGGCTGGCGCGCCGCCTTTCTGGTGCCGAGCCTGATTCTGCTGCCGATGGCCGTGGTGTTCTTCTTCCGCTTGCACGATTCACCCGAAAGCGTCGGTCTGCCTGCGGTCCGGGACGACCTGGACCACCAACTCGCCAAACCGGGGGACGCTACGAGCTCGACGGCCCGCTCCGGCTGGGCCGAGACACGGAACATCCTCGGAATCACTTTGCGCAACCGGATTCTGTGGATCCTGGCCATCGGTTTCTTTGTCATGAACGCGGTCCGTTATGCTTTCATGAACTGGAGCGTGCAGTACATGGCCGATTTTCACGGACGCAGCATCAAGAACAGCGCTCTCACGGCGATCATGATCCCGCTGGTCGGCTCATTGGGAGCCGTGACTGCGGGCTGGGCCTCGGACACCCTCTTCGGCCGACGCCGGGCGCCCGTCTGCGTTATCATGATGCTCGGCTTAGCAGTAGTGTGCGGGGCAATGACGCTGGTCCCGCAAGGCGACTGGGTGGCCGCCACGGCGCTGCTGGGTCTCGCCGGGTTTATGATTTACGGTCCGGACATGCTAATGAGCGGAGCGGCGACCATAGATCTGAGCCATCCCAAAGCGGGTTCTATCGCCACCGGACTCACGATGTGCCTCGGAGCCCTGGGTGCCATCTTCTCTGGTGCGGGCATCGGGTATCTAAAGGACCTTGGCCACGGGAACTGGTCGTTGATCTTCTGGGTTCTCGCAGCCATGCCTTTGTTGCCGGCTGCCCTCATGACTTCGATCTGGAACGCGCGCCCGAAAGGAGCCAAATGAAACATCATCCTCCAGCAAACCGGTCGTCTAGCGATTTGATCCTGGTGCCAGGCAGCCCGAAACGACGCCGTCCCACGCGCCGCGACGGTAGAGAGCCCGAATGCAGGCTTCAAGCTCCCGGTTGGAACATGGAGACGCGTCGCGCGCTGGAGGACCTCATCAATAGAGGCGCGGGACAACAGCTCCCGGTGGTATTCGATTTTGACAACACCATTGTGTGCGGGGACATCACCGAGGCTACCTTAGCCGTCCTGGCGCGAACCGGCGTACTGACTCCGGCAAAGCTCAGCGGGACCCTCAGCCCGCCCTTTCAAGTTCCAGGCAGGGATCCGATGGAACTGTCTGCCTGCGCCGATGTGACGCAGTACTACGAGGCGCTCCTCGCGCCCACCGCGCATGAGGGACGCGACCCCAGTCCGCTGGCCAATGGCTATGCCTGGGCGGTCGAGATCATGGAGAACCTGCGCCTGCTGGATGTCGTGAACGCCACCCGCCGCGCCTTCGAGTGGCCCCAGCCGACGAAGCCGGCCTTCATCGAAGTCACACCCGGCAAGACTGCGGTCCCGGTGCCTTTCTTCTATCCCGAGGCCGTCGAGCTGATTGCCGAGCTTGTTCGCTTGCGATTTGATCTCTGGATTGTCTCCGCCAGCAGTGTTTGGAGCGTCCGCTGGGTGGTTCTGCATGCGCTCAACCCCCTGCTCCGTCAGCGAGGCTTGAAAGCCGGCTTGCCCGCCAGCCACGTTGTCGGGATCTCAACCCTGCTGGCCGACCGCAAAGGTCGTCTATACAAGGACGCCCTGCTCGTCCGCGAAGATGATCAATACGCGGCGATGACGCCTAAGGCTCTGGCTGGGTTACGCCTGACCAGCCGCTTGCAGTTTCCGGTGCCGACCTATTCGGGCAAGATTGCTGCCGTCTTCGACGTGATCGGCCGCAATCCATACCTGGCGGTGGGGGACAGCCCCGGCGACCACCCCCTGCTGCAGATCAGCCAGCACCGGCTCTGGATCGCCCGCCTGGAGAACGCTGCTTACCAGCGGGCGACGCGGGAGTTGATCCGCAGAGCCCGCGGCGATGGTTGGTTGATCCAGCCTGCGCTCACGCAAAGGTCTCCCGGGTATATCTCCGGTTTGAGGGAAGCGTCCAAGCGTCTGAACGGCCTGCCCCCCGAGGTGCGCGAAGCTGCGGCGGCCGTGCTTCCTCGCGAGCCTGTCTGAAAACTTGCCGCTTGGCAGCACGGCATCGCTTTGGAAACATCGCCATCATGAGTGAGACTCAAAACCAACTCTCCCTCACCCGCGCAACGCCGAGTGCATGCGGAGGCGCAAAAGCCGATTCCCGATCATCTCCTCCATCTCCCCAGCGCATCACCATGCGCATCAACGGCGAGCAGCGCGAGTTCGAGGTCGGACGCGATCTCGTGCCCACGACCACCCTCTCGGCGTTCTTGCGCGAGCGGCTGGGCTGCACCGGGTTGAAGATCAGTTGTGACGAGGGCGCCTGCGGCGCTTGCACGATCATCCTGGATGGCAAGGCGGTCCTGTCGTGCATGCTGCTGGCCGTGGAAGCCGACGGTCATGACCTGCTCACCATCGAAGGCCTGCCGGAGGACGACCCGGTGATCGAGGCCTTCGCGGAACAGTGCGAGCCGGGCCACGGCACCGCGCTGCAGTGCGGCTACTGCACCCCGGGCTTTGTCATGACCGCCCGCGCGCTGCTCAACGAGAATCCTTCGCCGACCCTCGAGGAGGTGAAAGAAGCGCTCTCCGGCAATCTCTGCCGGTGCGGCTGCTACGCGGGCATCGCCATGGCGGTAAAGCACGCGGCGGAGAAGATCGCAGCGAGAGGAGGCCGGAAGTGAGCGCTCCCTACAAACCCCGGGTCCCGCGCCAGTTTGTCGGCGGTTATCGCCCGCGCATTGACGCAGTCGAGAAGGCGCACGGCCGCGCGCCCTATGCGGATGACGAGATCTCCGAGCGCAACTACCCCGGTCTACTCCATGCACGCGCGCTACGCTGCCCGTATCCACGCGCTAGCATCAAGCAGCTCAACACCACCAGGGCGGCGGCGCTGCCCGGCGTCAGGGCCATCCTGACGTACCAGGACCCGGAGGTCGCGCGCCTCAAGCCGACCAATGCGGGCTGGACCGACGCCGTGGACACGGTCAGCTACGACAAGATGATGTGGCACAAGTTCCGGGATCGCCGTGTGCTGGGCGACTACGCGACCTGGGCCGGCGACGAGGTGGGGGTCGCAGTCGCGGCGGACACCGAGCAGATCGCGGAGCAGGCGCTGCGCCTGGTCGAGGTCGAGTGGGAGCAGTTGCCCTTCGTGCTCGATCCACTCACGGCGATGAAGCCCGGTGCGCCGGTCCTGCACCCGCAGATCGCGGAGCACAACGTGCTCCCTCCCGATCCGGTTGGCGGTCCGGATGTCTTCCTGAACAAGGGCGATGTGGAACAAGGCTTCGCCGCCGCGGATGTTGTGATCGAGATGGACACGAGCCACCACAACCCGACGCAAGGATCACTCGACCCGTGGTGCTGCGTCGCCGAATGGAAAGCCGGCCGGCTGACCGTCTTCTCCAACTCCTACGCTGCGGATCAGACCCGCATGCATGTCAGCCAGATGCTGGAGCTGCCCATTCACAAGGTGCGGGTGATCAGCAAATATGTGGGCGGCCAGTTCGGCCGGGGCGACACGGGTGACCAGCCGTTCTTCCTCTTTACCGCGCTGCTGGCGAAGAAGGCAGGGCGGCCCGTCAAGTTCAAGCACACGCGGCGGGACAGTTTTCACGACACCCGCCAGGGCGCGCTCTACCACTGCAAGGTGGGTGCGAAGGCCGATGGCAAGATCACCGCGCTCCAGCTCAAGTCCATCGGCGACATCGGCGCGCATGCCGACCACTCGGTATTCGCGCTGAAGTTCGCCCCGGCAGAGATCTCCGAGGCTGCACTGGCGCCGATTCCTAACATCAAGATGGAATCCTACGCCGTCTATACGGACCGCATCCCCGGCTGCATGATGCGCGGCGTGGGCAACTCACAGTTCAACTTCATCTTCGGCCGGATGGTGGATGGCCTGGCCGAGCGGCTGGAGATGGACCCCATCGAGCTGGCGCTGCAGAACTTCGGGCACGCCTGGGGTGCCTGCCCGGATCAGAGCCTCACGGCGGTGCTGAAGACCGGCGCGGCGCGCATCGGATGGGCTGAGAAGCGGCACAAGCCTGGCGCAGGCCCCCTCTACGCTGGCGTCCTGAGACGCGGGGTGGGCTTCTCTCTGCACCCTGGCTGGCATGCGGAGTGGCAGGAAGAACGCCGCGGGCAGGTTCAGGCGAAGATCACCCTCCACCCGGATGGCACGGTCACGCTGGACGCCCCCACCGTCGAGACCGGGACCGGCTCGAACACCTGCAATGTGCTCGGCTGCGCCGAAGCGCTGGGATTCCTGGGCGTCCGCCCGGAGGACATCACTTGGGTCTCGACCGTGGATACCGACAGCGGCATGCGCGACTGCGTGCAGACGGACAGCGCGGTCTCCTTCTTGCAGTCCGAGGTGCTGGCGGTTGCGGCCGAGCAGCTCAGGCAAAAGCTGCTTGATCTCGCGGCCCCTGTGCTCGGGGTCCCGGCGGATCGGTTGTCCGTGACCGGGGGCCAGATCACCGCGCCGGGGCGCAGCATCAGCGTGAAGGAGCTGCTCTGGAAGGGCGACCTGGTGCCCCTGTCGGTGATGGTGAGCCGGCGGCCCTCGGGGACGCGGACGGGAGTGCCTTATATTGCCAGTTTCGCCGAGGTGGAGGTGGACACCGGCACCGGCCGCACACAGGTGCTCAAACTGGTCATCGTCAACGACTGCGGGACGGTTATGTACGCCTCCGGCGCAGAGGCCCAACAGGTCGGCGGTCAGGTCATGGCCATGGGCGAGGCCCTGACCGAGGAGCTGATCTACGACCCGGTGCGCGGTGTGCCGCTGAACTTCAACTTCATTGACTACAAAATGCCCACCATCCTCGACATGCCGGCGATCGAGCCGGTCCTGCTCGAGGTGTGGCGAGGCGCGGGCGAGTATGGCGCGTGCGGCATTGGCGAAGGCACGCTGACTTGCACACCAAGAGCCATCGCCAACGCGGTGTACAACGCCATCGGCGCCAGAGTTGATGAACTGCCCCTGACGCCGGACAAAGTGCTCCGGGCCTTGGGCAAGATCTGAGGTGATGCCATGACACTCCAGCCTTTCGACTACGTCCCTGCTGACTCGCTGCAAGCGGCGGAGGCGCTGCTTAGGGAACACGGGGAAGGGGCCGCGGTGATCGCCGGCGGCACCGATCTGCTCGGCGCACTCAAGGATGCCATCCACGACTCCCCGCCGGAGCTGCTGGTCAGCCTCAAGCCGCTGGCCGATCTGCGCTATGTGAAGGCCGACGCCCAGGGGGTGCGCATCGGCAGCCTTACCACGCTCGCCGACATCGCGCGGCACCCGGTGATCCGGCAGACCTATCCGCTCCTTGCCGAGGCAGCGCGCAGCGTGGCTTCGCCCCAGATTCGCAACGTCGCGACCATCGCGGGCAACCTCTGCCAGGAGCCCCGCTGCTGGTACTACCGCAACCCCGAAAACACCTTCGATTGCCTGCGCAAGGGCGGCAAGACGTGCGACGCATTGTTCGCGGAGAATCGCTTCCATTCCATCTTCGGTGGCATGTGCGTCAGCGCCGCGCCGTGCGTCAACGGCTGCCCGATCCACAACGACATCCCCGCGTACATGGCCAGGATCCGGGCCGGCGAGCTCCGCGAGGCGGTCACGATCCTCCTGCGAACCAACCCGCTGCCCGCGGTCACGGGGCGGGTCTGCCCGCACACCTGCGAGTCGGACTGCAACCGGTTCGGCTACGACGAGCCGGTGTCCATCCGTGACGTCGAGCGGTTCCTGGGCGACTACGCGCTGGAACACGCCAGCGAGCTCTACCGGCCGCCCGCGGCGGAGTCGGGCAAGCGGGTAGCGATCGTAGGCGCCGGTCCAGCCGGGCTGACCGCGGCCTACTTCATGCGGCAGGCCGGGCATGACGTGACTGTCCTGGACCAGATGCCCGAGGCCGGCGGCATGTTGACCTACAGCATCCCGGCCTATCGCATGCCCAAGGACGTCATGGCCGCCCAAGTCCGTGCGCTCGAAGGCATGGGCATCCGCTTCGAGTTGGGCGCGGCCCTCGGTGGCGAGGGCGCGTCCCTGAAGGAGCTCAGGGAGCGCTATGAAGCTTTGTTCCTGGCGACCGGCCTCTGGAACGGCAAATCGCTCCGGCTCGAGAAGGGCGAGTTGCTCGACTCCGGTCTGAAGTTCCTGATCGGCGTCCAGACTGGCGGCAGCGCGAAGCCGAAGGTGGGCAAGCGCGTGCTGGTGATCGGCGGCGGCAGCGTCGCGGTGGACGTGGCGCTCACGGCGCGGCGACTCGGCGCGACCGAGGTGTTGATGGCCTGCTTGGAAAGCCAAGAGACGATGCCGGCCATCCCCGAGGATGTCGAGCAGGCGCTGGAGGAAGGGATCACGATCCTGCCCTCCTGGGGACCCCATCGCGTCCTGGAACAGGATGGCAAGCTCACCGGAATGGAGCTGGTACGCTGTACCGCGGTCTTTGACAAAGCCGGGCGTTTCGCGCCCACATTCGATGCCGCGGTCAAGACCGTGGTCGCCGCGGACCAAGTCCTGGTGGCGATCGGCCAGGCCGCCGACCTCTCGTACGCGGAGCCTGGGCTCAAAACGGAGCGCGGGCTGCTCGCAGCGGACAAGGTAACGGGCGCGACTGCCATACCGGGTGTGTTTGCGGGCGGCGACGTCACCGGCAGCTCCGCAACCATGGTGCAGGCGATGGCCTCAGGGCAAGAGGCAGCGGCATCCATCGAAGCGTACTTCACCCGCGTGCAGTCCGAACCTGCCCGCCCGATCCACGTCCCCCGTCTCGATTTAGCGTGGAGCGCGGCTGGCCCAGCCGCAGCAGACCCGCATGTCGCTCTGCGGGTGGATGTCCCTGCAAGCCGACGCGCTGCGGCTGGGCCAGCCGCGCTCCGCGAAACACATACCGTTCCTCTCACCATCAACGCGGCTGCGCTGCCGGCCAGCCCCCGGGTCCATCCCCCGCGCCTGCCGGTGGACCAGCGCACCCTCCGCACCGAGGATTGCGGCGCCTTATCGCTCGACCTGACGCAAGGCGAGGCTACCCGCTGCGCCAACTGCGGCTGTGTGGCGGTCAGCGCCTCGGACCTCGCACCGGCCCTCATCGCGCTGCGCGCAACGGTGAAGACCACCCGACGGCGCCTGCTGGCTGAGAGTCTCTTCACCGCGGCAGAGAGCAAGACAACGGTCCTGGAGCAGGGCGAGCTGATCGAGGAGATCGAGATCCCCGCGCCGCCCCCGGCAAGCCACCAGGCCTATCACAAGTTCCGCATCCGCAATGCGATTGATTTCCCCATCGTCGGCCTCGCCTTCTGCGCGGACATGCGAGAGGGCAGATTCCATGATGCGCGGGTCGTGCTCGGGGCTGTCGCGCCCGTCCCGTTGGCCGCGCATGAGGTCGAGGCGCTGCTGGAGGGTCAGGCGCCGTGCGAGGCCCTGGCGCAGGAGGCCGCCAGCCTGGCGGTCGCCAAGGCGCAGCCGCTCGCCCGCAACCGGCTCAAGGTGGAGGTGGTAAAGGCCCTGGTCAGGAAGGCGATTCTGAGCGCCACGGCCTGAGTATCGCCGGCACCTTAACTGGATATTTCATAGCCATGGTAGGGCGTGCTGTCCTCAGCGCGCCGGGGTGGACCTGCGGCGCGCTGAGTAAAGCTCACCCGCACCCGCTGTCACTGCCCCCGGACCCGGTAAAAGGCGGCCGGGTTGGTGGGATTGACGGTCACATTGGTGGCGGCCAGGGAACTCTGCACAGGCTGCCAAGCGGGGCTGGCCACGTTCGTCGCCATCAGGACATCGTAAGGTGCAATGCCGCCGCTCCAGGACAGCACCAGGTTGGTAGCCCGGCACCGGCTGCACATGGCATCCAAATTCGCCTTGGCCCGATCCTGGAACGTCGTGTTGCCGGTGATTTGATACGTGCGGCAGAACGCGATCACCGCCCAGGCGATGTCGTCGTTGTACTCGTTCCACGTCCAGTCTGTCCCGTTGCGGTTGAGGAAGCCGGTGCAGAGCGCCGACAGCATCGTCCGGGTCGTTGCGGATTCGGTGCGATCGTAGTGGTCTATCGCCATCTCGATCTCCTCGGCCTGCCCCCAAAACCAGGTCTGCCCTCCCGTGGTGTCGTCCTTGTAGTAGCCGCTGCCGCCCGACACATAGTAAAACGCGTTGTTATAGGCGTTGAAGATCGTGTCGGCGTTCGTGGCGTGCAGCGCCGAGGCCGGCATGGGACACCAGCAAAGCGCCGGGACCACCATACCTGCCACGACCACCAACAACTTCTCCACCCACCGGCGGACTTGGACCTTTGCTTTACGAATCATGCGGCAATACTGCTCGCCCTTTATACTCCGGCCAGCAGGCTGTGACCAGCCTATCCGCACGGCCAACTGGCAAGGCTTCGGAACAGCTCCGTTAGGAGCGCCATGGCTATAGACGACGATCCTCAGAACACGCTCCAATCTCCGGCCGGAGCGGCGCGTATGGGATTCAACGCGTGGCCCCTGCCATATTCCGGGTGTTCATTTCCATGCCGCTCCTGCCGGAGCTTGTTTCGAGCAAAGCCGGTGTCTGCTGTGGCCTCAATCATCAGCTCCGCCTGGCCCCTCCCAAGCCCGCCACGGCGCAGCTACGGTGTCTCGCTGGAGGGACCCTGGTGTGGTTCCCATGGGGACCGCTCCCCATGGGAACCACACCACGATAACGCCGGGGCAACACCGTTGTCACATCGGGACTGCTGGCTGGGGGGCCTGTGATTGCGAGCGCACCCGGGAACCCTCACTGTCTCAGAAATGGACAGAGAGCAGATTTCCAGTCGGACGGGTGCCCAGTCTGGGAATATGTGACCGTATTTATGGAATGGCGCACTAAGCCCCCAAACCAACACCCCATCCTGCAAGACAGCGAAGAACCCCAAATAGTGGCTTGCCTAGCGTCCGCTCTTGTGTCCTAATTCACCCACAAGAGAAGCGAAAGCAGCAGGCTGGCGTTCGCCGCCTGCTCCGTTTCGCGAACTGGGTTTCGGGAATGCCATTATGAACTGCTCAGAGGCAGTGGCTGAAACAGAGCGCAACAGGCGTGCCCAAGCGGTCGAGCTTCGCCCGCTTCCGCGCTTCACAACAGCACTATCCGTGAAAGTTTGCGCAGCCCACCCGGATTCTGTACGGGCCGGCGCGCGAAAAGCAAATTCTTACCAGTAACTTCAAATTCGGATCGGGGCCGGATTCCAAATGAATGTGCGGGCACATCGGAAGAGTTCTGCATTTGCAGTCGAAGCTTTTGTTGTCCTTCCATGCTGCCCGGCAAAGCGCAAGGCGGTGGCTCTTCCCGCAGAAAATCGGAACTCCGGTCAACTCCGATATTCGCTGTCTCGCGCGTTTCTCTCAATTCCCCTCTTTCCTCTCGGATGCAAAGCAGCAACTGACCTCGACCTCCACACGGCGAAGTCCACCCTCTTTTGCCACTCCCCCACCGTCTTCGTCCCAGTTGCGGGCGCTGTGACCCAACCGTCAAGCATTTAGCCTCTCGTCAATCTTGAAATCTTGCCATACCTTTAACGGCCAACCTTCAAACTGCGGCATGGCTGCAAACCCAAGCAAACTCAGTACCAGTGAAAGGAAGGAACCATGACGACGAAACGAGAACTGTTTGATTCCGTCACACGGCTATTTGTTGGTGCAGTTGTCTTTCTGGCTTTGGTCGGAAGGTCCGCCTTGGGCGTCCCGCCACCACAAGGCTACTGGCCGTTAGACGGAAATGGCAACGACCTCAGTGGCTTCGACCGGACAACGATCTTGCAGGGGGGCGTGTCGTTTACGAACGGGCTATTCAACCAGGCGCTGGACCTGCCGAACGACGCCCGCAAGTTTGCAGAAAGACCTGTGGACGACGCCGTCTTCGACTTTGGGTCCAGCAATTTCACGATCCAGGTTTGGGTGAATTCCCGTGGTACGTCGAGTGACCAAGTCTTGATCGAGAAATTCCAAGGAACGATGGGGCCTGGTTGGTCTCTAGCAGTTCTCAACGGCGGCGTGATCCACTTCTGGGCAACTCCAGCAGCCGTGTTGTATTCATCTCCGCTGAGCATCACTCCGGGCGTTTGGCACCAAATTGTGGTCCGTCGCAGCGGGGCGACCGTCCAGTGCCTTTTCGACACCAATCGAGTGGCGTCCGCTGATGCTGGCACAACAGCGATTTCTGACACCTCGAACGGATTGCTGCTCGGCCGTCGGAACGCTGCTGACGGACGCGGGATTCAACTGGACGGCCGGCTTGACGAAGTCGCCATCTGGAACCTGGCTCTGAGCGACGAAGACATCGCGCAACTCTACAACGGTGGCGCCGGCCAGCCGGTTTTCAGCAAGTACCCCGCTTTGTACTGGTCCGAAACCAGCCGGTACCTGGTGGGTGGAGTCGTGCGTTTGGATTGGAAATCGTATGTTGGTGACATGACCGGGCTCTCCGTTGCCTTGCTGGCGGATAAGGACGGCAAGAGCACGACGCTAGGGGTGGGCCTCGGCATCAGCACAGGCGTGCTCTGGGACACCACAGGCGTCGCCGACGGGATTTACAGCGTTCACGCGAACCTGATTGACGGGCAAGGCCGTGTGGTTGACGAAGTCTCAAGGTTCCTGTGTGTTAACAACACGGTTGGCTGGCATAGGGGTACGATCGTGGGTGACGAAACCTGGACATCCAATACCGTCCAAGTCGTGGACCAAAACCTCGTCATTCCTGCCGGCGTTACCGTCACGATCGAACCTGGCACCATCATCAAGTTTTCGGACGGCGTTAGCATCATGATCCAAGAAGGTGGGGTTCTGAATGCCCTTGGAACCGTTCAAAGTCCGGTAATCATGACCAGCTTCCGGGATGATTCCGCCGGTGGAGACACAAACCTGGACGGAGACAAATCCAAGCCGCAGCCGGGCGATTGGGCCGGTATCGCCATACAGGGCTCGGCCCTCTTGAACCAGAACGAATTCACCGACATCCGGTACCTGCGCACGACGCACTCCGGCACGCTCCAAGGCGGCGAGACCTGGGCGGGAACACGCCTTCACGAAATCAACGGCGACCTGATCGTCCCTGCTGGCGCCACGCTGGTCATCAACGCTGGCGCGGTTATCAAGTTTGCGCCACTGAAGGGAATTTCGGTGCAGCCGACTGGCCGGCTTATTGCCAACGGCTCCGTGGCGCAGCCAATCGTCTTTACATCCTACCGTGACGATTCTGTGGGTGGTGATTCGAATGGCGACGGATCATCTTCGGCGCCGGCGCCAGGCGACTGGGCTGCGATTTCCGCCGATGGCGGGGAAATTGTACTCAACCACTGCGTGGTTGCCTATGGCGCGGGCACGCCAAGCGGCGGATATGAGCGAGGGGCCGGGGCCATTCGGAATCAGCCCTCCAGCGCGCTTCATATGAATGCATGCGCAGTCCGCGATGCCATGTGGGAAGGCGTTTGCGGCCTCGGAGGGGTGATTAATCTCACAAACTGTGTCATTCGCAGTTGCGATCGCGCCATCATGGCGTACGAGTCCGTGGCAACACTGGCGAACTGCACCCTCTACGATAATCGAATCGGCTTGTGGCCCCATGGGGGAACTTTCATTGCACGGAACTGCATCATAAGCCACAGCCTTGAAGTGGGCATTGACCCAAGCGGGACGTTCGATGTTCGCAACTGTGATGTGTGGTCTCCCTCCGGCGTCAACGGATACTTCACGCCAGGTCTCAATGGCAACATCTCCACCGACCCCAAATTCAAGAACGCGGCGCAAGGCGACTACCGGCTGAACTACCGATCTCCCTGCATTGATTCGGGGGATGGACTTGCGGCGCCGCCCGCCGATTCGATGGGCGCCCCGCGCTACGACGATCCGCGCACCGCCAATACGGGCCTCTCTTGCACCAATGGCGCGTATGCGGATATGGGTGCATTTGAGTTCGTGGAGACTGCGGATTCAATGTTCGATGTGATTGCCTTGGATGTGTCCGGCCCGTCCTCGGTCGAGGCCGGCACCAAGGCGGTTGTGACCTGGAAGGTGCGCAACATCGGATCGTCCTCCTTCACCGCTGCCTGGCATGACAAGATTATGCTCGTCCCGCAGAACCCCGGCCCTCACGACCAGACGCTCACCGCAGCCGAAGTCCTCTCGAACGGGACGCTAGGGCCAGGCCAGGACAAAGAGTTCTCCGCTGTGGTTCGCGTCCCCGGCGGTACCGAAGGCCAGTGGCGCTGGGCTGTCCAAGCCAACAGCCGCGGCGAAGTGTTTGAAGGGGCGCTGTGGACGAATAATACCGACTTAGCCAATAGCCCCGCCGACCTTGTTGTCCCCGAAATCCCGACGAACGGCATTCCGGTGGTCGGACGATTTGACCGCGCTGGCGAGCCCTGTTGGTTCAAGTTCACTCCGGGCGGGGATCAGGACGTGCTCGTGACGCTGGACCGTGACGGCACAAACGGATGGACCAAGCTCTATCTCGGGGATGGGTATGTGCCGACGGAACAGGATTTCCTGGCCCAGGACAAGACTTGGTTGACCCCTGATGTCAGCATCGGCGTGTCAGGTACCGCGGACCGATCCTATTACGTGATGGCTTGGCCGGGTGCCTTGCCCGACGAGGGCGCCAGTTTCACGATCAAAGCGGAGATACAAGCATTCGGGATCCAGTCGCCTTCCGATGTTGTGACCGTGTGGTCATGGGGCGGCGGCACCCGCGTGCTGCGGATTGACGGAGCCGGATTCACCGAGAGTACAGTCTTTGCCCTCCGTGATTCATCCAGCAATTTGTACGCGCCGACTCAGGTGGTGATCATAGATTCGACCCGTGCGGAGTTGACCCTGGATGCCGGCACGTTGCCGCCGGGCGGGTACGACTTGCTTGCCTCCAGCGGTGAGCAGAGTACTGAGGCTCACGACTATCTGACCGTCTATGCTGGACAACCCCCTGCGACCATGAGCTATTCCGCTCAACACCTCCCGTGCATTCTCATCAGGCCAAGCGGGCTGAGTTTCCAAGTCGGCTACCCGGGCCCTATCCGCTGGGGCCGCACCGCTCGCGTTTCAATCGAGTACAAGAACTACACGGAGTGGTATGTCTTCGCCCCGCTCGTTCGCATTACCGTTTCAGGCGTCGCCTTCCGTTTCGTTGACGAGGCGCGGTTTGGGAGTGGCTGGTTGTCTTCAGCCGTGGTGCCGATCACTGGTAACGGAGCGACACCCGGCCGCGTCTTGCATGGAGAAGGTGGTTCAATCGAATTGGAGGTTTATGCCATCCCTGGCAACGCCTTCTACTCGGTGAGTGTTCACGGAGCGTCAGAGAACAACCAATCCATGAACTGGGATGCGCACAAGGCCGAACTAAAGCCTGACTTCATTAGCACCGAGGCCTGGGACCCGATATTCAACAACTTCAAGAACGGCATCGGTACCACCTTCGCCGCGGTCAACGAGTCTATTGCCTATGACGTGGAATACCTCTCGGGCCTGGGACAGGCGGTTTACGACCTGAATCGCCTCCTGGCCTTTGAGTTGAACCGGGCCGGGCTGCTCACGATTGCGCGGCGTTACACCCTGGGCGCGTTTGGACGCGGGCGTCCGGGGTTCTGGGAATTGGCCGCCCAGGAGGCGGCAGATGGTCAGGTGACGGTGTACTACGGCACCATCCCTTGGCGACGATTTGACCGGCAGCCCGATGGAACTTATGCGGGTTCAGCCGGAGAATACGCCTCACTTGTCCTGACGAATGGGGTGTTTAGGTTGCGCGAGAAAGACGGCGTTGTGGCGCAGTTCAATAGCGCGGGCGCGCTGGACTACACGGAAGACCCGAACGGCAAGCGTTCGACATTCAATTATGCCGGTGGCCAGCTCACGTCCATCACCGACACCAAAGGTGATGTGACCACGGTTCAATGGAGCCCAGCGGGTCGCGTTACGAACATCACGGATGCCGTTGGCCGGGAAGTCAGTTTCGCGTACGACGCATCCGGTGAACACCTCGAATCCGTCTCCAGCGCCCAGGGTACCACTCGATTTACCTACACCGGCGGTGCCTCAGCCGCCTCGCGACATGCCGTGGCATCCATCGCCTTCCCGGATGGGACACACCAGTATTACGAATACGACTCTCAGGGCCGCATCACCCGCGCTTACCGCGATGGGGGACAAGAGGCAACCGTATATGGATATGGCAGTTGGTATAGCACCCGCGGTGCTGCGTACGTCCAGCCGTCGGGCGGGGGTACGACTTGGATCTATTACGGTGCTGATGGCAATATTGCCAAAATTGTGGGTCCATCTCAGGAGAATCTGGAGATCAGCCGCGACGCCAGCGGTAACCCCACATCCGTCGTCGGTCCTGGCGGTGCCAAGGTAAGTCTGAACTACGACGGTCTCGGCAACGTAGGCCAGTGGGAAGATCCGCAGGGCAACCGGTTCTCGGCTTCGTACGACGGGCTGTTCAGCCAACTCACGTCCCTGAGGGATGCCCGCGGCAACACCAAGTCCTACGGCTACGACGGCGTGGGAAACCTCGCGAGCATCCGGTATCCTGGCGGCGGCGCGGAGCATTACCAGTATGACGCCCGCGGCAATGTCACCAACTGGATCAACGGTCGTGGCCAATCCATCGGCTATACCTACGATGCCAAGGATCTCCTGGTCCAGAAGACCTACCCGGACGGCCAGGTTGCTGTCTATGACTATGACGCCCATCGCAACCTCACCTCCGTCTCCAACCAAACAGGCGTTCTCGCCTTGCAGTACGATGCGGCGGACCGGGTGACGCGTGTCACTTACCCAAACGGTCGCTATCTCCGCTACGACTACGATTCAGGAGGCCGCAGAACCAATATGGTGGATGAGAACGGCTTTGCCGTGGGATACAGTTACGACGCGCAGGGGCGATTGGCGGCTCTTCGCGACGGCTCCGGTGCGGCCATTGTCACCTACACTTATGACAACGCCGGCCAACTGATTCGCAGAGACCGCGCCAACAGCACCCACAGCACGTATGCCTATGACCCGTCCGGGCGGATGGTCAATCTCGTGCACTTCGGAGCAACCAATCAAGTCGTCAGCAGCTACGCCTATCGGTACGACACAGCCGGTCGCCCGACCACGATGACCACCCTGGAAGGCACTTGGACCTACGCATACGACCAACTCGGCCAGTTGACCCGCGTGGTGACACCGGCCGGCCGGACTATCGCGTACGCATACGATGCTGCCGGGAACCGGACCAGCGTCACGGATGATGGTGTAAAGACCTACTACATCGCGAACCAGGACGACCAGTACACGCAGGTAGGCGGCGATCTGTTCAGTTTTGACGCCGATGGCAACCAGATCGGCCGCACCGGGCCGGGTGGCAGCCAGACCTTCGGATACAACGCACTGAGCCGGATGGTGTCCAGCGTGACCGCTGAGGGCACCCTCGACTTTGAATACGACGAACTGGGGGGCCTGCGCCGCGCATCGCGAGATGGCGTTCAGACTGACTACCTGATTGATCCCTTCGGCTTGGGCAACGTGGTGGGCGAGTATTCGGTCAGCGGTAACCCGGAGGCCACTTATATTCACGGTCTCGGACTGGAAGCCGTCCAGCGTCCCGACGGCACGCACAACTACTTCTCCCACGAGCGCATGGGCAACACCGTGCAACTCGTAGACGAGGCCGGAACCGTGCTCAACAGCTACGAGTACCTGCCGTTTGGCGAGAAGTTGAGTTCGTCGGAGGGGGTGAGGAACCGGAATACGTTTAGCGGGGCGTACGGGGTGATGGAAATCGGACAGGGTTCGGCATACACGAGGGCAAGGGTATATGACTCAGGACTGGGTCGATTCTGCCAACGTGACCCGATTGGTCTTCAAGGCGGGGATGCCAGTCTGTATCGCTACGTGAAGAACTCACCGACCAGATTAATCGATCCCAGTGGCTTGGTGGTGGTAATGGTGGGATACTCAGTCACTGGCGGAATCAATGGCAAGGGGCTGACAGGTGGCCGGTATTTGGCGTGGGATGGAACGTCCTTTCTCCCGAAGGTTGTTACCACCTTCGGGGGTGGTTTCTCTTCCGGTAAAGGGATTCAGGGAGGTAAGGAGATTCTGATCAACTGGGGGCGTGACACGTCAATAAGCGATATCATAAGGAATCCTGCTTCTGCGTCAGTCGGGATAGGTGCGGGCGGAGGAAATGTGTACGGCGGAATCTCTGTGGATGATAGCGGGAGTCTCACCACATACCTCGGCGTCGGTGTCGGCGCAAAGGGAATTGACGTGTCACTGTTTGGGACACAGAGTACTGTCAGCGATCCGACCCCATATGATATCAACTCCCTGTGGGCCGGCGAACCGCTGGCTCTTGGAGTACTTATTGGGGAATTCCTGCAAAGTATTCTTGGTTCGGGGCAAGCCCCCGTCGTCGGCTCCTACGACCCAAACGACATTGTCGGGCCGGGCGGCTATAGCGACCAGCGTTGGATTACGTCGCAGGAGGTTCTGCGATACGTCATCCACTTTGAGAACGTCAGCAACGCGACGGCGGCGGCGCAGTTCATCGTGGTCACGAACCAGATGGATTCGGACCTCGATCTGGCGACGTTCGAACTCGACCAGTTCGGATTCGGCACGAATGTGTTCGATATCCCTGCTGGGTTGAACTCCTATAGCAAGCGTATAGACATGCGGCAGGAAAATGGCCTCTACGTGGATTTCTCGGCGAATCTGGATGTTAATACCGGCGTGGCGACCTGGCGTTTCGATTCCATTGACCCGATCACCGGCCTGGCCACGGAAGACCCGATTGCCGGCTTCCTTCCGCCGAACGCCAGCCCGCCTTGCGGCGAAGGCTTCGTGAGTTACACCATCCAGTGCCGGAGCAACGTGGTTTCGGGATCAACGATTGAGGCCGTCGCCGAGATTGTCTTCGACGTGAATGAAGTAATCGCCACGCCGCGCATAACGAATAGGGTGGATGCCGTTGCCCCCGCTAGTTTCGTGCTTGGGTTGCCGCCGATTTCGCCCCGGAACTTCGATGTGACCTGGAGCGGGACCGATGTGGACTCCGGTATAGCCTGCTGGAATGTGTTCGTTTCGGAAGACAGCGGAACCTGGACAAACTGGGTCGCCGGCGCAACCAACACCTCCGCCACGTTCACGGGCCGCTACGGGCACACTTACGCGTTCTATTCCCTGGCGCAGGACAACCTCGGTTCCTGGGAAAGCAAGACCCCCACCAATGAAGCGGTCACCGCCGTTTCAAACAACGGGCCTCCCTACCTCGCCGGCATTTCCAACTGCCTGATCGCGGTCGGCCAGAGGCTGGTCATCACCAACCACGCGGTTGATCCGGACCTGCCGCTTGTGTTCGGCCTGGGGGCCGGTGCGCCCGCGGGCGCGAGCATCAATGCCACCAATGGCGTGTTCCGTTGGCGGCCGACCTGCTCACAAAGCAGTAGCACCAACCTTATTCGGGTGACTGTTACCGATAGTGGTTGGCCCGCCCTCAGCAGCTCCCAGGATTTCATTGTCGTTGTCACTGAGTGCATTGATATTTCCGCGGGTGGGGCGGTCATGCGCCCCGGCGATTACGCCTGCGTGCCCGTCCAACTGCTCAGCGGCACCGCCGTTACCAATCTTTCCTTCAACCTGGTGTTCACTGCCGGGCGGCTGACGAATTTCTCCCTGGCCGCGTTCTCTTCGCAGGTCCAGACGGCCCGGTTTGACTTGTTGGGGCCCGATGCAGTCTCGGTGAGCGCCACACCGCAAGGGGCCTTTCAGGGCCCCATGGAGATTCTGCAGGTTTGTTTTCAAGCGGCGCCAGCCCAGTCTTCGGCTTTCGTGCCGTTGACGCCGGTTGACATTCTTGGGGCTAAGCCCGACGGCGAGCCTGTGGGTAACGTAGCTGGCCAGACTGCCCGGATTGTTATAGTTGGGGAGGAACCCCTGCTCGAAGCGCGTCTCAGCACCAATGGTCAACCGCTCATCGTTCTGTACGCACCGCCCGGCTCGACCAACCGGCTGGAGACGGTCGCGCGGCTTGGCACGGGCGAGTCGTGGAGTGTAGGCGAGCAAGTTGTGATGCCTGCCGAGTCCTTGTTCCAGCTCATTCAGCCGGCCATCCTTCACAATTCCCTATTCATCCGTGCGCGTCGCCAGTAAGTAAGAGGGGTTGCTGAGAGCACCCGCCATCGGGACCGCACCAGCAACCTTGTGTCATCGGAATGCTGGAGCGTGGCCGCCACTTTGCCCACTGGTCAAGGACGGCTGTTCTTCGCAGACTGTTCGCATGACGACCGCAGCTCCCGCCACCGCGCACCAACATCGCGGGCTCGCAACTCTGCTGGCGGCGCTTTCGGCCATCGGGCCGTTCTCCACGGACGCCTATTTGCCGTCGCTGCCGGAGATTGGTCGTGTCTTCAACGCGACGCCGGTGGTGGTGCAACAAACCCTCACGGCCTATATGGTGCCGTTCGCGGCGATGACCTTGTGGCACGGGGCGATTTCCGACTCCCTGGGACGCCGGCACGTGACCCTGGGCGCGCTGGTGATGTTCTTTCTCGCCTCGGTGGGATGCGCCTTGTCATGGAACATCGAAAGCCTGATGCTCTTTCGCGGCCTGCAAGGCATGACCGCTGGCGCCGGCATGGTGATCGGGCGGGCTATCGTGCGCGACGTACTCCACGGGGCCGAAGCCCAGCGGCTCATGGCGCGCATCGCGCTGGTCTTTGCCATCGCCCCGGCTGTCGGACCGGTCCTGGGCGGCTGGCTGCATGTCTGGTTCGGCTGGCGGTCGGTGTTCGTCTTTCTCGCTCTGTTCACCGCCGGTGTGTGGTTCTGGTGCTGGCGGGCGCTGCCGGAAACGCTCCACCACGAACACCGGCAGTTGCTGGCTCTCGGCCACCTGGCCCGCTCCTACTGGCTGGTGTTGCGCACGGCACCCTTCATGGCCCTCACCGTCGCGGTCACTTTGAACTTCGCCGCCGTGTTCCTTTACATCGTGTCCGCCCCGGCGTTTTTGATCAACCACCTGCACGTCGGCGACACCGGTTATCTCTGGCTGTTTGGACCAATCACGCTCGGCATCATAGTTGGCAGTGCGCTGTCCAGCCGGACCGCCGGACGCTTGACTCCGGGCCGGACGGTGGCCTGGGGCTACGGCATCATGGCGGCAGCGGCGGGCGCCAACCTGCTGTTCCATCTGTTCGTTCCACCCCGTCTGCCGTGGAGCGTGCTGCCCATCTTTGTCTATGTCGGCGGATCCGGACTCGCCATGCCCAGTCTGACCTTGATGGCCCTGGACTTGTTCCCGCGGCAACGGGGATTGGCCGCATCCTGCCAGGGCTTCATCCAGAGTGCGGGCAACGCCGCCATCACCGCGGTCGTGGCACCGCTGGTCTGGGGCTCCGCGCTCAGCCTGGCGGCGAGCCAAGCGGTGATTCTGTTCCTCGGCCTGGGCACCTTCTTCCTTTGCAGTGGGATTCATTCCCCTTCCCTTGGGGTGGACAAACCTGGCGGCGTGGTTCAACATCGGCCCTGATACGAGACGGTCCCCCGGGGCGTGCGCAAATGTGATCCGCTCGGAACCGCTTGGAATGAAGGCGACAACATGAAAGATACCAATCCGGAGTCATCCATTCGCTTCCGTTTTACGCCGGCCATCCTCATTCTCCTGGGCCTTGCCGCGGCTGGTCACGCCACCGCCGCGCCCTATCTTCATGCGCCCTCAGTCGAAACCTATGCGCGGCACGACCCGAACGGCCTGACCATCCTCTCGACCGGCCGCCACCTCAGGCCGGTGGGCAGGCACCTGCCCGTGGCTCGCTTTCCCTATGGCCTGGCCATGAGCCGCGACGGCAGCACGCTGTTCGTCGCCAGCGCCGGCGTGGGACAACTGATCACCAACTGGCGTGGAGCGCAGCCGGACGTGGCGGTCGTCACCCCCTCCCCCTCTCAACCACAACCTGGCAAGAGGGAGAAGCCCACAAACGCCGGCGGCGCCGATTTCTCGCCCGATGGACGCACGCTCTATTGGAGCAGCGGCGAAACGGGCGCCATCTATCTCTTCGACGTGGCGTCCCGGGAGAAGATTGCCGAGGTGTCGCTGAACACGGAAGTCGGCGGACGCAACTACGAGGATAGCTACGCCGTGGATGTGAAAGTGAGTGCCGACGGCAAACACCTTTATTGCGCGGACGTGGCCAACTTTCGCCTCGCCGTGGTGGACGCGGAGCAGCGGCGCGTGATCGGCTCGGTGCGGGTGGGACGCTATCCCTATGCGCTGGCCGTGGTGGAAGCAAAGGTCTATGCCGCGAACATCGGCTTGTTCGAATACAGCCCCATTGGGCCGCCCAATGACGACCGCTTCGACAAGCGCGGCCTCACCTTCCCCCCTTACGGCTATCCCAGCAAAGAAGCGCGGGACGGGGTGGAATTTGAAGGGCGCAAGATTCCCGGCCTGGGCGAGCCGAACGTGCCCGAATCGTTTTCCGTCTGGGGCGTGGACGTCTCAAATCCCCAGGCGCCAAAGGTCATCAGCCGTCTGAAGACGGGCCTGCTGGTCGGCGCGCCCGCCGACAACGGCAAGACGGTGGGTGGCAGCGCACCCAACTTCCTGGCGACGCACGGCGACGCGCTGTTCGTGTCGAACGGCAACAACGACATGATCGAACGCATTGACCTGGGGAAGAATAGGATCGTGGAAACGAGGCGCCTCGTGCCTTCGCCAGTGGTGGCCCGCGTGCGCGGCGTCAGTCCGGCAGGCATGGTGGTGTCGCCTGACGGCAAGCGACTCTACGTCGCCGAACTGGGCATCAATGCCATCGCCGTGCTGGACAACCGGACGCTGGCGGTGCTGGGGCACATCCCGACCGCGTGGTACCCGTATCGCCTCGCGCTCTCGCCAGACGGGCGGAAACTGGTTTGCATCTGCTTCCGCGGATTCGGCAACGGGCCAAACGCCGGCAAGGAGATCCCCAAGAGCGATTTCCTCGGCATGCGAGGCGTGGTCAGCATTCTGGATGTGCCATCCGACAGTGAACTCAGGACGATGACCGCGGACGTGCTGGCCTACAACGGCATGGTGGACCGCCGCGCCGACCGCAACCAAATGTCCTCGCCTGTCATCCCCACCGTGCCGGGCAAGCTGTCGAAGGAGATCAAATACGTGGTCTTCATCACGAAAGAGAACCACACCTACGATACGATCTTCGACCGAATTCCCGGCGCTAAGCACGACCCGAATATTCTGCGTTGGGGCTTGCACCAGACGATCCAGGGCAAGGGGCAACCCACGCTGGAAGACGTTGGCGTGATGATGAACCACAACGCGCTGGCGCGGCAGTTCACCGTCAGCGACAACTTTTACATGGAACCGGAGGCCTCCGGCGTCGGGCATCGCTGGCTGGTGGGCGTGCAGCCGAACAACCTGATGCAGATGACCTACTCGGTCGGCTGGTCGTTCAAGAAGAACAGCAGCGCCCCGGGCCGCCGCTATGCCATGGGATCCAACGGCTCGCTCATCCCGGAAGATTACCCGGAGGCGGGTTCCATGTGGGAGCACCTGGCGCGGAACGGCGTCCGGTTCCGCAACTACGGCGAAGGGTTTGAGTTCCCCGGCGTGGAAGAGGAAGCGGACCAGCACCCCACCGGCGCGCGCGAGGTAGTCAACGTTCCCATGCCGAAGGTGCTTTACGACAACACCTGTCGCGAGTTCCCCATCTTCAACATGCACATCCCCGACCAATACCGCGCCCATTGGTTCATGAAGGATGTCGAGACCCTCTTCCTGAGCGGCAAGAACCCGTTCCCGCAGTTCGTCAACATCGCTATCTGCAACGACCACGGCACCGACCCCGTGCCCGACAAAGGCTACCCCTATCTGGCTTCGTGGATGGCCGACAACGACCTGGCCATGGGCCGGATCGTCGAGTTCCTGACGCACACGCCCTGGTGGAAGAACATGGCGATCTTCGTGACGCAGGATGATGCCGGCGGCGAACCGGACCACGTGGACGCGCAGCGCAGCGTGTTGCTGGTCATCAGCCCGTGGGCCAGGCGCGGCTACGTTTCCCACCGCCACACCACCATCGTCAGCATGCATCGCACGCTGTACCAGGTCTTCGGCCTGCCGCCGTTGAACATGTTCGACGCCCTGGCCAACGACTTCTCCGATTGCTTCACTACGCAACCGGACTTCCGCCCGTACCAGTGCCTCCCCGTGGACCCGCGCATCTTCGACCCGGAGAAGGCCAAGGACCCCAAAGACCCCGACTACGGCAAGGCCCGCAGGCTGGCCTCCTTCCCGCTGGATGATCCGGATGAGATGGAAAAGGTCCTGCGGCGCGCTGAAGGGGAAACCCGGGCGCGCTGAGCCGGCACTCTCCGCGGGTGAGCCAGGCGATGAGCCGAGCCCGGCGCCGGCGCGCGCCAAGGCACGAGCAAAGCGCGTGGCTCCGCAACCGCGCGCCGCGGAGTCAGCCGTTGGCGGCAGACGGACCGGACGGGTGGGGGCACAAACTCACGCCCCTGGCATCTCCATCGTTCTGAGCCTGGCCAGGGCCACCCGAATGCCATGCACAAGAGGCTTCCGGAGCGTGTACACCGGAGGTACACCGGAGGCACACCGGAGGTACACCGGATGCACAAGGGCTTTTCCGGTGTACCTCCGGTGTGCCTCCGGTGTACCTCCGGTGTACACGCTCTGGGAGCCCCTCCGGCCCGGCGGGGGTTTGCGAAGGTTTACCGATTTACACCCTTAGCGAGCCGCGGAACCCCCTCCCGCTGTAGTACGACTGCGCGCCGTTGTGATAGACGAAGACCTGGCCGTAGCGGCGATCACAAAAGAGCGCGCCGCCGAGGTCTCGGATATCCGAGGCTGTTTTCACCCAGCTCGAGGTCTTCGTATCGAAGGTTCCGAGCTTCTGCAGCTCTCGATATTGTTCTTCCGCTAAAAGCTCAATGCCCATGGCCGCTGCCAGGTCAACAGCGCTGTTTTTGGGCTTGAATGCTTTCCTTGCCTCCAGCCCTTGACGGTCGTAACAAAGGCTTCTGCGGCCCTTAGGACTTTCCGCTGAACAATCATAGAAGACGTATTCACCGGTCTTTCTATCGTGAGCCACGACATCGGGTTCACCGCCAGTCCTTTCCATTTCCTTGAGTGACCACAGTCTTTCAGGATTCGCTTCCAGCCTTGCTTGGACTTTGGCCCATTCCAGACCTTTATGGCGGTTCATGTTCTGCTCAAAACGGGCTTTCAACGCTCGGAGCAGGGCTTCACGTTGTGCTGGTGACAAATCCATTTTGGTTTCAACAGCTTGCATCAAGAGCGCAAGTGCCATATCGCTCTAACGGCGAGCGATGGCGGCGGGCAGGAAACGCGCGCATTGGCAACGAGACACCACCCGCCGCCATTCCCTCGACCGTAAAGTTGGCCCACATGTTCATGTCTCAGCGCTTCTGAGTCCACTCTGCCAAAATCGGCCTGACTTCGTCGAGTGTGAGGTCCTTGCGCTTGGCGACCCGACTGTCCGGGCCGTCATAGTCAACGCACAGCTTGCCTGGCGGGTGTCCCATAAGGCTCTCGGTTTCGTAGGTGATGATAATCCACTCGTGCGCCGTGTGCCACTGACGGTCTTTGTTGCCGCTCTGGATGAATGTCTTGGGGCCGGGGTGAATCTCCTGCTCCAGAATCCACTTGTAGCCAGTCGCCGTTTTGCGGAACCCGATCGTGCGATGAATCCCCGCGTTGAGTGCCGGTGTGTCGAAAACGCAGAGCATCGCGTCGTAGCCCGCCACCGGACGACCAACCAAAAGGACTACCGCATTGGTGGGGATGGAGGCGAAGCCAAGGGCGGCTCGATCAACCGCTGCTATCGCCTGGAGCATCGGGGCAACTCGCGGGTCAGAAAGGGCGACCTTCTGTGCCCCGGAATCGCAGCCTGGAAGGAATACGGCGATAACTGCCAGAAGTAGCTGGATGATCCGTGACATGGTGCGCTACGCTCGTCTAGCGACGATGGTCAACGGTGCGGGACCACTGGTGTCCGAAGTGTAAACAGGACGCGCCATCCCGCGTCCACTCCACTGCGCTCGTTAGGCAGCATCACTCGCCTCCTGGCTCTCTAGCTTGTGCAGTCGGTCCTGCAAAGTGCGACGCCAGCCGAGTGCGTACGCAAACCCAAGCAGCGGGAGCAGAAGCACGACGCCCCACTGTATCAGGGTAAAGAGAATCGCCATTCCCTCGAAGCCGCCCTCAGGGTGATGCCTGGATGCCACGATTCGGTAAAAGGCGTACAGCAACGGTCCACCGGACGCTAGAAGGCAAATCCACATCAGCCCGGTGGCGACGGCTATCTTCGCGCTCAGCGTCTGCTTCGGGTTTGCGCTCATGTCACGCGCCGCCTAACAGTGATGCCAAAGTCATTAATGCAAAGCCAAAGTCGTGAAGACAAACTCGTCCATCCGAAGGCAGCCTGCCCGACGCCCGGCGAGGAGTCAAGCTCCTGATGCAAGGAGGTCGGGCTGTTGAGCGGCCAAGCAGGATAACAGGATCAGTGGCCGTTCTGCCTGTTCTGTTCGATGGCCGACGCCAGACACCGGTGCCCCGAAGCCTCTCCACGGCCCAAATACTGCTGAATGAGTTTGCCCGCGGAGGGCAAGGAATGGGACAGGGAAGCCTGAATCGAGCCGGGCATCCCTGGCCTCACGGGGCCAGGATGGAGAGGTTGGTGTGGTCGCGCGCGGGGAGGGGTGGTGAGTGCCGGTGGGGTGTCCACATAGGGAGCACATAGAGGGCCCGTAAAGGGCTCTCCCGTCCGGTGGGCCGCACGGGGGACAGGCAGCCCGCTGTTGTGGCCGTCCTCGGGAGGCCACAGCCACCCAGCGAAGGATTGGGCGGCGTAGCGTTCGGAGTCGGCGGCGGCTGCGGATTGCCAATCCGCGATACAGCCGACTGCCAGTCGGCGCTACAATCTATGGCAGATTGCCGGCTGGCGCTACGATCGGCGGCAGACGGCCGGTCGGCGATGCGAGGCTGGGGACAATTCTGGAGTTGGTGCGGACCAAAATCCGCGCCGACCTGGTGCTGCTGTTGCTGCGGACTAAAGTCCGGGCGCCGGGCCGGTGGTAATGAGGAGCGGTTGAAGGTCGAGGTTGGGGCGCAAGCCAGCATCACCAACCTGGGGCAGCAGCGACTGATCAGCACTTCCAAACCCAACGCCCGTCGCTGAAGTACATTCAACGCCACTTGAGCCGAAGACGCCGGCATGCGCTTGCTTGTTGTAACCGCGCCACGGGCGCGCTACCTTTCTTCCGCATGCAATGGCAGCGATTCTCAAGTCCAACTCCAGTGAATCGTATTATTGCTGCAACACTCGCTCTGGTTGCCGCGGCGCTCCCGCATGCTGCGGCGGTTGAGATCGGTATTCCACCCCGGCCCAACATCCTCATAATCCTGAGCGACGACCATGGCTATGGCGACGTCGGTTTCCAAGGCTGCCAGGACATCCCCACACCGCACCTCGACCGGCTTGCCCGCGAGGGGGTGCAGTGCAGCAGGGGCTACGTCTCGCATCCGTATTGCAGTCCGACGCGCGCCGGGTTGATGACTGGGCGCTACCAGCAACGCCTCGGCCATGAGGCTAATCCGTTTTACGATCCGCAGGATCACCGCGAGGGCCTGCCCGTTTCAGAAAAGCTGTTGCCTGCATTCCTGCGCGAGGCCAGCTACGTCACCGGCTGGATTGGCAAATGGCATTTGGGCGCTGCGCCCGAGTTCAGCCCGCTGAAACGGGGCTTCGCGGAAACGTTCGGTTTCATTGGAGGCGGACACCGCTACCAGAATTGGCGGGTGAATCCGGCGGTCGAATACACCGTCCCAATCAAACGCAATGGCGAGGCGGTTGAAGTCACCAACCACCTCACCCTCGCGTTCGGTGAGGAGGCCGCCGCGTTCATCCGCCGCCACCGGGCCGAGCGGTGGTTTCTCTACCTGGCCTTCAACGCCCCGCACACGCCGCACGAGCCGACGGCGGAGCGCCTCGCGAAGTTTGCCTCGACCCCAAACCCGAAGCGCCGCCAGTATGCCGCGCAGGTCAGCCTGATGGACGACGCCGTCGGCGAAACCCTTGCCGCCTTGCGCGAGACCGCGCAGGACATGCGCACCCTGATCTTCTTCCTCAGCGACAACGGCGGTCCGATAGGGGCAGCGAGCAATGGCTCAAGCAACACGCCGCTGCGCGCGGGCAAAGGCTCAGTTTATGAGGGCGGCGTACGCGTGCCGTTCATCGTGAACTGGCCCGGCCGATTGCCCGCAGGGAAGACGTACGACCAGCCGGTGTCTTCGCTCGACGTGTTCGCCACGGTGCTGGCCTCCGCAGGCGTACCCATGCCGACGGACAGGAAATACGACAGTGTGAATCTGGTGCCTTTCCTGAATGGCGAAAGATCCGGCTCGCCGCATGATCGGCTGTTCTGGCGCAGCGGCCAACAACGGGCTGTCCTGGAGGGTCGGGCAAAGCTGGTGCGCCAAGGTACGCAACCTAATGAACTCTACGACCTCACCCGTGACATCGCGGAAGCCACGGACCTCGCCGGGACGCAGGCCACGAAGGCCAACCGCCTGGCGGCGACGCTCAGCGCTTGGGATAAGGGACTGATCCCACCCGCCTTTCCGGGACTGGGAGGGCGCAAGGCAGCGAAGGCCGCCGGAAAGGCAGAGCCGAATGCGAAGCCGTCAAGTGGGCCCGGCCAATGATCGCAGACCATGAACTGCGGACTACGGACCACCGACAACCAGCAGCGGACTGCCCAACGCAAAGCCAATCCGCGAACCGCCATGAGGCAGACACTGGCCATCCTTTCAGCCGCACAGATTTTGGCTCCCGCGCTGGCCGTAGCGGAGGCCGATCCCGCCACCACGATCTGGTTCTCTCGGCCCGCGACGAACTGGAATGAAGCGCTGCCCGTCGGCAACGGACGACTGGGCGGGATGATCTTCGGTGGCATCGCCGAAGAACGCATCCAGCTTAACGAGGAGAGTATTTGGGCGGGGCAGCCGGTCGAGGCCTGGCCAAAGGACTTTCCCAAACACCTGGCCGAAGTTCGCCGGCTGATCTTCGCCGGCCGTAACGCCGAGGCGCAGGCCTACGGGTTGAAACATCTGACGGCGACGCCCACCTCATTCCGCTCCTACGAACCGCTCGGCGACTTGTGGCTGGAGTTCGGCGGCGCAGAAACCAACGCGGCTTATCGCCGCGAGCTTCTGCTGGCCGACGGCCTGGCGCGGGTCCGCTTCCGCCGCGGCGACACCACGATCACGCGCGAGGTCTTCGTCTCCGCGCCGGATGATGTGCTGGTAGTGCGCATAATCACCGACCGGCCCGGCAGGCTTGATTTCCACGTGGGTCTGACCCGTCCCCGCCATGCCACCGTGACCGCTGCCGCCGGCGGCTGCCTGCGGCTCGACGGCCAGATCGTGGACGTGGAGAAGAAGGACGGCGGCTATGACGACAACCCGGGCGGCTCCGGCCCCGGCGGCGCGCACATGCGGTTCGCCGCGCGGCTGCTCGCGCGGACGGAACAGGGGGCTGTGACGGCCGAGGACTCGCGGCTTCACATCACCGACGCTTCCGAGGCCGTGCTCCTGCTCACGGCGGCAACCGACTACGATCCGGCGCGGCTCAACTTCGACCGCGCGATTGACCCGGCCCAGCGCTGCGAAGCGATCCTCGCCCGGGCGTCGAAGCGAACCGGGGCGCAACTGCTCGAGGCTCATCTCAAGGAGCACCGCGCCCTCTTCCGCCGCGTGTCACTCCGGCTCGGCGCAGACAATCCGGCGGCGGACCGACTCCCGACCGATGCGCGCCTCGCCGCCGTTCGCAAAGGCGCGGACGATCCCGGGCTGGTGGCGCTGCATTTCCAGTTCGGCCGTTATCTGCTGATGGGCAGCTCGCGCCGGCCCGCGCGGCTGCCGGCGAATTTGCAGGGCATCTGGAATGACAAGCTGTGGGCCCCCTGGGAGGCCGACTACCACCTGAACATCAACTTGCAGATGAATTACTGGCCGGCCGGGGCGGCCAACCTGCCGGAAACTGTCGAGCCGCTGATGGACTGGCTCGAGCTCCTGGCGCGGCGCGGGCAGGAATCCGCCCGGCGCCTGTACGAGTCCGACGGCTGGGTGGCGTATCTGGCCACCAATCCTTTCGGGCGCGTGACTCCCAGCGCCTCCACGCTGGAATCCCAGTTCCTCAACGCCTGCCTCGACCCGCTTTGCGGCGCCTGGATGGCTGCCCAGTTGTTCGACTTCTACCAGTTCACCGGCGACCGCAGGTTTCTGCAGCGGCTCTACCCCGTGCTGCGCGGTTCGGCCGAGTTTGTGCTCGATACGCTGGTGGCCGCGCCCGACGGCAGCCTCGTCATTGCGCCCTCGACGTCGCCGGAGAACTCATACGTGGATCCGCAAACGGGAAAACGCCTCCGCATCACGGCCGGTTCGACCTATCACATGAGCCTGGTACGGGCGCTCTTCGAGGCGACAGACCGGGCTGCGGCCATCCTGGAAACGGATGACGCGATGAGGAAGCGCATCGGAGCGGCGCGCGCGAAGTTGCCGCCGCTCAAGCTCGGATCCGATGGCCGCATCCTCGAATGGGCCGAGCCTTATGCGGAAGCCGAGCCGGGCCACCGGCACATGTCGCACCTCGTCGGCCTGCATCCGTTCGATCTCATTACGCCGGCCACGCCGGGACTGTTCGCGGGCGCGCGCAAGGTGCTGGAGCAGCGTCTGGCGCATGGCGGCGGCGGCACGGGCTGGAGCCGCGCGTGGATCGTCAGCTTTTTTGCCCGGCTTCAGGACGGCGAGGCGGCGCACGAGCACTACCTGACGTTGCTGCGCCGCAGCACGCTGCCCAACCTCTTCGACAACTGCCCGCCGTTCCAGATTGACGGCAATTTCGGAGGCTGCGCCGGTCTGGCCGAGATGCTTTTGCAGAGCCACGAGCGCGCGCCGGGTTCCGGGCCGGCCGGGCAGCAGTTCGTGCTGCACCTCTTGCCGGCGCTGCCCGGCGCCTGGGCCAGCGGCTCGGTCAAAGGCCTGCGCGCCCGCGGCGGGTTCACTGTGGACATCAACTGGAAGGACGGAAAGGCCACCAGCTACCGCATTACCTCTCCGGCGCCGCGCGAGGTCACGGTCCGCGTCAACCATGCGACACGAACCGTGCAGTCCGAGGAGCCCTGATCAGGCGGGCGGAATCGCGGAGCTTCCCGCCGCGGGTGGAGCGAAGACATCGTAATCCGGTCCGAGTTGGGCGAGGTAATGTAGGGAGTAGGCCCGCTCGAATACCAGGATGGGCAGCAGAAAGACCGTGCCGAGATAGGGCAGCGCAAAGAGGCACCCGGCCAGGCAACACGTCGCCAACACCACCGCCACCAGAATGGCGGCGATGGCAATGGCCAGCACGATCCGGAACAGAAGATAGAGAACGAGGTTGCCGAGGTTGCCCGGCAGCAGCCCGCGCAACTCCCGCCACGCTTCGAGGCATCGGCTGCGGCGCAGGAACTGAAGGGGGACCACAAAATCTGTCGTTAGCCGCCCGATGATCCAGAAGACGATGCCAAGGACCATCATGGTGCACACGAAAAGCACCGCCAGGAGCAGGCCCCCGGGGCTGACCGCTTCGCGGATCACCATCCGCAGCACTACAAGCAGCAGGCCGCCTACCAGCGGCAGCGTCACCGCTAGGCTGATTAAGCCGATCACCAGCCGGAACAAGAAAAGGCTGTTGGCAGCAGAGTCAAACCTGGTCCAAGGCACGCTTACCTCGGCGGTGTTAAGCGCCACGCAATGCAGAAACATGAATCGTCCCCGGCTGCTCAGCCACAGCACGACCAGCCAGATCACCAGCCCCACCGCCACCAGGGCGATCACCAACGGGACGATCCACCCAATGTTCTGCATCACATAGTCGCGCGCCTGATCGAGTCCCGCGCGAAGGCTGTGCCGTCCGTGACCGTGAGGCGACCCGCCAAGGTGGAAACCGCCTGGAAATCCTCCCCCCTCGCCGAGAGAGGCCAGCCAGGCGCAAAAGCCGATCACGAGCCATTTGCCGATATCGAATGGCTGGAATAGCACCTTCCTGGCGCGGTCTATCGCTTGACCGACCGGCTGGGTCACACTCATTTCTCTCGGCTGCGTTGTCATAAGCTCAGAGCCTGGTTCGTGTGCTTGTGCCGGCAATTTTCCCCCAACCCGGCGTCAAAACAACTATAATCCGGGCCTGGGTTTGTAGGCCCCTGCCATCCGGCCAATCAAGCCGTTCAGGGCGCGGCTCTCAGCGAGTAACTGTAGAGATGCGAGCCGCGGAAGAAGTAAATGCGGCCATCCAGATAATCGCCGCCACCACCAATAGCCACGGGGGACTGCGCGAGCCAGGCGATCTCAAAGGTCTTTGGGTCGAGCCGGGCGACCCCCTTGACGAAGAGGATGTAATAGTTGCCCTGGCCGTCGGTCACGAACGCGCGAGTTCCCTGCTGAGAAACGCAACGGCCGAACCGCGCGCTGACATTCTCCTCGTGGACCACGCGGCGCTTCGCGGCATCGAAGACGAAGAAGCGTGTCTGGTCGGCGAACCCGAAGACCAGTTCATCCCGCCCGGCGCAAAGGTCGGTGTAACCCTGTGCCCCGGGGAAAACAGCCGCCTGCCACTCGATCCGCTTCGTGTGGGTGTCCATGAGATAGAGCGCAGCTTCCGCAGCCTTCTTCTCGCCGCCCGTGCCGGGGCTGGTCGTGGTGCCGCCGAGCAACTTGCCGCCGGGGAGGGCGGCCAGGCTCAAGGTCGAGTGCTGCGGGATAACGTCGGTGTGCTTGAGGAGCGTGGGGGTGCGGGACTCGCGATCCCAGAACAGCAGCCCTCCGCCGGTGTAGCCGTAGCCCGGGGTTCCGGCCAGCACCAGCGTCCGGCCATCGGGATGCGCCAGCAGGTCGTGCGGCCGGTTGATCGTGGGTTCGCAGTCGGTCAGCCATAGCGGGTTACAGTCAGTCTTGCCCTTCACCGAATCCACCCATGGTCGCGCCGGGTCCCATTCCAACAGGAAGCCATGACCGTAGCCGCCGACGAAGAACCGGTCGCCCCGCCGCGCCACCGTGTTCCATTGGCCGTAGGCGTCACGATTGACAAACGCTCCCTTGCGCGGATCGAAACTAAAAAACCGCATGGGAAAGGCGGTGCCGCCGCACATCGTGCCATTCGGCGCCGTTGCCACACCCATGAGGTGCGCACCCTCGCTCTTGTAGTCGAAACTGAAGGTCCTAGTCTGCCGGGTCTTCGGATCCCTCACAGCGAGGCGCCGATCCACCAGGTCGTAGGTCGTAATGCTTTTCCCGTCGGGGAACGAACGATGAAACAGGTCTTGGCTGCCAGTGATGTAATTCTTGGGCTGCGGCTTGCCGCGAGAGCCGATGGGGGTGGCGTTTCCCTTGTGCAGCTTCAGCCAACGGTCGTGTTTGCCGGGAATGGGCGCGGCATAAACGTTGCCGTCCCGATCGCGCTCCACCGTGCTGTAACCGTGCACTCGCTGCTCCTCCGGCACGAGCGGGGTGGCGGTTCCCGAGGACGGGTCAAAGGCGATGATCTGACCGCGGGTTGAGCCGATGCCCAGGTAGATCCAGCCGGCAGCGTCCGCCGCCAGTGAGCGCGGATACTGCGCCCAGCTTTGTTTGTAGAGGTAGCCGTGATCTTTGAACTCGCCCGTCTCCGGGTTAAATGACACCAGCCCGCTGTTCGGGTAGGTGGCCGACCAGATGAGGCCACGGTCATCCTCGGTCATGCTCATCGCCACGCGCGGCTTCGTCTTCTGACAGAACGTGAATGCCCTCTTGGCCGGATCAAACTCCACGAAACGGCTGTTGAAATGCGTGTAGAACCGGTTGCGGCTGGACAGAATGGACGCGAACGGGTGATCGCCCGGTGGGAACGGCAGCGGGAATTCATCGGCCTTGCCGGCCGCGACGTCAATCAGCAGCAGTTCATAGCCACCGCGGTAGTCGTTTAGCCACGAGAGCACGATATTCTGTCTGCGGCCGTCCACGGTCGCTACCGTGCCGCGGTGATCGCTGATCGGCGTCGCCACTCCGTGGTCGCAGAACCCGCCGCCCAGGTCCTTCGTTGCCGCGTAGCCCTTGGGGGTGGCAAGAAGCAGAAGGAGAAGGAAGAAGAGGCCGGCCGGGATGTATTTCAAGGCAAGATTATCGAGCTCGGCAGGTCGGTTGCGCTTCCTGGCACCCGCGCTGCCTGGTTCCTCGCCGTTGCGCCGCGCTGCGTTCAACCGTTGAACTTCCTGGCCAGGATGCTGGCGTTGTGGCCGCCGAAGCCGAAGGAGTTGTTGAGGATGGCATTGACCTTCATCTGGCGCGGCGTATTCGGCACGTAATCCAAATCGCACTGCGGATCGGGGACCTGGTAGTTGATCGTCGGAGGCACGCTGTCGGTTTGGATGGCCTTGCAGCAAACGATCATCTCGACCGCACCTGCGGCGCCAAGCATGTGGCCGGTCGCACCTTTGGTCGAACTCACCGCCAGCTTGCGCGCGTGCGCGCCAAAGACGGTCTGGATGGCCTGCGTCTCAGCGATGTCGCCTTGCACCGTGGAAGTGCCGTGGGCGTTGATGTAGGAAATGTCCTCCGGGTTCAAGGCGGCATTGCGAAGCGCCATGCGCATGCATCTGGCCGCACCCTCGCCATCCGGCGCCGGGGCCGTCACATGGTTGGCATCCGCGGTGTTGCCGTAACCGGCGACTTCGCAGTAGATTCTGGCACCCCGCCGTTTGGCGTGCTCAAGCTCTTCCAGCACCACCACGCCGGCGCCCTCACCCATGACAAAGCCGTCGCGCTCTTTGTCGAACGGCCGCGAGGCGCGGGCGGGATCATCGTTGCGGGTGCTCAGCGCTTTCATGGCGCAAAAGCCGCCGATGCCGATGGGAACGATGGTGGCCTCGGCGCCGCCGGCGAAGATGACCTGCGCGTCGCCCATTTTGATCGTCCGCCAGGCCTCGCCCAGCGCGTGGTTGGAGGTGGCGCAGGCGGAGCAGGTCGCGAAGTTCGGTCCCCGCAGCTTGTGATACATGGAGAACAAGCCGGAGCCCATGTTCAAAATGAGCATGGGGATCATGAAGGCGGACAGCCGATCCGGCCCGCGTTCGAGCAGCACCCGGCACTGCTCGGAGACCGTTTGCAGGCCGCCGATGCCCGAGCCGATGAAGACGCCGATTTCATCCCGGTTGACCTTGTCCAGATCGAGGCCCGAGTCGCGCAGGGCCTGGGCGCCCGCGTGGGCGGCGAACTGGGAAAAACGGTCCGTGCGGCGGATTTCCTTGGGGTTGGGCAGGCCAGGGCCGGGATCGAAGTTCTTCACTTCGGCGGCAATCTGGGAGTCGTACTGCGAAGGGTCGAAGCGGGTGATGCGGGTGATGCCGCATTGGCAAGCCATCAAGCTGCTCCAAAAGGACTCGACATCATGACCCAGGGGAGTGACCGCGCCCAAGCCGGTGATCACCACCCGGCGTTCTGTCAAGCTGCTCGCCATAAAATCAAACGGGGCAGCTTAAGCTGATGCCAGTCCAAGCCGCCCCGAAAGTGTTCAACTCCGTTACTTCTGCTGCAGGTCTTCGATGTACTTGATCACGTCACCCACGCTCTGGAGCTTCTCGGCCTGCTCGTCAGGAATCTCGCTGCCAAACTCCTCCTCCAGCGCCATGACCAGTTCCACGGTATCGAGCGAGTCCGCCCCCAGGTCCTCGATGAACTTGGCGTCCGCCGTCACCTGGTCTGCGTTTACTCCTAACTGCTCGACGATAATGTCTTTGACTCGTTGTTCGATTGTCTTCTCAGCCATGGTTTACTCCGGTTCTAATTTTTGCAGTGTGTCTATGCCACGATTCGAAAGGCGTCAAGCCCCGAATCCAAATTATTTACATCGCCATGCCGCCATCCACCGGCAGGACCTGGCCGGTAATGTAGCGCGCAGCGGGGCTGGCGAGGAACAGGACGGCGCCGGCCACGTCCTCAGGCTGTCCCAGGCTGGCCAGGGGAACCTGTTTCAGGATGGCCGCGCGCGCCTCGGGACTAAGTTTGGCGGTCATGGCCGTCTCGATGAAGCCCGGTGCAACGGCGTTGACGGTGATGCCGCGGGAGGCCAGCTCGCGGGCGGCAGACTTGGTAAAGCCGATGACCCCCGCCTTGCTGGCGCCGTAGTTGCACTGTCCGGCGTTACCGATCAGACCGATCACGGAAGCGATGTTCACAATCCGGCCGGATTGCTGCTTGACGAAGCTGCGGGCGAAGGCCTTGGTGAACAAAAACGTGCCCTTGAGGTTGATGTCCAGCACCGCGTCCCAGTCCGCCTCGCTCATGCGCATGAGCAAGCCATCCTTGGTGATGCCGGCGTTGTTGACCAGGATGTCCACTTTGCCGGCGGCGGCGAGGATCTGCCCGGCAGCGGCGGTCACGCTGGCAGCGTCGGAGACGTTGGCGGCAAAAGGCCAGGCCTTGCGGCCCAGTGCCTGGACCTTTTGCACGGTCTCGGCGCAAAACTCGGCCTGCAAATCCACGCAGGCGACGTCCGCGCCGGCAGCGGCCAGTTTCAACGCAATAGCCTGACCGATGCCGCGGCCGGCGCCCGTCACTACCGCTACCTGGTTGCCCAGTTCTTTCATAGAGTGTGCTCCTTTTCCGCTATCGCCGGGCCGTTGTCAAGCTGTTACGACGCCGCATCGAAACCTTCCGCTATCACCCCGGCTTGCTTTGCTGGGGGATCGGAGGCGCGCGTCGCCTTGGACCGGGCGGCACCCCACTCCGCCGTCCCGGCGTTTGTTTCACGGAGCGTGCGCGACACGCGGCTCTGAGATTCTGCTGGATTAAGCCAAGACTTTGGTTAGATTGAGAGGAATCGCTTGAACTCGTGAAAAGCAACACAGCAGGAACCAACAAATCCAGGAGCTCCGCTCCCAATTGGCCGGAACCCGCGCGCGGGGCCCACGTCTCAATCCCCGAGCACGTGAGCCACCTGAACCCATTCGAGTTCCCCTCTTCCGCGCGTCTGGAGGGCCTCTTTCGCCGCAAGGGCATCACGCGCCTTGGCCAACTGAATGGCGTGCCCCTGGAGGAACTGCGCAAGTTCGGGAACTGCGGCCCAAGAACGATCTCGGAACTGGTGCATTTGCTCGAACGGATTGCCGCCGGGGACTATCCCGTTCCCGACGATCCCCTTTCGCCGGAGAACTTCGCGCTTTTGCTTAAGAAGCTGGACGAAACCATCGCCGAACTGCCGGCGCGGGAGCGGGAAATCCTGCTATTGCGCATCGGTGTAACCAAGAACGGGCGGTCCTGGACGCTCCGAAAGGTCGGCGATAAGTTTCATCTCACACGGGAACGCGTCCGCCAGATCATGGAACTGATCCTGCCGTATATTCGCAAGAGTGGCGGGCCGGGACTGGCCGCCCAGTTGCGGGCCATGGCCGCCGCCTGCGTGGACAAAGTCTGTCCCCTCACACCGCAGCTTCTGTCGAAGTGGCTGCAGGCCGCCAAGTCACCCGGACGATACCCCCTGCCGGTCTATGTGCGTTTGCTGGGTGAGTTGCACCCCGATGTTCCCGCGTGGCCGGCTGGCCAGGAGTACCGTACCGACCCTCGGCCCGGCCAGCAAGAGGTCGCCATGCGAGCGTTGCGGCGGATCCTCCAGCAGGGCGAATGGCGACTGCCGCTCAAGGCCGCCTATAAACGCACGACGGCCCAGGCCGAGTTGCGCGACCTTAGCGTGGTAGATTTTGTGGCCGGGCTGAAGCATGCCCGCGGCCTCGCAGTCGAGTTTCCCAAGCCCGATCAACCCCAGGTCCGGTTGCGCTGGATGGCGGCCACCAAGGCCGTCGCCTCCATCCTCGAAGCCAGCCGACGCCCCCTGACCTTGAAAGAAATCATCGCGCGTCTCAAGTCGGTCTTCGGCCTGGAGATGGGGGATTGGTCGCTCGGCTCGGTTCGGCGGGCTTTGACGCTCGAGGGCTATTGCCTCGCGCGCGGCTCGTTCGGCCTCCGCCACCACTTCAGACTCTCCGTGCCCCAGGGCCGGAAAGCCTGCGCCGACGTTTACGCATTGCTTCAGAAGCAGAATACCCCCATATCCCCTTTCCGGGTGGTGAGCAGCCGGCAGTTCAAATGGACGGCTAACACCAACGGTTATGAGCTTGCGGAGGTGCTCCGCGAGGACGGCCGTTTTGTCGAGGTCCGGCGATTTCATTTTGAGCTCGCCTCGCGGGTACCCGCGAAGTAGCCGTAGGGTTGCATGCTCCCGCCCAGACACGCGATTGGACCGCTGGATGACAAGAGCGCTCGGGTGGCAGCGCCAAGGTAAACCTATTGCCCACTGCCCCGCCTGATTCCGTCTGCCATCACCCGGAGCCTTCAAGATGATCCCGCCCACATTTATGTTTGCACTCTTTGCCAGCTTCCGGCGTGGCGCGTTGCCCGCCCTGCTCCCGCTTTCTTTAACCGGTGCCGCTCTGGCCGCGTCGGACGATTGGCCGCAATTCCGCGGCCCCCATCGCGATAGCCTCTCCCCGGACACAGGTCTCGTGCAGCAACTGCCTCCGGCCGGCCCGCCCCTGGTGTGGAAGGCGACCGGATTGGGCGCTGGTTACTCGACGGTATCCATCGTCGGCAACCGGGTTTACACTATCGGTGAAAACAAGGACTCCAGTTGCGTGATCGCATTGGACGCCGCCGACGGCAAGCCGGTCTGGAAGACCCGCCTTGGCAAACCCGGCGCGCCAGGCATGCCCGCGTTTGAGGGGCCGCGCAGCACGCCGACTGTCGAGGGCGGTTTGCTCGTCGCCGTCAGCCAATGGGGTGACCTGGTTTGCCTCGACGCCGCCGCGGGCAAGGAGCTTTGGCGCAAAGACTACGAGAAAGATTTCGGCGGCAAGCGCCCAAGCTGGGGTTTCTCCGAGTCCCCGCTGATTGATGGCGAAAAGGTTGTCATCACCCCCGGCGGAGCCGAGGGATCAGTCGTGGCGCTGAACAAGAAGACGGGCGCCTTGCTCTGGCGCAGCAAGGGCTTTGCGGAATCCCCCCACTACGCGTCTCTGATCATCGCGCAGATCGGCGGCGTGCGGCAATACATCCAACTAACCGCCCAGAGCGTTTTCGGCGTGGCGGCCGCGGACGGCAAAGTGCTTTGGCGCGCGCCGCGACCGGGCCGGGTGGCGGTTATCCCGACCCCGATCTACAGCGATGGTTTCGTCTATGTGACCTCCGGCTACGGCGTCGGGTGCAACCTCTTCAAGATCGCCGCGTCAGGCGGCCAGTTCACCGCCGAGGAAGTCTATGCGAACAAGGTCATGGCCAACCACCACGGCGGGGTCATCAAGGTCGGCGACTTTGTGTATGGCCACTCGGAAGGCAAAGGCTGGACGTGCCAGGACTTCAAGACCGGAGAGGACAAATGGCAAGAGAAAGAAAAGCTCGGCAAAGGGTCAATTGGCTACGCTGACGGACGTTTCTACCTTCGCACCGAAGACAAAGGCACAATAGCCCTCATTGACGCCTCGCCCAACGGCTACGTCGAACGCGGCCGCTTCGAGCAGCCCGACCGCAGCAAGAACAAAGCATGGCCGCACCCTGTCATCATCGGCGGCAAGCTCTACCTGCGGGACCAAGACGCGCTGCTTTGCTACAACCTGAAAGCGGATTAGCCGCCACAGGACATGGCCCAGAGGGGGCGGAGAATCCGATCTCGCGATTGAGCGAGCCACGTTGGCGGGACCGCGCATTCCAGCCATATAGAAGTGCGCCCGTGCAGATCGGTGAGGTAGAGTCCCAGCACGCTGGCACTGGGCGAACGGTCAGCCGCAGACAAGGGATGTAGCAGAATGCTGATGCATTCTGCGTCCAGTCAACGGGCTGCGCCAACCTCGGCGAGCCAGAGATCGCGGCAGTCGCACGACAGGACACGCAGGCCGGATAAGTCCTGGGTGCGGTTGAAGGCTGCCAAGGAGTCACGGAAGGCGCCGGTGCAACGCTCGCAGTTATGCGCCGTCTGGCCCGGGTTCGTGCCTTCGTCACTCAAACCGACCAGCACAGGCCCGAGCGGTGCGATTCGCGACAGAGCCTCGACCACGGACCAAAGCCACGGTGGCCGGTAGCGCCCTTGCTCGAATGCCCAATACAGCGGCGTCTGCGGAGCGACGAAGCACGGTTCCAGCGCCACGCGAGTCGGAGCGTTCAGTTCGTGACCGAGGGCGAAGATCTTGCGGGCCGTTTCCACGGAGTCCTCGATGGCCTCGGGTTCGCCTGTGTGCATGGGTTTCAGCAGAACGTACACCAGCAGTCCTGCGCCTGCCTCGGCGATCAGCCCGGCGGCCGTAGTGAACTGTTCCCAGGTGTAGCCCTTATGGATGCGCCGGCTCAAGATGTCCGGATTGGCGCTCTCCAGGCCGATGCCGATTTCGAGCGGCTTGCCCCGGCAGGCTGCCAGCACTCGCTGGAGCCTGGCCGACGTGACATACTCCGGGCGCGTCTCGACCAACAACGAGGCAACCTCGGGTCGCGCGGCGACCAGGGCGAGCATTGCGGGCTGGGCCGAGTCGGGGACTTCCTCGGGGTTGAGGTAGGAGCCGGAGTTGTAGAGATCCACTTCAACGGGTGCGTGGGTGCCCGGGGGAATCTTGCCAAGCGCGGCTTCGACCTGGGCAAGATAGTCCTGCGCGGTCACGGATTGGCCAGTGCCAAAGAGCTGGGGGAAGCCGCAGTTGGTGCAGCCGCCCGAACTGCGGGCATAAGTGCACCCGGGCGCAGTTAAGATCACCATAAGGCGGAAGCCCGGTCGCCCCTGCACCCGGGCGGTGATCCACTCGACCTGTCGCGGCAGCCGGTTCATTTGGCCCTGGGGTTTGGCACAAGGAACGGTCCCAGGGCCAGCGCGTCCATCGCCGACTTCAGGAATGTGTCCAGGGCCTGGTCGGGGGTGGTGACGATGGGCTCGCCGACGTTGAACGACGTGTTGAGAACCAGCGGGAGCGAGGTCTTGTTCTCGAACTCGGTGATCAGCTCGGCGTAAAGCGGGTCCACCTCCGGCTGCACCTCGTGCACGCGGGCGCCGGCGCGTCCAGTGGAGCCGTTCTCCTGGATGACCGACGGGATCATTTGCTTCATGCGAGGCTCGCGCAGCGGCACGGCGAACAGCATGTAGCGGGTTGAGATCATTTCGGCCGGCAATTCAAAGTACTTCGCCATGCCTCCCGGCAGCACGCTGGGTGCGAACGGTCGGAATGACTCGCGGTATTTCACCCGGACGTTGAGCCGGTTGCGCGCGTCGAATCGGCTGGGGTCCGTAAGGATGGAGCGGTGACCGAGCGCGCGGGGTCCCACTTCCTGCCGCCCCTGGAACCAGGCAACAATCTGCCCGCGCTCGATGCGGGTGGCGACTTCGGCGGCGATGTTGTCCGGTTTCGAGCAGGTCAGGCCGCGGGCCTTGAGCGACGCGTGTAGTTCGTCCGTGCTGTATCCCGGCCCCCAGAAGGCGTGGGTCATGCGCGGGCGCGTCTTCCCAGCCAACTGAAGATGCACGAGCGCGGCAGCGCCCAGCGCGGTGCCAGCGTCGTTGGCCATGGGCTGCACCCAGATGCGTTTGAAGGGAGAACGGGCGGCGATTTCGTAGTTGGCCACGCAATTGAGGGCCACCCCGCCGGCCAGGCAGAGGTTGACGATAGGCTCCTTGCGGTCGGCGTTGACGCGCAAATAGAGTCGCTTCGCCAGGTGGACCATCACATCCTGAGTGACGACCTGGAGCGCCGCCGCCACCGAAGCATCCTCGTAACGGTCCACTACCGCCGTACGCCGTGGGCCGAAGCAGCGCTCCAACCCGGAGAAATCGTCAGTGCGGAAGCGGAAGGCGTTGTTATCCACGAAGAACGTGCTGCCGCTCTCCTCGTGGAGGATGGTCTTCATGCGCGCGAGGAAGTCGGCATTGGTCAGTTCACCGATGGGGTCCGTGATGCAGGCGTAGCCCATGACCTTGCCCGGGCCGCTATAGACATCGAAGCCCAGGAACTCTGACATGCGCTCCCAAACGAAGCCCAGCGAGTGCGGGTAGCCCACCGACTCCAGCTCGGTTAAGCGGTGCCCCTGCCCCAGACCAAGCCAAGTGGAGTTGAACTCGCCGATGCCGTCAATGACCAGCACCGCGGCCTCCTCGAACGGCGAGGGGAAGAACGCCGATGCCGCATGACACAGATGATGCGACAGGAAATGGAACCCGGCCTGCGGAGCCCGAGCGACGAGCTTGTCCCGTGCCGCCAGGCTGTGCCGGTAGTAGGTCTCCTCGCCCTCGGATGTTCCCCAGTCCCCCGGCTTCATCCGTTTCGCGTCGGGGAGATTGACGTTTTGCCGGCGGCGTTGCTCCGGGTCGAGCGAGTAGCCGATCGCCGCAAGGTCCTTCCAGCCGACCCCGCCCCGCTTCAGGCACCAGGCCATCGCTTGTTCGGGGAGCTCGTCCGGGTTGTTCACCCGCGAGCGCTTCCCGTATCGGAGACGGTTGAAGCGCTCTTCCTCCGCCATGGCGATGATTTCACCGTCGCGGAGCAGACAGGCCGAGGACTCGTGGTAGGCGGTGTTAACTCCAAGAACGTGAATTGTCATAGCGGTCCTTTGCTACCATTGATCTGCGGCATGACTCACAGGCAGACTGTATCAAGCTTCGGCAGGACGGAAAGTGTGGAATGCAGGCGTTTCCAAGCCTGCTGGTGAGTTGGCCCTGAACCGCCAGCCTACCACCAGCGCGGCTGCCCCGCACGGTGGCGGTGCAGCCGTATCATGAAAGGCGTGCGCCCCGGGCACGCCGGCCGACACTATCGCAGAATCCAGACGATTCTCGCCAAGGCGTGGCCTCAGAGTTCCATCTCAATGATGGACTCGGACTCCCCAACAGGGATGCGGACTTTGAAGCCGATCTTCTTGCACATTTGCTGCATCTCTTTGTTCTCGCGCAGGGTATAGGCCACAAGGCGGTCGAGCTTCTCGTTTCTGGCAATTTCCACCAGGCGCTTGGTAAGCTCTGTGCCCAAGCCTTTGCGCTGGCAGCGGTCGGTGACCACGACGGCGAACTCGCCCGCGTTGTTGCCGTGCAGTTTGCTCAGCCGGGCAACCCCAACTACTTCAGCGTCGCCGTTAGCGCCCTTTTGCTCGGCGACAAGCGCGATTTCGCGGTCGTAATCATTGAAGCAGATTCGGACAAGCCGCGTGTGAGCGACTCGTTGTTGCAGTTTGAGAGGGCTGAAGTAGCGCAAATACACGCTTCGCTCGGACAAACCCTCATGGAAACTGACCAGCAACGGCTCGTCCTCGGGACGAATGGGGCGGATGGTAACCTTTTTGCCATCCTTCATCTTCCAGGTGCCGACGTACTGCATGGGATACGGGCGAATGGCGAGCTTTGGCAATTGTTCTTCCTTGGTGTTCGCATCGTGGAGGATAACGCGGGCGTCGAGAGCGACGAGGTCGTCGCTGGAGGCAAAGAGCGGATTGATGTCAATTTCCTTGATCCAGCACTGCTCCGCAACGAGCTGGCTAAAGCCCACCATGAGCTTCTCCAGGGCCGCCAGATCCACGGGCTTGCGGCCGCGCACGCCTTTGAGGGCGTGGTAGATCTTCGTACGTTCCATCATGCGGCGGGCCAGGGTGGTATTAAGCGGCGGCAGGGAGAGGGACTTGTCCTTGAACACTTCGACAAGCTGGCCGCCCATACCGAACAGAAGCACCGGTCCAAACTGCGGGTCAATGCTGCTGCCCAGGATGATTTCGTAGCCATCGGCTAGTTTGATCATCTTTTGCACCGTGACGCCCTGGAAGTGTTCGGCGCCCTTCTTCTCCGTTACAGAGGTCTTGATGTCGTTGAAGGCTTTGCGGACTTCGGCCTCGTCCTTGAGATTCAACTGGACGCCGCCCACGTCGGTCTTGTGGGTGATGGTCTCCGAATAAAGCTTCAGGACGGATGGGAACCCAATCTCCTTGGCGAGCTTTGCGGCGGCGGCCTCGGTCTTGGCGATCTTGGTGACGACCGTGGGTATGCCGTAACAGTCGAGCAGGTCCTTGGACTCGGCTTCCGTGAGTATCGTGCGGCCCGACTTCTTGACGGACTCGATCAGGGTGTGGGCTTTGGCGCGTCCGGAGGCGAGGTCGGCCGGATCGGCAGACGGCAACGGCGTCTCGTAGAGCGCGCGGAGATTCTCGGAATACTGCCACATGGAGCTGAACACCGTAGCCGCTGTGTCCGGGTACGCAAACGTCGGGATGTCAGACCGGTTGAGAATCGCCTCGCCCGCGGCAATCTCATCGCCGCCCATCCAGCTCGCGAGAACGGGTTTGCCTTCGATATGGCCAAACGCCTTGAGCTTCTCGGCGGTAGCGGTGGCGTCCGTCATGGCCTGCGGAGTGAGAATCACCAACAGCCCATCGCTGTTCGGGTCGCGGCCGGCGATCTCGAGGGTCTTGGCGTAGAGGTCGGCGCTGGCGTCGCCGATGACGTCAATGGGGTTGTTATGACTCCACACCGCAGGGAGGAACTTGTTCAGCTCGTCCATCGTCTCCTTCGACACCTCACTCAGGGCGCCGCCGCTGGTCAGTAACGCATCCGTGGCCAGCACACCCGGGCCGCCGGCGTTGGTGATAATAGTGAGGCGGTTGCCCTGCGGCCGGGGTTGCTTGGCCAGCACTTCGGACATGTGGAACAGATCAGAAATGGTGTTCACGCGCAGCACGCCGCAGCGTTTGAAGGCCGCTTCGAGAACATCGTCCGATCCGGTAAGCGATCCGGTGTGGGAGGCAGCGGCCTTGGCGGCGCCCTCGGTCCGGCCCGGTTTGATGACGATAATGGGCTTGGTCAGCGCCACTTCGCGGGCAGCGGACAGGAAGCCGCGCGCATCACCGATGGTCTCCATGTAGAGGACGATACTCTTGGTGTTGGGATCATCGCCGTAGTAGCTGATAAGGTCGCCCCAGCCGACGTCGAGCATCGAGCCGATGGAGACGAAGGAGCTGAACCCGACCATTTCGCGCAACGACCAATCGAGGACCGCCGTGCAGAGTGCGCCGGACTGGCTGATGAACGCGACGTTGCCGCGGCGGGCGATGCCGGCAGCAAAAGTCGCGTTGACGCCGCTGATCGGGTTCATCACACCCAGGCAGTTCGGGCCGACGAGCCGCATATTTCCGCGCCGAGCATGGGCCAGCAATTGACGCTCCAGTTCCGCTCCAGCCGGTCCGGTCTCCTTGAAGCCGGCGGAAATGACCACAGCGCCAGGGATGCCGAGGTCGGCCGCTTCACCGATGATGCCCGGGATGACCGCCGCGGGAGTGGTGACCACCACCACGTCGGGCTTCTCCGGCAGGTTGGCCAGCTTGGGATAGGCCTTTATTCCGAGCACGCTGGGCCGGGTGGGGTTGACCGGATAAATCGGGCCGCCGAACGGCGTGTTCATCAGGTTCCACAAGACGGTGCGGCCGACGCTGCCGACCTTTTCCGTGGCGCCGACCACCGCGACCGATTTGGGCGTGAAGATGGCATCGAGGGGATGGCGACCCATTTCACGAGCGGTGGCGCTGAAGGGCTTTTGGATGGTGGAAGATACAGGTGTGCTCATTGTAGGATCTTTCTTGGGGGAGGTGCGTTGCGGGTTTTGTTAATCGTGACCGATGGAAAGCAGGAGGTGCATGCTATGAAAGCGCCCGCCCGGATGGGTGCCGGAACAGGGCCACTCCATGTGCCCCGCCGTGCGCTCTCGGCCGGCTTGACCTTCTCGACCGGTGGGGCGTCGCCGCCGTCCGGAAGTTGCTCTCGCGATGATGTGCGTGTCCTCATCCTGCGTGGCAGGCAATGTGCCGGGAAGAGGCATAGCGGACTGCACCGGCTTTGTCAAAAGTTCACCATTTTTTGCGGGGCAAAAGGTCCATTAGGAAACCATAGATTCCCTGCCGGTTAGAGGATCATCACTTAAGGATGGAACGGCGAGACAGAGGAGCGAACTTGAATTAGTATCCCGCCATGCGCTATCGAGTCTTAGGCAGCACTGGTTTGCGGGTCTCGGTCATTGGGATCGGGACCTGGCAATTCGGGGGCGAGTGGGGCCGCAGTTTTTCGCAGGCCGACGTGGACGCCATTCTCGACCGGGCTGCGGAACTGGGGATCAACCTCATTGATACTGCCGAATGCTACGGCGACCACCTCTCGGAGCAGTTGATCGGCGATTACCTGAGCCGGCGGGACCGCTCGCGCTGGATTGTCGCCACAAAGTTCGGTCATCACTTCAAGAAGCTCCTGGATCGGGCGGATGAGTTCTCGCCGGCGGACGTGGGCCGGCAGCTCGCAGCCTCGCTCCGGGCGCTGCGGACCGACGCCATTGACCTCTATCAATTCCACTCCGGCCCGGATTCCGCGTGTCTCAACGAAGACTTGTGGAGAGTGCTGGCCGAACGGAAGAGCGCAGGAGTGATCCGTCATCTTGGGATCTCGATCCTGGGCAAGGGCAGCGAGTCGCAGGCGCGCGAGGCGCGTCGCCTCGGCGCCGAAGTCCTGCAAGTGTATTACAACCGGTTGGATCGGCGGCCCGAGCAGATCTATTTCCCTCATGCCCGCCGGGACAACCTGGGAATCCTGGCGCGCGTGCCGCTCGCCAGCGGCTTGCTCACAGGCAAGTACCCGTCCGGCGCGAGCTTTCCGGCCAATGACTGGCGTTCGACCATTGACGCCACGAAGATACGCCATGACATTGCCGAAGTCGAGCGCATCCAGCAAAGCGAGGTGCCTGCCGGTGTCCCGCTAGCGCGATGGGCCCTGGCGTGGTGCCTCAAGGACCCACTGGTCACCGCAGTGATCCCCGGGTGCAAAGACGCGGCGCAAGTGCTAGCCAATGCGAGGGCGGCAGAACTTGTCGCCGATGCATGAGACCGGCGATTCTCATCTTCCCTGACAGGTAAGGCGGCAACGCTTGGCTAGATTCCGCGTTAGTGTCACAACCCTAATCAGTACTTGGCAACCAAGTCGTGACCTGTGCTCTCCATCCTTCTTGTGGTTTCGATGCTCCTACCAGGATTCCTTTCCCCTGCTGTGCCGCAGGCCCCCAAAGTCTGCGCCAGCAAGGGCCTCATGACCTCATACCTCCGGGGTAGGGATTTGGTCAATCCGCCTGGAGGTGGGAGAGCAGCACCTCGGAACAGCGCGAGGGCACGCTCCGTTTCAACCTCTCACTCCCAGCAAAGCCGACGGCCCAAGCGCTCCTCCCGGCGGGGTCGCCGACGTACATCACCGAGAGTGGCCGTGCCCTCGACGGGGCGCCGGCCGTGAGGTTCCTCCACCTGGAAAGCCCGAACGCCGTCCTGTCCGTGGGCTCGGGCAAGTACGAGCTTGCCGTCACCCGGCCGCGGCAGGAGCCGAAGAGTGGTTGAGTTCGTTAGAAGCGGAACACGAACATCACCGAGGCGGAATGAGTTCCGACGTAGTCCACATTCGATGGCCAAGTGGCCAAGAACTTGTAGCCGACGCCGACTTCCGCACTCTCGCTGAGCTTGAAGCGAACCCCGGCCATACCTTGCACCGCGCCGTCAAACGAGCTGTCGCCCCCACCGAAGGCTGAGGAAACACTATAATCGGAGTAAACGCCGCCGCCGCCTATGCCGACATATGGCTCGACGATGCTGCCAGTGTGAAACGCATACTCGAACCCGGCGAGAACCGGCACTTGGTAAAGGTCGCCACCGCCGTCCAGCCCGTTCCAGATCAAGCCGGTATCAAGCTGGAGCGAGACGGAGAAGAGGTCATCATTATAGATGCGGTAGCCAGGTACAACGCTGAACCGGATGCCCGGATCAGCATCAATGCCCGAAGGAAGGCCGGTGATAAAGGAAGCACCGACATCGGTGTTTAGAAACAGGCCTTCTCCCTCAGCATAAATGCGTCCCGTGGCTGCCGCGAAGCAAGCCAGCCCGACCATGGCGGTCAACCGAACTGATTTGAATGAATGCTTTAGCATAGTTTCGAGTCTGTTCTGCAGTTATGTAACTTACACCGACCTTTCCGCCGGCCGCGGTCTTTTGCCCTCGGCACGAACAAGCGGAACCGGTCGCGATACGTCCAATTCTTACCCGGCCGCATCGGGCACCGTCAATGAGATAAGCGCGAGCCCCGGCAGAACCAAGAAGTGTCTGCCCGCTCCCGCAAACTACCAGGCGGGAACCTTACGACGTTGGAGGAGCGTTGGTCCGTTCAGAAAGCCTGCCGTATTTGAAGAACTTCGCGTCGCCTGAGGAGATCGCCTCTTTGAGCCGGCGAACGTAGGCGTGCCATTCTGCTTGCACGTTTTCCACCGTGCCAATGGTCTCCTCGAACGCCTCCAGGGCCCCACCTTTCTGCACGAGCGCGAAGGCCCGCTCGCGATACTGCGGGGTCTCGAACAGGAAATGGGTGAGCGTCCACCAATGCAGATAGTACAGGTTGAAATGGCAGTTCATGCCGGGACCGCCGCGGCCCGTAATGATCGCGCGCAACGGGATTACGCTGCCGTTGCGGATGTTCTCTGACAGATCCGGCGTGGTGGCGAGCTCCTCCAGCCACCAAACCGGGTAGGTGTTGACATCTATCATCCCCACCGCGAGCCGGTTCGAGATCAGGCGGCTGGTCGAGAAATACTCGGCCAGTCCTTCCTCCAGCCACTTCTCCAGTTCCAAGCGCGCGACCTCGTGGTTCAGTTGATGCACGGCCTCGTGGAGCATCCAGTGGCACGGATTGATCTCGTCTGCCGAGAAGTAGGCCCGGCAGTAAGGCTGGCGGTAGTACGCCTCCGCCCAGCCCAGCCCCGGGTTCACCCGACGAAACTCGGCACGGTCCTTAAACAGTTTGACCTTGAGCTTGGGATGTTCTCGCCGAGACTGCGGCAGGCTGCTGAGCCGGTTCGAGTAGGCGCTATAGAGCAACTCCAGCACTTTGGCGGTGTCCTCGGCCTGGGGCCGCGCGGCTGACGAGAGGATCAGGTGATGCGCGGTTTCGAGTGTGAAGGCCGGGTGCCAGGGACGGGGCATGAGCTTCCATACCACGACGCCCAGCAACACCAGCAGGTAGATCAACAGCCGGGCTTCGCGCGGTTTGAGTCGCCGGCGGAATTTGGGCACTCGCAGGACCATGGCCTTACCTGGAGAATTGCCTGCAACGTGTCGGTGCGCAACCGATTTCCCCATTGCCCTACTGAGAGCCAGAAACCGGCTGCTAGAACAGTGACGGACGCCTCCGGCCGGTTCAGCCTGAATACCACGGAAACCCAAAGGCCCGTCACGGTCATGGCCGAAGGCTTCGCCGATGACCTCGATCATACATTCGTCCTTCACCCGGAGTTGACCGCAACCGGGACTGTGACCGATGCAGATTCCGGTGCGCCCATTGCCAGCTTCAAGTTGACCCGCGGTTACTCCCACATACTCTCTGCCGCTATCCGCAGGACCCGCCCGATCTGGGAATTGCGTGACCGATTCTTCGGCACTAACCGCTTCGTGGCGCGTTGCACCACGGGCGAAGCCACCTTGCTCAACAACGGAAGCCCCCGTGGACGCAGGAGTACTGGTTCTGCCAAGACCTTTCCAGTCGGAGACAACGGGGACCGCCTGTGTTGCCTGGAGACTCTGTGCCGGGCGTAAGGCGCGCGCTCTTGTTCGCGCGCTGGTCACGGCCGGCGTCTGCCTTGGGCGACAGCCAAAGAATTGTTACCGTTCCGCACGCGAGGATCTGTGGCCGGACAGGGCGTGAAAGAAGGCGGGCAGATGTATGACGGAGTCATGAAAACCGTTTCGGCGGCTGTCGGCGCGGGTCACCTGCGAAAAAACTGGGCAAAGCCACGCTGAATCTCTTTATTTAGACGCATGGCTAAGCCATTGCGTCTGCCGGGAATCGAAGAACAGCGGGTTCTCGACGAGTTGGAAGTCCAGTTGCTGTTGGATGGGCAGCAGCAAGATCGCTGGAATCAATTAACCTCAAAAATGCACCTTGGAGAAGCAGATTTGTTAGATTCCGAGGAAATGGGC
>CAZVFC010000024.1:0-131524 GCA_964625855.1 uncultured Verrucomicrobiota bacterium | reverse complement strand
GGAGCGCGGCTGTCCTCAGCCGCAGCACGTGCGCAAGGGAGTGGCTCTCGGGACAACGGGGCAGGCTCGCATTGTCGGGGCTGCTGCGGCTGAGGACAGCCGCGCTCCGGTGGCGGTGTCAAGATGCGCTCCTGCCACCAATGCACTGTGATTTGTGCTTGTGCGCCGGGATGCTTGCCGGTACGAAAGAAGCCATGTCGAAAGTACACACTGCTTCGAGCTCAGCATTGAGTCGCCGGCAATTTCTTTACTACTCAGCGCTCGCTGCCAGCGCTACGGCGCTGACCGGCTGCGCCAATCTCCAGCCCCGCCGCGTTTCGAGCAATGAAGAGTCAGCCCCCATCGCGCAGCCCCGCCGCGTTTCGGCGAATGAGAAGTTGAACATTGGCGCGGTCGGCGTCGGAGGCAAGGGCTCCAGCGATATCAACTGCTGTGCGAGCGAAAACATCGTCGCGCTGTGCGACGCGGATGAGATGATGGCCGCCGGAGCGCGTAAGAAATATCCCAATGCCAACTTCTACCGGGACTGGCGCAAGATGCTGCAGCAGGAGAAGTCTCTGGACGCGGTCATCGTGTCCACGCCCGATCATACGCACGCGGTTATTGCCGCAAGTGCCATGCGCCTGGGCAAACACGTGTATTGCCAGAAGCCACTAACTCAAACGGTTTATGAGGCGCGCCTGCTGCGCAAGCTCGCCAAGCAATACAAGGTCGCTACGCAGATGGGCAACCAAGGCAGCGCCGAGGACGGCCTGCGCCGGTCGGTGGAGGTGATCCAGGCCGGGCTCATCGGCCCAGTGAGGCAGGTTTACGTCTGGACCAACCGCCCGATCTGGCCGCAAGGCATGGACCGGCCGCCAGGCGCGGACCCCGTCCCTGAAACTCTCGATTGGGATTGCTGGATCGGACCCGCGCCGATGCGCCCTTACAAGAACCGGTGGACCGACCAACCGGCCAAAGGTGGTCGGCGAGGAAGCGGTTCGGTGTACGCGCCCTTTGTGTGGCGCGGCTGGCAGGACTTCGGCACCGGCGCGCTCGGCGACATGGCTTGCCATACGGCGAACATGCCCTTCCGCGCGTTGAAGCTGGGCTATCCGACGGAGATCGAGGCTACTTCGTCCGCGATGAACACTGAAAGCTACCCGCTCAAGTCCACCATCCGCTTCGAGTTCCCGGCGCGCGAGGGTCTGCCGCCCGTGCAGTTCTGGTGGTATGATGGCGGCAATCCCAAACCCAACAAGCCCTTCGACCACGACGGCAGCAATAAGCCGCCCAAGGACGTTTTGGCCGACGTCCAGGAACTGATGGACAAGATCCCCGGCAGCGGCTGTCTGCTCATCGGCGACAAAGGCACGCTGTTCTCGCCCGATGACTACGGTGCGCAGTTCTTCCTCAAGCTCAAAGGCGAGAAGGAAATGAGCGACGGGAAGGCCCACGATGCCGTCAAAGCCATCCCGCAAAGCATTCCGCGCAATGGATTCCAGGGGGGCAGCGATGAGCGCCAGCACCTGGAATGGATTGCGGCTTGCAAAGGCGGCGCCCCCGGGTATTCCGATTTCGATGTGGCGGCTTACCTTACGGAAATCATCCTGCTCGGGTGCGTGGCGCTGAAGGTGGGCAAGAAGATCGAGTGGGACGGACCGAACATGGTGGCCAGGAATGCGCCGGAGGCGGCGCAGTGGATTCGCCGCAAGGACCGCGAGGGCTGGGGGATCTAGTCCCCGCCTGGCAACTGTCTCTATGAGGGATTCAGGATAACGCCGCGGTTACCGCCGGCGGAAAGACCTCCCCCACATCTCCTTCGAGCCGGAGAGTGACCTCCGGCCGCTCATCGTGCTCGGTCGGGCCGCGGTTGATGATGACGTAAGGCACGCCCCGGCTTGCGGCCAGCAAGGGAATGTTCGCCGCCGGATACACCGAAAGCGTCGAGCCCAGCGCAACGACGAGATCGGCTGCCTGTGCGGCTGCCTCCGCGTGCTCCAGGTCTTCATTGCGCAGGTTCTGACCGAAGCTGATGGTTGCGGGCTTGAGAAATCCGCCGCATTCACATACCGGGGGACGACGCGTCTGGCGGAATAACTCGAAATGCGGCGCCGGGTCCGAGCGCCGGCCACAGGCTTGGCATTCGACGAGGCTGTTGGCGCCGTGCAGTTCGATCAAACGCTCGGGCGCTGTGCCGGCGCGCGCGTGGAGACCCTCAATGTTTTGCGTGACGACCGCGCGCACTTTGCCGGCACGCTCGAGCTGCACAACGGCCTCGTGCGTGGCATTCGGTCGCGCCTCGCGGAATGCCGCCCAACCTTCCAGCTTGAAATCCCAATGCTCGACCCGCGCCGCCTCCGACCGCATGAAGTCGTGATAATAGACCGGCTGGCGCCGTTTCCACACGCCGTCGGGCCCGCGAAAGTCAGGAATGCCGCTCCCGGTGGAAATGCCCGCGCCAGTAAAGAGCACCATCTGCCGGGACGCGCGCAACAGGTCAACCAACTGCTTGGATTGCATGAGACGATTGTGGCTCCTGAATCCATGGCGGCCAGAATAAAAAGTGTGCCGCGCTGACAGGCGCAGGCGCGGGCACAGGAGCCAATACGAGGTTGGAACGGGAGCTGCCCGCTTTCTCAGGCTGGCGCCGGGCGCCAAAACGAGGCACTCTCGGCAGCAAACTGAGAACTCGATATTCCAAATGTTGAAACCCACTTCGTCATCCGGGAGGCTGCTGGCCGGCCTTGTGTTCCTCGCGGTGTGCGCTGCGTGCAGGGGCGCCGAGCCCATCCCGTTGGTTCATGCCCACGCCCATAACGACTATCGGCACAAACGTCCGTTGCTGGACGCGTTGGACCATGGCTTTTGCAGTGTCGAGGCCGATGTTCATCTCGTGGATGGCGTTCTGCTCGTCGCCCATGATCGCAGCCAGGTAAAGCCGGAACGAACCCTGCAGGCGCTTTACCTCGAGCCTTTGCGGGAGCGCGTGCGCAAGAATGGCGGACTGGTCTATCCGGGCGGCCCGGAGTTTACGCTGCTGGTGGAGTTCAAATCCGGCTGGCAGGCCAGCTACCCTGTCCTGCGCGAGCTGCTCACACAGTCCGCCGGCATGCTCACCACGTTCCGGCCTGGCGCAACCCAAACCAACGCCATCCGGGTCATTATTACCGGCAATCGCGCGCAGGAAATGTTCAACGGCGAGTCACTCCGCTATGCCTGCCTTGATGGCGAACTGACGGATCTCGACTCGCGCGCTGCCCCCGATCTCATCCCCTGGATCAGCACCAGTTGGACGCGAAGTTTCAAATGGCGCGGCTCGGGCGCGATGGACGCGACGGAACAACTCAAGCTCAAGACCATCGTGGCCAAGGCCCATCAACAAGGCCGCCGCGTGCGGTTCTGGGGCGCGCCGGACCGGCCCGAATTCTGGCGTGAAATGCTGACCAACGGCGTTGATCTGATCAACACCGACGACCTGGAAGGGGCACAGAAGTTCCTGCTGAAAGAATAGACGCGCAGAGCGCGTCCAGCACAGGCTGGATGTCGCGCGGAAAATCAATGACCTCGGGCACATCGGCGACGGGCTCGATCCGGCTCGGCGGCCGGCGCAGCGCCGCAAGCTGGGTGGTAGCCAGTTGCGGCGTTCGGGTACGCTGCTCATGACACCCCACACAACTGGTCGTCTCACCGGGCTGGACGGTCAGGAAGCTTTGCATGCGTTTGACGGAAAGATCGTTCTGGTCGAGCGCGGGCAGATCGAAGCAGGCCGAGCCGTCTTCCTCGACCGGCACCGTGCCAAAGATCCGTTCCAGGGTGAAGGTGCCGCCGCAGCTAACCGGCTCCATGCCGCCGGTGTAATGAATCGGCATGGACAACGGTTCACCCGCGCAGCGTTTACGAGCGGGCTCTGCCCTTGGGGGTGCGGTCGTTGACCGAGTTGGCGCTGGATTCTTTGGGCGTGACAGAGCCCTGACCGTGAACCACGGCAGGGCAGCTCCAGCTTCCTGTGCGCGGACAGCCGGGGCTCAGTTCCACGAACCCGCATTTCCCGGGCGAGGAGCCATTCAGGTTGGGACGCGTGGTCACTCCAACCGCGTCAGCTCAAGCTTGTCAACATAGACAGCTTTGATCGCTGAAGTCGCGCCGCCCTGCTTGTCGAAGCGCCCGGGGCCGATCCAGAAATAGTGGTCCCGTTCGGGCGTCCATTCGGCCACGTCGTACCATCGGTAATCATCGCCCACCGCCGATGTCTTGCGTTCACAGCCGCCGCAGCTCGTTTTGTCGCTGGGATCGTAAACGCCGGCCCAGAAAGCTTCGCCTTCGCGCCCCGGTTCCTGCTCGACTCGCACGCGCATCCGGAGACGGTAGCGCTTGCCGGGATCGAACGCTACTTGGCTCAAGGGGAGGGTGGCGCACCATTCATAGTGGGTGTTGAAGAGTTTCAAAGCCGAGCCATCTTCAGCCAGTGGGTCGGGCACCGTGTCGCCCCAGGTTCCCCGCCGGCTGAGCGAGATCGTGCGGTCCTCGGCGATGGCCTGGCTTTGGGGAACGGCGGCGGCGGACGGGGCGGGGTTGGTCCAACTTGTCCACAGCGCAAGCGTGGTTTGGTGATGGTCATGGCTTTCAGAGATACGGATGTTCCCGGCTTCGCGGAATCGGGCGAGCAGGTCTGCGGCGAGGTTGCGGCGTTCGGGCGGCACGTCGAACTGGCGGGGATTTTGGGTGACCCAGACTTTGATTTCGTCGGGCGCGGGCATTCGCATGAGGCGGGCGTAGAGCACGGGAACTGCGCCCATGCGCACGTTATAGGAGTGGGCAGGGGAGTCTTTGACGGCGGCTTCGGCTTGTTCCCACAAGGTGACGGCGCGGGCATAGAAGCTGTCGGGGATGACGGGGTTTTTCACGTCGTCAAAGATGCGCAGCGGTTTGGTGGAGGGATCGTTGTGGAAGCTGTGCAGCTCGTCGAAATACCGGCGGACCAGTTGTGCCGCGGCGCCGTAGTAGCCTTTGAAGAAATCAGCGAGCAACGGTTCGGCAGGCAGGTCCGGGTTCCAGAGCCACTTGGCCAGGAGCCAGGCTTTGAGTTCGGCAAAGTCGCCGTGACGGCCTTGATACGCTCCTTGCTCGAAGAGGCCCACGACGTGATGGTCTCGGAAGAACTTCACATTGCCCTGCAAGGCCAGGACGTTGGGAAAAGGGCCGATGTAGTTGCGAAAGTCGGTGGTATAATCCCAGATGTAGAGCTTGTCGGTGATGCGACTCCAGCCGCGGATGTCCTCGACAAACCTCCGGTTCTGGTCAAACGTGCTCCGGTCGAGCGGCTGGGAGAAGTCGCACTCGATGGTGCAGAGGCGCGGCACGACATTGTGGCGCGGGCGGACGGTCTTGGGCGGTTTGCGGGTGTATTGATACGCCAAGGTCTCGATCCAGACCTCCGGGAACTCCTTCTCAACGGCCTCGGCCACCTGGTTGACGAAACTAATCATGGTCCCAGCCGGGGATCCCTCGCGGTCGTCAATGGCTTTGCAGGCCGGACAGGTGCAGAAGTTGTACCAGTCGTTTTGACTGACACTGAAGAGTTTTGCGGTCGGGTCCTGGCGGATGCGGGCCAGGAGGCGTTCCGTGACGATCCTGAGAACCTCGGGGTGGGTGAGGCAGAGCTGGCTGTGATCTTTCACGCGTTTGCCGTTCAGCTCGCTGAAGTATTCCGGGTGCGTGGCAAAGAACTCGTCGGGTGGGCAGAGGGCATTGAAGGTGTGGACAAAGAGGCCGCCGCCGAAGCGGATCTTGCCGCCGTGCGGGTCGCCCAGGCGCATCGAGTTGCCGTTGGCTTTGTTGCGGGCAGCCAGGTCACCGTCAAACATGTTAAACCAGAACGGTTCGCGCATGGCGAAGGCTGGCCGCTGGGTCTCGTCGAACGGCGGCAGGCGCCACGTGTCGAGCCGGGGAATGACGCTGTGCCAGGTGGCATACCAGCGGCACCCGCCATGGCGTTCCAGCGTTTCATAGACCCCGTAGAGCGTGCCACGCACGGGGCTGCCCAGAATCAGCAGGTGCGGCGGACGGCAGCGCAAGCGAAAGCCATCGTCGCCCAGGTCCTTCAGGTCCACCGGCGCACCCAGCACCTGCGCGGTATGCCGTGTATTCCCCAACAGAATCGCGCTGGCTGGCAGCGGGGCGTCGTCCGCGATGATCGGCAGCTTCACGCCGGTCATCTCCTCGATATACTTCTGCAGTTCCCCCGCGGCGTGGAGTTGGGAGGGGGACGCGTTGGCCGGGCGCACAATGCTGCAGGCGGCCGGTTGCCCGCGGGTGGCAACCGTCAGGTCTTGAGCGATGAGTGATCCCGCCAGCACGGCGATTCCGAGTACCAATGGGTATGGCTTCATGCGGTTTCCCCCCCGATAGAGCCACCAGATCGCCGTTTGCGCAAGCACTTCCGCGCGTTAGACGCGCCGAGCGCAGAGGCTTGCTGGACGGTTCGGCGTTTCGGTTCAGGGCACCGCGGACGCGGGGCTGTACCAGAGCGATTCCCAATACCGGCGTTCTACTGCGTAGCAATCGAGCGGAGCGGCAGGGGCGGAGTCCGGCGGGAGGATGCCGTAGCGCTTCATTTCGCGGACCCAATCTGCGCGAGGGTGGAAGCCCGCCATATCGAACCGCCGGGTGCCCTGCGCCAGCGAGTCCTTGCCGGCGGCGCACAAGGCCAGCAGGGCCTGATAGCCGGGGGCGGCTGTGTCTTCGAAGACATTTGCCGGTTTGCGAGTCTTGGGGTCACGGCAGAGGCCCCAGCCGCCGGCGGACTCAGCCAACGGCGCAAGGAGGATGAGCGATTTCTCGGGACGGGAGAGGTTGAAGACAATATGACGGCTGGTGAGCAGGCGCGGGTCGTCGAGGCTTGGCTGCCAGAACGAGACGCCGCGCTCGTCGGCCAGGCTTTGGGGGAGGAGCCGCGCCGGTTCCGCATGGCAGGCGGCGCAGCGGCTCTGCAGGACCTGGGCGGCGGCCCGGGTGACGGCCTTGTCCTCCCCGGTATTGATCATTCGGTTCTCGGCATAGTTGCCAATCATGCCGCAGCCCAGCGCGGCGTAGGTGCCGGGATACGCGGCGCCGCTCTCGATCCATAGCCGCAGGAGCTTCTTCTGGTGCGGCGTGGCCTGGACGCCGTAATGCGTGCCGTCGAGCAGGCTGAGCAGGCGGCTGGCCGAGGAGCCGAGCGTGCGCGGGGCATAGTTGCTGCGGGGCTGGTTGCGGCCATCGGAGATCAGCCGGGCGATGGTCAGCATGTAGTAGCTGTGGCTGTAGAGCGGGCCGTGGTCGCCCGTGAGGATGAGGCGTCCGGCCCGCGGGCCGCCGGCGGGGGTCTTTTCGTAGCCGTGGCAGCTCAAGCAGAGCGCGTCCAGCACAGGCTGGATGTCACGCGGGAAGTCAATGATCTCGGGCACATCGGCGATGGGCTCAATCCGGCTCGGCGGCCGGCGCAGCGCCGCAAGCTGGGTGGTGGCCAGTTGCGGCGTTCGGGTGCGCTGCTCATGACAGCCCACACAACTGGTCGTCTCGCCCGGCTGGACGGTCAGGAAGCTCTGCATGCGTTTGACGGAGAGATCGTTCTGGTCGAGCGCGACAAAGAAAAAGCTGCGAAGCGCGGGCAGATCGAAGCACGCCGAGCCGTCTTCTTCAACCGGCACCGTGCCAACAATCCGCTCCAGGGTGAAAGTGCCGCCGTAGCTGATCGGCTCCATGCCGCCGGTGTAATGAATCGGCATGGGCAACGGTTCGAGCACGAGGAGCTTCTTGATCTCACCGCGCCGGACGCCGGCCATGTTGCGCCCGGTGTAGATATCCGCCAGCACCAGCCGGCCGGTGGTCGCCCGCGGACGGACGCGGTCGGCGATAGTGCGTTCGCGGGGGTGCGGCGTGAGGGGGCGGGGTTCGTGCAATTGCAGTCCGGCCCGGCGGTCAGCCTCGGGCAGCTTGAAGATTTCCTGCTGCTCGCCCGCGCCATCCATGACTACGACGGTCGCCCCCAGCGCGGCCAGGAAGCAATTCTCGGAGAACGCCCACGGGTCGCGGAACTGTTCGCTGCGACTGACCGGGCGGGCGAAGGACAAAGCGTCCGGGCCGGCGCTCGGATCCACGATGGTAATCCTTCCCGCGTGCTCGCGCTGGCCATGCCCGGGAGAAAAGCTCGCCACTACTTTGTCCGAGCCGGGGATGGGCTTGGCGTCAATCATCACGATGCCGGGATGGAGGTTGCCATACCAAGTCATCTGGGCGGTGCCGTCCGGGTTGGCGGTCCAGAGGTGATGATAGTGCACCTGGCTGCGGTCTATGTATTCCCAACGCGTGTAAAGGACCCGGCCATCAGGCAGCGGCCACGGCGTATTATCATGCTCGCCATTGCTCGATATGGCGCGGATGTTCCCGCCATCGGCGTCGCACCGGTACAGGATGGCCACCTGCGTGAGCCAGCAGTTGACCCAGCGCTTGCAACGGGTGGAAACAAATACAATCTCCCCATTCGGCAGGTAGGTGGGCTCGATGTCGTCGTAAGGACCGTCGGTGAGCTGCCGCAAGCCGGTGCCATCGGCGTTGACCCCGTAAAGGTGATACTGCTCGGTGCCTCCTTTGCGATAGCTGAACAGGATTCTGCGTCCGTCATAATGCACCTGCGGATCGCGCACGCCTCCGCGGGGGTCGTCCAGCAGCGCGGTGAGTTTGCCGCTGTCGAGATTCCAGCGGTAAAGCCTCCCCCCTTCGCGCCATGCCTTTCGTTCCGCGTCGTGAGCATAGTAGCCCAGGTTGGCGTACCAATGGCCGTCGGTTTCGTTGGGTTTGCGCGCGGCAAAGATGAGGTCCGTCACGCCAGCCATCGCCTCTTGGGCGAACGGCGGAAGACGGGATTTGCCGGCAGGTGGCTGGGCCGCCGCCGGCGGCGGGGCGGCCTCAGAAAGGCTGGCCCCGACAACCAGCGCCGCGGTTGAAATCGCGATCAGTTTGGCGAGCATTAAGCTTCGGTTCTGAAGGCAACGAGCCGGTCCTGCCTTAATCAGGAGCGGTCCTGCCATTGACCGCTGAGCATCATCCGGGGCTGATCGTGCGTTTGACGGGGTCGTATTTCTGGCGTTGGCCGGTCTGGAGGGCGATGGCGGTCATGATGGTGGCAACGGCATGTTGATGACCGAACTCGATGTCCGCATTGGGACGCTGGCGCGAGCGCATGCACTGGAGCCAGTTGCCCATGTGAGATTGGTTGGGCTCGGCGGGAATCCGCCCGGCTACCAGGGTGGAATCGCTGCCACCTTCGGGCGAGACGGTGCCTTTCTCCGGGTCCATGGTGCCCTTGGTGCCGTAGATGCCAAAACGCCCGCCGGCAGAGTTGCCCAGCCCCATGCCCCAGGAAAACAGGAATCCCTCCGGATACTCGACCAGCGCCTGGAAGGTGTCCGAGGTGTCTCGCCCATCTTTCCAGACATAGACGCCGCCGTGCGCTACCGCGCTGGTGGGGAACCTGGCGCCGGTGATCAGGTGGACCAGGTCAACGTAGTGCGTCATCCAGAGGCCGGGCAGGCCGTTCGAGGTCTCGCGATACAACTGCCACTGGCGCAGCAGCTTGGGTTCAAATGGCCGCTTGGGCAGATCGAGCAGGAAAGCCTCCCAATCCACGTCGCTCTCCTTGCAGTCCGAGTAGTTGCGAGTCCAACGGGATTGATTGAAGTAAGCGGCGGCGTCAATGCGGCTGACCTGGCCCAGGACGCCTGAGGCGTAGAGCTTGGCGGCGCCGCGATGCCTCCCCTCGCTGCGGCGCTGGGTGCCCGCCTGCACCACGCGCTCTTTGGCGCGAGCCAGGTCCAGCGCTTCGTTGGCCGAGGCCAAGTCAATGGTCATCGGCTTCTCTATGTACACGTCTTTGCCGGCCTTCAACGCAGCCGTCAGGATCGGGCCGTGACTGAAATCAGGAGTCGCGATGACCACCGCGTCGAGGTCGCTCAGCGCCAGCAACTCATTGAACCGGCTGAACTGGCGCGGTTCCCGGCCCAGCTTGGTCTGGATCCGCTTGGCGGCGGCCTGCCGGTTCTTCTGCCACACGTCACACACGGCGGTCACCTGGACGTTCTCCTTGGCGGCCAGCGCCAGGATTTCGCCCAGAAGCGCGGACCCGCGTCCGCCGACGCCGATGCACCCGATGGCAATCTTGTCGTTCGCGCCCGGAGCCGCTACCCCCACTGGGCTCGTGCTGAGCAAGGCGGCGCCGGCGAGGCTGGTCTTCAGGAAAGCCCGACGATTGATACCGTCCGGGCTGCAGTCGTTTAGGATGGTTGTCATTATTGTCAGCGAGGGAAATGCCGGAGCGCGCGCAATCCGATTGCAGCCTGCACCAGCGAATGATTCTTCACGCGTGCAGTTCTACCGCTCCAGCCCGCCCGGGGCAAGCCGGGAAGTTTCCGGACAGCGCCGGAGCGCGACTCTCAACACCGCCGCCGGAGCGCGGCTGTCCTCAGCCGCAGCAGCCCCGACAATGCGGGCCTGAGTCTCACCGTAGTCTCACCGGATACTCACCCTATACACACCGTAGCAGCACCGTAGATAACATTTGGACCGACTCTAACGTAACCTGTTGTTCTGCTGTAACCTACACATATACAACTGCCAACAAGCACCGCAACCAGCGCTCCTCCCTCCCCCAGAGCAGTAACCCGTTGATGTTCCCTTGCTTAGCCCGGCATAGGTGGCGCTGCTGCCCAAGGCGTCTTTAAGGAACACGGTCGGGTCAAACTTGGACGGTGAAGAACATGCTGGGGTTGTAGAACGCCCGCCGCATGTGGACCGAGGGCAACGTGCTCGAATAACCCCCGTCACGACAAAAACAATTGCTCGAAAATCCCCACCACATCTGCTAACGCATTTCAACTCTATGGCAACACCGCGCGAAAGATTTCAGGCCCTGCTCCGCGAACTCTTCCAGCTCGACAGCGCCGACCTCGACCTCGACGTCGGCATCTGCCGTGTCATGAAGCACAAGCGGGCGCTCATCGAACAGTGCATCGAAAAAGACCTTCCGCACCGACGTCGCCGCCGAACTCCCCCGCCTCCGCGAAACCGTCAAATGGGCTACGCGGAGCCCCAAGCCTTAACGAAACCACTCGAGATTATAGACAACGAGACTGAATCGGAGGACAACACAAATGCCAACAACTGATCCTGCACTCGACGCCCGCATCCAACAGTCCCTACGGTCCTGCCACGAATCGCTCCTGAAACGCGGCGAACTACTGACGAAAGAACGCCTGGCCGAATGCTACGCGTTGTTTCGGGACCGTTTCGGCCCCGACCGACTCAAAAGTCTCGACGGCGAGGCGCTCCTGAACACCATGCATGCCCACGGCAGCCACGACAGTCTGGTCTATTGGCTAGAATTCAAGAGCGACGATGAATTCCCGACACGCCAATTCGGCAGCATCTCTGGCGGCAGCGCGCTGAAGTTCAGACTGTACAAGAACCAGGACTCGGGGGAATGGATGACAGGCAACCCCAAGAACCAGGTTTCTCTGTCTGTGTCCGACGCTATAGACATGGCCCGAAACCATCGCCAGCAACTCATCGCCGCTGTAGCGCTATTGCAGGACCTGCCAGCCGGAGCGGACGATGAGCAGTATCTCGCGATGCAAAAAGGGTGCGAGGAGGTCGCGCCGGACGTGAGCCGCCTAGCTTGGGGCCACAAGTATTTGAGTTTGCTGTTCCCGGAGAAGCTGGATGACTTTCACGCCGAGTTCCTCCAAAGGCACAATCTCATCAAGCTGCTCCAACTGCCGCCATTGCGACCAGGCCTCTATGTCTCTGCCGGACGCTTCGTCCGCCTGGCTCTCCAAATGGGTCTGCCCATGAACCACCTCACCGGCGCTCTCAACGAGCGGAATGGCTACTTCATCAGATATTGGCGCATCGGAACAAAACTGCGCGGGGAGTCAAATGATCAGGATATCTGGCCCGATATGAAGGCAGGCGGCTACGCCGCTATCGGTTGGGCGCGAATGGGCGATCTTTCGCCTGTCCTTGCCGAAGACAACGCGAAGGAAAAACTAGCCGAACTCATAGTAAAGGCATATCAGAGTGACCCGAAAGTAGCGACCCGCAAGGCGGGAGAAATTCGCAATTTTGGAAAGTTGATGGCCGACCGTGATGTGATTCTGGCCGCCGATGGAGAGACAATTCTCGGCGTCGGTCACGTCAAAGGCCCCTACCGCTACGACACTTCGAACCCTGCCGATGCCCCGCACCGTCGCGACGTGGAATGGGTTTCCTTCGCCGAATGGAAACTGCCGGTCACAGAGGGCCTTCAAACTACCATTTGGGAAGTCCATAAGGATGACAGAAATCTCGTCGAAGCGGAACGGCATCTGTTGGAGCCGTCATTACCAGCACCGCCTTCCCCTGCAGCCTCCAGCCAGGAAAAACCCATCCGCAAGATTGTGCGCCTAGAAGGCGCAGTTCCGGGCAAGCTACAAGCGATCTTGGAACGCAAAGGTCAAGCCATTCTCTACGGTCCGCCGGGCACTGGAAAGACCTACTGGGGCAAACAGACCGCCCTCGACCTCGCGGCACTTGGAGCCTTTGGGTCACTCTACAAGAACCTCGCCCGCGACCAGAAACTGACCGTCACCGGCGATGGTTCTACCTCCGGTCTGTTGCGCTGTTGCACCTTTCACCCAGCCTTCGGCTATGAGGATTTCATCGAGGGATACCGGCCGCGCCAGGGCACGGGCGGCCAACTGGTCTTTGAAAAGCGCGACGGCATCTTCAAGAAACTCTGCACCGACGCTGCCGGTTCGAATGACAAGTTCATTCTACTTATTGACGAAATCAATCGCGGCGACATCCCCCGCATTTTTGGCGAGTTGCTAACGCTCCTCGAAAAGAACAAACGCGGCCAGGAAGTCATCTTGCCCCTGTCTGGCGACAAGTTCTCTGTGCCCGCCAACGTCCTCGTAATTGGCACCATGAACACGGCGGACCGTTCCATCGCCTTGCTCGATACCGCCCTCCGGCGGCGGTTCGGGTTCGTCGAGTTGATGCCGGATTCGTCAACACTGGCCGGCGCGGTGGCGGGCGATGCAATTCCTCTGGGCCAATGGCTCGATGCGTTAAACTCACGCATCCGTGAACATATCGGCAAAGACGCCCGCAACCTTCAAATCGGCCATGCATACCTCATGGATGATAACGGCAAGTCGGTCACGGATTTTGCCAAGTTCTCCCGCATCATCGCCGAGGATATCATCCCCCTCTTAGAGGAGTATTGCTACGAGGACTACGGCGCACTTTCGGAGATTATGGGCGAGGCCATGGTGGACAGCGACCGGCAACGCGTGCGCGACGAACTGTTCTTGCCCGCCCGTCGGCAGGACCTGATTCAGGCACTGCTAGCGCCCGCTCCGGAATTGTCCACCACGATCGACGCGGTCGCCCAGATAGCCCCAGCCTCCGAGCCGGAGGAGGAGCCCGAAGAACCAGCCAAGTAATTGTGCAGACAGTCGATTTGATAGAGTGGGAGCCGAAGGGACCAGACGAGGATAAGAACCTAGCTGGGCTGGGGTTGGCCAACCACCCGGCAGCCCAGCGTTTGGCCGAGGCGCTTACGAACGACGGCCGCATCGAGATCCTCGAACTGGCGCGAGGGTTGCATTTTCGGGCGTCGTCGTACATCGGCCGATTTACACTGGGCGACCTCCTCGTCACCATCAAACCCAAGATCACTGGCGCGCCGTTGATGAATCTCCTCCGTTATGCCTACCGCCTCCGCCATTTGCAGTTGTTCGACGAGGTCGCCTATTCGACCTCACAAGCCAGTTTCGAAGACCTACTGATCCATCAATTGGCCGCAGAATGCTCCGAGCTGCTTTCGCGCGGCCTCCAACGGGATTACCTTCGCACCGAGGCCGCGCTCCCAAGCCCGCGCGGTCGGATTAACTTCGGCAGCTATCCCCAGGTCGTCGCCAATGCCGGCACGACCCTGCCCTGTGTTTACTACCCGCGCAGCGAGGATAACTGCCTGAACCGGGTCCTGCATGGAGGATTGGAACTCGCCGCCCGAATGACGTTGGACCACGATTTGCGCGGCCGCGTGCGACGATTGTCAAAAAGCTTCGCCGGTCGGACTACCCCAAAGAAACTGGACGCGGCTGGCTTCGCCGAGGCTTGGCACGCCCTCGACCGCCGCACCAGCGCCTACCGGCCAGCCCTGACCTTGATTCAGATGCTCTTGAACACCCAGGGCGCGGCCCTGACCGACACCACATCGCCCATTCCCGCCGCTGGATTCCTGTTCGACATGAACCGGTTCTTTCAGGCACTCCTCTCCCGGTTTCTTAGCGACAACCTCGGCGATTACGAGGTACACGACGAACGGGTATTGCGGGGCGTATTCAAATACGACCCGGCAAATAATCCCCTCAATCATCACTCCCCATCCTTACGGCCAGATTTCCTCGTCCTGCACAACCACAAGGTTGCCGCCGTCCTAGACGCCAAGTACCGCGATCTCTGGGAAAGCAATCTTCCGCGTGAAATGCTGTACCAGCTCGCCCTTTACGCGCTGGGGCAGGAGAGCGGTAACCGCCGGGCAACCATTATCTATCCGACCCTGCAACACGCGGCGCGCCAGCAGGTCATCTTCGTCAAGGACCCCCTACGGGGCGCCTCGACGGCGGAAGTCATCTTGCGGCCGGTGAACCTGCTTGCACTCGACCAGCTCTTGCGCGACAAGAGCGTTCAAGGCAAGCGCAGCCGCGCCGAGTTTGCCCACCGCCTGGCATTCGGAGCGCAGCCAGATGTTTCAACCAACTGACATGGCTTTCATTCCAAGTGTCATCCAAGTGTCAGTGTTCACTATTGACAGTCAATGACCTCCGGCAAAGCCGGAGGCTTGACGGAGGAGGAGCGGCTCAAAGCCGCGTGGCCCTTCGTGCGAATATTCCAGCGCCTCGGCTGCCAAAGACCGCCCCCACTTGCCACGATCACCGTTGTAAGCTTCCGATCCATCATCTCATCCGATCTCTTCATCGCCAGGGTTCCTGCGGATACTCCCGTCCCGGCGAGGCCAGCAATATATCTCTTCCCCTCTACCCACACTCCCGGAACTGTCAAACTGTGGGAGTCTCTCCGGCAGAGCCGGAGGGTTTCCCATTGGACTAATCTGCCGCGGGATGCGAAGAGCCACGATCGGCGCCTGTCCATCCCCTTATCAGCAAACCCAGCGCACGTTGCTCGACTGGCACGAAGGAACAAGCTGAGACGCTGAAACGCTGAAATTGGAGGTCAGGGAGCCACCGCTGACCGCCGCCGGCCTCGACGTGTTGCGAGACGAGGAGCGGGCCGAGGCAAGAGCCACCGGGCATCATCTGCCGCTGGGGACGTATTGGGCGATGAACTGCTGCGGGGACAAGGGCCGCGGTCTGTAACCCGCGTGCGCCAAAGGCGCGAAATGGGCATCTTCCGTGAGCAAGTAGTCGGCCTGCGCGGTAATGGCGCAGTCGGTGAAGATGTTGTCATCGGGGTCAGCGGTCACGACGCGAAACTGGAAAGAGGGGGTAACGCGAAGGAGGTTTCCGCTGGTGAGTTCGGCCAGGTCCATGAGCCGCCCCAGCTTGCGCCATCGGGCCGGGCCGCTCAAGCGCGTGAGCACCTCTTCGTATTCGAGAAGAATGGGAGTCGAGACTGCCCAAGTCAGATTTCCCGCGATCCAGGTATCCAGGATGGGGTGAAAAGGGTGATGCTGAGCCAGGGCCTGTACGACGGTGTTGGTGTCAACGCAGACAATCATCCCCTGCGCAGCTCGGCGCGCGCCTCGCGGATGATTTCGGGCAGCCGCTCGAACTTGCCTGAGCGGCGGTCTTGCTCAGCTTCGGCGGAAAGCTCACGCCAGAGGCGTTCCTTCTCTACGATCAATAGAACCCGATGCAGCAGCAACAGGCTCTCATCGTCCATAGCCTCAACGCGCTGGATCAGTTCCGGACGCAGTTTGTTCGGCTCCAACACAGTCGAATTCATACCCTAATATGCCGCCCCTTGATGGGGAAAGCGAGCTATTAATTGGATCGAGCCAGCCCATCCCGAGCCTGCAGCAGCCGCTGACCGCCGCCGGTCTGAACACTCTGCGGGACGGATACACCCGCACATGAAAGGCGTCAGGAAAGGCGCCAAACCGGAGGTTGGCTCATGCGTTATGAACGGTGGTGGCATCACCCGCCGGTTGCGGGGGCCGCGGCGAACGCAGACAGACCCGGAGCGGCTTGGCATTTGCGGCGGGACACCACCGCGTCCTTGCCGGGGTAATGTTTGAGGTGGATATTCCAACTGGTTCCTGCTACACGGCTCGGGTGACCTTCAACCACACCAAACGGTTCGTTGCGTCGGCACGCCGCTGCGGTGCGAGCCTGCCCGCCGCCCTCACCCCGGGCCAGCGCGAGGAAAAGAAAGTCGGCCAGAAGCAGATGTTCTGATAGGAGAGAGGGATGATTCCGAGCGAAGGACAAACTGTAGAGTTGAAAGAGTCATTGAGCCAGTGGCGCCCGATCGTGGAAACGTGCGCGGCGTTTGCCACGGCCCAGGGTGGCAAAATCTATGTTGGGGTCAAAGACAGCGGGGTGCCGGTCGGTGTGACGGTTGGCCGAGGGACGCTGGAGGATCTGACGAACAAGATTGTTCAGAACACGAGCCCTAAACTGGTGCCGGGCATTTCCACGACTGAGGCTGGCGGGAAGACCGTTATTGTAGTGGAGGCCGGGGAAAGCTCGACGAAGCCCGTCCATGCGTTTGAAAGAGCGTTCCGCCGGTCCGGGCGCACGAATCAGGTGCTGTCTCCGGGAGAGGCCGCGGAGATGTACCTCCAGAGCCGGGGGCGGACCTGGGATTACACAGCGGTCGCTGACGCCAAGATGAGCGACCTGGATGGAGATCTGGTGCGGCGGTCTGTGGGGTGTGCGCGCGAGGCTCGGCGATTGGGCCTGAGTCCCAAAACGCCCGTAGAATCAGTGTTGCGGCAGCTCAAGCTGGTCCGGGACCGCAAGCCGAACGTGGCGGGAGTGTTGTTGTTTGGCCGCTCGCCGACGCAATTCCTGCCGCAGGCCACCGTGCGCTGCGCGCGGTTCAAGGGCGAGACCGAAGTCACCTTCATAGACACCCGCAAGCTTTGGTACGAGCTTTCGGGTCATCGAATGACCCGAAAATGACCCGAAAGAACCCCAGTAAAACCGACCAAACTAACCGCCGTGAGCCGAAACATGAGCGAAAGCCCCTCCAAGAATTAGCGTTCATTAGCGTCCATTAGCGGTTGAACCACCATGAGCACCACCGTCATCAAACCCTGCCCTAAATGCGGCAAGCTACCCTGCGTCTGCACCGTCCCGCCCACCCCGTGCCCCAAGTGCGGCAAGATGGCCCACACCTTCGACGCGCGGCCGTGCCGGGAAGCGAGCCTGGACGATATGGAAATTGACCTGTTCTTGCAGGTGTATCGAAAGGCGGCGGTGGCGGAGGAGGTCATCCGGGCCAACAAGCGAAGCGTCGAGGAACAACTGGCCGCCCTGCGATTCTACGATCTCAACCGGGACTGCCCGACGCACGCGGGGGTGCTGGCGTTCGCCAGGCGCCCGCGTCATTTTCTGCCCGGAGCATACGTGCAATATCTTCGCCTGGGCGGAACTTCCCTGGCCTCGCCCGTGCAAGGCTCTCGCGAATACGGCGAGAACCTCCTGGGCATGGTTCACAGCCTCGATGCCCTGCTCGATGGCCTCCTCGAGGCGCGTCCCGTTCGCGTGTCGAACCTGCGCGACGAAGCCCTGTGGGACTTTCCCCGGTCCGCCGTGCGCGAGTTCCTGCTCAACGCGATCTGCCACCGCAACTATGAGTCCAGCGCGCCCGTCCGGTTTCACCGGTTCAGCGACCGCCTCGAGATCATCAATCCCGGCGGTTTGTATGGCGGCGTTTCGCCGGCCAATTTCCCCCGTTTGACCGATTACCGGAATCCGGTCCTGGCCGAGGCGCTCAAGGTGCTGGGTTACGTGAACCGTTTTGGCCGGGGCGTGCTCCAGGCCCAGGAATCGCTCTGCGAAAATGGCAACCCCCCCGCCCAGTTTACCTTCGAGCCAGACGCCGTATTCGTGAGCGTGCCGAGGTCGGCCCGCTTTTAATGCCGCTCCCGGGCCATGCCTCTGAACCGCTTCAGCTGATGCCATTCGCATCCCTGGGGGGAAACCCACCCGCGAGCACAACCGTTGCGAACTGAGGCCAGGAACGCGAAAAGCGCCCACGAGAGCGCTACCCCTGGTGGTTCTTCTGCTGGCTTCGCCCCTATAGGTGGTGTGCTTTGGCTTAGCCTGTTTCCAGTCCCTCACCCGATCACCCAAGCCGGACGCCTTCGGCGAGGCGTCCCTACCCGGCTTACCATGAAAGGCGTCAAACCGGAGGTTAGCTCCGGCGTTATGAACGGTGGTGGCACCACCCTCCGGTTGCGGGGGCCGCGGTGAGCGCAGACAGGCCCTGACCCTGGAGCGCGAGTTGAATGTAGAATGCAGAATGAATACTGCAGCCCCAGCGGAGATCGCCCCAATCTGGCAAACCGGCCTTCACGCCCATCCCTTCGCCCGCAGACTGGTATCCTCCGGGCGGATTACAACAATCGCCGGAATTCATCCGGTGTCAGCCCGGCGTCGCGCGCAATGGCGCCCATCGTGTAGGGATCAACGGGATTTGCCCGCGGGACGGTAAGCCGGGTCTCGCCGTTAGACATGACGATGTGGCCGCTCTGGCGTATGATGCGGAAACCGAGCTTTTCGAGGACGCGGATGGCGTCTTGATGCCGCACACCGGGAAGCTTGGGCATGGCTCAGATAGCCACTTCGACTTCACTGACCTTGAAGAGCTTGGACTCGTCAGCTTCAGCCGCTAGCCATTCCCGGATAGCCTCCCGGATGTTGGCCAGGGCTTCCTCGGGGGTATTGCCTTGCGAATGGCAGCCGCGCAACGCCGGGCAACTCACCGAGACGCCGGCCTCATGCTCGATCAATGTGACCCTGTACTTCATCGTCTAACAGTAAGCCAGACGCCGACTCTCGCCAAGCTGGATTTGAGGTGGATATTCCAATTGGTTCCTGCTACACGGCTCGGGTGACCTTCAACCACACCAAACGGTTCGTCGCGTCGGCACGCCGCCGCGGTGCGAGTCTGCCCGCCGAGCCACGCCCAAGGTCCAATCTTATGAAAAGAACCTGCTCCCGCTTCCTCCATCTGCTGCCGCTTTCTGCAGCGACCGTCCTTGTGGCCGCCGGCCAACCGCCAGCGCCCGCCGTCGCCGCCCAGCCGCCAGCCCGCGTTGCGGGCGCCACCGCCGTGCGCGAGGCACTCGTCAAGCTCGACGTCTGGCTCGAGGGCCAGCGCCTCCGGTACGATCTGCCGGGCTTCTCCGCCGGCGTGGTCTATGACCAGGACCTCATCTGGAGCAAAGGCTACGGGTATGCGGACGTGTCGAACAAGGTTGCCGCAACGGACCAGACGCTCTATCGGGTCGCTTCGATCACCAAGACCTTCACCGCCACGGCGGTCATGCAATTGGCCGAGCAGGGAAAACTCTCGCTCGAAGACCCGGTGAGCAAGTATCTGCCCTGGTTCACCCCCAAGGACGCCGACCCCGCCCAACCCATCCGTGTCTGGAACCTCCTGACCCACACCGCGGGGCTCCGGCGTGAGGCCCCCGGGACCGATTGGGACCAACTCGAAGGACCAGACCAGGCCGACGTGACCCGGCAAACGCCGTCCACCCCGCTGTCATTCGCGCCGCTGACGCGCCTCAAGTACTCGAACTACGGCTTTACGGTCGCGGGCGAACTGGTGCAGCAGGTCTCCGGGATGCCTTATGACCGGTACCTCCGCGAGCGGATCCTGGAACCGTTGGGCATGTCCCATTCATTCGTGCTGGATGGAACCGAGACGCGACCCGGCCTGGCGGTGCCGTACGGGCGGCGGCTTTCCCAACAGCCGCGCGGGGTGGAAGCCCAAATGGACAAGCGTGGCATCCTGTCGGCCGGCGGCCTCGTCTCGAGCGTGTCCGACCTGGCCAAGTGGGCCTCGTTGCAGTTTAATGAAGCCGACGCGTACCGGGGTCCGGTACTCACCGGCCGCGCGTTGCGGGAGATGCACCGGCCGCGCTTCCTGACACCGGATTGGAGCCTGGGCTGGGGCATCGGCTGGCGGCTGACCCGCGCGGAGAAACGAGCGGACCTCGAACACAGCGGCAGCCTGCCGGGCTACAAGTCGCGGCTGCTGATCAGCCCGGCCAGCAAGGTCGCCGTCATCCTGCTCATCAACGCCGACGACGGGCCGCGCGAACTGGCCACCGGTGCGATGAAGATCGTCTGCGGCCCGATTGCCAAAGCCGCGACGCCGGAAGAAGCGCCGGCGCCCGCGGCCGATCTGGCGAGATTTGAAGGGCTCTATCGCGACCGCTCCGGCGGATACACGCGCGTGGTCGCGCTGGGCGGCAAATTGCGGCTCATTGATCTGGAGACGGACGACGTGGAGTCCGCGACCACGACTCTGAAGCAAACCGGGCCGACGACCTTCCTGGCGCAAGCGCGCGAAAACGTCTATGGCTCGGGGGTGGAGGCGGCGGTGGAATTCAAGCTCGATGCCTCGGGCCGGGCTGTAGAGATTTCCCTGGAGGACGGCGCGGATCGGTTACGCCGCGTGGAGTGAATCGGTAGCTCGGGGGCAGTCGTGCCACGCTCAGTGCATCCTTAGCTTCTCCCCCATCCTTGGCCGTGCCAAGGCCGTTCTGGACCTGCTACCATCCAGCCCAAGAGCATGCGTGACTTGCGTAGCTTAACTCTTGTTCTCATCGTCGGGATGGGGTTGAACGTGCCGGGGGCGCGCGCCGGGGAAACCTCCCCCTCAAACGTTAGGCAGCCCCGCGTTTTGGTTCTCTATTCCAACGAGCGGCTTTTGCCAGCCGGCATTGCAGTGGATGAGGCGATCCGCACCACATTCGATTCGGCATTTCAACGGCCCGTGGAATTCTACACCGAGTTCCTCGACGTGGACCGGTTCCCCAACCGGATCCAGCAGGAGCGCACGCGGGGGTTCTTAAGCGAGAAATACCACGAGCGCCCGCCCGATGTCATTATTGCCGCCGGGGGATCGGCGTTGAATTTCCTGATAGAACATCGCCCGATGTTATTCCCCCGCGTGCCGGTGGTGCACTGTGGTGTTGAACCTAATGAAATGCCAGAGGCGATACCCGACGATTTGATTGTCGGGATTCCCCAGGCGGTGAACGTGGCGGAAACGCTGGAGCTCGCGCTCCGTCTCCAACCGGACACGCGTCAGGTAGCCATCGTGGACGGCATCAACAGCGGTGGTCTTAGGCCGGCCAGTGTTTCGTCATTGCCGACGAACCTCGAGCTTCTGTGGCTGACCAACCGATCGCTCGTGGAATTGCGGCAGGAACTGTCGCGTCTGCCCGACCATACGGTGGTGTTTTATGGCACGATGTTCCGTGACAAAGCCGGCAACGCCTTCACTCCACAAGCGGCGCTGGACCAGTTCGCCGCCGCGAGTCGGGTGCCGATTTACGGCTATTACGATACCTACCTGGGCCATGGCATTGTGGGTGGTTCGATAATAACCTTCCGTACGGTTGGGCGCACTGCCGCGCAAATCGCAATTCGAATTCTCCAGGGCCAGAAACCGCAGGATGCGGCGCGAGGGGCAATACACACCCCGGCCCCGATGTTCGACTGGAGACAACTTCGCCGATGGAAAATCAGTGAAAGCCGCCTGCCGCCCGGTGCTGAAATCCTCTTTCGCGAGCCCACCCAATGGGAGCTGCACAAGTGGCAAATCATCGGCGTTCTCCTCATTACGTTGGTCGAGACTGCGCTCATTATCCTGCTGGTAATCAACCTTACCCGCCGGCGGCGGGTCGAACGCCTCCTTCGCGAAAGCGAGAACCGCCTGCGTCTGGCCGCCGAAGCCGCCGGGGCCGGGCTCTGGAGCCTCGACCTCGCGACCAACCTGTTCTGGTTCACCGACCAAGCTCGCGCACTCTTCGCCTTCCCGGAAAACGAAACCGTCACCTTGGAACGATTCCTCGCCCTGGTCCACCCGGAAGACCAGGAAATGATACGCCAGAGGCTCAAAGAGCTCAGCGAGTCCCGCCGTTATGCCAGCGTCAATTTTCGCATCGTGCGACCCGATGGCACCATAGCCTGGATCGCCTCTCGCCGATCCCTGCAATGCGACTCCTCGGGCAAGCCGCAGTCTCTCACCGGCGTCTCCATAGACATTACCGAGCAACAGCGTAACGCCGAAGAGATGCGGCGACTCCAGGTCGAGGCCTGGCATGCCGACCGGGTCGCCCGCACCGGCGCCATCACCTCCTCCCTCGCGCACGAGCTGAACCAGCCCCTCGCGGCCACGCTCAGCGCCGCCCAGGCGGGGTTGCGCTTCCTGGCCGCGGAGCGTCACGACCCCAACGACATTCGCGAGATCCTCGAAAGCATCGTTCAGGACACCAAGCGCGCCGGCTCGGTCGTGAGCGGCCTCCGCGCCATGATCCGCCGCCAGCCCTCTCAGCGCGAACGCCTCAATCTTGCCCACGTTGCTCGCGACATGGCCGATCTGCTCCACAGTGAGCTTCTGACCCACCACGTGCAACTGGCCGTGCAATGCCCGCGGGACTGCCACGTCGTGGCCGACAAGACGCAGATCCAGCAGGTCATCCTCAACCTCGTGATGAACGCCATCGAGGCTATGCAGCAAGTTCCCGAGGGTGAGCGGCGGATCGAGATCGCCGGCGCGCGCGACGGCGTGGACACCGTGCTGGTCAGCGTTTCGGATTCCGGCCCCGGCATTCCACCAGAAAAGGCCGCCAGGCTCTTTGATGCCTTCTGGACCACCAAGCCTCAAGGCCTGGGCATCGGTCTGTCCATCTGCCGCTCCATCCTCGAGTCCCACGGCGGCCGAATCTGGCTGGCCCACAGCCAGCCCGGCAAAACCACCTTCTCTTTCTCGTTGCCCCTGGATCCCGGCGCATGAAGAACGACGCCACCATCTTTGTCGTTGATGACGACGCTTCCATGCGCAAGTCGCTCCTTTGGCTGCTGCGCGCTGCCGGGTGGCATGCGGAAGCGTTCGCTTCCGCCGAGGAGTTTCTGGCCCGGTCTCCTCTCTCCGGCACCGGCTGCCTCATCTTGGATGTGCGTATGCCGCACCTGACTGGCCCCCAACTGCGCGATCGGCTCGCCGCCCGCAACAGCTCCCTCCCCATCATCTTCCTCACGGGCCATGGCGACGTTCCCACCAGTGTGGAGGCCATGAAGAAAGGCGCGGTGGATTTTCTTCTCAAGCCCGTCGATGACCAGGCCCTGCTTCAGGCCGTCCAGCTCGCCGTGGAGCGTCATCAAACCGCCCGGGAGCACGCCCGCGAATTGCACACCATCCGCGAGCGGATCTCCCGGCTTTCCAGTCGGGAACATGAGGTGATGGAGTATGTCATCGCCGGCTGCCTCAACAAGCAGATCGCGGACGCGCTCGGCATTGCTGAGAAGACCATCAAGATCCACCGTGGCCGCGTCATGGAGAAGATGGAAGTCAATTCCGTCGCCGAACTCGTGCACCTCTGCCAAACCATCGGCATCGCCCCGCGGCGCGCCCCGTAGCGCAGACTTCCAAGTCTGCCGTATCGCGGGTTTCCAAACCCGCAAGCCGGTGCCTGTGGAAAGCCCCGCCGACTTGGAAGTCGGCGACACAGCAGACTTGGAAGTCTGCGCTGCGCCCCCGGCGGCAATAGGACCAAGGTCCTATTGACCCTCCGCCCCCCTGTGCGTGAAGATATACTGCTTAAGAGAGACAACCTGCTCAGGTCATGATTTACATTGTGGACGACGACCAGTCTGTGCGCACAAACCTTGCGCGCCTGATGCGCTCGGCGGGCTTTCCTTCGCAGGCTTTTGCGTCGGCGGAAGATTTCCTCGCAGCCGCTGGCACACTTGAGCCTGGCTGTCTGCTCCTCGACATCACCCTTCCCGGACAGTCCGGGCTCCAGCTCCAGGCCGAACTCAATCGCCGCCACGTCAAGCTGCCCGTCATTGCTGTATCGGCCCGCGACGACGATGAGACCCGGAACTTGGCCCGGCAACTGGGCGCATGCTATTTCTTCCGCAAGCCCGTGGACGCCCAAGCCCTTATTGACGCTATCCAGTGGGTACAGGAGCCGGCGGCTGGGAGGGCGGCACAATCAAAGGAGCCGCTGTAATGATACGTAACGATTTCTCAGCGCAGCGATTGGCTGAAGTTGAGGATTAGCACAGCACAAAGCACAAACAGACAGAAAGAAAGGCAAGAAACCATGGAAAGAAGAATACGCAGAATACTCGCTAACGGTCTGACCGCGCTGGCAATCTCGGCGGCGCTGATCGGCGCTGTCGCGCCCAGCCACGCGGCGGACAAGAAACCTAACATCGTGGTCATCTGGGGCGATGATATCGGCATCACCGATCTCAGCGCCTATTCTTTTGGCATGATGGGCTTCAAGACGCCCAACATTGATCGGCTGGCCAAGCAAGGGATGATGTTTACCGATTATTATGCCGAGCAAAGCTGTACCGCCGGGCGCTCGACCTTCATCACCGGCCAGCTCACTGTGCGCAACGGGCTGTCCAAGGTCGGCATGCCGGGCGCCAAGCAGGGCTTGCAGGCGGAGACTATCTGCCTGGCACAGGTTCTTAAGAATCTGGGTTATGCCACCGGCCAGTTTGGCAAGAACCATCTCGGAGACCGGGACGAGTTTCTGCCAACCAACCATGGCTTTGACGAGTTCTACGGCAACCTCTATCATCTCAACGCTGAAGAAGAACCGGAGCTGCCCGACTATCCCAAGAACTCTGAGTTCAAGAAGAAATACGGTCCCCGGGGCGTGATCCAATCCTATGCCGACGGCAGAGTCACCGACACCGGACCTCTGACCAAAAAGCGAATGGAGACCATTGACGACGATATCCAGGCCCATTCCCAGGATTTCATCGAACGTCAGGTCAAGGCCAACAAGCCGTTCTTCGTGTGGACGTGCTTTACCCATATGCACCTGCGTACCCACACCAAGCCTTCAAGCGTTGGGCAGGCGGGTCCGGATCAGGGGTTCTATCATGACACCATGATTGACCATGACAAGAACGTGGGTGCCATTCTGGATACCCTCGACAAGCTGGGTGTTGCCGATAACACCATTGTTATCTATGGCACGGATAATGGCCCGCACATGAACACCTGGCCTGACGGCGCCATGACCCCTTTCCGCAATGAAAAGAATACCGGGTGGGAAGGTGCCTTCCGGGTTCCGGCCATGATACGCTGGCCCGGTCATATCAAGCCAGGACAAGTCTCCACCGAGATCTTTTCGGGCCTGGACTGGTTCCCCACCCTGGTCGCGGCTGCGGGTGACCCCGATATTACGGACAAACTGTTGAAAGGCTACAGTGCGGCGGGACGGACATTCAAAAACCACCTGGACGGCTACAACCAGCTTCCCTACTTGACTGGCCAGGAGCAGAGAGGCCGGCGTAATATGGTTTGGTATTTCTCCGACGAATTCGACCTGCTGGCCGTCCGCTACGGAAACTGGAAGCTGCACTTCAAGATTCAGGATTCCCCCGGGACTCTGGATGTCTGGCAGCGTGACTTCCGCGGCCTGCGCCTGCCACTGTTCATAAACCTGCGGATGGATCCTTTCGAACGGGCGCCCATTACCTCCAACACCTACTGGGACTGGGTGATCGATCACGCCTTCCTGATCTACCCGCTGTCGGATGAGCTCGGCACTCTGATGGCAACCTTCAAGGAATACCCGCCGGTACAACTGCCCGGCAGTTTCACGATTGACGGCGTAAAGAACGCGCTGTTTCAACTGCAATCGGCAGGTGGAGGCAAATAACGACTCGTTATTGACTAATCGGTCTTTGATTCAAGAACAACGGACCAGCGCGCTTGGCATTTCCGCTGGGCGCGCTGGTCGATGTCATCCGCCCAAACGCGAGGATGCTGGGGGTTGGGCTCATCGGGCGGCTGCAGCTTTGACACAATGGAAGACAATGACTCCGGCGTTCCTGTTGTGTGCGTCCGGTTGCGCTGCGCTGATTTATCAAGTGCTGTGGGTTAAACAACTGTCGCTCGTCGTGGGCGTGGATCTTCACGCGGTGACAATTGCAGTGAGCGCTTTCTTTGCCGGACTGGCCCTCGGTAGTTTCTTCTTTGGTAAGCTCGCTGATACACTCGCCCGCCCCCTTCAACTCTATGCCATCATGGAAATCGGGATTGGGATTCTAGGGGCTTCAGCGACATTGCTGCTCAGCCAGTCGGCACCGTGGTTCGTGTGGTTGGAAACTCACACCGGCCCGTTTGCCTGGGCCCTTCCGTTCCTGCTCGTCGGTGTACCCGCCGTCCTGATGGGTGGCACGGTTCCGCTCATGGTGCGTGCCGTCGCGCCTTTCGCCGAGCGCGTGGCCGCTGCCGGAGGCCGTCTTTACGCCGCCAACACCACCGGCGCGATTCTCGGCGCATTGCTGACACCCTTTCTCCTGATTCCGATATTTGGCGTTCGCGGTTTGGCATTTGTCGCTGCGGCGGTCAACATCGCCGTGGCGCTGGTCGCACTATCCGTTGCGCGCTCTTGCGAGGTTCAGCTTTCCGCCCAAACAGTCTCCGGCCTACCTCAGCCCTCGCGCCGCAACCGCCTCGCGTTAGCTTTGTATTTCGTCGTCGGGGCTCTGGCCCTGGGATATGAAGTGATTTGGTCGCAGGCCATCGTCCAATGGACGAGCACCCGCAGTTTTGCCTTTGCTGTCGTCCTGGCAACCTACCTGGCCGGGCTCGTTCTCGGCAGCGCCTGGTATGCGCGCCGCGCGGACCGCACAACGGATCCGTGGGGAAGCTTCGGACTGCTCATTGCCGCGGTTGGGCTTGCCGGCCTGGCGGGTCTCATGTTTGCCGGCAGTTGGCTCTCAGCCTTTCAGGGCAAGGCTGCGAGTTGGATGTTCAGCCTGACGAGTCAGGAATCTCTGGGCAGGGCGGCCCGATTCGTGGTGGCCGCGGGCTGGATCGTCCTGCTTCCCACCTTCCTGCTGGGCGCGGCGTTTCCGGCCGCGCTGCGGTTGACGGCCCACGCCGCGAGCTCCGGTCGCGATACGGGAACGGTGCTCGCGTTGAATACGATCGGCGGGATTGGCGGCACGGCGCTGGCCGGCTTTGTCCTCGTTCCAAGGCTGGGGTTGGAACGCAGCCTGGCGTTGATGTCTGCCGCAGCCGCCGCGGTCGGCATAGTGGCGGTAGTCAAAGGAACGTCGGTTTCACGACGATTGCGGTGGGCTACTTTCACTTGCGGCGGTCTGGCCGTCGCTGCAGGAATCAGCCTTGGTCCGGATCATCTGGCCCGTTTGCTGGCAAAGGCCCGCGGCGGTCAGTTGGTCTTTCATGAGGCCAGCGCCGCCGGCACGGTGGTCATCATTGAACAGACGAGCGGGCGGAACCGCTTTCGCCGCCTCTATATTCAAGGCGTCTCGAATTCCGGCGATGCGATGACCTCCTTGCGCTACATGCGTTTGCAAGCCTTGCTGCCGTTAATCATTCATTGTGGTGAACCACGCGACGCGCTGGTGATTGGGCTGGGCACGGGAATCACCGCCGGCAGCCTGCTGCGATACCCGGGATTGAAGCGGCGAGTCTGTGCCGAACTGCTGCCCGCCGTGGTTCATGGCGCGTCATTGTTTGAAGGCAACTATGACGTGGCTTCAAATCCGAACATCGAACTTCGATTGCACGACGGTCGGCGCGAGCTCTTGCGCAGCACCGAACGCTACGATCTCATCACCCTCGAACCCCCGCCGCCCTCCGCTGCGGGCGTGGTTAATCTCTATTCCACCGACTTTTATCAACTGGCCGCACGGCGCTTAAAACCCAACGGCCTCGTGGCTCAATGGCTGCCGCTGCCGACGCAGACCGATGCGGACACGCGTTCGCTGGTCCGCAGCTTTCTCGATGTGTTTCCTCACGCCAACCTGTGGACAACGGAACTGCACGAGATGCTGCTCGTTGGTTCGCTCGATCCCATTGAGTTGGATGCGGATCAGATCGCACTCCGGTTCAATCAACCGGAGCTCGCGGCGACATTGCGTGAAGTGGGAATTAATTCGCCGGCCGCTTTGCTGGCGACGTGGGTCACGGATCGCGCCGGATTGGAACGGTTCGCGGCGAACACCCCGCCCACAACGGATGACCGGCCGCGCATCGAATACGGTGCGTGGGTAAGGCCGGCGGAATTTATTCCGACCTTGCAGGCATTGAATGACCTGTACACAGCCCCGCCGCTGGTCCATGCGGACGCCATCCCGGACGGAGAAATCGCCGCTGAGCGACAGACACTCATCGCCTTCTACGAAGCCGGGATTTACGCCTATCAACACAATGAGTCTCGATGGCGCGAAACCATGAAGTGGCTTCTCGCCAAAGATCCGGACAACCCCTACTACCGGTGGTTCGCCGCCGGGTCAAATGCCCAAACACTATGAATACTCGCGAACAAATACTCGAACTGCAGAAACGCATCGCCGCGGCTGTCATCGGACAGGAACAGGTCATTGACCAATTGCTCATCGCGCTCCTGGCGAATGGACACATCTTGATGGAAGGGCTGCCCGGCCTGGCCAAGACGCGCACTATCAAGACGCTCGGGAAACACCTGGAGAGCGAGTTCCGCCGCATCCAGTTCACTCCGGACCTGCTGCCCAGCGACATCACCGGGACGGAGATCTATGTCGGCGAAGCGGCAGGCGACAAATTCCAGTTCCAGCCCGGCCCGGTCTTCGGGAATTTGATTCTGGCCGACGAAATCAACCGTGCCCCTGCCAAGGCGCAGGCCGCGTTGCTCGAAGCGATGGAAGAACGGCAGGTGACGATCGTCGGCAAGACGCACAAGCTGCCGGAGCTGTTCCTGGTTCTAGCCACGCAGAACCCCATCGAACAGGAGGGCACGTATCCGCTGCCGGAAGCGCAGATGGACCGGTTCCTCCTTCACGTCTTCGTCGGCTATTCGAGCGACGACGACGAACGGAAGATTCTCAGATTGGTTCGCGGAGAAGATGCCGGCACGGCAAATCAGCAAAATGGCAGACTTCCCGCCCAGATCGTCTTGGACGCGCGCAAGGAAGTCCTGGCCGTGCAGGTGGCCGAAGCCGTGGAGAAATACATTGTCGCGTTGATCGCGGCAACCCGTCGCCCGGCAGATTACAAGGGAACAGAATTTGCCAAGTGGATCAAGATCGGCGCGAGCCCGCGCGGCACCTTGGCGCTGGATCGTGGCGCTCGCGCTCACGCGTGGCTGGATGGCCGCAACACAACCACGCCCGACGACGTGAAAGCCGTGGCCCATGCCTGCCTCCGTCATCGCCTCATCTTGACCTACGAAGCTGAGGCGGAATGCGTGACAAAGGACGCTGTGCTGGATGAAATCCTGAAGCAAGTCGCTGTGGCATGAGCTCGCTTACGGCAGGGGGTGGAAACCTTGGAAAGCCGGCTCCGGCGTTCTTGCCGTCTTCGCAGCGCGCCAGGGAGCCTGGCGTCTACGTGAACCTGCACGACCTCGTTGTTTCGAAACGACGTGCGCAGGGATTCAGCTTTCTGCCCCGCCAGCCGATTCACTCCCTCCTTGCGGGACGGCACGCCTCGCGCCTGCGCGGTCGGGGTTTGGACTTCGAGGAAATCCGTCGCTACCAGTTTGGTGACGATATTCGCCAGATTGACTGGAAGGTCACCGCGCGCACCCGCAAGACCCACACCCGCATTTACACCGAGGAACGCGAGCGCACGACGCTGCTGCTCGTGGATCAGCGCATCACCATGTTTTTCGGCAGCGTCAGGAACATGAAATCGGTCACCGCCGCAGAGGCGGCTGCCCTCGGCGCCTGGCGCGTGCTGTCGCAGAAGGACCGTGTCGGGGCACTCGTGTTCAATGATTCAAAGATTGAAGAAATCCGGCCGCAGCGCAGCCATTCCACCGTAATGCGCATTCTCCACGCGATTGTGGAACAGAACCAGGCCTTGTCGGTGACCAGCGGTGTTCAGGCCAACCCCGGCATGTTCAACGACGTGCTCCGCCACTGCGACCGGCTGGCCAAGCACGATTGCCTTGTTTGCATCATCAGTGACGGCTTCGGGAACGATGAAGAATCGCGCCAGATTCTCACGCGAATCGCCCGGCACAACGATGTGCTCTTCGCCTTCATCCACGATCCCTTGGAAGTCGAGTTGCCGGCTGCCGGAAGACTGGTATTCGGCGACGGCCGACTGCAATTGGAGGTGGACACCGGCAACCGGGGCTTGCGCGAGCGCTTCCGCGCCACGTTCGCCGAAGAACGTGCCGCCGGACGCAAGTTTCTGCTGGACCGGGAAACACCTGTGCTGCCGCTTAGCACAAGCGAAGACGTGGCCGAACAAGTCCGCCGCCAACTGGGAGTGCGCCGGCGATGAACACCAACGCCACAAGTCTCGATCGGCTCCATGATATCATTGTGCCCGCGCCCGTTCCGTGGTGGCCTCCGGCGCCGGGCTGGTATTGGGTGCTGGGTTTCGTCCTCGTCCTGCTCCTCGTCGTCTCTTTGCGAGCATTCGTGCGCTGGCAGCACAATCGCTATCGTCGTGAGGCGCTGGCGGAACTGGCCCGTGAGGAAGTGGCGTTGCAGACCCCCGAACGGCGTGCCTCCACCCTGTTAGCCCTCTCCGAACTTTTGAAGCGCACCGCCCTGACGGCGTTTTCGCGGGAACAGGTGGCCACACTGACTGGGCCGGAATGGTTTGCGTTTCTCGACGGCACGGCAAAAGGCTCAAATCTTAGCGATGCTCTCGGCCCAACGTTGGAGAATGCCGTTTATGATCCACGCAAAGTTGCTGCCCTTGACGATCGGGAATTTCGGGAACTGACTGCGGCTATTCGCTATTGGATCAAGAACCACAAGAACGAAAGGGAACAGAAGCACGCAAAGATAGCGAAGAACCAGTCTGAAGCTAAGCCTTCGCTACCTTCGTTTCCTTCTGTTCAAAATCCTTCTGTTCAAAAACCATGCTGACGCTTGCCCATTCCTGGTTGCTCGCGCTGCTGCCTTTGCCGGTGCTGGTGTGGTGGCTTGCTCCGGCGCGGCGCGAGACCCGGCAGAGCCTGGTGGTGCCGTTTTTGACACGGTTGGCGGAGCAGAGCGGGCAACGTCCGGTAAAGGGCGCCGTGATTTCGCGAGGTGACTGGTGGCGCTGGCTGGCGGTGTGGCTTTGCTGGGCGCTGGCAGTGCTGGCGCTGGCACGGCCTCAGATCATTGAACCGCCCATCAGCAAGGAAATTCCCACGCGCGAGCTGGTGCTGGCGGTGGACTTGTCCAGTTCGATGGACACCAAGGATTTCAAGAACGATCAAGGGCAAACAGTGGATCGGCTCGCCGCCGTGAAGCAGGTGCTGGACGGCTTTTTGGCCAAGCGTCAGGGCGACCGGGTGGCGCTGATTCTGTTCGGCACCGCGCCATTCGTGCAGGCACCATTCACGGACGATCTAAGAGTGTGCCGCGAGTTGCTGGATGAGGCACAGGTGGGGATGGCCGGACCACGAACGGCATTCGGTGACGCTGTTGGTCTGGCGATCAACTTGTTTGACCGCAGGGAGGTCAAGGAACGCGTGCTCATCGCGCTGACCGATGGCAACGACACCGCCAGCCAGGTGCCACCCGTGAAAGCGGCTCAGATCGCAAAGGACAAGGACATCGTCATCTACACCGTTTCTGTGGGTGATCCCCAGGCTGTCGGAGAAGATGCGCTCGATGAGAATACATTGAAGCAAGTAGCCTCAAGCACCGGAGGACTTTACGCCCACGCCGCGAACACCAAACAGTTGAAGGAAATTTACGACCGGCTGAACAAACTCGAAACGCGCAAGGTGCAAACCGTCTCGCATCGCCCGCGCCGAGATATCTATTGGATGCCGCTGGCGGTGGCGTTGGGGCTCTCGATGCTGTTTCAGGCACTGGGCCTTCTGAAACGGAAGAGCGCGACGATAACAAAGGCTCAAGCAGCAAGTCCCGCATACGCCTCCTTTGCGCCCATTCATCTGGCTGCGGTATCGCCAGTGATACATTTCATTCGACCGGCATGGTTGCTGGCAGTGATTCCCGTGGCGTTGCTGTGGTGGCTTCTACGACGACACACGGATTCATTGCGCCCCTGGCGCGGCATCGTTGCCCCGCAACTGCTCATTCACCTCTTAAGCGGGGAGGAAGAGGAATCCCGTTACGGACCACTGGAATTCATCGCCATCGGCTGGCTGGTGGTTGTCATCGCCATCGCTGGCCCGACCTGGAAGCATGAACCCGCCCCGTTCGCGGATGACGTTGCCGCCATCGCCATCGTGATGAAGGTATCGCCCTCGATGATCACAGAGGACGTTCAGCCCAGTCGTCTGGCCCGCGCCACTGAAAAGGTCCACGATTTGCTGAAGGAACGCGGCGCAGCGAAGACTTCGTTGATCGCCTATGCCGGAAGCGCACATCTCGTGATGCCGCCAACAAAGGACAGCGGCATCATTGACACGTTTGCCCAGGCACTCAATCCAAAGATCATGCCCGAGGAGGGTGATGCGGCCGCGGAGGCTCTCAGGCTGGCGGATCACACTTTGGCAGAAGCCGGCGGCGGTTCGATTGTGTGGATCACCGATAGCATTGCCCCAGATCAGACTGCCGCTTTGGCAGCTTGGAGGAAATCGTCCAGCACGGTCGTGCGCTTGTTTCCTCCCTTGTTTCCGGGCAAGGAACTCAATGCCGTCCAAACCGCTGCGCGTCCTGCGAATGCCCGCGTGGTCCAGTTGACGGCGGATAATTCCGACATCGGGAAACTGGCCAGCGCCGCGAAGTTCGCCAACGTAAGCAGCGGCGATGCGAACCAGCGCTGGGCGGAGAGCGGCTACTGGCTGACGCCTGTAATCGCGGGCCTCCTGCTGCCGTTCTTTCGGCGCGGTTGGATGATGTCAACCGTTGCAGTCAAATGAATATGAGCACCAGCCAACCGAGTCCGCGAAGCCACGAAGGGGTTCACCTTTCGTTGCCTTCGGTTGGTTCTGTTCGAGTTGTCGCTGTTGTTTTGTTTCTGCTGATTCTGGTAGCTGGCACAATCCGCGACCCACATTTCTGGCTGACGGCGGAACAGCGCGGCGACCGTTTGATGGCCCAGAAGAAGTTCTCAGGCGCGGCGAAAGCTTACTCCGATCCGTGGCGAGTGGGCGTGGCGCAGTATCGCAATGGAGATTTCAAGGCGGCGGCCAGCACTTTTGCCCGCGTGCCCGGCGCGGACGGCGCGTTTGATCGGGGCAACGCGTGGTTGATGCATGGCAAGTATGACGAGGCTATCGCCAGTTATGATCGCGCCTTGGGTTTCCGTCCCGGCTGGAAAGAAGCGCAGGACAACAAGGCTTTGGCCCTGGCGCGGAAGGACATGCTGGAAGCGTCCGGCAAGAATCGCGCCGAGGACCAGACCGGCGCCTATACCGCGGATAAGATCGTATTCGATCAGAAGGGCGACAACCAGAAGGCAAAGCCAACGGAAATGAACGGGAAGAAGATGTCGGATGCCGAGCTTCGCGCCCTGTGGCTGCGCCGCGTGCAAACGACTCCGGGCGATTTTTTGCGGGCCAAGTTCGCGTATCAGGCGGCCGAGATGGAACAGTCGGACGCGAAGAGCGCAAAGAAGGAGGCCAAATGAAGTATTCGTTTGCTTGTCGTGCTTCTATTCAAGAGCTGCTTTGCCTCTTGGTTGCGCTGTTGTGCAATTCAGTGTGGGCGCAGGAGGCAATAGTGCGTGCTCACCTGGAAACGAACGCCACAGTTTGGGTCGGCCAGAAGATCACGGTCGTGGTCGAGCCGCTCGCCCCCGGCTATTTCTCCAGCGCGGTTTCGTTTGATCTACCCGATCCGCAGGGCGTGCTGCTATTGCCACCGATGGGACACCCCATCGTGAGCAGCGACACGATAAATGACACAAGTTACACCGTGCAGCGGCACGAGTTGTCCGCGTTTCCGATGCGCGCGGGCCAGCAATCCGTCCCTGCGATGATGTTGCGATTCAGTTTCAAGCGCGCGCCGCTGGACACCAATGAAATCGCCGCCACGGTAACGACTACTCCGATGCCCTTCACCGTGAAACAGCCTCCAGGTGCGGAGAACTTGGGCCAGGTCATCAGCGCGCGGGATTTGCGGACCGAAGAAGCGTGGCAGCCTGAACCGGGCAAGACGAATGTACCGGCGGGTTCGGCCTTCACCCGCACGATCACCTTCACCGCGCCCGACGTGCCCGGCATGGTGTTCCCGCCGTTTCCCGCCGGCCAGATTGACGGCCTGGGCATCTACACGAAAGGTCATATGCTGGACAAAACCGAGCGCGGAGAGCTAAGCGGCGGTCGGCGCGATGTCATCACCTATGTTTGCCAGCAACCCGGCGTGTTTGCGATCCCTGCTGTACGGTTCATCTGGTTTAATTTGGGAACAAGGCAGCTCGTGACCAACGATTTGGCGACGCGCACTTTGAATGTGATTGCGAATCCCGCACTGGCGGCGGCGACGGGCACAACTTCAATGGGAGGCTCCGCCCCGCGGTCCGTGTTGTGGTGGTGGGGCGTGGGATTGATTGCCGTCATCGTGTCGGTTCTTTTCGCGGCCGGCAGCGCCGGATTTCGCCACGTCATTGCTGAACTATTCATTCCATTGCGACCGCTCCACCTACAGAGATTAAATCCGACTGAACAATCCCAACAACTGAAACAACTATGAAACGAACACGCGTCCGAGAGTTCATTGCTTCATCGGTTGTAGGCACGGCAACTCTCAGAGACACATACACGTGCTACCGAGGCCCACGCGTTATGGGACAACCGCGAGTTTGCCACGACGCAATACCCCTAAATCGAACGCATTCTCCCGGTCGCGAAAGGTAATGGGGAGGATATGAATCTGTCGTTTCGCCATTCGCTGTCTGCCGTGTGCCTCGCGCTTGTCTTACCCGCCGGAACGGGCTGCCGCGCCGTAGGTCCGAAGACTATTCCCCGCGACCGCTACGATTACAGCGGTTCGATCTCCGAATCGTGGAAGCGCCAGGCCCTGCTCAACATCGTCAAGCTGCGGTACTGCGATCCGCCGATCTTTGTTGATGTGGGCCAGATCGTGGCCGGCTACTCACTGGAGACTTCCGCCGCTTTGGGCGGGCAGATTTCCTCGGCGGGTGCCGTCCAGGGCAACAGTCTGAACCTGGGAGGCGCGGCCAAATACACCGATCGCCCGACCGTCACCTACACGCCTCTGACGGGAGACAAATTCGTGAAGGCCCTCATGACGCCGCTCACGCCGGAGTCCGTGTTCTTCACCATTGAATCTGGCTGGCCGGCGGACGCCATTCTCTTCCTCACCACTAAGCGCCTGAACCGCCTCAGGAACCAGGAGGCGGGCATTGCCGGCCTCACCAAAGCGGATCCGCGCTTCCTGCGGGCGCTGGAGCTGCTGCGCAAGCTGCAGGAGGCCGACGCCGTGGGCATGCGCATCGAGCAGGACTCCCAGAAACGCCAGAGCACGCTCGTGACCTTTTACGCCAAGGACATCTCCGAATCGGCGCTGGCCGACAGCCGTGAGCTGCGCGAGTTGCTCGGGCTGGCCGCCGACGCCACTGAATTCAAGCTGCTCTTCGGAGCCGTCCCCGCCAACGACCGCGAGCTGGCGATGCAAACCCGCTCGCTGCTGCACATCATGACGCTCCTGGCGGCTCAGGTGGAGGTTCCGGCGGAACACGTCGCCAGGGGTCTCGCCTCCCCGGGGATCAAGGAGGCAAACAAGGAAGGCCCCCCAGCGGTGAGTTTCGTCCGCATCCTCAGCTCGAAAGGCAAGCCGGCCGCGCCTTATGTGGCGGTCCAATACCGCGACCATTGGTTTTGGATCGAAGACAGTGATCTCAAATCCAAGCGTACCTTCGCCTTCATGATGCTGCTCTTCACGTTGGGCGACACCGGCGGCAAGGAGAACCCGCCTCTGATTACTATTCCCGCACAGTAAAGGTGTTGATTCTGCTCAATCCTTGATATGTCTAGCCAATGAAACCGAACGATCAGAGCAGCAGCATCGGAATCACAGCGGTGGACCCGGTGGCCGCCGCAGCGTTCGCGCACGGCCAGAACCCTATGCCGTCATGCGACGAAATGACGACGAGGAAGGCAATTGTTGACTTTGTCGAGAGCGCGACAAAGCGAGATCCGTCTCACTTCGTCCCCGCGTCGGTGCGGCAGATTGAATATCTTGTCACGTATGATTGACTCCGTTCTCAACGATCAATGGCTGCTCCTGCTGGTTTGCGCCGTCCTGCTGCTCGGTCTGGCTGAGGCCGGCTATCGCGCCGGACTGAGATTGAACCAGGCAACGGACCATGCGCTGCGCAGTCAGATCGGCGGCGTGCAAGCAGCGGTGCTCGGGCTGCTGGCCCTGTTGCTCGGATTCACCTTTTCGATGGCGGTGAACCGTTACGATACCCGGCGCAACCTGGTTCTCAAGGAGGCCAATGCGATCGGGACCACGTGGCTGCGTGCCGGATTGCTGCCCGAGGCGCAGAGTGCGCCGGTGAAGGTACTGTTGCGACGGTATGTGGACGTGCGGCTGAAATATGAAGCGGTGAGCCGCGATCCCGGCCAATTAGCCGAGGGGCTGCGCCGCAGCGCGGAACTTCAGAAGGAACTATGGCAACACGCCGAGGCCGCCGCCGCCACGCCGACGCCGGTCGTGGCCACCTTCATCACCGCGCTCAACGAGGTGATTGATACGGACGCCGAGCGCATCGCGGCGGCGCGGAACCGGATTCCCACGGGTGTCTGGGTGCTCTTGATAATCGTTGCCGGGTTCGGATGCTTCACGACCGGCTACGGTTCGGGGGCACATGGAGCGCGCTCTCTGTTCACCACTCTGTTTCTCCCAATACTGATCACTATCGTCATCACGCTAATTTTTGATCTCACGCACACCCGCCAGGGGCTCATCGGCATCAGTCAACAACCCCTCATTGACCTTCAAGGCTCAATCCAGCCGAAACCATGAACATTAAGACCGCAGCCTGATTTCGACACATTGCCAGGCTATAACCAATCAACCATATCCATCATGAAGACCGAGATCATTATTACGGCGCTGGCTGCCGTCGTGCTCACCGTTGGGGTCCATGTCCACGGCGCCGACCCGCTGCCCTCTTGGAACGATGCCGCGCCGAAGAAGGCTATCATCGCCTTCGTCGAGAAAGTGGCTAAACCCGGCTCGCCAGACTTTGTGCCGGTACCGGAGCGGATCGCCACCTTCGACAACGATGGCACGCTCTGGGCCGAGCAACCGATGTACTCCCAGTTGTTCTTCGCGCTAGACCGGGTGAAGGCGTTGGCGCCTAAGCATCCAGAATGGAAGGACAAGGAACCGTTTGCCTCGCTGCTCAAGGGCGATCTTAAAGCCGCCCTGGCGGGCGGCGAGCATGCCATTGTCGAGATCGTCATGGCCACCCACGCCGGCATGACGACCGCCGAATTCGAGCAGATCGTCAAAGAATGGATCGCCACCGCCCGGCATCCGCACTTCAAGCGGCCCTTCACCGAGTGCGTCTATCAGCCCATGCTCGAGCTGCTCGCCTATCTGCGCGCCAACGGCTTCAAGACCTTCATCGTCTCCGGTGGCGGCGTCGAGTTCATGCGGCCCTGGACGGAGAAGGTGTATGGTATCCCGCCCGAACAGGTTGTGGGCAGCAGTATCAAAACCAAGTACGAGATGCGCGACGGCAAGCCGGCCCTCGTCCGGCTGCCGGAGATCCATTTCATTGATGACAAGGACGGCAAGCCCGTCGGCATCAACTCGCACATCGGCCACCGTCCCATCGCAGCCTTCGGCAACTCGGACGGCGACCGGCAGATGCTGGAGTGGACGCAAGCTGGTGGCGGTGCTCGGCTGATGATGCTCGTGCATCACGACGACGCGGTGCGCGAACTCAAATATGGCGCGAAATCGCCCATCGGCACGTTCAGCGGCTCCTTGATGGCTGAAGCCAACAAGAGGGGCTGGACAGTCATCAGCATGAAGGAGGATTGGAAGAGCATATTCCCAGCAGCGAGATGAAGCACCAACCTGTCACACAATGAAACCGGTCGACCCCTTTGCATCCGCCCGGCCGCTGGGCCTGGCCGTGCTCGTTCTGACTGTCGTCCAGGCTGGGGCCCAAACCCTGCCCTCTGCTGCCGTGGACCAGTTCAATCACACCATCGGGGCCCGCATCGAGGCCGTGACCATTCTGGGCGGGGACTACGGAGCGGCGGGCGGCCTCTATACGTTCCGGGGCGGAACCTTGGCAGACGTCTCGGTGGCCAAGATCGGCGGCGGCGGAGATATCGCTTCCCTTCGGCCCGTCGGCTCGGGTGAAATGGGTTGGGCGCCCGTTCTGCTTGGCAACTTCGGCAGCCTTTCGGCAGTCAACACCTTCCAGCAGGGCTATTTGCAGGGGAACCAAATGAAGTATGACACGCTGGCGGTCCAACTCGGCGGTGGCGCACGGTTCTACTTCACTGAACATCTCAGCCTGGCGGGTACCGTGAGTGGCATCTACGGCCACGTCGAAAACGAGTTCATCCCCAAGAACGCCATCGGCGAAACCGTCCACGAGCTCGCCAGCGGCACTTTTGTGGACTGGGACCTGGACACCTGGTCGGTTGCTCCCGGGGTGGACGGACGGTATGAGTGGCTATGGGGGCGCACCCGGTTTGAATTCAGCTCCCGCTATACGTACTTTCACACCGAGAACTTCAGCGGCTCCTCCCCGAGCATCAGTGTGGATGGCGATTCCGGTACGTGGGAAAACAAACTCGACGCCGACGTCCCCTTGGGCTGGAAGGTCTTTGGGCGGGAGCTTCACACCGGAGGCTTCTTCTCCCGCACGGAGGTCTTCGGCGGCGCCGCCAACGGGCTCAATGCCGATCACATCTATACCGTGAATGGGCGGCTGGTGCTGGATTTCCTGGGTCGTATCTGGGCATTGCGCTGGCTTGGCCTGGGGACGTCCTATTTCTGGAGCGACAACTTCGGTGGCTGGTCGGCCGGAGTGGATGTGCGATTCAAGTTTTGAATCCTGAACAGCCGATTCCAGTCATAGCTCCAAATCGACACCGCACGGCTTGACACCGGCCAATCACAACGCTCGCTGTGCTTGCGGCGGCATTCGACCTTTACCATAAGACACGGTCAAACAAGAACAACAAAACAGAAAGGAAAGGCAACGATGAGAACAAAATGTAGGACGATGGCAGTATTGGCGCTGACGCTGGTCCCCACCCTGCTGGTGCTGGGGCTGGCGCGCCCCGCGTTCGCCCAAAGCAAGAGTGAGCTAGACAATCGGGTGCACAAACTGATGGCAGAGTTTGACGCGCTGCAGGCCGACAGCGAGGCGCGCATTCCAACCGACAAACTGAAGAAAGCAACGGGTGTGATCGTGATGGACCGCACCAAGGGCGGTTTTATCTTCGGTTACTCAAAGGGATCCGGGGTGGCGATGGTCAAGAACAAGGGCGAATGGAGCCCGTTTTCGTTCATGAGCAGCCATCAAGCCAGCTTTGGGGCCCAAGTCGGCGGCAAGACCACGTTTTGCGTGATCCTGCTGATGAACGAGGCCGCACGGGACCAACTCATCAATCCCAAAGTCAATTTTGGCGGCGGGGCGGGCGGTACGGGAGGTTCGAGCAGTGGCGGGGTGGGGAAGAGTTTCACGGAGGAGAGCCCGGTGCTGGTATTCGGGCAGTCCAAAGGGTTATACGGCGGCGCGGTCGTTAAGGGCGGGTCAGTGGCCGCCGACGACAAGGCGAACGAGAAGTACTACGGGCGCTTCTACTCGATCAAGGACATTCTGTTCGAGAAGAAGGTGAAGACCTCGGAGACAGCCGCCGACTTCGCCAAGAAGCTCGACGAAGCAGCGGGAGGCAAGTAGGCAATCACGCGACGATTTTTGGGAATGCGTTTCCGTATCGGAGCCACGCTCGGGTAAAGCGCGGGGTGCAACGCTAGGATTGGACCAACGCGGTATCTGTCACCATAAGCAAGACGCCAACAACCACCACATGAGGTAAATCAATGAAACCTATGCCGATGATACTCGGCCCAGCTCTGTATGCCGCGTTGGCGGGGGTGGTGTTGACTGCCGCTTTGCCTGTGCGGGCGCAGTCAACCTATTGCCGCCCGCTGACCTTGTTGGCCGCTCCCGACGACGGGGGCGGCGGCGCAGCGGAAGGCCAGGAAAGCCAGGAAGCCTTGGCGAAGGCCGCCCAAAATCCCGTCGCTAGACTGATCAGCGTCCCCTTCCAGAACAACTTTAACTTCGGCGTCGGGCCCGATAACGCCGTGCAGTACAACCTCAACATCCAGCCGGTCATCCCGATCAGCCTGAGCGAGGAATGGAACCTGATTACCCGCACCATCATGCCGATCATCAACCAGCCGTCGCCCGCCTTCGGCGTGCGGAGCGCGTTCGGCCTGGGCGACATCAACCCCACTTTCTTCCTTTCGCCCGCCAAGTCCGGCAAGTTCATCTGGGGCGTGGGACCTACCTTCACGTTCCCGACGGCGACGGACCCAATGCTGGGCAATGGCAAGTGGAGCGCCGGCCCGGCGGCCGTGGCGCTGACCATGCAGGGTCCGTGGGTGATCGGCGCGCTGGCCAACCAGCAGTGGTCCTTCGCCGGTTGGGGCAACCAGGCCGTGAGCGCCTTCCTGGTTCAGCCCTTTGTCAACTACAACCTCTCCCACGGGTGGTATCTGGCCTCTGCCCCGATCATGACCGCCAACTGGAAAGCGGACAGCGGCGACCGATGGCTCGTGCCTGTGGGCGGCGGTATCGGCAAGATCCAACGCTTCGGCAAACTCCCGCTCAACCTCCAGCTTCAGGCGTTCTATAACGCCGTCACGCCCGACCATGGCCCGGGCTGGCAACTCCGCTTCCAAGTGCAGTTCCTGTTCCCGAAATGATTTCGCCATTCTTTATCCGTCATCTCATAGTAGCCCTGCTCCTCGCCAGCCTGCTCCATCTCCCGGCTCAGCCATCTGGTCAGGTGGGCGGCGGATCCGTCGCCGCCCGTGCGCTGGCCAACCAGGTCAACGACCCGACCGCGCCGGTCACACTCGTCCAGCTTCGGGACGTGCTCGCTCCCCGCCTTCCTGCCTATGACGGCCCCGCCAACGTGCTCCAAGTCGAACCAGTCTTTCCCATCTTTCCCACGAAGCTGCTGCCGTTCGAGCAACTGGTGAAGATGACCCTGCCCTTCCCTACGATCCCGGCTGCAGAAAGCCAGGCTGGTCCTCCGCCTGCGTTCAGCGGTGCATTCCCGCTTAGCCTTCGCGCCGCCCCAAACCACGCAGGCCAGACCGGCCTGGGTGATTTCTCGCTCTTCGACGTGGCGACCTTCAAGCAGTCGTGGGGCAAATGGGGCATCGGCCCGGCGCTAGTTTTTCCGACGGCGACCTCGACCGCGCTTGGTCAGGGCAAGTGGCAGGCTGGCCCGGCCGTCGCAGTCATTTACACCGGCATCAGGAGCCTCACCGTCGGCGTCGTGGCGCAAAACCCGATCTCCTTTGCCGGCTCCTCCAGCCGCCCCGCGGTTAATAGCCTGCTCCTCACCCCCACCCTCACCTACAACCTGCCCAACGGCTGGTTCGCCGGTTACAGCGACTTTGATTGGAGTTTCGATTGGGAAAACGGTGGCGCAGCCACGATTCCGGTTGGCGTTCAGGCCGGGAAGATCTTCAAGCTCGGTAGGGTGCCCGTCAGCCTCTCGCTCGAAGGCGCCTGGCTGCCCCTGCGCCCCGACGGCTCGCCGGAGTGGTTGATAGGCGTGGAGATCACCGTCATCTTCAAGACCTACAGGCACGCCAGGTGAGATTCTGGAATGAAAGGCGTGCCTCCACTCGCGCCATGGCGCTTCTGGTCGGCCCTGCTGTTCGGAGCGAGTATTTGGCGGCCTGCCGCCGGTAGCCACCCGGAGCCCTCTAGCGGCGGCCCGGAGCGGCTCAGGCGGGAGGTCCGAATCACCGTGGAGACCAACCCTCCGCCGGCCGCCGCGGCTTCACGCAAGCCAAAGAAGGCCTTTCGCGTGAATGCCTCGTGGCTCGGCTGGGACGGCTTGCATCTAGAGCTGAATCAGCGCACGACGCTCACCAGCCCCACTGACCCCCTGAGAGGGTCAGTCCGGGAAAACAGTAATCCGGGTTGACAGGTGGTTGGGTTGGGTCGAGGGCTACCGCCAATGGCACGCAAGATACGCATCGAGTATGCCGGGGCCGCCTAACCCGTGATGCGACGCGGCAACACAGGACGGGACGTCTATGCCGAGGACCGCGACCGCAAGCGGTGGCTGGAAACGCCGAGCGAGGCGTGTGAGAAGACCGAAGGGCTACGAGGCGTACATGGGAGGGCAGGTGCTGGAGCTGGAGACACCCAGCCCCAACTTGGTCGAGGGCTTGCGCCGGTTGCGGAGTCCGGCTCCGCGCAAATGGAATTCCGACCTATGGTTTGATACCATCCTGGTAGCGTGCTCCCCAGGCCGCCTCCATAGTAACTCCGTAGTTCCTCCGTTCTTCCTCCGTCCTTCCTCCGATTGCATCTCGAAGGAACAACGGAGGAAGGACGGAGGAAGGACGGAGGAAGGACGGAGGAGGAACGGAGGAAGCGGCGCGAGGGGCCGGCGGAGGTCTGGGTGGACAGAGGGCTGAAGCCAGTGCGCCGGCACGGTGCCCAGTACGTGCGGGCACAGCCGTGGTTCGAGACGCCTGGACTCTGGGCCGGCAACGGCAAGGACCGCCGGTCCGACGTGAAACGCAGCCGGGGACATCTGCGGGAGGGCGCAGGACGACCAGGCTGGCTGCCAGCCGTATTGGGGAAAATCCGCCCTACGGAATGAACCGAGAGGGTGAAGGAACCGTCGGCAGGATCTGATGGCCATTTGCTACGATGCTCGAAAGCGCAGCCACAGCGGAAACCATTGGTCTAAACCGGTCGCGCCTCGGCCCTACTCGACCAATATCGGCCCTGCTATCCCTCAGGGGGATTTAACGCCCACGCGGTAGAAGAACGGCCCAGGCCCAGTGGCGTTGGTGTCGGCGAAGGTTGTGGTGCCCGCCTGCCCGAGGATATTCGAGCTCAATGGCGTGAACGGCGGTCTGAGATTGGTACTGCTTTCCAAGAAATAGCACACCCCGGCCACGCTCTGCCAACTGACAGTCACATTGGCGCCAGCCGGCTTGGCCGAGAGCAGCCGCAGAGCCGAAAGCGCGTTGGTGGGGCAAGTGCCGCAAATCCATTCCTGCCAGTTGTTCATCCCGTCCGTATCCGCATGGGCGGAATCCGCGGAGCCGTCCGTGGGCAGGCCGTATTGTTGTAGCCAAGCATAGGAAATCAGCGAGCCGGTGCCTTCGTATTCATAAGCCCCGATATCCACCGTGCCGCTCGCGATGCGCGGGTTGCCGTCAAGGTCGGTGCTGTTGGTCACATAGGCGTTGTTTCCGGCATTGATGCAGGGGGAGTTGGATTGCAGGCGCAGGTTGCCGTGGGTGTAATCGAGGAACAGCGGCGCGTTGGTGATGTTGCCGACGCCGCCGGGGTCTGGCGTGGTGCAGCAGAACAAAAGGCTGCTTTCCTCGTAGTTGCGGCCAGCGGGATTGACCTGATTATTGTAATAGAGGATGCAGTTATAGAGCGTGCAATGAACTGCAGCCGCGCCCTCACCATACACGGGAGACGTGCCGCCCCAGTTCCCAGTCAGCGTGCAGTTGACGAGCAGAGAACCATACGCCGCCCCGCCGTACTCGGCCCGGATCTGGTTGTCGCTCAGGATGCAGTTGTAGAGCGTGCAGCCGTAGGCGCCCCCACCGCTTCCGTGTCGGTAGTTTGCAACCGAGTTGCCAGTGAGCGTGCAGTTGTAGAGTGTACAATCGTATGCCCCGCCGCCGCCGCCCGTATCCATTATGGTGCGCTCAACCACGTTGCTAATCAGCCTGCAGTTGTAGAGCGTGCATCCTGCCGCCCCGCCACCGCCGCCCAGGTCCACGTCTCCACCAGGTCCTCTCGCCCGGTTGCCGGTCAACGTGCAGTTGGTGAGGCAGACGTTGGTAGAGAAGGAGCAAACCCCGCCGCCGGAGCCAGGTAGAACATCTCCGTTTCTCAGGGTGAATCCTGTCAGGCTCACCCCATCGGCGTTGGTCACCGTCACGCACCGAGTCCACAACCCGGCAGCATCTACAATCGTGAAGTCGCGGCCGTTGGAGCTCTGCAATCGCAGGCGAGGCTTATTCACTATCAGGCCACCACTATACATCCCTTTCGTTACACGTATAACATCGCCTTCGGTTGCGGCATCCACCGCATCCTGAATATTCCTGGCTGCCGTGGCCCAGTTGGTGTAAGGCCACGCCGGGGTACTATCCAGCGATACGTAGCGCGTGGCAGCGGAAAGGTCTGACGCTGCCAGGAACAGGGTGATACTTGTCCAATGAAGTGAATTCTTCATATCTTCTTTCCTAGCGAGTGGCACTTCACCGCCGGAGGGCCGCCACAAGCAGATACAGGAAGACACTCGGCTGAATGTTTCGAGCCTTTCACCCTGCCTGCGCCTGCGATGAAAAGTTGCCGGTAGTGTTTCTGCTGGCGGTTGTTAACCGATATGTTGGCATTCACAGGATAGATTACTCGGTTGACTCAGAGCACATTAAGCCCCATCAATCAACTTACCGCGGACGAAGAGGTTACAGAAGTCGGCTATTCAGCCGACACCCCCTCCGGCACTGGGAGCACCGGATTTGCGGCTCAGCGGTGCAATGGATCGTCGAACCTGAGGCAGTTGCTCTGACAACCCCTCCTAGTACGCGCGGGGATGGGAAAAGCAAATCTATCACCTGAACTTCCAGCCACTGGTTTTGCCGCAGGCGCCCAGGGACTGTTGTGGATGAACGAAGCCCTCCGGGACGAAAAGCCCGTGCCTATTGAGTCCGCGCTCAGTGCCAGCTTCACAAGGAAGCCGAGAAGAAGTATCGTCACCGGCATGAAGCTGAACTTTGATCAGCAATCGCTGAAACGAGCGTCGTGATTGGGTAAATGAGCCTCATGAATCAAATGATGCACCACTCCTTCGTAACATCGGGACAGCCGGTCGGGCTGGCGAGCAGACTCTCACGCCGCACGTTTTTATTGGCGGCCGCCGGCACCACACTCGTGGGATTGGGCTCCGTCGCCGCCGAAGGACCCACGTCCACGGGCGGGAATCGGGTCATGGAACTCGCGCGAGTTCGCCGGGACGCGCTGGCGTATGCCGAGGCTCTACGGCTGCTGGATTCGCCGTGCGGCGCTTACCGGATGAAGGAAGGCTTGGAGCCCGCGCAATACGCCCTTTATGCCTCGTGCGACGTGGCGGTTATGCGCACCATCATGGGCGAGGATTTGCGGAAGACCCTCACGCCCGTCCAGCGCGAGCAATGGATCGCGCACATCAATTCGTTTGCCCAACCGGACGGCACTTACGGGAGCCGTTACCGCGGACATTCCGCGGAACACGGCAACGGCATGGTTATCGGCGCGCTCGGGGCGCTCGGCGGAAGGCAGAAGTATCCCGTGCGGCTCTACGAACCTTTCGACTCGGTGGCGGAAGTGGGCCCGTGGCTGGAAAAGGTGGATTGGCAGCGACAATGGGGCGGGTCGCATTTATTCTGGGGCGGCATGCACTGTTTCAGCCTGAGCCGGCACTGCACCCCGGAATGGCGGACGGCGGTGTTCGACTGGCTCGACGCCAACCTGGATCCACAAACCGGCTGGTGGCGCAAGGGCGTCGCGCCCGCCGACCCCAACCAACCGCTCGGCGGCGGCGCTCACATCTGGCCCATCTACCAGCATCACAACCGGCGATTTCCGCTGCCCGAGCGCGTCATTGACAGCATCCTCGCGCTGCAGAAGCCCGACGGCAGTTGGTTGTCTTACGGCAATTATCTGGACCTCGACGCGCTCTACGGCCTGACCTACATGAGTTCGCTCGCGCCCGGCCATCGCCGCGCCGACATCCTGGAGGCCGCGCGCAGGCACGGACGCGGCCTCGTCGCGAAGTGGCCGGCGATGCTCACCCGGAAACCCACCCTGCATGTCCTGCTCGGCGAAGTAGGGGCGTTTGGCCTCCTGCAACAGTTGCTCCCGGAAACCTGCGTGGACAGCGCGCGCTGGACGGACATCTTCAGCGACCCGCGGCTGTATTTGACGCGACAGGTCGAAGCGCGCGCGGACTAGCGGGAGCCCCGGAAGGCTGTCCCTGGAGGATGAGATCCAGAATTCGATGCATGAGTCAGATGAGTCAAATGATGAAACGCTCCTTCGCAACATCGGGGCAGCCGGCCAGGCCGGCGAGTGAACTCTCACGCCGCACGTTTCTTGTGGCGGCGGCCGGCACCACACTCCTGGGTTTGGGCCCGGTCGCCGCTGGCGCACAGACCAACTCCACCGGTTCTTCTGCCGGGGGAACAACCCCCAGCGGAGCCCCGGCTTCTGGCAAGGCGTCGGTCCCGGCGGTGTGGCAATCAAACAAGCGGCTGCTGGCATTCCGTCAGCGCGTGCTCTCGTTCGATCCTGCCCGCGCCAACACCGGTTGGTTGGATGTGGTGGTGGCGCAAGGCGCGGCGTGTTGTGGCGTCCAACTCTGGGATCAAGCACTGCTGCGGTGGGCCAAGGCCTGGGCGGACCATCACTTGGCCTTTGGCCTCGGGAAGAAGCGGGATTCTCGTCTGGGCATGCTGGATACCGGCGTGCCCTCGCGCGGGATTTATCTGAATGACTATTGCGGCGACTGGGGCGCGCCCCTGGCACTGGCGCCATTGTACCTCCACCAGGCCAAGCCGGCATACCTCGACGCGATCACTGCCACCGCCGATCACATCATGGACCACTCGGCACGCGCGCCCGACGGCACCATTCGCCACGCGGCCGGGATGGGAATTTGGGTGGACACGCTGTATTACACCGCGAGCGTTCTGGCCCATGCCTACGCCGGAACCGGCACCCAGCGTTATGCGGACGAAGCGGTGCAGCAATGCCTGCTCCACGCCAAGCACCTGCGCGACGAACAGACGGGACTCTTCTATCATGATCTGGACCTGGTCACCGGCGAACGCACCCGCAGTTTCTGGGCCCGGGGCAATGGCTGGATCATCATGTCGCTGGCGGACACGCTCGGATTGGTGCCGCCGGGGACCAAAGGGTATGATCAGGCTCGCTCGATCTACCGCTCCCACGCGGAAGGCCTGGTGAGATTTCAGCATGAATCCGGACTGTGGCGGATCGTTCCGGAAGAACCGTGCGCACACCTTGAAACCAGTGGCACGATGATGATTCTGTGCGGATTGGTAGCTGGCATCCGCGCCGGCTGGCTCCCGGAGACGACCACAAGCGCGGTGCGGCGCGGCTTTGACAACCTGACCACGTGGATCAACCCCAAAGGCCAGCTCATGGGCAGCCAGAATCCGGCGGGTCGCGGCGGGTGGGAAACCCACAAGCTGGCCGGCATCGGTGAAAACAGCTATTCGATGGGAGCGTTTCTCAGGCTGATCGCCGACGTGAAGGAAGCGAGGCTCCTGAAATGAGAGTGAGCATGTCATATCGCACCGTGCAGACCACCGCGCTTGCCACCACACCTCACTGGGGCGATTCCGTCATGCTCCCGCTCCGGGGATAGGAAGGCTCTTTCCTGATTTGGCCTCGCCCAGCCGGTTCTCGATTCGGTAAACGCGGAAGCGAATGGTTGCCAGCCAAGAACGCTCCTCGCCCGGAAGCATTTCGACCGAATACGCCGCCGGCCGCACCAGGGGCTTGGCCGCGTAAAGGTCCTGGACATCCTCGTTGTCCAGCAGCAGGGGGCTGGCAAGAAACCCGGCTGCCAGCATCGGGGCCGGAGCTCGACGCCGAGTCAGCAGTTCAATGCCTGGTTCGCGCCAAGCGGCCAACCGAACGGTGGAAGGGTGATAAAAGAATTCTCTGAGCCGGCCAAATAATGTCGGCTCGAGTGTGATCTCCAGCCAGAGACTTGTGTCGCCGAACTCCTGCAAGACAATCGGGTCGCCCGGCCGGACGGCGCCTTCACGCAGTAATGTCAACTGTGGCGGTTCGGCCGCCTCGGACTTCAGCAAGAGGAGCCCGGCCTCGTCGGCGACGGGCTCGAAGTTGATCAACAGGTGCCGCAGCACCATCGCATCCGCCAGCGGGGGGAATCGGCGGTCAATCGCACCCAGGGCAAACAGCACATACTCGGGCGCCGCGGGTGAGAGATAGAACTGCTCGTTGAGGCGCATGAGGTGGCGATTGCAGGCGGCGTAGCTTTGAAAGACGGGGCGCGGACGATAGTTCAGGTCGTTGTAGAGGGCATAGAACTGCTGTTCGCCAAAGACATCTACGCTGGCCTGCCCGATGCGGTCGCGCAAGGCCGGCAAGCGGGCTTCGACGCGCGTCGGGGCCAGGCTATCATTCATCCGCCGGCGATATTCGGCGGGCCTCACCAGGCAACGCGCGTAGTAACCGAAGTTTCGGAACGGCTGCTGCAATGAACGCAGCACCGGCGCGAAGAACAGTGACTGCAAGGTGAAGATTGCCAACAGACAGCCGACCGCCCCGAATCCGCGGGCCCAGATCCGCGCGGCCCGCGCCTCGCAAGGCAGGATCTCCAACGCCAGCAGCAGCACCGGTGCAAAGCCGAAGAAGTACACCACGTGATAAGCATCCCCGCGCACGAATCCGTGCTTCCAGGTCAGAAACAGGAGGGACGCCAGCCAGGCCAAAAGCAGCCCCCGACGCCACGCGCGCTGGTTGTCGTGTTGCTCGAAGGCGGTCCCCGCACGGATAGTGACGACCACGACCGCCAGCACCATCAGGAGCCATCCGAGGCCCGCGACCGATGGCAGGGGTTCCCAGTGCAGGGTCTGGTTATATCCGCGTGCCAGCACCAGCGCGTTCCTCACATAGGCGCCGAGGTGCCACAGATTCTGTCCCACGGCCATCCATAACAAGGCGAGCCCGGCTCCGAAGCCAGCCATCATGCCCGCGCCCAAGCGCCACTGGCCGCGCGCCACCATGGCGCCCGCCAAGAGGACCATGCTCAGGCTTGCTCCGAAGAGAATTGAAGTCTTGGCCAGGGCACCGAACACGGCCAGCGCGGTGAAGGCCAGGGCCGCGAACACCAGGCGGCGTCCCGATTCGACGAAGCACAGCAGGCCCCAGCAAAGGAAGCCGACGTCAATGACCAGGTCGGTCCGTGTCTCAATGTTTGCCGCCAGGAACACAAAGATGCCCAGGAGCAGGAACCGCCAGGCGAGTCGCAAGCACCAGGCGACCAGGCAAAGCCCAAGGGCCACTGTGAAACAAAGCGCGGTCTCGACTGCCATGCGCGCCACGGCGGCATGGGGCGAGTAGTAGAAGAACATCAGGTAGCCCAGCGGCCCGTAGGTAAAGACCAGGTCGGTGCCAAACTGCAGCCCTTGCTGATTCGCGTAGTTCAGCACGGCGCATAAGGAGGTGTCCGCATCCACTCTTAGGTCCAGGGGGGCGCGGGATAGCGTGAGAAAGGTCAGCGTCGCCAGCGCCGCGACGAACAGAGGCACCAGAAGGCGCCGGCGTGAAACTGCGCCAGCGGGCGCCTGCTCTGGCTGTAATGCCGCGTCCATGTGTTCCGCCCGTGAGTGTGGCCGTGCCCCCGGATTTGTCCAGCGTCCCCGGCGGCTGTGCTCGTGTTCACTCGACTTCCTTGACACAAGTGCGGCGTGTGTTACCCTGCGCCCGCCTCGGAGGTTAACCGGGGCAGCCAGCTTGCGGCTTGTCCCGATGAACAATAACACATGCAATAACGCGGAAATCCATGTCTGTTAAACGACCTATAGCCAGGGGCCAACAGCGACGCCCCGCGAACACAGCTTCCCGCAAGCCATCCGGCAGCACAGGAAACGATCGCGTCGTGCGGAACATCTTCGCCCGCACCCGGAGCGCAGGCTTCGAACGCTACATCAAAGATTTGCTGGTCGAGCTATGCCAGGTTGATACCACGCCCAACCCCGACGTGAAGAAAATGCAGGTGGCGGAAGGCAAATGCTGGGGCATTCTTGAGCGAGAGCTTGGTGGCCTGCCGTTCGCCGGTGCGCGTCTCGAGCGGCGGCCCGTCAACCCGGCGATCCAGAGCCATCCGCATTATTCCTTGCTGCACTTTACCAAGACGGCCCAAAGGCCGAGGGGTCTGTCTGCGAAGGAGACTTACGCCAATCGCAGCAACCTCCTTTACATTGTTCCCGGCGATGGATCGGGCGGGACAGGGCAATCGGTGGCCCTGAATGCCCACCTCGACGTGGTGGCGCCCTATTTCCCGCCGCGCGTCCAGGGGGGGATCGTTTATGGCCGGGGCGCCTGCGATGACAAAGGACCGGCCGTCAGCATCGTGGCGGCGCTCAAAGTGCTTTCTGAAGCAATGGCCGAGGCCGGGTTGAAGTGGAAGCGCAATATCGTGACCATGCTGGTGGTCGAAGAAGAGACCGGGGGCAACGGCTCGCTCTCGCTGGCGATTGACCGCGACTTGAAGAAGTTCTACGACAGCATCCTGGTTTGCGAGTGCACCGGGCTGAGATTCTACCCGGCCAACCGTGGCGCGGTTTGGTATCGCGCGGGCCTGAAATGCCCGCGGGGTGTCTCACCGTTTGAGATCTTTGCCTTCGTCAACGAGCAGATGGAGCAGGAGGGCGCAGCCATCCGCGCCGAGAGCCGCCATAAGCTCTTTCCGCAACGGCCGGTGCAAACCTGCCACGGCATCATCGGCCCATTCGGTGAGCACCCGAGCCGGATCTGCGGCGAAGTCAGCTTCAGTATTCAACTCGGTTGTCCTCCGCACGCGCAGGCAGAAGCCCTGGTGCGGGATTGCCTCGAAGCCGGGCTGGCCGGCTATGTCGGGCTGTACGGCGATAAGACCAAAGTGACCGACCCCTCGACGGGCAAACCCATGGTCGCGCGGCATTACGACCTGCGGCGCGAGCGCAAGGGTTTCAGCGTTACCGTGCATGGCGCGACGGGTCACATGGGCGCCATCCGTGAGCGGGACGGGGCCGTCACCAAGACGGCCCACCTGGTGCGCAGCCTGGTTCTGTCCAAAACGAGGTTGCAGTCTCTCACCGGCCGCCCGGTGCGACTCGAACTCAGGGACGAACCGGCGGGCGACTCCCTGAATCTTGAGGGAGGGCAGGGTTTCGTTCCCACGCATGACATTACCGAAGTCATGGATCGCCTGCGCCGGGCGGCGCAGATTGGCGCTGAGAATTATCTGCGCCGCCTCGGGCGACCCGAGCGAGGTGAGGATGTACTCACTGTGACTTACGAGAAGCTGCACAACGTAGCTTTCGACGGCGCTCCAGATTCGCCGTCCGTCCGCAACGCGATTGCCGCGGCCAAGACCTGTGGACTGTGGAAGGACGAGCCGGTGCTGGGCTGGACGGTCTCCTGCGATGCGCGGCTGTTTGCCACCGAATACCCGGGTATGCAGGTGCTCACTTTCGGGCCGGGCCAACTGGTTCACGCACACTCCGACCGCGAACAAATTGCGCTGGATGAAATCCGCGCCGCCGTTGAATTCCTCGCCGTGTTCCTCCTCCGGCAAACGGGGACGCGGACTTAGACTCTACTGTACCTTGAACCCATTTCATTGACGTGAAAGAGAAACTTCGCCTTGGCATCATTGGTGTCGGCGCCGTCGTGCGCGAGATCTACCAACATCTTTACTTCCACAGCCACTACTCCAGCCTCTTCGACATCTGCGCGGTAGCGGATCCGAACGAGCAGTACCGCAACTGGTTTTGCGATCTGGCCGGCGTGCCCGCCGGCCAGCGCTTCACGGATTACCGGGAGCTGCTGGCCAAGACCAAGCTCGACGCGGTCCAGATCAACACCCCCGACCACCTGCATTGCGCGCCAACCGTGGATGCGCTCAACGCGGGTCTGGATGTCGTGGTGCCCAAGCCAACCGCCGCCACCGTGAAGGACGCACACGCGATGATCCAGGCCGCTAAGAAGACGGGGCGCTTTCTGGGGGTGGACTTCCACAAGCGCGAGGACCCGCGCATCAAGGAAGCCGAGGCGCGCTTCCAAAACGGGCGCTACGGAACATTCCAAACGGCCGTCTTCTATATGCTGGACAAGCTTTGGGTGGTGGATCCCAACCACTCGCCTCGCTTCTTCGCCACACCGGATTTTGCCGAGAAGAACACCCCCGTGTCGTTTCTCACCGTGCACATGGCCGACGCGCTGATGAAGATCGTCAATCTCATCCCAATCCAGGTCAGGGCGACAGGCTACTCGCAGAAGCTGCCTTCGCTCAGGCCGATCGCGGTGGACGGCTACGACCTGGTGGATACGGAGATACAATTCGAGACGGGCGCGCTGGCGCACATCATCACCGGCTGGGCTTTGCCGAACACCGCCGAATCCATAACCGTCCAATCCAGCCGCATTATATGCTCGGACGGCCTCATTGACCTGGGGCTGGACACACCCGGACTTCGCGAGGTCCATTCCGACGGGATCATGGAGGTCAATCCCCTATTCCGGAACTTCGAGAAAGACAAGACCGTCACCGGCTACGGCATCAGCAGTCCGGGCCGGCTTTATCAGCAGATCCTCGCACTGCAAAACGAAAGGCTGTCCGACGCCGAGCGCGCGGCTGCATTCCACCCGATGACACTGGGCTTTTATACTACGCTGGTGCTGGAAGGCGCGGAGAAAAGCCTGGCCGAGGGTAAGAAGCTCGCCGGCGGAGTCACCATAGGCCAAACGGTGGATCTGCGCCAACTGGTCATTGACCGACTCGGCGCCGGCCCTAGCAAAGAGTACGGCCTCGGCTGAGCCACCGGTTTGCGCGAGCGCTCATGAGCCAACCCGCTGCCGCCACATACCCGCGCACTCAATATCCTTCCGGCTTCCGCGCGCGGCGGGGCCTGAACTGGGGATTCCTCGGGCTGTTGTACACGAGCTTCTACATGTGCCGGTACAACCTGTCCATCGCCAACAAGTCCATCAGCACGGAGTTTGATTTCAGCCGGGCGGAGATGGGCTACATCATCACGACCTGGCTGTTTGCCTATGCTTGCGGCATGATCATCAACGGCTTGCTCACCGACCGGATTGGTGGCAAGCGCGCCATGCTGTTTGGGGCGGCGGGCACGATCGTGATGAACCTGCTGTTTGGTGCCGCCTCGTTCGCGGGGATGCTCGGGCTGTTTGTTGCCGTGCGGGGTGTGGACGGCTACCTGCAATCATTTGGGGCGCCCGGCATGGTGAAGATCAACACGGCCTGGTTCAGCCACCGCGAGCGCGGGAAGTTCTCGGGCATCTTCGGGTTCATGATCAACCTCGGGCGCTTGGGCATCTTCACGCTTGGCCCGGCCCTCCTGGCGGGGTTCAGCGTCCTGGGCATGATCCATATCCCGCCGCTGCACTGGCGTTGGCTTTTCTGGACTCCCTCGCTGATCTGCGCTGCGGTTGCCGTCGGCATGGCGCTCACCGTGAAAGAGACGCCCGAGGAGGCTGGGTTCCACGGAGTGATCGGCGATGAGACCGGCCCGGTCCAAGGCGGAGTGACCGCCCCGTTCGCCCAGGTCATTCGTGTGATTCTGTCCAATCCGGCGGTTTGGATTACCGCTTGCGCTTACGCCTGCACCGGTGCGGTCAGACAGGCGGTGGACCAATGGTTCCCCCGGTACATGCAGGACCTCTACCAGGTGGACTTGCGGTCTGCACGGTTTCAGTTCCTCGCTTTCCTGATCCCGTTCGTCGCCTCGGCCGGCTCACTAATGGCCGGCTACGTCTCGGATACGCTCTTCAAGGGTCGCCGGGCTCCGGTCGCAGCGGTGCTCTATTTCATGGAAACGGCGATCATTCTGCTTGCGGCCCAGTTTCACGGAGTCAACACCGCCATCCTGTTCCTGGTCCTCATATCCTTTACCGCCAACTCCACGCACTCGATTCTCGGCTCTGCCGCGCCGATGGACATCGGCGGGCGGCGAATGGCGGGGTTTGCGTTGGGACTAATTGACTCCTTCCAATACTTCGGCGGCAGCCTGGCCGGTTATTTCCTGGGCAACCTGCTCGACCGAAGCCTGGGGAACTACTTCTACTTTATGGCGCCATTCGGCTTCATCGGCGGTCTGCTCATGCTCATGATCCGGGGCAAGATCAGCCACGGACCGACGGCGACCATGCCCTCCGGCGGTGCCGCTAACGGTGACGGACCAGGGCCGCAATCAGGCCAAGCAAGATCACGAACAGTATGAGCACCAGGGCGATGAAGCGATTGCGCGCCACGCGCTTTTCGTAGCGCAAGGGCCGCAACCCTTGAATGCCGCCCGCCGCCAGGTAGCTGACGAGCTTCGGATTGGTCGTGGAAGGCCCGCGCAAATGCATCTTGATCCGCCGGATCAAGGCCGGCAGATCGTACTTGCGCACGCCCAGCTCATTATAGTGTTCCGGCGTCGTGGAGGTTTCCGCGCGTGCCTTGAGCACGTCCTGCCGGACCTCTTCGAAAATAGGCTCATTCGCGCCGGCGCTCGGGGGCGGAGTTGCCGGCGTCGGCGGGAAATGACTGACCACCGTCCCCTGGTGGGGAATGGCAGTTGAACGTAAACGCGGCTGCGGCTGATCCCGCGGCGATCGCTCGTCGAGTTGCTTGATTTGAGCCTCCAGCTCCGCAATCTCTTCGTTCAGCTCCCGTGCGCGGTCTGAAATCGGGTCCGTCCTTTTTCTAAACCAGCCCATGGCCTAAAATGGTTCAACCGCGCATCAGGATCAGCACCAGCGCAACCAGAGCGAGCAAGCCGACGGCGACCAGTGGCCAACTCAGGGCGAGTCCCAGCCGACACAGCTCGCTGAAACTGCTCTGGGCCAGGATCGAAGCCGGGGGCATTTTGGGCTCCGGCGCTGCCGTCGCGCCGGCGGGGCCTTGGCCCGACAGCACCGGGAACTTGAGGCGAGCGGCATTCCACTCCATGCGGGCGTTCTCAAGCGCGGTCAGCGCGCGCGTCAGCTCCACACTGAAATTGTCCTTGGTCCAGGTTTCCTCGTGAATAGCCTGGATCTTGGACAAAGCTTCGCGCAAGTCGGTCAACGTCTTGGCCATCTGCTCGGCATCGCGCCGGGCGTTGAACTCGGCCTCTTCGAGCAATCCCAGCCCGCGTGTGAGGTTTTGAATTGTCTCTTCGCGGCCGGTCTGAAACTCCATCTGGCGCCGCCGCGTCTCCTCCAGCGCCGCCCGCTCCCGTTCCTTTTCTTCCTTCTCCCGCAGGATGGCAGCCAACTGCTGTTGCTTCCGCATCAATTCGGCGTCCACCTCCTCGCGCGTCGGTGCGCGCTGAGGCTGAACCCCCCCCGTTGATGCGGCCCCATACGGCGTTTTGTGCGCCTGAAAATCGCCGTCAACAAACTCCGTTGCGTCATAATCCGAAGGCATAATCGGATGGTAATTCGGCGGGCGGATAGTGTAAAGCAGTGTATTGACCAAGTGTCAGCGACGACAGTGAAGGGTGCGAGCAAACGCTGGGCATATCCTCTCCGGAGCCACGCGCCGGCGCCGATTTCGGCGCATTTCCACTTGGCAGCCCCAATCACGCGCCCTAGAATGAGTGGGTGCTTAACCTGCACTGCACGACATGATTGACTTAATTCAGTTCGCCTGGAGTCCCTTTTGTATCGTCCAACGCCGCATCCTGGAATTCTCCGGCGCGCCCTTCAAGATCACCAATATTCCCAACCACGACCGTTCCCTGGTCTGGCGGCTAACCAAACACCGCTATTACGCCGTCCCGATCATCCGGGACCGCCGGTCCGTGATCTTCGAGGTCAGCGACGACTCGCAGGTTGTTGCGAAGTACCTGGACACCAGGTTACGGCTCGGCCTCTTCCCTTGGGAATGGGAGGGGGTCCAGTCCATCCTCTGGCGGTACATCGAAAACGAGATCGAAGGCCCGTGTTTCAGGTTAAACGACATTTACTGGCAAGAGTTCGTCCCACCCTCGGACCAACTGCCGTTTCTGCGCCACAAGGAACGCAAGTTCGGCCACGGCTGCCTTGGCCAGTGGCGCGTTCAGCAAAAGGAGTTGCTGGTGCAACTGGAGCAGCGGCTGGTGCCATTTGAGGAAATGTTGATGTATAGACCGTTCCTGCTCGATCAACGTCCCCGCTTCGTTGATTTCGATCTCTACGGAATGTTGGGCAACTTCCTTTATTCCGGCCATTACCGGCTGCCCGCAGCCCATACCCACCTCCGCCAATGGCATCGCCGCATGGGGCGCGTGCAATCCAAGTCATTCCCTCGTGAAAAAGAACTACATTCTTGACACCAATGTCCTGCTGCATGACCCCAACTCCCTGCTCAGCTTCGAGGAAAACAATGTCCTCCTGCCGATTGAGGTCATCGAGGAAATTGACCGGTTTAAGCGCGAGTCAACCGAGCTGGGCCAGAATGCCCGGTCGGTCTCGCGCATGCTGGACGGTTTTCGCGGCGCCGGCCGGCTGAGCGAAGGCGTGGTTCTGCCGAACGGCGGGCACCTCCGCATCATTTTCCAGAAGGGGGCCGCGGCCAAGAACGGCCACGCGGTTTTCAGCACGGACTCGGTGGATAACCGCATCCTCTCCCTCGCTTTCAGCGTCAAGAAAACCCAGCCAAAGAGCCAGACCATCCTGGTCAGCAAAGACATCAACCTGCGCATCAAAGCCGATGCCCTGGGTCTGCTGGCCGAGGATTACGAAACCGATCGTATCCTGATTACCGACCTTTACACGGGCATGATCGAGGTGACGGTTTCGCCCGAAAAGATGGCGGCGTTCCGGGCCAACGGCGAACTCGAATTGAATGGAGACCAGCATTACTTCCCCAACGAGTTTTGCACCCTTGGCGACGAAACCAACCCCAAGCGCACGGCCCTGACCAAGGTGGACCCGACGGGCGCCAAACTGGTTCCCATCCTGGACTGCCGCGACGGCATTTGGGGCATTAAACCCCGCAACCGCGAACAGCACTTTGCTTTCGACGCGTTGCTCGACGACCGGATCAAACTCGTGACGCTCATGGGTAAGGCCGGGACCGGCAAGACGCTCCTGGCGATGGCCGCGGGCCTGAAACGCACCGTGCTTGACCGGGAGTACCGCCGGCTGGTGGTCGCGCGACCCACGATCTCGATGGGCAAGGAACTCGGGTTCCTGCCGGGGTCGCTCGAAGAGAAGCTCGCCCCGTGGATGCAGCCCATTCACGACGCGCTGGAGATGCTGGGCGATTTGAACATGGGGCATGAACACCGGCGCAGCGGCGACCTGATGCGTTCCGGCACGATCGTGGTCGAGGCGCTCAGCTACATTCGCGGACGCAGCATTGCCAACCAGTTCATGATCATTGACGAGGCCCAGAACCTTACACCCCTCGAAACCAAGACCATCATCACCCGCGTCGGGCACGGCACGAAGATTGTGTTCACCGGCGACCCGTATCAGATTGACAATCCCTACGTGGATTCGTCTTCCAACGGTTTCAACTATCTGGTGAGCCGGTTCCGCGCGGAGGCAGTAGCGGCCCACATCGAGCTGCAGAAGGGCGAAAGGTCCGAGCTCGCGGAGTTGGCGGCCAATATCTTGTGACCCCGGGCAGGCCTGGACGCCCCGCGATTGCGCGGCCCCGGGCTGATTTGTTTTCAGGGCTTGGCATCAGTGGGGCTTTTGCCTAGTGTGAAGTTGTGATTGGGTTCTTAAGATTAGTGGGACTTTTGAATGCGGCGGTGTGGTTTGGCGCCGCGGTCTTCTTCACCTTCTGGAGCGGGCGGGTCCCCTTCTCGCCGGAGATGGCGGCCTTGCTGGGCTCGAACAACTATCCATACTTTTCCGGGGCAATCGCCCAGCTCTTGATCGCGCGTTATTTTCACCTGCACTTCGTCTGCAGCGCTGTCGCCGTAGCGCATCTGCTGGCGGAATGGCTTTACCTGGGGCGATCGCCGCAGAGATTTCAACTGGGCCTGCTTGTCGGGTTGTGCCTGGCTGTTCTGGCGGGCGGGTGCTGGCTGCAGCCCAAAATGCAGAAGCTGCACAGCACAAAGTACGCGCTGAATCAGCGGCCGCAAATCCGCGAAGCCGCCGGAAGATCATTTCGCGCTTGGCATGGGGTCTCGATGACGGTAAATATTTTTCTCGTGGCCGGGCTTACAGTTTATTTGTGGCGAGTTGCGAATCCTTCTGACGCGACGCGCTTCGTGAGCGCCGTTAAATTCAGAAGTTGACAAATTGGGTCTGTAGATGACCTTTTTCTTAATGTAAGATTGGGTTGCCTCGCGGCAGCCGCTATCGGGAACCGCGTATGATTTCGAATGATCGTTCAATGCCTTACGGCAATCGTCCGCACGGCGAGTACCCTCAGGGATCGGCCAAGCCGCCTGTCGCCGAGGATACCCTTAAGTCCGCCAAGATTCAAATCGAGCGGAAGACCTTCATTTTCGCCTTGAAGGAGAATGCCCGCGGACGTTTCCTGCGCATCACCGAGGATGTGGGCGGACGGCGCGATACCATTATCATTCCGGCACCGGGTCTGGAAGAATTCAGGAAGCTGCTGGAGGAAATGGTTCACGCCTCGACGGAAATACCACCAAAAGCGGAATAGCGGTCCTCGCCCGAACGCGGGCGTGACGCCATCCCCTGGCAGCTACGCCCCGACAGCGAGCCCGCGCCGCATTTGGCGGCGGATTCAAGCTGCCGTGCAGGGTGGGGAGCTAGTGGTTTTGTTTGAGCCTGTTCCTTGGTCTGACTCGCGGGGCATCTCCCCAGAGTACCTCCAGATTATAACGCTCCCGCAGGTCTCCACGCATGACGTGGACAATGACATCGAAATAGTCCAGCACCACCCAAGCGGCCTTCAGCGTGCCATCCACCGCGTTGGGCCGGAGGCCATGCTTTTCTCGCAACCGGTCCGTGATCTCGTCCACAATCGCCCGCAGGTGCGGCTCGCTCGATCCCGAGGCCATGACGAAGTAATCCGTCACCGACGACAGCTTGCGCACATCCAAAATGACGAGGTCCTCCGCTTTCTTGTCGTCTGCCAACTCGCGGCAGAGCAGAGCCAGTTTTCGTGAATCCATCTGGCGTTATTGTGCCGTGGGCGGCGTCAGAGATAAAGCCGATTGTTGCGGATGGCCTCGGCCACCCTTTGGGGCACCAAGTGTTCGATCGGGAGGCCGGCCTTGACCCGCGCACGGATCTGCGATGAGGAAAGGCCCAGCGGGAACCCGCTTAGCCACCGCCCGTGAAACGGAGCCGGAAGCGGCGTTTCCGCCTGTCCGGGGCGGGGTATCACCACAAATTCCGCCAGCCGCGCCAACTCCTCGGCCGCGCGCCATTTCGGCAACTGGGGCACGTGGTCCGCGCCGACCAGGCAAAGGAGTTCCGCCCCCGGGAAGCGGCGCGCGTAATTGCGCAAGGTCTCGATGGTGTAGGACACGCCCCCGCGCTCAACCTCCTGCTCGTCCACTTCGCACCAGGTCTTGCCGGCCAGCGCCAGCCGCAGCAGCCGCAGCCGCTCAGGAGCCGGGGTCGGCCGCGCATCCGGCTTGAACGGCGATTGCGCCGCCGGGATAAAGAAGAGCCGACTCAGTCCAAGGTCTTCGCGCGCCGTGTACGCCACCAGCAGGTGACCGAGGTGCACTGGATCGAATGAGCCTCCAAAAAGTCCTAAGCGCTCCATATTCTGCGGTCCTCCGTCACCTCAACAGCACCGCCTGCCGTCTCGGAAGCGCTTCTCCGCAACTTCTAGGTAAACTCGCACATCGGACTTGCGGGCCTTGCTTCCCTGCAATCGCGCCGAGCAGACATCGTCGCCGGATTTGCATTCGCAAAGCGCGGCAGCCTGCCCGGCTCGCTCCATATCGGCCTCACCTGACAACTCCTTTGTGAGCGCAAACGCCAGCGTGACCACGCCGGCCACGCGCGGCGGCCGGCCCTCGCTCACGGCGTAGTCCGGAAGCCAGACCGGCTCCGTCTCATGCAACACGGGCGGCTTGCGCCCGCCCAGCAAGAGCATCCACTCCCGCACGCTCAGCACCACAATGACGCCGACCAGAAGCATGAAGAGACCGGTAACCGCCGCATCCACGGTATTGTTGAAGCGCTTCATTTGGTTCTGATGAAGGGCCTTCCTGGCCTTGGAGATGGCGGCCGTGTCTCCGCCGGCCTCGGCCGCCGTTAGCGCGGCGTCGAGTCCTGGCGCTTGGTCCTGCAACACCCGGTTTGCGGCCAGAAAGCCGATGGCGGGTTTGGAGTGTCCGATTTTCTGCGCGCCCGCGGTAAAAGTCACGCAGAGAAGCCACACCAGGGGCACCAGGGTAATCAGCGCTATCGCCGGCGACCTCGGGGCGTGTGACACGCCCGTCCTGTCCCCCAGGGTGATCTTCAAAATCACGGTCGTGGCCAAGCAGAGGGCGATGCCGGAAAGCATCTGGTTCGAGATGCCGAAGATCGGCCAGAGCGCCTTGACACCGCCGTCCGGGTCGCGCACCCCCATGATCAGGAAGAAGCCCCAGCCGATCACCATGCCGGTACTGGCCAGCAGGTTCGCGCCGAAATGGCCGGTCTGGCGCATGGGTTTCCAAATGTGGCCGAGGGCGTCCTGCAATAGGTAGCGGCCGACACGTGTGCCGGCATCAATGGTCGTTAGAATGAACAGCGCCTCGAACATGATCGCAAAGTGGTACCAGAGGTCGAGCCAGCGGCCCTGCGTCACATGTGAGAAGATGTAGGCCATGCCTACCGCCAGCGTGACCGCGCCCCCGGTCTTGCCGACCAGGCTGGGCTCTCCCACCTGGGCCGCCAGGCTCGTCATCGCGTCAGCCGTCACCGGAAAGCCTTCGCCCGTGACTCTCGCCACCGTCGCGGCCACCTTTGCCGCCCCCGGCAGGTCGCCCACGTCCACGTTCATGCTGAGGTAAACGCCCGGCTCGAGCGTGCAGGCCGCGATCATGGCCATGATGGCCACCAGCGATTCCAGGCACATCGCACCGTAGCCGACCGGCCGCGCGTAGCTCTCGCGCGTAATGATCTTGGGGGTAATGCCGCTGGCCACGAGCGTGTGGAAGCCCGAGATCGCACCGCACGCGATCGTGATGAAGCAGAACGGAAACACCCCGCCGGGCACCACCGGACCCGTGCCCTCCGTAAACCGGGTCAATGGCGGCATCGTCAAATCAGGCAAGACCACGAGCACCCCGAACGCCAGCGCGAAGATCGTGCCCAGCTTCATGAACGTGCTGAGGTAATCGCGCGGCGCCAGCAGCAGCCACACCGGCAGCACGCTCGCCGCCAGCCCGTAAAGAATCACGCTCCAGGCAATCGGCTCCTTGCCCAGACTGAAGAACCGGGCCAGCGCCGGTTGATGATAGACGTATTGCCCGCCCCACACCGCCAGCAACAGCAGCACCACGCCGATGATCGTCACTTCCCGGATTCGCCCCACCCGCCAGAACCGCAAGTACCCGCCCATGAACATCGCAATCGGAATCGTCGCGCCCACTGTAAAAATGCCCCAGGGACTCTCCCCCAGCGCATTGACGACTACCAGCGCGAGCACGGCCAACAGGATGATCAGGATTGCCACGACCGCCACCACCGCCACCACGCCCGCCGCCGTGCCCATTTCATCCTTGATCATCTGCGCCAGCGATTTGCCGTCCCGCCGAATCGAGCAGAACAGGATCACGAAATCTTGCACCGCCCCGCCCAGCACCACGCCGATCAGAATCCACAGCGTCCCCGGCAGATAACCGAACTGCGCCGCCAGCACCGGGCCGACCAGCGGCCCCGGCCCGGATATGGCCGCGAAATGGTGCCCGAAGACGATCCACTTGTTCGTCTTCACGAAATCCTTGCCGTCGTCATGCACCTCGCACGGCGTCGCCCGCCGGTCATCGAGCATCAGCACCCGCGCTGCAACCCACTTCGAATAAAACCGGTAACCAATCGTGTAAGTGCACAGCGCCGCAACCAGGATATAGGCCGAGTTGAGCGGCTCCCCGCGATGGAAGGCCAGCGTCGCATAAGCCCAGGCCCCCGCGACCGCGAGCAGAATCCACAGGAAGTTGGCGACCGTTTTCTTCATTGCACCGGTCTAAGTAGCCGCTTTTGGGCAGACCGGAAAGAGAAGAATAATCACCCTGGAGAGCGGGAAGACTCCCCATGTCTGGCCAATCAAGGGTTAATCATGGGATGATGATGCTAACGCCGCGGCCCCCAACGTAGGGCAGTGCGTCCCGCCTGCCCCCTGCCGGGCTTGTATCCGGAGGGCAGGCGAGACGCACTGCCCTACGTTGGCGCACCGCCCCCGAAGGCGCGGCCCGTGCTCAAGGAATCGCGAGGAGATTGGTCGCCACGCCTTGCTTCTGAACCGCTTCTCGCAACTGCCTCTAGCGGTAGTTCGCCACCGAGCCGTCCGCCAGCCCCACGTTCCCGCAAAAGCGATGAACCGCCTTCGTCCACGACATCGAGGTATTGTTCGTGGTCAGGACAAACAGACCCGGCTTGATGGGCTGCCCGTGGGAGGCGAGATTGCGGTCGCCGGAGAGAAACATCTGGGGGTCGGTCTCCTTGGCATCCGTGCCCACAAAATAGCTAACGTTCGTGTCGCTGAGGCCGGACGAGAACGTCGCCGCGCCAACCTTCGCCTTGTCCCGAGGGCAGACCAGTATCTTGGGCGTCGAAAGCTCATTCGACATAACGAGGAAATGGACGAAGACCTGTCCGCTGCCGACCAATTCTCTGGTGCCGCCCACCGCTGCGGGGGCTTGCATAGGATAATCGCCGGCGGAGTCTATGCACCAGGTTCTGAACGCCAGTCCCACTTGCTTAAGGTTGTTCACGCAGCCGAGTTTAGCCTGACGGGGCTCCGGCACGAGTCCTGGAATCAGGCACAATGAAAGGACGACGAGCACCAAGAGGATGACGAGAAGCTCGATGAGCGTGAAGGCCCAGGCCGTTCCCTTGGGGGAAAGCAACTTCATTGCGCCGCCATCATAGCCGATCCCGAAACTCAGGCCAAGCTGGAACCAGCCAACCGGGGATCTGCACAGCGGACCAAACCTCGTTCCCAGCTCATGCTGAGCTCACGGAACCGCAAGACGGTTCGTGGCCAGGCCTTGACGCTGGATTGCTGTAACCAAGAGCTGCCCTGTGAGAGAAGAACGCACATGCCCGTCACCAAACAACAGGTTCCCCCGATACGAGGCCGTCTTTCGGCCGTGCATCACGCCTGTCCAGCCGATGGCGGTGTTGGTGGTCAGCATGAACAGGCCGGGCCTTACCGCTTGCCCCGCGACTTGGAGGTTGCGATCACCGGCATGGATAGCGTTAGTCATCCCCACCCTGACATCCACACCAAGGAAGTAGCTGAGGTTCCGATCACTGAGTGGGCTGTTGGTGGTGAGCGACTGCTTGGAGCGGTCGGCCGGGCAATGCCAAACGCGCCAGTTGCGGACCAAATAATTCGAGAGCGTCTGGAAGTGAAGCGCCGGGCTGTTGTAGCCGATGAGTTCCAGCGACCCGCCGTTGGTGACCGAGAGTTGCGGGGGGAACTGGTCACTATTGTCGCTCGCGAACATCCCGAGGGCCAGCCCAACCTGTCCCAGGTTCTTCATGCAAGCTATATCCAACGACCGAGTAGGTCTGCTCAAGAACGCTGGCATCCACAACCATGCCATCAGGAGGAGCACCGCAACGACCAGCAGCAGCTCCACGAGGGCAAATGCCTCCACCGCTCGCTTGCAGGAAGGGATCTTCATGACCACCGATAGAGTAGTCGGCCAGCCGTCGAAGGCCAAGCGGAAACATCCTCACGCGTCGGGAGGCGCGTATCCGGGGGCGCTGCTCTCGTGTAGGCGCGCACATCCTGCCGCCCAGGCCACCAGCCCCGATCATCCTAACGCCCAATCGGCCGGGCTAGATGCCCATCTCTCCGGCAGGCAGAGTGTCGGCGGCTACCGCGCAGACCGGTGGCACCTTCTGGCGCACATGGGGCGAGGCTAGCCTGGCGACGAGGACGTAGGAGCTCCGCGAGGCCGGTTCCCCAGCGCATCGCCCCGTGTACACCGGATGCACACCGGAGGTACACCGGATGTACAACGGAATTTCCGGTGTGCATCCGGTGTGCATCCGGTGTACCTCTGGTGTACACGGCGGGAGACGATGGGGAAGAGCCATCGGCCCGGGCGGCCCGGGCCTCCGGTGTTCTGGTTGTTGGCGCCGCCTCACCGTTCGCTTCCCGATTCCTTTATTGGGCTTCCGATACTCACGCTGGCGGGACCTGCGCGCTGACCACGCTGTCCTGGGCTTGCCAGCCGTCCTCTTCCTGGCACGTGACGATGAAGACCTTACTCCCAGGGCTGGGTTGGCCGAACCGGGCGACATATAGGGAGGTGATGTCGCATTGGCCGTTGGTGGCAGCCTCCAACAGGCCCAGGTAGCAGACCCGGCGGGGCTTCATTCGCCCGGCGCTGCACGGCGCCTGGCCATAGACCATGATGTCCTCGCTAACAGGACCGACGTTGAGCAGCAACCGAAAGCCGCCCCCTTGCTCGGCGACGATGGACAATCCGCTGACCGGGTTCGGGCCGAACACTGCCGGCTCCGGGGGATCATCCACCGGCGGCTTGCCGACGCAGCGCAGGGTATTGTTGATTTTGACCCAGAGCCGCTGGCCGCTCAGAGGGCCATACTGGCCCAGCGTGGGGCGGCTGGGAACTTGTCGGGCCACCGCCGTCCAGCGCTGGCGCTGGAGGTCGGTCAGCTTGAGGCCCCAGGCGCGGGACGACCAGCCGAAGAAGGCGCGCACGCGGGCCTGGGCCGGCGAGTTCGGGTTGCGGGGGACAGAAAGGGTCCGGTAGCACTGGCCATAGGGTGAGGCATAGGCGACCATATTTCCGATTTTGTTGGCGCGTGGAGTAGCGATTGTTTTCATAGTTTTTTTGCTTTGATTGTCTCACGGAGGGTTGGACAAAGACTGTCCAAGCTGAAAATAGTTCTCGGAGGCAAGATGAGCGTTCCTACTGGGCGAGCAACGGCACGGCGGCCCGCGCCCTGGCCGCTGGCACCTCTAAACACTTCCTTGAACGCCCTCCGGAGCGCAGGGCCGCGCGAACTGGGGATGAGAACTCAGGCGTCAGCTCTTGTGCCTGGGTCGCCGTGACCGGATTCGGCCAGCCGGCGGGGCCGTTCCTTTCAGCAATGCTTACGGGTGCCGATCCGATGGTTCGCCGGAACGCTGAGAGGGCGCTGAAGGTTACTTCGCCGTCAGCACGACGTAGTTGCGCTTGCCTTTGCGCAAGAGCAGATGCTTGCCGAAAAGCAGGTCCTTCGCCGTAACCGCGCGCTGGAAGCTGGCTTCGCGGATGTTGTTCACGTAAGCGCCGCCGCCTTCAATGTCTTTCCGCGCCTGGCCCTTGGACGAACAGAGGCCGCTATGCACCAGCAGTTCGACGAGTGGTTTGCCTGCCCCTTCGAGGACAGCCTTGCCGATTTCCTTGGTGGGCACCTCGCCCACGATGTCGTTGAAGGTCGCCTCGGAGATGCCGGCGAGGTCGCCCCCGAACAGGATTTCACTGGCGCGGATGGCCTCGGCCGTCGCGCTTGGTCCGTGGATCAGATCGGTTACCGCCTTGGCCAGAGCCTTGTGGGCGGCGCGGACGCCCGGGTCCTCCGCGTGCTGCTTTTCCAGCGCGCCGATCTCGTCCTGGGTCAGGAAGGTGAAGTATTTCAGGTAGCGCACCACATCGCGGTCGTCGGTGCGAATCCAGTATTGGTAGAATCTGTACACACTGGTGCGCGCCGGATCGAGCCACACCGCGCCGGCAACCGTCTTGCCGAACTTGGTGCCGTCGGAGTTCATGATGAGCGGCAGAGTCAGGCCATAGACGGTGCGTCCGAGCTTCCTGCGAGTGAGGTCAATGCCCGCGGTGATGTTGCCCCATTGATCGCTGCCGCCGATCTGCAGCTCGCAGTTGCGGTCGCGGCACAGCACGTAGAAGTCGAAGGCCTGGAGCAGCATGTAGCTGAACTCGGTGAAGCTGATGCCGGCTTCGCGGTCTTCCATGCGCGCGCGCACGCTTTCCTTGGCGACCATCTGGTTGACGGAGAAATGCTTGCCGATGTCGCGCAGGAAATCGAGGAAGCCGACGGGCGCGGTCCAGGTGGCATTATCCAGCAGCCGGGCGGGGTTGACGGCGGTGTCGAAATCGAGCAGGCGCCGGAGTTGTTCCTTTACCTTGGCGATGTTGTGGTCCAGGACTTCCTTGGTAAGCAACTGGCGCTCCTGGGCTCTGCCGCTTGGATCGCCGATAGAGCCAGTGGCCCCGCCAGCCAGCGGAATGGGGTGGTGGCCCAGCAACTGGAACCGGCGCAGCGCCAGCAACGGCACGAGGCTGCCGATGTGCAGGCTGTCGGCCGTCGGATCGAACCCGCAATACACCGTGATGGGGCCCGTGCTGACCCGTTTGGTCAGCTCTTGCGTATCGGTGCAATCTGCCAGCAAGCCGCGCCATTGGAGTTCTTCCAGAATGTTCATCACGCACAGAATAGCGGGGCAAAGAACGATGTCCAATTGCCAATTGCGGGTGCCAACTCAGGCGCCGGGCCACCCAACGAAACAGGCGAGCCGTGGCCGGCTCGCCTGCATGAATCGGTTCGCGGGTGGAAACCCTGTTACTGCTTGGTGTCCTCCTGCCTCGCCTCGTCGGCGGCGTCGAAGGCGTGCTGGAGGGCGACGAGGTCTTCGCCCGGTTTCAGCGCATCAAGGGCGGCCTGCTCGGCCTTAAGCTGCTCGGTGGAGTAGTTGGCGGCTTTGATGGACAGGCCGATGCGCCGGTCGCTCCGGTCAATCTTGATGACGCGGGAGGTGACTTCCTGCCCTACCTGGAGCACGTTCTTGATCTTGTCAATGCGCTCCTCGCTGATCTGCGAGATGTGGACCAGGCCGTCAATCTCATGCTGCAAGCCAATGAACGCGCCGAAGCTGGCCAGCTTGGTAACCTTGCCGGTAACCAAGTCGCCGATCTTGTAGATTTGATCAATGCTTTCCCACGGGTCGGGCGTGAGCTGCTTCATGCCGACCGCGATGCGCTGGTTGGCCTTGTCCACTTCCAGTACAATGGCCTCGACTTCGTCGCCCTTCTTGATGACCTCGGAGGGGTGATTGATCTTGCGGGTCCATGACATGTCGGAGACGTGGATCATGCCGTCCATGCCTTCCTCCAGCTCGATAAAGGCGCCGTAGCTGGTCAGGTTGCGAATCTTGCCTTTGACGCGGGTGCCAGCCGGATATTTCTCCTGGGCTTTGTCCCACGGGTTGGTTTCAAGTTGCCGCAGGCCGAGGGAAATCTTCTGTTCCTCGCGGCTGATGCCCAGCACGACCGCCTCGGTTTCCTGGTCGGGCTTAAGGACATCGGAAGGCTTGGCAATGCGCTTGGTCCAGGACAGCTCGGTGACATGCACCAGGCCTTCGACACCGGGCTCCAGCTCGATGAACGCGCCGTAAGGCATAAGGTTGACGACTCGCCCTTTGACCTTCGCGCCCACGGGATACTTCTGCTCGATGGTGTCCCACGGATTGGCAAGCTTCTGCTTGAGGCCAAGGCTGATGCGTTCCTTCTCCCGATTGATGTCCAGGACCACAACATCAATATCCTGGCCGACTTTAAGGATTTCGGACGGGTGGCCGACGCGGCCCCAGCTCATGTCCGTGATGTGGAGCAGGCCGTCAATGCCGTTGAGGTCAATGAACGCGCCGAAGTCGGTGATGTTCTTGACCGTGCCTTTGCGGATGTCGCCCGGGGTCATCTCGCTGAGGAGCTTCTGTCGGCGCTCGCTGCGTTCCTGCTCGATCAATTCGCGGCGGGACAGGACAATGTTTTGGCGCTCCTGATTGATCTTGACCACCTTGAATTGGTAGGTGTTGCCAACGTACTGGGCGAGGTTCTTGGACACGATGACGTCAACCTGGGAGGCGGGAAGAAAGGCTTCGACGCCAATGTTGACGATCAGGCCACCTTTGACAATGGCTTTGACCTTGCCGGCGATGGTGCCGCCTTCGTTACAGATGGTCAGGATGCGCTCCCAGTTCTGCTTGAACTCAGCCTTTTCCTTGGACAGAACAACCATGCCCTCCTTGTCTTCGAGCTTTTCGATCAGGACATCAATCTGGTCGCCAACTTTGACGATCTTGATGTCTTCGAATTCGTTTGCGGAGATGACGCCCTCGCTCTTGTAGCCTATGTCCACGAGGACTTCTTTGGGGCGGACTTCGATGATGTTACCCTTGACGATATTGCCTGTGGCGAACGGCAGCGTGCCTGTTTGCCGCATGGCTTCTTCCATGGTCAGCATAGTGAACAACTAACTTGCTTCTTACGAACCAGCGGGAGACTTGGTCAGCGCGGGGCCTTCCGAGACTCCATTGCCTAACGGACCAGACGTTGCGACGGCAACGGAGGTTGAAGGTTAGGTTTTTCGTTAACTTTTATTTCTCAGCCCTAATGGACGTCCGCACACGCGGGGTCCAGGCGCGCCAAACATAGGCCAAACGGGGCGGGGCGCAAGCGAAAAATGGCAGGAAATGGGGGGACCAGGGCGGGCCCGAAATCCGCAGGGGACATCATCGTGCAGCAAACACCCTCGCCAGCCGGTCCGTTGGTAGTTCCGAATTTGGATTTCTCTCGGCTTTCAGTTTTCGGGCTACTTCCCGGTCTTCCGGCCCGCGTCGGCGCCTGATTTCTTAGCCGCCTTCGGGTCGGCCTTCTTGAGTTTCAGGTCTTCCTTGTCAGGGTTGCATTTCTCGCAGGACTTACCCCGTCTGTGGGCGGCAATGCAGCATTTATTCTTGCATTCCCTGCCCTCAGCCGCCGCCTGCTGGCAGCAAGTCAGCTTCTTTGCCGCTTTCTCAGCCGGCGTGGCGGGCTGAGCCAGCAGAAACGAGACGCACGAGACGGCGACTAATATCTTCAGCGACTTCATAATCATTCAGGCTCCAGGAGGCCAACCGACCCGCCGGTTGGGGAGCGGTCGCGCAACAAATCGGGACCGCATTCTCGTGATTTGACGCTGGGCATTGCAGCCGCATTCACCCAAGAATTCGGGGTAAACCAGGCATGGGGTGTTTACCCCATACCGATCCAGTGCGATACTCGTTTGAATGAGCCTTACGAGAACGCAAGTGTTTGCCCGGCGTGCCGGTGGGGCCAATGGCTTCGCCAAGGCCCGATCGCGGACCGCATGATGAAGACCAGATACCCCAAAGCCATTATCTTCGTAGGGCTCGCGGCGGTTTGTCTGATGGTGACGCGCCCGGCCAAGCCCACGCTGGGGGAATCGGCGCCCCGGCGGATCCACTGCCCTCTCGCGAGCCTGGCACTGGCTGCGGTGCTTGTGCCGGCCCTTCCCTCCCGCCGGGGCGTGGAGAAGCATGCGGTGGCGTTCTCGAAACTGGGCCGGCGTCTGAGCGCGGCGCGAACGCCGCGCGAGGCGGCGCGAATCATCATGGACGCTGCCGATAGGCTCTTCGGGTGGGATGCGTGCCTTTTGGAGCTATGTTCCCGCGTCCCGGCGGTTGTGACGCCGGTCCTGTGCATTGACACCATCAGAGGCCGGCGCACCGAGGTCGTGCCGGATGTCCACTCGAGGAAACTGAGCCCGCTGGCCTGCCGGGCGCTCGAGCACGGCGCGCAACTGGTGTTGCGGCCGACGCCCGCGGTTTTCCCGCCGGACATCGTTCGCTTCGGGGACAAGGCCCGCGCCTCGGCCTCGTTGATGTACGTACCGGTGCGAAAGGATTCAGTCGTGATCGGCCTCTGTTCCATTCAGAGTTATACGCCGAACGCCTACACCAAGAAGGACCTGCAAGCTCTGCAGGCACTGGCGGACCACTGTGGAGGCGCGCTGGAGCGGCTGCGCGCGGAGGCGGATTTGATGGAGAGCAACGACCGGCTCCGACTCGCGCTGGCCGCCGGCCGAATGGGAACCTGGACGCGCGAGATGGACGGCAACGACCGGATCATCGGATCCCCGGAACTGGATGCCATTTTCGGGCTGCAGCCCGGTGAGTTCGGAGGCACCGAGCGCGCGCTCTTCGAGTTCATTCACCCGGACGACCACGACCTGGTCCGGCAGGCGCTCAAGCAGGCTATTGAGTCCAAGACCGACTACGAGGTGGAATTTCGGTTTCTGCCGCGCGGGCGGCCCGTGGGTTGGATGCTCGGGCGCGGGCGCGCTTATTACAACGCGGAAGGCAAAGCAGTCCGAACTGTGGGAGTAGCCATTGACATCACCGCCCGCAAAACGGCGGAGCAGGAAGCAGGCCGACTGAATGAGGAGTTGGAACGCCGCGTGCGCGCGCGCACCACCCAATTAGAGGCGCTCAACCGGGATCTGGAGGCCTTCGCCTACTCGGTCTCACATGACCTGCGTGCTCCGCTCCGGAGCATCTGCGGGTTCAGCGATGCGGTGCTCGAACATTACGCGGGCCGGCTCGACGCGCCCGGGCAGGACTACCTCAAACGTGCCTGCGCCTCCGGCCACCACATGGAGCGGCTCATTGACGACCTGCTCAAACTTTCGCGTGTGGGCCAATGCGCTCTGCGGTGGCAGATGGTCAACTTGAGCGCGCTCGTCGAGTCCCTGGCAGCGGAGTTGCGCACGGCCGAGCCCGACCGCGCGGTCGAGTTTGTGATTGCGCCGCACCTGGAGGCCCAAGGGGATGAGCCCTTGCTGCGAGTGGCGCTGAACAACCTGCTGCACAACGCCTGGAAATTCACGAGCCGGAACCCGCGGGCCCGGATCGAGTTTGGGTCGGTTGCGGAGCCACAGCCGGCTTTCTTCGTGCGGGACAACGGCGTGGGATTTGACTCCGCCTATGCCGGCAGACTGTTCGGGGTCTTCCAACGGTTGCACGGTAGGAGTGAATTCCCGGGCACAGGGATCGGCTTGGCGACCGTGCAGCGGATCATCCACCGGCATGGCGGCCACGTCTGGTGCTCCGGAGCCGTTGACCAGGGTGCTGCTTTCTATTTCACGCTGCCGGGGGAGGGCGATTATCAACTATGAACCGGCTACTCCAGGTATTGTTCGTTGAGGACTCGGAAGACGACGCGGCTTTGCTGCAGATTGAACTGCAGCGCGCGGGTTACCAGCCAGTCGGTCACCGGGTGGAGACTGCGGCAGAAATGCGCGCCGCGCTCGATCGCCAGGAGTGGGACCTGATCATCGCCGACTACCGAATGCCGCGCTTCGACGGCCTCGCGGCGCTGGCGCTGGTTAAGGAGAAGGGACTGGACCTGCCGTTCATCATTGTCTCGGGTCACATCACGGAAGAGACCGCCGTTGCCGCCATGAAAGCGGGCGCGCACGACTACGTGATGAAGGACAAATTGACACGGCTCGCCTCCGCGGTGGAGCGCGAACTGCGCGAGGCGGGCGTGCGGCGCGAACACCGTCACGCGGAGGAAGCCCTGCGCCGCTTCTATGACGAGCTGGAGAAGCGCGTCGAGCAGCGCACCGCCGAGCTAAAGACAGCCAATGCCAGGCTCGAAAGCGCCATGGCTGAACGCCAGCGCCTGGAACAGGAGCTGCTGGAGATCACGGAACAGGAGCGGCGCCGCATCGGCCTGGACTTGCACGATGATCTCGGCCAGAAGCTGTCGGGTCTCGCGCTTATGACCAAAGGACTCGAGCGCAAACTGTCCGCGCGGCGCGCGCGCGAAGCGCGCGACGCCGCCAGGATCCACGACCTGGTCCGGCAGGCGATGAATCACGCACGCGACCTGGCCCACGACCTGGCCACCCTGGATGCCAAGAAGCAGGATCTGCCGTCGGCCCTCGGCGGCCTGGCCAAGCGCGCCGCGGAGTTGTTTAAGATTTCCTGCCAGTTCAAGACGGAAGGCAACATCCCGTCCCTCGAGCCGAATACCATCAGCCAGTTGTACAAGATCGCCCAGGAGGCCGTCACCAACGCCATCAAGCACGCCAAGGCTGACCGGGTCGGCCTCAGCCTGGCCAATGGCGCGGACAAGCTGGTCCTGACCGTGCGCAACAACGGTTTGCCATTCCCGGACCTGAAGGGCCACTCCACGGGCATGGGCCTGCGGATCATGAACTATCGGGCCAGCCTCATCGGCGCCGCGCTCGAGATCAAGAGCGCCGGCCCCCACGGCACTCGACTCACGTGCTCCGTGCCGCGGCCTGCGAAACAGGCCCCTGGGCGCCAACCGACGTCCGCCGCGGCGGGCAAAGACCCCGCCGGCAGAGCTACTCCAGGGCTGCTCCGCGCAGGGTGATATACTGCGGCGCGGAGGCCAGCTCCAGTATCAGGTGACCGGAGTCCGTGGCTGGGGCGAATTGTGCTCCATTTCCGGCTGTCCCGGTTAGGCGGTTTCGGCCCCAGAGGTTCAGCTTCAGCTTCACCCGGTGCGGATCACCCACCGTCCAGGCCGCCAGCTTGTTGCTGCGCACCGCCCGCCCGGTGCAGAGGAGCACGTAGTCTCGGTCGCTCGGCAACGGAATGCGCCGCGTGATGCGGTAGCCCGCCAGCTCGCGGGTCAGCGTCTGAATCGCCACGTACGCGGGCTTGGGTGTCAAGTCGGGTAGCACTGTGCCAAAGTTGTGCTCGTTTTCGTTTGGGTCCGGGCCGTCGTTCTTCCAATCATACCAGATGGAAAGCGGCACGCCGTTAAGCAGGTTGGAGAGTTGCTGCCGGGCCGCGAACGCCGCCTGCGTCTCGAGTGACACGCCGCGCTTCCAGGTCGAATAGCCCCACTCCCCGCTGAGGATGGGAAGTCTGGTCTTGCTGGAAGCCGGTGCGTAGCGGTCAATCATGACACGTAACTTCTGGTAGTCAGCGGTGGCCGTTTCGGGCGGGCTCTGCGGGTTGCGGTACGGATGGACACTGACGCCGTCCAGGTATTCCAGCACGCCGGATTGAAAGAACGTTTCCAGGAACTCCCACGGAAAACCGGACGAGGCCGGGCCGATGATTGTCGCCCGCGGGTCCGCCTCGCGCATCGCCTTAGCGGTGGCCAGCGCCAGCGCGGTGTATTGCTTCACATCGGGCTTGGGACTCCAGAAATGTATGTTGGGCTCGTTCCAGATTTCCCACAGGACGCGCCGTCCCTGAAAATGTTTGGCCGCCGCGGCCGCCCAACGCGCGAATGCGGCGACGCTTTCGGGATTTTGGGGCGAGGCCGTCGTCTTGTGGGACGCGCCAGTGATGGGGTGCGTGCTGGTCACAGTCTCTTCGTACAGGCGGTGGGAGTAGTCGAGGATGAAGAGCGCCCGCAGGCCGCGCTGCTCGAGGTTCGACAGCAGCTCTTCGTAGCCCGCCCAATTGTATTCGCCTTTCCGGGGTTCGACCGCCTCCCAGTGAAAGTCCATCCGCACGAATTTGAAGCCCGCCGCGGCAATCAGGTCCAGGTCCTTGTCGTGCCCGGTGACGAAGTGAATGTTGACGCCAACCCCCTCCGGCAACACCGGCTCCGGGATTTCTCCTCCGCTGCCCAGCAGCGGCAACAGGGTTATCAGAACACACGCGTCTAGTTTCATGGGGTTACTTTGGCCTGAGCCCGCTCAAGAGTCACCTGCAAAACCGGAGCAGCGCGGCGCACGGGCGCGCGCGGGGAAAGCCGAGGTTACTTGGGCCGTGTGCTGCGTTCCTGCAGCCACCCAATGTCCACATTCCCCGGAGAGGCCGTGGATTGGATTGCCAGCGGGTCGCCCCCAGGCACGAGCGGAGGAGTCGTCCGCGGGTCGAGCCATTTGCGGAGTTCCGAGTGGCCGTCCACGAAAGAAAAGCCACATGCCCGATGGTGGTACATGCCCGGGAGATCGCTGGTGAACGCGTAGCTGGCGGGGTTGTACGGCTTGTAGCCGGTCATGTCCGTCATGAAGTTGCTCCAGTTGACCCGGTCTTCGCGCATGTCGAGAAAGACAAAGATGCTCGAAGGAGAGGAAGACCCTGTGATGCTGGAGAGCTTGGGATAGACCTGGTAGTTCCTGGCGAAGGGCCAGTGACCGTCGGTGCCATAGGGCAGCGGGTCCCAGCCGATCATGGGCGCGAACCCGCCAACATAGAGATTCATGGACATTGTGAGGATGCGCGGTTTCGGTGTGCCATTCACGGTGAGCACCGAGCGGTCAGACGGGCACTTGTAGATGCGTTCGGTCTTTGCGTAAGGCCAGAGCGGTCGCTTCTTCATGTCGAAATCCGGGTCCCAGTTGGCTCGGTTGTTCGGGTCGAAATCCATGTGGGCGCCCGACCAGGCGTATTGGTCTGGCCAATTGTTCACCCAGCCGCTGGTGCTGGCATAGACCAGGACGTCGTTACTCTCCTCGGTGTACATACGCCAGGCGATGCAGAGCTGGCGATGATTATTCATGCAATATAGGCCCTGGGCCTTCACCCTGGAGGTGATCAAGGCGGGCAGCAGCAGCGCCGCGAGGATCGCGATGATGGCGATGACCACCAATAGTTCAATCAGCGTAAATCCCCCCTCTTGGGCCGAAGACGATTCCCAAGTCGCGCGCTGTTTTGCTCTCTTCATGGCTGGCAGAACCTATTATTCGATTCTACTCTCGACACACTATAGCTCCAAATTCGGCGGATGATAACTACATAAGACGAGAAACAGCGCCCCGGCCCGGAGCCTGCCTGGCGCCTAATGATTGGGCGCAGCCAAGCCGGCGACCTCCTGAAGGATCTTGATGCCGCTGCTGGTGCCGATGCGTGTGGCGCCGGCCTCCACCATGCGGCGCAAATCAGCCAAGGAACGGATACCGCCGGAGGCTTTCACGCCCAAGCCCTTGTCCCGCACAATCCGGTTCATCAGCGCCACATCCTCCGCGGTTGCGCCGCCGGTGCTGAATCCGGTGGAGGTCTTAACGAAGTCGGCTCGGGCTTCAATGGCCAATTCGCAGGCGCGCGCCTTTTCTTCGTTCTTCAGCAGCGAGGTCTCCAGGATCACTTTACACTTTGCGCTCCCCTCGCGGCAGGCTTCAACCACCGAGCGGATATCGCGGAGCACCAGGCTGCCATCGCCGCTCTTGAGCGCGCCGACATTGATGACCATGTCAATCTCCCGGGCGCCTTGCTGGATGGCGGCCCGGGCCTCCATGGCTTTGGTCTCCGGCAGATTCGCGCCCAGAGGAAAGCCGGCCACGCAGCAGACCTTCACGCCCGCCCCATCCAGAAGCTGGCCTGCCAGGCTGATCCAGGTTGGGTTGACACAGACTGACCAGAACCGATGCTGGCGGGCCTCCCGGCAGAGCTGTTCGATGTCCGCCCGGCTGGCATCCGGGCGCAGGATGGTGTGGTCAATGAGCTGAGCGATGTGCTTCGAGTCACTCACTGAAGCCAGACTATCATCCGTCCAGTTTGGGTCAAGCATGCGGCGGTGATTGTGCCGTCTTTCGGTCTTCTGGCGGGGGCACAGAAAAAAGGCCCGGAAGTCCGGGCCTGAGATCTGCAGGTTAGTCGGGTTTAGGTTGGGCCTCAGTGATGCCGAGGTCGGCCGCAATGTCCGCCGTACCACCCGCGATAAGGGCCGCCGACCACCACCGCCGGGCGGTAGCGATAGCAGGGTGCCGGAGGGACGTAAACGACCGGTGCCGGCGCATAATACACAGGCGCGGTCACATAAGTGACAGGCGGAGCATACACAACCGGCGCCGGCGCATAGACGACCGGTGCCGGCGCGCAGACCACCGGGGCCCCAATCCCTACGGATACCCCGCAACGCCCGATAGAAATTCCCAGGAACTGCGCCTGCGCAGAAAACGCCACGCTGGATAATCCAATCGCTGCCAGTAGAATTAGTTTCTTCATAACCGTATCACTGTTGTTGTTCCGATTCTCTGTCGTTTCGAACAATCAGTGGGTTGGACGAGGGAGGTTTCCCATTTGTTCATTCGCCCTTCGGGACCGGTGCAGCATTCGGAAGTGGCTGCCGCATCGCAGCTTATCGGAAGCGCGTCTCCTGGGGGGTGCCAGGTCAGGCCGGTGGCAAACACGAGCAGCGCAAGCTTGGAAGCCTGCGCTGAGCTTGCCGTTTAGATTGAGGTGAGCCCGGTGGGCTTCTGAGCGGGTAAGAGCAGCCGCGTTCTTGCCGACTCAATTCGCGGCCCGGCCGCTGATGCCCCGGGTGCCCGCCGCGATGGCGCGAGCGGGTTCCTTGGGACGCAACGCCCGGACGGATTTGCCCGCCTGCCACATTTCGGAGTTGCCGATGGCGGCGAGTTCTTTAGTCAACTGCTTCTGGTAGTCAGGTCTGCCGCAAGCGGAGAGCACACGGGCGCATTCCTTACCGGTCTTGACGCGCAGGTACAGCTCCTTGAACACCGGCAGCACCGCCTTCTTGAAACGCGGCTTCCAGTCCAGCGCGCCTCGCTGAGCGGTGGCCGAGCAGTTCGAGTACATCCAATCCATGCCGTTCTCGTCCACCAGGCGAATGAGGCTTTGTGTGAGTTCTTCGACGGTCTCGTTGAAGGCTTCGCTTGGTGTGTGACCGTGAGCGCGCAGCACGTCGTATTGCGCTTCCATGATGCCGGCCAACGCGCCCATCAACACGCCCCGCTCGCCCGTCAGGTCGCTGAATACCTCATGCTGGAAGGTGGTCGGGAACAGGTAGCCGGAGCCGATGCCGATGCCCAGCGCCAGGCAACGCTCCTTGGCGCGACCGGTGGCGTCCTGCTCGATTGCGAAGCTTGAGTTGATCCCCGCCCCGGTCAGGAAGTTGCGCCGGACGGAAGTGCCGGAACCCTTGGGCGCCACCATGATCACATCCACGTTCTTGGGCGGCACCACGCCGGTCTGCTTCCGGTAGGCGATCGAGAAGCCGTGCGAAAAGTAGAGGGCGTCGCCGGGTTTCAGGTTCTTCCTCACCACGGGCCAGATCGCTCGCTGGGCAGCGTCCGACACCAGCATCTGGATGATCGTGCCACGGCGCACGGCTTCGCCAATCTCGAACAGCGTCTTGCCTGGCACCCAGCCGTCGGCTACCGCCCGGTCCCAATCGCGTTTGAAGGCGCTGGCCTGGCCGATGATGACCTTAAAGCCGTTGTCCCGCAGGTTGAGGGACTGGGCCGGCCCTTGCACGCCGTAGCCGAGGATGGCGATGGTCTCGCCCTTCAGTGCCTTGCGCGCCCTGGCCATCGGGAATTCCTTCCGGGTGATGACCTGTTCTTTCGTTCCGCCAAAGTTAATGATTGCCATAAATGTCGTTTAGTGTGTTGTTTGTGTCAGCGTCATCCTAACCGTCTTGCCCGTCGGGTCAAGGTGATTGGCCGGCTAGTTGCGCGGCAGGGCGACTTTGCCGGTGCGGGTCAACTCGATGATGCCGAAAGTCTTCAGCAGGCTGAGCAGCTTCTCCACCTTGCCTTCGTCGCCCGTGACCTCGATGGTCAGGCTCTTGGGCTGCACATCCACAATCTTCGCGCGGAAGATGTCGGTGATCTGCATCACCTCGGCCCGGCTCTTGGAATCCACCGTGACCTTCACCAGCGCCAGCTCGCGGTCCACATATTCGCCCTCGCGAAAGTCCTGGACGTTGATCACGTTTACCAGCTTGTTGAGTTGCTTGACGATCTGGTCCACCGTCGCGTCATCGCCGCGGGTGACGATGGTCATGCGCGAGGTGGTTGGATCCTGGGTCGGAGCCACGTTGAGCGAGTCAATGTTGTAGCCCCGGCCGCTGAACAGCCCCGCCACGCGTGTCAGCACGCCGAATTTATTCTCCACGAGAACTGAGATTGTATGTCGCATAAGTCCCCGCCTCAAACGGGGTGCGAAAACTAGCAACCCCTGTGGCAGAGGGTCAACTGCAAACCGGGCGGACGGTGTCTCAGTCTCTCGGACTCGCCTCCCTTACCGGCTTTTTGTCCTGTCGTGTAGGGGCATGGACGATTCACGCGTCGCATGAGGCGTGACCCCGGCCATTGCCTGGTGCATCGTGTCGGGGCACAGGTCAATGCCGCCTGGCCACTCCACGCAGCCGAAGTCAGGATTCACCGTGACGGCGTCGAAAATGCGCGGTTCCAGCAATTTCAGGAAGACGCCGCCCCGTCGTTCGGGTTCGACGGCGAAAACTCCGGCCAAGCCGTCGCTGAACACGACCTTCAATCTGGAGCCCGGCAGTGGTTGAGCCGTAACAATGCGAACCATAGAAGTATTCTACTCTAGCGGCGCGATTTTGGAAGGCTCTTGATTGGCGCTGGCACGCTCCCAAGCTTGACGGAGCTCCGCCCGGTGCATCGCCGCCCACTCCAACACAAGCGCCAGGGCCCGACGGCTCATTTGCCCTTCAAGCACTTCCAGCGTGTTAATGTCCACCTGAACCTGCTGGCCTTGGTAAGCCGCATGAAAGTGCGGCGGGGGATGGTCGCTGTAGTACATGCGAATGACAATTCCATAGAAGCGACTGAGTTCAGGCATGGCGACAGATTACTTGATATCAGGCACCTGACAAGGCTGGGGCAAGGACTGCAACCATGCCAGACACACCGTAATGTCCATTTCGAGCCCCCCAGCTCAGCTCTTGTCATTTGATGCCCTGCTTGAGGCTGAGAGGCTTCAAAGCGCCCGAAGGCCAATTCCGGGTGTGAAGGCTTGGAGAAGGCTTACCCGCGCAAAGGCAGACCAATCTGGCAGCCGGGCTCACAGCAAGACTTGTGTGCGGCATCCAGCATGCACCAACACTCAGGGCGAAAAGCTGATCCGCCGCGTGTTGAGAAACTGCACAGGGCCCATCAGGCCAAAGGGGGCAGGCGGTTCATCGGACCGCAGATTGAGTTTGACCCCCAGGTAGGGTTTGAACTGCGGCGGCCCGCCGGCTGCATCCTGGGTAGAGGGGAAACCGGCTGGATACTTCGCATCGCCGATGAGCCGGTTGCGCCAGGTGCCGGTTACGCGCACCTCGAGCCGGTTCAGCCCCGGCCTGGCGGCATCCGTCACTTCGAGAAGGAACGGCGGCTTCCAGAGTACACCGAGGTTCTTGCCGTTGAGATGGACCTCTGCCAGGGCCTCGACGCGGCCCAAATCCAGCAGGAGGCGCTGCCCGCCGGCCAGACGGTCGGCTGGCAGGTCGAAGGCGCGCTCATAGGCGGCCGTGCCGGAGAAATACCGGATGGCTTCGTTGGTATGCTCGGTGAGGGAAATGAGCCTGTCCAACCTGACGCGCGGAGGCACATCCATCTGCGCGGGAAAGCGCACCTCCCACGCACCGGTGATTTCCAGCGGCGGCGGCAGCCGAGGCGCCTCGAAGGATTGGCTGCGCCCATCCGAGAATTTCACGGCGTAACTGCCGGACGCTGGAACTTCGGCTTCGAAGCTTCCTGTGCCGGCACGGGCCACGATGATTGCTGGCAGAGCGGAACCAGCGGCTGGCTTCGCCTTTGCCAACTCGGCGACTTCCGCCGCCCCGAGCGGACGCCCGAAGTCGCGGAGGCCGGACAGCTCGCCTTTGAAGTTGCCGCCGCCCGATGGCTCGACGCTGAGGCCGGAATGCACGTTGAAGCGACTCCTCACGCCCCGGTGGACGAGTGTGCCGTCGAGGTATAGGTTGGGCGTGCCCTCCTGGTAAACCACCGCGATGTGGGTCCAGTTCGTGAGCGGCGCCCGGTGTGCGAGCAGCGGAGCGAAATAGTCGCTCGAGTGTTCATAGACGCAGACGCCGTTGCGGCCCGCGGAGATTCCCGCGCAAGCGTGCGTTACATCGGAGAACGCGGAAGCGCCATGCGACGGGAAGACCGCGTCATTGCGAACGACATGCAGGAACACGCCCGAATTGGTTTCGCTCGGGAGAGTGATGTCCGCGGCGGGCTTGACCCAGCCGGCCATGGTGAAGTTGTTTACTGCGTTGCGCGTGTTCGTGCCGGATGCCGGTTCAACGGCCTTGGCCGCGGTGGACAGAATTACCCCGCCGTCCCGGGTTACCTGCGTGACTGCGGGCATCCTGCCAACCGGCTCCCGGAATACCACGAAGAGCGACCCCCGCGGCCCCAGTTCCAGCGGCACGCGCGTCCCGCTTTCAACCTGCTGGAACGCCGCTGCCTTCAGCATGCGCCCAGCAGCGGCATCCCACAACTCGGGCAGCTTGCCACTAACGCGGAAGACCGGTGCGATGGCGGCAGCCTGCTCGGCCTGATTGCAGAGGAAGTAGATCTCGGCTCCCTTGCCCGAACGGTGGGTCCAGAGGATGCGCTTCGGGTCGGCGCCGGAGAAGTCGGGAGGGATGCCGAGTTCGTTGAGGACGGGCTGGAGTTCGGTGCTCTCGAGCACGCGGCCCTTGCCTGATGCGTGTTGCGTGTTGCGTGCAGAAGTGCCGGCGGAGATCTGCGCCTGCTGCCCCCACAATTCGGCGGCGAGCTGTTTCACGCGCGTGTCGGCTTGGGGGTAGTCCTTCAGACTCGGGGAACGAGAGGGCGGCGGCCCGAGGACGGTCCCGCCGGCTTTGACGAGGTCCCTTACCTTGGTCAGCAACTCGGGGCGCATGCTGTCCAGTTCCGGCAGCACCAGCAGCCGGTAAGTCATGCCGTCGGGCAGGACGAAACGGCCATCCTTGACTTTCAGCCGTTGCTCGATGACCTCGGCGTTGATGTAGTCAAAGTTGTAGCCCGGCGGCAGCACGGGCTTGCGAATGCCTGTCATCTTGGGAGTGTCCTCGCCGATGAAGTAGGCGACGTCCGCGACGTGGTGACCTTGCTGAAGCAGGAAGCCGCAACGGCGGTAGTAATCAATCAACTCGCGGCCCTGCTCGAACCAGGTGTTATGGCGGTTGAACTCGGTGCTGAACCAGGCGTTGACACCCGGCCGGCGGTTGTCCCACGGCTGGTGAATATAAACGTGCAGCACCCAATGGTTGATGCCCTCGGTCAGCGCCCAATCGCCCCGGCGCTTGAGCGACCAGGGCGTGCTCTCGAACAGCACCCCGCTGGTGAAAGCCTCGGCATGGACGATCGGCTTGCCGTAAGTGTGCGCGGCGGACGAAGCGCAGCGCAGCTCGATGCTGCCCAGGTCGCCCGTGGCCCAGAATTCGCCGCCCACCTCGTCGGCCTGTCCGCCGTATTGGAGGAACTCCGCCGGGTAGCCCCAGTGCCCATAGTTTTCCAGCCACAGCTTGAGGCCGTGCCGATTGCAGACATCCCGCAGGCCACCGACGTAGTCGTAAGCAACCCGATCCGCCACCAGGCGCCGCAGGTCCCAGAGGAACCGGTCCGACTGCTCGGCACTGCCGATGAGACGACCTGTTAGAACCGGCAGCCAGGGACGCGGATCATAGCCGTAGCGCTCGCGGAAGAGGTCATGGAAGCCGTCTGTCCAGTTCTGCGAGCCCATCTCGTAGCTGTCGGCGATAACGTATTTGAAGGCCTTGCGGTCGGCCTTGGTCATTCGCCGCAGGAGCTGGCCGATGTAGGCATCGAAATGGGCCTTTGCCGCGGCGCGATTCATCTTATCCACTTCCAACCCCTGGCCTTCGGGGGAGGCGGGCGCGTTGCGCGTGCCCGTGGGTGTCATGCCCGTCCGCAGGATGATCCATTCGCCCGCGGGCACTTCCCAGATGAGCGTGCCGTCGGTGGCCAGCTTGTCGCTGAGGTTCAGCACCGCGCCGGGTGGCACGGCAAAGCCCGGAGACTCCGGCTCGGCGGCCTTCGGCCACAAGTAAGTGTCCCACATGGGCAGGGGCGTGGGATGCATCTTGCCAAGCTGCTTCTCAACGAAGCGCTCCAATCGTGCCGCGGCGGACAACTCGATCTCTGCCAGCCCGCCGTTGTGCCGAAGCTCGGTGATGACAAGCCGAAAGCGCTTCGCCGTCTGAGCGGGGAACGCGACAGCCACCGGGCCGCACGGAATTGGCCCCACGTGCACATTCGTGTTCGAGCGGTCGATGGGAAAATCCCGGACCTTGTGAAAGGCCCCGTCCTCGCCCGCGGCTTGCAGTTCGCAGTGGGCGGCGAACGGCATCTCGGCCGGATGCAGAACCAGGCTTCGCGCCGTAAAGGGCTCCGCAACCTCGATGTCCACCGCGAACGGTGTCTTCCCCTGCCCTGCCCCCTTGGGGAACATCACGGTGGTCTTGCGGTCGCCGTCCACCATACGCTCGGCACTCTCCGCCGCCGGGGTACAGGTCACGCGGGGGCCAAGGACCGCGATAGTGACGGCATCACCTTGCGGCGCCGGGAAAGCCAGCACGGCAATGTCCTGGAACGGTTCATTCGGCGGAATTAGCCTTTCGGCAAAGTGCAGCGGGCCTTTGACGCGCCGCTCGGTGCTAACCACGTAGCGCATGGCCTGGTCGGGTTTGATCCAGGGCCCGCCGGACTGGCTCCAGCCTGGGCAATTGAAGAGCCCCACATCCACGCCGAGACGGCCGCCCTCGCGAATGGCGTGCTCGACCATGCCCCACCATTCTTCCGTCAGGGCCTTCACCGTGCCGTGCTTCACCTCATCGAGGTAGATGTTGCCCATAAAGGCCTGGCTGATGCCGACGCGCTTCATGGCTTCAAGGTCCTTGGTGATGCCCTCGCGCGAGATGTTGTCGGTGATCCAATACCAATAGCACCACGGTTTGGTGGACTCGGGCGGTTGCGCAAAGCCTCGTTCGAGAGAGTCAGCAGCGCGGGAGTTGACAGAGAATGCTGTGAAGACCAGCAGTAGGGACAGGGGACAGAGTCTCATGGTCATGTTTCCTCACGGATGCACCGCGCTCATGTATTCCTTCAGCAGCCGCAGATAGACGCCATACTCCTCCAGCGAAACACCTGGCGGCGTCTGATGGTCCACGCTTGGGATGAACCCGCCCGTCTTCATCAGCGGCACCAGCCGCTCGAACTCCGCGCGCATGGCGGCTTCGCCCCGGTTCATGGTCATCTTGTCGAAGTGGCCGACCATTCGGAGCTTGGGATAGCGCCGGCGCAACTGCATCCCGTCCACGCCGGCCTGGCGCTCCAGCGGCAGGAAGCCATCCACGCCCAGCTCCTGGAACCACGGCACCAGCAGGGTGATATCCCCGTCCGTATCAATGAACGGCATGATCTCGCGCTCCCGCAGGCGGGGCAGGAGGCGCCGATAATACGGCGCGATGAACTCCTCGAACGTCTTCTTGGAGATCATCGGCCCATGATTGTAGGACATATCCTCGGCAACCGTCATGAAGGTGGGCACGCACACCTTCAGGATCTGGTCGAGCAGGCCCAGGTTGAACTCGATCAGGTCGCTATTGATCTGGTGCATCAGCTCCGGCTGATCCACGAACGCGAACATGAGTTTCTCGAAGCCCATCAGCGTGCGCGGGAACCAGAAGAACCCTTCCAGCGTGCACCACACCACCGCCTCGCCCCGCCGCTGCCGCTCCGCCCAGGCTGCCATCCCCGCAATCGCCGCGTCGTGCCGCGGGAACAACTGTGGCCGCACTCGCAGGTAATCGTCCATGTTCGCGACAATCCCCTCCACATGATGCTGCGTCGCCTCGATCGTCGGGTCCGTCGTGCTGAACCAGTATTGCTGGTAAGGGTCGAGGCCAAAGTGTTGGGCGATGTCGAAGACCTGGCTGAACTTGAGTTCGACCGGCAAGCCCTCGTGGTGCCAGCGGCGGATGGTTTCGTCCCACCACATGGCCCATTCCCAGCACGGCAGCCGGTCCGCCGGCTGGAAGTTCATTACGGCCCGGAAACGTTCAACGTGGTTCATGAGCACGCTGCGATTGGTAGGCAAAGGTTACCTGTTGGTCAAGTCATTCAGGGCACCAGGAACGCCCGGTGGAACCGTTGCGGCCGCGCCACCGCCTTGCCGTCCGGCACTCAGAAGGCGTCACTGCCGCAGCGGAAGCGAAACGGACGCTTTGGAAGGTGTCAAGGAGCTGGCGGCCGACGCGTAATGGCGCAGTGACGGCAGGATTCCTGGAGTGTTTGCCGGGCGCCACTATTGCTCGACCCGCCCGGCGACATCGCCTATTCTTCTGTGGGCACACAACATGAATCCCGAGCGCGCATTACAGGAACAGATCGAGGCTTACCGGCGCATGACCGGCGAGCAGCGCTTGACTATCGCGCTGGAGCTGCACGAATTGTCCTGCAACGTGGCCCGCGAAGGCATCCGTCATCAGCATCCCAACGCCGACGAAGCGGAGGTGGAGCGGTTGCTGCGGCAGCGACTCGAACTGGCCCGGCAATGACCGAGCGGGAACTGCTGGTGGATTGTCTGCGGCGCTTGAACCGCGCGGAAATCACCTACTACCTCACCGGCTCGATGGCGAGTAATTATTGGGGGATTCCCCGCACTACTCACGACCTGGACTTCGTCATCCAACTGCCGCCCTCGGCCACGGGTAAAATCGTATCGGCATTCTCGCCCGATTACTTCATTGAAGAAGCCTCGGTGCGTGCCGCCTATCAGCCTCCGCATCAGTTCAACGCGATTGACTCCCGTTCGGCCCTGAAAGTGGATTTCTGGCTGCCGAGGGCTGCGCCGTTCGACCGCGAGATGCTGCGGCGCCGCGTGCGCGTCACGTTGCTGGGCGAGCCGGCCTGGATCACCACACCCGAAGACTCCATCTTGCACAAGCTGCTTTGGAACCAGATCACGCCCTCGGACCGGCAGTTGGGCGACGCCGCCGGCGTCGTCGCCGTTCAGGGCGAGACACTCGACCGCTCGTACTTGCGGCAGTGGGCGGAAGCCATCGGGGTCTTTGGAGAATTGGACCAGCTTCTGCGCGGCGACATCCGGCCAAAGCGCACCTGAGCGGCAAGTGAGTCAGCTCCGCCGCAGTCCAAGTGACCGCCGGCGCCGCAGACTCTTCAAGGGCCGCCGCAGCCTGTCCCTTCACCCCGCCGGAGAAGCTGTAAGCGGACGCGCCGGGGCCTGACCCCATTCGGTCTTCGCGTCTTTGCGTCTTCGCTGTTCATCCTGCCCTCGCGCTTGGGCTGCCGCCAACTGCGTGCTCAATACACCAACACCAGCACCGCGGCTTGTTCGGCAGACTTCACCACGTCCTCGAACTTCCGCTCCTTCATGTTCGGCTCTTTGAGCTTCGCGCACACTTCCGGCACGGATTCGAGGAAGCTCAGCAGGAGGCTGCTCTTGACGGCGTAATTCACGTTCTCCGGCAACGCCCCGCTGGTCGCCAAGGCTGCCGCGACATTGAGCTTGGCTGACACCACACCGACAACGTTTCCCCTCTCGTCCACCAATGCGCCGCCCGAGTTGCCCGGCTGCACGGGAACGCTTATCTGGAAATATCGCGAATCATCCATGATGCCGGTGAGAGCGGCAATTTCTCCCTTGGCCAGTTTGGGTGCGAAGCCCTGAAGCCCGATATTGGGAAAGCCAACCGTGGCGACGGTGTTGCCCAGTCGTACCGAACGACTAACCGCCACGGGCAACGGGGTGAACCGGCCGCCCGCCTTGAGCAGGGCGAGGTCACTCGCTCTATCTATTTTCACCACTCTTGCAGGGCTGCTTCCAGCGCTGCTGAGGACACAGATTTGAGTTGCCTCGTGAACCACGTGCTCGTTGGTTACGAGGAAGCCATCCTCTGTGATGAAAAAGCCGGTGCCGCTGCCCGCAGGATTTGAATCAACAATATCCCTGCCTGAAAACGATGCGCCCGGCTCTAGCGCCTTGCGCGGCTTAAACTGACTCGCCCACCGCTGTGCTTCGGCGATCTGCTCCTGTGTCATCATTCGCTCAATAACGAATAGCCTCGCCTTAATACCAGTGAGTCCCAGGTCGTGAGCCGAGGCGAGGTTATACCACTTATGAGCCTGCACGAAATCCTTGATCACACCTCTCCCGCTGCTATAGCAAACCCCCAAGTTGTATTGGGCAAAGCCGTTCCCTTGCTCGGCCGCTTTGCGATACCATTTCACTGCCTCACCGAGGTCTCTCGTCACACCATAGCTCTCCTCGTAACAGCATCCGAGTTTGTTCTGGGCATGTGCGTGGCCCTGTTCGGCCGCCTTGCGGAAGAACATAACGGCTTCTGCGTTGCCTTCGGCTGCGCGCTCGCCGCTGGCAAGGCCCAGCGCCGACACCCCCCAGGTGACGACCATGTCAACGGGATCCGGGCGTTTGGGCACGCATTCATCGTTAGAGCAGCAAACACCAGAGCGATACTGGGCATCCGGGTTTCCCTCTTCAGCGGCCTTGCGATACCACTTCGCAGCCTCCGCCTTGTTCTTCCTTACACCACTGCCGTACTCGTAGCAGATGCCAAGCCAGTATCCAGCCAGCGAGTGATTCTGCTCGGCGGCTTTGCGAAACCACTTCGCCGCTTCTACATAATCCTTCGCTACGTCTTGGCCATTGAAGTAGCACACGCCCCGATTGTATTGAGACTGCGCGTCATTCGGCTCGTCTTTCTCCAAAGCTTCGCTGTGCGCGGAGTAGCTTCTTAGGATGTTTTGAGCCGCAGCATGATTCTGCTCAGCGGCCTTGCGATACCACTTGATCGCCTCGGCCTGATCCTTCACCACGCCTTGGCCTGTGGCGTAGGAGACGCCCAGCCAGTATTGAGCCTCGGCGTTGTCCTGCTCGGCGGCTCTGCGGTACCACTTGGCCGCCTCGACCTCGTCTTTGTCCACCCCTCGACCGTTCCCGTAGAGGACCGCCAAAGCAAATTGGGCATCAGCGTCATTCTGCTCGGCAGCCTTGCGGTACCACTTCGCCGCTTCGACTTCGTCCTTCGCCACGCCTCGCCCGTTATCCCAGCAGAAACCCAGATTGAATTGAGCTTGGGCGTGACCTTGTTTGGCGGCCTTGCGATACCACTTCACCGCCTCAACCTCATCCTCCGCCACGCCTTGGCCAGTGTCGTAGCAGAACCCCAGATTGCATTGAGCATCCGCATTTCCTTGCTCGGCGGCTCTGCGGTACCACTTGGCCGCCTCGACCTCGTCTTTGTCCACCCCTCGACCGTTCCCGTAGAGGACCGCCAAAGCAAATTGGGCATCAGCGTCATTCTGCTCGGCAGCCTTGCGGTACCACTTCGCCGCTTCCACCTCGTCCTTAGCCACGCCTTGACCGTTGTGGTAGCAAACGCCCAGAGCGAATTGCGCATCGGTGTGATTCCGCTCCGCGGCCCCGCGGTAACATGCCACGGCCTTAGCCTCATCCTTAGGCACGCCTTGGCCGTTCTCGTAACAGAGGCCCAGATGATATTGAGCCCGCGTCTCCTCATTGTCGGCGGCTTTGCGATACCACTTTGCCGCTTCCACTTCGTCCTTCGCTACGCCCTGGCCACTAGCGTAGCATACCCCTAAAGCATACTGGGCATCAGCGTCATTCTGCTCGGCCGCCCGGCGATACCATTTCACCGCTTCTACCTCATCCTTCGCCACGCCTTTTCCATTGCCGTAGCAGAGGCCCAGAAGGCATTGAGCCCACCTGTAATTCTGGTCGGCGGCCTTGCGGAACCACTTCACGGCTTCTGCCCCATCCTTCGGCACACCTGTGCCAGAGCCGTACCTCAGGCCCAAGTGGTATTGTGCTAAGGCGTTACCCTGCTCGGCGGCTTTGCGATACCAGTTCACAGCTTCCGCCCCATCCTCCGGCACGCCTGCGCCAGAACCATAACTCTGACCCAAGTGGTATTGTGCTAAGGCGTTACCCTGCTCGGCGGCTTTGCGATACCAGTTCACCGCTTCCACCTCATCTCTGGCCAGACCTCTCACGCCCCATTCGTAGCACTCGCCGAGCTGCAACTGAGCACCCGCATCACCCGCCCGCGCCTTCGAGCGCACATCTGCAACCCACTCTCGATCGGATCCGCTTTGCTGGTCGGACGACTGAGAAACAGCACTCATAAGCAAGACAGCCGGGACCATCTCAATCGATTCGCCTTCACGTCGGCAGGTTAGCTGGTTTCAGTCGGCTGGCAAGTATTGCGCGAACTCACTCGCTGTGTTTTCTGGCGCGGCGGTCGTAGTGCTCCCGAAGGCACCGAACTGCGTCCTCTTTGGTCCGGGCATACCCCGGCTGCAGTGACACCCTCCGGGCCATGTCGGTCATCGGGCGGGCGAAGCACAACCATAGACCCTGCGTTCCGGAGGAATCGTGGTGGAATTCCAGGCCGTACTCCTCGAACCGCGGGAATTTAGGGTCCGAGGGGCAGGGTCGTTCGGTGTAGCCATCCAAGGCATGGTACCCGCACTCGAATATCTCATGAAGGACGCCGTGGTCTGAATTGGGACCTACAAATTCGCCGCCCCGTTCAGCCAAGGGAGCACCACAGAAGCGGCATTTGTATTCCGAAAGTTCAGCCTTCGCTCGTTCCAATTCTTGCTGGAGGTGTTTGGCGGCATCTCCAGAGGCGAGCCGCTCGAGTTCAGAACGTGGATGCTTTTGGTGAAGGTCCGGGCGAATCTCACAGAGAACCTGGATAGCAATATCTTGAGGAGTTCGATTCTCAGTGCGGACTGCAAGCCTGTCGGCGAGCGTAGGGCTGAATTCGAGGACTTGCTTCCGTGTCACACCATGCCAAACCGGGATAATGACCCGGCTTTGATCAATTTCACGACTGACCAAGCCACTGAGTTCACGCTCTGGCCAGGCCTTCCCAATGAAGTCCGAGCTGACGACAACTATCCCGAAGCGCGAGTTCGCCAGCCCCCAGTCAATGGAGCGAGAGAGACTGTCGCCAGGTCGAAGCGAAAACTCGTCAAACCATACTTCCGCCCCAAGCTGCTTGAGTGAAACGGCGAGCGGCCGAACGAAGGAGTCTTTGTCCTCCGATGCATGAGAGATGAAGACATCCCATTTTTTCCCGGTCTGCGTCATACCAGTCAGCAACGACATTAACAGAGGCCGTTTTGCTTGCAAGGCTCCGCCTTCGCGTTGAGCTTCAGTGCCTTCTGGACAGATTCCAGGTCTGCGTCTGGCAGCACCCCGAGACGCTTTTCACATCGAATACTCGGAATCGCGGCGCGTTGAGGTTGTCGGCGATCAGGACAATGCCGGGGCGGGTCTTGGCCGCCATGCCCATGTCCACAAGCCACACTTCACCGTGGCGCGGGTCCATGGCCGTCGAGGATGTCCAAAACTTCCTGCTCCACTTCGCGTGTCGGCAAGACGTCAGCCCACGCTCCCTCTTCCCGTTGGCGCATGAGGAACTTCAGGTAATGCCGAATCTCGCGCAACACCGGTTCTGGCTGGCGCTTGATTTCCTCAAGTAGAATTTCCTGCGGGCTCATAGGCCAAGCTTAAGAAACACCTTATATGGGCAAGATGCAACTTCGGAACCGGTCATTGGCCTTTCTTCAGTCCCATTAATGGCTTGACGAGGTTACCCGCGCGAGCGTGCGCCCGGAGCTGGCTTTCGGCGAGAAAGCGGCTTGCCAGTACCTCCACTCAAATGCAGAGTGTATCGTATGCGAACGGTCCATGCGGTCTTTCAAAATGATGGCAAGTGGTTCATCGCGCGTTGTCTGGATGTGCCCGTGACCACTCAGGGCCGGACTCTCGCCGCCGCCAAGAAGAACCTTCGCGAGGCGGTGGAGCTTTACCTCGAGACCTGGGGTGAGCCCAAGGGCACAAAGCAGCCGCAGGAAGTCTATCTCACCAGCATGGAAGTCGGAGCATGAGCCGGCATCTGCCTGCGATTTCCGGCCGTGAGCTGATTCGCGCCTTGCGGCGAGCGGGCTTTGTGGTGCTGCGACAGAAAGGCAGCCACGTTTCCCTCGAAAGGCGCAGTGTCGCAGGCTACCACCGCACCGTCGTCCCGCTGCACCGAGAAATCCGCCCCGGCACCTTGAGCGACATCCTTAACCAGACCGCTCTGAGCAAAGAGGATTTGAGCGACTTGCTCTGACGCGTCCTCACCCATCAGCGACGAGCGAGGTCGTCATTTGCTACCAAGCCTCCGCTACTGCCCGGAGACGCCACTGGAAGCTCGCCGTGCCGGACGGCGTTTGCCGGATTGAAGGTTGGTTTGCGGAAAAGGGAGAACGACCACCTCGCCGGCTAGAGGCTTGCCCATGCGGCGTCCTCCTCGGGGGTGTTCCAATCTTTGGCGAGTACCGCTTCACTCAACAGCAGGCCGTTAAACGACTCATCCTCAATCTTCTGCCGCAGAAAACGCGCGAAATCATAGACTTCGCGCTGCAATGGCTCGGGCATCGCGGCCACTTCTTTCGCGATCAACTCGCGTGTGCTCATGCGGTAAACCTAAGAAACACCTTTTGCGGGGCGGATGCAACCTAAGAACGGAGAACTCCGCTCGGGGTGGCGCTGGGGACTTATTTTGCGAAAGTCACAGCGGGACAAGATGTTATGCAGAATCAGGTCCAAATGTTATCTACGGTGTGTGTCCGGGGTGTATACGGTGAGTATCGCGTGCGTCTCCCTTGGGACTCGCTTGGGACCTGCGTCACCTGAAATCGCTTCGCGTCAGGAAGAGGCATGGACAGGGCACTGGCTTGGGCGGGAGAGCAGCCCGCCCAGTTCCTCGTGCAGGCTCATGCGGTCTCTCCAGTCCATTCGCTCCGCAGGCAGGCTCGCTATGCGGTGGAATCTGTGTAATCGGTGTCGTGCGACATGAAGTTGCAGCGTTTACTGCTTAATATGGACAGTTCGTGATTAAGCCCTGTAGCTCACCACAGGTATTCTACGGAAGCAGGCGCCAGACGCGTTGCGTCTCGGGATCTGAAGTCTTCCGGACAATGGGGCAAACCCAGGAGACTGAGCCGTATGAGGAAACCTTGACGTACGGTTCGTAGGGGGCGCGGGCGGGAACTGGTCTGCACCTACCCGACTCCCCTCTGGGCTCCGGGTCCCGAGAGCCCGGACTCTAGCCGGTGGTTTCCGGGATTGAGAAGTAGAACGTGGCACCTTGGCCGAGCTGGGACTCGACCCAGATCCGGCCGCCGTGGCGCTCGATGATCCGCTTGCAGATGACCAGGCCAATGCCCGTGCCCGGATATTCCTTGCGGGTGTGCAGGCGCTGGAAGAGTTGGAAGATCTTACCGTAGAACTGCCGGTCAATGCCGATGCCGTTGTCGCGCACGGAGAGGACCCAGTGCCCGTCCTGCCGCTTAGCCCCGATGTGGACGACGGGCGGCGCCTGGCCTCGGAACTTAAGCGCGTTGCCGATGAGGTTCTGGAAGACTTGCATGAATTGGGTGGGGTCCACCGTGAGGGTGGGCAGCGGATCGTGCGTGACGCTGGCATGGCCGGCCTCGATGCTCACTTGCAGGTTGGCCAGCGCGCGTTGGAGCACCATATCGAGGTGGGTGGGAACGAACTGACCGCCGCGGGTGCCGACGCGGGAGAAGGCCAGCAGGTCGTTGATGAGCTGTTCCATGCGGATAGCGCCTTCAAACGCGCCGGCAATGCATTTCCGGGCCCGGTCGTCCAGGGTGTCCGCGCACTGGCGCTCGAGCAGTCGGACGTAGCCGCCGACCGCGCGCAGGGGCTCTTGCAGGTCGTGGGAGGCCACGTAGGCGAACTGCTCCAAGTCGCGGTTGGAGCGCTGGAGCTCCTCGGCCGTGCGCTGGAGCCGGGCATTGGCGTCGGTCAACTCCCGGGTGCGCTGCTGGACCAACACCTCCAGTTGGTCGCGGTGCCGGGCCAGCTCGGCTTCGGTCTGGAACCGGTGCAACGCCTCGCCGATCAGCGGGGTCATCGTCTCCAGGAACTCGACGACCGCCAGCGGGAACTGATTTGGCCGGCTGTCGGCCAGGTGGATCGCGCCGATGACTTTGTCCAGGTAGCGAACGGGAATGACGACCAGGGAGGCGAACCCGAACTTCATGCAGTTGCCCCGGTAGCACGCTCGCTTCTCGGGCGGCAGCGCATTGATGAAGGCGATGGCGTCGTCGGCGCGATAGGAGCCGCCCGGCGTGACGAAGCTGCGGTCTGGCGGCTCGAAGGCCTGGGAGATGGCGCGAATGCAGCAGCAGTTGTCGCGGTGAAGGGAGAGCTGGTTCTCCAGCTCGATGAACCCCGGCTCGAACCCCCCCCACGCCGCGTAGGGAATTTCACCGGCTTCATCAGCGATGCGGATGCCCAGGGCCTGGCATCCCGTCCATTGCTGGATGGCGTTCACCGCCGAATCGAGGTACTCGCGGGCCGAGGTCTTTTCGGCAAAGAGCGCCAGCAGAGCGCTGGTGAAGTCCCGCCGCCGCTGGGCCTGCTTCCGCTCGGTAATATCGGTGCAGGTGCCGACCCATTCCCGGATCGAGCCGTCCTCGCCGAGCAGCGGGACGCCCCGGGCCACCACCTCACGGTATTCCCCATGCCGGTGCCAGAGGCGATACTCGACCTCATACAAGCCGCGCGAGTTCACCGCCTGCAACCAGACCGCCTCGGTTCGCTGGCGGTCTTCGGGATGGACCGCCTGGGTCCAGCCGGAACCCTGGTACTGGTCCCGGGTTTGGCCCGTGAACGCTTCCCAGGCGGGCAGCTCCGCCGCGATCTGGCCGGCCGGGTCCGTTGTCCAGACGATCTGCGAGGTGGCGCTGACCAGCGAGCGGTAGCGGGCCTCGCTCACCTGCAATTCGGCGGTTCGGTCAGCGACGCGTTGTTCCAGCTCTTCGTTGGCCCTGCGGAGGGAGGCCTGTGCGCGCTGCCGCTCCATCGCAATAGCCACCAGGTCGGCCACGGCCCGCATCAGTGAGAGTTCCTCCTCGCGGAAGTGCGTCCGGGTGCGCGTGCCGAATGACAGAGTGCCCAGCACTCGCCGCTCGATCACGAGCGGATGGCAGGCGTAGGCCTGGATGCCGAAGGACTTCACCAATTCGGTCCGCGGGTCGGGCGTCGCCTGGATGTCCTCCGCCACGATGCGGCAGCCGTCGCGGGCAGCGCAGCCGCAGACCGCCGTGCCGTAGTCCAGCCATTCCACTTTCTGAATGTCCTCGTCGGGGACGCCGGCGCAGGCGTTGAGCCGCAACCGCCCGGCCTGTTCGTCCACCAGGAAGTTGAAGAAGGCCTGGCAGTCCAGGAAGGCCAGCACCTTGTGGCAGAGTGCGTCCACAACGGTCTGGGGCGACTCGGTCGTCAACAGTTGGCTGGCGGTGTCGGCCAGGATTTCCGTCCGGCGCTCCGCCCGCGCCCGCTCGGCCCGCAGCCGCAGCGTGCGAATGCAATAGGCAACATCGTCGGCCAACTGGGTCAGCAAGGCCACTTCGTCCTCGGTGAACGCATCCGGCTTTTGCGCATAGAGGGTGATGGCGCCAAAGGCGCGGTCACCGGCCAAAAGCGGGACCACCAGCGACGAGGCATAACCCCGCTTGAGGGCCTCCGCGCGCCAGGGGGCGAACTGCGGGTCCGTCAGCAGGTCCTTGCAGCCGCAGGGTTTGCCGGTGCGGATGGCCGTGCCGGTGGGGCCGCGCCCGCGCTCGGTGTCAGCCCACGTGACGCGCAAGGTCTCCAGGTAGCCTTGCTCGAACCCGGCGGAGACGACGGGCCGCACGCTCTTCTCCGGATCGTCCTCCGCAAGGCCGATCCAGACCATCGCATGGCCGCAGACCTCGACGGCGATCCTGCAGACTTCGTGCAGATACTCCTCTTCCGAAGTAGCGCGCACCATGGCATTGCTGCTGTCCTTGAGCGCTTGGAGGGTGCGGTTGAGCTTGTGGAGCTGTTCCTCGCGGTGCTTGCGCTCGGTGATGTCCCGCACGGCAGTATGGCGCAGGCCGCGGCCGTCCGGGGCGCTGGGCCGGCCATGGGTCTCGACGGTGAGGCGCGAGCCGTCGCGGCGGAGCATCTGGTGTTCGTTTGTGCTCTCCCGCCCGGCGCGGATGCTCTCAACCACGCGCTCACGGTCTTCGGGAGCGATCAACTCCTCGATCCGGCGACCCTTGAGTTCCTCCACCGTGCAGCCGACGAGCTGTGCGAACTGCTCGTTGCAGTCCACGATTCGGCCCCGGTCGCTCAGGACGATTCCCTCAAAACTCGCCGCGGCAAACGCTGCCAGCCTTTCCCGGCTCTCGCGCAGGGCCTCGCTGGCCTCGCGCTCGGCCGTAATCTCCAGGTTGGCGCCGACAAATCGGACCGGCTTGCGTTGATCGCCCTCGCCTTCGAAATAAACGTGCCCATGCGAGGCGATCCAGTGGACCGAGCCGTCCGCCCACACCACACGGAACTCACGGTGGTAGCCGCCCGCGTCCCGGCCCGCAAGGGCCTCCTGTACCGCCCGGTCCACGCCGGCGCGGTCTTCGGGGTGAATGCGGCTGATGGCCGTGGCATAGGCCACGTGTTCGTCGGCTGTCATGCCCCACATCTCGCGGCAGCGTTCGTCCCAGAAGACCTGGCCGGCCCTGAAGTCGTAATCCCAGGCGCCGAGGTCCGCCGCCTCGAGGGCAAGCCGCCGCTGCTCGGCCAGGCGGCGCATCTGGACGCTGGCCTCCTCGGCCTGCCGCCGCGCCGTCAGGGCGTCTTCCATCAAGTTCAATGCCGCCCGGCGAGATACTTGCAGCGAAGCGTTGACGGCCTGGACTTGTTCGTTGGCAACCTGCAGGTCCGCCAGCCGCTGTTGCAGCTCGGTGTTCAACCGGCGCACGGCCTCCTGTGCCTCTTGCTGTTCCGACACGTCGGTGTTGGTGCCGAACCAACGCTGGACGCGCCCCTGCGCATCCTTGAGCGGTATCACGCGCGTGAGGAACGGGCGGAAGATCCCATCGGCCCCGCGCAATGGGAAGGTCATGTCGAACGGCTCCCCGCTGGCCAGGGAAGCCTTCCAACGCTCCAGTACGGCGGGCAAGGTCGCCGGGTCGTGAACACTCTGCCAGCCCCAGCCCTCCATCTGTTGAGGTGTCGTCCCGGTATATTCATACCACCGCTGGTTGTACCAGGTGAGATACCCGTCGGCATTGGCCCACCAGGCGAGGTTGGGGATGGAATCGGCCAGGGTTCGGAACTGCTCCTCGCTCTCGCGCAACTCCTGTTCGACACGCTCGCGTTCGGTTGCCTGCCGCGCCGCTTCCTCCGCCGATGCCGCGCGGCGATGCGCGCGGTGCATGGTCTCGGCGAGCAGCGAGATCAACAGGCCGCTCAGACAGAAGATCCCCAGGCTCAACCATTCCGCCGGGTCCTCGATGGCAAAGGAGCGGGTGGGCTCGATGAAGAAGCAGGCGGCCAGCAGGGCTGAGCCGAGTGTGGCCAGCAGGCCCGCGGGCAGGCCCCCATACAGCGCCGCCAGGGTCACCGCCGGATAGAACAGCACATAGACGTTGCGCGTGCCAAGCCCCGGGAAGAAACCCAGGCGCACCATCGCGGCAGCGACGGGCAGCAAAAGGGCCGCGACGTAACGCAGCCACCTTCGCCCCGGATAGAGTGGGGCGGACAAGGCCGAGGGAAGGGCAAGCGGCTCGGGCAGGGCTGCGGACTGGGCGCCGCGCGACGCGGCCAGCCCGGCATCGGCGCGGTTGAGCGACATGGCAGTGGAGACCACCAGGGCCAGAAGCAGCGCGGTCAACGCTACGACATGGATGGCAGACGCGAATTCCCGCCCGTAGAGGCCGGCGCGCTCGCCGGCGGCGAAGGTCAGGTCGAGCAGCAGGGGCAGGAGCAACGCGGGCAGCAGGAAATGCCGCGCCATCAGGCTGCCAGCTTGTTCGCCACCCAGGACCGCCAGAAGACGCGGCCCCGGGCGTGCCAGCCACAGCCCCACTGCCGCCGCGGCGCCAGCCACGGCCGTAGGCAGCGCCATCGGGTTTGAGCCTGTGGCCGGCGAGTAAAAGACAGTAACGCCGTAGAAATAGCCCACCAGCGCTGCCAGGAAAACGAGACCGGCCACGCCGATCAGGTACTGCGCTGGGCGATGACCTCTTGGTGTTCGGACGTCTAACAGGAGCACCCCCAAGCCCAGCAATGCAAGGCTAAAGGCCGTGTTGGGCGCCATGCGCCCCGGGACAATGGTCTGCGGCGTCCCCGGCGACTCGGTGAGCAGAAGTTGATCGATCCCGAGACTCCTGCCGAACGCATACTCGGCCAGCGTCAGCAAGCCGAGGGACGCGACCACGAATCCGCCGCCCCACGCGCCATAGCGCGCGACACGAATTTGCGCCCGATGCTCCTGGGAAAGCCACCCAGAGAGGCCGATGAGCATAAAGCACAAGGCGGTGACGGCCTTCGTTGAAATCAGACCAGGGCTGACGCTCTTCAGGGCCGGGATATCGAACCACCAGCCCACCAGTACCAGGCAGCCGATGCCGAAGCTGGTGAGGGCCGCGCCGGAGGAAACCCCGCTCAGGAGGCGCTTCAGGCTGCGTCTGTCATGTTGCATTGGGGGAGACAAAGGCTAACCCGGGCCGTAAGCGCCCGGCGCACCAGCACCCCGGCGCCCACCGCCGCCAACGCGCCGCCGTGGCGCGCGAACCAGCGAGAGTTCACTTTCATATTGCCTGCTCTCGGGGCCAAACCCCGGCGGAGCCGGGGCGTTGCCCACGAGAGCGTTCCCTTTATACCACCAACCGCGACTGCCGAAAGCCATATTATTTCGCGGGTCCAAATCCAGGATTGACTAAACCTACTTAAATGAATAAGTTATCTTTTGTTTGTCGCCCAAAGACATTTCCTGATCGCGGTGATCCTGGCCTTGCTGGGCGGGGCGGCCTACCTGGCCATTGACCTCCACCGGTCCGGGCGTGAACAGGTCCTGCGCCAATATAACGCCCTGCAGCTCCTGCTGGCGAAGGAGGCGGCGCACGAGACGGTTCTGTACTTGAAGGAAGGCTCCGATTACCTGGAGGGGCTCGCCCGGCTCGACTCGGTTCGCCACGGTCGTTGGGAGGCCATCCCCAAGGACCTGGAGTCCTATCGCGGCTCCCCGGGAGCGTTTCAAGGCGCGGCGATCTCGGTCGTCAACACCCAGGGAGTGGCGGCCTTCTCGACGGTCGGCGACATACAGGGTTGGGACGGCTCCGCCGCCGAGTTCTTCCAATGGGCGAAGGACAAGCGGAATGAGGGCAAAGTGTATATTTCTTCCTGGGCGCGGGAGACCACCGCGCCAAAAGGGATTGCGCCGGGCTTCTTTCTGCTCGCCACACCCCTCTACCATTCGGACCGGGATTCGACCTCAGGCCGTACGGTCAAGACGCGGTCGGGAGTGTTGTTGCTGACGGTGGATTTGCAGGGCTTCTTGACGGGACATCTCGCGGCGTTGGGTCCCGCGAGCGGCCTCGATCGCATCTGGATCATGGACCGCGACGGGACGATTCTGATGCAGTCCGAGCATCCGGAAATGGCGCGGCTCAATATCTTTCGTGCCGGGCCGCAATGCGCTCAATGCCATGTGTCGTTCGATTACGCCCGGACGATGCTGGTCGGCGGCTCGGGCGCCGCCGAATACCAGCTCAAGCAACAACCGAAGAAACTGGCTGCGTTTGTTCCCGTGCAGGTCGCCAACGCTTCCTGGGTCCTGGTCGTCAACACGCCCTACGACGAGGTGACGGCCTTTGTTGGCCGCGAGTTTCGCAGGACGCTGTTGCTTATCGGGACGGTTGTCCTCGCGCTCTGTCTCGCTTCCTTGATGGTCTATCGCGCCAACGTCCTAAGGCTCCGCGCCCGGGAAGAGGCCCGGCAGTGGCGGGAAAGACTCGAACTGGAGGAGAAGATCCGGCGGGCCGAGGAGCGCTTTCGCACGCTGTTTGAACAGTCCCCCGATGGGATTCTTATGGTGGATCCGGAGACAATGCTGCCGATCGAGTTCAGCGAGGCCGCCCACCGGCAGTTGGGGTATTCGCGGGAGGAGTTTGCCCGGATGCCGGTCGGTGACCACGAGGGCGGCGGAAGTCCCGAGGCGGCCCGAGCGCGGATCAAGAGGCTCCTGGCGCAAGGCAGTGCGCGCTTCGAGATTGAGCAGCGGACCAAGGAAGGCGCGCGCTGCAATGTCGAGGTCATCGCCCAAACCCTGAAACTGGAGAACCGCACGGTCCTGCTCTGCATCCACCATGACATCACCGAGCGCAAGCGCGCGGAAGAAGCGCTGGCGCGCCGGAGCACCCAGTTGGAGGCGCTTCACGAGGTCAGCCTGAGAATCGCCGCGGAAACGGATACGGGCGCCTTGCTACGGACGATCACGACCCAAGCGTTGAGGTTGTTTCGCGGAACCGCGGGCGGGCTGTTGCTCTGCCGCCGCGAGCCCCAAGCGCTGGAATGGGTGGTAAGCGTCGGGGGTGATCCCGCTCTGGTCGGCACTTGCGTGAAGAAGGGAGAGGAGTTGGCGGGAAAGAGCTGGGAAACGGGGAGCCCTCTGGTCCTGGGCCATCACCCGCGGCGAAACGGCCAGGTCATCGCGCCAGGCAAATGGCCGTGCGCGTCGGCCATTGCCGCGCCACTGCGCTGGGGCGAGGACTTCCTGGGGGTGCTGCAGCTCGGCTCCGATACCCCCGGGTTCTGGTCCCGGGAAGATGCCGCGCTCCTGGAACTGATTGCCACCCAGGCGGCCATCGCCGTCAAGAACGCCGCCCTGCTGGACCAGGTCCGCCGCGACGACACCACCAAAACCACACTCCTTCACGACGTCAACCACCGCGTGAAGAATAACCTGGCGCGCCTGCTGGAAATCGTCCGGCTCGAGGCAGAGCGCTCTGCGCCGGGCGAACCGGGATGCCAGGGCGCATTCCGCGACCTCGAGAACCGGTTGCGCGGGATGGAAACCGTGCACACGATGCTTTCGACCTCTCAATGGCACCCGCTGCCGCTGCGCGAGTTGGTGACGCAGATTGTCTCGGGCGCCTTGAGCGGATCGCGGCTCCACGAGCAGATTCAGGTCTCGGTCCTGGCGCCCGGTGATCCTCTCTGGGTCGTGCCGGAGCAGGCGACCGCCCTGGCGCTGATCCTAAGCGAACTGACCAGCAACAGCGTGAAGCACGCGTTTCGTCACCGCCAGGAGGGCCGCCTGGAGGTTCGCCTGCGGGTGGAAAACGGCTCAGCCGGCAGGCCGCTGGTCCGGCTCCAGTATTCGGACGACGGGCCGGGCTGGCCCGAACCCGTCCTTAACGGGCAGAGTGATCAAGTGGGGTTGCGTTTGATCCGCTCCAGCGTGCGCAGTCCGCTGCGGGGTGAACTGAACCTTCGCAACGAGCAGGGCGCGGTCGCCGAATTAGTCTTCAGGCTGGCCTTAGCCAAGTGACGGAGTAACACATTATGCTGGATACCCGAAGTCTCGACATACTGGTGGCCGACGACGACGCGATCGTTAGCGAAGGCACCACCCGGCAACTTTCCCGCCTGGGCTATACCGTGACCGGGTGCGCCTACGATGGTCCCCAAGCAGTGGAATTGACGGCGGAAAAACGCCCCGACGTTATCCTGATGGATTTGCAGATGATTGATCCCGACACGGGCCGCGAAGACCCGCTCGCCGGTTTAAAAGCCACCCGGCTGATCCAGGAGCGCTGCCCCGCCGCCGTGGTCGTGCTCACGGCCCACGAGTCGCCAGACCTGAGCCGCCAGGCCAGCGAGGCAGGGGCGATCGGCTACGTGGTGAAACCAGCGGCCGACCTGGACCTGGACCGCGCCATCACGATTGGCCGGTCACGGTTCAAAGACCTCGTGGCGCTGCGGCGCTTGACCACCCTCCTGCAGCTCCGAAATGAGAAACTCCTGGCGGCGCTCTCCAATGCCAGTTCCTTCCGGGGCCTGATCACCATTTGCGCCAAGTGCAAGAAGATCCGCGATGACCAGGGAATTTGGCAACTCCCCGAGCACTACATCGCGGCGCGGTCGCAGGCCAGATTCTCACACGGCCTATGCGGGCATTGCGCCACGGAACTCTATCCGGACATCTTCCCAACCCCCCCGGATCCCTAAATGCCGTTCGGGACAGACACGCTTCTTCTTTCCGCGTTCTCCGCACTCTCCCGTCTCGGCGTTGAATTTCACGATGGTTGAGGAGGCTGCGGTTCGGCCTGGGGTGCGAGGGCATAGCGCGGGGACTGGCCCAGTATGGCGCACAAGACATTGATCTCCTGCTTCAGTTCGATCATGCGCAGCTCGCGGCCCACCATCGCCTGGTTGAAGCGGGTCAGCTCGTCGTTGGTGGCCTGGAGTTCGGCGGTGCGTTCGTCCACCAGCTCCTGCAAGTGCTCGCGGTGTTTCGTCAGCTCGGCTTCGGCGTGCCGGCGCTGGGTAATGTCCAGCCCCACTTCCATGATCAGCGGCGAGCCGTCCACGTCCTTAAAGGGGAAGTCGTAGATGTCGTAATTGCGCCCATCCGGACCGGTCCACTCCCAGCGATGGGGCTTGCCGGTCTTGAGCACCTTGTAGGTCTCGCAGTCCTCGCAAGGCTCGGTGCGGTGGAAGAGGTATTCGTAGCAGCGCCGGCCGTCGGCCTTGCCGAAGCGCTCCTCGAAGAAGCGGTTGGCCAAGGGTACACGGTAATCAGGCGACAACAAGATGACGTAAGCCGGCAGCATGTTGAGCACTTCCTGCAAGCGCTGCCGCTCGATCCGCACCGCTGCATCCACTTTGACCTGCGCCTCGCTCGCCCGCAGCGCCGCCTCGGCGTGCTTGCGGTCGGTGATGTCGCGCGAGATCCCGACCAGGCCGATCAGATTCCCTTGCGCGTCGTGCCGCGGGGCCTTGATGGAGATGAACGTGCGCCGCCCCTCCGGGGTATTGGCGACTTCCTCAAATTCCGCGGCTTGCCCGCTCTGCAGGATGCGCCGGTCGTGCTCCAGAATCGCGCGGCCGATCTCCGGGTCAGCATACAGGTCCAGGTCGGTCTTACCCAGCGCCTGCTCGGCCGTCTTGCCGACAATGCGGAGCACCGCCGGGTTGGCCATCAGCCAGCGGCTCTCGCGGTCTTTGACATAGATGGCATCCGGTGAGTTGTCCGTCACCGCCCGGAGCAACTCTTCGCTCTCGCGTAACGCCGCCTCGGCCTTCATGAATTCGATGAGGTCGGCGGCCTGCCGGGCCAGCAGGTCAATCCGCCACAGGGCGTGCTCGTCCGGCTGATACGGCTTGGGCCAGTGAGTGGTGAGAATCCCCAGGAGCTTTCCTGCGCGGCTCATAACCGGGGTGGACTGCACGGCGCGGACACCCGCCTCGCGCAACACGGCCAGGGAAGAGGTCCCGGCAAACAGGGAACTGGCTTCCACATCCGGCACCACCACGCGCTCGCCCCGTTTGGTGGCCTCGCCGCAAACCGACGCGCGGTTTTCGGCCGAGGCGAAGAACTCCAGGAACGGTTGCTGGTGCCCGTGGTGGGCGACGATCCGCAACGAGTCGCCTTCCAACAACTGCAGCGTGCCGCGCTCGGCGCCGACGATGGCCACGGCGGCGTCCATGATTTCCTGCAAGAGCGGCTGGAGTCCCCCCGGTTCCACCAACCTACGACTCAGGGCGTGCATTCGCGTCAGCGCCGCAAGGTCGGCTTCCAGGCGCGCTTCGGCCCGCTTGCGCGCGGTGATGTCCATCAGAACCGCAATCCCGCCGCGCGGCTTTCCGTTCTCATCCCTGATGGGCGTGGCATTTCCAACCACGGACTTTACCGTCCCGTCCTGGAAGACCAGGTCCATCTCGTAGCCCCGTATCTCCTCGCCAGCGGCCGCACATTGGAGGGGCAGATCATTCGGCTTGATCGCAACGCCGCCGCGCATCTCCTGCCACTGGGTGGGCCGCTCCTCGGCCGGCGCGGACTTCGAGATATTCGCGTCCGGCGGAAGCTTCACAAGCTCCTGCGCCGCCGCGTTGCCGGTCATCTTCCTGCATTCCGTATCGTGCGCCATGAAAATAGCGACCGGGGTCGTATCCAGGACAGTTTGAAGCTCCTCGGTCCGCTGCCGCAGCGCCGTCTCGGCTTTCTTGCGGTCGGTGATGTCCTCGACCATGGACAGGAGGCCGATGAACTTGCCCTTGTCGTCCCGTAACGGGGTATTGGTCCACTGGCAGATGATGGTTCGCCCGTCCTTGGTGACGTTCTCGTTTGTGCTGTGAGCGGTCATGTCACCCTGTGCCAGACGGCGCAGGACGTCGTCCACGTGCGTGCGGGCGCTTTCCGGCACGATCATGCCGATTGGACGGCCACGCAGTTCAGCCTCCGAATAGCCCAGGATGGCTCCGGCGGCGGGGTTCACCTGGCTGAAGCGGAGTTGCTCGTCATGGAGGATGCAGCCGATAGGCATCCGGTTCCACTGGAACCGCAACCGTTCCTCGCTTTGGCGCAGGGCCTGCACGGCGCGGCGTTTTTCCGTCACATCGTGAAACACCAGGACCGCGCCCGTCACCCGGCCGGCGCTGTCCCGGATGGGCGCCGCGCTGTCCTCGATCGGGATTTCCTTGCCGCTACGGGTGAGCAGGCAGGCGTTGTTGGCCAGCTTGACGGGGGTCCCCTCCCGCAGGACCCGTCCGACGATGTCCTCGCCCGGGGCGCGGGTGGTTTCGTCGAGCAGCCGGACCACGCTCTGGACCGGATGGCCCAGCGCCTCCTCCCGCGGCCAGCCCGTCAGGGTCTCGGCCACGGGATTCACGAACGTGATGCGTCCGGCGTCGTCGGTGGCAATCAAGGCGTCGCCGATGCTGCTGAGGGTGACCCTCAACCACTCGCGCTCGTGCTGCAGTTCCTCGGTGCGGTCGCGCACGCGCTGCTCGAGGGTATCGTGAGCTTCCCGCAGCGCGTTCTCCGCCCGCTTGCGCTCGCTGAGGTCGGTCGCCACGACGGCGATGGTCTCAGCGTTCTGGTGCATCGGCCGGAGCGACAACTGCACAGGCAACCCCGGGCCGTCCGGGGCGCTGAGCGTGAGTTCGGCCCTGGCGCCGGTGTGCAAGGCGCCAGCCACCAACGCACGCAGGGCTGCCGCTTGTGCGGGCCCCACGCGGTCACAGAGGCACGTGCCGACGATCTGCTCGGGTGAGGCGCCGGCCATTTCGGCCAGCCGACGGTTGCAATACAGAACGATGCCGTCGCGCGTGAGGGTGGCGGCGCCTTCGCTCATGGACTCGATCAGCAGGCGGTAGGGGGTCTCGGCGCCTTTGAGGGTGTAAACCTCCTCGCCCATGACCAGCGCGTCCACCTCGCCGGCGCGGATGGCGCGCAGGGTTTCCTCGGCTTCCTCCAGCCGGGCGCGCAGTTCGGCGTTCTCCGCCGCGAGGTCGGGTGCATTGGGAGTATTCATAATCTAAATCAACGCAGAGACGCAGAGAGCGCAGAGGCACGCAGAGCGGAAGTACTCTGTTCGGTCTTCTCTGCGTTCCTCTGCGTCCTCTGCGTCTCTGCGTTAAAGGGTGGTGTCATTGGGTCAGATGCGGAAGGAGCCGGGCGGTGGTGGTTCATAGGGGGCCAGTTCGTTTACCACCCGCACTATGCCGTCCTTCAGAACGGCGGCATGGTAGTTGATCAGGAGGCCCAGCCGCAGGTTTGAGAGCCGCAGGTACGTAAGGAGCTTTACCTTGTCAATCGGAAGAGTCTGGTCCTTGGCTTTGTTATCCACGATGACCTTGTCATGGACGATCAGGTCGAGGCGGAGGTCCGAGGCGAGCTTGACCCCTTTGTACTGGATCGGCACGGATTGCTGCCGCTTAAACGGGATGGTGCGCAGGGTAAATTCATGACACAACGATTCCTCGTAAACCTGTTCGACCAGCCCGGGTCCGAAGTGCCGGTGGACCTCAATGGCCGCCCCGATGATCAGGCTGGAGATCTCGTTCTCGTGCATAGGTGGTAGCCGGTCTTTAACGCAGAGACGCAGAGAGCGCAGAGGAACGCAGAGAAGACAGAACAGAGTACTTCCGCTCTGCGTACCTCTGCGCTCTCTGCGTCTCTGCGTTAAGCTTCACGTTCATTTGTGTCCATCAGCAGCCGCGCGCTTCTGCTCGGCAGTCCGCAAGTCCATGCCGACAAGGATGCGGTCGGTGTTGCTCATATCGCCGATAAACCGGCGCAGGGGCAACGGCAGTTTCTTGATCAGCGTCGGCGCGGCGATGATTTGCTCGCCTTCAGCCAGGACGGGCTGCTGGTAGAGGTCAATGACCTGCAAATCGTAGCGGCCTTCGAGGTGCTCCTCACAGATTCTGCGGATGTTCTGGACGGCCAGGGTCGAGCGCGGGGTGAGGCCGGCTATGTAGAGGCGCAAGACGTAGCGCTCGGTCTTCCGGTCGGCGGCGGCCTGTTCCAGGGCGGCCCGGGCTTTCGTTGGTTTGCGGATGTGTTCGGTTGACATAGTAGTCCTCTCAAGCCGGCCTCAGGTCCAGGCCAACCAACACGCGCACTTCGTTGGACAGGTCGCCGATGATCTTCTTAACGGGGGTAGGCAGTTTGCGCACGAGAGTCGGGATGGCCAGGATTTGGTCACCGGCCGCCAGTCGAGGGTTCTTCAACAGGTCAATCACCTCGATCTCGTAACGGCCCGCCAGGTGCGTCTCGCAGAGTCTCTTGAGGTTGGCCAGGGCCGTGATGGACTTGGGGGTTTGCCCGGCGACGTAGAGGCGGAGTTGCCAGCGCTCGGCGGGTGTGGCTTTGGTTTTGGTCATAATGGTTCCTTTCAATCGGCCTTTCGCGCGCGGGCCAGTTGTGTTTCGGAGCGTCGGCCGGCTTCAGCGCGTTGCTTCTCGACCCTTGCGGCGAAGCGTTGTTCGGCGGCGATGTTCGTGAGGCGGCTTTGCAGGGCGGCGACTTGGGCCTGCAAGTTGCGCCGCTCCTGGGCCAGCTCGCGCTGGCGCCGCTCGTCGGTTTGCTGCTGAACCAACGCCTCAGCCTTGTCGTGGGCCTCCTGGTTCAACCGCGCCGCGCCGGTATAGACGGCGCCGGGGCCGGTATAGACATCCGCCAGGTCAATACCCTTGTCGCTGAGCGCGAACTCGCGCATCTGGTTGGAGTGGCCCATGCCGCGGCTCTTAAGCAGGTAGAGCACGCGGTTGCGCTCGCTGGCGGAGTGGACCATGCTCAACAGCAGCCAGGTGTCCATCAGCGAGCTGATCCCTGCCTCGGACTGCTCCAGCGCGTTCGCGCCCGAGGTGAGACTGGTAAACACGGTGGTGACGCCCTGGCTCTTGAGGAAGTCAATCATCCGCGTCAGCATCCCTTTGATCTCCGCGTCGTTCCCGACGGCCGAGAGGTTCGTGATGGGGTCCATGACGACCGCCTCGGGCCGGAACTCCGTCACCAGCTTGTGCAGAGTGACCAGGTGGCTCTCCAGCCCATAGAGGGTCGGGCGCACCGAGTGGAACCGAAGCAGGCCCTTGCGGGCGTGGCGGCCCAGGTCGAACCCGATGGAGGCCATGTTGCGGATGATCTGCTCGGGCGATTCCTCCGACGACCAATAGAGGCACCGCCCGCCGCGCGCGCAGACGCTGTCGGCAAAGGCGGCGGCGATGCTGCTCTTGCCCGCGCCGGCGGTGCCGGAGACCAGGATGCTGCTGCCCTTGAAGTAACCCTTGCCGGCCAGCATCGCGTCCAGCCGCGGGATGCCGGTGGGGACACGCGCGGTGGAGACCGGGTAGGTCAACCCGAGCGAGCTGATCGGCAGCACGCTCAACCCGTGCTCATTAATCAGCGCCGGATACTCGCTCGTGCCGTGGGCGGAGCCGCGATACTTGATGATGCGCACGCGCCGCGTGGCGACCTGGTTGTGAACGCGGTGGTCCAGGAAGATGACGCAGTCGCTGATATATTCCTCCAGGCCGTGGCGGCTCAGGGTGTTCTCGCCCTGCTCGCCGGTGATGATGGCGGTCACGCCCTTCTGCTTGAGCCAGGCGAAGAGCCGGCGCAGCTCGGCGCGCACGATGGCTTCGTTGGGCAGGCCGGCAAAGAGCGCTTCAAGGCTGTCCAGGACCACGCGTTTGGCGCCGATGCCGTCAATGGCGTTGCCCAGCCGGATGAACAGGCCCTCCAGGTCGAACTCGCCGGTCTCCTCGATCTCGCTGCGCTCAACGCGGACATGGTCCACGACCACCTTCTTGCGGCGGATGAGGGTGGGCAGGTCGAAGCCGAGCGAGGCGACGTTGTCAGCGAGTTCCTTGCCGGTCTCCTCGAAGGCCATGAAGACGCCCGGCTCGTCGAACTCGCGCGCACCGCGGACGATGAACTCCATGGCCAGGAGGGTTTTGCCGCAGCCGGCGGAACCGCAGATGAGCGTGGGTCGGCCCTTGGGCAGGCCGCCGTGAGTGATCTCGTCCAGGCCGCGAATGCCGGTGGCGGTTTTGGGTAGAGACCGGGATGCAGTTGGGGTACGGGTGGGTTTGGTCCTTTTCATAATTCACATGCTTCGCTACGCAGCCGGTCGGAAGCCGAACCAACAGACTCCGCATGGCGGCATCCGATGCGGAACCGATATGTCATTCTGCGGTCATGCCGGCCGAAATGCAACAACTTCTCCCGTGGCCGTGCTCACGAGTATCGAGGCGCTACAGGTGTGCCAGAAGTCGGGAAGCACACTCGCCGGCTGACAAAGCCGCCCCGTGGAGTGCCCGGCGGCTGCGCGGGAGTGACTTCCCATTTGAAACGGGGTTAGCCTGACAGCGGTTGCTGAACCACAAACTTCGAATCAAGCGCTTGCGCTCCGCGGGCACTCTCTGGTAAGGTGTCGGGAATTGGCGGCGAGTTTGTCAGTCCCGTCAGGGACGCAGCAGACAGCTCGTTGCCTCAGGTTGCCCGCGTGGCGGAATTGGCAGACGCGCTAGATTCAGGTTCTAGTGAGTAACATCGTACAGGTTCAAGTCCTGTCGCGGGCACCACCCCCTAAGACACCAAGGCATACTGAGTTTTGTGATGCGTGTCGTTGATAGCATTCCAACGAACATGATTCCGGCGAGCACAGCAACCCATACGAATTATGTTCTAATAAACTGGACCAACACCGGGCCGGTATTCGTAGCGACGAATCTCAGCGCGGCGGGGAGTTTCCTACTCAGCAAGCCGACAATGACTATCACCACGTGGCCGCCGTAAACCCTTTAACCAACCGGCGGAACACGAAGGTCGCCAACCTGTGCTCCGGGCTGGTTGGCGCAGGGCCGTAAGCGCCGGCCATACCCTCGCCGCTGGCTCCACGCAGAGGATGGCCCGCGAGTGTACGACAAGGCTGATTGGCCCTGGGGTGCCACCAGCGCCATTGTCGCCGACGGCTGCTACGCCGGCGGCGGCATCAATTACATCGCGCAAAGAATGGGATTGAGATGAGCCGCAAACGGGCTTGCTGTGCCCGGCAGGGGCTCATGGTCACACTATGCCCGGCGAGCCCGAAAACCAATGCACCCTCACCCGCGCAGAACAAGGTCAATGCGGGCGCGCAGAACGCAGATTCCCATGCGTCCGGGGCTCGGTTTTGACGGAATTCTTTACACATAGTCCAGTGCGGCCATTATCGTCGCAAGTATCTTCGCCTCAGTTACTTGCGTCGTTTTAACTTTAGTGGATGCGCGTCAATCAAGTAGATCCGTCGGAGAACCTTACAGACTACACCATTGGAGCCGGACATAAGTGAATTCATATTCGCTTGATTATAAGCATCTTAAGAACATATAGCACAATTGGCACTTGTATTGCTAGAGTTCGGGTATAACTCAACAATTGGGTTCCGAACCGTTCGTGCAGACCGGGCTATGATGGTTCAACACACAACAGGCAAGCGATTTATGGACAGAATGATACGGTGGATTACGATGGGCGTTTGGGGGTGCATTTTGGTGGCTGTGCCCCAGGCACAAGCTACTCCGATCAACATCACCGTCAGCGGTGGAGCGCTTGTCGAAGCTGCCCCTGCAAAGGATCTGGGCAATTTTGGCGATGCCACAGTGTTTAACTGGCTCACGGAGACGGTTGAAGCCTATAATGGTATAGAGGGCACTGACTTTCCGGCGCCAGTCAACGGCGTGACCGGATTGGAGGACGGTGCTGGCGGAGACAGCATCACCTTGGACCTCATTTCCGGCGCCTACGACTATCTCTTCCTGCATTGGGGTGGCAAAGGCGGTGGCTGGGTACAGGCTTTTTACATCACTGGTTTGTCCGGGCCATACGATTTTAGCAATAGCCAGATTGCAGGCGGCGCAGGCCATCCAGCCGTGGGCGGGCTCTCGTTCTATTCATTCTACGACCCCCCGACCCAAGTTCCAGATGGCGGTACGACGCTTCTGCTGCTTGGCGCCACGCTAACCTGTGTGGGCCTGATCCGTCGCAAGTTGCGCAAGGCGTAGTCGTCCCCAGCTCTGTAGGCCAGTCAAGCACTAGGCCGGTCATAACGACCGGCCTGATTCATGGGCGCAGTCCTCACCGGCTGCGCTTTTTTGTTGTCTGAGGGTGGGGCCTGGGGTGGTACAGCGTGAAGCCAGCCGTGAAGCCGATCGCGAGGTCCGCGCCGTCATCGAACTGCGCCGCGATGGGCCTGGCGAAGGCGTTCAACGCCCGTCGCTCCCGGTCAGGCAACCGCAGTTACCACCTCGTCTTGCCCGCCTTCCTCGCCTTGGCCCAGCGGTTTTTGGCGGCGGCGGAGATCGCGGCGCGCCAGGCGGCGCTTCTTTGGACTTTGGGTTTCGCGCCAGAAGCTTTGCCCTGCGCAGCCACGCGCTTGGCGACGCCCGCTCGAATGTTGGCGAGAGCCTGAGCGCTGAACTTTCGCTTGGGGGCGGTCCCCTTGACCTTGGCCCAGCGAGCCTTTTGAGCTGCCCGTATGTTTCTCAACCCGGCAGCACTGATCTTGCGCTGCTTTCCGCCCGGTTGAGCCGCCCGCTGCTCGGCCGAAGCCTCGCCGCCGAGGAGTGCGCTGAGTTGATTCTGGAGGGCATCAATTTTCTCTTTGATGTCCGCCGCTTGACGCAGTTGTGCCGCTGTCAGTCCGCTAATTGAGTTCATGTTGCGATAAGCTTGCCCCAACCGGCAAGAAATGCCAAGGAGAATTTGCGGCTAAACGCCGCCCCGCGTCCGGGCGAGGAAATTGAGGCGCAAGGAGTTGGTTTTCCCCGCCGCGCTCGCCTTTCCGGAACCGGGGCGGTATTCAGTTACCTTTGATCCGGAACGGGGACAGGTTGGTTATTCTCTCGTCGGGCGGTCGCAGTGGATTATCCTGTTCGAGCAGCCAATTCAGCCCGTCCTCCAAGACGCGTTGCGTGTGGCGCAGGTCTATCCCCACGTGGTCCGAGTCGTACCAGGTGACTTTCTTGGGTTCCCTGGCCGCGTCCTGCAATGCCCGGCCGGCCGCGGCGGGCACCAGCACGTCGCGCAGGCCGTTTTGAAAATAGACGGGCGTGGGAGCGATCTGGCCGGCGTAGTAAACCGGATCCGTCACTCCGAGGAAGTAGCGCGCGATCGGGATGAGGCACCCGATCACGAGTCCCACTTTCCGCTCCTGCGACCTTGTGAGCTTGGGCAGCGGCGGCTTTTCAACATCCAGATGCTTGCCGTCAATTAAACCCAGGGCCGCGGCCACGCCCAGCCGATTGGCATCGGAATTCAACAGTTTGCGGAAATCGCCGCCGCCGTAAACGAGGACTCCCGCCCGCAGGCGTTTGTCCCTGGCCATGACCGTGGCGCCGGTGACGGCCCCGTAGCTGGCACCCACCAGGTAGATTCGCTGCGGGTCAAGGTCGGGATGGGCGGACAGATAATCAATGAGACGCCGCGCTTCGTTGATGGTTTTGCCAGTACGTTCTACGAGCGCTTGACTCCGGGCCAGGACCGATTGTTTGCCGCGCAACTTTCGTTCGCCACGCGTGAACTGGTCGAAACACACAAACGCAAACCCCGCCTGGTTGAAGGGGGCGGTGATTTCCCGGAGGAAGTTCTTATTCTGACCAATGCCGTGTAGGAAGATAATGGCGGGGAGTTTGCCGCCCGCGCGCTTCAGCGGCATGGAAATCAAGCTGGGAATCTTCTCGCCCCGGAAGGCGTCAAAAGTGAACCGGGTGATCGTGTAACCCGTGTCCGAGGTCTGGTTCCTCGCCTCGGTTGTCTCCAGGACGGTGACGTTCAAAGGCGCGTCGGGGTCGTAGTTGTCGAAATAGTGCGCGTCGCGGTAGGCTTTGACAGCCCACAGCAGGAGAACCAGGCTGACCAAGGCGCACAGAGCGACTGCCAGAAGCCTTTTCCACCGAACCATTCGCTGCCTGAGGTTTTTCATCGCCTCCTTCGTTTACCGGACCGGGCCCGGCGATTTATCAGGTATCGCCAGGAAGGCAATCGCGGCGCCGACCAACAGGACGCCTGCGATGACGTAGAGTGAGGCTGAAGGATCGGCCGAATAGGCTTTGATCCAGACCGGAATGTTGGGTCCCACGAAGCCCCCCAGGTTTCCGACCGAGTTCACAATGCCAATTCCGGCGGCGGCGGCGGTGCCGGCAAGAAAGGCGGACGGCACCGGCCAGAAGATGGGCATGGAGCCAATGACGCCGAGGGTGCCGATCGCCAGGAACGCGATCGCGAGAATCGGATGGCTGCTGAACACCCCACTCAAGACCAAGCCCAGGCTGCCGGCGGTCACGTTACAGACGTAATGCATCCGGCGCTCCCCGGTACGGTCAGAGCTCCGGCTTAGGAAGACCATGCCCACCACCGCCACGGCGTAGGGAATGGCCGTGATCAGGCCGACGTTGAGATAGCCTTTAACGCCCATCGCCTTGACGAGAGAAGGCAGCCAAAACGAAATCCCATACAGGCCGATCATCAGCGTGAAATAGATGGCACAAAGGGCATAAACCCGGCCACTCTTGAAGGCATCAAGCACGCTGTGCTGATGCTTGTGGCGCTCTTCGGCGTCGAGGTTCTGGTTGAGCAGGGCTTTTTCATCCGGTGCCAGCCATTTTGCCTGGGCGATGTTGCTGTCGAGGTAAAACCAAACCCAGACGCCCACCAGCACGGACGGGAGCCCCTCGACCAGGAACAGCCATTGCCAGCCGGCCAGTCCCCAGGCGCCAGAGAGGCCATCCATGATCAGGCCGGAGACGGGGCTGCCGAGCACGCCCGACACCGCAATGGCCGAGACGAACCAAGCGGTCCGCGTCGAGCGCAGCCGCGAGGGATACCAAAGCGTCAGGTAGAAGATGATGCCCGGGAAGAAGCCGGCCTCGGCCACCCCGAGCAGAAAACGCAGCGTGTAAAACGTCCATTCGCTCTTGACCCACATCATCGCCGCGGAGAGGATTCCCCAGGAAACCATGATCCGGGCGATCCAGGTCCGGGCGCCGAACTTCTTGAGCAGGAGGTTGCTGGGAACCTCGAACAGAAAGTAGCCGGCGAAGAAGATGCCCGCGCCAAGGCCGAAAGCCGCGTCGCTCAACGACAGGTCCTGGAGCATCTGGAGCTTGGCAAAACCCACGTTGACCCGATCGAGGTAGGCGAGGATGTAACAGAGGAAGAGAAAGGGAAGCAGCCGGCGGTCCACCTTGCCGTAGGTCCTGGCTTCGAGTTCCGAGCGGCTATACATGACGATGGAAGTAACGCAGCCAAAGACTTATGAGGCTATGTATCGCCCCCGATGAAGCGGCCGCAGGCAGGTTCATACCAGCATGAGCCCACCGACGACGATTACGCCGACCCCGAGGATCAGCAGCAGCCAGACACCCTTGCGGAAACAATTGTAAACCGCGCGCGAGGTGGCCAGGCACGCCCCCAAGCCAAGCCCCAACCGCATCGCCTGCCTTTTCGCATAATAGAATGCATCGCTATGGACATGGTAGGCGTAGAACGAGCTGGTGCTCGTGAGCACGACGAAGCCGAAGGTCACCAGGGCCAAGACGGCTACGGCCAACATCACCAAGATGCCTCGAAGATCATTTGTCATCCGGCCAGGTGCGCGGTTTGCCGTCGAACTCCGCATCAACCACTTCACGAATGTCCCCGTCCGTGGGCTTGGCTTTGCCGGCGCGGACCCGCACCTTCACCGGCACCCACAGCACTTTGGACGGGCCTTTCGATGACCAGGGCAGCTCGTCGGTGATGTCTTTCACCATGGTGGCCGCGCCGAAGGTAGCCGGTCCATGCAGCCCGGCCACGACCAACCACACGTTGGCCGCCGTGCGACGTTGGGCAGCGATGATGCCGTACATCGTCCAGTCGTGGCCTTTGGTGGGCGACTCGAGCACCGTCTCCCCGAGGAACACCGCAGTGGTGGCGTTGCGTCGAACACGCTCCGCCAAGTCCGGATCCTTGACACGCAACGCGTCGGCAGTCAACCCGAAGGCGCTGCGGAACTCGGCGGCAACCCTGTGCAGCCAGACAAAATAGAAAGGCAGCCGCGGCTGCATGACATGAGGCGGCTCGAAGGGTTTCACGCCGAACATGCTCGCCAGCATGATTTCGCTGCTCAAGGCCGAGAGCGGCGAGCCAAGCGAGACCGCCGAGGCCTGGTCCTCGGCGAGAATGCGGTGCCACGGCTCGCTACCGAGTGTGGCGGGGTCCACGGGGCTGCGCCAGAGCACATCCTGGGCCTCGAACTTGAGCGGCCTGCCCGTGAGCGACGCCTGCCGCACCAACTCTACGTGTGCGCGCGTGTCCCAGTGGCTGTTGTCGGTTCGCTGTTCTTCGGGCCGCGACCGGGCGCCGTACATGAACACCAGCCGCTGCTTGTCCCCCAACGCCTCGAAGACGCCCCGCGTCTCGAGTATGGGTAGATGTTGCAGGCTGGCGCCGTTTTCCTTGAAGTAAGTGTGGAAGGCTACGAGGTGGTCCCAGGTCAGACCGACGCATTCCGGTGTGTGCCGGAGGTTTGTTACCAACTGCCGATTGACACGGCAACCCGTGCCGGCATCTTCGTTAGCGGCGTTGATCAGGTCGGCGAGGTGGTTGATGCTCGTAGTTTCGAGAGCCTGGAGGACGAGGCTGCGCACACGCAGTGGCGGTTTGCAGTACATGCGTCCATTCGCGCAGAAGTCCCGAGAACCCGCAATGTTTTTTACGGACAATTTTTGGCCGTTCACGGGCAAGGCTTGCTGCCGCGCGGTCAAGAGTAGCTTTAACCCCTCTTGCATTGCCGCCGACGGACAAGAAGCGACTTCAACCTCCTGTGGGATGCCGATGCGGGCCACGAAATAGCCGGAACAATCCGTATTCGCGTTCGGGGACTTCTGAGAGAATGTAGGCGGTTTTGAATGAACTCGTCAACACCGAGCCCAAGCATGGCGGCGCGTTTACCCGCTCGCGGCGCGGCTGCCCAACCCACCTCCCCAAATGTACCGCGAGAACCATGAATCCCGCAAGCAAACACTATCAGCGCCGGCTGCAGCCGCGCTGGACCCAAACCCGCATCGCCGTCTGCCCCTGCCCGGCCGGGAGCGCACCGCTTGTCTATGAACTCATCCTACCACAACGCCGTCGCCCTGTGGCTCAGCGGCAGTCGCCCGGGAGTCGCCCTGCTCCACGCCGGCGTTTACCTGCGTTACCGCCGCAACTTCCGCTGGCACTTAGGCTTCGCTCTGCGCAACCTCATGCCTTGGTGGGAGCACAAGCCGCCACCGAGCGCTCCATCGCCTCAAACGTAATCTCACCGAAACCGGCGTTCTAACCATCCAGACCAACACTTATGGCTCGTGACTTAAACCCTCCCCCGCCGCCCCCGGATGATCCGTTCGACGGCCTCCGGAAACTGCCCGAGGTATGTGAGACCCTTGCTGCATGGCTTGACTACATGAACCTGATAACGGACTCCAGCGCGCAGACGCTAAACGAGCTGTTCCGCACGAGGCCGGAACTTTTCGCCGAATTGCTGGGCCTGAAGGGCAAAGGTCGCAAGCCCAGGGCGAAAGGCCCGCCGTTGGCCAGGTTCGCCCTCTCCGCAACCTTAAAGTGGGGGCCGGTGTCGGCCCAGTTGTTTGTTGACGGGCGAACGGTCCGTCTTTCGCCGACCCTGGGCATCTTGGCTGAACTGCTCCTGGACGACGGTCCCCTCACGGCGCAAACCAGCTCCGGCTGGAAGCCACGGGAAGACCTTCGGCTGAGGCTGGCCAAGCGGTCCGGCAGGAAGATCAAGAAGGGCACGTTTGACAACCTGATCTATCGGCTGAAGAAAGCGCTGCGTAACCAGGCAGGGCTCGGCTGGATGGTGGAGACCGGCGGTCCCCTCGGCGTGCGTTTTGCGCTGCAGAAATACGTTCCCCGGAGTGATCCCGGCTCCGGCAATGGGAACCAGCCGGAAGTCGGGCTTGACAAGAATGATCCGAACTATGGCGCCGGCTTGGGTGGAATCTGAGTCGCCGGCGGGCTGCCATCGCCAACCGGCATTCGTCCACCGCGGGCGGATGCACTTGCAGGGACCTCCCAACGCGCTCTGACCTGCTCCTTATGCGTAAAACCTTGGCGAGCAGTATCTTAGGCAAGACGCCCACCTCTGCCTGCCGGGTTCATCCCTCCCAGTTCTCCGGTAACGCCCTGGCGTCGCTCCGGTGTCTTGGCGACGATACCCCGGTGTGTCTCCCATGTTGGCCGGCCCACATGGGAGACACACCGGGACATCGCCCTGCCGACACCGGGATTGGCCCAATCTTGAGCCGATGTTACAGAACCTTGCGCCCCATTCGAGCCTGGAGGATCCACAAAGCCGAACCTCTCGTAATTCCACTGAATAGCGCGCCGCGTTACATCAGGTGCCGCCCTCCATTCTACTCGAGTTAACCCGCTACACCTTATGCCATTAGAGCACGATTCCGTCATGGGGCCAGGCCGGGCTTTTCTGCAAAGCCGGCCGCGGCTGGAACAGGCAATCCTTGCTCGTTGCTGGTTCGGCAGGAAGGCAACTGCCGCGGATCTGCCGCCGCCCTCGGTCGTTGCCGCGCTGATCGGCCGGGTGGACCCCCGATTCAGGAGCGTCTTTGCTGATATTCCTCAACAGAACCAGGGGGCCATTCTGCGTTATTTCTTCCACCTCGGCTCATCCGCCGGCGCACTGCAACCCAACCGGCCGAAGCTCATTAAGTGGTACGATCCCTTCGCGGACCAGCGGTCTTTTCCTTCCGGTCACCGCTATTGTCTGAACACCTATGTTGGGTGCGAGCATGAGTGTGTCTATTGTTATGTCAGGCTCTACGCGCGGGGCATAGATCGGCCATCCGAAGCGGATAGTGCGAAGAGCGTGGCAGGACATACCGCTGCGGTTGGGTTGGGCAAGCCCCGGGCTAAGAAGGACTTTCTGAAGCACCTGGCTGAGGATTTGCGCGATTTGGAGCGCTTTGGCGTGCGGCCTGCGCCCCTGCACATGTCCAACTCCACCGATCCCCTGCAAGCCGGCCTCGAGGCGGAATTCGGCCATACGCGGCTCGCACTGGGGTGGATCGCGGGCCTCGCGCGAAACCGGTTTACCAGCATCACCTTGCTGACCAAGAATCCGGGCCTGGCCGCCAGACCAGAATACGTCGCCGTATTGAAGCAGTTGGGGAAAATCGGATCCGAGCATCCCGCCTATGCCCGGCTCATGTCCGGCAACCAACCGCTGGTTCAGGTGGAGGTGAGTCTTGCCTTTTGGAACGACGAGGCCGCGGCCTTCTATGACCCACACGCGCCGAGCGTGCGCAAGCGGATTGAAGGGTTGGAGGCGTTACGGTCGGCAGGGATTCCGACTGTCCTTCGGATTGATCCCCTCTTTATCCGCTCGCCGTTTGGTCCGGGGAAGACGCATTGTCTGAAGGAATTCGACTTGCCGGAGGCGCAGACCGAGGAAGACCTGCGACAGCTCGTTTTGCTGGCACGCGACTTGGGCGTCCGGCACGTCGTCTTCTCGCCGGTCAAAATTGTCCGCCCGTCAAAGGACCCACGCGACCCTCGCCGCGCACTCAAGGCTGCCTTCGAGGCGTCCGCGAGTCCGGCTCGTCTGATCAAGAAGGGGTTTAGCTGGCGGCTGCCGGACGATCAGGCCAGGGCGTTGTGTGTCCCTTTACAGGAGCTGTGCCGGCGGGCGGGAGTCGAATCCAAGTTTTGTATGAAGAATCTGATCGAGCGTTTCTGAGCCCTGCGCCAAGCCGCGTTGCGGCGAGGAGCAGTCCGTTTCGCGAGTTGAACTAACATGAGATTGTCGTCATTACCATCGCGTCAAGCGCGCTTCGGTGCGCGGGTCATGCCTGGGCGTATCTCGCCACCGCCACCGGAGCGCGGCTGTCCTCAGCCGCAGCAGCCCCGACGATGCGGGCCGCCCCCAATGGCCCGAGATCCATTGCCTTTCGCACGTGCTGCGGCTGAGGACAGCCGCGCTCCGCGCCAAATGGCGACCCGCTGTGAGATTCGCCCCAAAGGTGAGATGCGTTGTGATAGTGAAATTTCTTGCCGCGCGTTGTTTCGCGAGATCAACGCCTTGCGCGCGGCGATGCGTGTGAGTTTGGTCGCCTCCACGAAACGGGCGTTCGGCGGTGGTAAAGTCCTCGACGCTATGAAATTGGAATCAGTTGTTGGTCGTCAGCGGCTACGGGAGTTCCCCCGAGCTGGTCAAGCGCGAACCTGAAGGATGTTCTATGGCACAGATATGGATACAAACGTCGGCGAACGCAGGCCCGCGCTGGGCGGTTGTCCCGCTGGCCGGGCAGCGGTATCGGTTTATGGCCGCGGAGCCCTACGTGCGGCGCGCCGCGGCTGAGTCTGGTCCTGCTGCGGGCGAGATGCTCGTGCGCAGCGATCACGGCGGCGCCGAGAGCTGGTTCGTGCTGGCGACCTGCGCAGCCCGGCTCTGGGTCAACGGTCACCAGGCGCCTCTTGGCGTCCGTGTGCTCGTGGACCGCGACGAGATTCGACTGGAGAATGGGCCGCGGCTCTACTTCTCGACTGAGCGCCTGGCGCAAGTAGTTCCGTTTCCCGGCGCCGACCATGAGATCTGCTGCCCCCGCTGTGGGCGGCTGATCGTTAAGGGCACGCCGGCTGTGTTGTGCCCGAACTGCGCCGCGTGGTACCACCAAAAGCCCCCGTTCTCGTGCTGGTCGTATGAAGCGTTCATGAAGTGCCAGCTCTGCGGCCATTCAAGCGAGCCCGAGGCTTGCTTCCGGTGGACCCCCAACGATCCATGAAAAACCAACACCACAACTCAAACGTGAGCGTCCTGCAGATGGGAGCCGGGCTGATCGGCCGGCCGCTCGCCCTCCAGGTAGCCTCGCTTTCGGGCGTAGGCGATGCGCGGGTAGTGGACTGTGACACACTGACCAGAGTTCAGGCCTTGCGCCCTTCGGAGACGGGAAGGCCCAAGGCGGAGGTCGCGGCCGAGATGATGCGAGCGGCCAATCCCCGGCTCCGAGCCAGCTCCATCGTCGGCCGAGTTGAGGACCTGCCGCTGGGCTCATGTCGGTGCCGCATTTTGCTGACGGCCCTAGACTCGAAGCGGGCCCGCATCGTGGCGAACTATGCGTTCCGGAAGCTGGGCATCCCCTTCTGGGTTGATTCCGGAATCTCCGCGCCCTCGCTGGTGCGGGTCTCTGTCTTTGCTCAGGGGAAGGACGCTCCTTGCTATGAGTGCGGGTTGTCCGATGCGGACTACGCCTCCGAGGCCAGCTATCCGTGCCAGCCTGACTTTACACCGCCCGCCACCAACTCACCGGCGTATCTCGGGACGCTCGCCGCCGGTCTGCAAGCGGCGATTTGCGCCCAACTGCTCGCCGGCCAATTCGAGCCGGCGGTCTTAAACCGGGAATTGGTTTATGACGTCTCCGCTCAAAAGCTGTACCTGACGCGCCTCGTCCGGCGAGCGACGTGCCGACTAGACCACGAGCCTCTCAGTATCCGGCGCCTGCGCCGCAGCCCGGGGCAAACCACGCTGGCCGAGGCCTTCGCACTGGGAGCAGGCGGCCCGCGCGCGAAGCCTCAAGCCGACGCCAGCCTCGAGGTGCCGGGCAAGCTCTTTGTGCGCGTCCTCAGTTGCGAGTGCGGGGCGGTGCGGTCGGTGCTGCGCCTCAAGGGCCGGTTTGGCGCTGCGGCCCAAACTTGCCCCAGGTGCGGTCGCCGCATGTCGGCGCTGGGCACCGGACTGACAAACGTCCTCCACCGCGAGGCGCTTTCGGACAGGGACCTGGCCAAGCCCCTGTCCGCGTTCGGGTTGGTGCCGGCGGATGTGTTTGCTATCGGCGATGGCCGCCGGGCCAATTTCTATGAGCTTGGCCATGCGTGAAAGGATTCCCATGACGGATAAGATATTCCGGAGCTTCCTGGAGCGGCAGCGCGAAGAGGCGCTGGCCCTGGCGGCGAAAAGCGACATCCTGCGCCTGTTTCCGGGGCCGGGCGCGCCGCCACAACAATACATTGCCGAGTTCCACTGCAAGGGAGTGGTCCAAAACCGCGACGGGAGCATCGGCGAGGGGGGCTTGTTTGTGGTTGGCATCTTCCTCCCCAACGACTACCTGCGGCGCGCCTCGACTTTCGAGGTGCTCACCTGGCTGGGCCCCGCAAACGCGTTTCACCCCAATATCCATGGGCCGCGCCGCGCCATCTGCATCGGCAGGCTCGATCCGGGCTCGAGTTTGGTCTCCGTGTGCTTCCAGGTATTCGAAGTGATCGTGTACCACCAATACAACACCCGCGAAAATGACAGTCTGAACCGGGCGGCGTGTTCGTGGGCTCGCAACAACCGGAGTCGGTTTCCAACGGATGGGCGGCCTTTGCAGCGGCCCGAGCCGTCGGTGCAGCCACACGCTATCAGCGCGGGAGGCACGCTATGACTCCGATCCCGTCCCTCGCCAGATCGGCTGCCGTTTGCTGTCAAGCTGCGCTCCAGTCCGCGTTGCCTTCCGTGGAAGTGGTCGCTCCCACCCGCTGGGTGGTGCGGGCCAGTCGCACGTCGGAGTCCTCAATGTTGGCGCGGCTGGCGGATGGGTTCCTGGTCCTCACGGACGACTATGGCCCCGCAACTCCGCCCTCGCACTGGGATCTTCTGAAAGCCAACGCGAATCTCATGGGGCTCGCCAAGTTCGCCGCTGCTCCCGGCGGGCGGGTCATCCTGCGGGCGGAAATCCCGGTCCTGGCCGAAGGTAATCTCCCCTTGCGGATATCCCAGGCGTGCAGCGCATTCGCGGCGGCTCAACAAGCGACACGCAGCAGGCGAGGAAACACAGGGGTAGCCTCCGCTGAGGCATCGCCGACAGACTTGCTTAAGCTAGTCGAAGAGACCGGTTGGAGGTGTTCCTCCCAGGATGGCGATGTTTGCGCCGTTCCTCTGGAGACCCGGCAGGGCGGATACACAGGAGTCGTCACTGCGCCGCCCGGTGCCGTTCGCGTCTGCGCCGAGCTGGCGGCCTGGGACTCGCTATCAGTGCCTTGCCATGACGGGCTCGCCAGCATGTTGCTGACCGCCAACGCCCGTCTTCGGCTGGCCCGCGCGATTATCGCCGAAGACGAAAGCGGCGGCGCCGCCCACCTGGAGGTCGTCTTCCAGGCACCCGCCACGGCGGCGGAGTTGCGCAGCGCGCTGGAGGCGCTCTCGGTGGGCGCGGATACCTGTGCCTCCGCCGCCGACGTGTTACAGGACGAAGCGGCGGCCAAGCTCTTTCTCGCGGTTTGGGGTGGCCCCCAAGGCTGTGAGGATAATAAACCACCAATAGAAAGGATCACATGATTCAGACCCACTACTTAAAAAACATCACCGCCACAGACCTAACTGGCCAGAAGCGGGTTCGCGCGCGAGCGCCGACCGTCGCCACCATGGGCACCTTTGTGGCGGGCTTATTGCCCAAGCTCCGGCTCCCGTCGCTCGATTCGTCGGGCCGGGCGCTGACCTACCATGCCCGGGTGGATCGCTTGGGCCGGCACGCGCACGCCTCGGAGTTGGTCGGCCAGGTCTTAGCCGAGAACGATCGGATTTCGCTCCACCCAAACGTGGACGCCGGGGGAATCCGCTGAAGCACACGGGGCGGCGGCAGTCCGCCGCCCCTCTTCCTATGCCGTCCCCGATTTACCGCTACTTTTACCTCCTCACCCGGCGCCAGGGCGGATCGTCGCTGGGTCAATTCCCTGCGAACCTGGACCTTGGGCCCGCGGTTGAATGGGGCAGGTTCACCGCCCTGCGTTGCTGGTCGGACCCTGACCTGGCCGCGGAAGCCGAGCCCCGCGTCGCGCCCATTTGGCACGCCACCTCCGGGCAGCCCTACGTCGAGGGCCTCCGTGTGACCGTCCGGGCCCGGGCGATGCCGACGATCACGGCGGACATTCCGCGCAGCTTCTTCAAGTCTAACGCCATGCGCCTTGGGGACACCCTTGTGAAACAGAAGCAGCTCCAGCCCGGGGAGTTGTTCTTCTACGCCGTGCTGGCCTTCCCGGCAGCGGCCGATCGCGCTCCCCAATCCCCGGACCCGCTCGAGGTCGAGGAAGTCCCGGTGCCGGTCAGGCTGGCTCCCGGCTCACTGAGCGAGGAACTCGAACGGTCCACGGCTTTTGGGGATGTCGGCCCGGGACTGCTGCCCGTGTTTGTGCCTCAAAGAGTGATGGATGAGGTCTTCGCGCTGACGGAACGGGCGGGCCAAGTCGAGGTCGGCGCCGTGCTGATCGGCAACATTCATCAGGATGCCGCGTCGAAACAGCTCTTCCTGAAGGTCACGGCGCAGATCCCCGCGCGCCATGCGATATCCGAGTCTTCGCGACTCGGCATAACTCCGGAGACCTGGGCGGCAGTTCAGGCGGCGTTGGATCTGCGCCAAAGCGGAGAGCAAATGGTCGGCTGGTTTCACAGCCACCCAGCCCGACATTGGTGCAAGAAGGAATGCTCTCCGGAAGCGAAGAAACAGTGTCCATTCGCCACCCCTTTCTTTTCCCGTACCGACTGCGATTTGCACCGGATCGCATTCTCACAGGCTCACTGCATCGCACTCCTGGTCAGCGACACTTTCTCGGGCATGATACCAACGATGTACTCTTGGGACCGGGCCGAGATCGTTCAGCGAGGTTTTCACATTAGCAAACCCGACGCCGCTCGCGCGCTCCCGGTGCCCGCAGCGGTGTCAACCATCGGTTCCAATATTTATGAGACGTCCTGCAAGCCCTCCTAATCCACTCGCCGCTGACTTGATGAACCTCATCCGCCGGCCGGATCTGCCCCTGGACCAGCGGCACGCGCAATGGAAAGCGCTGCGCCTGGAATCCGCCGAACTGGGTGACTACCTTGATCGAGGCCTGCTGGAGCAGTTGGACCAGTGCCAACTTGGCCTGCACCAGGCCCAGCAGTCCCAAACCAAGCTCAAGGAAGTGTTGGACAAGGTGCTGGCCGCTCCCTGGTTCTCCGCCATCTTCTGGGGCCCGCTCGCCTATGGGGCCGGAGCGCGGGCGATAGTTTACCAGGGCGGCGCGCTCCGAGTGGTCGAACTGGCGCCGGAGCTCAAGATCGAGTCCCTGCGCGCAGGCGACCAGGTCTTCCTCAACCACGAGTTGAACGTGGTCACGGGCGTCTCGCCCGAAGGACCGCCGCAACACGGCGAGCTGGGGGCATTCGACCGTCGCACCCGTGATGGGCAACTCATTGTGAATAGCCGCGACGAGGAACTCGTGCTGAAGCCAGCGCATCAGCTCGCCGGCGGCGGTCTTCAGCCCGGTGATCTGGTTCGATTCGACCGCGGGGTTTGGATGGCGTTCGCCAAGGTCGAGAGCGCCCAGGGCAAGGACTTCATGCTCGAGGAAGTTCCCGACCTGCCGCGCGAGCTGCTCGGCGGGCTGGACGGCAGTCACGAGATGATGCTGACCGCGTTGAGCGCTCTGGTGGTGGCCCCGGACATGGCCCGCCGTTACCAGCTCAGCGGCCGGAATTCTATCTTGCTGGTCGGCCCCCCGGGGTGCGGCAAGACTTATATGACGCGCATCGTGGCAAGCGAGGTCGCGCGTCTGAGCGGCCGCCGCGCCCGCTTCGGCGTGGTCAAGCCGGCGGCCTGGGAATCGCCCTACGTCGGCATGACCCAAAAGGCTATCCGGGACACCTTCAAAGTCCTGCGCGATGCGGCCCAGGGCGGGCTGGCCTTCCTGTTCCTGGACGAGCTGGAGAGCTTTGCCCGGACCCGGGGACATTTTGCCAACATACACAGCGACAAGCACTTAGCCGCGCTGCTTGCGGAACTGGAAGGATTCGATGACCGCAAGGACATTGCCATTATCGCGGCCACCAACCGGAAGGACCTGCTCGATCCGGCACTGCTCGGCCGCTTCGCGATAGAGATCCCGGTGGAACGTCCCGACCAATCCGCTGCCAAGGCCATTTTGAACATTCACCTGCCGCCCTCGTTGCCCTTCTCGCCCAACGGTGAGTTGGCGACGGGCACACGCGACGAGATCATCGAGACCGCGGTTTCGCTTCTCTACGCGCCCAACGCGGACAACACCCTTTGCCGCATCCGGTTCCGTGACAACTCCGAGCGCACCATCACCGCGCGCGAGCTGGTCAGTGGCCGGTTCTTCCAGCAGATGTGCGAGAATGCGTGCCGTCGCGCGTTCGTCCGCGAACTGCACGGAGGCGAGTCCGGCGTCAACGCCGACGATATGGAGCAGGCGGTGGCCGAGGGCATAGACCGGTTGCGCACGCTGCTCAGCCCGGTCAACGCGCATGCCCATCTCGCCAACCTGCCGCAGGACCTTGATGTGGTCAGCGTCGAGCCCGTGGTGCGCAAGGTGTCCAACGCCCGGCGCTACCTGACCCTGGACCCCGTGTAATCCGCAGTCCTGTATGTCAACTGATCTGTCATCCAAGCCGGGCGGTCCGCAGGCAAGCGAGCGGGCCGCCGCGCCAAAGCTCCTCGGCGCCGATGTGGAGCTGGGCAACTGCATCCTGGGCCGCGAGCACGAGCACGGCACCTGTGAGGCGGCCTCGCGCGCGCTCTTGCGCGAAATCCAAGGTCTGCCTTTGCCTGCCCCGAGCCACGCCGGCGCCTGGTGGAACCAGTCTCCGCAGTTCCAATCGGCCAACAGCAATCCGCAGGACTGGGGCCGGAAGTACCTGCCGGCCAACGGCGGCTCGGCGTATATTGATTTGCATCATCTCGAATGGTGCACCCCCGAGGTCCTGAACGCGTACGACTTCGTGGCGGCCTCTTACGCGATGCTGCGCATCGTGCGATCCGCCCTGCAAACCGCCAACGCGCGGTTGCCCGGGGGCATGAAGCTGGTGGCGGTGGTTAATAACCAGGACGGACAAGGGCACTCCTACGGCGCGCACCTGAATGTGCTTGTGACGCGCGCCGCATGGGATCGGTTATTCCACCGCCGCCTTCATGAGTTGCTGATGCTGGCCTCGTTCCAGGTTTCCAGCATCATTTTCACCGGGCAGGGCAAGGTGAGTTCCGGCAGCCCAACCGGCAACGAGGGCCGGGGCGGCTACGAATTGTCCCAAAGAGCCTCGTTCTTTCAGTGCCTGGTGGGGCCTCAAACCACCTACAATCGCCCCCTGGTCAACAGCCGCGATGAAGCGCTGTGCGGGGGCTTCGCCAGCCTCGGCAGCCCGGCGGATCGGTTTGCCCGCCTCCATAGCATCTTCTTTGATGCGACACTGTGTCCCGGCTCCATCGTTCTGCGGGCCGGCCTGATGCAGATCATGCTCAGTGTGCTGGAACGGGGTGAGACGGAGGGCAATCTAAATCTGCTGCTGGAGGATCCGGTGGAGACGGTCGCCCGCTGGAGCCGCGACCCGACGCTCACCGCCCGGGCCGGGTTGCTCACCGGGGAAAAAGTGACGGCCCTGGAGCTGCAACAACGGTTCTTCGATCACGCCTCGCGCTTTGTGCAAGGCGGCGGTTGTGACGGCATCGTCCCGGCTGCGCGGGAGATCATGGCGCTGTGGGCGGACACGCTCGACAGACTCAGCCGGCGCGACTTCGCACTGTTGGCGCCCCGGCTCGACTGGGTCCTCAAGCTGCAGTTGCTCGAACGGGCCATGCAACAGCGCCCCGAGCTCACCTGGAGCAGCCCCGAGATCAAGCACTTGGACTTCAAGTACGCCGATCTGGAGGATGGCTTGTTCTGGGCGTGCGAGCGGGCGGGCGGAGTCGAACGGCTCGGCGTCTCAGAAGAGCACATCCGCCAGTTCACCCAGCAGCCCCCCGCCGATACCCGCGCCTGGACTCGCGCCCACCTGCTGCGCCTGGCCGATCCGGAAACCGTGGCGGAGGTGGACTGGGACAAGATCACCTTCGAGTTCCGCTCGGCAGCCGGCGCGGTCACCCGACGCACCGTCCGACTGGCGAATCCACTGGCCTTCACGCAGCGCGATACCGAGGCAGTCTTTCGCCATAGCGAAGACCTGAACGAAGCGCTGGACCTGCTCGGCGCTCCAGACCGTGACCCCGAGCCCGTTTCTACCTCCGGCCAATATTGGCTCTCGCCCAATTACCAAACCTCCATTGTAACTATCCCCGTGTCTGATCGGCACCCCGGTTCCGATTCCGACCGGCCTGATTATTCACAGCCATGAGTGAACTTGAACGAACCCACAACGAATTGAACCGTCCTCCCGTGCCGCCCGCCGGCAATCCCGGCGCGAGCACCCTGAACGACTTGCGACGCCAGGCCGCCGCCTTGCACGCCGCGGGCGATGCCGCCATCCAGAACGCGCTCTCCGGCAACAGCCAGGCATTCAATGCCTCGATGCGGCAGGAGGGAGGGCAATAATCGTGGCTGAGCGGCTCTTTGGGCTGGAGACCGAGTATGCGTTCGTGCTGCTGGATCGGCAGGGCCAACGCATCGCCCAAGCCATGGCCACCGACTGGTTGCTGGCGGCGGCTCGCCAGCGGTTGATCCACCTGCCGGATGTGCAGTCCGGCGGCATGTTCCTGACCAACGGCGCGCGCTTTTACATTGACTGCGGGCACCACCCGGAGGTCGCCGGCCCGGAGCTGGCTAATCCGTGGGACGCCGCCCGTTACGTGAAAGCGGGCGAGAGAATCCTGGAAGATCTGGCGGCGGATATAGCCCGCAACCAGACCTCCGTCGGCCAGGCCCTGGTCTTCAGGCAGAACGTGGATTACAGCGGCACGGGGAGCACGTGGGGATCGCATGAATCCTACCTGCACCGGGCTGACCCGGCCCTGTTTCGGCAGCATCTGATTCCCCATTTGGTCAGCCGCCTCATCTACACCGGCGCCGGCGGCTTCGACGCTCATTACCCCGGGATCCGGTTCGTGCTCTCGCCGCGTGTCCCTTACCTGGCGGCGGAGGTGTCGGAGCAATCTACCAGTCTCCGGGGTGTGCTTCATACCAAGAACGAGTCGCTGAGTTCGCCGGGCTACAATCGGCTGCACCTGTTGTGTTCGGAGAGCTTGTTTTCCGAATGGGCCATCTTCTTGCGCGTGGGCGTCACGGCCCTCGTAGTCGCCATGATTGAGGAGGGATTGCGGCCGGGGGACCAGGTGAAGTTGGCCGCGCCCTTGGAGGCGATGCGCGTCTTCGCCGGCGATCCTACCTGCCAGCGCCGAATCATGACCGCGCGTGGAGAATGCCTCACGGCGGTAATGATCCAGCGGCGTTACCTCGAGCTGGCCGAGGCGCACCTGCGCGACTCGTTCATGCCCCCCTGGGGGCCGGACGTTTGCCGGGAATGGCGCCAGGTGCTGGACCTGCTGGAGTCCGGCAACCCGGAAGCCGTTGCCACGCGCCTCGATTGGGCCATTCGCTTCAGCATCGTCAGCCGATTCCTGGCGGCGGAGGGCTACGATTGGCCGGCGGTGGACAAATGGAACCGGATGGCTGAGCAACCCCCGAAGACTCCGGCTAAGCCAACGCCGCTATCGGAGCTACTGGAGCTGGATATGCTTTTCAACGAGCCGGAAGTCCGGGGTAACCTGGTGGCGGAGTTAGCGGCAGAAGCCCTTCAGCGCGTCCCCGACCGATCCGCTTCCATACGCCCCACTGTGCCGGAGCGCAGAGCATCGCTCTGCGCTGGCCCCGCCTCGGATGCCGCCGAAGGATTCAGGAAGTTTCAGGACCTCCGCAGCCGCGTGTTCGAGTTGGACACTCGCTTCGGCCAATTGGGCGGCGCGGGCCTGTTCTCCCAGCTCGATCGCGCGGGAGTTCTCCACCACCACTTTCCCGGCGTGGACAACTTTGAACATGCGCGGGAATTCCCGCCGACCCTTGGCCGCGCAACCCTGCGAGGGGCATGCGTCCGCCAGCTCGGCCACACCAATTCATCCCGCCAGGGCTGCATGTGCGATTGGAGCGCCATCTGGGACCAGGCCCAGAACCGGTTCCTCGATCTGTCCGACCCCTTCGGCCAGCATGCCGATTGGAAAGCTGTCTCGCGTGAATCCGAAGCCGGGATGGTTCCTTTTCTGGAGCGCCATCGCCAAATTATGGAACTGCTGCAACGGGCCCGCAGGCGCTAAGCCGTGTCTATTCAGCGGCAGGGGAGCGCGCCCGCCCCGGGCGCAGTCGGTGGCGCCCTCGCCAGCCACCCGGGGGAGTGGCCGAGGCGATCCGCCATTCAGTGACTGCGCACGCCCCACGCCATAGTGAGAATTGCTGCTTGAAGCTGTGCACTAGCGAAAAGACCGAACTAACATGATATTATGAACTGGACTGCAATGCGAAGATCACTCGGTGCGGTAGCCGCCGTGACGGCCTTGACTTGGCTTCAAATACCACCCGCATGGGCTGCCAATGTGGCGGTGAGTGGGAGGCAGATTCTCGTCGGCGGGGCGCCGTTTCAAGCGCGCGGCGTATGCTACTCCCCCACGCCGATTGGCGGGGCGGGTGACACATCACCTTATGGGGATTTCTACACAGCGACCTACTCAGCGCTCTACAGCCGCGATCTGCCCCGGATGCGGCAAATGGGCGCCAATTGCCTGCGTGTCTATGGCTGGGCTCCGGCCGCAAACCATACCGGCTTCCTCAACGCGGCATACAACGGCGGCCAGCGGCCCATATACGTGCTCGTCAATCGCTGGGTTAACCCGGATACCGACTGGGCCAACACCACCGCCGTGAATGCTATCGCCGGGGAATGGGTGACGCTGGCTACCAACATCATGCATCACCCAGCGGTCCTCGGTCACCTCATCGGCAACGAGTTGAACTGGTCCGATGCCAACCGCCAGAACCCCGCCTTCTGGGCGGCCCTCAACCGTGTTGCCGGGGCCATCCGTCAATACGATACGAATCATCTCATCTCAACCACCCTCGCCGACGTGGACCTCCCGGGGAGCATCGCTGCCTGCGATTCCTCTATGACCAACTTCAACGCCTGGTGCGTGCAGGTTTACCGCGGAAACAGCTTTGGCATGCTCTTCCGCGACTATGCCTTTGCCAGCGGCAAGCCGCTGCTGGTCACCGAATTCGGCATGGACGCCTATGACCGCCGCGTCGAGGCGGAATATGTGGACAACGCGGCTGTGCAAGCCGAGTTCGTCGTTTCACTCTGGAATCAATTGTCGGCCAACGCGCCCGTGGCGTCGGGCGGCTGTGTGTTTGCGTGGGCCGATGAATGGTGGAAATGGGGCACCCCCGCAATCCATAACTCCGGCGGATGGGACAGCGCGGCATTCCCCGACGGCTGGGCGGACGAAGAATGGTGGGGCATCCACCGCATCTTCCCTGGCGGCGGCAGCGCCCCCAACGTGCTCCAGCCGCGCGCTGTCTTCGACCAGTTGCGCGCCCTCTGGACCGCGCGGCTCTCGGCCGCGCAAGGCGCTCCGGGCCAAATCCAGGTGGTCGTGCAGGGCGCCGCGGGCCAGACCGCGATTCTGCAAACAACCACCAACCTGCAGTATTGGATGGCCGTCGCTACCAACACAGTTCCTTTCACCAATACCGTTTCGCTCGGCGGAAGCCGGCAGACATTCTTCCGTGCGGAGCTGCCCTAAGTGCCCACGGCCAGAGGTGCTGTGGCGTAGCGCAGACTGCAAGTCGCCGTGGCATCGCTCCGAAACTTGGGGGCAGTTGCGGCGCCGATCAAACGTGAACTGGGCCTTCTTATGGTTGACCCTTCTAACTTGCCAGGAGTGATGGCTGGTATGTTCTTTTACTAATATGTCGGTTGAGCAGTTGCTGTCGCGAATCACGGTGGACCCGAACGTCTGCCATGGAAAGCCCTGCATCCGCGGGTTGCGCTACCCGGTCGAGTTCCTGCTGGAACTGTTGAGCGGCGACATGACCCCGCAACAGATCCTCGCCGATTACCCCGACCTCGAAGCGGATGACTTGCGCGCCGCCTGCGCCTACGGAGCCCGTTTGAGCCGCGTTCAACGCATCGAGCCCGTGGCCGCATGAAATTCGTGGTGGACGCCCAGTTACCGCGGCGTCTCGCGCTACAGTTGAGAGCCTCTGGACACGACGTCGTGCATACTCTGGACTGCCCGCCGGGGAACAGGACTCCGGATCGAGATATTGTGGCGCTGGCGCGTTTACGGATGGACTGGGCCTGTAACTTGCACCAGCGCCTCGATGTGACGCCGCCCCGGTCGTGCTTCGACCGTGATTGGGCAGGATGGGAGCACGCGGCCGTTCGAACGGCGCCACTGGCCCAGGTCCTCCTCACTCAACTTTGAGGCCCTTGCAGGGATTAATTCGCGGGAAAAGAAGAGCCGGTGCAGAATGGACCCCTCGGGCACCTGCATGTTGCGAACCAACCGGAGGCCACACTCATGGGAAGCTTCGTTCCCAATCACCTTCAGCACACGAAGCTTCGGCGTCGGACGCCGGGCGGGAATGGGTTCCTGGTCGAATTGGCGCGCTTCGGCGGCGGTCAGCGCCAGGCCCGCCTCGAGGTAGGCCGCGGGCCTCGGCCACCGTTTCAGGCAAGCGATGGCCGTCGCCTGAAAGCTGGCCTCGGGGTCGTACCGCTGCCGGACAAGGTCAATGGCGGCGAAGTCCAGCCGGCCGGGTGCAAGCACCTGGGCCGTAAATACGGGCGCGAAGAGGGGATCGAAGAAGCCGATGTCCGCCGCGATCTGATCCATGAGCCGCTCCACCGCCGAGTGCTCCGAAGTCGAACGATGCACGGGTTGCGCCTCCGTGGGGCCATCGAGGGTCAACAGGTGGGCGATCTCGTGCCAGCGACTGAACCAGCGGCGGCTGGCTTTGCCGTCCCGGCAATCAATCACCGCCACATATTCCGCGGTGGCGTCCGGCCGGGGCTGGCGACGGCGAATGAGCGTCGCAAAGGTCTCGTCGTCAAAGAGCGCCGGCAGGCTCGCAAAGACAATCTCACCCGCTTCGACGTTCCGGCGCACAATCGCGTCGAGTTCGGCCTGATGGCGAAACTCCTGGAACTCGAGCTTGAGCCGCCGACAGATCAAGTCCTCCAGATCCTTGACCGAGCCGATGCCTCCGGCCTCGTGCACCCAGCCCTCGACCCGCCGACGGCAGAACGCCAGGATAGACCCGACCGCCCCCTCGCCCTCGGCCGCGCCCAGGCGGCGGGCGATCTGGAACACTCGCAGATCCTGATCCAGCGCCCTCATTTCACGTAATCCTTCACCGCCTCGTAGAAGCGCTTCCAGTCCACGTGCTCCAGGTCGCCGGATTTGCTCCGGGAGCGATGCGCAATGATCTGACGCTGAAGGTCGAGCAGCAGCAGCGCCTGGGTGAAAGTCAGGTTGGCGGAGCGGGCGAACCGGGATAGCGAGGCCGGAATATGGACTTCTCCCTTTTGCGGCTCCAACACCTCGCCCTTCATCAGCTCATCCATGCTGACCCCCAGGGCGTTGGCAATCGCCAGCAGACTGTCGGCGCCGACACTCCGCTTCCCCGCCTCCACATCCGACAGGAAGCCCTTGCTCAGACCGGATTCGCCGGCCAGCCGCTCCTGCGTCCAGTCCAGTTCGTTCCGCCGTTTCCTGATTCGTTCGCCGACCGGGTTCATTTCAAAGTGTCAACGGCCCCCAGCGTAAGGCGGGCGCGGGCGGTGGCAAGCACAAATGCATGCATTGTGAATAAGATGGTTACAACTGGCCATTGACTACTTGCATGGCGAATATATTCTCTGTGGCGAACTACACGCAAACCCAGAGACATGAACCCGACTGACACTGCCGATCTTCATGGCGTTGCGAGGCCGCGGAGCCCGTCCCGCAGCCGCCGGAGTGCCGCGATGCCGATGGACCGTATGCCTCCCCACTCGCTGGAGGCCGAGCAGGGCGTGCTCGGGTGCATCCTGCTCTCCCCGGCCGATTGCCTCCCCGAGTGCGTTCAAGCCTTCAGGGGCTCGAATGAAGTCTTCCACGATCTCCGCCATCGGTCCCTGTTCGAGTCCATGCGATCCCTGGCCGAGACAGGCGGCGTGATTGACCTGATCACGCTCTCGCAGCATCTGCGCGACCGCGGCCAACTCGAGGAAGTCGGCGGCCTCGCCTATTTGTCCCAACTGCCCGACACCGTGCCCTCGGCCGCCAACCTGGATTACTACGTGGACATTGTGCTCGAGAAGCATTTGCTCCGGCGCGTGCTCGAAGCCTCGGACGAGATCGCCGCGTGGGTCTATGAGAACCCGGCGGATGTGGGGCAGCTCCTCGACCGGGTGGAACGGCACATCCTGGAGATCAACCAGGACCGGGTCGGCGTGCCCGAGAACCGCATGCGGGAGATTATCCTCAAAGCGCAGGAGACGATTCAGGACCTGTTCGAAAGGCAGGGCGAGCTCAAGGGCATTCCCAGCGGCTTCCGCGACCTCGACCGCAAATACACCAACGGATTCAACGGCGGCGAGATGATCGTGGTCGCCGCCCGGCCGAGTGTGGGCAAGACCTCCTTCGCCATGAACATCGCCGAGCACGTCGCGGTTGCGCGGGGCCTGCCGGTGGGCGTGTTCAGCCTCGAGATGTCCGCCGAGTCGCTGGGCTTGCGCCTGCTGTGCTCCCGCGCCCGGGTGAACCTGAGCCATGTTCGCGACGGGTTTCTCACGGAGTCTGACTTCCGCCGGCTGACCATTGCGTCCGGGGAGCTGGCCAAAGCGCCGCTGTTCATTGATGACACGGGCGGCATCACCATCCTCGAGCTGCGCGCCAAGGCGCGCCGGATGAAGCAGAAGTATGGCATCGCGCTATTCATCGTGGATTACCTGCAACTGGTGCACCCGGAGAACATGCGGCTCGATGCCCGGCACCAGGAAGTGGCAGAGATCTCGAGCGGCCTGAAGGAGATGGCCAAGGAGCTGAATGTGCCGGTCATTGTGCTCAGCCAGATGAACCGCGATTACGAGCGCGAACCCAAGAAACGCAAGCCGCGCCTGTCCGATCTGCGAGAGTCGGGCGCCATCGAGCAGGACGCGGACTTTGTGGGCTTGCTTTACAAGACCAAGGAAGAGGACGAGGCCGACTCCGCGCCGAATGGACAGCCCTCGGAGGGCATCCAGGTGAACCTGCTGCTCGCCAAGCACCGCAACGGCCCGACCGGGGAAGTGGCCCTCACCTTCATCAAAGGCTACACCCGCTTCGAGAGCGCCTTGCCGGTGGGCCCGGAGGACATTCCCGCCGGCAGGAAATGAGGCACCACCGGCACCATGGGCTTGCCGGGCCCCGGAGTGCCTAGCCAGAGGCTCTCCGAAAAGGGTTGTACGAGACGATTGAGCCGGGGCA